>CBDCWT010000015.1:0-52478 GCA_965223305.1 Pirellulaceae bacterium | reverse complement strand
CCAGGTGCTGCAGGAATTTCCGGTACTCATCCTGCGGCCGCGAATGCCCTTCGACGATTCACTGCACCCCCGGTCGCTGTTCGGAAAGCTGGTGCGTTACACGCAAGTCTTGGGACGCAGAGAACTCCTTTACCTATCTACCTGACTTCGTACTGGCCGCCAAGGAACTGATTCACCAACGAGCTACCGGCGTCTCTTTCACATCGTCAATCCGGGTACAAGTTCACCTTACCAGCTGATGCTTCGATATAGAGAGCTTGTTGATCCCAGTCATCACTTTGAACGAATCTCGGCAAGCGAACTTCGTGAAGTGACTACGGCAGAGCGCAGTAGTTGTGTCCTGTCGACGGAGAAGCTCGTACAGCACGGAATCGAACTTCGGCCGCTGAGTGCCGCCGTCGACCGTGCTCTAGCAGCCATCGCACGAGACCGTCGTTAGTGTTCAGACCATGCATGTTCTCTTCGTCCACCAGTCGTTTCCGGCACAGTTCGGCCACATCGCTAAGTACTTGATCGAACAGCACGGATTTCAATGCTCGTTTGTTTCCGAGCGGGCCGGCTGGTCAGGTGGCAGGTATCAGGCTGCTGCAATACCAGAAACAAGGAGGCGCCACCGAACAGACACACTTCTGCGGTCGTACCTTCGAAAATCAAATGTGGCATTCGCACGCGGCTCTATGAAGCCCTTGCCGCCGAACCAGCCTTGCAGCCTGACCTGATCGTTGGCCATTCGGGCTTCGCCTCGAC
Source organism: Pirellulaceae bacterium (assembly GCA_965223305.1). Taxonomy (GTDB): domain Bacteria; phylum Planctomycetota; class Planctomycetia; order Pirellulales; family Pirellulaceae; genus CBDCWT01. The sequence continues at coordinate 51,731 of CBDCWT010000015.1, read as the reverse complement.
ACTGTTCCTGAGAGAACTCTACGACTTGCCCGATCGTCAACTACTTCGAGTACTTCTATCGCACTAAACACTCCGACTTCGACTTTCGACAAGACCTTCCTCCGACCGCTCCGCTGCACGCGCTCCGGGCCAGAGCGCGCAATGCCATGTTGCTCTTGGATTTGGAGAACTGCGACGCAGGCTATTCACCAACAGAGTGGCAGCGGAGCCAGTTGCCGGCACGTTTTCAGGACAAGGTGGCCACGATTTTCGACGGGGTCGACACGTCTCTCTGGCATCCACAACAAATCGACGAGCGCCGCATTGGTGACTGGACGATTCCCGCGGGTTACAAAGTCGTGACCTACGTCAGCCGCGGAATGGAATCGATGCGAGGATTCGACATCTTCATGAAGAGTGCCGGACAACTCTGCAAAGACCGCTCAGATGTCGTCTTTATCGTGGTCGGGGAGGACCGCGTTGCCTATGGCGGCGACCTCCGCTTCACCGACGGCAAGACGTTCAAGCAGTGGGTTTTGGACCAGGCCGACTACGACCTCTCGCGTATCAAGTTTGTCGGCCGCATTCCGCCCCAGCAACTAGCTAGACTATTGTCGTTGTCCGACGTACATGTCTACCTGACGATTCCGTTCGTACTCTCGTGGTCCTTGATGAACGCTTTGGCCTGCGGTGCGACTGTCGTCGCTTCCGACACCGCACCGGTGCGGGAGATGATCCGGCACGAAGAGCACGGGTTACTGGTTGACTTCTTCGACGTGGACGGATTGGCTCGCGCCGTCCATCGGGTGCTGGACGACCAGGCGGCTCATCAGCCCTTGGGCGTTGCCGGCCGGCAACTGATCGAGGAACACTACAGTCTAGAAAAGTGCCTGCCGCGGATGCTGGCACTCTACGAACGTGTGTGCGGGTAGCATCGAAAACTCAAAGAGTCTCCGCGCGAATCTAGAGCGGCACCGAGGCGCCCGGTCTTAGCCCGGACGCTGGATAGGGCTGGGACTCATCGAACACATACATCTGCGCGGGCGTTTCGATAGTCGTTCCCGTTTCGTCGTAGACTTCAGTATCTGTGTTGAAGATGCCCTTTGAGTCGAGTCCAAGGTGCTTGACCATGAACGGATACATCGCCTGCCGCTTTAAATACTGATAGCCGTGTTTGCGGCCTGGATAGTGAACGTTCTCAACTCGTGACGGCTCACCGTACAAGCCGTAGACATTGCGGATGTACGGGTACTCGACGAGAGGTGTGTTCTTAGTCCAGTCGCCACCGACCGAGATCAGCATGAGGGGACGAGGGGCGGCGAGGGCGGCGATTTCAGCGTTGTTGGTTTCCAACTCGGTGGTCTTGTGGATCGGCATGCCACTCTCACAGTGGCAGCCGCCGAAGAAATGTGCCGAGACCATCACCACCCGGCACCGACACCGTGACTCGGTCGTCGACAGCCGTCAGCAGGAACGTCTGAGTTCCACCGCCGGAACATCCAGTTACTCCAATACGCTCGTCGTCCACGTCGTCCAAGGATTGCACGAAGTCGATGGCTCGAATGCTGCTCCATGTCTGCAAGGTCATCGCTTGCTCGTGCTCGTGATCCCAGCCGTGGTGCAATGACTCGCCGAGCCCAATCATGTCGTATGAGAACACTACCGCGCCCATACGAGCTACATCGTTGCACATCGATACTGCTGATCAGGCCTCAACCGACCGCCACCAGGACCACGGGCGTGACCGTGGGGACAAAGCACAGCGGGATGCGGCCCTTGCTTGCCGAGCGGCCGATACAGATTTCCATAGACATAGAAGCCCGGGCGAGCTTCAAACGCAGCTGACTCGACGGAGTAGCCGTCGTATTCGCGCCTCTTGTGAACGATCGGTTTCAACGGCGTGCGCTTCGGCAGCGGATCAAGGTTGGCACCAACCAGGATCTGCTTGCGGACTCGTGCGGCCCGGTCCCTCCACTCGGTGAGACTCGAATAGGTCGCAGCCATGCGAGCCAGCTGGGCGATCGCGTCCTCTTCGGAATGGTAATAGCCGCGACATAGAATCGGAGCGGGATCATTCTTGTCCTCGCCCAACAGGGTTGTCGAACAGACAAGAACGACGAAGCCAGTCAAACGGTGCAGCATGACTCAATTACCTTTCGCGCCTGATTACTGGTCAGATTTCCGAACCACGCTGAGTTTTTTGGAGGGGGTGATTGGCGAGAGATGCTATTCTGTCAAACGCTCAACTGCCGGTCAAATTCGGAGGGATGAATACGGTTGCGGGGGACACCCAATCTCGCGGCATCCGACTCACACCGCGTTTCCCTTATCGGGTACTATACAACGAACAGAAACTAGCCGCGTGTCAGAGCGAGTCGAGCGGCCATACTTGTGATGGGAAGTGCGACCTACTCGCCGTCCTCAACTCTTGGGAGCCACATCAAATGTCTTTTCGGGCATCGAATACCTGTTTTCTGATCCTTGTCGCGATCACAGCTGGGACACAAGCGACAGAACCGGCAACGACTAACTCGAGTGCTCCGGAGATCGTGGCTGATGTCGTCTACGGTCACAAGTACGGACTGGCCCTAACACTAGACGTCTTTAAACCGCGTGAAGAGCCGAACGGCGCCGGTGTGTTGTTCATGGTCAGTGGTGGTTGGTACTCACGTTGGGCGCCGCCAGAGAGGTCGCTCAAGTTGTTCCAACCACTGACTGACCAAGGCTTCACCGTATTCGCCGTACGTCATGGAAGCAGTCCAAAGTTCTCGATTCCCGAGGCACTCACGGACGTGCGACGCAGTGTGCGGTTTATTCGCCTGCACGCCGCACGCTTCGGAGTCGACCCAGACCGGCTGGGCGTTTTCGGTATGAGTGCCGGAGGACATTTATCCTTGATGCTGGGTACGGCGTCGGACGACGGTGATCCCGATGCTAATGATCCAGTGCTGCAAACAAGTGATCGGGTACAAGCCGTTGTTGCGTTCGTCGCTCCGACGGATCTTCGTGTGATGGTCTGGGAGGCGCCCAAGCACCTTCCAGCGTACGACCGATTCCCGGCGCTAAACTTGGCCGTCGAGAAGGCCGGGGAGGTTTCACCACTGCTACACGTCTCGTCCGACGACCCTCCCACGTTGTTGCTCGTAGGTGCAAAGGATGAATTAGTCCCGATAAAACACTCGCAAGATATCCACCTGGCGCTCAAGGAAAAGGAAGTACCCAGCCGGCTAGTTGTCTACGACGAATCCGCGCACGGGTTCAAACCCAAAGATCTGGAGCAGGCGATCGGTGAGCTGGTGGGATGGTTCCGCGAGCATTTGGAGGATTGAAGTCGACCAGCAGACGTAAGTAAACGACTGCGGTTCGCCTCATCGCGACTAAGCTTGCCGGCATCTGCCTCACCCTCACCCTCGGAGGTGGCACGCCACCAAACTCTGGCGAGTTCGGCTACGCTTCAAATCAGCCGCTGGGCGTTAGCCGGCGTTAGCCCACGGTTCCCCAGCGAAACCGACGCGTAACGTCCGGCGAGCACCCCCCCTCCGGCCCTTCGGGCCGACTCTCCCCGAGGGGAGAGTGAAGAAAGACGAAGTCATGCAGTCCACCAAACTCTGGCGAGTTCGGCTACGCTCCAAATCAGCCGCTGGGCGTTAGCCCACGGTTCCCAGCGAAACCGACGCGTAGCGTCCGGGGTCCCAGATGATCCCCGCATCTGACGACCCGTTGTCGACCGGGGTTTCACCAGGCCAGCATGGCGGCCAAGCAGGCGCCAAGCAGCGGTCCAAGCACCGGGATCGGTGCATACGTCCAGTCACTATCGCGTTTCCCGGGTACAGGCAATAGCCAGTGCGCGATCCGGGGCGCCAAGTCGCGGGCCGGATTGATGGCGTACCCGGTCGTGCCACCGAGGCAGAGGCCGATCGTAAAGACAACCAGACCTACGCGGAGCGCACCAATCGACCCCAGACCGACCGGTATCTCTGCTGCCCCAGACTCCGCCTCGAGCGCAAAGGTCGGGTCGCTCATCATTAACACGGCATAAACGAGCACAAAGGTCGCGACGACTTCCGAGAAGAGATTAAAAGGTGCTGAACGAATGTTCGCAGAGGTGCAAAACGTGGCCAGCTTCAGATCGCCATCATCGGTCCGGTCGTAATGCAGCTTGTAAAAACAAAAAACTAGCACCGCACCGCAGAATCCACCTAGCATCTGAGCAGCGATGTAGCCTGGAACCAGATTCCAAGCGAATTCCCCGGCGAAGGCGAGTCCGATCGTGACAGCAGGATTTAAGTGAGCCCCGCTGAACTGCTCGACGCACAGCACCGCGGTGTAGACAGCAAACCCCCAGCCGGCCGCGATGACGATCCAGCCGCCCCCATTACCCTTCGTATCACCTAATAGGACATTCGCCACCACACCGTTGCCGAGAAGCACCAGGATCGCCGTACCAAACAGCTCAGCAAGAAAAGGCGACATGGCATTGACTCCCAATGTTTGTCTGTAGGCTGCCTCGGGAACAGGGTCTGCAGCTACTCGATCGCAGCACGAATCTGCACGGCCAGGCTGGCGTGATCTTCCCCAGATTGGACCGTAGCTTCCAAGAAGCCGACCGTGAACCGATGACCAGCACCCTGAAACTGAGGCTTCGTCCCGGGACCACGGCCGAACCCGAAGACGACCATGCCATCCGGAGCCGCTACCGACCCCCGGTCGCTACTGCCCAAATACCACAGTGTGTCCGGCAGATCGTCCGGCTCGTGCTGGACAACGAACAGCACTCGTGAAAGGTCCCGCTCACCAAAGTACACCCACTGCCAGGTGTCAAACAACTGGGTGCTTGATCCCGGTACGTCCGTGCGCGGTCCGCCCTGATCGCTTCCCCAGATCTTCTTGGTCGGTGCAAACGAACCGGCGATGGGCCCCTCGTACAGAAACCACCACTTGTACTGATCGTCGGCCTGGTCCATAGAAAATGTCGCCATGCGTTCGGTAAAAGTCCAGCTCCACTTCCACTTCTGAGAGCGACTCGTGGTCTGAATCCTGGCTGGCCCCGCTTGCCGGCTGATGCACTGGTCGAAGCCGGGATGGCCGGCTCCCTTGTCCGGTCCAATGAAAACCGAGTTGGGAAGGCCGCGGTAGCCGGCCGCGGCCGACGCCGGATATTGCTGTAATGGATCTTTCTTAAACGCAATCCAATCGCGACCGTCGCGATCGACCAGCCGCGAAAAACCGCCTCCCGCACGGTCGTAATACCACGTCATCCACTCGGTTTTCACCTTGAAATGTGCGCGCCCTTCATAGCGAACCTCGCTGATCTCCACCGCGCCGATAGAAGGTGTCCCGACTGCAAAAAAGACACCGACGAACAATGTCCATTTGAAGGATGCCAATCGGCGAAGCCACCACGACGGCTCCCTGGAGACTGCGGAAGACTTGAACTCTGCTCGAATCTGGTGCATCGCTATGCTCAATACTGGATTGTCCTCTAGTCTCCGCCGGACGCTAACTCGTTCAGCAGCCGAACAGCAGTCTCGACCATCTTCTCACCGCTACCCGATTGGATCCTGGAATTGACCGTTTCGTAACTCCCTTCCGCGAAAGCCTGCCTCGTGGGAATGTACCCAGGCGCGTCGTTGGCAAGTTCGACAACTAGTGTCGTGGGGAACGGTGACTCAGACTTGATCGCAATTCCTAACTCGACAAACACCTCACCCGGCAGCGTGACGATGGCCGTATCGCGGCTCAACCGGAAGACCTGTACTTCGATCGGAAGTGTACGGCTCTCCCGCTGCTGGACAGCCATGATTTTGTAGGCTTCAACCCGTTCCAAAAACGACAGCCGTCGACTATCCACGAACTCCATGTTCCGTCGCGCCGCGTCGATTTCTTGGGTCGAGAAGACCTGCAGAGGAGCCTCAACGGTGGCGCGGCGAACGCCCAAGTCAGGCTCAGCGACAATAGAAAGTCGCGGTACCTCTTGTTCGACCGTCTGTGCCAGCAACTTGCCAATCTCCGCGGCGCTGCGGCGACCTTGGACCGTCACGTCGACGTGGTTGATATCTCCGCAGGTGCCTGCGCCGAACAGGGAAGTAAAGTCCGCGCCAAAGCGTTCACTCAGATGTTCCTGCACGTATCCGGGGTAGTCTGCCGAGTACTCCGTGCCGCCGACAGTATCAAGATGGAGAGCGAAAGAGACGATCATCGCTAGCGGCAATTCTTCTTGCCGGGCATAGCAGGCGACAAGTCCGACCTGTGGATCGATCGGTCCGGCCACCCGCACAATGTCCGGATTACGTTGTCCCGGATTGAACCGAACCGATCCGTCTTTCATGTGAAAACGACGGTTAAACGAGAGTCTGCGTTCCTCGGCATAGCCGGCCCGCAAGCTTACGGCTTGCAGAGATGTTGCGGCTTCTGCAACAACGTGCGCCAGCTTCTCGGCAAGTTCCGCGGGATAGTCGACCGTTTCGTACGGATCACTTCCACGCTCATTGATAATGCGTTGGTGAAGGTGATTTCTTAGCGCACCCCAGTACAGCGGCCCGGTGTGGGAGTGCGTGGCCATGAGTACGATGTGACCGACCGGAATGTCTGCTGCTTGGCTTGCCAGTTGCCGTGATTTGGCGGCCGTCTGTGGTGCGATACCGATGAGATCGCAGAAAACCATCGCCGCGCGCGTCCCGTCTTGCTCGAAGACAATTGCCTTGGCGAGTAGTGGGTCCTTCGTACCCGTACTCAGACGCTCGCTGAAGTAGCCACTCATTCGATAAGGAATTGGGGGCGTAATGTCGGTAGTCGCGATCCCCGCTCGCAGCTCGCCACCGCTGAGCAGCTGAGGTGCCGGGGCGACCAAGCCCAGCCACAACAGATGCAGTGGCCAAACCGTCAAGAGTGCCCTCGCAAAGATGCTTCTCCCACCGAGGGGCTCCAAAATGGACATCTGCGAACTCCCATCAGTAAACCAACGAGTTTGATCTTGCGACAACAAATCAGCCGGAATGCGTTAGCATCCGGTTGTCGTAGAGACCGTGGGCTAACGCCCAGCAGCTAATGTCCAGAAATCACGCTCGGTCATCTACCTCGCCGCGTGAACGCAGGTAAGCGAGCGCGTCGTCCAGTGTCACCACATCGGCAAACCGCGCTTGGATATCAAACAGTGTAAAAACGTGGCATACCGCAGAACGATCGCCTACACAGTCTTCAATGATGATTGGCCGAAACCTATAACTCTTAGCGTCTGTGGCTGTGGCGCGGATACAGGCGCTGGTGCTGCAGCCAGTGATCAACAAAGTGTCGACCGCATGGTGAATCAAGTAGCTGACCAGATGGGTTCCGAAAAACGCGCTGGCATTCTCCTTTTCGATCAGCAGATCTTCAGGCTGCGGAGCGACTCTCTCGTCGATCAGGCTGGCCCGTTCGTCCCATGCTCGGAAGTTCGCCGAGGGATCGGCAGCCGACTTAAAGGGCTGATCCCCACTGTCCGGTCGATAGGGCGAGGTGGTGTAGATTACCGGCGCACCCACCTTGCGAGCCGTGGCCAGGAGCGTTCCTGTATTCTCTACCGGTGCATCAAGGCGCTGACTGCCGCCGGCGTAGGCGGCGTCCGTCCAACCGTTGGCAAAATCAACCACGACCACGGCCGGCTTTACGCCGAACCCAAACCGCTCTTGAAAAATGCCTTGTTGCTTGTAGTACTCGTCGACCGATCGCAACGCATCGGCGAGTAGCCGCCGGGCCTCATCGTTCGAGTTTTCCATGGCGCTTCCCGGCTGTCTCGGTTCGGTTTCACTCTGCCACGAGAGCCTAGCGGCCAAGTAGGCGATTTGCAAGCGGCACTACTTTCTACCGCTAGTCAGGCGGGATACCATATACGTCGTTGGCCGAGCTATGAATCTGTTTCTCGCATCGCATGCCACCGACCGTCAGTTTTGAGCTGAGAGTGGACAGTCCCTCCGAACTCTGTGGAGCCCCTGGTCATGAGAAGTGATCGAATGGTGATCTGTTGTCTCGGCGCCGCCTTGGCATTTGTCCGTTGCGGCGTCGCCGTTGAAACGGTGGAGAGCGACTTGAAGAGGATTGGCGTCCGCCGCGGCATCGTGGCGGTGATCGGCCTGCCGGAGCGCGGCGCTCAGCATCTCGTCGATCTCGCCAAAGCAAGCGAGCTGACGATCTACTTTCAATCTTCGCAGCGCGACGATGTCCAGGCGGTGCAACAAGCGGCCGACGAGGCGGGGCTGTTGGGGCAACGTCTGTTTGCAGATCACGGTTCGTCCGCGTCGATTCAGTTGGCAGACAACCTTGCTGACTGCATCTTGCAGCTTCAGCCCGACACTCCTGACGCCGAGCTACTACGTGCGCTGAGGCCACGGGCGTCGGCCTTCGTCGGCGATCGCGAGTTGGTCAAGCCGGTTCCGGACGGGATCGATGAATGGACGCACCCGTTTCATGGCCCGGACAATAACCCACAATCCGACGATCAGCACGTACGCGGAGCCTTCCGTACGCAGTTCCTCTCAGATCCCAAGTTCAGCCCGATGCCGGAACAGTCGGTGGCCGCGGGTGGGCGAGTCTTTAAGGCGATGGGACATATCGCTCATAAAGCAAATCAAAACGAGATGCTGAACACGTTGCTCTGTATCAACGCTTACAACGGCACGATCCTCTGGAAACGAGCGCTGTCACCAGGCTTCATGATTCACCGAAACACGATGATCGCGACCGAGGACGCGCTTTACATGGGAGACCACGAGTCATGCAAGGTCATCAATGCCGAGACCGGCGAAGTTACCCGGGAGATTACCGTCCCGGAGGAACTAACAGATGGCCCGGTTTGGAAGTGGATGGCAATGCGAGATGGAGTGCTCTACGCGCTGGTCGGCAACCCTGAGGTACAGGTATCGACGCAACGGTCGGCGCGCCGCGGCCTAGGGCACTGGCCGTGGGGAATGTGGGACGGACATGACTACAAGGACCCCCGCACCGCGTTCGGCTTTGGACGCACACTAGTGGCGATTGACTTGAACAGCGGCGAAGTCCTTTGGAACTACCGTGACAAGGAGTTTCTTGACGCGCGCGGCGTTTGCATGAACGACGATAGCATCTTCTGCTTCAGCGCTGAGCGGTTTCTGTTGAGTGTCAATGCGAGCGACGGCACGCCGCGATGGAAGAACACCGACCAGGACTTGCTGGAGGCTGTCGGTCCAAACGGCCAAGCGCAGCACTACATTACTGGTTACGCCACAACGGCCTACATGAAGTGCAACAATGAGTACCTGTTCTTCGCGGGCCCGCAGCGATCTAAGATGGTCGTAGCGTCAGCCAAGGACGGCAGCCTCGCTTGGTCGCACCCTGATGGTAATCTGCAACTCGTGCTGAGGGATGATGGCATCTATGCGGCCGGCCCTGAATCGTCGGGAGTACGGCTCGACTACGACACCGGTGATGTGCTGGGGGCGTTGCCCACACGGCGAGCTTGCACGCGCGCCACCGGATGTGCCGACAGCATCTTCTATCGCACCAATGGCGGGACGGTGCGCGTGATGACAGAGACCTACGCTGCTCATCACATCGCTCCCATGCGACCTCCTTGCCAAGACGGAGTCATCATCTCCAACGGCCACCTCTATTGGGGCCCTTGGATGTGCGGATGCCAACTCTCACTCTACGGGAACATCTGCCTGGGTACAGCGAACGGTCCGGCGCGCAAGCCGGTGGATAGCGCCCTGCAAAAGGGTGAGCGGATCGACGAGGTAGAGGCTCTACCGTCGGGCGATGACTGGCCGAGCTACCGGGCGAACAACGCCCGCAGCGATATCACGAAAAACGAGATTCCGGCTGGTGTGAAACTCCAATGGCAAACTAAGATCTCCGAGCACGACCTGCCCACAGCGCCTGTCGTCGCGGGCGGATTGGTCTTTATCGCTGACCGCACTGGTGCGGTCCGTGCGCTCGACGCCGCGGGCCAGCCGGTCTGGAAGTTCTACACCGCCGGCCCTGTCTACTACCCACCCGCAGTGGCGCACGACCGTGTCTATGTCGGGTCCGGCGATGGTCGCGTTTACGCCCTGGAAGCTGCGACCGGGCGGTTCCTCTGGTCACACCGCATTGGTCCCGAGCAGCGGCGGATCCCGGTTTACAGCAAGTTGATCTCGACCTGGCCGGTCGCCGGCGGCGTCGTAGTCCACGACGAATCGGTCTTCGCGGCCGCCGGAATCGCCCACTACGACGGCACCTACGTCGCAAAGCTAGATGCGCGAACCGGAGAACTTCTGGCCGGCAACTCCGATTCGGGAGCCCTCTCTCCAGAAGTCAATAGCGGCGTCAGTCTCCAAGGGAATTTGGCGATTGTCGGCGAGGAGCTACAGTTCCTGGCTGGGGGAGTCTACGAAGTGGCTCGCTATGACCTCGACAACCTACGCTGTCTCAACACCCCCCGCGCGCAGGTTACTTCTCAGTTCCGCACCGCCTTCTATCCGTACTATCCCACCTACGGAAAGTACTTGTCGTTGGATTACACCTGTGAGGACGGATCGACGATTTGTCACGACGCCAGCTATGAAGGCAGCCGATTCAGCAACCTAGCGCGGGAAGCGGCGTTGCCCGCCGGCGAAACGAGACCTCGCAAGGAACTGGCGCGTTGGTTGCAGCGACGGGGCGAGAAACCACCACCGACGCTCTGGAAGGACAACACCAACCGTCGTTTTACCAGCTTCGTAGTTTCTTCCGACAAGCTGTTGGCAACAGGCCACGTCGAGAATGCACCTGAACGCAGCTTCTTGGCTGCGATTGACGTCGAAGGCGGCCAGGACGTCTGGTTGGAGCAACTCCCTTCGTTGGCCGTCAAAGGCGGTACGGCGATCGACCGGCAACATCGTATCTACGTGTCTCTCGAAAACGGCGACCTGCTCTGCTTCGCGCCCCAGGAATGAAGACGGCCACAGACGGTCCCTTGGCGAAGGTCCCCACGAATGCATCGACGTCATCTGCTGAAGGCCGGCCTAGCGGCTCCGTGGCTCGCCGGATCCCTGTCGGCTGCGGCCGACACGGCGCCGCGTGTGGACACACATTTGCACTGCTTTGCCGGTTCGGAGGACTCTCGTTTTCCTTATCATGCCCGGGCACCCTACCGGCCCCCAGCGGCGGCGACGCCTGAGCACTTGTTGAAATGCATGGATGGTGCGGGAGTCGATTTTGCCGTCGTCGTCCATCCGGAACCCTACCAAGACGACCATCGTTATCTCGAGCATTGTCTATCGGTGGGAGGTGATCGGCTCAAAGGCACGCTGCTGCTCTTCTGTGATCGACCCGATTCGCTGAACAAGTTGCCCCAGCTGGTCGATAAGCTCTCGATCATCGCGCTTCGCGTGCATGCTTACGCACCCGAGCGTCTCCCACCGTTCGGCAGGCCGGAGCTGAGGCGGCTTTGGCGGCTGGCTGCCGACCACGGTTTGGCGGTGCAACTTCATTTCGAGCCGCGCTACGCCCCGGGGTTCGAACCGCTGATCAAGGAGTTTCATGCGACCCGTGTCATCATCGACCACCTGGGCCGACCGATGCAGGGGACACCTGCTGAGCACGAGGTGGTCATCCGTTGGGCGCGATTCGACAACACCATCATCAAGCTGTCTTCGCTGCCGTCGATGCAGTCCTATCCGCACCGCGATGTGCAGCCAGTAGTGAAACGGTTGACCTCCGAGTTCGGCGCCGAGCGGGCGATCTACGGCGGAGGCTTCAACGCTACGGCCACTCCCCAGAGTTACCGGGCAGCTTTTGAAAACGCCGCCCAGTTGCTAGGGCACCTAACAGCCGCCGAGCAACGGAAAATCCTGGGTGAGAATGCCGTCCGGCTGTTTGGATTTGCGTGAGCCGAACCGGAGTTTCGCCGGCCAAACTCTGGCGAGTTCGGCTACAATCCGAATCAGCTGCTGGGCGTTAGCCCACGGTTCCTTGCACTCGCGGCTCGGCAGGAGCCTCGCCCTCCCGCTTGGAGGTCGTGCACCTTTTTCACTTCACAAACCTGCGGAGATCGACTTCACCCTCCCGCTCGCGGGAGGGTCGGACGCGTAGCGTCCGGGGAGGGCTACCCGGGAGGGATCGCCCCGCGGCGTGGCCCCCTCTCCGGCCCTTCGGGCCGACTCTCCCCGAGGGGAGAGTGAAGAAAGACGAAATCACGCACTAACTTAGAGGCTGCACGACCTCCTCGGTAGAAGCGTCGCCCTCGCGCGCAGCAGATCCGCTGCCATCTATCAGCCTTTCTCCAAGCCAACAATCCGGAGTAAAATAGCTTTAGCCCGGATTATTCATGAAGATCGTCGCGAGAGGTTGTAAGTACGTTCGTGGCAAGGAAGGCGAGCAATTCTTCCACAGGCGTATTGAAGCAATACGTCGAGGGAAAATTGTGAAGCATGACGAAGCCACGGATGGACTTACGACCTCGCAGCAGATCGCTCATGAATAATTCGGGCTAGCCTGCGGTGTCTCGCCACAGCACCGCTCGTGATTCTGGAGCTGCGGTACAGGACCAGATAGAGGTCGAGTATGAGTAAGTCGAGTATGACGGCCAGCCCGATTTGGGCGACCCATATGTACTTCTGCCGTTGGGGCGACCACGAGCAGGAGGGTCCGGGGATTATCTCCCACATGTACGAGCTACGAGAGCGCGAACAACAGAACATCGCCAGCGGCGTGGCCGTGGCCGCTAAACCTAGGGAAGGGCTGTTCGAGAGCAAATTCGATCTTTTCGATACCGATCATCCGTCGTTGAAGAAATTGATCAGTTTCATTGGTAATGCACTTTGCCATGCGGTTTCGCAAGCTCACCAAGGGCACGTGATGCCAAATCAGCTCCGCGCGGCGGCTGTCGAAAGCTGGTGCCATATCACGAACGACGGTGGCTTCCACGACAGCCACCAGCATCACCAATGCTCATGGTGTGGCATCTACTACGTTCAAGCGGGTGACGTCGAACCGCCCACTTCTGGCGGCGCAGCTCGGAACGGCGTCAACCGGTTTTATTCGCCGATCGGTACCGGTGGGACTTACCAGGATGAAGGAAATGCCTATCTGCGCAATAGCAACTTCGACGTGACACCAGAGGATGGGCTACTCGTCTTGTTTCCATCGTATTTACTGCACAGCGCGTTGCCGTATAGTGGAAGCAAGGACCGCGTTTGTATTGCGTTCAACGCGCAGATCTACCGGCGTTGAGTTTTTCTGCTCTGCCACTGCCTAATGCCTCTTCGGTACATTCGCAACATCGAGTCGCTCGCTGCACAAGGCAGCTCGTCGGAAGCCCTGGAACGAATCGGCCGACTGCTGGGGGCGTTTTCCAGCGAAGAACCCCGGCTCACCACCTGGGCAACTTCGGCAAGTATGAGTGAAGCTCGCAGCTTCTGCACGCGACTTGCCGCGGTGGCGACGACTTTGTTGGTAGACCCCGCTGTCGAGTTCGACCCGCGCATGTTTCAGCGGTATGCCAGCATCATGCCCGAGCTGGCTCATGTCTTCCTGCTCAGCGGGTACGGCAGCACAGACCACATCTTGAACGCGCTTGCCGCCCGCGGCACCGGCCAAAACCCCGACGTGCTCAACTTCGCTAACCAGTCAGATGCCCGCAAGTTTCTGCTTTGCTCATCAGTCTACGGCGCCAGCGTCGACCCGCTGCTGTCCCTCTTTCGTCGAGCCCCTCAAGTAGCACTGCGGTCGGTGCTCGGCGCGCTATCGGCGCACGTCACTTGCGATCCGCGTGCCCAACAGCACCGCAACATGCTGTTGGCTGCGATGCAGCACGCATCCTCTGTGACGCCTGTCGACTCGATGTTATGGGATATGCACCGCTGCTGGACCCTTTGCAGCTATGCGACGTCCGAGGACCGGCACGAAGTGAAGCGGCATTTGAATCAGCTCTTCACCAACTGGCTAACGGCGCAACAAATCTCTCCGCCGCTCGCGCGCCCGAGGCTCACCAAATCCGAACGCCCAACACTGTTGGTCGCTTGCGAAGTTGCAGGCGGTGGGCACGTCATGAGCCGCTGCTACGAGCCGTTTCTCGAGCAGCTGAAACAGCGTTTTCGAGTCGTCACCATGATCGGCGTGGACGATCTTGGCGATGAAGAAGTTGGTTGGTGCGACGAGCTCGTTCGATTTCGCTGGAGCCTCGAGCGGTTCGGCGAAGTTCTTGAGCTGATGGCTAAGCAGCAGCCAGACATCGTCTACTATCCCTGCTTAGGAATGCGGCTGTGGTCGGTAATCGCGTGCAACGCTCGGTTAGCTCCGCTGCAAATCGCCTCACTCGGGCACCCGGCCACCACCTACTCCCCTCACATCGACTACATGGTTGCTGGAAAGACAACGGCGGGCGAGGAGAAATGTTACAGCGAGCGTCTGGTTCGAGTTAAGTCACCAGGAAACCTCTACCGGCTCAACCGCGACCAAGAACGGTATGCTCGCTCGACAGACCAACGCGGCGGACCTGTCCGCATTGCTGTGTGCGCAAACATGCTGAAGCTCAATGCCGAGTTCCTGATGGCCTGCGGCACCATAGCCGACCGTGTCGAGCGGCCCGTCGAATTCCATTTCATGCCGAATTGTATCGGCCTCAAGTTGCTCGTCGCGCGTCAGCAGGTCGCTTCGGTGCTGGCGGGGCGAGCTCGTTTTGTGGTGCTACCACGCCAACCGTGCGCCAACTACCTACAGCATCTGCGCGACTGTGACATCTATCTCGGCACTTTTCCCTTTGGTGGCGAAAACAGCATGCTCGATGCTCTGCTACAAGGCCTTCCTGCCGTGACGCTTAGCGGTGATCAGCCGCACTCGAGGCTCGACGAGCGAGTCATGCAGACGGCCGGCGTGCCGGCTTGGTTGATCACTCGCTCGGTTAGCGACTATATTCTGGCTGCGGAGCGCCTTGTTAACGAAGAGAAAACTCGGCTGGAGATCACGCAAGCGCTGGTCACTGCGGACTTGGAAAAGCGATTTGCCGACGAACACCAGACGTTTGCCTCCGACTTTGTCGATACGATCTGGTCGATCTACGAGCGGGAGCTCGATCCAAGCGAGTAATAGGACGGCGGCCGCGCCTCATTGGAGCATCAAATGAGAACCGAGCTAGTCGCCAGCGCAGCGGTTGTGTCCACGCTCGCACTCGCCTTATTCGCCCCGGCGCTCGCTCAGGACGGGTTCGACACGTCTCCGCTCTCCCCCTCAGAGTCGATGCGGCTGCTCCACGTCCGCGAGGGATTCGAGGTCGAGCTGGTGGCTGCGGAGCCGGCCGTCGTGGACCCGGTGGCGATCGATTGGGGAGCTGACGGCAGCCTCTGGGTGGCCGAGATGGCGGACTATCCGCTGGGCGTGGACGGAGCCGGCGCTCCAGGCGGACGTATTCGGCGATTGCGGGACACGAACCAGGATGGTCACTACGACCAATCGACCCTGTTCCTGGACAGCATCCCGTTTCCCACGGGGCTACTCACCTGGGGAAAGGGAATTTTGGTCACTGCGGCTCCCGAGATTTTCTACGCCGAAGACAGCGACGGAGATGGCAGCGCCGACTTACGCCAGGTGCTCTACTCGGGCTTCTTGACCGGCAACCAGCAGCTCCGAGTGAACGGACTGCGCTGGGGATTGGATAACTGGATCTATTGTGCCAGCGGCAGCCATCACGCCGGTTATGGCAAGGAGAGCCGAATTCTCTCGCACGCGACCGGCCGGAGTACACACGTTGGAAGCCGCGATTTTCGAATACGACCA
This sequence comes from Pirellulaceae bacterium, assembly GCA_965223305.1. Classification (GTDB taxonomy): domain Bacteria; phylum Planctomycetota; class Planctomycetia; order Pirellulales; family Pirellulaceae; genus CBDCWT01. The sequence continues at coordinate 36,008 of CBDCWT010000015.1, read as the reverse complement.
CAGAGTGGTCTCATCGATCCACAGAGTGGACCGTCTCAGTACGGGCGCAACCGAGACGATTGGGGAAACTGGTTCGGGGTACAAAACAGCTACCCGCTGTGGCACTATGTGCTCACCGATCACGACATCCGCCGCAATCGGTCCTTTGCGCCGCCAGATCCGCGTCAGCAAGTGATCACACCAGCGAATCCACTTGTCTACCCCGCGAAGTCACCGCAAAAGCGGTTTCACAGCTTCAATCAGTCCGGTCGATTCACTTCAGCCTGTTCGGCGATCATCTATCGTGATGATCTGCTCTTCGATCGCGGGCAGTACCAACATGCGTTCACATGCGAGCCATTTCATAATCTGGTCCAGCACAACGTGATCAGTGAGGCGGGTGTGACCTTCCAGTCGCAGCGAGATCCCTCCGAAGGCAACATCGATTTCTTTGCGTCCGCAGACCGCTGGTGCCGCCCAGTGATGGTTCGTACGGGTCCCGATGGTGCCCTCTGGGTGGTGGACATGTACCGCTACATGATCGAGCATCCTGAGTGGCTTCCTGAGGCGGGGCGGGACGAGTTGCGGCCCTTCTACCGAGCCGGCGATGACTGCGGGCGGATCTACCGAATTTTCCCGGCTGGCGGACAACCACGCGACGTGCCATCGCTTGATGGTATGTCCTCCGAGGAGCTAGTCGAGTTGCTGGAAAGCTCGAACGGCTGGCAACGCGACAAGGCCCAGCAGCTGTTGGTGCTGGACAGTGTGAAGCCAGTCGCGATAGAAGTCAATACGACCGCGCCGAGCGAACGCAGCGTACCGCGGAAGCTAGTGACCTCTCTGGAAACGTTGGTTCGCGCAAGCGACGTGCCACTTGGCCGCCTTCATGCGCTCTGTACGCTAGACGGCCTGGACGCGCTCGCACTCACGACTTTGACCGGCGCGCTCACCGACCAACATGCCGGCGTCCGTCGACATGCTGTTCGTTTGGCAGCCCAGCGTCGTCTGGACGTACAGACCTTGGCCCCTTTGGCCGAGGACCCGGATCCAAAAGTGCGGCTCGAGCTGGCGTGCACATTGGGGAACCTCACCGATCCAAGTCTGGGGAAACTGCTACTCCGCTTGGCAGTCGACGGCAAGGACAACCGATTCGTCAACGCTGCGTTATGCAGCTCGCTGAACGAGCGGAACATCGGCGGTGTCTTCGCTGCTGCTCTGGACGCTGAAGGTGTTCAGCACCGGTCGCCCGCCTTCTGGCGGCAGCTCTTCGCCCAGGTGGCAGCTTTGGGCGGAGAAACCACGATTTCCGAGGCGTTCGAATTCGTATGTCGGGTTGATGACGCTGCTTGGAGGCTGACTGCACTGGCAGACTTGCTGGATGGGCTGGAGAAAAGGAGCTGGGCCCTTTCCGAACTCGACGATCACGAGATGGACAAAGTCCGGAGTACGATCGACCGCAGTAGGGTGTTGGTTCGGACCGCCGACCAACCACTATTGCTGCGCTGCGCCGCCGCGCGATTGCTGCTCCGCCAGCCGGACAGCGAGCGGGCGGATCTAGCGTTGCTAACCGAGGCCCTGGTGCCCCAGACGCCTGCGGCGCTCCAAGAGGCGGTGGTGGCGCACATGGCATCCCGCCCGAACGACGACGTGGCAGCTGCCCTGCTCGCCGGTTGGAAGTCACATAGTCCCGTGTTGCGGCGGCAGATTATTTCGGCCCTGATAAGCCGCGAGTCCTGGGTTGGCTCGCTGATCGGTGCAACCGAAAGCCGAACTGTGTTACCCAGTGAGATCGGCCCGGCGGCCTCGAGACGGTTGCTCGCCAGCGGGAACCTAGCCAGAGACTCGCGTATCCGGGCAATGCTGTCAGCGACCACTTCGGACCGCCAGCACGTGGTCCGGTCGTTCCGGGTGGTGTCGGACTTAGACGGCGACGTCGACCGCGGAACGATTCTGTTCAAGAAGCATTGCACTAGCTGCCACAAACACGGTAGCGACGGACACGAGGTCGGTCCTAATCTCGCTGCCTTGACCGACAAATCGACTGAGTCGCTGCTGGCTTCGATTTTGGATCCTAGCGCGGCCGTAGAAGGAAAGTACCTGGATTTCATGATCGTCAGTACCGATGGCCGGAGCTTCAGCGGCATGCTGGCAACCGAAACAGGAGCCAGCATCACGCTGTTGGCGGCCGAAGGCAAACAGATCTCAATCCTGCGAAGCGAGATCGAACTGATGCAGAGCACGGGTAAATCGCTGATGCCAGATGGTTGGGAGAAGGAGCTCTCCCCTCAAGACCTCGCCGATTTGATAGAATTCATCAGAGTTGCTCAACGGTAACATTCAGCGAAGACTCTTCTCTGCCCCACCGGCGGGACGGGAATCATGCATGATTTCGACTATGAGGCACCGACTTCTCTAAACCGCGCAGTGGCGTTGATGGTGGATCACCAGGACGGCATCCGGCCGTTGTGTGGTGGCACCGATCTGATTGACCAAATGCGGTCCGGGCGCGTTGCTCCAAAGTTCGTGCTCGACGTTAAGTGGATCGAAGAGCTCAACGTATTAGAGGCCGGAAGCGAGGGACTGCGCGTGGGCGCAGCTGTACCCTGCCGTCGAGTTTGGGTCGAGCCGGAGGTCGCCGAGCGTTACTCCGCGTTGGCCGACAGCTGCCGTATCATCGGCGGCATCCAGATTCAAAACCGAGCCAGCGTCGGCGGAAACCTATGCAACTCGAGCCCTGCGGCCGACACAACGCCGAGTACGATCGCGCTTGGCGGAATCTGTGAGATTGTCGGACCGGGCGGCCGACGATCGGTCGAGGCGGCAGCATTCTGTACAGGTCCCGGCACAAACGTCTTGCAGCCAGGAGAATTGCTGGCCGAAATCCGTTTCCCGGCTCCTCCCATCTCCCACAGTGGTTCGCACTACCGACGGTTCATCCCACGTAATGAGATGGACATCGCGGTCGTTGGCGTCGCAGCGGCGGTGGTGCTGGCCGAGGACGAGGAGACGATTGTCTCTGCACGCGTGGCTCTGGGTGCGGTGGCGCCAACGCCCATCTTGGCCAGCGCCGTGAGTGAATTCTTGGCGGGGAAACCAATCAGTGAAGATACTTTTTCCAAGGCCGCCGAGTTGGCTCAGGAGTCGATCTCCCCGATTACGGACATGCGAGGGACTGCAGAGTACCGGCGTCATGTAGCGGGCGTACTGACAGAACGCGTGTTGAAAGCCGCCGCCGTGAGAGCGCAGGGCACAGAGTTGGCCTATCGCCTGGGGCACTAGCTACGGGCGTAGACGATTGCCGGGGGCATCCGCGTAGGAATTGTTTAATCGGCTGAGGAGCATCGGATGGCGAAGAAGAGAGTCGTGAGCGCCAAGATCAACGGCCTGGAGACAGAGTTTCTCTGCGAACCGCGGCAGACATTGTTGGAGCTGTTGCGGGATACGCTTGACCTAACAGGAACCAAGGAGGGGTGTTCCAACGGCAATTGTGGTGCCTGCACGGTCATCCTTGACGGCCTGCCGGTTGCGAGTTGCCTGGTGTTGGGCGTCGAATGCCACGCCGCGGAGATCCGGACGATTGAGGACATTGCGCGCGGCTCGAATCTAGACGAAGTGCAGCAGGCTTTCCTGGAGGAAGCGGCGCTTCAATGCGGCGTGTGTACGCCCGGGTTCATCGTTCAAACTGAAGCGCTGCTTGAAGAGAATCCGAATCCCACCGAGGAAGATATTCGTTTCTACTTGGCAGGCAACCTGTGCCGCTGTACGGGCTACGACAAAATCGTCAAAGCGGTGCAATCAGCCGCCCAGAAGCGGGCCGAGACAGGCCACTCCGCCGCTCGGTAGACCGGTGGGATCCAGCCGTTAGGTTCCTTCCCTATCGTGCCGTGCCGTCGTTGAAACCAGGAGAACTTTCATGGCAACAGCCGACAAGCCCAAATACAAAGTCATCGGGACGCGACCTATCCGGCATGATGGTGTCGACAAAGTCACTGGACGGGCGAAGTACGGCGCCGACATCAAGTTGACCGGCATGCTGCATGGGGCCATCTTGCGAAGCCCTCATGCGCACGCGCTCATCAAACGGATTGACACCTCAAAGGCAGAGGCCCTGTCCGGTGTTCGGGCTGTAGTAACTTCGGCCGACATGCCCCAGCCAGGTGACCGCATCGCCGAACTCGGCGAAGGTTCAGTAAATCTACGGCACCTGAGTGCCAACGTGTTGGCGCGCGAAAAGGTGCTCTACCGCGGCCACGCCGTGGCCGCGGTCGCTGCGGACAACGTGCACCTCGCCGAAGAAGCTGTCAAGCTGATCGAAATCGACTACGAACCGCTGCCTCCAGTGCTGGACGTCCGCCGCGCGATGGACGCGGAGGCACCGATTCTCAACGAAGACGTACGAACAACGGCTCTCGGCTCGCAGCCTGCTGACGAGGGAGGTCTCCAGGCGCCGACCAACGTTGCCAAACACTTTCTCTTTGAAAAGGGTGACATCGTCCAGGGCTTCGCTGAAGCAGACGTGATCATTGAGCGTGAGTTTGATACCTCAACTGTGCACCAAGGATACATCGAGCCGCACAATGCAACCGCTCTCTGGAATGCTGACGGTAAAGTCACCGTTTGGATGAGCACGCAGGGGTCCTTCTCCGTCCGCCACCAAACGGCCGAGCTGTTGCAAATCCCCGTGTCGCAGATCCGGGTCGTGCCGATGGAGATCGGGGGAGGATTCGGTGGCAAGATCTCCGTCTACCTGCCTCCGGTAGCTGCGCTCTTGTCCAAGAAAAGTGGTAGGCCGGTGAAGATCGTAATGACGCGATCGGGGGTTTTTGAGGCTACGGGACCGACACCCGGTTCCCATATGCGGTTGAAGTTGGGTGCCACACGAGATGGACGGCTCGTAGCAGGCGACGCCTGGATTGCGTTTGAGGCGGGCGCCTATCCCGGCTCACCGATCGCCCCCGCCTGTATGTGCATCTTCGCCTGCTACGACCTTCCACACGGACGGGTGGAGGGTTTCGATGTGTGCGTGAACAAGCCGCGGAGCAACGCCTATCGCGCGCCTGGGTCGACTCACGTTGCCTTCGCGATGGAGACGATGGTGGACGAAATCTGCGAAACGCTCGGCGCGGATCCTGCCGAATTCCGACGTCAGAACGCCGCGGTAGAAGGAACGCGACGCGTCGATGGCCCAGTTTTCTCCAGGATAGGTATGCGGGAAACCGTCGAGGCTATCGCGAACAGCGATCACTACAAAGCACCGCTGGAGGGAGATCACCGCGGTCGAGGCATCGCAGCTGGTTTCTGGTTCAACGCGGGATTGCGATCAGCGGTTTCGGCGACCGTCAACACCGATGGTACGGTTTCGCTTGTCGAGGGTTGCACCGACATCGGCGGCACCAGGACCAGCATTGCCATGCAGCTGGCAGAGACGCTGGGAATTCCCGCGGAAGATGTGATCCCCACGATTGTCGATACCGACAGTACCGCTTACTCGGATGTGACAGGCGGCAGTCGAGTGACCTTCGCGACGGGGATTGCCGCAGTCGAAGCGGCCAAAAACATTCAACAACAGATGGTCGATCGCGCCGCGCTAATCTGGGACGTCGACCGATCGCAAGTTCGCTACGAGGAAGCTGTCTTGCTTGGCCCGGGCGACCAACAGATGTCGTTCAAGGAACTCGCAGCCCAGTCCACAGCGACCGGAGGGGCGATTACCGGTCAGGGGAAGTCAGCGAGCGCGTCGCCGGGAGGTGCCTTCGGAGTGCACTGCGTGGACGTTGAAGTCGATCCAGAGACAGGGAAGGTGCAGATCCTGCGATATACTGCTGCTCAAGATGTCGGGACTGCTATTCATCCCAGCTACGTTGAGGGGCAGATGCAAGGCGGCGCCGTGCAGGGAATCGGCTGGGCGTTAAACGAAGAGTATTGGTACGACGAGCAGGGCGAGCTGCACAACGCAACGTTTCTCGACTATCGCATCCCAACTTGCTACGACGTGCCATCGATTGAGACAATCCTCGTCGAGGTTCCAGATCCGCAACATCCTTATGGAGTCCGGGGCGTTGGTGAAGTGCCGATTTGCCCACCGCCGGCGGCAATCGCTAATGCCATCTTTCGCGCCGTTGGCGTCCGCATGAGACAACTGCCGATGTCGCCACCCCGCTTGTGGCAAGAAATGCAACGACGCTCGACCTGACTCGACCAACCATGGTACGCGTTTTCATACCCAACTCGCTCCGCGGTGCGACCGGAGGCGCGGAGTTCGTGGACGTGACCGGCAAGAATGTGCAAGGCGTCATCGAGGCGCTTGATGCCATCCACCCTGGCATCAAAGATGAACTCTGTCAGGAAGGTGAACTCAGCCCAGGATTATCAGTGGTTGTCGACGGCTCCGTCAGCGTGCTCGGTCTGCTGCAGGCCGTCGACGCCCAGGCCGAAGTTCACTTCTTGCCCGCGATAGGCGGGGGATGACACTTAAGAACTCTGAACGACTGGCCGCAGGCTGATGTTCCGGTATTTCACCGACGTGTGATCGCCTTGCAGAAAAATCGGACCAGGCTGCGTGTCATCTGCTGACAGTCCACCGCCTGTACAGCCGACGATCGGCTGGTTGTCGATCACCGTGTCGCCGTTGAGCTCGACGGTGATATGCCGATCAACGAGTGTCAGAACATAACGATTCCATTCCCCTCCCGCTCTGGCCGCGTTTCGCACCGGAGCGATACGGCCGTAAATCGCCCCCGGCCCGCCGATACCCTGCATCTTGCTATCGCGGTCAACAACCTGTGCTTCGTACATGCCACGTAGATAAACACCGCTGTTGCCGCCGGCCGAGACGTTGTACTCGATCGTCAATTGAAAGTCGTCGAACTCGCGGTCGGTACGCAGATTTCCGTAGCTGCCATAGGCTCCGAAATCTGTCTTGGGTGTTTCGTTGATCAACACTCCATCCTCAACTCGCCAACCGTTCTTTTTGCGGGGGTTCGAAAGCCGCCACCCGCTCAGGTCCTTGCCGTTTAACAACCGCACGGGAGGACCAAACACCACCCGGCTGAGATCCGGTCGCTTGGGGAGCGGCGGCATCTTCTTTCCTGACAAGACAAAGACCTCCGCGCTGGCGGCTGGTTCGTCAACCGAGGTTTGGCGGACAGTGAGCTGCAATTTGCTTTCGGAAACGGTTGCTACGAACGGCTCGGTGATCTCCTTGACGGCGGAATCTCCGAAGGGGCGCCAGCGGATCTTTCGAGAAAAACTCAGCTGGTTCCCAGTCACGACGATCTCCGTGATCGGCCTTGCGCTGCCGACACTCCAGAGCAACTCACCCTTGAGAGCGTCTTCGTGTCTCTGCAACCGCAACCAAGCTGGATTGCCATCGGGCAATGCAAATGCCCAACTCCCGAGGAATCTATCTTGGCGGGGACGGCCGTTTTCACTGCCACTCGCCGTGGCCGCCGTATAGGCAACCAGAACCGCGGCGACGGGCGCCAAATTGAACCGTTTCATGTTGTTTGCTCCAGCTCGATTGTCGGTGAGTCAATCTCGCAAGCTTCCCGATTCTTGCAGTTCGTCACTTTTTGTCATCTAGATCCGTTGCATTCAAGGCCTAAGAGAGCTTGATTTCTCTGTCTCAATCTATCTGTCCCTCGAAACCTATTCCTGGCTTCGGTTTATGACAGAAAGATTGAGACAGAAAAATCGACCGTCGTCGTTTCGTTGCCCTGATTGCGAGCGTGCGGCTGTTCGATAGTACGGATCGCCTGTACGATGGCCGGCCGGATAACCGGTTGGCAGTTCAAATCCTCATGCGGCTGCGCATCGACAGATGCTGCCAGTGATGAAAGATCTTTCGAGCAATCAAAGACTGGTTGTGTTGGCGACCGCATTCTTGGGTTGGATGTTCGCCGGTGTGGTTATGTCTCTGCTTCCGCTGGCAGCCGATTCCGCGACGCAAGATCTGCTGGGGAGCGCCGCCACGAAGGAAGCCATCGGCAGGTGGTTTATTCGGTACATTGTGGCGTTCCTTTTGGGTGGGGCCTGTGGCGGATTGCTCTTCGGCTGGCTGGGTGACCGCCTAGGCCGCGCCAAAGCTATGGGAGCCAGTATTCTCTGGTACTCGGCGTGGACCGGTGCCAGTTATCTCGTCCAATCCCCTGCGCAGTTGACAGTTCTTCGGTTTATCGCTTGTCTCGGTGTGGGTGGTATGTGGCCCAACGGCGTTGCCCTGGTGTCCGAGGCATGGCCCAACGTTTCTCGCCCGGCGTTGGCGGGTCTGATCGGGACCGCAGCGAATGTAGGCATCATGGCCCTGGGCTACCTGGCCAGGATGATCACAGTAACCAGCGAAAACTGGCGATGGGTCTTGATCGCCGGGAGCTTCCCGATCGTGCTAGCCGGATTCGTCCTCGGTTTCGTGCCCGAGTCTCCGCTCTGGAGCCGGGAGAAATCGACTGGAAGTAGCAAACCGCCGATCGTCGAACTCTTTCGTCCACCGGTCCTCTACCGCACGATCGTCGGTATCTTGCTGGGGGTGATTCCCTTGCTGGGCGCCTGGGGGGCGGGTCAATGGATACTGCCCTGGGCCGGTACCGTGGGGACCGAGAGCGGAGATCCGCAACTCAAGCCGCTAACTCAATTCTATTGGGGGCTGGGCGCCAGTCTAGGAAGTCTATCCGGCGGCTGGATGGCCAGCAGACTCGGTCGTCGCGTTTCGTATTTCTTGATCAGCCTGCTGTCGTTGGTCATGTCCGCTGTCGTCTTTCGGCAGCTCGAACCGATCAACGGTTTCGCTTTTTTTGGACCGATCTTCTTGCTGGGGTTCATCACGACGACCTTCTTTGGATGGCTGCCATATTACTTGCCGGAGCTGTTCGCGACTCGAATGCGGGCTACGGGCACAGGCGTCGCGTTCAACTTTGGGCGAATTATCTCGGCTTGTGTCATCCTCGCTTCCACTGGGCTGGTAACCGCCTACCAAGGCGACTATGCCAAGATTGGTGCGACGACCAGCCTGCTCTACGTTTTGGGTATACTCGTCATTTGGTTGGCGCCGAAGACCGAGGAGAGGATCACCTGAACCCACAACCGAACCACTTCGTGTATCCTGAGGCGCTGCACAACAACAAGTTGCCTACTGCTGTGGACTAGCTTTCGACCCCAGCGCCATGCCCGCCATATTCGAGTACGGTTTGACCGTAGCGCATGAGGCAATCGACCAACAGGGTCATGCCAACAACCTGGAGTACGTTCGCTGGATGCAGCAGGCGGCGATCGCTCACTCTGCAGCCCAAGGTTGGCCGCTAGAACGCTATCAGCGGCACGGCAGCGGGTGGGTCGTGCGCTCACACCGGATCGAGTACCTGCAGCCGGCGTTCGAGGGAGATCAGCTCAAAGTCCTGACGTGGGTTGCCGACTTTCGCAAAGTCCGCTCACTGAGAAGGTACAAGGTCCTCAGACCGGCTGACGATGCTATTGTGGCTCGCGCCGAAACCGACTGGACGTACGTCAGCCTTCAGCATCGTGTTCCACGTCGTGTTCCCACCGAGTTAATTGAAGCATTCGTGCTCGTCGGGAAGGATGACGAGCCGTAGACAAAATAGGAGGCACGCTCGCAGTCCGCCAAACTCTGGCGAGTTCGGCTACAATCGGATCGCCGCGGAAAGAGGTACACTCCATGCGCCCTCAACATTCGTTAGGCTGACCGTCAAGTCGCGGCTCATGGAAGCTCCGCCGTAGACCTCATCCAGCTCGCGGCCGTGACTCCTGAGACCTTCCAACAACATCCTGAAGTCACCGCCGCGCGCGATGAGCTGGGCACCTTCTTGATGTCCGCCAAACTCTGGCGAGTTCGGCTACAATCGGATCGTTTAGGCTGACCGTCAAGTCGCGGCTTGCGGAAGCTTAGCCGTAGACCTCATCCAGCTCGCGGCCGTGACTCTTGAGACCTTCCAACAACATCCTGAAGTCACCGCCATGCGCGATGAGCTGGGCACCTTCTTGATGTAGCCGCCGCAGCTGATCGGCCGAAGCAGCCGGGCAACCCCAGGCTTTACCATGGCGGCGAGCGGCAGCCGCAACTTGCCGCTCCGCCGATTCGAGAGTCATGTCTGTCTCGCTGCGGCGAATCCGCAGCCCCAGGTCCCCCGGTCCAATGAACAAGCCATCCACACCTTTCACCGCGGCGATCGCGTCGACCTGATCGACGGCCTGCAGCGTTTCGATCTGAACCACCAAGAAAGTCTCCTGGTTGGCTTTCTCGGTGTATTCTTCTCCGCCGGCATGAATGAAGTCACTATCTAGGCCTGCACCATCGAGCCCGCGGTCGCCCCAAGGCGGGAACTTCGTGGCGTCGACGAGCATCTGCGCCTTCTCGACCGTTGACACGTGCGGAACCATCAGGCCGGTCGCCCCATCCTCCAGGTACCGGTAGAGCCGTGTCTTTTCCAGCGTGGGAGGCCGCAGCATGCAGTCGATGTCGAACAGATGGAAGTAGGCGAACAGCGACTGAACCTCGCGAGCAGCGAACGCTCGATGTTCCATGTCTAACCAGATACAATCGTATCCGAATTCCGCAGCATGGCGGATGTAGGCAGGGTTGAAGCTGCCTAGGCTACACATGCGCACCGGCTCGCCTGCCCGCAGCCGCGCCAGCGTTCGGCTCTTTCTCACGAGTTACCCTTTCAAAAGATCACGAGTACGACGTTGTCAGACATCTGTCGATTCGGGTGGCAAGATCTGCCACGCGGCCTCAGCTCGCCGTGGTGGATCGTTGCGCCGGCTCTCATTCTGACAACTCCGGCCGTAGGCGCCGAGACGGAGGGCCCGACAGCGTCTGCCAACGGCGGACTCCATTTCGTCGACTGGGCGATCATCGCAGCTTACGCCTGCCTGACGATCGGACTAGGGATCTACTTTGGCCGCCAGCAAGGTTCTGCCAAAGAGTACTTCGTGGGAAGCGGCAAAATCAACCCGCTGCTGGTAGGCGTGTCCTTGTTCGCGACGCTGCTCAGCACCATTTCCTACCTGTCGATGCCTGGCGAGGGCGCAGGCAAGGGGCCGGTGGCGATGGTGGGCATGACGGCGTTTCCTTTCGTCTTTTTCGTCGTCGCATTCTTGATGCTGCCGGTCTACATGCGGCAGCGAGTAACTAGCGCCTACGAGCTGCTTGAGGAACGATTGGGCCTTGGCCTTCGCTTGCTCGGCGCCAGCATGTTTCTAGCACTGCGGTTGGTCTGGATGACGCTGCTGGTGTACCTAACCGCGAAGGCGATGACCGTGATGATGGGGCTCGACCCAAAGTGGATTCCAACCATCGTCGTGATTACGGGGTTGGTGTCTGTCGTCTACACGACGCTGGGTGGCCTACGGGCGGTCATTGTCACCGATTTCATACAGACAGTGCTGCTGTTTGGTGGCGCGTTGCTGGTCGTGGCCACGGTCACCTACCACTTCGGGGGGTTCGGCTGGTTTCCGACGCAATGGCACCCCAACTGGGACACCCAACCCGTTTTCAGTTTCGATCCGCAGACCCGAGTATCGGTCGTCGGGACCATTCTCTCGATCTTCTGTTGGTATGTCGCCACGCTTGGGGGTGATCAGACATCGGTGCAACGATTCATGGCGACCCAAGACCTGCGGGCGGCCCGCCGAGCTGTCGCCACCCAATTGTCCGTGGCGACATGTGTTCAGCTCACTCTGTTCGTCGTCGGTTTTGCCCTGTTGGGTTACTTTCAGCTGCACCGGGATCAGCTGCCTCCGTCGATTGACCTCAAGCAAAACGCCGACGACCTCTTCCCACGATACGTGGCCTACCACCTTCCCGTGGGGGTCTCCGGCCTCGTTGTGGCTGCCATGTTCGCGGCAGCCATGTCGAGCATCGATTCGGGCGTCAACTCGATCACTGCTGTCGTGCTGACTGATTTCTTGGAACGGTTTGGGTGGACACCACGCTCTGAACGTGGAAACGTGCGGGCCGCTCAGCTGCTGGCTCTGGCGATCGGAGTAACGGTGGTCATCGGCAGCTCGTATATGAAGTACATCGAAGGCAACATCACGGCAGTAACCAACAAGACCGTCAATCTGCTGACGACGCCGATCTTCGCACTGTTTTTTTTTCGCTCTGTTTGTGCCCCGCGCAAAGCCGCTTGGCGTCTGGGTCGGAGCGGCTCTGGGTGTCGCGACGGCGGCCGCAATCGCCTTCTCAGGACCGCTCGTCTACCTGCTCTACTCGCAATTTGGTATCGATCCAGCCGTGTTCGGCACGGAGTTGCTCACCGAGACCGACGCGGCATCCGGCACGGAGTGGACGACCGCCAAAGATCCCGTCAGCTTCCAGTGGATTGCGCCGCTGGCTTTCTCGGTGAACATTGCCGCCGGCTTGCTGGTCAGCTGGTGGTTGCAGATGCGAGCAGCGAGACAATGACCCCCGATTCTAGCCCGGATTATTCATGAGCGATCTGCTGCGAGGTCGTAGGTCCATCCGTGGCTTCGTCATGCTTCACAATTCTCCCTCGACGTATTGCTTCAATACGCCTGCGGAAGAACTGCTCGCCTTCCTTGCCACGAACGTACTTACAACCTCTCGCCACGATCTTCATGAATAATCCGGGCTAGATCGATCGACACGAGCTCGGAGGAGATGTTTGCCGCAGGATGCCGGTACCTCGGCCGTAGACTATGCTGCGCGTGTACCCGCTGGTCGTTCAGTCTGCGTGAGAATGGCATCCGCCACACGAGCAATGGATCCCGTCTTCACGACTTCCGACTTCAGCCTGCGAAGCTCGGCTGCGACGCCGTTCAATGCCGCAGCATCGGCCAGCCAGAGAGACAGCCTCGAGGCCGCTTGCTCCGCCGCGGCTGCGCCGTCGCCCTGTGGAAAGAACTCGGGGAGAAGCTCACGGTCAACCATCAGATTGGGCAGCGAAGCAAACCGGCATCGCACGAGGAGTTTCAGCAGGAGTCGCGACGTCCAGCCAAGGTAGTAGATGACGACCGCGGGTGTTGTCCTCGCGAGCATTTCGAGACTGACCGATCCCGAGACCATCAGGCAACACTCTGCTAGCTCAATGATCTCGGATGTCTTGCCAACATGGAAGCCGATCGGCAGTGCGGTGCAGGGGTTGGCTTCATGCAGTTTCTGCACACAGAGGCGTCGATGCGATTCCGAGAAACAGGCAACCAGAAAACGAGTATCCGCGTGCTGCCGGACCAAGCGCTCGATGACCTTAATCATGACGGGCCAGTTCTGTTCTACCTCGTGGTTGCGCGATCCCGGCAAGATCCCAAGAACACGGCCTCCCTGTGCTCGGTAGGTCAATAAGAACTCCCGGTCCAGATCGTGTTCCTGGATTTCGTCGAAGAAGGGATGCCCCACGTACTCGGCCGAGACGCCGCGTTCGGCGTACCATGCCTGCTCAAACGAGAGCCCGCAGAGCACGTGGTCCACGTTTCTTTGCACCCGCTTGATTCTCCACGGAGCCCAAGCCCAGAGCTGAGGCGGTAAATAATAGAAAACCCGGATACCCAGCTTCTTTGCCTTGTGAGCGATCCACCAATTGAAGCCAGGGAAATCGACGAGCACGACCGCATCGGGGCGCTCCTCGCGGAGTTTTCGTTCCGCCAATCTCAGCAGCCCGTAGAACCGCCACAGCAGCGGAACGACCCGAAGAAATCCCATCACCGCCAGGTCGGTCAGTCGATAGTGGCAGCGGAGACCGGCCTTTTCCATCAGCGGGCCCCCAAAACCAGAAACCTCCAGATCAGGCGCTCGGCTCTTCAGCTCGCGAAGCAGCCGTGCTGCGTGTTGATCTCCACTCGGTTCACCGACGGAAAAGAAGAGTCGCATACTCAGTGTTCGGAGGTATTGTGAGAACAGGAAATAGACGGGGAAAGCCGCAAGCAACGTCAAACTCAAGATGGTCGCTTTGCAATGGCCTCGCCGTGGGTTGGAAGTATGGTGAGTTTAGGTGCTCCCGCTCCCGTCGCAAATAGCGGTTTTCGTCGTGCGGGCGGCCTTTGGAAATCGTGCTGAGCACAAATCAGCCGGCATGCGTTAGCATCCGGTTTTGGTAGGAACTGTGGGCTAAGGTTCAGCTTTAGCGCGACGCCTAACCAGCCCCAGCCGGAACGGCGCAGCGGAGAAATCGTACGCCGCCGGATGCACTTGGCGCGGCTTGTTCCGGCCTACCGACTTTTCGCAATCCCGAGCACAAATCAGCCGGTATGCGTTAGCATCCGGTTCTGGTAGGAACTGTGGGCTAATGCCCAACGGCTGATGTCGCCACGGTGCCGCTCAGTGCGTGATCTGACAACCGGTTAACGAACGCTGTAGCGTCTGGACACCCGATTCTGTGACGTTGCTACCCCTGAGATCGAGCGTCTCCAAAGAGGCCAAGGTCTTAATGTGGTAGAGTCCAATGTCAGTCACAGGAGTGTGCGACAGATCAAGCGTTTGCAGTTGGGAAAGCTGCTGCAACTGTTCAAGCTCGCGGTCGCTGACGGTGGTATTGGAAAGGTCGACTTCAAGAACCGCACGACTGTCACTGTACTGTAAACGGGCTCCCAACTCTTCCAACTCCCTAGCCACGCTTTCTGCGGTGGCCGTGGCCACAGCTGGAGTTCCGGCTTCAATCAGTGACCTTACCGAATTCACGGCACTGATGATGGCGAGCCCAAACAAGAGTGCCATGATCGCGTTCTCCCACCAGCGATTGCGGTACTCGTGGCCAATGTAGCGTGCCCCGGCTGTGATTCGCCATAAGCCGCCCGCGATTAGCGGCAACATTACGACCTGGGCACCAGTCACAACGAGAGTGAGCGTGACAAAGTCTGGCATCCCAGGAACCGTCCACACCAGCGGACTGAGCAGACACCACAAGACGATCCACCGATACAAAACAGATTCGCGATAGTCAATGTGTTGCGCAGAAAGGCCAGTCCGTATGCGGGTGTACGCGTGGCTACCCATGCAAGCGAGGCCCGAGGCGTGCCCAATCAGCGAGGTGTAAATCGCCGCGAAGATGCCCAGGTAAAACAGCAACCGGCCAGCCGGCCCGAGCACCAAACTTAGCAACCACGGCATATCGTCCATCCGGCTAATGGTCAGACCGTGAGGATGGAGCAACTCGGCGCCGAGCGTCCAGATCGACAAATTGATGACGATCATGACGATCATCGCTAACAAGAAATCGTACGACTGCAGCCGGCGATACCGCGGACCTCGCCAACCCTTGCCATCTAAGAAATACGGATAGACCAGGTTCATTAGCGAACCGCCAATGGCTCCAATCATCGACATTGCGACTAGCAACGGTCCGAAAGCACCAGCCTGCGGGGGTAGATCTACGGAGACGAGTCCGTGGGCGAGACCAGCCAGGTTGGGCCCCACCCAGATCGCAGTGCCCAGGAACGAGATGGACAAGATCGCCATCAACCACTTGAACACAATCTCCATCCGTGAGTAGGCAGGACGAAACACGAGCGCCGCTGCAAGCCCGTTGCACAACAACGCCCACGCCCATCGGCTACCGATCCCGGTCATGTTGCGGCAAGCTTCTCCAACGCCGACAGTCATATAGGACCCGTAGACGTGTCCCATGACCACAGCAGCGACCAGCAACATGGGTCCGTACCAACGATGGAAGCGAACCAACCCGTCCAGCACCCCTTCGCCGTGTTGGTTGCAGAGTTGGTATTTGGCGATCAGCGATACGAACAAAAACCGCATCACGACCGCCAACACCAAGACCCACGTCAGCGAATAGCCGTAATTGCCCCCGGCGACTCCCGCATCCACGATGTCGCCAGCCCCCAGCCAAGTCAGCACCACCACCAATCCCGGGCCGAACGAACGGAGGTATTGAAAAAACGAACTGGGGACCTGCGGACCGTCTGGAGAACAACTCATCGGTTCAAAACAAAAAGAGTGAAGGGCAACGCCGTTGACGATTCTTGTAGCCAAACTTTTCTTGTAGCCGAATTCGCCAGAATTTGGCAATCCACCAAACTCTGGCGAGTTCGGCTACGATCGGATCGTTGCAGCCCACCAACTCTCGGCGAGTAGCAGCACTTCGGCTACGATCGGTTCGCGGCAGAACGTCGGGTGAAGGGGCGGCAGCGGCCAAGTCCTCGGCCTCTTGTTACAAGTCACTTTAGCGGAAGATGGATCTTGGTACGACATTTGCAACTTCTCTCAGCTGACGTTTACACTGAACCGGGCTTTAAGCAACGTCCCAGGGGAACGCCATGAACGACGACATTCGTAAGAAACGTGGAAGGCCTTGCCATCAGGCCACTTGGGTAGCATCCCGCCGCGCCAGATGGACTTCGGCAGCACTCGTCAATGTGATGGCGCTCGCAGTCGGATTGATAACACCTTTTGCCTCGGCACAGGAGCTGCCCGCGGAGCCTCCTCCCGATTCGAGCAGGGAGAACATCGAAGTTCTCAATCGAGGACCGCTGCACGAGTCTTTTGCCGAGCTTCATGCGGGGGATGTTGAGCCTGGCCTGCTTGTCCCCAGGCAGCCGCCGGAGCTGGTAGATGAGATACCGCCCGATTTTGGACCTACCGAAGACGACGTCACCTGGATACCTGGTTACTGGGCCTGGGACGACGAACGAGAGGACTTCATTTGGATCAGCGGGGTTTGGCGGAAGGCGCCGCCCAACCGCCGTTGGGTTCCCGGTACCTGGACAGAAGCGGAAGGTGGCTGGCAGTGGAGTTCCGGCTTTTGGGCAGCGGCGTCACGACAGGAAGTCGACTATCTGCCGGCGCCGCCGGACAGTCTCGAGTCCGGGCCCAGCAGCGCGCCGAGCGACGGGCAGCTCTACATTCCGGGTTGCTGGCAGTACGTCGACGACACCTATCGATGGCGGGCCGGCTATTGGTCCTCGGGCCACAACAACTGGGTGTGGGTACCTGACCGCTACATCTGGACACCGCGGGGGTGCATCTATCGTTCCGGCTACTGGGACTATGCACCCCATGATCGCGGGCTCCTCTACGCGCCGGTCTACTTCCGTCCTGGATGGTACGTGGGGCAACATCCTCGCTACTCACCGTACCACGTGATCGGCGTAGGCGCATCGTTCTTTGCCAATCTGTTCGTCCGCCCTCGCTACTGCCACTACTACTTTGGCAACTACTACGCGGACCGATACCGGCGCTACCACATTCATCCCTGGGTCAAGACATGGACTCATCAGCGGCGCTACGATCCTCTCTTCGCCTTCTACCACTACTCCGGAGGCGCCCGTCGCAGATTCTTGCACGGCGTCCATGACTGGCACAATCACTTCCAAGCCCACCGCCATCATCGGCCAGCGCACACCGTCGCGCTACATCGCCGCAGCCGGTTGACCGGCAACGTCCGCACAATGACTACGTTGGCGGGCGATCCACATCGAGTCTTGAATCAGCGCAACCGGATTCAGGCGTTGCGCCCGGTGACGAGCTCCATGCGTGAGAGAATCGTGGCACGCAGTGAGCCGCTTCGCGCGGTGGGGCGCCGCCGCGCTGAACTCGAGAAGCAGCTCGCCGGCCGCGCAGGCGCGGGCAACTTACAAGGCGGCCGAGCTTCGTCGCTGCGGCTACCGGCAGCGCGGGTTCGAAACCGGGAAGTCGAACGACCCAGACCGCGCGTGTCGGTCACACGTGCGGAAACTCCACAACTCGGCGCGAACAGACTCTCCCGAGAACGCTCGCTGGACCGTGACCCACGCCGTCGCGCCGACGGCGGCCGAGCGTCCGAACGCTTGCGCAACCGGCTCGGAGAGATCGAACGACGTCGGGACTCAAACCGCACAGCCGGGTCCACACGAAATCGTACCGGCAGCGGCGCGGAACGGCCGAGCGTCCGATCCACGCCCAGACCTCGCGATCAGCGGAACCCAACCGCCCGATTGGCCCCCAACAACAGACCGACGCTCAATCCGAGACCGGGGAACACGAATCGTCCTCGCGTTGCAACCGACCAACCGAGACCGGATCGGACGAATCCATTGGAAGCTCGCGTCCGTAGCCAGACGCACGGGACTCCCCGAGCAACCCCCAGACCCCGCACCCAGCCGCCGGCCGCAACCATTCGCCGGCGGCCGACAGCTAGCCGGCCACGAAGCCCGGCGGCCGTTCAACCGCGTCCCAACGTTCGGGGCAGCACAGAGCCAAGGGTCCGCGCAATACCGCGAGCTACACCACGAGCTACACCTCGTCCGACACCGCGGACCACTCCTCGTGCAACCCCTCGTGCAACCCCTCGTGCAACCCCTCGTCCGACGCCGAGGACCACTCCACGAGCAGCATCCCGTCCGACACCACGAGCAACACCGCGCGTCGCACCTCGTGTCACACCCCGCGTCGCACCTCGTCCGACGCCGCGGGCCACTCCGCGAGCGGCATCCCGTCCGGCACCGGGAGCAACGCGGCTCCGCAGCGCAGCCCCGCGCCCTTCGAGCGCGCGTGTCGGCGCACAACCGCAGCGCCGTGCGGCCCCGATCAACCGTGGCCGGTCGTTTTCGAGGCCGTCCGCGGCGGCCAGAGCCGCACGCGGCGGGCCAGCTCGGGCCGGCCGGGGTGGTGTTGGAGGCGGCCGGCGGCCTGGCGGGCGACGCCCAGACAACTAAAGTAGCAGGCACACTCCGTGTGCCGTCCGCCAAAAGCTGAGCAAACACAAAAACGATACGTGAGCGAACGGCTCGGCAGGAGCCTCGCCCTCCCCACCACTCCTGCGTCTTGCGTTTTGACTCGGCAATGTGGCAGGCACACTCCGTGTGCCGTCCGCCAAAAGCTGAGCAAACACAAAAACGACACGCAGGCAAACGGCTCGGCAGAAGCCTCGCCCTCGCGACCACTCCTGCGTCTTGCGTTTTGACTCGGCAATGTGGCAGGCACACTCCGTGTGCCGTCCGCCAAAAGCTGAGCAAACACAAAAACGATACGTGAGCGAACGGCTCGGCAGGAGCCTCGCCCTCCCCACCACTCCTGCGTCTTGCGTTTTGACTCGGCAATGTGGCAGGCACACTCCGTGTGCCGTCCGCCAAAAGCTGAGCGAACACGAAACGACACGCAGGCGAACGGCTCGGCAGGAGCCTCGCCCTCCCCACCACTCCTGCGTCTTGCGTTTTGACTCGGCAATGTGGCAGGCACACTCCGTGTGCCGTCCGCCAAAAGCTGAGCAAACACAAAAACGACACGCAGGCAAACGGCTCGGCAGAAGCCTCGCCCTCGCGACCGCTCCCGCGTCTTGTGTTTTGGCTCGGTAGGAGCCTCGCCGGCCCTCTCGGGCAACAAAAGTAGCGCCCCTCACCTCTCGGCGCGAGCGCAAGCTTGGCAAATCAGTTCCGCTGAAGGTAGGCTAAATAGGTCGAATCAATGGGGGGGTTGGGAGAGTATCGTGAACACAGTCGGTCGCACGGTTACTGGCAGCGACTTGGACGCCCTCTACGCACGAATCAAAGGGTCCCCGTCTTCCAACTCACTCATTGACGCTAAAGAGGCGCTAGCACGTCACGACTACAAGCAAGCCATTGAGCTCGTAGGCACCACGAAGGGGCTCTTCGAGACAAGCCACCACAAGTTGCTTCGTGACGCCGCCCGACCCACCCCAGGCGGGCCGGAACTGTCCGGTAAACAAGCCGAGCGCCGCAAGCAACGCCAGGAGAAGTGCCAGCACACACTGGCTCAATTCGACGAAGTACTAGCCGCCCTTCAGCGCATGATGGACTGGCAGCACAGCATCCAAGAGTCCACGGACACCAGCGAATACCCCGCGGGATTTCAGACGTCTTTCGAGCGCGCCCCGGGGAGTGAGGCGCAGACGCAGGTTGTCGAGCAGTTCTATTGCCGCGAGCAGATCACCACTGCGGACGACATTCAGACAGGGGCAATCTACTTTGTTACGACTGTGGATCGCAACTATCTCGTAGTCGCTAGTGTCAAGCCGAACCACCCAGATGAAGTCTCTCTGCGAGCTGCATTCTCTGGAAAACGCCTCAAATCGCTCTCGAAGCAGCGTTTTCTGGAACTCGGTGCAGCATCAAGGCTGTTTCGCTTGGCCCCCCGGCCGCCGACGTCGCAGACACCGAGCGAGCCAGCGGACGTGGAATCCTCGGCCAAGAGTCAGGAAGCGAGTCGCGAAGTGCTCGGCATGGGTGCCTTCTCCCAGCTGGCAGATGCGGCGCGGAGATGCGGGTTGGTGCCGAACGCCGACACGATCGCACACGTCCGAGACCGCGAATTTCGCCTTGGCAAGTACCAGCAAGCTTCGCAGATTATCGAGGGCCTTTACAGCAAGTTCGCAGCGGCAGCCAGCCAGCGCACGCAACGGTTGCGCCGTGAGGACATCGACATCGCCAGCGGACGAAAGAAGATCTCTCCGAAGGAGCTGCTTGCAAAGAGGGCCCGAGATCGAGCGGAGACTCAGAAAATCGAACGTACACGCAACTACTTCATGCGCGTAATGGAGGGGCTGCGGATCTTGATGCGGCCCTGAGGCGTCCCGCTGCGCTTCTTAGTTACGCCGGCGCTGTCTGAGCCTTTCCAACACATTCAGTCCGAACCCACGCAGCCAATCGCCTTCGGGGCGCAGCTCGGGGTTGTCGACCGTTCCTCCGACTCGAAACCGAATCGGCCGAGATGCCAGCACCGCCAACAATGGCCTTTCGCTCAACGGCCGGCTCGGGAGGGAAATGGCTACTTCCAGATCCAGTGACTCGTCGAGTCCGACCGAGCCTCGGGTTCGCCAGACCAACTCCCTGGAAAGCTCTGGTACCAAGAACGCCAGTCCTTCGTGAAACACGCGACTCTCTTGCAAGTGGAACCTCACGGTCGTGTTGTCCACTAGCTGCAGCGAATGGGGCAGGTCCAGGTCGAACGACCGTGCGATCTTGACCGCGGCAGCTAGGATCGTCGTGTCCTTCAAACTGGCAGTCATCTGATGAACCTGAAATTCCCCTTGAACTTCGGCGGACGTCCGGCCCTCGTCCTGGTCGGCGCGGTCAACCGGCACTCGGCAGCGATCGATCCTCAACGACGCCCGGCCCCTCACGTCAGTAGTATTCGCTAGCAACGGTGCCACCAACTGAAGCCCCTGATCGAAGAGCTCTACGGTGAGCTCCTGGTTGTCCAGCAGCTGGACCGGTTCAACCTCCAGGCAGCGGCCTTCTGGTGTGGAGCGAATCGCCGCCGTCAGATCAACATGATCGATCGCCAGCAGCGGAGCGTCCGCATCGTCCGCGTAGAGTCGTAGCGAGCCATCCTCGATCACAGTCGTCGCAGTGATCGCCAGATCCTTGTCTTCTTTTGATGCAACCGCGTCTACGGGCGGCAAATGGGGAGGCAAGCTGTTGATGTGTAAGTCGATCGCGGGAGCACGGATGACAGACGTGCCCATTTCAGGCAGGCTGCGCCACGTTTGCCACAACGAACGCGGCAGATCAATCCGTCCGACGTGGATACTCAAGCGGCCGTCGTTCCTGGCCACCGCGATGTCGCGGGCGCTCAGCGGGCTCACCCAACCAAGGGCTACCGCGCCGATCGAGCCGTGCATCTCCTTTTTAGCCAGCAAACGGTTTACCAGGATGTTGCAAAGCGGAGTGCGTGCTACGATTGTTGGCGCAATCAGAAGGAGCAAGATCACAAAAAACAACCCGGCGAGCAGCACTCGGACCGATTTTCGGCGGAGTATCGGCTGCGATTTGGGTGGTGGCTCGGACATGGAAGGCTCCAGCAAGGTTCTGCGAAGTCGCTGCAAGACTGCGAGAGCGAACAGGCATCATCACGTTGTAGAATGCGGCGGGCTTCACGGCAAGCCGCGAATCGATCACCAGACTCTACCCACCGCAAACCAGGGCTGTTTGACAGATATGGGGACTGGCGATGCAAAAACAAGTAGCATTGATTACAGGCAGCGGCCGGCGGCGCGTCGGCAACATCGTCGCCCGCCACCTGGCCAAGCAAGGCTACGCCATCGCGCTGCACTATCACTCGTCGGCAGAGGCTGCGGGCGAGACCGTCGCGGAACTGAGGCAGATGGGTAGCGACTGTGAAGCGTACCGTGCCGACATCACCGTCGAATCAGACGTGGACGACATGGTTGCTCAATTGCTGAGCCGGTTTGGGCGACTCGATGCGCTCATCACAACGGCGTCGGTATGGGAGGCAGTACCACTCGAGCAAATCAGCGGCGATGTCCTGCTGAAGAACTTCCAAGTCAACACTTTGGGAACCTTCTATTGTGCTCGCCGCGCAGGGCTGGCGATGTGTCAGCAGGAGGAGGGCGGTGCAATCGTGACCATCGGCGACTGGGCAATTGAGCGACCGTATCTCGAGCACACAGCCTATTTCATTTCCAAAGGCGCGATACCAACGCTGACCAGAACGCTGGCCGTTGAACTGGGACATCGTAACTCACATGTAAGGGTGAATTGCATTCATCCGGGCCCTGTCATGTTTCCGCCGGACGCGGGTGATGCCGAGCGTCAGGCTCTAGTTCAGTCGACGCTCACCAAACACGCGAACTGCCCGGAGAGTGTCGCAAGCGCTGTCGATTTCTTCATCCACAACAAGTTCGTGACCGGCGTTTGCCTGCCCGTCGACGGGGGAAGAACGATTTTTGCAGCGGAATCGACGTCGCGGAAACGGCCAATCTGAGTCGAACCGGGGGCGAGCAGTTTGCAATCGAGTCGAGAGCAAGCCACATTTGGTAAGAAACGGGCCTCCGGTTTGGCTCAATCATAACCCGAAAGCGTCAGTTTTGAGGTTGCACCTTTACCTCAATCGAAACCCGAAGCGTAAGTGAGGGAACAACTTGCGATGGTACATCAACCTCCCTCGCTGACGCTTCGGGTTACGAAATACCCGGCGAATTCGCTTGCCCGCACCTGCCCCCGTTGCGAAAAGCGCAGCCTCAAGACTGACGTTCCGTGTGACGGTCAAATTCGCCGCTCCACCCACATAAACTGAGAAAGGTGCCGCTCCCACGCGGCAAGCAGTGGAGAAGAGCCGTGAGCCAGCAAACAGATCACAGACCTACGATGCGGCCCTCCCCTGGCGCCCAAGCCTCTGACTCCACATCCGATCAGACCCAGCATAGACCGCTAGTACGTGGTTGGAAGAAGTTGGGTTTCCTCACCTTGGGCGGAGTGTTCTTTGTGCTCGGAGCACTGGGTGCACTGTTGCCCGTATTACCGGCCACGCCGTTTCTCCTCCTCTCCAGTTTTTTCCTTGTAAGATCCTCACCACGATTGAATGCAGCACTTCTTCGTTCTCGATTACTAGGTCCTATCTTGGTTGATTGGCAGGTGCATGGGGGAGTGCGGAGCGATGTCCGAGTCAAAGCCATCGTCATCGTCGTCATCGTGGTCTCGCTGACAATATTCTTCGCCGGCTACTCTATGTTAACCAGCTCGGTGGTCGTTCTGCTTGCGGTGATCGGGATCGCTGTGATCATGTGGTTACCTACGGCAAGGCCAAATGATCCATGAGCAGTACTGGTGCACTGTGGACGTGCATCTCGACCGACTAGAATAGGGGCATTCTGCTACATCACTCGAGTCGCGGGGCACTGCGTTAGCCCTCCGAGAGGAATGCCCGGTGAGACATCTTTGGCTCACTTTGCTCACGTTGTCGATCGCATCCTTGGTTCTAGTTGTCAACTATTACATCAAGGTGGACCCTAACGATCGGCTCTTCGACCTCGACCATGTACTGGACGTACAGATCGAGATTCCCGTGGACGACTGGAACTCGCTGAGGCGACAGCATCCAGATCTGCAGGCTGCGTTCACTGCCCAGGATGAACCTCGGGCATACACCTACTTCAAAGCGTTTGTCACGATCGACGGCACAAGACTAGGTCCCGTGGGAGTTCGCAAGAAGGGGTTTATCGGATCCGATTCAACTCAGAGACCGTCTCTGAAGATTGACTTTGAAGAATACGTCCAGGGCCTCGAGTTGTTCGGGATGAAGCGCCTCACCCTAAACAACAACCAACAGGATCCCTCGTGCATGCATCAAGTGCTGTCTTACTACCTCTTCCGAAAGGCAGGTGTCCCCGCTCCTCGGTGCAACTACGCAGCTGTCTCGGTAAACGGTGAGTACAAGGGCCTTTACTCTAACGTAGAGCCAATCAAGAAACCGTTCATAAGACGACACTTCGCAGACGATGAGGGCAACCTCTATGAAGGGCACCGAAGCGACTTCCGACCTGGTTGGACAGATTCGTTTGAAAGGAAGACAAATGATCAAGAGGCTGATCGGAGTGACATAGACCGTGTCGTTCAAGCGCTAGAACTCGACGATGGGAAGCTGATCGACGCCGTGGCCCAGGTCGTCGACTTGGAGGCCTTCACGCGGTTCTGGGCGATGGAGTGCTTGATCGGACATTGGGACGGCTATTCCGAGAACCTGCAGAACTTCTACATCTACAACGATCCAGTGTCCGGGAGATTCCACTTTGTTCCGTGGGGTACCGACTCGACTTGGGGTGATCCTAACACCTCACTGCGGTTCACTCCCCCTGCATCGGTCCGGGCGATCGGCCATCTTTCACGGCGGCTCTACAACCATCCAGATACACGTCGGCGTTATAGAGAAGTACTGGCGGAATTGCTAAAAGACGTTTGGAATGAAAACGAGCTGCTCGACCTGGTCGCTCGACTCCATGCGATCGTTACGACCCATCAGTCACCGGCCCCTGCATACGCATCCACGGTCGAGAAAGTACGACAGTTCATTAAGTACCGCCGCAGCATCCTGGAAGCCGAGTTACGGCAACCGGCAACGACGTGGGATTTTCCGCCCGAGTCCGACCCGATCGTGGGCCCGCGCGAGCCGAGAGGAAAAGTCTCTGCCACATTTAGTGCGAAATGGTCAGCGGCGCAGGGCGACCTGCGACAGGCGTTCACCGGTAGCACGGCCGAGTTCGAGTTGACGTGGGACGAAGAAATACCTCAGCTTACCAACGTGGGTGCAATGGCCAGTCCGTTCGACGGGCAGTTTCGCTACGGCTCTCCACAAATCGTTGTGGGAGGTATCACCACCAAGCAGGGCCACTTGTTTGGAGTCTCGCTCATTGTGGATCCAGAGCTATTCGCACCCGGCGCCGAGTTAGCCATCGACTCGCATTCGGTGATGGGTGACATCATCGAAATCGACGTCGCTTCACCGCGACCAACTTTGAAACTACGGGGCTTCCTATCGGGAACACTGAGGCTAGAGCGGGCGAGCACCGTGGCTGGCCAACACGTGTCAGGCACGCTGACAGCCGAGATCCGTTGAGCTCGCAGCCGATCAGATGAGCCCAAGTTGGTGGCACCCCTGCACGTACTTCGAGCAACGACCGACCCGGGGGGAAAATGGATGAAGCCACTGCCGCAATTCACTCTCGCGGCCGGTAGGCGTCTTTCCTTCCAAGACAACCCACTGTTCAAGCCGTCTCGGAAAAACTGTTGAGATCGAACTTCTGCCGGTTTGGTCGTAATAAGTGAGATCGTAGTCCAAAGTGATCCGCAGCCCGTCATCGCTGGCGAAGTGTTCGCGGTTGTACTGCACGATCACGATCGGTTCGCTGTACTTCACCAGATCGCGTACCAGGTGCTCGGGCGCAGCCGCCTCAAGCCCGCGCCGAATTTGCCTATATGGGAGATCCGTCAGCGGGGTGCTGGATCTGAGCTGCAGTCGGTGTTTCCCAGTAACTCGGTTGTCGCGCCATTTTATTTCCAAGAAGAAATCGGTGCCCGGTCGCAGGGAGTCGTACCAGCGCAGCCGCAGTTTTCGCCGCCCCCCCACCCCGTCGAGATTTGCTTGGCAAGCCGACAAGCGAGCATCGTCGAAGTAGATGCTACGTACGGATGACACTGGCTCGTTGTGAACCAAGCGACGACAATTCGCCTCCAATAACCGCCGCAACTTCCCTACGTCTGCTTGTTGGAAGAGGTATTTGATTTCCCGCCGCGCCGTCAGATCACGGCGCTGTTCGCCCGAGTCGATCAACTGGAACGAGCCAACTTGTTCGGCGTTTGCCAGCTCCGAGCCCAAAGCGTCATCCTCATCAGATATTGGAGTTCAGATTGACGTACGACAGATCGCACTCGGGTAGACTTTCCCGCAGCTTCGCCACCAGCTCCGCTGTTTTTTGAGGGCTGGACTCGGCTAACACGATCCGCACCTGTCCCCTACCACCCTCGACGTCGAAACGCTGAAGAGTGTACTTGCCCGCGATCGTTCCCACGACGCTCATCACCCCGGCACTGTCGTTCGAGAAATGACGTTGCGAATCGCCGCTGATCGTCAGCAGCAAGCGGTGTCGACGTTGTCCGTGGCCGGCGGTATGCATACCGACGATAAAGCAGGTCGCCACCGCCACCAGAGCAACTGCTAGTAAAGGTTGCTCGGCGCCTAAGGCTAATCCGATGGCGATACAGAGAAACAGGTAGACGAGCTCTTCTGGATCCTTAATCGCGGCACGGAAACGCACAATCGACAGCGCACCGACAAGCCCCAGCGACAACGCCAACGACGACTTCACCACGGCGATGACGCCCGTCGTTACCAAGGCCAGCAGTGGAAACACGCGAGAAAACGACTCAGTATCCGACGGCGAGGCGCTACATTTGTGATAGAGTAGCCTGACGTACAACGCGAGCGCTGCGGCGAGCACTAGGTAGACGCTCAGTGTTAGTACAGAGACGTTCTCGCTGATCGTCACTGAGCTTTCGAGTTGTTCCCAGGCTTCTTGTATTTGTTGCATCAAGCTCCTCACTCAAGCAGGCTCGCTTCAATTGGGGAATTCAGTCACGGCGCAGGCGCCAATCGCTCTCGAACGAACACCCGATGTGTATTGCACACCGGGTGGAAAGTCAATCGCCAATACGTAGATCATGTCTTTCACCGTGGTTCCAAGCTCGCCACCACAGGTCGCGCATGACCACCAGCGAGAGCCGACTCACGCTGACGGCTCCTTCGACAGTACCAGGCGACGAGGCAGCGCGACTGTGTACCAATCGGCAGCTGCCATCATGATAGAGCGAGTCAATGAACCGGCGTTGAATGCAACTCGATCGACATCTTGACCAATGGCCTCGTCGGCATAGAGCTCGAATGGCAGTATCGGCTCCCCAAAGGGCGGCACGGAACCGGGAGTGAGCCCGGTAAGCTGCTGCAACTCGTCGGCCGAGGCGAAGCGGATCTTCTTGGCTGCAAACAGCCGTCTCGCATGCCGCGAGTCTAACTTCCGATCAGCTGGCAGCACAAACAGCTTGAACTCCGCGTCGACTTTGACGAGCAACGCCTTGGCGCCCACGCTTAGCTCTTCGCCGCGCGCTGCCGCGGATTGTTCTGACGTGTAGGTGGGCTCGTGCTCAAGCTCTTTGAAAGTCACGCCCGAGTCGCGCAGGAGCCGGCGAATACGTGCAAGGACAATTGGAACCATGCCGCTACGAATACCACGGATGGCCCCTGCACGCTACCTTTACGTTCAGTCAGCAGCCGACCGCTGCGGCCAATATCAAGAAAGCACTCAGAATTGGTGAAACCACCGTCTTTCCAGTGGGTTTAATCATTTTTGACCAGCACCCGTACTTCAGCCGCAAACTAGTAGAAAGGTCCGCGCAGACCCACACTTCGCCGGCAGCCGGTGGGGCTTCCGGCGGCGTGGTAATGAGTGGGCTTCGCGCGAACAGTGGAGGTTCCCGTCTCATGACAGAGCTCAACGCGGACCGAGATGGTATACTCTCGTCCCGCGAGAATCGACGCTTCAGCGGCCGCGCTGCAGAAGCTAAACGAAGACAAGGACGGTAGGTTGTCGAGGAATGAGATCGGCTGGCCTCCATCGTCGGCAGGTATCGCACAAACACAGCTGATTCCCAAAGAAAGGACAGATTCATGTTACTAGCCAGGCTAGGATTGGTCGTAGTCGTCTTCGTACTGAGCGTGTCAACGGCAACCGCCGATGGCTGGCCACGCTTCCGCGGACCCAACGGCGCTGGCATCAGTACCGACAACAACCCGGCTCCTACCAAGTGGACCAGCTCAGAAAACTTGAAATGGACGGCTGAGTTGCCAGGCCCTGGTGTCTCAAGTCCGATCGTCGTCGGACAGCGTGTTTTTGTGACCTGCTACTCAGGCTACGGAGTGGATCGAGACACCCCCGGCGAGATGGAAGATCTCAAGCGTCATCTAGTCTGTTTCGACACGGCAACAGGTGAGGAGCTCTGGAACCGAACCGTAGACGCTGTACTTCCAGAAGATCCCTTTGATGGAGTCGGCGTTCCATCACATGGCTACGCGTCTCACACACCGGTGTCAGATGGCGAGCAGGTTTACGTCTTCTTCGGTAAGACAGGGACATTGGCGTTCGATATGGACGGAGAACAGCTATGGCAACATAGCGTTGGTACGGAGTCGGACCCTTGGCGGTGGGGTTCGGCATCTAGCCCTATTCTCTACAAAAACCTGCTGATCGTGGTTGCCTCGGCCGAGAGCCAAACGGTGTTTGCTTTAGACAAAGAGACTGGCGACGAAGTATGGAAGGCGCCCGCGTCAGGATTGGACGGTTTCTGGGGAACTCCGGTGCTGGCGGAGTTGGACAGCGGCCAGATGGAACTTGTTCTGAACGTGCCGCGGGAGGTATGGGCATTCGATCCGGATTCGGGAAAGCTGCGCTGGTTCGCCGAAGCTAATGAGGCAGAACAGGCTCAGTCCAGCGCCGTCGTCAGCGACGGTGTCATCTATACAATCGCGGGACGTGGTGGTGGTTCCATCGCTGTGCGCGCGGGGGGTGACGGCGACGTCACTGATTCGCATGTGGTGTGGACGGGACGGGAGACGACACGCTTTGGCACGCCGGTTCTCTACGACGGTCGATTGTATCTGGTCAGCAACGATGTCGTCAGCGCCATCGACATCCAGTCGGGGCTCCGGGTGTCTCAGACCCGCTTCGAGGGCGCGTCGGCTGCACGAGGTGGAGGCCGTGGCGCCGGCGGGGAGGGACGTGGCAACTTCGGCCCGGGCGGCAACAGAGGTCGTGGCGGCAGTGGTGGTGGTCGAGGTCGTAGACGAGGGGGATTCGGTAGCGGCGACTACGCTTCACCCGTGGTAGCCGATGGCAAGCTCTATTACCTCAAAGGCAACGGCGAGACGTTCGTCTTTAAGCTCGGCGAGAAGCTCGAGCAGCTGGCCGTGAACCAAGTCACCCAAGAGAGAGAGTCATTCGGCGGAACACCGGCGATCAGCGACGGGCGATTGTATTTGCGATCGAACAAGCGTCTCTACTGTGTTGCCGAGGAGTAGTCTGCAAGCAGCCCTAGGCCAGAACAAGCGAGCCGGTTTTTTCCGCCGACGCGGTCGCCGCGCCGTCCCGGCGCCACCCGCGATTGACGTTTCACGCGTGCCAGCGCGTGCCGGAACGGCGCGGCGGGAGTTGTACACTGATCGCTGGCTTTTTGCGCCGCTTGTTCCGGCTACTCGCTACTCGCTACGTGCGGACCGCCACAAAGAAGATCTGCTCGCCGCAGGATGGGCATGAACCCCATGAATTCTGTTGCGACCGGGCAACGGAAAACCTCTGGTGGCAGAAAGTGCAGGCGCACTCAAACGACTCATCGCCAGCGTTCAAATATTCGAGAGGTTGCCCGACTGGGCCGGCGCTGGGCTCGCGGCGCTGGCCCGCCCGCACTGTGTGATCTACGTAATAGCCGAAACCGAGCCACAGACTACGCGCGTACCTCCAAAACCAAACGGGAAGTGCGATGCACAGCGCAACGCCTACCCCAATTGCGAACCCCGGGCTCACGTATTCGAACCAGACCAACGGAAGGCCCACGGCGAGCAGCAACACGCCGATTAGCCCGTAGTTCAGATAGATCGACCCCAGATAGAATCCACCTTCCACGTGCAGATCGAACCCGCATTGGGGGCAGACTTCGTGCGTCTCGCGCCAACTCTTGGCGACTCTTCCCTGGCCGCAAGCAGGGCACCGCAGTCGACTCGCGCGGTGGATCGTTTGCCAAAGACCAGGTTTCATAGATGATAGCTCCTTGATCCTCGTTGAGCCGAACGTAGCAGGCACGCTCCGCGTGCCGTCCGCCATGTTAGACGAAGGCATATAGAGTGCGCCAACTACCCTGCCAAATTGTACACGCCGACAGCCTGGCTTTCCGTCCCGGTTTTGCAGTCCGCGCGTCACCGCGGAGGCGCAGCGGTTGATATAATCAGAGCGTTGTCGAACGGCCGCGCTGTGTAAACAGGCGGACTCTAAGACGGACGCTGTTGGAGGAAAACGATGCATTCCAGCGGAATTTCTCTTGCGGTTTGTGTCGCATTTGCGTTGGTGTTGACCGCCTACTCGGGAGAGGTGACGAAACCTCGACCGTCCGGTCTCGATCGCTTTACTCGAGCGGAGCTGTTGCACCGCTTCGACCGAGACGGCGATAAGACGTTGAGCGCCGCGGAGCGGGATGACGTTCGGACAGCTTTCGGGGGCATCGACGTGCCGATGCTGCCGGACCAACCCAACGCCTACGCTGAGTTGACGTTGCCGGCCCATCTCGAGTCGGTGTTGGCCACAGACAACACTCCAGCGGACAACCCGCTAACAGACGCCGGAGCCAGCTTAGGCAGGGTACTGTTCTACGACAGGCAGCTGTCCGCCAACAACACGATCGCCTGTGGATCATGTCACAGCCAGCAGCTGGGATTCTCCGATCCGCGGCGATTCAGCGTCGGATTCGAAGGTGGGAAGACAGGCCGCAACGCAATGGGGCTGGCCAATCTGAGATTCAGCAATATCAGGGGCAGTCGGCCGGGTTTTTTTTGGGACGAGCGAGCGGCGACACTTGAAGAACAAGCCCTCATGCCGATTCAGGACGCGCTTGAGATGGGCATGACGTTGGGTCGCCTAGTGGAGAAGCTGGGACAGCTTCCGTATTATCCTCCACTATTCCAGCGGGCGTTCGGCACACCGGAAATCAACAGCGACCGCGTCGCCAAGGCCATTGCCCAGTTCATGCGCTCGATGATCTCGTTTGATGCCAAGTTTGATCGGGCCGTCGAGGCGGCCCACGGCGACTATTCCCGAGATTTCGAGATCTTTACCGACGAAGAGAACCTCGGCAAGACACTGTTTATCGACGGCGTGGCGGGAGTTGGTGAGATTGGTTGTGCACATTGCCATATGCCCCCCACCTTCGGAATGCCCAAGTCGTTTAACAACGGCCTCGATCTTGTTTACACCGATCAGGGGCTCGGCGCTCGAGATCTGCCCCCCAACGATCCGTTCACACCGACGAATGACGGCAAGTTCAAAGCGCCCTCGCTGCGGAACATCGCGCTGACGGCACCGTATATGCACGACGGTCGGTTCGAGACGCTACAACAGGTCGTCGAACACTATAGTAGCGGTGTGCATCCCCACCCGAACGTGGGACTAGCACTCAACGAGACTCCTGCTGGTGATCAAGATGGTACTGGTTTTCACTTAACGACGCGGCAAAAACAGGCACTCGTTGCGTTCTTGAAGACACTCACTGATGAGACCTTGCTGTCAGACCCTAAGTTCTCCGATCCTTTTCTGCGTTAGACTTGCAGTTTAATTCAAACCGTCAACACCACGACATCCGCATAAGGACGACTCCATGCGACTAGGCCTTGTGATCGCGTCATCACTCATTCTTGTGCCAGCCATCGCAGTCGCGCAACCTACAGCGGCACAACAATACCAAGCACTGCTCGCCGAGTTCAAAGAGGAAGGAGGAGCTCGCATCTTTGCTAAGCGGTTCTTGGAACTCTCCACAGCGCACCAAGACGATCCTGTGGCAGTCGAGGCGCTGCTCTGGGTGGTCACCAACGTCCGCGCCAGACCCGATACAACCCGGGCGCTCGAGCTGCTGGCAACGCACCACGTCGAGAGTCCCAAACTGGGACCTGCCTGTAAGGAGATCGCCAAGTCACGTTCAGCAGCTGCAGAAAAGTTGCTGCGAGCTGTGATCAAGAAGAATCCCGACAAGCAGGTGCAAGCCGAGGCCAGTTACTACCTCGCAACGCTGTTGGATCTGGAGGCAAGTCTGGTCGCTCAGCTAGAGACCCAACCCGAGCTGGCACCGCGGGTCCTGCAGTACTACGGCCGCGAATATGGCAAACATCTCTCTTCGCTCAAACTAGACGCACTCGCGGCGAAGAGGGAACGCGTCTACGAACAGATCCTGCAGTCCTTCTCCAACGTCAAGCTCAGCGACACGACAATGGGCGACGTCGCCGAGAAAATGCTCTACCAAATTCGACACCTGTCGGTCGGTAGAGTCGCCCCAGAGATTGAAGGCCAGGACATTCAGGGGACCGTATTTAAGCTGAGCAGCTATCGGGGCAAGGTGGTCATGCTCACGTTCTGGGGACATTGGTGAGGACCTTGCCGGGAGCTGTACCCGCACGAGCGGTCGCTCGTCAAACGTTTCGCTGACAAGCCCTTCGTGTTGCTGGGAATCAACAGTGACAAGGACCGTGAGGCCATAAAGAAGACTCTCGTTGCCGAACAGATCACCTGGCGCAGCTGGTGGGATGAAGGCCGCATCGATGGGCCGATCCACACGAAATGGCAGATCTTGGCCCGACCGTCGATTCACCTGATCGACCGCGATGGCGTAATCCGCCACAAGAACATTCAGCCCGAAGACGTTGAGGCTGCTATCAGCGCCTTGTTGAAACACCCGGCCGATGACGCGCCACGTCACCAACAATCAGCCGAGCCGCGTTAGCCCGAATTATTCATGAGCGATCTGCTGCGAGGTCGTAAGGCCATCCGTGGCTTCGTCATGCTTCACAATTCTCCCTCGACGTATTGCTTCAATACGCCTGCGGAAGAATTACTCGCCTTCCTTGCCACGAACGTACTTACAACCTCTCGCCACGATCTTCATGAATAATCCGGGCTAGCGGCCGATTCAATTCAAATTGCGGCTGGCCGTAGGCCGGAACCAGCGGCGGGAGAGATGCTGGTTGACGCGCACCGCGTCAACGCCGCGCAGTTCCGGCGCCAATGGGGGTAGTGGCATTCAACGCTGGGTCTCAGCCAGCGACTGCCGCAACAGCGCGGCGGTGAACCTTACACTCACGGATGGCTTCTTGCGCCGCTTGTTACGGCCCACTTCTACTTCCGCCACACCTGTTGCTACTCGGCCAGGCGGCCTTGGTAGCCGGCTGCTTCCAACTTGCCCAGTATCTCGCCGAGCAGCACGTCGGTGCCTGCTTCCGTCCCGATCGTTGCCTCGCCTGTCTTCCGATTCACTTCAACTGCCAGCACGCCCGGTGCTGATTCGATGGCCTCGATGGCCTTCGGCACTCACGTATGTCACGTCATGCCCTCAACCTGGATCACCGTGCGCTGCATGTCAGCAGTGACTTTGCTGCCTGACTCGAAAAACGTAGAAGCTTGGGGGAAGAACAACAGCACAGCTGCAATCGCCGCTACGGACCAAAGCATGATCTTGTTGAACATCGCCACCCTGCCACCACCTGCTGTTCGGCCCGGACGGTAAGTCAGATAAAACGCCAGGCCCAGCAGTCCGAAGGTCACCGCAACAAAGAACGGACGGTATTCCTCCATAAAACTTGTCATCCCCGCACCGGAGACGCCGCCTAGAATCAGCAATGGCGGCAACCAGCATCAGCTTGAACCAATGAAGGCGGAAACCAGCGCCCCAAGATTGGCGAATCGTTCGGCACCGGCCGTCGCCTCTTCTCTAGCTGCGGGCTGCTCATCCATCGCACACGGCGACTTAGCTTGCTTCGGCGCTCAGCAGTCAGCCGCAGGAGTTTCGTGCAGGTTTTCTTCCGACATGATTTCGTAGGCACTTGCGAAAAAGAGTGTGACAGTTACTTCGGCGCTCAGCTATTCCTGTGTGGTCGCCCGTAGTCCCTGTTGTTCTACTACGTCGAGCATCCTAGCGACCGTGACTTGTTGTGGATCGAAAACTACGAACAGCAAATCCAAATCTTCATCCGACTCCAACTCGCGTTCCCACTCGTCTTCGACCGACTCGACACCGTCAAGCTCTACCAGAGCTTGTTTGACCTTGTTCGGTCAGTCACCTCACAAGATCTGCAGCCGCTGGTTCATACCCGCGACATGGAAAGTAATACTCTCTGAGGCCCCGGACGGCTCGGCCGGGGCAGGCGGATCAATGGCCGAGTCCGGCGCGCATCCGGCGATCAGCAACACCGCCGTACCGATCGATCCAGAAATAGCAACGACTTTCATCTGCATACAGTCCTCTTCAATCCGATTGCACAGTACAAACAACGCGGAATCCGATCAACCGGTATTGGGTGTTCGGCATAGCGCGGAATCGATAGGCCGAACGGCAGGCTCGGCCATCGTCTACCCAGCAGCCGCCTCGGACGACCACGAAAAAGTTCTCATTGCCGTTGTTCGTGAACCCGGTCGCCACGACTCCGAAAGGCGGCCCAAGCGGATCTTCCTCCGGGCTGTCTTGGTAGTAGTCCGGATCGTACCAATCTGCACACCACTCCGCGACATTTCCATGCATGTCGAACAGTCCGAAGGCGTTGGGCTGATAAGAGCCAACCTCTTGCGTGCAGCGGAGATAGGGCCCGGCGGCAGCGGCACCGGCCGGATAGCTGCCATTGAAATTGGCCTCGTCAGCTGACAACGAGTCACCGAAATGGAATGCTGTCGAAGTTCCTGACCGACAGGCGTACTCCCACTCCGCCTCTGTCGGCAATCGGTACTTGCGGCCGGCCGCCACCTCGTCGGCACGTGCCGTCAGACGTTCACAAAACTGCTTGGCACGCTTCCACTCGACGTTCTCCACCGGACGGTCGGCACCTCGAAAGGTCGACCGATTACTTGCATCTTGTACTCCTTCCATCACTGCCGTGTACTGAGCTTGGGTTACTTCGTAGGCGCCGATATAGAACGGCTGGGTGATGGTCACTGGATGCCGTTCCTCCTTGCCGTCGCGCTCCGCTTCGCGACGCGATGAACCCATCGTAAAAGTACCTGCAGGAATGTGGGCAAACTTCATCCCGATCGAGTTTGTCAACTCCTGGGGCTCGGCCGCTAATCCGAGGCCGGTGAATATGAGCGTCAGAACACAGCTAAGGCTGTTGAGTCGGATCTTCATGGTGTGGTGCGCAAGCTGTTCGAATGGAGTGATACCGGAAGACACCCTAACCTCCTCGCCAGCGGGAGAGGAAGGTCTTTGACGGCTGTTTCTCTAGGTTTGGGACCGACCCTAGCAGTTCCTTTCAAGAACTAAATGCAACTGGTCCTCCAAGATGCTCTCTGCGGGTTTTCTTGCCCTCATCAACTGGATGGTCGGCCCCTCAAACGCGACTTCTGCGGGCAGCGGGCTACCATGAAACAGCGCGGGCGACGACCACATGCCGTAAGCACCCGCCCGGGAAAACGCCAGCACATCACCGGCCACCAGCTCGGGCAAGGGAGCTGCTTCGAGCATCACGTCGTCCGGCAGGCTGAGGCAACCCAAAACGTCCGTAGGCATGAGCGATACGGAGTCGGTATCGAGCACCACCGGCGGATCCTGATTCGAACGGAGGCAAAGACCGCAGAGATCCGCGCGCTGGTGGACACCGCCATCGACCACCACCGCCGGGCGGCCCTGAAACGTCTGATGGCCGACAACCGAGGTCAGATACCAGCCCGCCTCGGCAACCAAGTAACGCCCTAGTTCGAGCACGAGCCGGGCGGGGGCCACTTGACCCACCAGGCGTCCGAGTTCGTCGCCGACTCTGCCGAGGTCAAGTTCTTCATCGGCCGGCCCGTAAGGGACTCCAAAACCGCCGCCCAAATTGACCAGCGATAGCTCAATTTTCAACGTGTCGGCAGCTCGCAGGCACAGCTCCATCGCCCGCCTCAAGTGCTCGTTAAGCTTGTCTGCGTCAAGCACCTGCGAACCAGCGAAGACGTGGAACCCAATGACATTCAACCCGCATGAAGGGAGCAGCTTGCGGCACTGTTCCAGAGCCTCACAGGTGAAGCCAAAGCGCGATTCACTTCCCGCAGGAA
>CBDCWT010000014.1:0-13754 GCA_965223305.1 Pirellulaceae bacterium | reverse complement strand
ACGCCGATCAGATCTCCGCCAATGCGGCCTGTACGCTGGTTCGCATGCTCGCTAACCCAGTTCGCGCCACCTCGAGGGGGTCTTGTTTCCAGTAGTCCCGATTGAACAGCTCGAGCGACAGCGCACCGCGGAAACCGCCGTCATATAGTGTGCGCAAGATCGAAGCGAGTGGTGCGATGCCGTGGCCGGGATAGACGCGATGCTCGTCACGGATCGTCGACCGTGGCGGGTCTGCTGGGT
This sequence comes from Pirellulaceae bacterium, assembly GCA_965223305.1. Taxonomy (GTDB): domain Bacteria; phylum Planctomycetota; class Planctomycetia; order Pirellulales; family Pirellulaceae; genus CBDCWT01. Next base: position 13,514 of record CBDCWT010000014.1, on the reverse strand, counting down.
AGTCGTTCATATGAAAGACGTGGATCGCAGCGCCGTTGATTAGCCGTAATCCGGAGAAGTCCGAACCACCTTTGTAGATGTGATAGACGTCCGGCAGCAAGCAGGCGGCTGGGTGGCCACTTTCGCTGGACACGAAAAGTAGTTCGCCGAGCCGGCTCAGCGACTTGGAGAAACCCCACAGCTCCAACTGCGGCACGACTTCCATACGCTCTCCCAAGTCGAGCAGAGCCCGGTAGCGATCGGCGGCTTGGAACAGATCTAGGCCCGTCTGGTTCGTGGCGCCAGCCGGCGGTGCTGCGATGCGGCGGCCCCCCAGCTGCCGGATCAGGTCCATATCCCGTCTGGCGGTTTCCAGGCCCTTGGCCCGCTGCTGCTGGTCGTCGACAATCCAGTTGGCGAAGCCAATGGCGCTCTCCACCGTCAATCCGGCATCGGACAGCCGTTGGCGCAGGTCTTTCGTCGTACCACCAGCCTCAAGATATTGGCGGATCTCTCGAATCCACGGTTCGATTCCCCGATATCCCGCGCTAGCCGCGACTTGAATCTGCTCTGGGAGACTGAGCTCCTGGCCACGGAGCGTACTGGTGTTTAGGCAAAACCCGAACGGTTCTTGGTCCCGCGGCTCTGCTGCGGGTGCCGCTTGTACAAGCGACGTGGCCAACGCTGTGCCGCCGGTAGCCAAGAGAGTCCTACGCTTCATCTGTGTCATCGCTTCCTCTCGTTGAAGCTGTTCTCAGCCTTGTGTACTCGAGATGTCAAGTTTGCCACGCTTTTCGTAAGCCCGAGGCGTAAGTTCTGAAGTTGCGATTTTCGCTGTTTGGCGCGTGTAGTCTGGCGTTCTTGCCGGTTTTTCGTAACCCGAAGCGTGAGCGAGGGGGAGTACCGACGCAAGTCAATCCCTCGCTTACGCTTCGCGCTTCCGATTGAGCCAAGAGCGCAACTTCAAAACTGACGCTTCGCGCTTCCGATGGAGGCCAAACACGCAACATCAAAAAGCGTGAGCGAGGGGGAGTTAACGTACCGACGCAAGTCAATCCCTCGCTCACGCTTCACGTTACGATCGGTGCGCGGGCAACTTCAGGGCTAACCCGAATTATTCATGAGCGATCTGCTGCGAGGTCGTAAGTCCATCCGTGGCTTCGTCATGCTTCACAATTCTCCCTCGACGTATTGCTTCAATACGCCTGCGGAAGAATTGCTCGCCTTCCTTGCCACGAACGTACTTACAACCTCTCGCCACGATCTTCATGAATAATCCGGGCTAACGCTTTGGAACAGAGTCATTTGGCGAGCGTTCGCGCCATCGCCTCGCCGTGCGATCCCCCTTTGCCGGAGTTCGCCGGCCGATGTGCCGCGCGAGAAACGCAGCTTTCTTTGCGATGCGAGGATCTTCGGTTCGCCGGACAGCTTTTGGCTTGCCCGCCAATAGCGCCCGGTCCATTGCTTCAAAGTCGTGGATCGTAGCCGTGGCGAAGGCATGAGCGCCACTCAACTCGGAGTGTATCGCACGATTGCGACCCAAACGCCCCGCGCCCGGCAGACTGCCGAAAAGTGGCACTCCATGCGTGACGCTGCCATAGCGGGCACGGTTCACGCCGCCCAGATACGCGGCGCCACGGTCGGGAATGACAACGGCGGTGCCGATCGAAAACTGTTGAAAAGTAGGCAGTTGGACAACCTGCCCGTAGCTGGTGCTGCAACAGACAGTGACGAGGAGAAAAATTGTATTCCGGGCGATGTCCATGTGAATCCCCTAATTCCTTAGTTACTCCAGTCCCTGGTCTGGGGTAAATCCTAGCATTTCTTGGACGGTTTGGGCCACCGTTTCCGGATCTTGAGCGAACCAGAAGGTCACGAGCCCCACAGCGACGACCCCGCAAAAAAGCAGACTGAACCCAATCGGATTGCGCACCCCCTGTGTTTCTCGTAGTGCCTCAACGAGTGCGCGATGCAGACGTTGCCACCCTTCATAACTCTGTTCTCCGCCCACGGCAATCAGCTGAACGGTCCGCATCGCCGGCGCCGATTCGACATGTAGCTGAACACCTAGCTTTGGCAGAACGAGGCAGCCACCCGCCCAGCGAGCTTGATCGTCCAACTGGTCTACCAGGTTCGCCAGCATCGGTCGGACGCGATCCGCCGGGAGATTGTAAATCACGAGTCGCGGACGGAGCAGCAGCACGAACAGAGCCATCAACAGCGTATAGAGTGCCAACAGCATCAACCAGACGAAAGTGCCAAAGAAGAACATCGTCGAAGTCGGTATCAGGAGGTACACCGGGCCGATGATGACAAACCCACCGATTCCGACTCCCAATGCTGCAGCATCCCGAGCACCCGTGGTAACAAATGGTCGCGACGACAGATTGATCATTCCCAACACTAGCAGGTAGACCGCTAGCGGGCCCACCGCTACGAAGAAGTGAATCGGATGTATCAGGTCGCTGAGCATTTTGTTGCTGATGTCTCCCAGGCGACTCGCGCTAGAGGAAGTACCTGGTCTTGATTCCGTCGCCAAACGCCTCGCCGCGGTCCTGCTCGCTCTTCCCTACACTGTAGCAGCTTCCGCGTCCACCAGGGCGATCAGCAAGTCGCCGGGCTTAGGGCTGAGTGGCTCGTCGGCAGATTGGATCTTAAGCGATTTGGACTTATCTAGCACGAATAGGACGCTGGCTGACTCGCCATAGCGTTCCAAAAAGTCCTCGAATCCGTACTCGTCTGTAAGCCGGGTTTTTTTGACGACGGCGCCCTGCTGAATGCGGCCGATCAATTCTTCGAAATGCAGTTGCTTGCTGAATAGCAGCCTGCCACGGAGATGTTCCGCCAGCGAGGTGCGCTGGCCCGCTTGCTCGTCCCACGGGGTCAGCTGATAGACGTTCGCGCGGCCAAAGTCATGCGTATACTCGCGGACCGCCATCGAGTTGACCTCGTCATTCGCCGTCATCGCCAGCAGCCGACCGATTCCACCCAGATCAACTTGCTCGCGCACGTGCTCCTGCAACACACTAATACACTCGGCAGGCAGTCCCGCCATCTTGGCCGCGGCCACGTTCGCATAGTTCGTGTCGACCAACAGTACCTGGATTTCTTCCGTATGCAGTGCCTCCGCGATCGCGGTGACCGGTTCGTCAGCCCCGGCAAACAGAATGCCCTGGGGATTGGTGTCTGAGAGACCCAACCGTTTGGCCAGAGGGGCTGCGAAAATCCCGTAGAAAGCCACCGTGCCCACAATCACCAGAAAAGTGATCGGCATCAACTGCTCGGCTTGCACACTCAACCGAGCCAACGCTGGATCTGAGGCAATCTTGAGCGCCAGCACAGACGTCACCGCGGCTGCGACAATACCACGCGGCGCAAGGAAGGCCAGGAACGTGCGCTCGGCTAGAGATAGTTTGGTGAACATCGTGGCGACAAACACCGAGATCGGACGCACGACCACAATTAACACGACCACGAAAATCACGCCATTCCACCCCAAGTCGACCAGGCTCCGTGGATCCAACCGCGAACCAAGGACGATGAACAAGCAAGAAATCAAGAAGACGCCTAAGTGCTCCTTGAACTCAACAATGTGATGGATGCTGACGGTACGTTGGTTCGCCAAGAAGATGCCCAACACGGTGACGGTGACCAACCCAGCCTCTTCTTGCAGCGTGTTGGAGGCAGCGAACACGGTCAGGGCGACGGTCAAGAAGAAGACACCGTGCAAGAAGTCCGGAATCCAATAGCGCATGACCAAATGCACCATTAACAACCCAGTGCCCATGCCGAGCAGCACACCCACCACGGCCGTGCGAAACAGCGGCGCAGCCACTTCGACTAGCGAAGCGTGGTCATCCAGCAGCAGAAATCCCTCGAACACGACAACCGCCAAGACGGCCCCAATAGGATCGATCACGATCCCCTCCCACTTAACCAACGACGCCACCTTAGGAACGGGGCGAATATGGCGCAGCAGAGGGGCAACGACCGTGGGGCCCGTGACAACCAAGATGGCGCCTAGCAAGGCTGCCATCCCGACCTCGAATTCGAATAGCCAACAAGCAGCCAGGCCAGTCAGCAGCCAAGTCACGATGGCGGCTAACGTAACCAGACGGAAAATGCCGCGTCCGGCAGTCTTGAGCTCATGCAGCCGCAGCGATAAGCCACCTTCGAAGAGGATTACCGCGACCGAGAGCGAAACGAAAGGGAACAACAGCCGCGACGCCAGTGCCCCGTTGTCTTGCGCATGCCCCTCCACTAGCTCGTTGAGCAGTTTGTCTGGATTTGAGTATTGGCCCAACAGAACTCCGAATGCCAACAGCACCAGAATCGACGGAAGCCGTAAACGCCAAGCCAGCCACTGCGCGGCGATCCCCAGCATGGGGACGATCGCCAAGTACCAGAAGTAGTGGTGTTCGTCCAATTTGTCAGCCCGCCGCGCGGGTAGTGGCCCGCTGTGCGGGAGTTAACAGTTGGCCCGCTGCGCGGGCAGTTGGCACTGGATAGCCGCTGCTTGCTCGCATTCAAAACTCAGCAAGAAAGGGGACAATCTTCACTTTGGCTAGAGATCCTCATTCGATGTTGGATGTTTGGGCTCGCTGCGCGGACAGTTGGCGGCCCGGCCTGCCCGCTTTGAAGTTGCGCGCTTGGCTCAATCGAAACCCGAAGCGTAAGCGAGGGAATAACTTGCGCTGGTACATCAACTCCCCTCGCTAACGCTTCGGGTTCCGAAAAACGCGACGAATTCGACATCTTGTCCCTGCCAGACAGCGAAAAACGCAACTTCAAAACTTGTGCGACACCTCTTAGGTGGCTAACCTCCGCGCCAACTCGACCAAGGTGCGGACGAACGCCCCACTGGCGCCCGCGTCACGCCAGCTCTCCTCGTTCTCCTGGAAGGAGGGACCGGCGATGTCGAGATGGACCCACGGGGTCTGCTTCACGAACGCCTCGAGGAACTTGGCAGCGGTCACCGCTCCGCCCCAGCGCCCCTCGCCAATGTTCTTAATATCGGCGACCTTGCTCTCAATCTGCTGGCCGAAGTGGGCAAACATCGGTAGCTGCCAAGCGAGTTCGCCGGTGACCTCCGCGGCCTTCAGCACTTGGTCGCACCAGCTCTGAGTATTGGTCATAACGCCAGCCACTTCCGTCCCCAGCGCCACGACGCATGCGCCGGTCAACGTTGCGAGATCGACGAGCCGAGTCGCACCACGTTCGACTGCTACATCAAGCACATCGGCAAGTACGAGCCTTCCTTCTGCGTCAGTGTTCAAGACTTCGATTGTCTTGCCGCTGCGTGCGGTCAACACGTCTCCCAACTTGTACGAGTCGCCGCTGACCATGTTCTCCACCAGGCCCATCAAGCCGATGACATTTATCGGCAGTTCGAGTTGGGCGATAGCCTGCATGGCGCCCAGGACCGTTGCAGCGCCCGCCATATCGCATTTCATCGCTTTCATTCCGTCGCTCGGCTTGAGCGACAGACCGCCCGAGTCAAAAGTGACTCCTTTGCCGACAAGGCCCAGTGGTTGAGCACCGTCAGCCGCGCCGGAGTAGGTCAGAATCGCTAGCCGCGGAGGGCGACTGGACCCCCGAGCGACTCCCAGCAAAGAGCCGCAGCGCTCCTGTGTCAGTCGAGATTCGTCCCAGATCTCGACTTCCATCGCGCAGTTCTGAGCCACCTCCTCTGCGCGGGCAGCGAAGCTCTCCGGATAAATCTCGTTGGCGGGCTCGTTAACCAGCCGCCTGGTCAGATTCACGCCGGCCGCGATAATTCCACCGGCCGCAACGGCGGCATCTTGTGGGGTGGCCCAGAGCAGCTCGCGGACAGGATGCAGGTTCTTCTCCGCTCGGTACAGGTCCTGTCCTTGAGAGCCGACGACTGCACCAGCCACTCCGGCTTCGACCAAGTCGGCAGCGACGTCACTTCTGGGGAAAAACACAATTTTTTCCCGCTCCTTACCAGCCAGCTGTTTGGAAGCTGCTGCTGCGGATCGAAACGCGGCTGCCCGGTCAAACCGGTCCGGGGGCCCCAGACCCGCTATGAGAACTCGCTCGGCGGAAATGCCGGCGGGCGCTAGTAGGGTGGTGATATCCCCCAACTTGCCGCTGATTTCCTCGGCCTCGCACAGCCGAGTCAGTGTCCCACCCAAAGCCTCATCCAACTCGGCGGCTGGCGCCGACAACGAATCACCCTCGAAGTGTCCGACGACCACCGCACTGGCCCGCACGCTGGCGATTTTCTCGCTGGTTGTCAGCGGCTCCATTTCAGGTCCTTGATATCGAGTACGGAAAGTGGAAAGTCTAGAGTCTATCGTCCGCAGGTTAAATACCCTTTGCTTTCCGGAAGCCTACTGTGCGATACCGCAACCTCCAGCAATGCATCGACGACCTGGAACATCACGGTCAGCTCGTGCGAATCGACGACGAGGTCGATCCCTTTCTAGAAGCGGCTGAAATCCACCGCCGCGTCTATCGCTCCGGTGGACCGGCAATCTACTATGGCAACGTCAAGGGGTCCCGGTTCCCGATGGTCTCGAACCTGTTCGGAACCATCGAGCGAGCTCGCTTTGTTTTTCGCGATTCGCTGGACTCTGTCCAGCGTCTCATCCAGGCCAAAATCGACCCGGCCGAGGTCGTGCGGCGGCCACAGCGGTTCTGGTCGACCCCCTTTGCCGCGCTCAGCATGTGGCCGCGTCGCTGCAGTACGGGACCAGTCCTTTCAGCGGAAACCACCATCGATCAGCTGCCTTTGCTGCAGTCCTGGCCTGACGACGGAGGGGCCTTCATAACGTTGCCGCAGGTATACACCGAGAACGTCGAGCGGCCCGGCCTGATGCACTCCAACTTGGGCATGTACCGCATCCAGCTAACTGGTGGCGAATACCAGCTGAACCGCGAGGTCGGACTTCACTACCAGATTCATCGGGGGATTGGCGTGCATCAGGCGGCCGCGATCCGCCAGGGCCAGCCACTTCGAGTTAACGTCTTCGTCGGCGGTACGCCTGCTATGAGCTTAGCGGCCGTCATGCCGTTACCGGAGGGAATGTCAGAGTTGACCTTCGCTGGTGCTATGGCGGGGCAGCGGATACGGATGATCACCTCGGGGCAACCGTTGCCGATCTACGCGGACGCGGATTTCTGTATTTGCGGAACCGTCATTGACGGCAGGCTGCTTCCCGAGGGTCCCTTCGGGGACCATCTCGGGTACTACAGTCTGGTCCACGACTTCCCTGTCCTCCGAGTTGAACACGTCTACCATCGGCCCGGTGCCGTGTGGCCATTCACAGTCGTCGGCCGCCCGCCTCAGGAAGATACGGTGTTTGGAACCTTGATTCACGAACTGACCGCCCCTGTGGTTCCCGATGCGATTCCCGGCGTGCACGCGGTACATGCTGTCGACGCGGCAGGTGTCCATCCGCTGATGTTAGCACTGGGTAGTGAGCGATATACACCGTATCGGGATTCTGGGCAGCCCGCCGAACTGCTCACTCAAGCCAACGCGATCCTGGGACACGGCCAGATGTCGTTGGCCAAGTACCTCTGGATTGCCAACCACGACGACGATCGAGAATTGCGTGTCGACGACGTGGCGGCTTTTTTTCAGCACGTCCTCGCGCGTGGCGACTGGTGCCGTGATCTCCATTTTCATACCTGTGGTTCGATCGACACACTGGACTACTCCGGCAGCAGCCTCAACCAGGGTTCCAAACTAGTTGTTGCCGCGTGTGGTCCACCACGTCGCGAGCTGCCGACCGAACTGCCGGCGGGCACTCGACTGCCTGCGGGGTTTTCTGATCCTCGTTGCTGCCTGCCTGGCGTCGTGGCGGTGGCCGGGCCGGCTTGTTCAACTGGTGACGACGGTGCTGATGCTGCTGTTGAGAGGTTTTGCTCCGGTTACTCGGAAACCGATTCGATCAATCAAGTCCCGCTAATCGTCATCGTCGATGATAGTGAATTCACGGCACGCACACTCGATAACTTCCTCTGGGTTGTATTTACCCGTAGCAACCCGGCAGCCGATGTCTATGGCGTCGGTTCGTTCGTACATAACAAGCACTGGGGCTGTCGCGGTGCTTTGGTGATTGACGCCCGCATCAAGCCACATCACGCGCCTCCGCTGGTCGAGGATCCGGGAGTGAACGCCCGCGTCGACGCCCTGGCGGCGCGGGGCGGGCCGCTGGCCAAGTATCTGTAAAGTAGTACACACACTTCGTGCCCCGTAACCGTCAAGCCCACCTTCAACACTGGCGTACGACGATAGCATGCCTACTACGGTTAGCCCGGATTATTCATGAAGATCGTCGCGAGAGGTTGTAAGTACGTTCGTGGCAAGGAAGGCGAGCAATTCTTCCGCAGGCGTATTAGAAGCAATACGTTGAGGGAGAATTGTGAAGCATGACGAAGCCACGGATGGACTTACGACCTCGCAGCAGATCGCTCATGAATAATTCGGGTTAGGTATAAGAGGCACGACGGGTGCACGCCGCTACTTTCCGCTCGATCCCTCTTTGCGACAACGCCTAGGACTTCGCACCGATGGACTTCCGGCTGCCGCTCGACGATCTGCCGCTACTCCTAGCGGGACTCGGCTACGCCGAACTTCCCTGGTACGGCAACCTGCTGATCGCCGTCTGGTTGTGGTGCTTCGGTGCCAATGTCGGCAGCTTTATGAACGTCGTTATCTTCCGGCTACCTGCTGGCAGGAGCGTTGTGACACCCCGTTCGCGATGTCCGGGCTGCGGTCAAGCGATTCGCTGGTTCGACAATGTACCCATCCTCAGCTGGCTCTGGCTGAGGGCGCGCTGCCGAAACTGCGCGGTTCCCATTTCTGCGAGGTACCCGCTGGTCGAAGCGACGGTTGCTGTGCTGTTCGTGACATTGGCGTTCCTGGGCCCGACGACGTTGGGAAGACACTTGCCGGAGGTGTTGATCGTCCCCCCCCTGCGATTGCACTCGATGGAATCGCTGTGGTTGATGTACGCCTACCACTTGCTGTTGCTCTGCACGTTGATCTGCATGACGCTGATCCGATACGACCGCCGGCCGGTGCCGGCACGGCTTTTCTATCCCGCGTTGGTGGTTGGCTTCCTGGCGCCGCTGTTCGCCCCCCAGTTACGCCCCGTGGCGTTTGCGGCACCCGTCCAGCTGGGCGAACGGTGGATCGCGGTGCTCGACGGTCTGGTCGGCGCGTCGGTGGGGGCTTCACTAGCGATCGCGCGAGTCGCCGTCTGGCGACACCGGGAATTCGGCCAGCAGGTGTGGCCGGAAATTGTCGCTGCCGCTTTGGTGGGCCTGTTCCTGGGATGGCAGCCGGCGGCCTGCACGGTTGTGATCGCCCAAGTCGTTAAATGCTTGACGTTGCGCGCCAGTCACCAAGGAACAACGGTTGGCCGTTTTCCTTGGGTGGGACATCTCGCGCTGGCCGCGGTCGGATACATTGTGTTCTGGAGATTCCTCGACGACGCAGCTCCTTGGCTAGGAAGCCAAGCGACAATTGCAGCCTACTCCCTAGCGTTCCTGGCCACCGCGCTCGTTGCTTGGTTCTCGCTGCCAGTTACCACGACCGTTTCCTCCTCAACCGCTGAGCTCCTTGAAGAGTCGAAAGGAAACCAAAATATGTCCACACCCGCCGACGCAGACGCAAGGACGCGTGCCATCCTGAGTTCCAGCAGCTATCGTCTTGCGGAGCTCGATACCGAGTTCCTAGCTCGTGAAGAACTGCGGCCCGTTCGGCTTCAACTCGAGCTGCTCAAGCCCGAGACGATCTTAGCCGAGCAAGGAGTTCATTCAACAATCGTGGCCTTTGGCGGCACTCAAATTGTCGAACAACGCGAGGCGGAGGAACGCTTGGAACGAGCTCGTTCTGCGCTTGCCCAAGCGCCCGGCGACCCCACGAGAGAGCGCGCCGTACAGCGGGCCGAGCGAGTGATGGCCAAGGCTAAATACTATGACGCGGCGCGGGAATTCAGCCGTTTGGTCTCCTCCACCTGCCAGCTGGATGGCAAGTGTGACTTTGTGATTGTCACAGGGGGAGGTCCAGGCATCATGGAAGCAGCCAACCGGGGAGCTTATGAGGTGGGTGCCAAGTCGATCGGCTTGAACATCACGCTGCCGGAGGAGCAGGCACCCAACCAGTACATCAGCCCGGAACTCTGCTTTCAGTTTCATTATTTTGCGCTGCGAAAAATGCACTTCCTCTTTCGAGCTAAGGCGCTCGTCGTCTTTCCCGGTGGCTTCGGCACTCTCGACGAGCTGTTCGATGCACTGACGTTGCGGCAAACGAGGCGGATGCAGGAGATTCCGATCATCCTCTATGGAAAGGAGTATTGGGATCGCGTGGTGGACTTCCAGTTCTTGGCGGACGAAGGCACGATTCGCGACGAGCACCTTGAACTGATCCATTACGCAGAGACGCCCCAAGAGGCTTGGGACGTGATTGCTTCGTTTCACGGTGTCCCGCAGGATCCATGATTCCGATAGGCAGCTGCCGAACTCACTGCGATCCGCGCACGCCTAGCTTCGAGTTTGATGTTGCGCTTTCGCGGTTTGGCGGGGCCAGGCTGGCGATTCGCCGGGCTTTCGTAACCCGAAGCGTCAGCGAGGGGGAGTTGGTGGACCAACGCAAGTTGGTCCCTCGCTCACACTTTTTGGGCGAGACCAACTTGGCTCTGAAACCCGGAAAACAGACCTCGTAGGCGGCCCCCGATCCCCCCGCTCTCCCGTTTTGTGGGGGTTTTGGAGCTGCGGACTAACTTGTGCCGGGGGTACAGGTGCGGTAATTTAGACGTGGGGCACGACCAGCCCCAATCCACCCACCCAACAACATCTTCCCACCTAACGGCCGCGTAGTCTCCCCCCAAAGGATCGTCAATGGTCGCCAGACTCTGCCTCCTATTTGTCGTGTTGTCATTTCTCGATACCGGTGGATTGCCGACTTGCGCGGCAGAACCCCGCGGCAACGAGGTAGCAGGCGAGAAAAAGAAAGAGGCCTCGAACGAGACGTCGCCTCAGGAGGACCGCTATGCGGTCCCAGCTGGTGACCTTGAACAGCTGGTCGCTTTCATCGACCGCCTCGTCAGTTATCGGCCTACAACCGCAGCCGAGTTTTCGGAGCGGCGGAAGCGTCTTCCGGTCGCGCTGCAGCTCGCAGCCAAGAGGATTCTCGAACTCGACAAGAGCCGGCAATCGAAAGCGGCCCGTACTGCGCAGGAGATTCTGCTTAGCCGGCGGGTCCAAGAGCTGCCTCTGGCCGGGCGACCCGAGCAAAAGAAGGTCTACGGAGAGCTGAAAGATTTTGTGACCTCGGCGCAGCGCGTTTCACGAAGGGAGCTCGCGTTGGCGCTGGCGGCGGTTCGCGCTCTTGAGCGATTGGGAAACACCGACTTAGCAAGTGAGGGGTACGACGAGTTTGGCGATTTCTTTTCCGATCAGGACGACGAGTTCCTAGCGGACTACGGCGCCAAGATGCGCGGCGTCGCGCGGCGTCTCCGGCTACCTGGAAAGGAAATGGAGCTCGCTGGTACGGCGATCAACGGCACCGACTTCGACTGGAAAGACTATCGGGGCAAGGTGGTGCTCGTTGACTTTTGGGCAACATGGTGTCGACCCTGTGTGCGCGAGCTGCCGAAGGTAAAGCAGTATTTTGAAGCCTATCGCGACCGCGGCTTCGATGTGGTCGGCATCAGCCTAGATACGGACCGCGCTAGGCTGGAGAGTTTCGTTAAGGACGCCGAACTGCCTTGGGTTACTCTCTTCGAGGACGATGCTGGATGGCAGCATCCGATGGCCACCCATTACGGGATCATGGGAATTCCGGCAGCTATCTTGGTCGATCGCGACGGGACCGTTCTGTCGATCAATGCCGACGGACCGGATCTGGCACGGCAGCTCAACGAGTTGCTCGGCCCGCCTGCAGGGAGCGACGAGTTCGCGAAGCATGCCGTTCCGGCATCCGAAGTCCCCGGGGACAAACTCCCAGACTGACCGGCGCGAAACCCAACGCGGTAACTTTGAAGTTGCGCCTTTGGCTCAATCGGAAGCGCGAAGCGTAAGTTTTGATGTTGCGCTTTCGCAATCGGAACCCGAAGCGTAAGCGAGGGACTGACTTGCATTGGTACACCAACTTCCCCTCGCTGACGCTTCGGGTTCCGAAAAACGCGACGAATTCGACATCTTGTAACCTCCCGACAGCTAAAAGCGCAACATCAAGACGCGGCCAAACTCTGGTGAGTTCGGCTACAGAATTCAGACGAACTGGCAGTCCGCCAAACTCTGGCGAGTTCGGCTACGATCGGGCGAGCGGCGACATCTGCTAGCAGATCCTCCCGCGATTGCGAAGTGTCACGCCGCGTTGTACGACAGACCCGATATCGGGGGTGCTGATAGGGTCCGATTCGCCTACAATTCGGTATCTTCCAACCTCACGCAAGGAAACCCCCATGATCAGCGGATACCGACCTGTCTGGCCGTACCATCTGTGGATGAAGACGGTCGCCGTCGCCATGCTGGCACTCCTGGCTGCCGGGTGCGGCTCAGACGAAACCCCTGTGACGTCTCAGACCAGTAACTACCAAGTCGATGATAACTCGGCAGCAACCGATACTCAGCCGAGCAGGTCCGCGCCGCGCGAACAGCTGGATCGCCCAACATCCCCGGGCCGCAGCTCGCTCACTTCATCACCGGTGAGTCAGCAGCAGCAGCGGCAGCAAGCAGCTCCGCAACGACCGTCCTCGCAGCCGCCACCGACTGTCAATCCCAGCGCCCCCGCTGGAGACAGCCCTCAAGAGTTGCTCGCGTTCATCTCCGAACTGCAAACGCGAGAGCCAGTCGGCGCCAGCCGCGAAGCGGCGATTCTCGATCTCCAACAGACTCAACGGCAGATCATCGCGGTGGCCGAGCAGCTGCTCGGCTCGCCAGCCCCGGAGCAGGCGTTGATCGACGCCGCTCGAGCCAAAATCACCGCGTTGGCGACGCTGCTGCAAGTCGGCGTGGATGATGCGGCGGATTCCCTGCTGAAGTTCTGCGACGAACTACCTGGAATGGGTCACGCTAGGTTGGCCGAGCTGGGCCGTGACTCGGGTTTGCAATTCCGTCTGGCTCTCTTCGCAAGTGGCCAGAGTGATGATCCGCAGCCAATCTTGACTCGCTTTCGCGCGGAGCTAGACGGCCCGGAGAAGAACCCTCAGCTATTGCAGTTGGGCAGGCGGATCGCGGCGGTACTGGACCAACGGGAATTCCCGACGGAAGCCCAGCAGGTCTATCACGACACAGCCGCCGCTTTTGCAAACGTCCAGGATCCGCAGATTGCGGCCAGCGTCAAGATGCTCTATGAGGAGGCTGATCTCGCCGCGGTCGGCATCTCTCAAAATTCGTCGCAGCGATGCAGGGCGAGCCGGGTGCTGGCGAGGAGTTCCTCGCGGCAGCTCGGCAGCTCCTAGCCAGCGAGAACCGCGGCTCAGGAACAGCCTCATTCCTGCTCGATCGCGCTGCCTTTACCCTCGAATCCAATCGTATGCCAGAACTAGCAAATC
>CBDCWT010000013.1:0-339579 GCA_965223305.1 Pirellulaceae bacterium | reverse complement strand
GGAGTTTCGAAACGCACAGTCGAGGCCGAATGGACAATGATTCGAGCCTGGTTGCGGCGTGAGCTCTCAGAAAGTGATCACCAGAGGCGGGCTTAGCTGCCTGTTGAAAAACGACGATCTTCATGAATAATCCGGGTTAAGGCAGCTCCTTCCGCCGCCTGTTCGGCGATGTCGATTCACGAGGGGCGGCGGAGCGGCTGTTGAACCACGACTTGGCGGCCGCAGCCAATCGCGCTGCGGCTGTGGCCGGCTGGTGCCGGAATTCCATCAAGTAGGCGTCTTCAACCTGGGATCGTCCTTCCGGCTGGTCTTCGTGCCGAAAAAAGCTGTGGTGGATAGAGGTGGCCTGAAAGCCGCACTTCTTTAGGAATAGCTGAGCGCCCAGGTTTCGTTCTCGCACGTAAATGGAGATCGTGTGGCGCCGATTTGACGACAGCCGGCCGATTAACCAGCGGACCATTGCCGAACCGATTCCCAAACAGTGATAGCCGGGGTGTACCGCCAGGTTGACGATCGTATAGGCGTCGCTGTCGAGCAAGTACATGATGTAGCCGACGAGCAGGTTGTCAGTCGGCAGCTCGGCGGACAGACCAACCGCTCCTTTGTGTTTGAGAAAATCGGTAAACTCCAGCTCGGACCAAGGATAGCCGAAGACTTGCTGCTCGATCGAAGCGATCCCAGGTAAATGCCGTCGGGTAGTCCAGCAGAGGTTGATGTCCATCGACCGCCCTCTCTTCCTGACGGGCCAATACCGGCCCGCCGCAACATGATGCAGATCTGTGAAGTTGCGCGGCGGACCGATATTTGGCGAGCGGCCTGCTTGCTCGTCCCGGCCCAATAGTCAACGCGACGATCGGCCAGGAAGTCCGCGGAAAAAAAAGGAAGGGAAGAATCTGAGGCTCACGCGCTTGAAGCTACGCCATTTTTCTGCCGCTCAACGTACCCGCACATCGGACTGGGACAGAAAATGGACCTAGGAGTCGTCCAACAATAAGTTGCCGATATCCACCCCCTCACCCTGCTGTTCTCGCTGCGCGAGGCAGGGGAGAGGGAACAGAAGTCGGCTACTTATTGGTGTACAGCGCCCTAGCGGTCGGATTCACTTCCAGATACGGCTGCCTCGACGGGTTCAGGTCCTCGACTGGAACTCGACAACGGTGGATACAATCTCCTGCATCGTGTCAGGCCTGTCTGTCGGATCTCTCGCGAGGCAGCGGACGATGAGTTCATCCAGGTCGTTGGGAATCTCGCTGCTGACGACTTCAGATGGACGCGGCGGACTTTCGCTGAGGATCTGTTGGAGAACCGTCTGAACGTTAGCGCCTTCGTAGACGAATCGGCCGGTCAGCAGGTAATAGCCCACTGCCCCGAAGGAGTAGATATCGGAGCGCAGGTCGATTGTCTGTGGATCGGTGATGCGTTCGGGAGCCAGATACACGGGAGTCCCCAGGACGACGCCGGTGCCGGTGACATACTGCTCCTTGGATGGCTCGACGGAGCGCGCCAGACCGAAGTCCAGAACCTTGACGAAGTCGGGGATGCCTCCTTGTTCGCAGAGCATGATGTTGGACGGTTTGACATCCCGGTGTACCAGCCCGTGGCTGTGGGCCTCGTTCAGCGATGCGGCGATTTGCCGCAGGATGTTGAGGACTCGCGGGGCTTCCAAAGGGCCGTCCACTCGGACAACCTCATCAAGCGTCTGCCCGTCCAGGAACTCCATGACGCAGTAGAACGAGCCGTCGGGAGTTGTCCCAAAGTCAAAGATGTCGATCGTGTTGGGATGAGTCAGCCGGCTCGCCAGTTGGACTTCGCGCTCGAAACGGCTGAGGGTGTCATCGTTGACGACTTCAGGACGGAGCAATTTGATCGCCGTCGGCCGCTGTAACAACGCGTGCCGCGCCCGGTAGACCACTCCCATTCCACCCTCGCCGATTTTCCCTTCGAGCGTGTATTGGCCGAGCTGACGCGCTCGCTCGACGTCGCGTCGGAGGACTGCGATCCAGCAGGCGGAAGCTAGTAGAGAGGCAAAACAGCCAGCCAAGAGTCCGAAGCGAATCCACTCGGCAATTAACGGATAACGCATTGGTGCGTACTGTTCGTCGACTTCCATTTCGGTGGCGACCGCGAATGAGTATTGAGCCAGCCATCGCCAGGCACCAATCACTCGCTTGCCGCGGTAATTGCGGTAGGGATCGAGAATCACTCCTTGTTGGTCAGACTCACCACCCTTGCGACCGGCCGCAATGGCCGCCGCCGCCAGCCGCGTGAAGGGCCTCGCCGCAGCCTCGACGGGCGATTCCTGTTGCAGCTTGGTCTCGGATCCCGGATCCCGAATCTCGATTCGAAAAATTGACCGCGTGTCTGGCTCCTGCGGCAGCAGACCTGCGCTGCGAAGCTGATCGTCGAATCGGCTCTCCGAGAGCAGCAGGCCATGGTCGTCGAAGATGTATGTCTCTCCTGTTTGGCCACGGCGGGCGACGGTCAGGATCTCCGTGAATTCACCATCCGCGGGAAAACCGAACCCCGCCGCCGCAACGACTGGGCTGTCAACAGAGCTTTCGCTATGGACTGGTGCTACGACGTAGACGACCGGTGTATCAAGATCCGGGACTTCGTCGGGATCAAGAGCTCCGTTGGGATGTGGTTTGAGGAACAAGGTGTCTCCCTGAAAAACGGGCACGATCGCGGCGATGCTCTCGATGTTGAGCCTCTTTCCGACGGCATCATCGTGATCGGCGGCCAGGATCAGGCCGTCACGGTTGACCACGGTATCCTGGTCGGGGCGACCGACAATCCGATCATACTTTTCAAGTGCTTCTCGTAAGTCGGCTCTGGCTGTTGCAGATAGTAGTCGGGAACGCGGTTCCGATTCGCTCTCGGCAATCCGAGCGAGCTCCCGCACGGCGCGAGTTATCTCCGTCCGCGAAGACCAGAGTCGAACGTCTTTCTTTTTTCTTCGATCCACAACTCCAGCGCCTTGATATGAGCAGTCAGGATCGTCTCTAGTTCCGAAGCCGCGATTTGCTGCGTCGACTGCCTCATTCCGGCGTACATCCACATCGCCAATCCGGCCAGGAAGAGCAACCCGGCGACCATGACTGCCAACCGTGGTCCCGGGCGGCCGAACACCGACTGTAGCAGCTGCGCGGCAGCCTGCTTGATGCGGCTTAGAAGTCCGCTGCGTCCGCGGCCGAAGGGCGTGGGAGCGTCGACGTGCACGCCTGCAGGCCGCGCCAGGATTGTCGTGGGAGCGTCGTGAGCCAGCAGCGACGTGACGTCGAGACGCAAGGTAATATCGTCACCACACTCCCGTTGCAGGAACTCGTCACGACTGTCCAGGCTGAGTTCGCGCGCCTTCAAGAACAGTTCTTTAACACGAGTGTGATGTTCCATAGTCTCGAGCGCCCGCTTGGTTCTCGCCGCGCTCGTCGCTGAAATTAGGTGAACGTTCTTCGATCTAGCTCAGCACACAGAGATTTCATTTCATCTTCATCGCAAACTAACACTCGCTAATAATCTTACGTATAAGACTCACGAATTGATAAGCGGAGAAATGCTATGGCGCTGATGCTGGTCCTGTTGTGCGTTTCGTTTCTCGCTGCAGCCGCGACTTGTGCGGCGTGCATGATCTCCTCCCAGATCAGTCAGTCTGAAGAGCGGTAGTCGCCGCGGCTGACACCGAGTCAATCTACCTCTCCTGCTGCCACTTCCCGCACCCGGTCGTTTTCGTCCTCACGCGCGGCGGTCTCCAACGCCCTTCGCGCAAGCTGGGAGACCGCCGCCGATTGTTGGAGAGCCTCCGCCGCGATCCTGCGGATCCCCGGTCGGCGATCACGCTGCAGCAGAGCAACGAGTATCGGGACTGCCCACTCCGCCTGTTCGCCCATCTGGCCAACTGCCACGATGACGCCGCCATCGCCCGCTCGCATGGCGTCCTCCAAGATCGGCACGTAGGCTCGATGTTCCGCATCGATCTTCGCGATGGCGAACGCCGTAGCCAAGCGAACCGACTGCTCCTCATCAGCGAGCGCACTGATTAGGAAAGGCAAGGAAGCACGGGCAACCGGTCCTATCTCTCCCAGAGCGTGAGCAGCCAGGCGACGAACTTCGCGGTCCTCGTCACTCAGTGCCATGCCTAGTGCGGGGATCGCGCGGGCTGCGTCGCCGCGCAGCTCACCCAGTTGCTGGGCGGCGGTCCTGCGGCGTGCGACGTCAGGCGCCGAGAGCTGTTCGACCAAATCGTCAACCGGATCGCTACACCCGGCCATGGCTAGACAGGCCAACAGCGCGAGACGAGACAACCTAGTGATGGTCCTCTGGCTGCCCCACCGCCGGGCCCAGCGATCGACATAGACAAGGTACGGCAACCTGGCGTATGTCGAGGAGTTAAACGAGACCATCGGACTCCCGGTCGACTATGTCTGGGTCGCGAACGCCAGCACGAGCACGTCTACTCGGAGGCGGTTTCGCCTCCTGCGCGAGTCACCATCGCCAGGTAGGTCGTGACGTCCGTTGAATCGGCAACAAAGCGAACCGAACCGTCACCGAACTGGTGGTAGGCGCCTCCGGAGTGCATGCTCGACGGGCCGAACTCGGCCCGCGAACGGTAGTAGTCGAAGTAGGGGCTGTAGTTCAGCGCATGTTCGAGCCCGGCGTAGGTCGGACCGTTGGCTGGATCGTAGCGGAGGGCCACGACCGCCGCCGTGCCGCCATCGATCCAAACGGCAGTCGCCGATTCACGGGTTTCGACTGCAAAAATTGTGTTGGATAGCCCGTCGCGCACGTCTGTCGCGCGGGTCTCCGAAAGCGGATAAATCGCACCGTCTGGGTCAAAGAGACCGGTGTTCTGGCCGTAGATATGGCCGACGTCGGTACTGCCGAGCGCCACGTAGTTGCCGATCGCATATTCAGGCGAGTATCGCGTGTACTGCCGCGCGCTGCTGTAGTCAGGACCGCTATATGACGGGCAGCGGTAGGCCGAGACGATCTGTGCCGCCGCCTGTTGGTTGTTTCGATGCATTGCCGAGACCGAATAGTCGATCTGGTTCGCCAAGCTGTCTTGCTCGAGATAGGGAAAAATCAGGCTTAGCCAACTGTGAATGTGACGATCTCGCGGTCTGGGGATCCAGCCTCCCTGCTCGACGTCGTTCGTGCTGCTGGGTGGGAACACGCCGAACGTCGTATGGTACTGGTGCAGCGCCAAGCCAATTTGTTTCAAGTTGTTGGAGCAAGAAAACCGCCGCGCTGCCTCCCGAGTTACCTGGACCGCCGGCATGAGCAACGCCGCCAGCAAGCCGATGATCGCAGTCACGACCAGCAGTTCAACAAGGGTGACTCCGCGATTCGGTCGCAACACCATGGCCAGCTCTCCAGGAAAGACACGGTTGAGAATCAAGTTGCGACACAATGAAAAGTGCTATTGAGCAGTTCAGTATAAGAACTCCGCACTGGAAGATAAATGCTGGGCAGCGGGACGTAACGCGTCGGTTTCGCTGGGGAACCGTGGGCTAACGCCCAACGGCTGATTCGGAGCGTAGCCGAACTCGCCAGAGTTTGGCGGATTGCATGAAGCGTAAAAGCTGCACAGCCTTCAAGGAGGTCGTGCAGCTCTTGTCTTGGCGCGTGATTTTCGTCTTTCTTCACTCTCCCCTCGGGGAGAGTCGGCCCGAATGGCCGGAGAGGGGGGCACTCGCCGGACGCTACGCGTCGATTTCGCTGGGGAACCGTGGGCTAACGCCCAGCGGCTGATCTGGAGCGTAGCCGAACTCGCCAGAGTTTGGCGGATTGCAATCGCGCCGCGTGCGCGTGGACCTTCAACACCGCTGGGCGTTTTCGCGAAAGGCGGACGGCACGGCGGAGCGTGCCTGCTACTTTGCCAACTCAAGGCGATGACGACGGAAGCAGCTCGACCTCGACAATGTGGTCGATCGCACAATGGGTAATTCGATCCGCCACTGTGGAGCTGTCGTCTGAGATGATCCCAATGGCAACCCATGCCTGGGATACAATCGCCATTTCCGGATGATGAATCTCCTGCTGGCGACCATCATCGAGATGCAACCTGACCGGAACGAATGGGCGCCGCTCAAGCACTTCGACAAGTTCTTCCGCACGCATGACTTAGCCCCCGTTGTTCTTCGGCACACGCGACCGATGCACGCCCCGACCCTTCCTACTAACCCGAATTATTCATGAGCGATCTGCTGCGAGGTCGTAAGTCCATCCGTGGCTTCGTCATGCTTCACAATTCTCCCTCGACGTATTGCTTCAATACGCCTGCGGAAGAATTGCTCGCCTTCCTTGCCACGAACGTACTTACAACCTCTCGCGACGATCTTCATGAATAATCCGGGCTAAGCCATCGTACGGCCGGCGCACTTTTCGGTCAACACTTGGGTTAACAGGTCGCGCGGACTGATGTTCGCGGTCCCTAGACACTCATTCGGCGCTGTGACGTTCGAACCATGCCAGGACGTAGGCCACTTTCGCAATCAGCCGACTGGGCCGCGCCGTGATTGAGTGTGATGCGCCGGGGATCCGAACCAACGCTGTCTCAACCTTGCGCAGCTTGAGCGCTTGGTAGTACTGTTCCGACTCAGAAATGGGTGTACGGAAGTCACTTTCGCCCGTCAGCAGCATGGTCGGTGTCTGGACGTTTCCCACCAACGAAATCGGACTTCGCCGTAGATACTCGTCGCTGCGCTCCCAGGGCAAACCGGCGAACCAATACTTGTGAAAAAAGGTGTAGGCGTCGGTCGTCAGAGCGAAGCTGTACCAATTGATGACTGGCTTGGCAACTACTGCAGCTCGAAACCGATTTGTCTTACCGACAATCCAGGCGCTCAAGACTCCTCCGCCACTGCCACCCGTGACGAACAGCCGTTCTTTGTCGACGTAGCCCCGAGCCAAGACGGTGTCGACGGCGGTCATCAAATCGTCGTAGTCTTGCCCAGGGTAGTTGTGGTGGATCAAGTTAGCGAACTGCTCGCCATACCCTGTGCTGCCACGAGGATTGACATAGAGGACGACGTACCCCGCCGCCGCGTACAGCTGCATTTCGGCCGAAAATCGATCGCCATAGTTGGCGAACGGCCCGCCATGAATCTCGAGGATCAGAGGATACTGTTTGTCCGGCGAGAATCCGGGCGGCTTCATGATCCAAGCCTGCACGCGCCTTTGGTCGAACGAGGATGAAAACCAGATCTCTTCGACTTGGGCAAGCTCTTTATGTGCCAGCAAGTCTTCGTTCAGGCTTGTGATCTGTCGGCCAGGGTGAGCACCGCGTGTGGCGACAGCCACGTCAGCAGGGTGGTCGGGTCGTGTGTGAGTGTAGGCGACCCGCCCTCCGTTCCCGACCGAAAACGATCCACTTGCGTAGGGTCTTCCCAGAGTGACGCCGCCCACGTACGAGGCGATATCCTCGCGGCCTCCTTGCAAAGCAGCATACCCGATGCGAGTGTTTCCCTGATCATCGTATTGAAAGTAGACGCCCCCGCCATCTGATGAAAACGTCGGAGCAGCTAGGCTGCGGTCCAGGTCGTCGACCAGCAGGCGCGACCGCTTTCCGTCCCGATCCATGACATAGAGTCGCGTTGGCTGGTACCCCAACAGCCGGTCGTCAAATCCCACGTAGGCAATCAGCGACCCGTCCGGGGACAACGTGGGCTGTTCGTCCGGGCCGTCGCGGTCGGTCAATTGACGAAGCTCACCGTCTGAGACCGCCAGTTCGAAAATCTCGCTCTCGACGGGATCGTATTCCCAGTTCTCTTGGCGATTGGCCGAGAAGATCAGGAACTGGCTGTCGGGTGTCCAGGCCAGCGGGCCGGCATGGTTGTATTCGCCGAACGTCAACTGCCGTGGCGTGCCTCCGTCCGCAGAGACTACGAACAGCTGCTGAAACCCCTCTTCTAAGTAGCCCCGACCGTCAAAGCGGTAGGTTAAGTTCTCGATCACAGTTGGTCCGTCGGCCCATGTTGCACCTTTTGGCTTGGCGGGCAGTTTCGCCAGCGGCTCACGCTTGAAGGGGACGAGCATCGAAAACGCAATCCATCGCCCGTCGGGAGACCAAGTTAGTGCAGATGGCGAACGTATCAGCTGCGTCAGACGCGTGACCTGTCCTGTGTCGATCCAGCGAAGGTAGAGCTGGGTTGTTCCGTTCGAGTCCGAAACATAGGCCAGTTTGGTCGCGTCGGGTGACCAACGTGGCTGCGACTCTTTATGGTTTCCATCCGACAGCGCTCGGTGATCGCTGCCATCAGAATTCACAATCCAGAGGCTGGAGCGAGACACGTCCTTCATGATATCCATGAAGTTGCGAACGTAGACCAGTCGGTCTCCAGCTGGAGCAATCTGTGGATCGCTCGCGAATTCCAAGCCAAAGACGTCGATCGGCCGCAGTCGTTGCTGGTCAGATCGCTCTTCGGTTTCGTCCGCCTCCGCGGATAGCCCAATCAGGATGCCTATCAACAACGAGCCTAGAATTCGTGGTGGCATGCTGCTACTCTCCTGTTGTTGCGTGACAGTCTGCTTATTGTCCTGCAGACAAGTGACCGTTTCAACGCGCCGCCCGTCTGGGGAGTATTTCGTGTCGTACGAGGCGTTCATGCAGGTTAACACGCAGGACGCTGTGAAATAACGGCCTGCCCAAACATGTAGCGAGCCGAAACGATGCAGCAACCAGCGCTCAACATTGAAAACGAGGCCGAGCTAATGCTCTACCTCCGGGCCGCTGACCTGCTTGATGCGGCGGAGCGCCCACGGTTTGAAGTGTTGCGAGGCGGTGTTTCCAATCGTGCTGTGCTGGTATCTCGAGAGCCGAAGTATGGTGCGTCATGGGTCGTCAAACAGGCGCTGCCAAAACTCCGTGTTCAGGCCGACTGGCAGTGCGATCCGGCTCGCATTCAGGTTGAGGCTGCTGGGTTGAGATGGCTGGGGAGGCTACTCCCAGACGGTTCCGTACCCGCGTTTGTTCGCGAAGATCAACAGCACCATCTGCTAATGATGCAGGCCATCGAGCAACCACACGAGAACTGGAAGACGCAGCTCCTGTCAGGGAAAGTCGAGCCGAGCTACTTCGAGGCCTTCGGACAGCTGCTCGCCCGCCTGCACAGCCGTTCAGCTGATTGGCGGGCAGGGCTTTCTGCAGAGTTCGCGAACCAGAGTTTCTTTGAATCATTACGGCTCGAACCCTATTACCTCTATCCGGCAAACCAGCTCCCCGAAGCGGCGGTGTTCCTGCGTAACTTGGTCGACTCGACACGACAACGGAAGTTAACTCTTGTGCACGGTGACTATAGCCCCAAGAACGTGCTGGTTAGGAACAACCGGTTGGTTTTGCTCGACCATGAGGTGTTGCACTGGGGTGATCCTGCGTTCGATATCGGGTTCAGCATGGCTCACTTTTTGAGCAAAGCCAATCACCTGTCGACTCATCGGGACCAGTTTGCAGAAGCCGCCCACCGCTATTGGAACTGTTATTCAGAGGCAGCCGGAGATGCGAGCTGGCGAGACGGCCTCGATCGCTACGCAGTACTGCACACCGTCGCCTGTATGCTGGCGCGAGTTGCCGGCAAGTCTCCGCTCGAGTACCTTTCTCCGCACGATCGCAGCTTGCAGCAGCAGGTAGTATGTGACTTGATCGCAAAGATGCCAGCGGGAATGAGTGACTTAATCAACGACTTCGTGACAGCGATTACATTCGGCCCCCGGGGAGGTCCCCGGTCGTGATCAGATCGACGAGAGCAAGGCGGGCAGAGATTAGACGCGTTTTGATGTCGAGAGCGGCTCGACAGCTGCCAAAGTAACTCGACAAAACCAACGGCCTCAGAATCGCAGATGAAAATCCGACACCTAGACGCGCTTGAGATTCTCGACAGCCGGGGCCGCCCTACGCTACAGGTCAACTGCGAGCTGGCCGGCGGCGTGCAAGCTGCGGCCCAGGTTCCCTCGGGAGCATCCACGGGGAGAGCCGAGGCCCTCGAACTGCGCGACGGCGACCGGCGACGGCACGCCGGACTGGGGTGCTTGCGTGCCGTGGAGAACGTCAACAGTCCGATCGCCGCTGCCTTGATCGATCGTGAGATCGACTCCCAAGATGAGCTCGACCGTTTGCTGATCGAACTCGACGGCACTCCGAACAAGTCGCGGCTGGGTGCCAATGCCGTGTTGGGTGTGTCGCTGGCATTCGCCCGTGCCACCGCCCGAGAACAGAGCCGGCCACTGTATGAGCATTTCGCGCAGTTGGCGAGTGAGGCAGGCTTGCCCGTACAGGAACTGGCGTTGCCGCGTATGACGATCAACCTGTTCAGCGGCGGCAAGCATGCGGGGGGGCAGGCGGCTTTTCAAGACGTGTTAGTTGTTCCCGTGAAAGCGTCCACGATTGAACAAGGTTTGGCCACGGTTTGTGCGGTCTACCAGTCTGCCGCAGAGATGATACTCGAGAAGTATGACGCGCGGTTGCTGACTGCTGACGAAGGGGGGCTCGCTCCACGCTTTCCTAACGTCGAGACGATGTTTGGCGACACGTACGCAGCCATCGAAAGGGCGGGCTTTCGCCCTGGCCAAGACGTGCAGCTTGCCATCGACGTCGCGGCCTCACACTTCTTTCACCAAGGAACCTACCTGTTGGACGATCGGCCCGTTGATGCCGCGGGGATGATCGCCACGTTAGAACGTCTGGTGACCAGCTACGAGATCGTCAGCGTTGAAGACGGTCTAGCCGAGGAAGACTGGGAGCACTGGCCACAGCTGCGTGGGCGCCTTTCACCTCGATCGCTTGTCGTGGGGGACGATCTGCTTTGCACTAATCCGGATCGGATCAAGCGGGCTGTCGACCTCGGGGCCTGTGATACGTTATTACTCAAAGTCAACCAGATTGGCACGCTCAGCGAGGCTGCCGAAGCGCTGAGGCTGGCCCGGGATGCAGGTTGGCGAGTCACAATCAGCGCTCGCAGCGGCGAAACCGAGGATGATTGGCTGGCAGATTTAGCAGTCGGCTGGGGAGGAGATCAGATCAAAGTTGGCTCGATAACCCAGTCCGAGCGGCTGGCAAAATACAATCGGCTGCTGGCCATTGGGGCCCAAACGGAGTTGCCAGTGACGAGCTGGCCGAATCGACACTGACAGCTTCCTCGATGTGTTGCTCGCTGCTGTAGCCGAAGAGAATCAGCAGGCAACGTAACTCTTGCTGCGGGTATCCCTAATGGATGGCGCACGATACATTGGGCTGGATGGCGGACTTCGACAAGCTGCTCATCCACACCAGCCGTACTTTCGGGCTCTCGATTCCTCTCTTGGAGGAGCCGCACCGTCGTCAACTAACACTGGCCTACTTGCTGTTTCGTATCGCCGACACGCTCGAAGATGCGGAACACCTATCCCGGAACGATCGCACGGTTGCCTTGCGGGATCTTGGACAGGTGTTGCTAGATGGCAACTCGCTGCTGGCCGAGGAGCTCTGCCGCCATTGGGTCAGTTTGAGGCCGTCCACCCACACTGGATACCTGGAGTTACTGGCGGCCCTGCCGGCCGTAATGACTGCGATTGACGATCTCGGTTCACCGATCAGCGAATTGATTGTCAACCATGTTTGCCGCACGATCAACGGCATGCGTGGGTTCGTCGATCGTGCCGACCCGGCTGGAGGCTTGCGTTTGAACACGCTGGCAGAGCTGCAGCAATATTGTTACGCGGTCGCTGGCATTGTGGGTGAAATGATCACCGAGCTTTTTGTGAATACGATCAGTTCCCTGCAACCGGTGGCGGCAGACCTGAGCCGCAGTGCCGTACATTTCGGAGAGGGTTTACAGCTGGTCAACATTTTGAGGGACGCTGCAGAAGATGCAACTAACGGACGCGTCTACCTTCCTGGCGACGTCGCACATGAAGAGCTGTTCGAACTAGCACGACACGACCTGAGTGTTGCTGAGTCGTATGTCGCCGTCGTTCGTCGCTGCCAGCCTGCCCAGGGGGTTGTCCCGTTTCTTGAATTTCCCTTGCGGCTGGCGGTCAAGACGCTCGATTCGGTGCAAAGTGAAGGCCCCGGTGCAAAGCTATCACGCTACGAAGTGGCCGACATTTTGCGTCAGGTCGACTGTCGATTCGAGGCACCCGAGTCGCTGCCCACTAGCCTACGGGAAGGACTGACGGGACGGAGGGGACGGAGAGAACGAACGGGACAAGAGGGACGAAAGGGGTAGATGCGATCATGACAAGCCGCTCTGCTCGGAAATGACCTTCCCCCACTGTTTCTCAAGGCGTTGAGGCGAGACCTTGATGGATGTGCCCAAGGTCTGGCAGAAGAGCGAGATGCGGTATTCCTCCAGCATCCAACGGTACTCTCGAAGTGCCGCGTCCCAGACTGGATGCGGTGAGTGCAAGTGTCGCTGTTCGCGGTATCGTTGGAGGTACGGCTGCAGCTGTTGCATCGCTGCAACGTCCCGTGAGTGTCCCGACTGGGCCAGCTTGCCCGACCTGATGATTATGCCTTTCAGGTATCGCGGGTAGTGGAGCAACCAGTCCCACGGTGTGTCAACCAAGAACTGTCCGTCTGTGAGATCGCCCAGCTGTTCCCGCATGTCCTGTACGGTGTCCAGCCAAGAGGCTTGGCCGGCGATCTCTTCTAACCGGACACAAACGCGGTGGTAGTTTTCCCACAGAGGTACCATCAACTTGGCGAGGTCCGCGGCCGCGGCGGGCAACTCTCGACGACCGGCTGCCAACAGCGAGTCGAATTCTTCGCGGCTTCGTGGAATCGAGACGCCTCGCACAAACGCTAGGTGAGCTAACAGGTCAGCCAACTGCCGGCGCAAGTCAAAGCCGCCTGGCAAAGTTGAGGCAAATAATTCCATCTCGGCGAGTTTCGGCAGCCAGTTGACCTGTGTTTTTAACTCCCGTTTTTCTGCGAGACAGACCAGTCGTCGTACTCCCTGCAGTGCGCCGCAGTGAGCGCGATCTCGATCATCGCTCAGCGCCAACGACACCGAATCGCCGTCATCGATCAGCAGCGGAAAGGCGGCGATTTCGACGCCGGCCCGCTGGATGGTGATCTCGCTGGGTAACTCGCCGAAGTCCCATGTTGTCAGCCCCGATTTCGACCAGCGCGAATCGGCGATCGTTTGCTGCCGCCGGCCGTGCAGCTTGGCAAGTTCCTCTCGAAGACGCCGCAGGTCGCGGCCGGCGGCGACCACCTCTCCTTGCTCGTCGACCACGCGCACCTGGACACGCAGATGCTGCGGTACGCGGCTCAGGTCGAAGGCGGTGACTGGAATCGGCTCTCCAGCCATCCGGCTGAGCAAACGGGAAACCGCCGGCAGAAACGGGCCGACGCCGAAGGCCAGCTCTGCAGCGGCCAGCTTTGCCGAATCGGGGGCCGGCACCAAACATCGCCGTAGTGGCTTGGGCAGCGAGCGGATGAGTGCTAAGAGCTTCTCTTCCAACAGACCAGGTACGCCCCATTCCAACCCCTGCGTGTCGAGCTGGCCGCTTGCCGCCAGCGGTACGGTGACCGACAACCCGTCGTCGTCTTCACCTGGTTCGTAGCGATAGTCAATGTCCAAGGTGACACCGCCCGCAGAAATCGACGCAGGGAACGCCACGCCCGAATCGTCTTCGCCCGCATAGTCCGGGACCAAGTCGGCCGCGGTCATCACCAGTGACTTGACGTTGTCGGCCGCAGCACGTTTCAACCAACGCTGCAAACTCTGGACATCGCAGACTTCTGCTGGGAGCCGCGCATCGTAAAAGGCATACTGCACGCCGTCTCCGACAAAATACGCCGAGCGTCGCGATTTGGCGGCTACGGACTCGAGATGCTCGACGAGCTCACGGTTCTGCCTGTGAAAGTCGACGTTCATGCGCACGTGATTTGCGACTAGCGCCTGTTCGATAAAGAGCTGCCTTGATTTCTCGGGATCGATTGCCACGTACTTGATGCGCCGCCCAGGCACCACGGTCAGACCGAAGATCGTCACTTTCTCGAAAGCCAGCACGGTCCCCCTTTTCTTAGACCAGTAGGGGTCTCGGTAGCTGCGCTTGACTAAATGGTCACCCAGCGCCTCAATCCAAGCCGGCTCGACTCTGGCGGCCGTTCTCAGATAGCGTTTCGACGTTTCGATTGCCTCAGCAGCCACCACCCACTGCGGGAGTGTTCCCACGGTCCCAGAACCGGGCCACAGGAAACACCTGGTGCCGCCTGCCGCCTGGTACTCGTATCGCTCTCCTCGCAATGCCACGTTCGACAAAGTACCTGCGAGCAGCGCGCGGTGGATCGGATCGTACTCATCTTTGCGGCGGGTGGGTTTCATCCCGTTCTGCTCGACCAGCTGTCTCAGCTGGCGGTGCAGCTCCTGCCACTCGCGCAGGCGGTTAAACGAAAGGAACTCCCGGTGGCAAGCTTTTCTCAACTGACTGCGCGAGAGTTTGCTCTTAAGTTCGTGGAAGTGGTCCCACAGTCTCAAGTAGCTGAGAAAGTCTGACTTCTCGTCGGCGAAACGACGATGACATTGATCGGCGGCCGCTTGCTTGTCGGCCGGCCGCTCGCGCGGATCCTGGATTTCGAGCGCCGTCGCGATGATCAGAATCTCGGCCAGGCAGCCTTCCTCGTTACCGGCCAGCGTCATGCGGGCGATGCGGGGATCGACTGGTAAACGACTCATGACACGACCCATCGGTGTCAACCGGCGCTGTTGATCGATGGCACCCAGCTCGAACAGCGTTTTGTATCCGTCCCGCACGGCATCGGGGCGGGGTGGGTCGAGAAACGGAAATTGATTGATGTCACCGAGTTTCAACGACAACATCTGCAGAATCACCGCAGCCAGGTTAGTGCGGCGGATCTCTGGAGTCGTATAGGGTTCACGCGCCAGGTAGTCGTCTTCCGAGAAGAGGCGAATGCAGATTCCGGGAGCGACGCGGCCGCAACGGCCCTGGCGCTGATCTGCCGATGCACGAGAGATCGGCTCGATCGGCAGCCGCTGGACCTTGGACCTTGGCGAATATCGGCTGATGCGCACAGTTCCAGAGTCGATCACGTAGCGGATACCCGGAACCGTCAGAGACGACTCAGCGACGTTCGTCGCCAAGATGACCCGTTGTTTGGATCCGGTTTGAAAGACGCGATTCTGATCGGCCGCTGACAATCGTGCATATAGCGGCAGGATGTCTCGACGATTGGGCTGCGATAACGCCCAGCCGCGCAGCCGCCGCGCTACGTCGCGAATATCTCTCTCCGTCGGCAGGAAGACCAGCACGTCTCCCGCCTTTTCCGAACTCAATTCATCCAACGCGGCTACGATCTGATCCGCCAGGCTGCTGTCCTCGTCCGGATCGTCGGGAGCGCGGAACCTAGTCTCGACCGGATACGATCTGCCACTGGCCTGAATGACCGGAGCCGGGCCCGAGCTATCTGCAAAGTGTTCAGCGAATCGCTCCGCGTCGATCGTCGCCGACGTTATGATCAGCCGCAGCTCGCGGCGTTTTGGCAACAATCGCTTTAGGTAGCCTAATAGGAAGTCGATATTGAGCGACCGTTCGTGGGCCTCGTCGACGATTAGTGCATCGTATTGATCGAGAAACCGGTCGCGCTGGGTCTCCGCCAACAGAATGCCGTCCGTCATCAGCTTGACGTAGGTCTTCGGCTTAACCGTGTCGGTAAAGCGGACTTTGTATCCGACGTGTGATTGCTGGGGATCGCCAATCTCCACGGCCAATCTGGCTGCGATCGAGCGGGCGGCAATGCGGCGGGGTTGCGTGTGGCCGATAAACCCTCGTACGCCGTACCCGGCCCGGAGGCAGATTTTGGGCAACTGAGTTGACTTCCCAGACCCTGTCTCGCCACAGACCACAACCACCTGGTGACTGGCCAGGGCCATGCTGACTTCGTCGGCTTTCTCTGCGATCGGTAGACTCGTGTCGATCTCGACAGCCGGCAGCGCCTCCCGTCTTCGCCTTGAGATCGCTACGGACCTGTCCAGCATTTCCTCAAAACGGTCGTGCAGTTGCGGCTGCTTTGCGGGTGATGACTTCTGTAGATCGCGGAGCATCCTTCGCAGTCGGTGCTGGTCGGATTGCATCGCTTCGGAGAGTTTGGCTTCCAGGGACATCTAGCGGTGGTGGCTTGTATCCGACAACAAAGTCCTTCAGTGTCGGGAAATCGTGATGAGTTGACAATGGCGGTACGCGGGGGAGGACACGTTGGTGGGCATACCTGTTCGCGCAGTCGCGTCGATCACGGCCATCGTATATCATATTCGCCGGTCGTTCGCGCTCGTATCTCGCGGAGAGAATTAGGATGCCTCAGGTCGCCCGTTGGCTAGGTATCGACATTACTACCACCGAAATGGCGCTCGCTGTGAGTGACGGTAGCCAGGACGGTTTCGCAGCACTCCAAATGAGAGGGGCGACGTTGTGGAAGGACGACTCCGCCTGTCCGGCATTTGATCTGGACGCCCTCGCTGGCATGTTGCGGGATCTGCTGCAGTCGCTGACCAAGGACGGCTGGCAGTTCGACAGTCCCGGATCACTCTCGCTGGCGTGCCGGCAGCACGACATGGTTGTGCTCGATCAGCAGGGCGCTCCGCTGCTCCCGGCGCTAAGCTGGCAATGCCATGCGGCCGACCGTGAGGTCGAGGAATTAAACGGGCAGCCGTTGGTTGTCGAAACGGTGGGCAGGGTTGAGGCGAGGTTCATACTGCCAAAGCTGCTTTTCGTATTGCGCCGACAACCCGAGCTTGCTCAGCAAATTGCTACCGTGACGACAACCGGTGACTGGGTGCTCGGCATGCTGGCCGACCGGTTTCGGCTGAGCACCTCCGATGCACTCAGCAATGGCCTACTGGAGCAGCGGTCCCGTGTGCTGGCGAGCGACGTCTTGAGTCAGGCCGGGTTGGATCCTCAGTGGTTTCCGGAAGTCGTTCAGAGCGGCCACGAAATCGGCACTGTTGTTCGCGGCGACACGAGTTCTCAAGGCGGCTGGCAGGATGTGAGGAACATCTTGGCCGGCTGGCAAGTCATCGCCGGCTTGGGTGACAATCACGCCTCTGCTTTAGGTTGTGGCATGCGGGACGCCCGGACCATGGTGATTTCGGCTGGAACCAGTGGCACGGTCAACTTGGCCTGTGGGGCTGACGCAGTATTGCAGGAAGTACCCGAGCCGGCGGCGCGGTTCGAGTTCTACCGTGAGCAGAGCCTACTCCTCCGTATGCTGGCCTATTGTGGCGATTGGTACAATCGGTTCCTGCGGGAGTTCTGCGAAGACGTAGCTAGCGATCACAAGGCTCTAAACCGCCTCGCTCTCGACGCCGATTTGAATGCGATTTGGCGAGTACCTTGCGACAGCGAAGGCGAGTGCTATCGAGCGGGCTGGACGCGACTGGCACGAGCCGAGCAGGTGGCAAGCGTGCAGTACTCAATCGCCTTAGAACTGCTGTTGCATGTCCGGCGGGTGCTCGACGAGTTGCCCACGGCCCGGACAAATCTGAGTTCGTACGTCCTTACGGGAGGGTTGAGCCAGTCGGTGTTTTTCCAGCGCGTGTTCGCGACTGGAATTCAGCTTCTCGATCCGGGCAAACAGCTCGGTCTGAGTGGCAGAACGGGTCCTTTGCGTTACAAGACGTCGGCTTCGGGCGCGTTGTTGAACGCTCGAATGCCGGAGTGGGATCACAATTTGGCAAACATCCCAGCGTCGTTGTTTCCGATCGCCGACTGTGATTCACCAGACGACGCCCGCTTGACGTCCCGGCTGGCGCGTGATCTGAAGAGCTAGGGGGGCGCCTGCGTGTACCGCCGACCTGGGGAGGTGCTCTTTTGACCGCCTTGTTTCTTGCCGAAGGCGATGTCGATCAATTGGTCGACATCCGCGACGCGATCGACGTTACCGAGCTTGCTTTTCGGCACTTGGCCGACGGTACGGCTGTTAACGTGCCTCGGACAAGAGCGCCCGGCCCAGGGATTGTCTTGCATTCAATGAGCGCGAGTGCGTCCTACTTGGGTCGAGTTGGTTGGAAACAATACACGACGACGCGGGAGGGGGCACGCTTCCATGTCGGTTTATACGACCAGCAGTCGGGTAGGATGCTGGCCTTGATGGAAGCAAACCGGCTTGGCCAGCTGCGAACGGGGGCGACATCGGGTGTCGCGGCCAAGTGGTTGGCCCGGCAGGAGGCAGCGGTGATGGGTTTGTTCGGCGCAGGCTGGCAGGCCGAGACGCAACTGTCCGCGATCGCCCAGGTCCGTCAACTGCAACGGGTCAACGTCTACAGCCGCCGCGAACCGCAGCGGCAGGAGTTCGCCGAACGCATGTCGGACTGCTTGCAGTTGGAGGTCGTCGCCGTCGACGACCCGCGCCAATGTGTCGCCGGCTGTTCGATTGTCGTCACTGCGACGTCCAGCTCAACACCGGTTTTCGATGGCAGTTGGCTGGCCGAAGGAACAATGCTGGCGGCCGTTGGTTCCAACTGGCTACGGAAAGCAGAGATCGATGTTGCCGCCGTTCGCCGTGCATCGCTCGTTGTGTGCGACAGCGTCCAGTGCTGTGAGCGCGAGGCGGGCGACTTGAGTGCTGCGCAGACAGCCGACGCGTTCCACTGGCGGGAGGCCATTGACCTGGCAGACGTTGTCGCCGGCGACCATCCGGGACGGACCGGCAGCGACCAGGTTGTGCTGTTCAAGTCGGTCGGTTTAGGGATCGAAGACGTGGCGCTCGCCAGTCGCATCTTTGACCTCGCCCAGGAGCGCGGCATCGGTCGGGAACTGCCGTTCTAAGGTCCTGTTTCTTTGCGTCTTCGGCTCGGCAGGAGCCTCGCCCTCCCGATCGCCTAGCGCGATGGATATCTGATCTCAAATCGTTTAACCGCGACGCAGAGGGGGACTTGCCGCGCTAAACGTGCCGAGTAGAGCAGAGCGTGATCGGCAAGGCCCCCGACGCCGAGCGCATGATCCGCCACGCCATCTGTGCAACGCTGGTTGCCCATCGTTTGAACGGATTCTTGCGTCTTCGGCTCGGCAGGAGCCTCGCCCTCCCGATCGCCTTGCGCGACGGATATCTGATCTCGATCGTTTAACCCCGACGCCGAGCGCACGATCCCCGGCGTCGGTCAGCAATGCAAGAATGTTGCAGTGGAAAACTCGCTCGATTTCAGTTGTCAGGCTCGGAGATCGCGCTATGGTGCACGTAGAGCAGGAAGCAGCGGCCGCTGAAGTTCCTAAGCCGTCTAAAGTCAAGAAACCTCCAGCAAATTAGACCAACAAGGAGTTCGTGATGCACCGCACTCTGAAACCAGGATGGACGGCCGTCACCGCGGTCGGCCTGCTGCTCACAACCACAACAATCAGAGCCGAAACAAAAGATATCGTTGACACGGCCGTCGCAGCCGGGTCGTTTAAGACGCTGGCCGCAGCTCTGGGGGCCGCCAACCTTGTGGACGTGTTGAAGGGTGAGGGGCCTTTTACGGTGTTTGCCCCCACCGACGACGCCTTCAAGAAGTTGCCGGCCGGCACGGTTGAATCGCTTCTCCGACCGGAAAACAAAGCCAGTTTGGCGGCCATACTGACCTACCACGTGGTAGCTGGCCAAGTGCCCGCACAGAACGTGGTGAAGCTGCGGGGCGCGAAGACTGTTAATGGCCAGCGAGTCGACATCGCCGTCGACGGCCAAAAGGTCACGGTCGACAAGGCAAACGTGTTGAAAACAGATATTTACTGCTCCAACGGGGTCATCCACGTCATTGACCGCGTGATCTTGCCGAGCAGCGACAACATCGTCGCTACTGCGGACAAGGCAGGTGATTTTAAGACACTCCTTGCCGCAGCCGACGCAGCGGGGTTGGTGCCAGCATTGAGCGGCAAGGGGCCGCTGACTGTCTTCGCTCCGACCGACGAGGCGTTCGCAAAGCTCCCCGAAGGCACCGTGGCGTCGCTGCTGAAGCCGGAAAACAAGAAGAAGCTCGCCGACATCTTGAAGTACCACGTCGTGGCGGGGCGGGTCTATTCAGAAGACGCCTTGGCGGCGAAGCAGGCTGCAACGCTGCAAGGTGCGAACCTCCGCATTACCGTCTCCGGTGGTGGAGCCAAGGTGAACGAAGCGGGCTTAGTGGCTACGGATATCGATGCCTCCAACGGCGTGATTCACGTGATCGATCGCGTGATTCTGCCTCCGGCGAGCAACAAGCTAAGTGCTGCTGACGGCAGACAGATGATCCGTAACGCGATTGCCCGTGGTGCGGCTCTTTACAACGCCGGCCATCACAGCGATTGTGCTGACTTGTACATGGAGACCATGTCCACAATGGTCAACTCGGAACACCAGATGCCAAGCAATGTCGTTGCGAGCATGGAACAGGTCCTGGCGCAGGCCGAGCACACCTCTTGTGCCACGCAGCGGTCATGGACGCTACGACACGGCCTCGACAACGCCTACGCTCGTATGAGCCGCGTCCACTAACCTGGTGTTTTCAAGTTCGCTTGAAGCCGATACCTGCCCCGCCCTGCTGCCGTCTCACTGACGGCAGCGGGGTCTTTTTACGCGCGGCCGGACATGTAGCGTTGCCTCCTGCTTCTGCTCCTGCTCCCCGGCTCGGCGGGAGCCTCGCCCTCCCGAGCGTCTCGCACGACTCTTGCAGCGGGTGTGATGGGGTACGTGTCGCTGGTTGCTATCCCCTCAATCCTGTTCACCGGCCGCAATACAAAATCAGCCGCTGGGCGTTAGCCCACGGTTTCCACCAAGACTAGCACTCCAGTGCATCTCGGCTCGGCGGGAGCCTCGCCCTCCCGAGCGCTTTGTGCGTCGGATTCTCATCTGGAACGTCTAACCGCGACGCAGAGGGGACAAAACTCGTCTACCGGTAGGCCGGATTGGTAAAGTCGCTTCGGCAGCCCGCGTCCCACTTGGATCGCTGGTTGCCGTGTGCCGGAATACCGCCGGCGTCTTTAATCATGCGGGCCATATGCATGAGGTTCCATGTCATGAAGGTCGTGTTGCGATTTGTGAAGTCATTTTCCGGACCTCCCGATCCGGGGTCGAGGTAGCTGGGTCCTGGACCTGCCTCTCCGAGCCAATCTGCATCAGCCTGCGGCGGAATGACGTATCCCAAGTGCTGCAACGAATACAGTATGTTCATTGCGCAGTGTTTGGCACCGTCTTCGTTTCCGGTGATCAACGCACCCCCCACGCGCCCATAGTAGGCGTATTGTCCAAGCTCATTGAGTAGGTGACTGGTTGCGTAAAGCCGCTCGATCACCTTTGTAGCCACGGAAGTCTTTTCGCCCAGCCAGATCGATGTGCCGATCACAAGAATGTCGGCCGCCATGACTCTCTCGGAAACAGCGGGCCACTCATCCTTGTCCCAGCCGTGTTCCGTCATGTCAGGCCAGACCCCCGTCGCGATCTCAAAGTCGACGGGGCGGAGCTCGTCGACCGAAACACCGTTCTTGATCAAGATCGCCTTCGAAATATCGATCAGCCCCTGTGTATGCGACAGCTGAGGAGACCTTTTCAGAGTGCAGTTGAGAAACATCGCCTTGAGGTCCGAGAAGTCCCAAGTGCTCTCGGTACACAGCGACTCCTGCCGTTCATTCAGTTCCATGAGAATCCTCTCCCTCCACGAAGCTCTTGAGCCGCTCGCGGATATTTGCGGATGCCTGTCGTGACAAGCCAGTCGCATTCTCTGCGATGGTCCTTGTCCTCAATCGTGGGTTGATGGGTTAAATTGTAGCAAGCCAGCGATAGCTGGCTGCAACTTAATCTGATATTGCCTACTCCAA
This sequence comes from Pirellulaceae bacterium, assembly GCA_965223305.1. GTDB lineage: Bacteria > Planctomycetota > Planctomycetia > Pirellulales > Pirellulaceae > CBDCWT01. The sequence goes on along the minus strand of CBDCWT010000013.1, from coordinate 317,823 downwards.
CACGAGGAACGGACATGAACAGCTACCCTGTCCGAACGACTTTGATTGTCATGCTGCTCACCGGTCTCGGCTGGATCCCGCTGTTGTCTGCCGCACGGCCTAATGTGCTGTTCATCACGGCGGACGACTTGGGGTTGCAGCTGAGTTGCTATGGAAACACAGTCATCACGACACCGCATCTCGATCGGCTTGCACAGCGAGGGACGCGGTTCGAGATTGCGTATGTTGCCCAGGCATCCTGCAGTCCTTCGCGGAGCGCCATGTTTACGGGATTGTATCCGCACGCGAACGGTCAGTACGGTTTAATGGGCCGGACCGATGCGCCGTCCGGGTTCGCGCTGCACGAGCATCTGAGAGAGAAGACGATCCCGGCCTACCTCAAGCGCTGCGGGTACCGCACTGGCATCATCGGCAAACTGCACGTTGCACCGGAAGATTCGTTTCCTTTCGACTTTCGCAAACGACCCCGCATCAAGACACGTGAGGTCCGGCGCGTCGCCGAGACAGCGAGCGAGTTTTGGCAACAGACTGGCGATGAGCCCTTTTTCCTGATGGTCAACTACTCCGACCCGCATGCCTCTCGCTCAGCAGACGCTGTTGGAGGCTGGACATTTCACGACCAGATCGATGGTTTGCCGGAAGATCCACTCGCGGCCGGCGCAGCGCCAGCCTTTCCCTTTCAGGGTATTGACACCGTCGGGCAGCTCAAACGTGTTACGGGCTACTACAACACGATCAAACGTCTCGATGCGGGCATTGGAATGCTGATGGAAGAACTGCGCAAGGCAGGTCATGGGGACGATACATTGATCATTTTCTGCGGCGACCACGGTCCTCCCTTCGCTCGTGGCAAGACGACCGTTTATGAAAGCGGTACTCGCGTGCCGTTCATGGTCCATTGGCCTGGCGTCTCGAAGCCAATGACGAGCGAGGCGATGGTATCGACGGTGGATATTCTGCCCACGATTCTGGATGCCGTAGGAGAAGCGATTCCCAGTGGGCTGCACGGCAGATCCCTACGTCCAGTTCTCAGCGGTGCCGAGGCGAGCTGGCGAGAATACCTCGTCGCCGAGTTCCACTTTCATGGGACACGGCTCTTTTACCCTCGACGGGGAATTCGTGATCGGCGGTATCATCTGATTCATAACCTGCTGGCAGGGCGCAACAACCCATCGACCGGGATCGACGGTGACCAAGCCTATCGGCTGTCCCAAACTGATCGCTTCGACAACACGGCAGTTCGCAGGGCGTTTGACACTTTCGCCAGTCCGCCAGAGTTTGAGCTCTACGACACCGTCGACGACCCGGCCGAACTGAACAATTTAGGCGGCCAGCAAGAACTAGCGGAGACCGAGGAACGTCTCAAACAGGCCCTCGTGCGTTGGCGTCAGGAGACCAACGATCCGCTCCTGGAGTCACGGTTTGTCGATGAGCTGGACGCTCATCGACCGCCCCGCCGACAATAACTGGGTACTGACAACCGGGCCACAGTAACTTCAAGACGGCGGCTGATCGTACAGCGTCCTAGGTCACTTTGTGATTCGAACTACAAATGCGCTGCGGCGTTGCTTCGAACCGAAGAGCGCGCCGGCAATGCCAAGCACAACGTCATGGTCCGGTTCCGTGGTTATTTCCGTAGACAGAGATGTCAGTTGCTCGTCGTTATTCGAGATATGTATGCTCAGCTCCAGTTCCAGCTTGCCATCCCGCACTGGTTTCAACGATCCATCGACCTCCATCCTGCCAAGCAACGTACTACTCTGCACCGTGAAGTGGCCGCCGCTACGAACCGCCACACTCACCTGTCCCGCTTGGAGAACCTCGAGAAACCCTTGCCCCTCAATTTCCCGTACGGCGTCGCCTGCCAGTTGAACCGGCTCTTGGAGCACAATCGAGGCATCGCTCGGTCCTTCCATCAACCAGATAAGGTCCATTCTGTAACGGCTGTCGGCGACCATCTCTGCAGATTCGAGGGCTGAAGACTGGTCGAGCCTCGCCAACAGTGCTTCCGCAACATTCAGCTGGTTGCGCGGGCCCCGCACGATCAGCGAATTCGTGCGGGCGTCGACGGCGGTCGACATTTGCAGACCGAGCGAGCGGAGCACCTCAGCTGCGTCGTGCACCATGACGTGTCGAAGTGCAAATACCTTTAGCAGCGCCTCCTCTGACGCAACATCGAGTTTCTTTACAGCCTCACGAACGGCTGTAAGGTCCTCGTCGGTTCCGATGATCACGAGCTGTCGCGGGCCGTCGGCAATGCAGCGAAAGCCAGGCGAAACTGGAAGCTGCGCTAAGACATGAGCGGCGCTGTCGGCACTGACCTGTTTCAACCTAAATACCTCCACCCTCGTCTTCGATGATGACTGCGCTAGCCCCGCCGGGGCGGCAATCGCAAACAGCAGGGCGATCGTCAACGGCAGCGCGCGCTGGTAGCCAGACAGTAAGACTCGGTTCATACAGCAGCTCCTTTCGATAAACGCGTTCACTGATTTTCGCTTCCGCCATCCAACTCGACTTCCGGCGGCACTTTTGGGTACAGCATCACTAAGGTCACCTGCCGACTCTGAGTCGGAACGGAGACGACGATGTGCCGCCCGTCTCCCTTGACGGCCGCCACAGGCGTATCGTCTTGGGGAGTTGCGGTGTCCCTTTGTAGCTCGGTTCGATCGGCGGGCCGGGAGGATGAAGTCACCTGCGCCGAATCTGTCCGCTGGCCAGCTCCATCCCGACTCGTCACGAAAGGCAGATGGGGGAGCAGCGCGAGACCGCAGCCGTCACTGCAACCGCTGCCGTCATAGCAGTTCGCCGCTGCCGTTGGGACTTCTCCAGGACTCGCGTCCCGACCAGCGCTGGGACCGAAACAAGCTCAGCTCCCTTGCGCGCGGCGATACCAAGTGCTTGTTCGAACCGTACTGCCCGCTGGCAGTCCGGGCAGCCCTTCAGGTGATGCTCGAAATGCTCCAATTCCACCGGCGACATTAGGTCGTCGAGATAGTCGTCCAGTCGTTGGCAAAGTTGAGTCATGGTTGTCTTGTTTCTGGCAGTGCACCAGGAACTTCGGTTGTGTTCAATTCAGGCCACAGGTGCCTCAGTTGCACACGTAATCTCTTGCGAGCTGCTGCCAAGCTGGACCGTACTGCGCCTGCGTCGATTCCCAAAATGTCTGCGATTTCCGCTGGAGAAAGTTGCTCGATGACTCGCAAATGCATTACCTCTCGCTGGCGGTCGGGCAGCTCGTCCAAGGCGGCTGCGACTTGGTCATGGAGTTCACGGTCAACCGCAGCTTGCTCGGGCAAGAGGGTCCGGTCAACTTGCTGCCCGAGCTCACTGAGCTCGATTCGTCTCGTCCGTCGGCAATGGTCGCCGTACAAATTGGTGGCGATCCGGAACAGCCATGCACGGCGTGCCTCCTCGTTTTTCAGCGAACGCCGCTTGCGCCATGCGCGCAGGAGCGCCTCCTGTGTCAGATCAGCCGCCAAGTCTCGGTCGCGCGTCATCCGCAGCAGAAACCGATATAGCGGATCGGCCAGCCCGTCCAGGAATCCATCCAAGCTCGACACTCGTTTCTGCTGGATGCGCCAAGTAAAGCTGTTCCCCTGCTTTATAGACGTCTGCACCGCCTGAACGTCAAAAGAAAAATGAACTTTTTTGAAGGGCTGCCTGGAGACAAGCAAACTTGCAGGCTCATCCCCCTGCGTGCCGACCGCCCTTTGACAGGCGGCTAGCTTGCAAGCTTGTCCATTCTCGTATCACGCGGCGTAAAGAGTTCGCTCATCATTTCGCGTCGAAAATCAAAGATCCTGCAGAGCTCGGCACGCACGAACAGCGGGTGCACGATAAAGCCCAGCGGGACCGCATAGTGCACGACATCTCGTACGAGCGTCCCACCATCGACTTCGTCGAAGGTGTGCAAGTGACGCCAGTAGCGGTAGGGCCCCCGCAGCTGCTCGTCGACAAACAGAAACGGCGGCTTCCAATCACTGATTCGACTCCGCCAGCGGAGCGGAAATCCACGCACTCGCAGCTGATAGTCGATCAATGTCCCAGACTGCATCTCGATCGGACGCGGTGTCTGCACGGAAAAATGCAGCCAGTCAGGAGTGATTTTCTCCAACCGAAAGGCGTCAGAAAAAAAATTGAAAACCTGTTCCGGAGGTTCGTCGACGAGCAGCTGCGTGGTCAGCCTGTAGCGGGCGGGTCCATTCGCCGATCTCGCAATCTGAACAGCCACTACCGGAACACTTTCTTGTACGTTTCTTCGTCGAAGCCCACCACCAACGTCTTTCCCTTGCGAAGTACCGGTGCTCGCAAGTTGCCCGTTGGGCCGAGCAACAGCTTAGCCAGCGTGGCTGTATCGGGTTTGTCCTTCTTCATGTTCACGTGAACGATCTTCTTGCCTTTGGCGGCGTAGATCTCGTTAACACCCTGCGCCAACTCTAGCGCGTCCTTTTTCTTCAGTGTCTGCTGCCTCGCGTTGACTTCTTCCTTGGCTTCAACTCCAGCACTCGCAAGAAACTCCTGCGTCTTACCACAGGTCTTTCAGCCAGGGCGGTGATAGCTCCAGTCGATCTTACTCATGAGATCTCTCCTAATTGCCTTCTCTCGAAATGAACTCAACGTCTAGTCAAGGGTGTTCGTCGCACCTACGAGGGCCTCGCTCGCCGACCAGACGGACAGCAATCCTCCGGACAGACGTCGTGACTTGGTCCCAAGCCGCCGAGATACTGTTTCTCGGTGCCATTGATCCGCTCCAAAATCAGCTCGCGGATCATGCTAACAAACCTCGGGTGCGTGCCGACGGTCTCGGCTCGAATCATGTTGAGGCCAAGCTCGGCACAGACGTTCTTGGCCTCGGTGTCGAGGTCGAACAGCACCTCCATGTGATCGGAAACAAATCCAATCGGAGCAACGATCACATCGTGGACATCCCCCCGATCACCCAGCTCGCGGAGGCGGTCACAGACATCCGGTTCGAGCCACGGTTGACTCGGCGGACCACTGCGACTTTGGTAGACCAGCTGCCATGTCTGCTCGGGAAAGGCCTCTGCGACCAAACGGCACGATTCTGCCAGCTGCACCTCGTACTGACAACCTTCAGCCATTGACAACGGTATGCTGTGCGCCGTGAAGAGAATCTGCGCCGTCGCCTGCCGTGACCGGGGAACCTGGTCGCAGGCCGCCCGGACACGCTCCTGCATCGGCACTACGAAACCGGGGTGATTGTAGAAGGCACGTAACTTGTCAACGATCGGCGCCGTCGCGCCAAGTTCCAGTCGAGCCTTCGAGATGTCCTCGCGATATTGCCGGCACCCTGAATAAGAGCTGAAAACCGAGGTCACGAAGCCGAGGGCCCGCTCGATGCCGTCGTCAGCCATCTGCTGCAGTGTATCTACCAACATGGGATGCCAGTTGCGGTTTCCCCAGTAGATGGGAAGGTGTGGACCGTGGCGGGCCAGTTCGTCACGTAGCGCGGCGATCAGTGCACGGCACTGCTGGTTAATCGGGCTGACCCCACCAAAACGCTGATAGTGATTGGCCACTTCGAGCATCCGCTCGTGCGGCACGTTTTTGCCGCGGAGCACGTTTTCGAGAAACGGAAGCACCTCTTCCGGACCTTCGGGGCCACCGAAGGAGACTAGCAAAACCGCATCGTAGGGAGTGTCACTCATGACTCGGTGAGCCAAGCGCTCCTCGGCCCTTGAAAGGCCAGCCGCTACACGCCAATTAGGTCCATCCTCACACTCGTCACAAACCTAGCAAAGCCGGACACGCCCGCCTAGCACGCATCAGGCAACGTCACGCCGCACAGGCTTTCTACAAATCATCAGCATCAACCGTTGTCAACTCTGCTGCCATCTTCCGCAGTTTTCCAAGCGCACGTTGCTCGAGTTGGCGGGCTCGTTCCTTCGAGATTCCTAACTTGTCCGCTAAGAATTGAAGTGTACGGGTCCTGCGGTGACCTCCTAACGCGTAGCGACTGCGGATGATGAAGCGCTCCCTTCGATCGAGCTTCTCGAGCATAGCCGCGACCTGCTCGCGAAGAGTGTCTCCAACCTGCTCGCTCGCCGCCCGCTCGGAACGACTATCTGCCTGCTGGAACGCCCACTCGTCGCCTTTGAGCGCGAAGCGACGCTCGCGTTTGCGGGCTGCGGTTACGGTTCGGTAGGCGCTGCGAGCGATGGCGCGGTACGCATACGTGCTGAAGCGGAAGCCACGTTCGTAATCAAATTTCTCCACCGCCTGCATCAGCGTGAAAACTCCCTCGCTGAAGATCACGTCAAACGGCTGCTGGGGTGTTGCGAATCCCTTCACAATAGACATGACCAGCCGCACGTTCGCTCGAATTAGGTAGTCGCGAATCGCTCGAGCTGTGGCGAGTCGGGCCTCGATCTCCGCCACAAGATCGGGCTCTGGGCGGTCCGGATCAAGTCGGGTTCGCAGGGCGTTAGCGTGAAACTTCAGGTAATTCATTTCGCGAAAGAGGGCCTGCTCCTGCTCGCGCGTCAACAGCTGGGACGTACACATGCGGCGAAAGTGGGGCGGCAGTTCGGCCGGCCCCGTGGCTGTCAACTGGCTTGCCTCCTGGAGAGCTCTGTCAACCAGCTCATAGCCGCCCTCCTCGCCGGCCGGGAACTCGGGGTTGGGAACAAAGTCGATTTCCGTTTGCAGCAACTGGACGACGCGACCACGCAGTTCGTCACAGCTCCCGCCCGGAGCGTGCAGGGGCAAAGACCAACTCGTTCGCGTGGTGGCTGCCATGACGTCGCTCTCCCCCCAGCCATAAATTCGTTCAAATCATCCTTAACGTTCTAATGGAATTGGTCGGGGTCGACAACCGTGGAAATTGCTCCAATTGGCCGGGTTTTTCCAATCTTCACGTTAAATGCTGTGTCATAAACAGATTAAGAAGCTTACTACCTCGCAGGTGGGGACTTCTCAACAGTTGTTTCCCGGCTAGAGTGATGAAAGCGGGCAGCCCATGTCTCCGAAAAATAGACCAATTCGTTCATTAGGCTATGAGCGACCTTTTAACACCCAAACAAGTTGCCCGCGCGATCGATGTCAGCGAGTCATCGATCAAACGCTGGTGCGACAAGGGCATCATCGAAACGCAGTACACCGCGGGCGGGCATCGCCGCATTACCATGGCCGGTGTGCTGAAGTTTATCCGCAGCGGCAGGTACCGGTTGGTGCATCCTGAAGCGCTCGGCTTGCCGCCGACGAGTGGCCGCACGAGCCGAGTGGTCGCCCGCGGCTGCGAGCAGATGACGACGGCGCTGTTGTCGGGAGACGAGCCGAGTTGCCGGCAAATTGTGATCGACATGTACTTGGCCGAGCACAGTATCAGCGTCATCTGCGACGACGTGCTCGCCGCCGCCTTCAAGACGATCGGCCAACAGTGGTCCTGCGGAGAGGCGGAGGTCTACCAAGAGCGGCGTGGATGCGAGATCGCGCTCAGGGTGCTCCATGAGCTGAGGACGTGGTTGCCGTTACCGCCAACGTCTGCGCCGCTGGCGATCGGTGGTGCCTCGTCGGGCGATCAGTACAACCTCGGCACGACGATGGTCGAGCTGGTTCTCCGCGATGCCGGCTGGCACGCGGTTTCGTTAGGTGACAATCTGCCGCTCGCGACGCTCGGCGCGGCGATTCGCGAGCAGCGTCCTCGGCTCTTTTGGTTGAGTTGCTCGCATATCGAAAATGAAGCGGAGTTCCTGGCGGGCTACGAGCAGCTCTACGCAGAGTTTGGGATGGAGGTGGCATTCGTTGTCGGAGGGTTCGCTCTCACTGAAGAACATCGCCACCAAATGAAGTTCTCCGCTTACTGCGACAACATGCAGCACTTCGAGGGCTTCGTGCAGGCGCTGTCGGGAGCCATCGAAAGTGAGGTTCCCTACAAAAAAGGTACTGACTGAATTGAATTCCCTCTTGGCAATTGATGATGGGGTCCTAGTGTGCCACGGGTGCTAGGAACTCGTAAGAGATTGCTGGAGGGAAAGATGCGGAAGAAACTTCAAGGTGTATCGATCGCTGTGGTTTGTCTCGGCTACTGCAGCGGGATCTTCGCCGAGTCGCCCGCCGATGATTCGTGGCCCCAATGGCGGGGTCCGGAGCGGGACGGTCATGTCAGTGGGCCGAGTTGGCCAAACGACATCTCACAACGGCAGCTGACGGTCAACTGGTCTGTACCGCAGGGGCCGAGTTACTCCGGGCCGATTGTCGCTGGAGACCGCGTCTTCGTGACCGAGACCCGCAATGCGACGCACGAAGTGGTCCGCGCGCTTGACCGCCGTTCTGGAGCTCAGCTTTGGGAGGCGCAGTGGCAGGGCGCGATGCGTGTTCCCTTTTTCGCCGCCGCGAACGGTTCGTGGATCCGCGCCACTCCTGCTTACGATGGCGAGCGATTGTACGTGGCGGGCATGCGAGATGTGCTGGTCTGTCTCGACGCCGCATCGGGCCAGGTGGTCTGGCGGCGGGACTTTGTGTCGGAGACAGGCTCGCCGCTACCAAAATTCGGCTTCGTCTCGTCGCCCCTGGTGCTCGGCGACCACGTATTCGTCCAAGCCGGCGCGAGTTTCGCGAAGCTCAACAAGTACTCGGGCCAGCTTGTTTGGCAGACGCTGCGGGATGGCGGCGGGATGTATGGAAGTGCCTTTTCCTCGCCAGTCTTCGCAACCATAGCGGGCGTTCCACAGCTAGTCGTGCAGACGCGTGAGCGCCTGGCCGGCGTCGATCCAGAAAGCGGTGCGGTACTTTGGGCTCAGGAGATCCCCGCTTTTCGCGGCATGAACATTCTCACACCGACGGTGATTGGGGATGCAGTGTTCACCAGCAGCTACGGCGGCCGCTCCGCCTTGTTCCGAGTCTCGCGACGACAATCAAGCTGGAAGGTGGAGCAAGCCTGGAGTCACAAGTCGCAGGGGTACATGTCTTCACCGGTTGTCGTCGAGGACCACATCTACCTGCACTTGCGCAACCAGCGTTTCGTCTGCCTTCACGCCGCGACTGGGACTGAACGTTGGACAACCCGGCCCTTTGGGAAGTACTGGAGTATGGTGGCCAACGGCGACAAGCTGCTGGCTCTCGATCAGCGTGGCGAACTGTTGCTCATTCACGCTTCGCCGGACGAATTCAAGTTACTCGGCCGCAGACAGGTTGCTGAGAACTCGTGGGCTCACCTGGCAATCGTCAACAACGAGATCTTCGTCCGCGATCTGGCAGGGATCACGGCGTTTGTCTGGGATCACGACCCCGCGGATGTTGCTTTGAAGTCGCGCACTTCGCTCCATTGAAATCCGAAGCTTGAGTTTTGAAGTTGCGCATTTCGCCTTTCCGCAGGAACAAGATGTCGAATTTGTCGCGTTTTTCGTAACCCGAAGCGTCAGCGAGGGGAGTTGATGTACCATCGCAAGTAATTCCCTCGCTTACGCTTCGCGCTTACGATTGACCCAGAAACGCAACTTCAACAACTCACGCTTCCGGACCGAATAAAAGTCGACGAGACATCATCTTTCTGTCCCAATTTTTCTGTCATTCAAAAGCGAGTTCACAGACCTGGTTTTCTCGACAGAGAAGTCGGGAGCGGGGAAATCGACCGACCGTCATCTTCTCCTGCATGCAAGTCTTGTAGCGCGAGCCCGGGCCATCATGTTGATCTTGTAAATCCTGTCAAAAAAACTGAAGACAGGATCAACACGATGAACAGGATTGTGAGGGGAAGACGACCAGCGGTGGAATGTCCATCACCCCCACTGCAACAGTCATGCAAGACGCTCGGGAGGGCGAGGCTCCTGCCGAGCCGGGATACATCGGCTTACGGTGGAAACCGTGGGCTAACGCCCAGCGGCTGATCTTGCGCGAGCCCGGGCCATTCTGTTGATCCTGTAAATCCTGTCAAAAAACAAAAAGACAGGATCAACATGATGAACAGGATTGTGAGGGGAAGGTGACCGACGGCGGTATGTCCATCACCCCCCACTGCAACAGTCATGTAAGACGTTCGCCGGGAACCTCGCCCCTCCCCGATCGAAGGGCAAGAAACCGGGGATTCGCTTCCCTGCACTCTGCCAACAGCGAAAAGCGCAACCTCAACAAAGCCTAGCCCGGATTATTCATGAAGATCGTGGCGAGAGGTTGTAAGTACGTTCGTGGCAAGGAAGGCGAACAATTCTTCCGCAGGCGTATTGAAGCAATACGTCGAGGGAGAATTGCGAAGCATGACGAAGCCACGGATGGACTTACGACCTCGCAGCAGATCGCTCATGAATAATTCGGGCTAGCTGCCCGCCCGTGTCAGGAGATTGTGAGTGATCTGCTGGACTCGGGGGTCGGGGCCATGCGGTCGCGACCCGTGGGACCATGGCAAGATGTGGCCGGGCGGAGAACCAAGTCCTTGCGACCAGAAGATCGTGGCGGCGTTGAAGACAAAATTCCCGCGCGATCCGGGAAAAATCGTAGCGGCGTAACGGCCCTCGCGGGTTCCTCCGGCCCAGATCGATCCTGCGGCGAGGACCTCAAGGCCCGCTCGCTCAAGGTCCGGTTCGCCATGGTGTTCCCAGCCGACAAGGCCGGGAATGCTGTCACCCTGACGCAGGCCGGTCCCGTTGAAAACCCAATGGGACGGTTTCACGCAGGTCCAATCGCCACCACCGTTGAACGGCACCACGCTCCGTGCACCGATGATCCGCCTTTCGTCCGGCGCTGTCCCCTGCAGACCGGCGAACAGCTGATGGTATGACTCGTGTTCGTCCTCGCGGATCGGCCCGTAGGCCCCCGCGCGGTGGATCACCCGCCGCTCGCGCCCTGATTTGCTTGCTGAAAAAGGCGAAACGATAAACACCGAGTTACCGCTCAACCAGAGCACGTTGACACCGTGTTCGATACCGGCTTCGACCGACTGATATTGGCGGAGGTCCCAGTACTCGTCGTGCCCCACGCTAATCATAGTACGGCAACGCGTGAGAAAGCTCGCCTCGACGAGATCGGCATTCGAACCGTAGGTCACGTCGTAACCGTGTTGCTCGAGCCAGAAGCAGAGGGGAAACTCCCATAGCAGAAATTCCCCGGAACCGATGGACAGAGCTGGCTCAAAGATCTGTACGTACATGCCGTAAGGCCGGTCAAAGCTGACTGCCACCTGCGGCGCGTGGGCGCCGTCCGGATGTGTATAGAGCGACTCGTTTTCCGGCCAGCGGTTGTAGGCTTGCCAGGTGTTGTCGCTGCATTGAAACAGGATGTCAGCCGACCGATCATCGCGGACAATGAAAATAACGTAACTCTGCCAATAAGGTTCCGACTGGTTCTCGGGAACAGTCGTCAGCTTGCCGAGATAGACGCCGCTGAGCCAGTCTGCGGGGATAGTGAGTTCCGCGGACGGTTCCCATTGGCATTCACGCAGGCGACCCGGTGCCGGTCCGATAGGAGGAATCGGCTGGACCTTCCCCGGCAGTGGGCCGAGCTGGGTCATCAGCCGCGCACCTGCTCCGCCATACCATCCCATGCGGTACACGTCGACGGTAAAACGTCGAGCCGGCTCGGTGCTGACATAGAACGTGAGGGTCTCGGATGCTGAGACAGACTGGTGCGAACAGTAGCCCTCGATCAGCGAAGTGCGATACTTGCCTCGGTTCACACGCGTCCGCGTCAGCTGCCAGTCTGTAGTACCCGGCAGTTGGTTCTCGCGGGCAACTCTCGTATCGCGCTGTGGCTGCTGGCTCGCCTGCTGCCCGGCATCCGCTTGGGCGGTACGGGCGAGCGTACTGCCAACGAGTGAACTGGTGGCTGCACTTTGCAGCAGTGTTCGTCGATTGAGCGGCTGTTTCATGGAGAACCTCCTACCTGCTGCTCACTTCCCGTGTTTGTGCGGGTTGCCTCTTGTCGCCATGAGTTGTCATACTTGACTTCAGCCGATTGGCTTGAATCGGACCGACCTCCATTTATTATGCGGTTTTCTCGGACGTTGAGACACCCTCTTGTCACGGGCAGGCGACGACCATGCGTATACTTTCGCTATTTGCAGTAATTGTGATCGGAAGTCAGTTCACGGCGACCACCGTGGCGCAACAACGACGTCACAGCAACGTCTTGCTGATCGTTGTGGACGACGTCGGGGTTGACGGTCTTGGGGTATACAAAGTAGGCACCGATCCGCCCCCCACGCCTTTTATTGACTCGTTGGCAGCTGCGGGGGTCACTTTTCGACGAGCTTGGTCCAATCCAACTTGCTCGCCGACGCGCGCAGGAATTCTGACCGGACAGCATGCGTTTCGGCATGGAGTCTTTCATCCGTCGATGTCAGATCTGAGCGTCCAGCTTGCAGACGGGCGAACCCGTCGGACGATTCCAGGGATGCTACCTGACAATTCTACTTCGGCGCTGTTTGGAAAATGGCATTTGGGTACTCTGGCCGACAACGGCGGCACGCGCGCACCCAACGAGCATGGTTTTGACTACTACGCCGGCAACTTGGAAGGGCACCTCGCCAGGGGTTACTACTCTTGGACAAAGACTATCAACGGGTCTTCGGATACAAGCACCACTTATGCCACAAAGGACGTTGTTGACGAGGCCATCTCATGGATCGCTGACCAAAGTGGTAAACGCTGGTTTGCAATGCTTGCATTCAACGCCGCTCACGATCCGTGGGACAGGGACCCACCATTTGGTTGCTCGCTGCTGGACACCATATCCACAAGTCGCCTGCAGCCGTATATCGATGGCTACAAGAAATCGATTGCGTGTCTGGACTCTCAGATTGGTCGACTGATCAACGCGCTGGATTCGCAAGTACTCAAAAACACGACGATCATCCTGATTGGTGACAATGGCGTCCCAGTTGATGTTGCCGAAGCACCGATTCGAAGCAGCCGCGCAAAGGGGACACTGTATCAAGGCGGTATTCGAGTCCCGTTCATCGTCTCCGACGGATACTACCTGGTTCATCCGGTGGACGAGTGGGAGGCCTTGCGAATCGACCGTGTTGGCCGGGTCAGCAAGCCGGGCCGCCGTGAATCGGCTCTCGTTCATACCATAGACCTGTTTGCAACGATTTTGGAGATCACGGGTGCCGATTTCCGCCCGTCGATGTTTGATTCCGTGAGCCTCGTCCCGCACCTCGATAGCTCGTCGGCACGTCCCACGCGGCGGTTTCTCTATACCGATGGCTGGGATGCTGACACCGGGATGCGGGAAGCCGCGATACGAAACCAAGACTACAAACTCATTCTTACGGAGAAATCCGACGGTACGTTCGACGAGGAATTCTACTTCCTGAAAGATGATCCTTGGGAAGAGGATCCCTTACCGCTAACTGGGAGCGACTACAACGCACTCAAGAATGAGGTAACACCGTACTTCTAGTGAGGAGCTCCTGCCGAGCCGCAAGTGCTGCAACAACGTGTTAATCGATCGGGAGGGCGAGGCTCCTGCCGAGCCGCAAGTGCAATGAACCGTGGGCTAACGCCCAGCGGCTGATCGGATCGTAGCCGAACTCGCCAGAGTTTGGCGGACTGCCGATTGATCCAAATTCTGGCGAATTCGGCTACAAGAAGTACGAGCGAGAGGCCACGGTAGGATGTTCACCCGCACTCTCTGCGACAACCGTGTCAATCGATCGGGAGGGCGAGGCTCCTGCCGAGCCGCAAGTGCAATGGAACCGTGGGCTAACGCCCAGCGGCTGATCGGATCGTAGCCGAACTCGCCAGAGTTTGGCGGACTGCCGATTGATCCAAATCCTGGCGAATTCGGCTACAAGAAGTACGAGCGAGAGGCCACGGTAAGATGTTCACCCGCACTCTCTGCGACAACCGTGTCAATCGATCGGGAGGGCGAGGCTCCTGCCGAGCCGGGAGCGCAATGAACCGTGGGCTAACGCCCAAGCGGCTGATCGGATCGTAGCCGAACTCGCCAGAGTTTGGCGGACTGCCGATTGATCCAAATTCTGGCGAATTCGGCTACAATAAGTTGCCCTTAATGCAGCACCGGGCACACGTCAAACCACTCGCGCCGTGGCCCAATCCACTCTGAGGCACTCTGCGGGCCCCACTGGCCACGAGGATAGACTTCCAATGGCGGTGCCTCGCCGCTCTGCCAGGCAGCGATGATCGGATCGATAATCCTCCAAGCCAACTCGACCTCATCGCTGCGCGCGAACAGACTAGCGTCCCCGTTTAACGCGTCCAACAACAGTCGCTGGTAGGCGTCTGGCAGCGCCGTAGAAAACTCACGCTGAAAGCGGAAGTCGAGATCAGTCAGCCTCAGCTTCATGCCAGCGTCCGGTACTTTCGTGTTGAAGTGCAGCTGAATCCCCTCTGCCGGTTGGATCTGAACCACGAGCCGATTGGCGCCGGGTGAAGGGCCTGGAGCGTCCGCGAACAACATCAGCGGCGGCTCGCGAAACTGAATGACAATCTGGGTCGTGCGGCACGACATGGCTTTGCCGCTGCGCAGAAAGAAGGGGACTCCTTTCCAACGCCAGTTGTCCACATAGAGTTTCAAAATGGCGAAGGTTGCGGCCTGACTCTTCGGCGGCACACCCGGCTCATCGAGATACCCGTCGTACTGGCCGCGCAACGTGTAACGAGCAAAGTCGGTGTCGGACATAGACCGAATAGCCCGTAGAATCTTGACCTTTTCGTCCCGCACCATTCCCGACTCGTAACGGGCAGGCGCCTCCATCGCGGTGATAGTCAGCAGCTGTAGCAGATGGTTTTGGAACATGTCGCGCAGCACGCCCGCACCGTCATAGTAGCCGCCGCGGCGCCCCACGGTTACTTCCTCGGCCACGGTAATCTGTACGTTGTCGATGAAGTTGCGGTTCCAAACAGGCTCGAAGATGCTATTGGCAAAACGGAGCACCAACAGATTCTGGACAGTTTCCTTGCCGAGGTAATGGTCGATGCGGTAGATCTGTTCCTCTGAGAAAACTCGATGCAGCTCACCGTTCAACGCCTGGGCCGTATCAAGGTTGGTGCCAAAAGGCTTCTCGATCACCACTCGACGTACACCGTGAGCCTCGTCGGCCAGACCGCTACGGCCGAGTTGTTCGACCGCAGGACCGTAGAGCCGCGGCTTCGTCGAGAGGTAGTAGAGACGAACGCTTGCCGCGTCTCCTTCCAGCCGACCCAGCAGTTCGGCCAAGGAGTGGAAATCGCTTTCCCGCTCGATGTCTCCGCGGTGATATCGCAGCCGACCAGCAAACTGCTGCCAACTCTCCTGGCGGAACTCGTCACCCACCTCCCGAGCCGTTGTCTCGGACAGCTGACCCCGCCAACTGTCCGACGATAGCTCGCTACGTGAGACCCCTACGATGGAGGTGTTGGCTGGCAATCGATCCTTCAGAAACAAGCGGTACAAGGCAGGTACAAGCTTGCGACTAGTAAGGTCTCCGGAGGCACCGAAGATGACGATTGTGTGAGTCATGAATGAGTAATCTCCGTCATCCTAACCTTCTCCCCAGAGAGGTTGTGTAGCTTTTGCGCTTCATGCAATTCAAACTCTGGCGAGTTCGGCTACTCCGCAAATCAGCCGCTGGGCGTTAGCCCACGGTTCCTGACGTTTCCGGCTCGGCAGGAGCCTCGCCCTGGGGTGACGAATCGTCTGTAATGCTCAAATCTAGTTGTTTTCTTGCTGAATGCGATCAGCGGCAGGCTGCGTAGGCGGCCGCTTTTCGCGCCTGGGTCGAGTTGGTTAGGCCCGCTTTCTGCAGCCACTCTTTGAGTCCCTTCGTTGCTACCTGTTTGAGGCGTGCGGCCAGACGGTGTGGGGGCGTCGTTTCAAACAGCGTGGGATAGATTGCGAGCAGCGTGGTAAACGTCCCCCGATTGTGATGACGCTGAAGCGATTTGAAACGGCCGAGAGAGGACTCTAAGACCTCCGTGCTACAAGGAACTCTCAGTTTGGCGTAACTGGAGCTGACCAGCTTCCGCTCGTTTTTTGCGTAGGCGTCGACTAGCTTGTTGAGAAGTTGTTGGGCTATCGCGGACGACAAGTCTAATTCTGCCAGCTGTTTTCTTAGAGCCTCTGTCGCACCCGCATACACTCCTTCGCGGTTAGTGAACTCCAGCACTGCCGAGACAACCTGCCGGCACTCGCGCCAATGCTCCAAATCCTCTTCGAAGTCTAAAAGCCAGCCGAGCTTCTGGGTGACCCGCTCTGCGGACACATCTCGGTTACCGGGTGCTTGCGGGGTCTTCAAGTGGAAACGCACCATCTCAGCCCAATCCATCAACTTGCCCAGGTTCATGAACCGGCACTTCGTTTTCTTGGTGGGTGGAAGAAAATGATCTAATTCTGTTTGTTGAATGCCAGCGGTCGTCTTTCCAATCTGACTGTCGAACTGGATAAAACGCTTGTCCTGACCGAGTATCTTCTTGAGAAGATTGGCCGCCACGTGTTTCACATCAGCCACTAAAACGACTTCAAACCCCTTGTTTTCAAGCCATTTGACACCCTCATGAAGCTCAGAGGCGCCATCACTGGCGATACTGATTGGTGCGCCGGTTTGATCGGCCAGTTCTACGAGTGCTTCACCGACTTGCTCCTTCCTTCGTGAAAGCGTTGGCACCACCGCCAGTGGTTTCATGTCGTCCCGTCGCAAGGGGCGTCCTACAGGAAGTTCCGACTGACGGATCCCAAGGACGATCAGCACAGACATTTTTCCCAGCTGAACACTATGGTCGATCAACCAGATCCAATCGGGTGCAAATTGGACGGACTCCTGTAAGATCGCAACGCCATTGCGGCAAGTCCACAGACGGATCGTGTCGTGGCTCGGAACGTCAAATTCCACCTGCAGCCAGTAGCTGATCAGACGCAACACCCGTTCGGTCGAACGAAAGCCAATAAGACTTGCTAGTGCACAACACAAAGCCATGGTCCGTGGTCCAAACTGGTGCCCTTTTAACGGTGGATCGTCGGGGAGTTGGAATGGTAGAGCTTGCTGCTTGGCTGCCAGTCTACGGTACTCAGCCAATTGCTTTTCGGCTCGTTGAAGACTCTTAGTAAGGCTTCTGTTTTCATCGCGAACGCGTTGATGATCCTGCCTGGCTTCGCTCTTCTCGCGTTTCAACTCGTCAATTCGATCACGCAGTCTTTCGCGACTGCGGTAAAATGACGCACAAAGCGCCCATAAAGAAGACTTGTAACGCCCGACCGAAAAAGAGGATACTCGTGCCACTGTTGCGCTCCTTCGCTTGGTGGATGTTTGCCAAAAACAACCAATACGTTGGAGCGCAACATTTTTGAAATACCAGTTTTTACGATCTTCTCTAGATTCAACCTCTTTTCACCATCCCAGCCTCGCCCTCCCGGTCTGGTGACGGATGACCTCAAATATGCGCCAAACTCTGGCGAGTTCGGCTACGGTCCAAATCAGCCGCT
The DNA here is from genome assembly GCA_965223305.1 of Pirellulaceae bacterium. Lineage (GTDB taxonomy): Bacteria > Planctomycetota > Planctomycetia > Pirellulales > Pirellulaceae > CBDCWT01. The sequence continues at coordinate 300,447 of CBDCWT010000013.1, read as the reverse complement.
GGGCGTTAGCCCACGGTTCCTGACGCTTCCGGCTCGGCAGGAGCCTCGCCCTCCCGGTCTGGTGACGGATGACCTCAAATATGCGCCAAACTCTGGCGAGTTCGGCTACGGTCCAAATCAGCCGCTGGGCGTTAGCCCACGGTTCCTGACGCTTCCGGCTCGGCAGGAGCCTCGCCCTCCCGGCCTGGTGACGGATGACCTCAAATATGCGCCAAACTCTGGCGAGTTCGGCTACGGTCCAAATCAGCCGCTGGGCGTTAGCCCGCGGTTCCTGGCGCTTCCGGCTCGGCAGGAGCCTCGCCCTCCCGGCCTGGTGACGGATGACCTCAAATATGCGCCAAACTCTGGCGAGTTCGGCGACTCTCCCCTCGGGGAGAGTCGGCCCGCAGGGCCGGAGAGGGGGCACGCCGCCATGAATATCTTCTAAGCGTCAATTACGTTCACTGCACTAGGGGGCGCCCCTCCCCGGACGCTGACGCGTCCGACCCTCCCGCGCGCGGGAGGGCGAAATCTCAGGAGGCACGTCTCGGAGTCTCAGAACCGCATCGCTGTAAATCCACCGTCAACATACAACGATGCCCCGGTGATGAAACTTCCCGCTGCTCTAGAAACTAACAACAACGCGGCGCCGACCAACTCCTCTGGCTCGCCGAATCGCCCTAGCGGAGTTTGACTCATGATGTTGTCAACACGTTGCTCGTCAAGAATGCTCCGATTCTGTTCGGCCGGGAAGAACCCCGGACAGAGGACGTTCACGCGGACGCCGCTCGTCGCAAACTCGCGAGCGACGTTCTTGGTCAGGTTGACAACCGCTGCCTTGGAGGCCGAATAGGCAAAGACACGGGACAGCGGCAGGTGCGCGGTGACGCTGCCAATGTTGAGAATCGAACCACCAGCGGCTTGAGCCGACATGGCTGTTCCGAAGAGCTGGCAACCCAGATGGGTTGCCAGCAAATTGCCCTCGATGACCGACCGCCACTGCTCATCGCTAATCTCGGCATAGGGTGTTGCCGAGTTGACGCCGGCGCAGTTGATGAGCACGTCGACTTGACCGTGTGCCTCCACGACCGAATCTCGCAGCTGGCCAACCGACTGGCGATCGGTGGCCGCCACCGGTGTGAAACTGGCTGAGCCCCCCCAGGCGCCAATCGCGTCAACCCGCTGCTGGCCTCGCTCCGCGCTGCGTCCGCTCACCACCACATGCGCTCCCGCACGTGCTAGTCCGTCACACAACGCGCCGCCCAGAGTACCCGTTCCACCAATCACGACAGCCACCTGGCCGTCCAGTCCAAACTGCTGCTGCAGGTACGATCGCGATTCGGACACAGTTCCTCCTATTCACGCCTACTCGTCGCCCGAGTTCTCCGGCTGGCGCCTGAGTGACAGCCAGTCGGTGTGAAAAGTTCCCTCGCGGTCGACTCGCTTGTACGTATGTGCGCCGAAGTAGTCTCGTTGAGCTTGTAGCAGGTTGGCCGGTAGAACAGCCTGCCGATAGCTGTCGTAGTAGCTGAGCGCCGTAGCAAATGCCGGCACGGGGTGTCCCAGTTGGATCGCTGCGGATACGACGGTCCGCCAGGCCTCCTGTGCCCGCTGCACGGCCTCCAAAAAGTAGGGGGCCAACAGCAGATTCTCCAGCGAGGGATCAGCGTCGAATGCCTCTTTGATCCGATCCAGGAACTGGGCTCGGATGATGCATCCACCTCTCCACAGCAGGGCACAGTCACCGTAGTTGAGCGGCCAATCGTGTTCTTGGGCCGCCATCTGCATCTGGACAAACCCCTGCGCGTAGCTGCAAATCTTCGAGGCGTAAAGGGCTTCACGAATCGCTGCTACGAACTGTGACCTTCGCGCGGGGTCGGCGGCGAACCTCTGCGATGTGTCCGGTTCGGCTGCGGAACGGCCTTCGGCCGGCCCGCGGAGCACCTGACTGGCCCGCACTCGAGCCTGCTTGAAAGACGACAAGCTGCGGGCGTAAACGGCGGCCGTGACGAGCGTGCTGGGAACTCCTAGGTCCAACGCTAGTTGGCTCATCCACTTCCCCGTTCCCTTGGCCCCAGCAACATCCAGTATCTTGTCGACCAGGTAGCCATCCGATAGTTCGTCGCTGACGCTGAAGATGTCGCGCGTGATCTCGATCAGATAGCTCTGAAGTTCGCCCCGATTCCATTGCTCGAATACATCGTACAGTTCGTCGTTGCTCAAACCGACCACTTGCTTGAGCAGCAAGTAGGCTTCGCAGATCAGCTGCATGTCTCCATACTCAATTCCGTTATGTACCATCTTGACATAGTGGCCAGCACCGCGAGGTCCCACCCACTCGCAACAAGGGATGTCGTTTTGCGGTCCGACCTTTGCCGCGATGGCCTGAAAAATCGGTTTGACAAGCGGCCACGCGGCAGGAGATCCGCCGGGCATCAAGCTGGGGCCCTTCAGCGCCCCCTCCTCACCGCCCGAGACACCTGTCCCGATGTACAACAACCCCTGCTCTTGGACGTAGTTTGTGCGGCGTTCGGTATCGGCGAAGTGAGTATTCCCCCCGTCGATGATTACATCGCCGGGTGACATCAGCGGAATCAACTTGTCGATCAAATCGTCGACCGCAGGTCCGGCTTTGACCAGCATCATGACTTTGCGCGGCTTCGATAGGCTTGCCACCAGCTCGCCCAAGTCATGGCAGCCGACGAAACCCTTGCCGGCCGCGCGGCCACCCATGAAGGCATCGACTTTCTCGATCGAGCGATTAAAAACGGCCACACGATAGCCCCGGCTCTCGACGTTCAACGCCAAGTTCTCGCCCATAACCGCTAAACCGATCAAGCCAAGATCACATGCAGCGCTCATCGGACTCCCTAAGCTTCAGTACTCAATCCACGGCATCGACAGGCCAGGGTGGATCCACCGGCAGGCACTTGTCAAACTCATCAAGCAGCCGGTCCTGAAACGCACCGGCGAATTCACCGTGTAGGAAACAGTCTATCCCTTCTTCAAGCAACCGCTGCCAGCTTGTCTCCTCGTGTCCCGGCATGATTGGGAAGAACAGGCAGTTGTTCGCTTGGGCGGCCTTGTAGTCGCCCGGCGCATCTCCGATCATCAGCGTTTGATTGGCGGGGTACTTGCCGGCGTTGCTGAGCGTCTCCTGCTTGGAGCCCGTTTCCTGCCCACAGATTGCAGCAACGTACTGGTCGATTCCGTGCTCTTTCCATTCGGCTTGCAGAGCCTCGTTCGGTGTCGCTGAACAGACCAGTAAGTCGGCGCGGCCGGCCAGCTTTTGCAGGCAGTCTCGCACGTAAGGGAATGGGGGAACTCCTCGCACGGTGGCCGCCACAGTCTCGTTCACAGCCTGGGACCACTGCAGAGCGCGCTGCAGTTCCCCGTCACCTGTCGCAGCGACCTTGGCTTCCAGCGACGGGTTGCCCAGCTTCGTCTCCTCCTGCACCCAGCGGAGCAAGGACTGGGGGATGTCTATCTCCGCACCGCGTGCCTTTACCTCCGGCCGCCGCTGCAGCCACTGAAGTGTCTCGATCAGCGCTGGAAAACGATTGATTCCCCGACTCTTGGAGTACAAATTGACGAACTCGGCTGCCTCCCGCGCATACTTGCTGACGGACTGCAGCTCGTAGTAGTTAATCGTGTTGGGAATGAAGCACTCTTTGTGCTTCAGCTCCATCGTGTCGAACGCGCAACCGTCCGAGTCGATGCCAACTAAAAAGCGATTTTTTGGTTTGATCTGGAACATGCCGGACGTCTAAAGCAACTGAAAATAAAGTGGCTACCACCTCTGCTTGGTCAGCAGCCGGATCATCGACCTGGATTCACAAGCGATCTGCTGTTCCGGCTAACGGTCCGCTTGCGGGACGTAGCTAGCCAGTCGCTGCGCAACGTACTCTGGTTCAAACCGTGCCAACCGCTGCCTTCCTTGTACCATGGGAAGGTTTACCATCTCTTCGCCGACCAGCGGTTGGGCATAGCGCACAAAGTCGTCGGTCACGTCGTATCCACTCTCAGCGATCCACTGTCGAGGAAACGTGCGCTCGCTGTTGGCGACCGTCTCCAGTGGTACTTTGTCATAGACAACACTGTAGACTCCGCCAGGCGACCGCAGAATCGTGGCCATGTTACCGCTCTCGCCGGCGGCTGCGAGCAGTGCCGCCTGGCAGCCGGCGCCGTAGGCCTCGTCGAGGTCGACCGTTGATGCGTAGGCCATCGAGTGTCGTTGGTCGGTGCCGGGTACGTTACCCCGAGCCGCGCCCTTGGTGGCCAAACCGACCTGGTTCAGGTGATTGACAACCAGTTGTGCGACTGTGATCTGGCTCGAACTGAACTGGGTGTGGCCGAACGAATCGGTGACCTCGCCGATATCTCCTACCGTGAATCCCTCGCTAATCACGACCAGGCAGCGGCCGTCCCTTCTGAGTTGGTCGTTCACGTTGTCCGCCAACTCGGCGAGCGTGCAGGGACTCTCCGCCAGGTAGATCTGCAGAGGCATCTCCCGCTGCGGGTCCGCCAAGCGCGCAGCCGCTGGGATGAACCCAATTCGCCTACCCATGGCCTGCATCACCAGCACCGGGTCAGCCGGCGAGGAGCCGGCGTTCTCTTCATTAGCGTTTTGCACAGCATGCAACCAGTACTTGGCTGTCGAGCCATAGCCTGGCGTGTGATCGATTAACTTGAACTCGCTGTCGCCCACGTCGTTGTCGATCGTCTTCGGTCCACCGATCCCCACCAGATCCAATCCTCTTTGCTGTGCCAAGTCAGCAATCTTGTTGGCGGTGTCCATCGAGTCGTTTCCGCCGATGTAAATGAAATAGCCAACATTGTGGGCGCGAAAGACCTCAATGCAACGCTCGAAGTCTTCAGTTTGATTGGGTCGGAGCTTGTATCGGCAAGTGCCGATCGAACCTGCGGCGGGCGTGTAGCGCAGCAATGCGACCTCTTCCGCAGACTGCGCCGAGAGGTCCAACAGCTCTTCCTTCAAGACACCCTCGATGCCATGCCGGGCGGCGTAGACCGTGCCGATCTCGGCCAGTTCCCGTGACGTCTCGACGATGCCGCGCAGGGTGCTATTGATGACAGGGCTGGGCCCACCACTCTGGGCCACCACCAGATTTCTGGGGTCGGACATACGGGTCTTCGAGGACGCTCAAGAGATGAGCCCCAGGTAGCACCGCGCGCACCCGTTCGCGCGTCTGTCGCGCGCCAGGCGAGGCTCAAGCAGGGGATTCTAACTCCGCGCAGACGGTCCCGCAATGACTCAGGGAGTTCTGCCAAGCCGGTAGCTGGCCAGGCAGTTCAGGCAGCTCGCCGCAGTGCCTCTTGTGCCCGAACGGTGCGAGCCCTGGCCAGGACACGCTGAACAGCCGCATCCATTACGGGTGCATAGACCGCAGCCTGTCGGCCGCCACACTCAGCAGCCAACGCGTCTCTGACGATTGCCGCAGCGCGGGCTCGTACGTAGCCTCTCGCTTCGGCGGCAGGCATCTCCAGTACACGTCCAACAACCTGCTTCCAGATCCGCTCGAAGGCCCGGTCGAGTACCCGCTCCCTCAGCTGATTCGATCCAGTGTCGCGCTGAAAAACAGAGGTCATCAACAGGCGTACGAGTTTTGTCATCGGCGATGCTCCGCTGTAGTAGACCAGTAGCGTGTTAACTTGATCCCGTCATAGGAATCGTGCCAGCGACAGCCGTTTCTCCACTTGATGTATTGCTCGATCGGGTTGCTCCGCTTGGGCAACTTGCGGAAGGCAGGCGAAGTCTGTCTGCTAGGCCAGGTTGAACGACAGACCATTACACGCGTGGAATTCGCCTGTCCATCCTAAAACTCTTGCCTGGCGATCCTTACCGACAGTTCGTGCATCCCGGTGTGCCGTTCCCTCTTGACGGCGTCCGGGAGCAGGTCCATTCTTAGCTAGCAGTGCCTGTCCATCTGGCCCACATCTGGCACAGCGAACGCACAGCCGATCCCGGAGCGACCATGCAGCGCCCCAACATCCTCTGGTATTGCACAGATCAGCAACGATTCGACACCATCGGCGCGTTGGGAAACTCCTACGTCAAGACGCCTCTCATCGATCAACTCGTGCGGGAAGGTGTCGCCTTCACGCACGCGTACTGCCAGAGTCCGATCTGTACGCCTAGCCGATCGAGTTTCTTAACCGGGCTTTACCCTAGCCGCGTCCACAACACGCGCAACGGCAATGAGTCTTTTCCAAGCTATCCTCCCGTAATCACCAAGTTGATTTCGGAGAGTGGCTACGACTGTGGGTTGGTCGGCAAGTTTCATCTGCAAAGCGCCGGCCGTCGCACCGAACCTCGGATTGACGACGGTTACGACTATTGGATGTTCAGTCATGCTCCGCGCGATGACTGGGAAAGTGGCCATGACTACGCCAGCTGGGTTGCTGAACGGGGTGCGGACCTCGACGCACTTCGCGCCCGGCCGCAGCGGGTGCCGACCGAGTTGCACCAGACGACTTGGGCATCCGAGTGTGCCATCGAGTTTATCTCGGCAAAGCGCGAGAACCCCTGGCTGCTAAGCGTCAACATTTACGATCCGCATCCTCCATTCATTCCACCCCAGCAATACGCCGATCAGTTCGACGCGGCGGAACTACCGGGTCCCTACTTCCAGGAAAGCGACCTGGAACAGCAGCAGCGGCTCGCGGCTGCCGACTTTCAGGGAAAAGTGCAAAGTCCGGCGGCGCATGATGCCCGCCAAAAGCAGGCGCTCTACTACGCGATGATTGCCCAGATAGATGATCAATTCGGGCGGATCGTCGCTGCGCTAGACGAGACCGGACAGCGGCAGAATACGGTCATCATCTTCACCAGCGACCACGGCGAGGCGCTCGGCGACCACGGTCTGTTTGAGAAGGGATGCCGGTTTTATGAGGGGCTCGTTCGCGTGCCGCTCATCTTCCAATGGCCCGGGCACTTTGCCGCGCCGTTACGGAGTGCGGCGTTAGTCGAACTGATAGACTTGACAGCCACGATCGTCGAGCTGGCTGGGCTGCCTCAACCGGACTATATGCAGGGAAAGAGCCTGCTACCGATTTTGGAAGGGAGAGTGCCCTCGGATCGGCATCGCGATTTCGTTCGCTGCGAGTACTTTGACGCCTTGGACAGCTCGTTCACCGGCGGGACGGGCACCTATGCAACGATGTACCGCGACTCTCGGTACAAGTTGAGCATCTACCATGGCCTGGGGATCGGCGAGCTCTACGACCTGGAGGACGATCCCTGGGAATTCAACAATCTATGGGACGATCCGGCCGCGGACGCGCTGAAGCACCGGCTGATCTACGAGAGTTTTGACGCGCATGTATTGCTGACCACCGATGTCGGTTCTCGCCGCATCGCGCCGATGTAGCATGAGATGGGAAGCGGGCCCTGCCAATAGTGTGTCTCTTGTCCCTGCCGTCTGTTCTGTTCATGCCGGCTACGGCCCGGCAAGGCGAACGATGGCGTACCCCAAGACTCCGGCGCAGCACGCGTAGTAGCAGAAGACGAGTAACGTCTTGCGGATGATCAGACCTTCTTTGCCAACCAAGCCCACCACGGCCGACGCAGCCACCACGTTGTGTACGCAGATGGTATTCCCGGCCGCGCCCCCGACCGCCTGGAGAGCCACGACCCAGGTCGGGTCGACGCCGATACGCTGCCCCACGTTGAACTGAAAGAGCGAAAACATCATGTTGCTGACCGTGTTGCTGCCCGCCACCGCGGCGCCAATACCCCCGATCAGCGGTGCAAAGAGCGGCCAGGTACGCCCAACGAGCTCCTCGACGCCGGTTGCCAGAGCGATGGGCATCATCGCATAGCCCGCAGCCCCTCCGTCGCTGTTGATGAATACCTGGACCATCGGCACTGTGAACACCAGGGCCACCGAAGCGGCAAGCACCGTCTTCAACGACCGCCACCAAGCAATCGCGTACGAGCGCGAGTCCATCCGGTGCAGCGCCCAAGTCAGCAGCGAGACGACCACAAATACCGTTCCCGGTAGATAGAGTGGTGTACTCGTCTTGCCAATGGAGGTGCCGAAGATGCCTGCCGGTCCAATCGCTACCGACTTCAGCCAAGCCGCCAACGGCAGCGCAGGCAACCGGGTTGCCACCAGCAACGCCGCCACCAACAAATACGGGAACCAAGCCGTGAAGAAACCGACTTCAGTCGACGGTTTCGCCGGCTCTTCGTGTTTCACCCCGGTCCATTCGTCGTCCCATTTCTCACGTTCCGCAAAATCCCAGACCTCGTCTCCGCTGGGAACGAACCACCCCGCCTTGGCTGCCGGTACGACAATCGCCAGACCGATGAGTCCACCCAGCAGCGACGGGAATTCCGGGCCGAGCAAATAGGCCACGCAGAGATAGGGGATGGTCATGGCCCAGGCCGCAAAGAGCGCGAAAGGCCAGACTTTCAGTCCCTCTCGAGCGGACCGCTTTTCGCCAAAAAAACGTGTCATTAGCACCACGACAAGCAGGGGGATCAGCGTGCCCACCACGGCATGCAGCAACGCCACCTTGAACCCGATCATGGAGAGAAACTCCGGCCACTCGGCGAAGCCCGAGGCGCTGACGAACTTCTCGACCGACGCGTCGGAGGAGAGTCCTGTGCTCACGCCCACCATGATCGGTGTCCCGGCCGCTCCGAATGAGACCGGCGTGCTTTGGATGATCATTCCCGCCGTGACGGCGGCCATGGCTGGGAACCCGAGTCCAACCAACAGGGGAACGGCCACCGCCGCCGGTGTCCCAAAACCCGCCGATCCTTCGATGAAACTGCCAAATAGCCAAGCGATAATGATCACTTGAATCCGCCGATCCGGCGTGATGTTTTCAAAGGATCGTCGGATCGTCCGCAGAGCCCCGCTTTCGTCAAGCGTGTTGAGCAACAGAATGGCGCCGAACACGATATACAACAGCTCAGCTGCGATGATCAGCCCGCGCACTGTCGCCGCAGCGACCTGAATCGTTTCGACGTTCCACACGAAGATCGCCAAGGCCGCGGCCACCAGATAGGAAATGGGCATCGCCCGGCTGGCTGGCCAGCGCAACACAACCAGAAACAGGGCAACGGCTAAGATCGGCAGTAAGGAGAGAATCGCGAGAGTCAGTGTCAAAGTGGTGCTCCGGTTGATCCGTCGGTTGGGCCGCGTCAACGGTGATAGCGATGGAAGTTGATGTGGTCAGTGTGCGGCCGTCTACTGTCGACGGGTGGGCTCGTCTCACCGACGAGCCGAAGGGCCGCGGCCACCAGATAGCCGACCACGAATCCGCCAATGTGCGCCCACCAGGCAACACCGCCCGTCTGCATTGATGTGATCGCCAGGGTGCCTTGAAAAAACTGCATCGCAAACCAGATTCCAAGGAACACAGGTGCTGGTAGCACCAAGACCTGGATGAAGAAAAAAATCGGCAGAACTGCCAGCACGTTGGCTCGTGGGTAAAGCAAGAAGTACGCTCCCATCACTCCCGCAATCGCACCGCTGGCGCCGATCGTGGGTACTGTCGATGAAGAGTCGCTGGCAAGATGAGCTAGACTGGCGCCGATGCCACAGAATAGATAGAACAGCAGGTAGGGAATGTGTCCCATTCGGTCTTCAACATTGTCTCCAAAGATAAACAGAAACCAAGTGTTGCCCAACATGTGCATCCAACCACCGTGCAGGAAGATGCAGGTGATCAAAGTCCACCAGGGTGAAAATGGTGGCTCGGCAATCTGACGTGTCTGCTCCTCGACGAACAGCTGACCGAACTGGTCCACGTAGGTTACCCGTTCTTGGATCGATACTGGTTCGCCCGGTTGCATCACGCGGCGTGGAATCATCCCGAACTTTTCAATCAACGGAGCCCGCTGTTCAGACTGCGTCGAGAGCTGCGCGAAAAACACCAGCCCGCAGATCACGATCAGCACATAGTTGACCACGGGCGTTGTGCGAGATGGGATGTTGTCTTTGAGGGGAATCATGTCCCAAACGGCTCCCGAACAAGAAACGGCTACTCAGCAGCCTACGTTAAGAACCGAGGTGTGTTAAGTAGTCCGCTTGAAGGACAAAACCGTTAACGGACTCTTGTAGTAGCCGAACTCGCCAGAGTTTGGCAGTCCACCAAATTCTGGCGACTTCGGCTACGATCGAATCAGCCGCCGGGCGTTAGCCACGGTTTCAACAAACCGGATGCTAACGCATTCCGGCTGATCGTTGCCCAATGACCGAGCGGAATCCCGCAACATCAGCCGCTGGGCGTTAGCCCACGGTTTCAGCAAACCGGATACTAACGCATTCCGGCTGATGATCGTTGCCTAATGACCGAGCGGAATCCTGGAACATCAGCCGCTGGGCGTTAGCCCACGGTTCTGTGCACGCTCGGCTCGGCAGGAGCCTCGCCCTCCCGATCAATTAACACGGTTGCTGCAGTCGGTGCGGGTGGACATCCTGCAGTGCGTGGTAGCCTCGACGCGTGGTGGAGGCGATTCTACAATTGCAGTCAGCACGAATTCCAGGCCGCCCCGTCGGCCCACCGTGAACCGAGTCAGCGGAGGTAACAACTTGGCTTACACCCCGATCCGTGTCGAGGTTGCACCGGGCGAGCTGATCGACAAGATCACAATTCTCGAGATCAAATCGGAACGAATCGAAGACGCTCGGAAGCTGACGAACGTTCGCGTCGAACTGGACACGCTGGTCGCCGCACGAGATGAGGCGTTACCGAAGTCCTCGGCACTTGACGAACTAACACGAGAACTGCGAGCCACGAACGAGAAGCTCTGGGATATCGAAGACGACATCCGCGACTGCGAACGAAACCAAGACTTCAGTCAAACGTTCATCGAGTTAGCCCGAGCCGTCTATCATAGCAACGATCAGCGAGCGGCGCTCAAGCGTGAGATCAATCAGTTGTTCGGCTCGCGGCTGGTCGAAGAGAAGTCCTATCGCGAATATTGAAAGGGATGATTGTCATGCGTTTTAAGCCCTGGCTTGGTGAAAGAAGCTCTTCGACGCCGGTTCGTCGAAGCTTGTCTTGTTCTTCGTTGAAGCTCGTCTTTTCGTGTCGGGTGGCGAATCATGCGGGAGGGCGACGCTCCTGCGGAGCCGTTTCTTATGCTCGCCGGCTCGGCGGGAGCCTCGCCCTCCCGAACGCTTTGCGTGGCAACAAAAGCCCTGCCGACAACGGCTCGTTGAAGCTTGCCTTTTCCCATCGAGCGGTGAACCAGCGGGAGGGCGGCGCTCCTGCGGAGCCGTTCTTTATGCTCGCCGGCTCGGCGGGAGCCTCGCCCTCCCGAACGTCTTGCGCAACAGAAAAGTACCTGCGGAATCCGTCGGGCCCATCGGCAAGACGGCTGCTGACCGTGACCACCTGTCTCTATCTTCTCCTGTCCATGGCTGGCAATCAGCTCTCGCAAGCTTCCCAGCCCGCCGAGCCGTCAGGCGGCCAAACACAATCACGACCTCTGCGCCACGCTGTCTTTTTCAAATTCAAAGACAGTTCGAGCAAAGATGACGTGCAGCAGGTAGTGGATGCATTTCGAGCTTTGCCGGCCAAGATCCCCGCCATCACTGGTTTCCAATGGGGCGTTAACAACAGCGGGGAAGGGTTTGACGATGGCCTGACCCATTGCTTCTTGCTGACCTTCGCAGACGAAGCGGGGCGCGCAGCATACCTGCCCCATCGAGACCACAAGGCGTTTGGCAATGTGCTGCGCCCCCACTTGGACAAGGTGTTCGTGGTCGACTACTGGGGATCCTCGTCGTCGGCGCAGCTGAAAAAGGAACTGAAGCATGCCGTCTTCTTCAAGTTCAAAGACGATGCCTCGGATGCGGCTGTGAAGGCGATCGAAGAGCAGTTTGCGGCCCTGCCGGAGAAGATCAAGACGATCAAGGGTTTCGAATGGGGCAAGAACAACAGTCCTGAAAAGCACGACGCAGGCTTTACACATTGCTTTATGGTAACGTTTGACTCTGAAAGCGGCCGGGACACTTATTTGCCACACCCAGCCCACAAACAGTTCGTGGCCGAGCTGCTGCAGGTGCTCGACAAAGTGCGGGTTCTCGATTTCTGGGCGCAGCCCTAGCTACCTGTTGAAAAACACCGTCCTGGCGTTTTTCAACCTCACCGAGCTCGAAACAGAGTTCTTCGCGGCTCGCAGCCCGTCAATAGGCTGCTAGTCGAGCCATCAGTCACTTTGCGTCCATCACCCGGCGCACAATCTCGTCGTCGAAATAGTTGATCGACATACCAGCGTCGACCACAAGCGACTGGGCGTTGATGCCCGACGAACGGGGGCTGAGTAGGAACAACGCTGCGTTAGCCGCCTCATCAGTCTGCACGGCTTTCCCCCGTGGGATCACCTGTTCGGCAAACAGATACGAGTCGACGTAACCAGGAATTCCCGCTGAGGCAGACGTCTTGAGTAGTCCGGGTGCGACGGCATTGAACCGCACCCGCGAAAAGCGGCTGAATGACTTCGCTAGAAAGGCGAGTGATGAATCGAGCGCCGCCTTGATGGGGGCCATGAATCCATAGTTCTCGCTTGCCATGCGGGTGGTCGAGATAGAGATGGTCACCACCGAGGCATCCTGATCCAGCAGGTCTTGAAACGCCTTAGAGAGCGAGATCAGCGAATAACAGGAGATGTCCACGGCGCGCAGGAACGACTTTTTTCCGGTCTCATGAAACGGTTGAACGCCCTCGTAGTCAGCGAATGCAATTGAGTGGACCAGGCCGTGAAGTGTGGCGTGTCGCTGGCCGACCGCCGTCCTCAGCTCGTCAATCTGGTTGGGGAATTCGACATCGCAAACGTGAATCTCCGCGCCTGGCAGCAGCTTCTCGAGCTGCTCACGCCTGGCGGGGCTGCGTACGACGTAGACGACTTCAGCGCCCGCCTCTGCCAGGCCAGTCCCGATGCGGTAGGCAACGCTCTTTCGATTGGCCACGCCGAACACGAGGATGGTCTTGCCGGTCAACTGCAGATAGTCGTGGTGCGTCGAGTCGGTCATAGGTTCCAATCGCTGCGGGGGACGCAGATCTGTAGGGCGGTGGCGTTTGATCGTCCGACCCCGCCTCGCTTGCCGGCATTCCGCCGCTGTCGTGCACCGACTTCCGTCGATCTGCCCTTATGCTTCGTCGGCAACCGTACAAGCAAACTCGAAGCGGACCGCGACTTTCTCCTGGCAAACGACTTTGGCTTCCAAAAAGAAGGCGCTGCCCAATTGCTCGCGTAGCGTCACGTGCAGTAGTACTGAGTCACCGGGCTCAACCATGCGACGAAACTTGACGTCATTCATCCGCGTCGCCACCGGCACACCGGCAGTCTCCCGGAGAAACCTCGCCAGCAAAATCGCGCCGGCCTGCATCGCTGCTTCGCAGAGGATCACTCCGGGTACGATCGGTCGACTTGGGTAGTGGCCTTGAAAGAAGAACTCGTCGCCTTGAAAAGTCTTGCGACAGACAATTTGCTTGTCGTCCTGCTCGACGATCTCGTCGACCAACAACATCGGCGACCGATGCGGAATGGCGGCTTGAATTGCCGAGTCGGACGTTTCGTGACTTGCCATTTGTGTTGCCGGCATCGTTAATGCGGAGTAGTAGGCACACGACGTGCGCCGTAATCGTCGGGGCAGGCTCAACTGTAGATCACTTCATCAACAGCGCATCGACGTCGTTCGCCACGATCACACCGTAGTTGATGGCCCCGAGCCAGCCCGACATGATAATACCGACGCTGCCAGCGTGGTATAGCCCAGTTATTTGCTCGGGCAGTTTGCGGCTCACCGCCAGGCCCTCGAACTTGGTACCGAAGCTAGCGCCCTCGACGTGTTTCGTGTAGTGCTGGAAGGTGCGGGGCGTCGATGCCTCGACGTGGGCCAGGCGTTGCCGAATTCCTGGAACGTAGCCGTCGATTGCATCGAGTGTAGTTTCGATCAGCTCCTGTTTGCTGGCCTGGTAGTCTTCTTCACTGAGGTCGCTCCAATCCTCATAGTGAGCATTGGTGCTCGAGACAACCAGGCACCGCGGTCTTCCTGCCGGGCGAGTACGTGGATAGTAAAACGAATAGGTGCGACTGGTAATATCGCGGCTCAACAGCAAGTCCGTCCGGAATTCCTTAGCGGTCGAGCTGAAGAGCAGGTCGCCGGTCGATTCTTCGATGAACTCATCGGGTTTCAGCGCCATGTAGACCTGAGTGCTGGAATTGTTCAGGCGTACCTCACGAACTTCGTCGACAAAAGAACGGTCTAAAAGCTCTTCACCTACTAGGCGCAATGCCGTCGCTTTGAGGTTAGCGTTGGAAACGACGGCCCTGGCCTTGATCAGCCGGCCGTTGACTTGCACACCCTGGACGCGGCCGTTGTGGATCTCGATTTGTTCTACATCGCAACGAATACGGACGTCGACCCGGTTGCGTTTGAGCTCTTGCTCCATGAGTTGGATTAATCGGTCAGTGCCACCCCGGAATGTGAAAACGCCTTTCGACATGAAATTCGAGAAGACGATCCCGTAAGTGATTGCGGGGTCTTCCAGCGTCGAGCCGTTGGCGTAGACGATCGGTTCCATCAGCAGGCGCACAACGTCGTCTCGACCAGGAAAGAACCGCTCTAGCAGTTGCCCGGTCGTCAGTGACTGATCGTCGTAGAAGTTCATGCCGCGCGCTGTGTCGAAGAACTCGTCGACGACCTGTGGTGCGACACCGAACCGGCCGGTCAGCAACCGCACAAAGTCCTCGCGGTCGTAGGCGGTCGTCAACGAGAACATCGGGTTGTCAAAGCGGATGTTCTCTAACTGGACGATAGAGTCCGCGATCTCTTGGGACCAGTAGCGGCGGCAGCTCTTCACCATTCCGTGAGGGAAGCCGTGCAGCGAAATGTCAAAGACATGGCCTCCGGGACGTTTAAACCAGGTTGCCATGCCGCCTAGCTTGTAGTGCTGCTCGAGCAAGAGCACGGCATATCCGGCCCGTCCCAGCAGATTGGCGGTCGTCAACCCAGCCAAGCCGCTACCGATCACCACGACATCGTAAGCGTCGCGAGCGCCTTTTAGGAAATCGCGCGGCATGGCGCCTCCCCGCAGCAACTTGCCCGATCGTCGCAGCCCGGCGGCGTGTCCATCAACTTAGGAGTCGCCCCACAGCGGTTGCTGACTTCTGTTCCCGCTCCCCGGCCTCGCGCAGGGGGAGAGAGCAGGGTGAGGAAGGCAAATATCGGCAACCGACTGTTTTGCATTGACCTACTCGCGCAGACAGTGTTGGTTGGCGATCGAAATTCCACTCACAATTGATCCGACAATCCCCACGAAACCTTGGTCGGTTCCACAAAGAAACAAGTTCGTCAGGTGAGTGGTTCCGTTTAGCCGTTTTTCCGGCGCACCATAGACGGCGCCGTTGTCGTGCCAGGTGAAACGGCGGATGGTCGTCGGAGTGAACATGTCCGTGTCGATCACGTGTCGTCGAAAGTCCGGTACGAAGCGGACGGCCGACTCGACTGCCCGATCGTACCAGCGGAGTTTCGCCAACTGATACTGCTCGGTGTCCAGGTTGTTCCAGCCGTCGAAGTCCGCTAGGGAAGTGATGCGTAGCACGCCGTCTGGTAACCGCCCGTCACTTTCGGCATAAGCATAGTTGTTAGGCGAGCAAATCACGCCCGTCCGCACATCGCATAACTCTCGCTCTGGCTTGCACCAGTGGAACTCCTCTGAGTCGTTAAAGAAGACGATTGTGCGATCGCAACCAAGATCGTGCGGTTGCTGATCGAGTATCGAGATTGATTCGATAAACGACAGCCGGCCCGCTCGAGTTTCATCGACCTCTGTGATGTCTTCACACAACCTGAGTGTTTCTACGAAACCAGCCGATGAGAGGATTCTCCTGGCCGCGATCTCTTGGCCGTCGTCCAGCACGACTCCGACGGCTCGATCTTCTTCGACCTTGATCCGCTCGACGCCGGAGCGAAGCTTTAGCTCCCCTCCCAGTGAACGAAAGCGGCGGACCAAGTTCTTGAGGATGAGCCGCACGCCGGCAAACGGCCTGGCAAAACCCTCGAGGAAAATGCTGCGGAACATGATGCAAAACTGCCCGAAATCCATGTCGTGTTCCCGCGCGTTGCCGTACCACATCAAGGGACAGAGCAACATCTCGACAAGCAACGAGTCGTCGAAGATCTCTCCTAGGACTTGCCGGCTGGAGAGAGAATAGTCCTCTTCCGAGAGATCGTCGTAGTCGACCAAGCGGGCCAGCAGCATTTGAAACCGCTCCCGCTGGTGGGGGAATTTGGCAGCGATTTCCGCCTGCAGCAGTTCGACCCCGTTGCCGAACTGTAACTCGACGCCGGGAAACGCGATTGTCGAGCCAACCTGAGGCGAGAGCGCGAAGTCGTCCCACTTGAAACGCAATTGCCGGAGCAGTCGAGCGAGAGGGCCTTTCTTGGCGCCCTTGGGAGTGAAGTTGGTGACCGCATGCAGCCCCACATCGTAGTCTCGCCCACCCAAGCGATAAAACGAGTTCAAGCCGCCAATCGTATAGTGCCGCTCGAGAATGCAAACGCGCTGATCGAAATAGGCTAAGCGGATGCCGGCAGCCAAACCCGACATCCCTGCGCCAATGATGATCGTATCATACACTTCTACGCGTTACTCAGGTCCTTCATCCGCGGAGTCAGATACGTCACGGTACTTCCCATGCTGGCGAGCTGCTCGTATTCCTCTTCCGGAATCTGGACGCGGTGGCGCTTGCGCAGCTCCATGACGATGTCAAGAAAATCCATGCTGTCCAGTTCCAGCTGCTCGCGGAATGGAACTGCGTCGTCGAGGTGACTGAGATCCTCATCGGGAGCGATATCACGCAAGATATCCAGGATTTCTTCGCGGATTTCTTCAGGTGTCATCGTTGTGCTTTCGTCTCATAACCAAAGTTAAGCGGGGGGCTGTCATCGCGAGGCGAGGCCCCCAGACCGCGGCTCGTCCGTCGCTGCCGTCAAGTTCTCAAAACCGTTCGACGATCACCACCGAGTTGATTCCCAACATCCCGAATGAGTTGTTCAATACATAGCGAGGACGATCGACTTCGCGTGGTTCGTTGGTAACAAGTCCTCGGAGATCGCAATCCGGGTCCAATTCATCGACGTTGATCGTGGCGTGGCAGATGCCATCGCGAAAACTTGCCAGATTACCGGCCAGTTCAAGCGCTCCGGCAGCCCCCATGGCATGCCCAATGAAACTCTTAGTGTTGTTGAAGCAAGTTCTCTCCGACTCGTGAAACACAGCTCGTAGGGCAGCACATTCCTGCGCGTCACCTGAATTGGTGCCCGTGGCGTGGGTGCTGACGATATCGATCTGTTCGGGTTGTAGGCCCGCCCGCCGCAGAGCAAGTCGTACGCACTCCGCCTGACGTTCGGGATTGGGCAGCACGAAATCGGTGGCGTCCGTGTTCATCGCGTGGCCGACGAGCTCGCCATGAATTGCGGCGCCACGCCGGCGAGCGTCGCTCAGCCGTTCGAGTGCGAACACGCAGCCGCCCTCAGCCACGACGATGCCGTTTCGCTGGACATCAAAAGGCCGCGAGGCACGTGCCGGATCGGTATGCGAAGCTAGAGCCCCTTGGCTCTTGAAGCTGGCGAAGATACCGAACGTATGAATGCTCTCCGAGACGCCGCCCGCCAAGGCAAGATCGCACTCATCCAAACGCAACATCTGCGCCCCTTGAATCAGTCCAGCGTTGCCGGCCGCGCAGGCAGCGCCGATCGTGTAGTGGGGACCGGTTATGCCTAGGTTGAGAGCTACCTCGCCCGCCGGATTGTTGGCGACTGTGCGGGGATTGTGATGATGGGACCAAAAGGCCGTATCGTAGTCGTAGCCCTTCAGCTCGTAGACTTCGTTTTCGGTTTCCACGTTGCCATGTTCGGTGACGCCGAGGTAGATCCCGACGCGCGTCTTGTCCAGCTGGTCCCATTCCAGACCCGCATGCTGGACCGCTTCGCTGGCAGCATAGATTCCGACGCTCCCCGCGCGGGTGCCCCGGCGAATGTCTTTTCTGGTCTGATAGCGGGTCGTGTCAAACTGGCAGACACCGGCGAGCGTCGGACCAACGTAGCGGATCTCGTATTCGGTGACGCCGCTCTGCCCTTTCAACAGCGCATCTCGAAACTCGCTCCAACTATTGCCGTTGGGAGCGGTCAGACCAATTCCAGTGATGACGACGCGCTGGTCATCAGGCGCTGAGTGAAGGCGGCCGGTCGAGATCATCTATCTAACGTCTGCGGCAGGAGTGGAACCCTTGAAGTTACCGCGAGTACGGCCGGTTGACAAGGTGCCGGATCGGCCATGGGAAAGCTGGTCGCCGAGCGTCGATCGAGCTCCGATGAGGCTGATTGACCAGACCTCGGAGAACGGCCGTGGAAGCTGCCCAGATCCTATTTTTTTCACGTACATCTACCATCTGCCGTTAGCGATTGTTTGTAGCCGAATTCGCCAGAATTTGGACCAATCGGCCGGCCGCCAAACTCTGGCGTGTTCGGCTACGATCTGCGAGTTCGGCTACGATCGGACGGCGTCGGAGCAGCTTACGCTTCATGCAGTCCACCAAACTCTGGCGAGTTCGACTACGCTGCAAATCAGCCGCTGGGCGTTAGCCCACGGTTCTTCAGCGAAACCGACGCGTAGCGTCGGGGAGGGCTCCCCCCTAACCGGCCCTTCGGGCCGACTCTCCCCGAGGGGCGAGTGAGGAAGGACGAGCAGCCACGTTACCCTCCCGCTCGCGGGAGGGTCGGACGCGTTAGCGTCCGGGGAGGGTTTCCCGGGAGTGATCGCCCGAGGCATGCCGCCCTCACCGGCCCTTCGGGCCGACTCTCCCCGAGGGGAGAGTGAAGAAGGACGAAATCACGCACTAACTTAAAGGCTGAACGATTTCCGTTAGGTAAGGGGACGAATTCCGGCGCGTTATTGTTGGGCTAAAGAAACGCAGGGTGGATTGCAGCTTGCTCTCGGCTGGCGGTGTGGAAACCCACTTTCCCTTTTTCGGCAGTACAGCTAGAATGGCGTCACTTGACGCGGGGTGGAGCAGTCCGGTAGCTCGCGAGGCTCATAACCTCGAGGTCGCAGGTTCGAATCCTGTCCCCGCAACTTGACGGCCCAAACTTGAGTTTGGGCTTTTTTACGTAAGATACGGGAACTCGTCGACGAGTACTGCTGTCAGTTCGTCCGCGATGGATGTGAAACTGTCATGCTCGTACTCGTCGTACAACGAGTCGACGGACCGAGCAAAACCGTTCCCGTCGCCGGTCGCTTTCCTTAGTGCACGATCCACTTGGTCAGCTTCATCGTTCCGGCGGTTGATGACCAATAGGGCATCCAACGGTGACAGGCTTGCGTCGCCGTTGACATCCAGCCGAGCGTCAAAGTCTCGGTTGATATCGGAGCTGTTGAGCTCGTTGATGATCAGCAAAGCATCCAGGGGCGATACGATTCCGTCACGATTCGCGTCTACCGGCTCGTAGTCGTCGAGCCGTGAATCGTTTGCCAAGGCGTCCTGTTCAGCATCCGCAGGTGTTGAGCTGATCGCCGCCAAGGCAGTGAATGTCTTTTTGCCGTTGCCTGCTGAGCTTTGAGAGTGGGCCTGGATATTGCCGCCGCTGATGACTTGCTGAACTGTTTCAGCGGTTGCAGCATCGAGGTTACTGGAGAATAACAACTCGTTGCTGTCCCAAAGCGTGAAAGCGATCGTATCGACATCTTGGCCTGGTTCGCCGAAGTCGGTGACGTTGACGGTCAGTTGCAAGTTGCCTCCCAGACTGACCGGATTATCGGGATCGGTGACATCCGTCAGGTTGGCCTTGCTCAGGAACGTTGCTCCTCCATCCGCCCCATCAATGGGATAGACAACCAGCGAATCGGAGGCGTTGCTCTTGATTTGCAATACGGTGCCGTCGTCTTTGCGTACGATGGCTTTGAAATGACCCTGGAGGTTGGTCATCTTCTTGTTGAACTTGATGTTAAAGCCAAAGTGCGTCTTCAGTCCGTTCCCACCGGCGTGAGTCCCGGCCGAGTTCTCGTTGGTGATATGACCCCCACCAGTAATGAAGTCACCATCCGGACGAGCCACCGTCACGACGATGTCGTCGGCCGAGTCGTTGCGGTGGTAGTAGCCATCCACAATGACTCCAATGTTGTACGACGCGGCCGTCTCGTTTCCGTTTAGCGAAACGGCCCAATCGTAGTTGACCACGCCGACCTTTTGGTCCGTGCCGACGAGCTGAACCGGAACCGTTGCGATGACACTTCCGCTGTCCCGATCGACAAACGACGCGGTGGCTTTGGTAATGTTTCCACCTTCGCCGTCGGTGGTCGGGGCGTAGGCCGTGATGTCGCGGATGATGGCTTGTAGTGGAATCACCGCGTTGTCCGGATTCTTCGGATCGGTGGACACGAACACGGGGCTGGTGTTGGACGCGTCTGCGTTCTCTTGGAGAACGACGATTTCGGCATCGGCCGTACCGGCAGCCGCATCGTCATCGGTGACGGTGACACGAATCAGATAGTTCCCCGGAGCCAGATCGGACACGCCGCTGACCGTCCACGTACCAGTCGCCACCTGATCGTTGCCGCCGGCAAAGCTAAGCCCTATTGCTGGTTCCAGCGAGAGTGCGTCGGGCAAACCGCTGGTATACGTGGCTCCGCCATCGATACTGTAAGACACAGCACCATCCATGTCGTCCGTCGCAATGTCGGTCGCGGTAAACGTGATGGCCGAGATCGAGTCGCTGTACTGCACAATCTGTGTCGGAATGTCAACGCCGACGTTCGGAGCGATGTTGTTGACGGACAGCTCGAAGGTGACCTGCGTCTGGGAGTTGTCACTATCGGTTGCGGTGATCGTGACGGTCTGTGAATCGTCCGGACCGTCGCTCGTATTAAACGACCAGCTCCAAGTGCCGTCGTTGTCGTCGACAACCGCTCCGACCGAGGCGGACAACGTCACGGTGTCGGTACCAGCATCGCTGAACGTTCCCGAGTTCACAGCAATGTCACCTTCATTGACCGTGACAGCCGCACTATCGACCGCAATAATGGGAGCGAGATTATTGACGGTGATCATGATCGTTTCCGAGTCATCCAAGGCCGGTGTGCCGTCGTCGGTGACACGCACCGTGACCGAATAGACCCCCGGATCCTGATCTTCCGTCGGAGCCCAGCTGAACACGCCCGTCGTCGGGTCGATACTCGCACCGGCTGGCGCGCCCGAATCGAGACTGAACGTCAGGTCATTCGCGGGTTGGTCGGCATCGGTGGCTGAAGCAATGAAGGTCAACTCCTCACCTTCGTTCACCGACTGGTCGCCAATCGGAGCCAGCACCGGAGCCACGTTTCCTCCGTTGACCATGATCGTAATCGTCTCACTGGCCGACAGGCTCGGATTTCCGTCGTCGGTCACACGAACCGCTACGTCGAAGGAGCCCGGGCCGCTCGGAGTCCAGCTAAACACGCCCGTCGCCGGGTCGATACTCGCACCGGCTGGCGCACCCGCATCGAGACTGAACGTCAAGCCATTGGCAGGCTGATCGGCATCGGTGGCCGAAGCATTGAACGTCAGCTCGACTCCCTCGTTCACCGACTGGTCGCCGATCGGCGCCAGCACCGGAGCCACATTCACCTCATTGACGGTAATCGTGATTGTCTCACTGGCGGAGAGACTCGGATTCCCGTCGTCGGTCACACGAACCGTTACGTCGAAGGAACCGGGGCCGTCCGCTTCGCCGGGTGTCCAGCTAAACACGCCCGTCGCTGGGTCGATACTCGCACCGGCTGGCGCACCCGCATCGAGACTGAACGTCAGGCCATTCGCGGGTTGGTCGGCATCGGTGGCCGCAGCAATGAAGGTCAACTCCTCACCTTCGTCTACCGACTGGTCGCCGATCGGCGCCAGCACCGGAGCCACATTCACTTCGTTGACCGTAATCGTAACCGTTTCACTGGCCGCGAGACTCGGATTCCCGTCGTCGGTCACACGAACCGTTACGTCGAAGGAACCGGGGCCGTCCGCTTCGCTCGGAGTCCAGCTAAACACGCCCGTCGCTGGGTCGATACTCGCACCGGCTGGCGCACCCGCATCGAGACTGAACGTCAGGCCATTCGCGGGTTGGTCGGCATCGGTGGCCGCAGCAATGAAGGTCAACTCCTCGCCTTCGTCTACCGACTGGTCGCCGATCGGCGCCAGCACCGGAGCCACATTCACTTCGTTGACCGTAATCGTAACCGTTTCACTGGCCGAGAGACTCGGATTCCCGTCGTCGGTCACACGAACCGTCACGTCGAAGGAGCCGGGGCCGTCCGACTCGCTCGGTGTCCAGCTAAACACGCCCGTCGCCGGGTCGATACTCGCACCGGCTGGCGCACCCGCATCGAGACTGAACGTCAAGCCATTGGCAGGCTGATCGGCATCGGTGGCCGCAGCAATGAAGGTCAACTCCTCACCTCCGTTCACCGACTGGTCGCCGATCGGCGCCAGCACCGGAGCCACATTCACTTCGTTGACCGTGATTGTAATCGTCTCACTCGCCGAGAGACTCGGATTCCCGTCGTCGGTCACACGAACCGTCACATCGAAAGAACCGGGACCGTCCGCTTCGCTCGGTGTCCAGCTAAACACGCCCGTCGCCGGATCGATACTCGCACCGGCTGGCGCACCCGCATCGAGACTGAACGTCAAGGCGTTGGCAGGTTGATCGGCATCGGTGGCCGAAGCGCTGATGGTCAGTTCGACTCCCTCGTCCACCGACTGATTGCCGATCGGAGCCAGTACAGGGGCCACATTCCCTTCGTCAACGTCATTCAGGAGAACAAAAACTGTTCGCGTGTCACTGTTGTCGTCTTGATCGGTAACGGTTACCTCGACCTCAAATTCCTGAGTCGTTTCATAGTCGAGTTGACTACTGTCCGAAACCGTTAGTTCTCCGGTAACGGGATCAATGGCAAATGGCAGGTTGGCATCGACACTGAACGTCAGCTCAGCGTCCACGTCCGCGTCAGTGGCCACAAAGGTATCAATGACGGTTCCGTTGGGCGAGTTTTCGTCGATCGTGTAGGTCAACGTGCTGACGTTGAGCGTCGGTGAAAACTCATTGACGTCCTCGAGGTTGATGGTGAGAGTTGCTGTGGCTGTCTCGTCCCACTCGTCGGTGACGGTGACTTCGACGGCGTAGTTGTTTTTCGTTTCGGCGTCCAACAGAGCACGGGCAACGGAAAGGACGCCTGTGTCGGCGTCAATGGAAAATTCGTTCTGAGCTTCTAACGTGTAGGTCAGAATACTGCCCGCATCGCCGTCCGCTGCAGCCACCGTTCCGAATTCCGTGCCGATGCCTGAACCTTCAGGAACTGAGAAGGTCTGATCATCGACGGTGGGAGCCGCATTGCTGTAGCTGCCAACCAGCGCCTGCGTCACACCCGTATCTGACGCACCCGTGTCGTCGTCCACGATGTTGAGAGTGATCTCGAAGATCGCTTCGCTGGAGTATGCCCTGTTTGTGTTGATGCTTCCGGTTTGTGTAGATGCGTCGTACGTGATTGTGGGATTGGTTGTTGTGCCGTCGCCCCAGTCAATCGTCGCCGTAAACGTATCTTGTTCGCCGAAGTCTATGAATTCGGCGGTCAGTGTAACGAGCTCGTTAGTGCCTTTAGCTGTCGCGATGGTGTTTGCGTCAGTCTCAACCAAATAGAGGTACGGCGTGTTGTTCTCGACGGTGATCGTCTGAGTTTCTGTGGCTGAGCTGCTGGCGTCGTTTTCGTCAACGGCCGTTACGGTGATTTCGTAAGGGTCGGATGCCGTCGCGGTTGGATCGTCGTCGTCATAAATGTGCGTCGCCGAGAACGCACCGTTGCTGATGGCGACAGCTTCCGTCGCTGTGCCATCGCCCCAGTCGATCGATACGTTATGCGTGTCGGCTACACCAACGTCCGAGATCGTGCCCTGCAGGGTCGCCGCCGAATTCTCGCCGATGGTCGACTCGTCAAGTGAAGTCACCAGGGCCGGAGCGACGTTGGTGATCGCCTGCGTGGTCGTATCAACCGAAGCAACTGGATCAGAATCGCCGTCGTCATCGGTGACCGTGGCAATGATCGTGTAGGTTCCATCGTCGACATACGTGTGCGGGAAGGCGAACTGTGTCGTTCCGGCGTCGACGGGAACGGCCAGGCTGCTCGTTCCATCGCCCCAATCAATGTCAACGGTAAAGGCGTCCAGTCCCGGATCACTGATGTCGCCTGTCAACAGGATTTCGTCGCCTTCGTTCACCGTCGCACTTCCGTCGGAGGCAGCGGAGGCAAGATTGGTCAGCGTCGGAGCGACATTGGCAACGCTAATCGTCTTGGTTGCCGTGAAGATTCCCTCGTTGGTTTCCACCGCCACAGTGATCGTCGCCGCAGTCGAGCTATCCGTGTAGCGATGCTCGATGTCGGTCAATGCATTGGGTTGCAGTGCGACAAATGGCGAGTTCTCATCCCACTGTATTTGATAGCCAAGAATGGCATCGTCGCCGGGGTCCGTGACTTCGATATTGAGCGAGTAAACTTGTCCTTCGATTGCCGTGCTCGCTCCGGTGAGCGTGATCGTCGGAGCGACATCGTTGACGATGAACGTCGTCGTGTAGTCTGATTGGCCACCGTCCTTGTCAAAGATGGACCCGAACACGGTGACGAGTCCGTCTTGCGTCAAAGCACTCGCCGGGATGCCGAGCGTTGCCGAGCTGCCTTGGGTTTGCTCAAACGTACCGTCATTGCCGATGTCAAAACTGTAGGTGAAGCCTGCCGCCACGTCGGCGCTGGAAACATCGTTCTAGGGCCGGTGAAACTCACGATGGAACACGTCGCTTGCCGTTCCTTCATCGATCCCCGTAGTGGGAACGTCCGTACCGAGAATCGCGGTTGGAGCCACGTTGTCGATTAGCAGCGTAGCGTCATCCGTTTGGTTGTCTCCACTGGCGTAAGTTGCTCGAAGCGAGATCGTGCGTGTTCCACTGTCATTGATTCCCAATGTCTCAAGCTGCGACCACGTCAATGTCGGAGTCAAACCGCTTGCATCGCCAAACGTGCCGTCTCCGTTCAGATCCCATTCTACCGTGACCGGACTACCAACGGCGGTCCCCAAAAGCTCTAGCGTTTCGCCTTCTTCAATTCCGTAAGAGCCGTTTGGATCGGCGACCACGGCATCGGGACCGAGCCCCACCGTGACGTCGAACGTCGTCGTGGCGGCCACGGCGGGGCGTCGAGTCTGAATCGACAACGGAAACTTTCACGGTGTAGGTGCCGAGCTCGGTGTATGTGTGCGTCGCGGATGAAATGCCGCTGCCAAGGTTCGGGCTAAGTTCGCCGTCGCCCCAGTCGATGTCCCACGATTCGACAAGATCATCACCCGGATCGATGGACTCGAATTCGAACGTGAACGGTTGGTCAAGAAACGTGGTGGTCGAATCGCCGTCGGTTTGAATCGTCGGCGCGGTGTTCGTGACCATTAGCGTGACGAACTCGGTCGTGGTGATTTCTTCACCGTTGACCGTATTGGTTGCAGAAACGGCAATCGTGTAAGTTGCGTCGCCATCGGTGATTCCAAAGCTCAGCGAAAGGTCATCCCAAGTCAGATCAAGCGTTGGCCCGGTAATGAGATTCCCGCTTGGCAAGTCCCAAACGATGTCTGCTTCGTTTGCCGTCGCATTGCTGGGGTACTGGCCAGGCAGCGATGCAGTGAGCAGCAAGTCGTCGCCTTCCGCGATCGTGGGATTCGTCTCACTCAACTCGAGAATCGGTCCCGACTCGACGACAATGCCTTCGATATTGAAGTAATCCACGGTGCCGAAGGCCGGGTCGTCGACCTTCACCGTACCGTTCGGCAAGGTCGTACCGCCCGCGGCCGTGTGGTCGCCCGAGTTGAAGATCAGTGTATCACCCGGAGCCGGCTCATTGGTCGGGTTGTTGCCGCGGACCGTGGTCAGGTTCGTGGTGGCCAGGCTTTCACCGTTGACGATGAAAGTGTCATTGTCGTCGCCGCCCCAGAGATCGGTCCTCGTGTTGGTGCCGACGGCGCCGAGCGTGAACGTGTCCTCTCCTTGATCTCCAATGACTAGAAGAGCCTCATTGGCGGTCGAGCCAATAGCGACGGTTGCGGTATCAGCATCGCGTCCCAATATGATTTCGGTGTCGCTGCTGATGCTGTATACGTCGACATGGTCCTCGCCATCGCCCGTATGTAGATTCAAGATCGTGACTTGCGATCCGGGCGTATTCACGCTGATGTTGTCATTTCCAGCCGCAGTCTCAACCGCCAGCTCGTTGAAGTTCACGAGGTTGGCTCGTACCGCGTCGGCGGCGCTGAGTAGATCGAACGAGACTTGAACTGAATAGGTTCGGTTGATTGTCGAGAAAGTGCTCAGTTGCGGCGCGTCGCATGCCGAGTCGTCCAGGCAATCGCCCAGGTCGGCTGGGGCATCCAAACGGTAGACCATTTCGTCACCTTCATCGTAGGCGATTCCTCCTTCGAATCCTTCGAAGTCAATCTGCGGCGGAACGAATTCGCCCCAAGCCTGCGGCGTCGTGTACCAGCCAAAGTAACGCCCCGTGGTTTCGCTACTTCCAGAAACGAGTCCAAAGTCGAACGATTGCACACTACCCTGCGATGCATCCACGTTGCGCGTGGTGCCTACGCCGGTGATTTCCCATTCGTCACTGGGCAACCGATCTAAAATGACGGGAACGACGGTTGGCGGAAGACCCGTCAGGTTGAACGACGTCGGAGATGGCATGTACCGCCAAGTCGTAATGACGCTGTCCTCGGTTCCGAATGAATCCATCAAGACGTGAAGTGTCGGTTCGGTATCGTCGGTTCCCGAGCGATCATTCAGCGAGTTCCCCAGTTCGGAAATCGTGTTAATCGTAACAAGTCCGCCGCTAATGTTTCCGCCTCCCAGCGTTGCAATGGCGATCTCCCCACCACTGAGACCCGAAGTGATCGCAACGGGAGCCACCAGATTTGAAACGTCATTAGAGTTATTGCGGAGCCTTTGCGCCATCGCACCTGTGCCATCAAGATTGATGACCGCCACCGAATCACTATCGCGACCAATGACAAAGGCTTGTGTTCCATCCGACGACTCGACCAGGTCGACTGGAGCCGTCATTCCGGAGACGCCGTTGCTGCCGTTTTCGACTTTTTGCAGGAATGAGAATCCGTCGGAAACATCAAAGTCAAAGGAGGCGACAAAGTTGCCGGTAGAACTGAGAAGATGGACGCGCTGGGGATCGGAATCGGTGACCGCGACGATCTTGTCCGCACCGCTGAATCCGTGGTCGGTCGCATCTACCGACTGGCCAAGGGCAGGTGGCGAAAGGAAATGGAACCCGTTCAGAGCTTGATCAATCGTTAGGCGGTTGACCTGAGAATCGGTTAAGAGGAAGACGCCTCCAAACGTTCCGCGAACCACGTCAACAAAAATTTCGTCTTCGGCAATTTCGCTGTCGAAAAACGCCGTCCGTCCAAATATATCAGTCAAATCTGTGGAAACCCTCGTTAACTTGCCTGTCGCTACGTTGCGCAGGAACAGTTGAAGTCGGTACTGAGTGTTTCCCTGATAGTCCGCGGTAAAGAGACCGACCGCAAACTCAGAGCCACCGTCACCGACACTCAAATAGCTGTCGCTCAGCACAAGTTTGTTGAGCGAATAGCTGTCGTAGTTCCAGAGGTATCTGGGATTCAGTTCTTGATTCTGCACGAATCGAACCACACCCGTGCTCGTGTCACGCTCGAAGATGGAGATTCGACCATCTTCCGCGTCACCTGAGTTGTTCACAACGTAGATATGCTTGCCATCAGACGATACTTCAATCTGACTCGCACTGGAAAACGCACTGACTCCGTCGAATCGGTTTTCGATCACTTGTCGAATCGAAAAGTCACTTCCGTCAATCACCAGCAGCGCATCGCGTGACTCTGGCAGGGCGTAGATTTCTCCGTTGGCACCAGCGGCCATTTCCCTCAAGCCGCTGAACTCCTCGATCAGCTCGGCGCTGGTGACGTCGTTGTACGCGGGTGTTTGGCTCGCAATAAATGCAACCTGGTCTTCACCCAGCTCGACATTGTCCAAGTTGGCGATGGACCCGGAATCGCCTGTGCCCGATGTAATTGACGCCGAGACCCGCACGGTCTCGCCTGCATCGGGCGTTGGAAAGAGCGTGGCCCAAATCGTGCCTGCGTTCAGTGCGGTTACATCTTGAACGGTATCATTGCCTAGTCCCTGATAGCCCAAGTCAATCTGCGTATCGGTCGCACTCCCGTCATCATGAATTCCAATTCCGATTTTGGGGAACGGCAGATTGGTGTCGGTGAGATTGGCTACGACAATCCAGTCATGACCGCTGAAGTCAATTGCTGATGCGTTGGCGGGCAGCAAGCTGCTTAGCCCGCCGTTATCGCCCGACAACCGATAAACGGCAACCACCGCGTCTGCATCCGGATCGTCCGTGGCCGAAGTATCGAGGTTTGCATCGATGTCACTGATGACCGATGCGTCGATCCCTGAAAGGAATCCAAACGTGTGGGCTCCGCCGATAAGATTCGGAATGTAGGGCGTCGCCGTACCGTTCGCGGTGCCGAACAAGTAGGGATTGTCGCCAGTTGGTCCGGCGAAACGTTCGATCGTCGCGGTGTTTTCGGTAACGATGGATTCCAGTTCATCATCGTTGTCACCCAGAAGAATGCGACCTCGACCACCGTCCAGTTCTCCCGCCGCGTCGGTTCCGTCTCCGCCAAGAGCAGAGATGCTGACTGATGCTTCGCCGTTCAGTTTCTCGATGATCAGCGAGCTGCCGAATAGTTTGATCGTGCCGCCAGCTCCGCCGCCCGCACCGCCACCATCGCCGCCGTCTCCACCATCGCCGCCGTCTCTGCCCGCGCCGCCTGCACCACCCGCTCCGCCATGACCTCCCCTAGTAGCGAAGCCTAACTGGCCAAGGCCCTGTTGTCCGGCATCGCCACCAGCACCACCCGGAACACCTTGGCCGCCCGTTCCGCCTTTGCCGGTAAATTCGTCATCGAAGCCCTCACCGTCATCCAGTCCGACCGTACTTCCAACGCTTCCGTCTCCACCGCCTTGCCCAGCGGTTCCGTCACCGCCACCACCGATACCGTTGCCTTTAGCTCCACCCACGCCGCCGCTTCCGATGGAGCCGGTACTCGTTCCGGCCAAGCCACCTGCGCCGCCGCGTCCTAGGTGCGCGTCGCCGCCATCGGCATGGAAGTTGGCATTGGAAGAAACGGTTAGCACGCCGTTGACGACGATTTCGAATGCGCCGCCACCGCCGCCGCCGGAACCTCCATCACCTCCGTCGCCGCCATCTCCGCCGTCGCCACCAGCACCACCACCGCCGCCGCCGCCGCCGCCGCCGCCGGCGAGAATCTCGACAGAACCGGGCCCGCGAACAGCACCGCCGCCGCCGCCGCCACCGCCGCCTGATCCTCCAGCGCCACCGGCTCCACCGCCGCCGCCACCGCCACCGGTTCCACCCGCGCCGCCGCCACCGGCCGAGATGCCTCCAGCCAAGAGGGTCGCAGAAGGATTGCTTGCGGTTCCTGCATTGACGCCGCCATCGCCGCCGTTTCCGTTTCGTCCGTCCTGTGCGGTTGAGCTATGACCGGTTCTTCCGTCGCCGCCGTCGGTTCCCTGAGCCGGATCGTTATTATTACTTCCCTCGACCGTGGCGCCTCCCGCCCCGGCTTCACCCTCGTCAGCCTTGAAATGTCTTCCACTTGTTGCAGGCGGCGTTTGCCCACTCGCTTCGCCGCCCGTCGATCCGCCGAAGCCATCACCTCCGTCCGATCCCGCCTTTCCTCGCGATGGGTTGCCGTTCGTATTGTTGGCAGAAAAATCGCCACCGGCTGTGCCATCTTCACCTGGGAAGACCGTGGTAGGTGCGTCCTTGTCGCCGCCCTTGCCACCGTCACCTCCATCCAGTCCGTCTTGGCCCACGCCACCTTCGGCTCCGCTGGTGCCGTCGCCGCCCTTACCACCGTCGCCTGCGCCCGGTCCACCGAACCCACGCTGAAGCGATTGCTCGCCAGTCACATCGTCGGTCACAATCTGTGCCGGGCTGCCAGACATGTCGAATTCGACATGCTCGCCGATGCTCGCATTGTTTTCTACAACGATCGAGAGTGCGTGGTCGCCTGACCCCCGGACGATTACGGGGTTGGATTCCGTACCATCGGGAATATTAAAGTCACCGTGGAAGGTGAAACGAACCATGTAAAGATTGCCCGAAGTCGGATTCTCAATCACGTTGCCATTAGCATCAAGGAAACTTGTGGTGAACGGGGTTCCGTTCAGTTCTCCCGAAACCGCAGTACCATCAACCGTTAGCCTTGGGTTCAGCCCGTTGAGCGTTCCTGAATCAAATTCAAATAACGATCCGGTGGCCGCCATTGTGTTGGTGTACGCCGTCGGCATTACCGAGGTACCGGAGCCATTGAGAACGCCTTGGCTCAGTACAACATCACTGATCTGCAATCCGTCGATCGTGCCCGTGTTGAAAACGATCGACACGACGTCGCTCAATCCATCGGGTACCCACGTCATCTTGGGATCGTTCGCGGTGACCGTAAGCACTTCGGTAAACTGAGAACCATCGGTTCGCGTGCCCACGAAGTTCAGATTTTGAGATCCATTTGAGGAACTGTTGATGAGTTCAATCCCGAGCGACTCAAGATTGAACGCGCGTCCATCGGTTGTTGAGACGGTCACTTGATCAGTGGTGGCAAGTGAAATAGCACCGCTGCTAGTGATGAATATATCTTCGGCATTCAGCCGATACGGACCATCCGTGAACGTCTTGTTTTCGAACGGACCAGTAATCTCACCCTCAACCGTATCAAGAGTCTGCGACACCCGACTGAGTGCAACGATGTTGTCCATCCGCAAGGACTCACTCATTTCCCACGACAGCGACTTGAGCAAGTAGTCGAAGCCAATTTCAAACGTGGTAAAGCTCTCAGTGCTAATGGTAAGGGAAAACTCTTCCGTCACGCCGTTCAAGGCAGTAGCCGTGAAGTTGACGACTTCACTGCCAGCGGTAGTAGCCAGATCGAGCGAATAGACCGCTAGCGCTTCCTCGTTAGCATCGGCGAGAGTCACGGTTGCAGCAGACGGAACGGCCAGCGACGTTCCTTCCGACACGTCTCGCAACAACGGCACCGGGCTGCTGATGCGAAGATTGTCTTCTGTGTACGTTTTGAATGCATCGACCTGGTCGAACGAAAGAGTTTGTTGCGTGCCGTTGTCGTCCGTGAGCGTGAGCCCATCGACGGTTACACCTTCTGGCAAAGTAAATCGAAGTACGTCGATGTCCTGCGTGGGAAGAATTTGAGTGAAGACGATTGTCTGGCTGCCAATGTTAGCGTCCGTCGAAATTGTTTCTTCTCGGAACTGCCGATCGTCCAGGATTGCAAGGAAATCGATGGACGCTGAGGTGGTACCCGAATCGAGTTGGACCGAATGTAGATTGAACGTTCCGTTTGATGCCAGTCGAATGGAGACTTCCGATTCATCGCTGCCGGAAGTGAGTCCCGCAGCACTCATCTCCATCCTGCCAACTCCAACGATCTCGAAGCCTGACTCTTCGGTTTGTTGAAGTCGGTCAAAGTCGATCGTCGACTGGGCGCGCGAGAACGTCCTCGACTGGCCAGCAGAGACGGTTAGCGTGCCAAAATCAAGTTCAACATGACCGATGGAAACTCCCGAAGCCGTGGTGCCTTCGGTGTCAATCAGTCCCGCTACATCGTTCAGTGTCTCCGTCCCCAACAATAGCGTATTCGAGCCCGCAACCGTTTCACCGCCAAGGAATTCAATTCGTCCCACGCCAAGAATGTCATCCATCACCGTCACGGGACTACCCGTCGGGGCGGTGGCATGGTCCGCGGTAAGCGACGCATCAACGAAGTCCCAAGCCGTAGGAACGGTGCTGGCGGTATTGTCGATAACCAGCTTTTCGATATCCAGACCGAGTCCCGTAAACTGGCCGTCGACAGGAAACGCATCAATGAAGACGTTGACGGTATCCTCGTTATCACCTCCGCCAATGACGGTGGTGTCCGAGATTTCCAGCACATCGAATACGTCGTCACCGGTGCCTCCGTCGAACGAAATGGCTGTTCCGGCTAGTCCACTGCCTGCGTCGATAACCAACTGATCGTTGCCCGTACCGAGCTGTAAATTGAAGAAGGCGAAGCCATCGAACGTGACGGTTCCGTCCAGAATACCGCTCAGCACGCCCGATCCTGAATCATCAAGCTGCCCAATTGCCGAATCGGCGAATTCTGAACGATCGATATTGAGTGTGTCGACGCCGTTGAAGTCACCTGTTATCGACAAGTTGAATGCGGTATCAACCAGCGTCACGGTATCGGAGTCAGCGTCGTCTCCTAGATGGATCGACGAATTCGCAAAGGAAATGCTGTTGGCCGTCACCTCGTCCGAACCAGCGCCAGTGTCGAGCGTGATTGCCGCGCCAGTCGCATTGATGGTTACCTGGTCATCGTCGTTACTAAGCGAAGCCGTGACTTCGGCTATTCCACTGTAGTAGATCGGACGAACGTTCGACTTCAGCGTGTTGTTGATCTGATAAAACCTCTGATATTCTGTATCGGGTTCGTCCAGTGAAATGCCCGCTGCGGACGTGTAATTGATTTCAAGTACGTCGTTCTCGACCTCGTTGCCTGCAACAAATAGTTCACCACCAAAGTCAGCAAAATCGCCACTGAGTTCGACGGTGTCGTCTCCTCCACCTAGCAGGAGCGTTGTCGGCGCACTCGTTCCGGAAACCGTCAGCGTATCGGCCCCTGCTCCAAGCTTCAGTGTGAGTTCTTCAAAGCCACCATAGACCACGCCGTCACTTGTCGTCGTACCCATACCAAGTCCGTTGATGCGTGAACTGGACAAGCCCCCAGAATTCGCTGTGGAATCAAACGAGTCATCGACCAGTAATGTGTCAGTACCGATGCCTCCCTCGAAACGAACTTCTCCCAAGATCGCGTTGACTGTCCTTGCAGGTTCGGACGTAGCACTCATGTCTTCGCCGACAATCGCAACGTCGTTGCCGCCACCGAGATTGATTTGATGATCGGTTCCGTCCGGTGCAAACTCCATTTGAATGGTGTCTGTCCCGTCGCCCAACTCGGTCAAAATGTTTTCGACATCCAAATAGAAGATATCGCCGTTCCAACCTGAAATCATGCCGTCGTAAGTCGCGTCCGTCGAATCGACAAAGGACAGCGACAGGGATTCGTTTGTTGTACGGGAGGAGTCATCGAGCGTAACCTGGTCGGTGCCGACGCCGGTGTCGATCATGAAGTCGTCCTGCACGATGTCCAGCTTGCCGTCGAGCGAACTGATGTAGATGTCGTCATCTCCGGCTCCGGTCACAAACAAGACTGGCGATTGATTTCCCGCAGCTTGATAGTTGATCGAGTCGCCATCAGCTCCACCTGTCAGCGAAACCGATGTTCCGGCTTCCACGTCCCCTCGAAGATCGATCGTCGAACCGAGTGCGACGTCCAGGCCGTCCTGATCGACCAAGAAATCAATCGTCGTGCCGGCGGCAATTGACCCTCCCACGTTTTGTGTGATATTGTCGCCCGCATTGATCGTTACGGAGCCGTTCGAGGCGCTGATGCTACTACCGATTCCAATTAGCAGGTTCTGTCCGCCGAATTCGCGGTCCACCAATTCGAGGTTGATGTCGCCAAACACGGATGTGATCGAGTCGATCGTCAGGCCGCTTCCGCTCACCTCCTCGACGAAAATGTCTGCATTGGCAAGCGCTGTGAAGGCGTTCGCTAGGGACCAGGCATTGATTGTCAACGGGTTGTCTGCCGAACCGATGGATCTGGACTCACTTGAATCGGTGATCGCTGTTCGCAGCGAAATAGTACGTCCGGCAACGTCCGCCGGTTGGCCGTTGCTATGCTCAACACCGGCGCTCTCGACTCCATTGTCGGAACTGACGACAACCGACTGGCTAATCGAATAGATTTGGTCGACAATCAGAAGGCCGCCGATGTGATTCAAATGAATGCCATCGCCTGCGAGGAACAGAGCAGTCGTTGCCTCTTCATCGCCTTGCACACCGGCAATCGTTTGCAGCCCATAAGCGGACGTTCCAATTTCTCCCATTTCCGCGTCAACGTTGAGTTCGGCGCTGCGGATGCCTTGGCGTTCTGAACTGCCGGGCGAGCGATGAACGGCTAGATTTCCCGATTGCGCGGCGACAACGTACGAGCCGGTCGAGTCGCTGATCGTCCACTGCGAACCGGATTCGTTGACGGTGACCGAGGCGGATGCGGTCAGTGGCAAATTCGCGGCAGTAAAGGCATCGGTTACTACCGTCGATAGGATTTCTGCGTCGAGTTGAGTAGATTGACTTGAATCAAGCTCAAACAGAGGCAGCATTTGCACGTTGCCGTTTGCTGAGGTGATGCTCGTCGTGCCGAGTTGGTTTTCAATGAAGCCACCCAACAGAACGTCTTGCTCTGTTTCGATCGTAATATCGGTCGCCGCCAACGCGATCGTCAAATCGGGCAACACGAGTTCGTCCACGTCAACGGTCGAAGAGGCAAGGATGCTGCTGGAGGTGGCGGCTTCGTTGTTGACATCGATGTCGTTCAGGACAAGGTCGAGATCGGATTCGTTCATGATCGAGACTTGATCAAAGGCCGTCTTAAGCTGCAGTTCCGGTTGACCCAGCAACTGCCTGGGGTCGGTCATCTTGGCGTCTTTGTTGGTCGAGTTGATGATCAGGTCAATTTGGCCGCCGAGTGAGCCATCGTTGACGATGTCGTCGACAATCAATTGGCCATTACTGATTGTGTAATCAATCAGTTCCTGCGAGACGACCTCCTGCTGATCGTTGATGTGCAGCATCGGGTCGTCGGTGATCAACGCAGTGACGAGCGAGTTGAAATCAATGACTCGGTCGGCTTGATAATTGTTGGTCTTCTCCGCTTCACCGACGTGGGTGAAACCAACCGTTCTCGCCGACGCAGCAACATCACCCAGCCGGGGGTCGGTCAGGGCATTGAGCATGAGGTGTTGGGTCGTGATATGGGAAGCGTCGAGCGGATCAATCGCTCCTTCCGTTGTCACCTTGCTGCTGGTATTGAGATTCATCAACGCGTCGGCGTCTGTGACTGCAATCACCGAGCCGCCACCCGAGCCGCCGTCGATTTCGCTCGAAGCCCTTGCCAGGGGTTTCGCGGTCAACGAACCGTGATCCGCGGTGAGCGTTACGGTGTCGACGCCTTTCAAGCTTGAGCCGGCACCCAAGATGACTTCGACGTTCGATCGAAGTCTGATTTCGGCGTCCGCATCGGGACCACCGACCGCCGTCGAGGTCTCTGCGTTGGCGAACGCATCCGCGTTGATGTTGCCTACCTGTGCCGTGATGTCGAAATGTCGTTGGCGTTGAGCGTCGCTGCGCCGATTTGGGTCTGTACGAGGTTTACGTCCGAATTCTGCGCAGGAAACGTGATGCGCGAGAGTGCTTTCGGGAAAGCGAGTCCAGCTCGGACCTTGGATTCGGCATCGTTGTCAAAGTTGCCGTCCACGTTGGCTTCGATCGATATTGTCTCGGCAGCCGTGAGTTCGACATTGTCACCCACAGAAATGAAGGTCTTTGGAGACACATCGATATCGGATTGAGCATTCGAAACCGCGATGACTCCCCCGTTCCCGGCGAGGACGTTTGTCGTCAAGTCTTCCTGCGAATCGCTCAAGACGACGAGGTTGCTGGCGGCGGAAGAAATGTTTGCGTCGTCTTGAATGTCGACTGTGGTCACCGTTGCGACTTCGATGTTCGCCTGTTGTTCACCGATGCCAATGATGCCTCCGCCGTCCGCGTCGGTGTCGGCAGTCGCTTTGGACCGTGACTGGGCTGTGATGGTTACGTCGCCGGACGCGGCTGACAAAGTCGCGTCTTCGATGGTGGTCGTGATTGCGGCGTTGTTGAATACTTCGGAGGTCGCGCCCACTGAGCCGATGAGTAGGGCACCGCTGGTTCCGGTGGCTTCTGAGCGAACGCGTGAAGTAGATGAATCGCCGTCCGAACCCAGGACGTTCTGGTAGGCGTTCACGGAAATGGAATCGGCAACGAGCAGAGCCCCGCTGCCCACTTGCGCCTCGATCGCGGGAGATAGTTTTGCCGTGGCGTGGGAGATTCCGACCGAAGCGCCAACAGCGACGGCTGTACCGTTGGCCAGCGTTCGAGCATTGTGATCTGTCGTGGCCTCGACGGATATTTCATCGCTTGAATAGATGTTTACGTCGTCACCGACCAGCGCGTCGACATTCGGCGTTATTGCGATATCTGCCAGGGCACCTGTAAGCGCCGCACCCACACCGGCTCCGATCGCAGGCACGGTGGCTTCTGTGTTGGTGACGTAGCTTTCCGCTTTGACTTCAACCGATCCAACTTCCACCGTGACATTGCCATCATTATCGACTTGGCCCAATACAGCCTGGTCCCCGATACTGGCCACCACATTGCCATCCAGATCAATGTTAGCCCCCGAGAAACCGGCGGCAATCGCCGCGCCACCGGTCGCTGTGAGTCCGTAAGCATCCACCTCCCTGGTGTGCTTGGCGTTGACAACGATGTTATCCGCGGATTCAACTTGCAGATGATCGTCGACGATGAGATTAGACGCGGTGCCGGTACCCAACAGTGCTCGTTGGCTGCTTTCGATATCGACGTCCATCACCTGCACTCCGATGCTCCACGCAGCCGGAGCGGCTGCTGCCAGTGCATCAACGTCAGCCGATTCGTCGGCCCATGCGTTGACCAAGACGTCACCTCCGGCGTTCAACACGACGCCGTCGTGCACGAATGCCTCGGTTTGCGTTTCAATGGTGAGAAAACTTGCGGCGCCGCCAACTGCCGAGGCAACGCCGGCTGCCACGGCGCCCGCCTTCCCGTCGTAGATGACGTCTTCCGAGGCCTCTACGGAGATGTTACCGCCTGCGGTTATTTCCGCGAACTCGTCAATGTACGCGCCGACGTCCTCAACGGACCGGTCGACCGTACCGTGAACATCAAACGTTATCGTGGCTGCATTCGTCTTGTCGATTGCCGAGCTCGGTGCCGTGCTGGTGTCGTAGTTCTCGAGGTTCACGGCGGACGTGGCGGCCTGAATGTCGTTCACTGTGTCAGCATCCACATCGCTTGTCTTGTCCGCCGCCGTCCCGGACCCGATGCTGCTAACGATGAACGATCCCGCGAATCCGCCGCCAAGCGTGGCGGCTAAACCGATAGCGGAGTTCGACATGTCCTTGAAGGAATCTGCATCAACGAGCACAAAGTCCCCAGCAGTGACCGTTGCTCCACTTCCGATATGGGCGTCGACCGTGTTCTGCACGTCTTGCCACATCAAAGAACCACCGACGCCACCTCCACCAACGACAGCGCCTCCAGCTGCTGAATTCACCACAACGTCATCCTTAGCGTAAACCGTCACCGATTGGTTTGCCGAAGCAAACGCGGGGTCTTCGTTAACGGTTACGTTTCCAACGTCATCTTCTTCGATAACGGCTCTCGTTTCCGTGTTCGATATATAGAATCCAAACGATCCGGCAGCTCCTCCCAGTCCAACAAACCCGCTAGCGATGAGTGCCTCGCTGTCCGCTT
This sequence comes from Pirellulaceae bacterium, assembly GCA_965223305.1. Classification (GTDB taxonomy): domain Bacteria; phylum Planctomycetota; class Planctomycetia; order Pirellulales; family Pirellulaceae; genus CBDCWT01. The sequence continues at coordinate 262,761 of CBDCWT010000013.1, read as the reverse complement.
GACTGGTAGCTTTGACCAGCGTGTCTCCACTGGCATTTGTGTTGGTGTTGAACAATCTGGCTTCGGCCACGTTGGTGTTTATCGTGACCTGGACGGTTAACCCACCGCCAAACTGTCCGGCGGCCACATTTCCGGAGTACTGGATCAGATCAACGTTGTCCGCGGCGAGAACGGACAGGTCGCCCGTTGTGTCGACGTCCATTTCCGAGATAAAGGATCGTGTGGTGTTACGCAGATTCAAAACATCCACGGATCCCGCTCCGCCGTAGCGTCCAGCGGAGAGCCCGACGACAACCGTTTCGAAGTTCGCCTCCGAATTCGCGTGAACTTCGACGTCGCCTCCCGAATAAACTTTTTCTCGGCTGGTCGTGGGATCGGTGTCGCTAATCCATGCCTTTGTGTCGTTCCCCACAAAGATTCCTTCGACCCCGATTGCCGCGGCGACCTCTCCAGCGGCACCTTGCCCAATGATGGTGTAGAAGTCGCTGTTCTGGTGGGACCGTACGATGACGTCGCCGCCAGCAACTACTTCCGAATTGACGTTTGAATCTTCGATGTAGGCGTAAGTCGTATCGTTGACGAGAACCGGCGCGATGTTGCCGGCAGCGCCGACCTTTCTCGCCACCGGCCAAAGCGATCGAGACGATGCCAAAGTCTTCGACGGAATCGGCCACGACCGCTAAGCCGGAGATCGACTCGATCGTGCGAGCGCCGTCTTCGTCCCACTTCTTGACACTAATCGAGTCATCGTCGTTCGCGCTTGCTTGCACGGTTGACGAATCGATGTAGGCCATGGTTTCATTTTCCACGACCGTCAAGCTAAACGTTGCGCCAACACCGACGGCTTTGGTGCTAACCGCAGCCGCTCCTGCGACATTCCGCACGTCATTGCTTTGATTGGCGAGTACACCAATGTTTCGATCCGCAGTGATCGTCGAATTCTGGATGAAGGCGTTCACCTCGGTGGAGGTGACCACGGTGGAAATCGAACCGGCCAACGTCAACTGGCTTCCTACCGCCGCGCCCGCCGTTAGCATAAACATGTCTGCTTCGGAGTCGGCCTGCACAACAACATCGCCGTCCGTTGCCGTCACCGTCGAATCAACGATCTTTGCTGTGGATGAATCGTTGATGATGGCCACACCCAACGAGACGCCCACAGCAGTCTTCCCATTTGATGCATTGGCAAAGGCCGCTGAGCCGCCCAGTCCGACAATCGATGAGTTGTTATCTGCCAACAGTTTGACATCGCCGTTCGTTCCGTCCGTGGTCACGGTCGAATTGCGGATGAATGCATTCGCATTTTGATCGGTGTAGTTGAGGCCGAGTTGTCCTGCGAAAGCAATGGATTTGGCATAACCGAGCGATGCATTCACTGCGAGAATATCCGTGTTAGTCTTGGCGCTCAGCGCGACCGATGAAGCATCGACAGTCGCATCAGAAATGCTGGCTTCAACGTCTGTCGTTACCGTATTCACGGAGAGGGCAAGGCCAGCCCCTTTGCCGTCCACCTGTCCGAGTGACAAGAACATCGCGCCGCCAGTCGCAAAAATGTTCGTCGTATCGTCGGCTGCTACCGTAACGTCCCCCGTAGCGCCGATTTCTGTTTCGTCGTCACTCTTGCGAATACGCGCCATGGTCTTGGTGCTCACGACATTGAAAGCTGCATTGGCAGCCAACGCGCTAGACGCTCGTGATTTTGCGAACACTCCGGCCAAACCAATCGTGATGATGTGGCCAACACTGGTAGCATTCACTTCGACGTCCTGAGCCTCAATTTCCGAGTCCACGATCTCCGCCAGTGTTCCGTCACCACTGTCATTGGTAACTACGTTCAGGCTGATGCCAAAGCCGACCGAGCTTGTGTTTTCGGTGGTACTACTCTTTTTGGCCCACGAAGCCGAAATGGCTCCAGAAAAAGCTCCAATGAACGCCTGGTTGGTGGAATCGACAATGACATCGCCCGCCGTGCCTTGAATTTCATTCACCGCGTCGACGGTTGAGTCCTTGATTCTTGCCACGGTATCCATCGCCACCGCGTTTACGGTGATCACGCCTGCTGCGGCTAATTCTCCTGCTGCGAAGGCTGCTCCAATTCCGGCGGAAGCAATCGAACCATCCGCATCCGCAAACACTTCGACGTCGGAGCTCGCGAGGATCGTCGAGTCAGTAATGGTGGCCTCGGTTCGATTCGCGACCACGTTGACTGACAGAGCGCCTGCCATGGCTTTGGAACCAGCACCGGAACCCGGTCGACCGGACTGAACGCTATCGGCTGTCGCCACGGTGATCGCTCCGGCGCCGGAATAGACGGTTGTCGAGTTTTGAGCGTAAAGACTGATGCCACCCAGCGTGTCGATCGTCGCATCCTCGATGTAAGCTCGTGTCGTGTCAGCGACAATGGCAACGGCCACCGTCCCTGAAAAGTTCATGCCGCCGCTGTAGCGTTCGGCTTCGCTTTTGCCTGGCTTGAAGGAGGACCAACCGGCACCTGTATAGCTGTTCGTCTTGGAGTCTTTGGCAAGGACTCCGGCGACCGTTACCGCGATGGAAGTTCCCGTGTTCGTGGCGAGAATTCCCAAATCGCCGTCCGCCCCGACCGTTTGCGCGCCTGGCTCGGATTGTTCAAGAAACTGATGATTGGTTCCAGTTGCCGTGGACGATGTGAGATCAATCGCCGTTGGACTGGTAGTGGACTCGGACAGCTGAATCGTCGTTGGCCCCGTCACGATGACGGTGTAGGTATCACCATGCGTCAGCCCGTCGATTTCTGTTCCACCGCCAGCCCTGTACGTAAGCTGCTCGCCATCGACCAACCCGTGGAGACGGCCAAAATTGATCTCGTCGGATGCGCCATCGACCGCGGGGATAGGCCGCAAGACCGCCGAGAACGCATGCGTGTCACCCGTAGCGCCGTTGAGCGAGTACTCGACGACTTCGCGTTCGTCCGTTTCGCGGGTGGCCTTTTCGTACGTTTCCGCCAGTTGAATTTTGGTCGTGCTGTCTTCGACGGTCACGACATAGTAGACAACACCTTCATTCAATCCGCCGATCGGCTCGCCTTGTCCTGCAGAGTAAATGACCGCTTGGCCGCCAACAAAGTTGTGGTCAAAGCCTAGATCGATTGTGTCGTCCGCATCGTCGGAATCGGTGTTGTTCAGTGAGCTATCGGTTGCTGCAAAGGGACGTCCAAAGCCATGCGTCTTTTTGTAGGTCGTGCTGGTATCCATCGTCAGCCGCAAGGCGTGCGAACTGCCCGTTGCGGTTGAGGCGTCAAGTTCCAGTCGGGCATCGCGGTGGAAGAAATGACGCACACCTGAACCGCTCGTATTCGCAAGACTTTCGCGCACGCCAAGGTTGACAATGCTGCCGAAGTTTGAGAATGCGAAGAGGCCCGAATTGGCGCCTTGTGTCAGCTCGACGAGGACACCACTGCTATCGAGCAACTGAATACGGCTGACGGGAGAGTCTGGGTCCGGGGCGGGGTCAGAAGCCGGAAGTTGGACTGTGTAGATCGCACCATCGGTCAGGCCAATGTCCGGCCCGTCGTATTGCAGATAGAGGACCTGGTCGCCGTCTTCGTAGCCGTGATCGGTGTACAGGTCGATCGTGTCGAACTTATCGGCAGCCGTGGCGTCGCCGTTGTCAATAAGCAATCCTGGGTGGAAGTAACGCTGTCGACCAGCCTCCGCGGCATCTTCCGAGTCGACCAGTGCAATGGTCTGGCCATCGATCACGACCACGTAATACACCTGGCCATCGACGAGACTTCCAACAGGTGTTGTATCACTAACTTTGTCGTAGCGAACCCGGTCGCCCGTCACTAATCCGTGAGCAAAGCTAAATTCGATGGTGTCGTTGTACAGCGCTGACTCGCCACCGGACGTGACGACGTCGGCGGCGGGCGAAAAGCCGCGTTGGAGCGTATGGCCAACTCCCGTGGCTTCGGTCGAATCGAGTTCGATGATGGAACTGCCACCGACCTCTTGGAGATACAGAATCTGCGGTCTTTCCGAATCCAGCACGATCTCGTAAACGGTGCCGCTGGTTAAGCCGCCAACATCCGCACCGCCGTTGCTGTTGTAGAGTACGAACTCACCTTCTTCGATCTCGTGGTCGTAGTCCAAAGAGATCGCCGATTCGACGATCGCCGCATGCGGGAAGAAGGAAATCTCATCTTGCTCAATCGCCCCTTCCAACGTGGAAGCCAACGCGATCGTCGTGTCGTCGACGTGGACGACGAAATAGGTTTCGCCCTGGGTTAAACCACCGATAGCCGTGTCGGTTGCAGCTTTCGTGTACTTGACGGAATCACCGATCTGAAAACCGTGCGTGTAGCCAAGATCGATCGTCCACACACCATCGGTGTCATCCACGTCGGTTGCCGAGAATGTCGCAGAGCCTTCACTGCTCGACCGACCGATGCGGAAGGTGTTGTCCGAGGCTTCCGTCACCGTGTAGATACCGCGGTCTCGCAGGCCGCCGATGGGATAGTCACCACCCGAGGTGTAGACGACTTGATCGCCGCTGGTGAAACCGTGGTCGTAATCCAGCACGATCAAGTCTGACGAATCCACGCCGAGCCCCGGAGTGACGGCGACATCATCCAAAGCAAACTCTTCGGCGCCAATGAACGCCTGTGTGTTTCGCTTGATGACGTCGACGGACGCCGTGAATCCGCTGGCGCTTGAGGACGTCTTCGTAGCGGCACCGGTTCCGCTGTAGAGATCAGCGTTATCCTCCGCCATGACCAACATGTTCAGGTCGGTTACGATGCTGTTAGCGGAAGGATCGTCGGGAAGTCCCGGAATGAGCTCGTATCCGGTAACGTGTTCGTCCGCAGTTGTTACTTTGCCATCGTCGTTCGAATCGAGCGATTCCAGCGTCACCGCCACCTTGAGATTTGTATACTCTTGCGGCAAAAGCGAATGTCCAGTGCCCGTGGCACCACCGGTTAGGTCAATTAGCAGACTTGCCTGAGCGGTCGCATCTTCGGTGAGCGACGCATCAACAGCCTTTCCAGACGACGTGGCCAGCTTGTATGTCGTTGGACTGGTTACGAATACGTAATAGGTCTCGCCATCGGTCAAGCCGCCGACACTCGTGCCGCCGCCGTTACTGTATTTTGCCGGCTGACCGGTTCGCAAATTGTGTTCGAATGGCAGCGTGATTTCGTTGGCCGCCGTGTCGACGACGCCATCATCCTCGGGTCGAAAACCGGGATAGAGCGAATGTGCGAAGCCAGTCGTACCGCTTAGTGAAATGTCTATCGGATTGGCCGCTTGGCCCGCGCCCACGGGCTCAGTTGTCAACTGCAGGGCACGAATGTCATCATCCACTTCTACGACGTAGTAGGTCGTGCCGCTTACCAAGCCGTCGATGGGCTCCGCGTCCTCTGTCGTGCCATCTTCCAAACTATTGATTCCGGCGTGATAGACGACCGGATCGCCCGTCGACAATCCGCGGGCGTACGGCAACGTGATAGTGTCTGCATCCTCGTCCACTCGAATCAAGTCGTTATCGCTTGAGTCTGTATCAAAGGCCTCATTGGGATCGAATTGCGGGATGCTGCTGGCGAACGTAGTGTTGTTTCGCGATTCATTCTTGAAGACAACGGGCACTTTGACATTGCCGTCACCCAGATTGACGTCCGCGCCGGAAGAAATCTGCGACGTGGTTTTGCTGTCGATGAAGCGACTAGTAAATGCTCCATTGAAGCCACCTTCATCGTCGGAGATACCGCCTTGCAAGGCGATGGAGATGGTTTGTCCTCGGCTGTCGGAAAACACCAGCAGGCTATTGGCGTTAACGACGACGTCGGAATGGATTTTGGCTTTGGTATCGTTGAGATAGCCCACCGCCATCACGGCGACCCCAATCCCAGTGCCTGCGGTGGCATTCCAGATACCGAGTGGCGAACCGGCAAAGTTGATCGTGTCGTTGAGCGTCTCGGCAATGACCGATAGGTCCTCGCCGACCGTTACTTGGGCGCCTTCTGCGATGTAGGCGTAGTTGTGTGTGTCCGTGAAGAGCAGGTTGAGCATACCGCCATAGGCCTTTTCCTGCGCCGATGCGACGGCTTCAGCCCATGAAGTGAAGAAGCCGTTTTGAATGCCCAAGTTGTAGTTGGCCTTATCTTGAATGGCGGAGAGAAGGGAGGCTTCTCTCTCTCCAGTGCTTTCGTCATAGAAATACTGAATGTAGTGCGGCACCTGGGCGTTGGATTTGAGCGTCAAGTCGCCGCCCACGGTGACCGTTGCGTTCGAACCGATATAGACGTCGATCTCGTTCTGAAACCATCCTCCTGTCAAGGCACCGGCCGCGCCGGACTCGCGTTGGCTCTGTTTCCCCCCAAAACCATCAACGTCCTTCGGATAGGCTGCTGCCGAACTGTTCAAGAAGCTAAAGGCACTCGTTTCTGGGAATTCTTCGACCGTCCCCTCCAAACGCAAGTCACCACCGACATCAACGTTGGCATCCGGCCCGATTCGAACCTGCATATCGTTGAACGCAAGCCCGACGTTGATCGCTGCCGATAGATCAAATCTGTTACTGCCGGTGTTCTGCCGGGCTTCTCGTCCTACGGAGCTTCGGACACTTTTGAACGGATCGATGGCCATCGTGGCCGCCGTAAATCCCCTCAAGATGGCGCCGGCTTTGCTTTGGATCAGCTTTTGACCCAAGGGACCGGTCCCGACTGACGAACTCGCCGTATAGTCGTTCTTCAGCGTGTCGAGTTCGGCCTGCACGATCATGTCGCCGCCGACGGTGATGGTTCCATCCATCAGTGCGTTGATCGAAGATTCATGCACTGCCACATTCAGCGCGACGCCCAGAGTGCCATCGCCATAAGCAGCCGCAAACGAGCCAACGGAATGTTCCTTCACGGCGTCAGCGTCGACCGTGAAATTGGCACCCACGTCGACTTGCGAGTCGCTGGAGAGTTTGACGTCCGAAGTGATGTTCGAGTACGCCCCTGCCAATGTGACGTTGTATTTCTCGACGGTGTTACTGGTGCCTAACAAGTTTTGCGTTGCTGCGATAGCCATGTCACTGGCGGCGTGCGAGAAAAGGTCGAGATTTCCGGCGGCGTCGATCGACGATCCATTCTTGATGTTGACGCTGGCTGACGGTTCAGAATGACCGTAGGCGATGGCAGCGTAGAGCGTCAAAACGGTGGCATTTGCATCGGTGGCTGCGTCTGAACTGAGACTAATGTCGTTGCCTTCAAAGGTTGCCCCGTCCAACGTGAGCGACGCATCGGCGGTGGAAACAGCTGCACCCGCTCCGAGCGAAAGCCCGCCAACGTACTCGGCCAGGGTCTCGCCCCATCCACCCAATGGATCACTGTCGTCGAAAAGATCGGCGGAGTCCGACGTGACATCAACAGTGATCGTGCCACCCTTCACGGTCGCTGATTCGAACAGCGCACGAGCTTTGGTGACGGCTACATCCGGCGCGAACGGAATGGTACCGAAGGAGCTTTGAAAGTCGTCGAGTGCCCCGTCGGCGTCGATCGTTATACTGCCGGCTGCGTTGGTAGTGTCGTCGTCGGTGACGTGCGTGAACAGCTGGGCATCACTACGCACGTCAACCAAGACACCATTTATCGTTAAGTCACCGGAGTCTCCGTCCGATGCACCACTGAGTTGATCGCTTTCGCCGCTGGCCAGATCACGAGTCGAAATCGTCGAACCGGACATCACTTCGATGTCCATCGCGCCGAGCGTCAGACTAACACCGGGCGCCGCGATGTCTTTCAGAAAGAGCGTGGACTTGAGATCATCTTCTAGGCTCAAGTCGAATGCAGCGGCATCCTCGGTCGCTGAAGATTTGTACGTCACCTTCACCTCATACGACGACACACTTCCGTCGGCAAGGTTTTCGAGGTCCGTGAACGTCCCGTTCTGCGATGTACTCCACTCCAAATTCCCGCTGGCATCCGTCTGTAGATAGATATCGTCGAGATCATCGATCGTTTGGCCAGCTTCGTAGGACAGTTCCAACTCGACGCCGCCCGTCACGTCATGAGAAGTCACTGTCAAGAGCTGGCGTTCCTCCAACTGCTCCAGTTTGAAACGTCGGCTGTCGCGCCGCCGGCGGAACGCGGATCGGCGATTCTTCTTCGGGCGCTTACGCAATCTGGCCATCGGTACTCTCCATGAAGGTTCGTGAGACCCATCGAGTACCAATGCAATTTTCGACGCTGATCTCGGCCAAAAAAAAGTCGCAGAATCGGAAGACCCTGCAACCAATTGCACGAAAGTCTTGACAGCAAAGGACTTTACGGCTAAGATTCGATCCGTCTGAGACTTCCCCGAGCGGTGCCGAATCTCAATTTCTTGCGTCACCGATCGCCCTAGGGCGCGGGTCTCCTCCCTTGTCTTGATTCGAAAGACTCAAAAGCCCCGCCTATGTGAGTTAATCGATTGACATGACGTGGAAAACGGAATCGTGGCAGAAACCGACCGGGCTAGAGTGACCGCGATCCTTCGCAAGGCGGAAGACGGCAAGAACATCTCCGATGAGTTGTTGCCGTTGGTCTACAACGAACTGCGGCGGCGCGCGGCCGGGCTGATGGCGAATGAAACGCCCGGTAACACGCTGCAGCCCACGGCATTGGTTCACGAGGCGTATATTCGACTTGTAGGAGACCCCGATCTTAGTTGGGAAAGCCGGGCGCACTTCTTTGCCTCCGCGGCACGTTCGATGCGGCAAATCCTCATCAATCGTGCGGTGCGGAAGAAAGCAGAAAAGCACGGAGGCGGCAGGAAGCGACACGAACTCGATGAAGCTCATTTCGTGACGGAGGCGACCTCCGAACGACTGATCGCGATGGATCAAGCGCTTAAGCGACTTGCGGAGATCGACGAGCGAAAAGAAAGAATTGTGATGCTGCGATATTTTGCTGGCCTGACGATCGATGAAACGGCCAAGGCGCTCGACATTTCCCCGCGCACCGTGACTCGTGAATGGCGCTTCGCAATCACTTGGCTAAAACGGGAAATGGATAGCTGACCAGGTCGACCGACTTCCATGACACACACACCAGACTCCTGGGACCGAATCCAGACTCTGTTCGACGAAGCACTGGAAAAAGACGCGGAAGAGCGAGCGGCGTTCTTGTGTCAGGCCTGTAGTGGCGATCAGCAACTATTTGACGAAGTTGCTTCATTGTTGTCACTCTATCCGTCGGCCGAAGGAGAGTTGGGATCGTCTCCGTTTCATGGCAACGAGAATATGGATAGCTCGTCAAGGATTCCCGATGATGCGATTCCAGGTTTTCAGATTCGCGAGGAATTGCACCGGGGTGGTCAGGGTGTTGTCTATCTGGCCATCCAGCACAGCACCAGACGCCAGGTGGCATTGAAATTGATGCTGGAAGGACCGTTCGCCAGTCCAGAAAGCAGGCGCCGATTTGAACGTGAAGTAGAGTTGGTCAGCAACCTGAGCCATCCGGGGATCGTTCCCGTGTTCGATTCCGGTGTTGCACACGGCCAATACTACTATGCGATGGAGTACATACGTGGCTCCCACCTCGACGAATACGTCCGCAACGAGGAATTGCCGACGCGCCGCATTCTAACGTTGTTCGTCGACATCTGTGCAGCCGTCGATTATGCACATCAGAAAGGCGTGATTCACCGCGACATCAAACCATCCAATATCCTGGTCGATGACAGTGGACAAATCCATGTCGTTGACTTTGGGCTGGCGCGCATTGGAGACACCGAGGCGCACGAGACAGCGTTGATCTCGGTCACGGGGCAGGTCATGGGGACGCTTGCTTACATGAGCCCAGAACAGGCGTCGGGGCGACCGGATCAGATCGACACGCGTAGCGACGTGTACGCCTTGGGAGTCGTGCTCTACGAACTCTTGGCGGGGAAGCTGCCGTATGATCTCGACAGTTCAATGGCAGAAAACCTGAGTACAATTCAACATACCGAGCCCACGAGGCTCACGCTACACGATCGAACTACAAGCAGCGAAGTCGGCACAATCGTCCGCAAGGCGCTTTCCAAGGACAAAGACAGACGCTATTCGACGGCGGGGCAGTTTGGTGACGACATCGCACGCTTTTTGAATGGCGATCCGATCGAGGCCAAACGTGCCAGCACCCTGTACCTGTTGAGCAAAATGCTACGCCGTCACATCGTTCCAGCGGTGGTAGCTGCCACGTTCCTTGCACTTGTGTGTGTTTCGTCGATCGTCTCGTGGTCTCTCTACATCAAAGCGCGCGGTGCGCAAAGCTTGGTCGAAGGGAATCTCAAGAGTTCCGAAAAACAAAGGTACATGGCAGAAATGTACCAAGCGAGCAGCGAAGTTGGCAGGAACGTTGGCTTTACTCGAGTTGCTGAGTTGGTTTCCGATTGGTCGCCCAGGTCTGGAGCCGCCGACTTACGAAATTGGGAATGGTACTACCTGCAATCGCTGCGCGAATTAAGGGGAGGCTTGGCTCGAAAACCTTGGGCGCATCAGACTGTGTGGTCAGTTCACTGGCATCCAGATGGAGACCTGCTGGCATCGACCGGATACGACGGCCTCATCCGCATTTGGAACATGGATCGCGATCTCCCGGTTCGTGAATTGGGTCACGCCGCCAACCGTATCTGGACTGCACGCTGGAGTCCCGACGGTTCGAAACTGGCGACCGGTGGTGCTGAAGGCGAACTCAAGATCTGGGATGTGACAAAGAGCTATGCAGAAACACGATTGTTCGGGCACTCCGTCGACCAGAAAATCTCTGTTGTAAGTTGGAGTCCAGATGGGAAACGGTTGGCGTCAACGTCCCATGACCAGACCATCAAGGTTTGGAATCTGACGGATTACTCCTACGAAGAAGTGACTCAGCCGAATCGCATCTATTATGTCGAATGGAGCCCTGACGGGAGTCAGCTGGTTTCAACCAATATTTTGGGTGTCGTGAAGTTTTGGGACCCCGATACACTCGTGCCGACGGGGCAATTTAAGGCACACGATGGTGGATCCAGTAATGGCGATTGGCACCCGGATTCCAAGCGGATTCTAACCTCAGGAGCGGACGGTAAACTCAAGGTTTGGAATGTAGGCAATCACAAGACGTCGTATGTCGAAGAGTTGCTCGCATTTCAGCATTCAGAAGCTGTAATGCGCTCCTTCTGGAGCCGTGACGGGACGCGGTTCGTCTCAACGGGAGGCTATGACCCCGTTGTCTACACTTGGAACCTCTCGGCAAGGAGAATCGAACGATACTTCGAAGGGCATGTCGAGCGTGCGCTCTGTGCGGATTGGCATCCCAACGGAAAACTACTCGCATCCGGAGGCGGCGATGGAGTGAGGGTTTGGAAATGTGGTGATTCTGCCCATCCACCGCGCCGGACGATTGAGCTGCCTGGCAAAGGTAGAATAGAAGCCCGTTGCATTGAATTGGATCCCACCGGAGTCAAGCTGGCGGTAGTGATGGGCAACCTAGGCATCGCGCCTAGGCCGACCGACAGCGCGCTGCTTCTGTGCGATCTCGAAACGGAAGAAAAGAAAACAATCCCCATTCCGGCGAAAACCGCGACGTGGAGTCCCGATGGAACCAAGCTTCTGGTTGTGCTCTTCGACGGGAGTGTCCGTATGGTCGGTCGCAATGGCGAAGAGATTGAAAGTCTCCCCTTCCAACTTGGAGGAATGAGGTCGGTAGCTTGGCATCCGAAGGGAACACGCTTGGCCACGGCTGGCCCCAACGGGGTGATTCAAGTCCGGGACACGACCACATGGAAGCTTACACGGACGCTTTCACGGAAGCTTCCGTCCAATCACAAACTAGGAAGAGACGTGGACGGAATGAGGCACATCGATTGGAGCCCGGACGGGCTTCTGCTGATCTGCGCCAATGGAGGCATGACGCGTATTTGGGATCCGGATGGTAAGGAAATCCATAGGCTTGCCAGCTCATTCAAGACAGACTGCGTACGATGGAGTCCGGACAACACTCGGTTCATTGCAACGGGTGCCGACGGCAAAGTGGCGATCTGGGACGTCTCAACGGGTAAAGCGGTACAAACGCTGCATGGGGGCAAAGGTCGACCTTCGTCGGCTCGATGGAGCCCGGATGGCTCTCGAGTCATCGTAGGAACTAAGGACGGGGCACTGACGATGTGGGATGTCGAATCCGGGCGTCCTGTCTTCAACCTTTTGGAAGGTCGACATCTTTCTTGTGACTGGAGCACCGACGGCCGGCAAGTCGTTGCCGGAACGAATGACTCGCGAATCGAGATTTGGGACGCATCGGGGGGCTACAGTTGGTCAGACCACCTGCGAGGTGAGGATTAGCTGGACAGCATCCGGGGCAATTTACAAAAGCCGAAATACCCCTCAGCTTTCGGCGAGAGAATCTCGTCTTAGGCTCCCACGACACCGCCCCCGAAGAAAATTGGATTCTCCATGACCCGATTCTCTCGGCATTCTTGCATGGGGTACTGAACGCACAACACGTGATGAACGAGTCACGGAAAAGTGTGCTTTCGCACAGTACCACGAACGAGTGGCTTATCAGCCTTCAGTCTTGGGATCAGCCGACGTGCGTTGACCCGGTTCTAGCTTAAAACCGGATGCCTAGGCGTACCGGCTGATTGGCCAGATTCCCAAATCCTCGTCCTAGCAGAATGCAAGGTGTATCGCATGCCCAACAAGCAAAGATGGAACCGCAAACGGCGGAGTCGAATCGAAAAAAACGACGGCAGAGTCAAGCGAAGTTGGCTCTTTCAGGAGAAGCCCTGGAAGCTCGACAGCTTCTCACCACGGTCAGTGTGGGCAACGTCCTGGACGTCGAAAACGGTGATACTTCCTCAATTGCGGCGTTGATGGCAGACGATGGAGGAGACGGTATTTCGCTGCGGGAGGCGATAACGGCGGCGAATAACACGAGCGGGGCCGATGTGATCACGTTCGACGGTTCGCTCACCGATGGCGTGATCCGGCTGAGTGGATTGCCACTGACGATTACCGAAGAAACGACGATCGACGGGGCTGATTTGGGAATCACCATAACGGGCGACGCTGGTGACAACGACGAGCTCGTCGACGGGACGAGCATCACCGACGTAGCAGCCTCAGATGCTGCTGGCGTGCTGGGCGACAACAGCCGTGTGCTGCGAATCACTGGCGCCGACTCCACCACCACGCTGAGAGGCCTGACGATCACCGGCGGGCGAACCACTAGCTCACGCAGCAATGGTGGCGGGATTCTTAGCGACGCACCACTAGTTCTGACCAACAGCTCGATCAGCGGAAACTCAACGAGGCGCGATGTCGCTGGTGGCGGCGGGATTTACCGGATGATTCTCAAACTGTGACAATCACCGCGACCGACAGCAATGGTGCGGCGAGCTCGACCACGTTCGACTTAATCGTCAACAACGTAGCCCCGAATGTTGCCGCGCTCGATGCGGCACTTGCAGTGAATGAAGGAGACACCGCCGTCAACTCCGGAACCTTCAGCGATATCGGTGACGATGTGGTCAACCTTTTGGCCTCAGTGGGTACCATCGTTAACAACGGAGACGGCACCTGGGACTGGTCACTGGCCACCAGTGACGGCCCCGACGACTCGCAGCCGGTGACCGTCACGGCCACCGACAGTGATGGGCATAGCACAGAGCAGCGTCAACTTCGACCTGACGGTCAATAACGTCGCTCCGACGGCTGTCATCTCCGCGTCGGTAACCTGCCCAAGTCGGCAGTGATTTCCGTGTACTACCGCTGTACTACTTTCGCCAGTGCAGCACGGAGATTGCTCGACGCCGACTCGAAGATCGCTTATCGCCGCCACAAGGCCCGCAATCTGGCTGTGGTGCGTTTCGCGCGGTGTGCAAAGCCTCGACTGGCGCGCTCGATGAAAATGTCTACCTCGAGTCCGTGTCGACGGTGATCGGCCCCGTTTCAACCGTGTTCCGTCGGTCGTTGCTCCATCCAATCCAGCCGTCGCTGTAGAGCGATGTGTTAGACAAGCCCATCACTTGAGCAAAGGTCAATACCTCTGCGGCCCGCCACCCGCTGCCGCACATGAAGGAAAGGTGCTTTTGTATATCGATCCCGGACTTTTTCCAAAGCGTCTTGATCTCATCGGCGTTTCGCATCGTGTTGTCGATGTTGCGGTACGGCGTGAGGGAGTTCGTACCTCTGAAATCAGCTTGCCCGTAGACGGATCCGGGGATGCGACCTTTGTGGCGGTGATACTTGTAGCCGGAGGCCTTGCCACTGAATTCGGCCCAAGTCCGCGTGTCGACGAGCGCAAAATCAGCTGGCGTCTGCAGCCCGGTCTTCACGCGTGTAATCCCGTCGATCAGTTCTGGTCGCCGTGGGATCCGCGTACCGAAAGTCTTCGCCTTTGGCGGCGGATTGCTCTTGGTCTCAATCGAATACTTTGCCGCTTTCCAGGCTTGAAATCCTCCGTTGAGTACTCGAACGTCCTCGACACCCATATATCGCAGCACGATGGCTAACCGATAACAGGCGGTTGGGTCTTCGCCTGAGAGGATGACCGTATCATCCCACTGAAATCCGTACTTCTCCGCGAATTCACTGAGTACTTGAGGGCTGCCCAGCATCCACGTAGGCGGGGGCTCGAAGTGGTCGGTGTTGACGTGGAAGCTGCGGGGTACATGTCCTTTCGAATACGAAGCGTCCTCTTCACCCCAGCTCACTTCAGCGAACTTAATCCGCTTCGCACCTTCGAACGTTTCCGGCAACTGTCCCTCGAGAAGCAACTTCACAATCGGCGGCGGCACTAACAGGTTTAGCATGTGGTTACTCCCAGGCGAGTGGGGCGAGGTAGATTCCGCGTGGGTCGCGTCCTCGCCACTGGTAGGCGACCAGGTGGTCTTTGCCTTCATGAGTGACAATCTCAGGTGCGAGTCGCTTGAGGGGATCACTGGGTGCGAGCCGCGCGACGGGTGGACCCTCCCATTGCAAAGGGTCGCTTGACCGAAAAACTTCAAGCTGCTCGAAGCGATAGTAGTAGCCTCCGCGTTTGACCACTAGAGGACTTTCGGCGTACACGAACGTGTAACCCTTGGCCGGCGGCGTGATGGGCGGAATCTGTACCGCCGATTCGCTCCAGGGACCCTCGAGACTTTCTGCAGTCCGAGCGCGGATTGTGTGGTCGCGTGTGGCGGGATTGACTCCTTCTTCTGGCGAGGTGTAGTACGCGATCCATTTTCCAGTCCGTTCTCGATCGTCGAGGATGCAAACGTCGCGGCCCATCGGGAATACTGGTTTCTTACCCACTGGCTCAAAGTCGATGCCATCCGTGCTGGCCATCAGATGCGCGCCGCGACTGTTGTAGAACAGGTAGTGCCGGCCTGCGTCCAAGACGTGGAACGGTGCCTGCAAGGTGCCTTCCGCGTGATTCCATTCGGGCTTTGACGACAGGAAAATGCCATCCGGCTGCCAGCTTTCCTGCAGAAGCTCAGGGCTGGACCACCGGTAAAGCAACCGGGTGCCACCTGGATGCATCGTGTGCCGAATGCACGAGATGAGTTGCCACCGTCCGTCATCAGCTCGAAACACGGTAAAGTCAACGGGCTCGGCCTTGTCGGACCGCCACTTCTCAAGCGGCGGCCGCCCAACCAGTTTCACCCACGGTCCGTCGAGGCGAGGTGTCAACGGTGCAACAGCACCAGCCTCGCGCGCAACTTCGTTTTCCGCTATCGCCTGAGTAGAGAGGGGTATTGCTCCAACTAGTGCCGTGGTCACGATACCGAGAAGATGTGCTTCGGTTGAGGAGAATCTCGAAAGTTGAAAGTGAGCGTTGGTCATTCCGGGCTCCGATTATCGAGAGTCATGAAACGACACGTTAAAAGTGCGGGACCGGATCGTCGCCAATGCTTGCACAAAATTCTGAACGCGAAGGACGACCCGAGTCCCAACGCCGCAGTCGAGATTGGCAACGATTGAGAATTGTCGGTGGCGCTACCGAAATAGCTGCTTGCTGAGATCATGTAAGTAACGACGCCAGTTGATCCACGTGTGCCCCCCCGATGTGATCCGTAACTCGTGTTTGATGCCGCGTTCCAGGAACAGTGCGGCGAGGGCCTTGCTGCGCTCGGCGGCGAAGTCCTCGTCGCCAACAACGACCTCAAGGTGTTTGACACTTTGATTGACTAGACCAGCGTCGGCTAGGAATCGCTCATTCCGCTGCTTCCACGCCTCGGCGCTGCCGCGCGGCAAGCCGGCGCTCCAAATGCCCACGTAGGCAAACTGATCGGGATGCGTTGTCAGCACACGTAGGGTTTGACCGCCGCCCATTGAAAGGCCGGCGAGACAACGATTCTGCGGGCCGGCCTTCACGCGGTAGGTTCTTTCCACCAACGGCACAACTTCTTCGAGCAGTTCGGCAGCGAACTGATTTTGAAGAGTCTCCCGCGCGGCCAGGTACTCGGGGGAAGGCGTCTCACCTCGTGATGGACGTGCTGGCATATCGCTGGGGTGGGGAATGGATCCATTGGGCATAACGACAAGCATCGGCACGGCCCCATTCTCGGCCAACAGATTGTCGAGAATGAAACCCGCTCGGCCAATGGAACTCCAGCCAGAGTCCTCGTCGCCGCCCCCGTGCAAGAGATAAAAGACGGGATACTTTTGCGTACCCCCTTCGTACCCAGGCGGAGTGTAAACGTGCATCCGGCGAGGCATGCCCAGAATTCGTGAATAGTACCAGCGCGCGCGGACTTCGCCGTGTGGGACGTTACGAGTGGCCTGGAACTCAGCCTCTTTTCCGGGGACAAGCAGCATGCTGTTGACGCTGCGGATACCTGGCTTGATCATCGAGTTTTTGGGGTCGACAGTCGCGACCCCGTCTACGACGAAACGATAGTTGTAGAAGTCGGGTGTCAGTGGCCCCACCTGGATGGACCAAACACCGCGACTGTCTTTGGTCATGGTGCTGCTTTCTCCGAAGTCACCGCTGACCGTTACCTCTTCAGCTTTCGGAGCGTAGATTCGGAAGGTTACTCTATGATCGGCTGATACTTCGGGCGACCGTAGATCGTCGTTTGGAGTCGGTTGCCGTTGCGCCTCAGCGCTAGCAGGAATGAACGCAGCAAGGACGAGCAACACAAGCACGCGCAACATGAACATGGTTATCACCTCAGATGATCGGAAAAGAGCATACTAAGCGCTGGCGGATGCATTCTATCTGCTGGACGGCTAGAATGCGCCGAGACGACAGATGTCAGACCAAAAGATGAAAGAAACGTAAGATGCTTGATCGCCCGTTGCCTGCGACCAATATCGCCAACCGACTCAGAGAAGCGCTCACGGCCACAGGCAGCGAGGCGGAGTTTGAAGGTTTCTGTGGGGGGGACCCACAAACTAAAATCAACCGTGTGTTGGTGTGCCATACGCCAACCGTTGGAGTACTTCGCCAAGCGACGGCGCTCAACTGCCAGCTGATCATTTCACGGGAGCACCCCTTCTTCACGCACGGGACGTGGTATGCCAGCGGGACAGAACAAGCGCTCCGCGATGACCCTGTCGCCACCTCTAAGAGACGGCTCATCGAAGAAGGCAGGCTTGTCGTGTACCGGCTAAGTTCAGCTTGGGACCGTGCGCGTCCTCAGGCTCAGGCCACTGCCCTTGCCGAGGCCATGGGATGGCATGCAGAACCTGGTGTGAGAGCAGCCGGATTTCGCGGAGTGACCTGCAGTGTTGGTCAAACGACTCTGCTAGAACTAGCGCAACTGGCACAGGAACGGCTGGGAGCGCGAACCTTGCGTGCCGTCGGAGGGAGGACACAGTCGATCTCACGAGTGGTCGTTCTGCCTGGCTTGGTTGACACCAAAACTTTTGGAATCGCGCTGCGCGACCAAGAGGTCGACGGGATCCTCGCCGGCGAGGCGAACGAGTGGGAGGGGGCTCCCTACATCAAGGACGCAATCGATAGTGGCCGTTCTCTGGGAATAGTGTACGTAGGATTCGCCCTCTCGGAAGGACAGGCGGTGACGGCGATGGCCCGCTGGATCAAGGAAGTCGTCCCCGAGTTGGCGGTCGAATCAGTGCCTGTCACAGCACCCGCGTGGATCTCGTCACACGTTTAACTTGCAAAAGGACATCATGCAAACCCGAATTACAAGACGCCACTTTGGGTCGGTGATTGGTACCGGAATCATCGCGGCGTCACCGGCAACGCGAACTGTGGCGGCCAGCGCGCAGTCCAGCAAACTTTCGGCCGGACAGATTGTGGACCGCCTCAAACAGCAGCTTGCCAGCGAAAATGTTATCTGGAAAGAACCGACCAGCGACACGTTTAAATTCGGCGATCCCGACACGGCAGTCCGAGGGATCGCCACGACGTTTATGTCGACATTGGACGTCTTTCAGCGCGCGGTCGCGGCCAATCTGAACCTGATCATCAGTCACGAACCGACCTTTTGGAATCACCAAGACGAGACCGACCAGTTTGCGGATGATCCGGTCTTTCTCGCGAAGCGGCGATTCGCGCAAGAGAATGACCTGGTTGTTTGGCGTTTTCACGACTTTTGGCATCGGCGACAGCCTGACCCAATCTTTGCAGCGCTCGCACAGCAGCTGCGGTGGGAGCCGGTGTCAGGCGGCCGGCTCCGTTACACGATTCCGACCACGACTCTCGAGGAACTCGGCCGTCAGGTGCAAGAGCGCCTCCGCACTCGGAATGTCCGAATTGTCGGAGACCCACAGCTTCGGGTTACTCAGCTGGCCATGACCGCCCATCGTCTTGCCTCGTGTGCTCGATTGCTTACCGACAATGATGCGATCCTGATGGGCGAGCCGCGTGAGTTTGATACGTTTGAGTATTTTCGGGACACGGCAGAGCTCGGCCTTCGCAAAGGTTTGATCGCAGTTTCACACGAGCGGCTGGAGGAATGGGGGATGCTGAAGCCCTGCGCCGAATGGGTGCAATCGGCCGTTCCCGAAGTGCCGGTACAAGCATTGTCGGCGCGCGAATCGTACTGGTTGTTGCCGGATACTGCATGACGACCTGTCGGGACGCCTCACCGGACCGTCACGCAGTTTCAATGAGTATCACCATGTCCATGAGACTATTCGTGTTCACGTTCTTTTTCGGTAGCCTGCCTGCTGTCGTCTTCGGCGGCTTGATCACATCGGAGGCACACCCACACTTCGGCGCTGATTCGATTACCCGGGATCACAACCAGGGACTCGACTTCCTAGATTTGACCCATTCGTTAGGTCGTTCCTACAACGATATCTCCGGTGAGTAGGGAGTGGGTGGCGAGTTCTTCGGTTTCCGCATCGAGAGCGAGGTCGTTTCGTTGATCCATAGCTTTGGCTTCTCGCCCGGTGTCGTCTCCGGTGCCGTTATTCGTGGCGATACAGGTGGAGACCAACTCTCGGGGCTGGTCTCACTGCTTGGGGTGACGTCGGCGCCCGATCGAATGCTAGACGGCTTTCTGATCCGCGTCTCTCATGGCTTAACATCCACGGAACTTCCAGCCAGTCCCATCATCATGCCACCCGCATTTCGTGGCGTGTTTCTACTGGACTTCCCCACAGGCGACGATCGAGTCGGCGACTCGGCCGGTCACCACCCCTCGCTCGCCCAACCACACGTCGGCTCATTTCTAGTTCAGAAGACCGTTCCCGAGCCGTCAGTATGGGCTGCCCTAATCAGCTTGAGTGCGGTCGGCCTGACCTTCTTCCGCAAACAGAATCCGTTGGCGTAGCTCATCGGACGAGCTCTTCTTGAGCGACTGGACAATCGAACTGCTTGATGCCAGCGGCAAAGTCATCTCGACGACTGTGACTATGGGCGTGGATCTCGGCGACAACGGAGCGATTGTTCCGGAAACGTAGAGTGGTTGCTATGCGTTTGGGGATTTGGCGCGAGGCGAGTGCACAATCCGCGAGGTCTTGCCCGACGGCTGGATGAGGACGGCGTCGCGCAGCCTAGCGGAGAGACTCGATTGGGAGCTTGGTCTGCTCACGCGAGCAGATCATCTACCACCAAGCAGCTCGCCGAAAACGCCCTGAGGCCCGACAATGCCTGGAAGATGGTGCAACGCCCGTCTACGCTATGCTGATCAAGCCTTGCGTCATTGAATCAAGTCGGCAGGACTATTGAAGCCTGCAGAAACTTCCAGTGATCTGCTGGAATTCCCTCAGCTTCCGATAGCTGCCAGACATGCTCGCAATCGAATGTCGGTGTCGCCGGACACCTCCAGCACGCAAATGCCGCCCTCCAAGTTCATTGATTTCTGTCGAGTGCTGAGCATGGCTCCGAATCGCAAGCTACCTGGACTAGGCGAGTTTTCGGGGTTGTGAGGTGTCTACCACGTGGTTAAGGGAAGGTCGCTGCCGTTTCTGTGTTGACAAACTGCAACGTAAGTCCATAATAGTACTAGGGTTGCGGTGCCGTGTTGACATTGCTGAGGTTCATCGGTAGGCTGCGGCCTTCGGCCGGTCGCGTGCGACTTCCAGCCTACCGATGAACCTCAGCAATACGAGTTGACGATACTTTTCCTGGGCGTAGTATTCTACTACCTCCCGTTGTTCTTCTCGAATCAGAGGTGTGAAATGCCAGTTTTGGATCAACCGTCGACTTCTGACATCGATGAGACAGTCCAACTGATCCTTCGAGATGCTGAGGGTCCAATTGAGTTCTCGGAGCTTGAGCAAAGGGCAGCTGAGAAGTTGCAGAAATTGGCAAATCGGTTGCAGGTGAGGCAATCGGCTTGGCGTCTCGTGCGGGCTAGAAGAGCTGCGGTGACCAAGGACTTAAAGGTCAAGAGCACGTAGCGTCAATGTCCAGCGTGCAGCGGACTGACCGTCGCCATGCAGCTGAAGGCGACGAGGGACAGCGAACCGCATTTGAGCGTGATCGTGACGCTCTCTTCTACACTACCGCCTTTCGCCGGCTTGCCGGTGTGACCCAGGTCGTATCACCCACTGAAGGGCAGGTGTATCACAATCGCCTGACCCATACTATTGAAGTGGCCCAAATTGCTCAACGGCTGGCGGAGAGACTCCACGGCAGCCAGGGCGAGTTGGCGAAAGAGCATGCTATCGACGTCAGCGTGGTCGAAGCGGCCGCTCTCGCTCATGACCTAGGGCATCCGCCGTTTGGTCATGTTGCTGAGAAGGAGCTGAACGTACTTGTCAAGCAAACGGTCATTGATGGGTACGAAGGCAACGCACAGTCTTTTCGCATCATAACCAAACTTGCCGTGCGAACGGACCAGCCCGGCCTCAATCTCACCCGAGCTTGTTTGGATGCAACTCTGAAGTATCCGCGATTCCAGGAAGAAACGGGAGACGGGAGCCAACTAGAAAAAAAGTGGGGAGCATATCAGAGTGAGCGGGATGATTTCGAGTTTGCTCGAGGTCTGCACGAACCAGAGGATAGAGGCCAATCGGCCGAAGCCCAGCTAATGGACTGGGCTGATGACATTGCTTATTCAGTCCACGACACGGAGGACTTCTATCGTGCCGGGTTAGTACCGCTTGGCCAGCTGTCCATTGACAAGAGCTTTGCCCTGAAGTTTCTGGAGGACGTGTTCGCCAGGTGGGAGCAGAAGGGAATCCGCACGCCTTACGAGCAAGATGAACTGGCACGCGAATTTCTCAAAGTTTGCGGAACTATGCCATTTGCTGGGCCCTACGAACCAACCCGAGAACAACGTGCTCAGCTTCGTGCATTCACATCCGATTTCATCGGCCGGTACGTTATGAACACGAGACTGCGGGAGGAACCGAACGAGGATGGGGCATTACTGGAAGTTGACGATGAACACCGTATGCAGGTTGAGATGCTCAAGGAGTTGACCTGGCAATTCGTCATCAAAGGCCCATCGTTGATAAGCATGCAGCACGGTCAACGGAAGGTGATTCAGACACTATTCGAAATCTTCGCCGAAGCTGTAACTAGCAACGATCCACACGGGAAATGGGCCGTGCTTCCTGCACGTGACCGAGCTGAGATGGAATCATTGCGGCAGGAGTATGGAGAGGCGATCCCGGACTCCGATCGAATACGCGTTGCTGCTGATGCTGTTGCAGGAATGACCGACCAACAAGCCGTACTAATGTACCAACGATTGACAGGCATCTCCTGCGGATCAGTGCTGGACGCCATTGTGATCTAGAGAGCGATTGCCTAAACAGTGTATCCAGCGGACAACTCGTTGAACCGTTCAGCATCCACCCGCAGGAACACTACCGATGGACTACAAAACGGCACTTCTCTAGATGTTGCCTTAACGCCGAAATTGACTCCTCAATTTCACTCACAGGCTCGGTGTTTATGTTGGCCAGATACCATAGGTGTTCCCCTAGGCTCACCAAGTCCCACGCATTTGCAATGCGTAAGCTCTCTCGGAACTGTCGTACGTGCGCAAGATCAGTCTCGTCTGCCCTTGGCTGCTGTTTCGCAGATTGTCTTTTGGCGTTGGCCAACGCGTTCGACTGCCCAAGAAGAAACGAGAACCGGGCGACAACGGAATGCCGTGCATCGGGGTAGAGCCAGGCCGCCAAAGTGACTAGCACACCAACCACGCTCACCAGGAAACTCAACACAGTCAGAGCTGTCATCAGTACGGCCATCTAGCTCGGCACGGCATCAACTCGTACGCTGAGATTCAGTGTACCGTTTGTGCCGTTTTATCGCCGGTGGTACTTAATTGCCCGAGAAAAGTCGACATAGTCTGAGAGCGTTCTGAGCGAGGGAGGACGCCAGAGACGCCCAAAAACACCGGGAAACAAGTCGGCGATAGTGACAAACTGCCTCATAACCTCGAGGTCGCAGGTTCGAATCCTGTCCCGCAACTTTCTCTAAGTCGTGCCGGAAGCAAAGCTCAGTTTACCTGTCGATGGTCGACAGACGGTCATCACTCGGTGCGGACGGTACAAAGTCGGTACAACCGACTGCCGCGGCCGAGCATGGAGCCAACATCACTTTCGCGGTCGTGACGCGATAGGCTCGGCCACCCCATAATTCGCTACAGCATTCTCGAATGCATCGCGCCCCGGGCCAGTTAGCCGGAACAGTAGCCGCCCCGAGGATGCCGCCTCTGAGGCGATTGGTCTACCTGCATTTCGCGCGGTCGCTCGAGCAGGCCGGTCGCCTGCCTGCCGGCTTCGGTGCCGGACTGACCCGATTCGACTCGGCCACATCGACCGAATTCTGATCCGCGTCTCTCATGGCTTAACATCCACGGAACCTCCAGCCAGTCCCATCATCCGACCACCCGCATTTCGCGGCGTGTTTCTACTGGATTTCTACTGGACTTCCCCACACGCGACGATCGAGCCGGCGACTCAGCCGGTCACCACCCCACGATCGCCAGACCAGACGTCGGCTCATTTCTAGTTCAGAAGACCGTTACCGAGCCGTCTCGACGACTGTGACTATGGGCGTGGATCTCGACGGCAACGGAGCAATTGATCCGGCATGACGACATCCAAAGCGCCGGTACGTGGGCGCCCTCTTCATTTCAGTGGCAAGTACGTGACACAGTTGGCCAGTTCAGTTGCGTTACAGCATGACAGAACCAACTCGATATCGTTCACCAGCGTCCCAATGCCAGCGCTGAGTTGATGTGCGTAGATGACGCCGTTGAACGGGGTGCTCTCTTGCTGCCACTCGGTAGCAAGAGCGAGTAAATCATCATCTTGGCTGAACAGGACCCGGCCAAGTTCTGTGGAGCGTTGCAGCAGACGATCGTCGGGTAAACGATCCGCGCCATCTTCCTGACTCGTCAATACGTCGATGCCGCGTCGCCGCAATCCAGCCGTGATCGCTGCTGGCACGTGGACATCCATGTACAACGGAAGCGGCACTTCAGGAAGTCCCGGAACTCTGCCGCCTCAGCAACTCGTCTCGCGATAAGGCGTGCGCCTGCCTTTTTTGCTCTGCTGTGGTCACGCCGGACTCTATCCGAGCAATCAGCTCGTCATAGTGATCGTAAAAATAGGCAAGCGCGGCATACACCTGCTCAGGGCGAAGGTCGGGATGCTGCCGAAGCAATTCCT
This sequence comes from Pirellulaceae bacterium, assembly GCA_965223305.1. Taxonomy (GTDB): domain Bacteria; phylum Planctomycetota; class Planctomycetia; order Pirellulales; family Pirellulaceae; genus CBDCWT01. The sequence goes on along the minus strand of CBDCWT010000013.1, from coordinate 238,764 downwards.
CGGCGGTCCATCCGTACTGGTAGTGCTCCGCCGCCAGATGTACGACTTTGTATCGAGTCTGGTCCAGCCGCGCGATCCCCGAGGCGTCAGTCACGATGTGCGGATAATGGGCGGCGCTACTCATATGACAACTCCAGAACTAGATTCGTCTCCATTATACGCCATGCGCACTTGTGCTGCCCAACTTGGATGGGGGCACGATGGCGAAACAGCGCCGGTAAACGGCCCGCTTCGCCCCGTGCGACTAACCACAACAGAGCGTGCGGGCCCGCATCCAAGACATCCGACGGTCGCGACACCGGTGTCTACCAACTGAGCTCAAGTACTTCGCAATTAGCGATTTTCGCGATCCAGCCGCTCCATTCATCGGCGTGACGGAACGGGACAGTTTTGGTCCCCGCAACTTTTCGTAACTCTCGCCGAAATCTACGGTGAGGTTACCAGTCGGCGGTTGGCAGTGCGCCTCATCACTCGGTACAGAGCGGTACAAAACGGTACAGAATCGGTGCGACCGACTGCTGTGGCAGGGAGCCAAGAGCATGCCAGTTTCTAGCGCCGCCGAACTCCGATGGCCGCTTATGCGAACCAGCCGGCATCAAAGTGAGATTCCGATGCCGGCCGGAGCGGCCAGCTTCCAGCGGTCGGGTGAGGGTCTCAACCTAGACGTACGGAATCTGGAACCACCTATTGACTACCTAGAGGACCGAGGTATTATACCTAGCACTGCTAGGTGTTGCCTATTTCGAGGTTTCTTCATGATTCAAAAAGAGCTAGTTGCCGCCTCTTCGCGACCGATCGTCATGTCAATCCTGGTACACGGAGAAAACTACGGGTACGCAATCATTCAAGCAGTTCGGGAAGCATCTGGTGGCGAAATCGAATGGAATGAGGGAATGCTCTACCCGGTCTTGCATCGACTCGAAAAAGAAAAGCTTATCCGCTCTGAATGGAGGAAAACTGAATCCGGACGTCGCCGAAAGTACTATCGATTGAGCGCAGCGGGAAAAAAGTCGCTGGCTGAACATCGCGAGCAATGGACGACGGTTCATGAAACGTTGACAAAGCTGTGGGAGCCCAAACCATGTTTCAGCTAGATGAACAACTACGAGAATGGAGTAATCGTTTCTCACAAACGGGGTCAATGCGTCGAGGAGATGTCGAGGAACTCGAAAACCATGTGCGAGACTCCGTGGTGGCTTTGACGGCAAATGGTCTCGATGAGCAGGAAGCCTTTCTGATCGCGACGCGGCGGCTAGGTGACCAGGACTCACTTAGTCGAGAATTTCGCAAGATAAACGGTCATGGGGTTTGGGCACGACGCGCATTCTGGATGACGACGGGTTGCCTGGTCTTCGAGTTAATCCGGTTGCTTTTTACGATGGTTGCATCTTTGGGACAGGCCTGTGCCTCCTTGGCCGGCGCTAACGGAATAGAAATGAGCTTGGTCTCACTCGGCGCCGGCGTCGCCTGTTGCGGCTTGATGGCGGCATGGTTGGTACGTTGGCATTCGAACAGCGAGCAGGATTCATATGCCCGTGCCCGTGCCGTGCTGAATCTGAATGGGTTCGTGATCGGGGGTTGTCTAGTTCTCGCCGTGTTGACAGCCAAGCTCATTCAAACCGGTAGCTACATGGTCATTGCCAGACACACACCCATCGAGGAATTCGGTAGGGCCGCTGTGATACAAGCATGGTCGAATGGTGTGCTCACGTTGCTCCTACCTTCGACGCTTCTGATCGTCGTGCTGAAATTGCATCGTGAATATGGGAGCCCGTCGAATGTTGCGCGAACTAGCTGACGCTCGACTCGACTATGGCCTTTGCGTTCACTTTACTCAGAGGCCATCTAGATGATTCACAAGCAAGCGACAAGACTCACTCTAGTTCTGATTACGCTTTCGATTTTGCCACGTGTCTCAAGATCGGACGGACTGATTTTCCAGCTGCCCGCGGAGGGCGTATGGGCGCGATACCAAGAACACACCAGGGTCGAGAGTACGTTACCCGAATTATTCATGAGCGATCTGCTGCGAGGTCGTAAGTCCATCCGTGGCTTCGTCATGCCTCACAATTCTGCCTCGACGTATTGCTTCAATACGCCTGCGGGAGAACTGCTCGCCTTCCTTGCCACGAACGTACTTACAACCTCTCGCGACGATCTTCATGAATAATCCGGGCTAATGCTCCCAGGCGACCACTCCTATTCGAAAACGACGCAGGGTCGTCAAGACCTCTGAGGTTAGAGCAACTCGCTACTTGCGATCGGTGTGACACACTTCTCGGAGAAACGGGACTCCCGAATCCGCATCGGTCAGAATGGCCCGATGCAGAGTTCTCAAATCGCCAAGACGCATCGGATTCATCGTCCTACGCAAAGTCGGCGTGTCACCGATGCCAGTTCCCGGCTGGCTCTTCGGGTCGCAACAAAGCAGTCAATTCGAAGCATTGCGGGCGACGCTGGGGCTCCAGAACCAGTTTTCTTCAAGGCAACGTGCGCAACGCAAGGTTCCTACTGTCCGTCCGATTGGGAGGAATTCGGGGCTAGATTCCAAAGACAGAATCGGTCTTCATCCGACAAGCTTTGAGCAATTGAGACGGCTAGCATGTTCCCAGATGGTGAAAAGACCATTCGCCCGATCACGTCCTGTGGCTTCCCCTGAGTAATCGTCTCGACGATCCTTCCAGTCGTGTCTCGCAAGCGAAATCCAGAAGTCGGCGTAGCGAAGGATGTCAGCAAATAGTCACCTCGCGGAGAGAACATGACGTTCGATGCATGTGAATCTCGCTCGATCACCGTTCGTTGACCGGACAATAGATCCCAGACTTGGACAAGTTCTCCTGGTGTCCTCGCCCAAGAGCCAGTCGGCCTAACCGCAGATGCCACCAACAAACGACTGTCAACAGAAAACGACATCACTACGCTACCCCAAAACCCGGGCAGTACCGCACGCCGACGCATGGACTCCAAATCCCACAACGCCACTTCACCTGGGCTGTGCTGGGTCGACAGCTCTCTCTGCTGTTTCTCGGTTGGATATGACGTGTGAACGGCGAGCATTCTGCCATCCGGCGAAAAAGCAAAATTCCCGTTGACGCCAGCGCCGCTTAACTCAACCGCCTTACCGAATTTCTCGACGTTCCACAGAAACAGGGCGCCTTTCCCACCCCTCCCCGTGCCGTAGGTTCCGGACGCGGCCAGCCACCGTCCATCAGGTGAGAAGCCGGCGAGCTGCAGGTTGTGGTTCTTGGCGACGACAGCGGTCTCGTTTCCTGTCACGGTGTCCCAAACGTGAACAGCGTGTTTCGTTCGATGTCCGACGCTTGTTGCCACCAGCTTGTCACCGCTCGGTGAGAAAGCCAGGCTGATTACATCCCTGGCTTCGTTCAATATCGGTGATTTCAGCAGCTGGCTCTCCCAAGTCTTGCAGGACCAGACGGAGATCCGGCCACTATCCTTTGACCTGACTGCGATTCTTGCGCCCTCCCGGGAAAACGCAATCTGATCGACCATGGTGCCAAGTTCGATACGCCTAACCAGGTCACCGTTCCGGCTATCCAGAATCGAGACGCTTCCAACGCGACTGACCGCGATGAGGTCGCCGTCCGCAGAGAAGTCGAAGCTCACGCCGCCACGAACCACCTCCCCATCTATGGCAAGCGAGATACGTTCTGCGGCATTTAGAGATGGTGCCAGTGCGACGCAGACGACAGCACTAGCTCTCATGAAGAAAGACATTGGGATAGGTGAGCGCATGGTGCTCCTCTCAAACCGACATCCCCTGTGTCCACCACTTTACACGCTAGTCCAAGTCTCGCAAACCTTCCTCAGCGGAAACGAAGTGTACGGTTCCTCGTTCACCTCCTCGCCAGGTATGCTTCGCCGTGGCCGAATTGCCAGTCGACAATGGTAGTGAACCGCTTCGCCAGCCGGAAAACGCTTCGGCTTCATCGTCCGACGGTGCGTTCGGCGTTTCACCGACGCGTCGTAGCCAAGTGCAGCTGAAGTCCCACAATTGGTCCATTCTTGAGACGACTAGCCTTCCGAAAACTGCCCGGTGAAGTCGGCGGGATAGACAACTGTGAAATCGTCCTCCCCGCGGCGATAGGCCATGATGACTCCGTCCAGCAATTCATTCTTTCTCAAATCGGCGATGGCAGCTTGAGCGGCCAAGTTGGGGGCAACGACAAAGCACCAGATGTTTATCGAACTGCTGCCGATGTCACCCCCGTCACAATGACCGTTCCCCGTCCACCCAAGAGTTTCATTCATCAAGTTTTCAACGGCGTGACGTTGCTGAAGGTCTTCGGTGGACCCCCAGTTGTCGAGGCGGTACTGAATGACGAAGGTCACCATTTCGTCGTCGGTAAGCTCTCGGAATCCGTCGCGTCTTGGCTGCTGCGAGAGTTCCGTGATTGCCTGACTCGTCGACTGCCTTTCCTTGAGTGCAACCTCTCCGGTTGTGCCCCGCTCACCAAGTTGTCCCCAATGGACGGTCACAACTCCGCCGTTTTCCCACGCTTCCCAGTACTGAACCGTGTCGCCGGAGAATTTGTAAAGATTGAGCATGTTGATATCCACTTCATCGCTTGTCGCTTGTTCGTCGGACGTCGAACATCCAATCGCAAGTGCAAGAGAAACGCAGCCGATGGTGCGAAAAGCGGTTTTCATCTTGTAGCCAGCTGGTTGCTATCTAACAGCGTGCCGTCGTTTGGGAGGGTAGTTCGGCACGGCACCGGCCGTCGGGCATTGTCCCGATATACCGTGGTTTTGTAAGACTCTGATGTCAGTTGACCTGCGAGTGAGTGCTCCGATTCACGGCTTTGTTCACGGGCTTTCGTTCGTGGGTGGTGATGTTGTTCGACCCTTTTGGTAGACAGCAAGCGTGCCATCACCCTGCGTCCCCTTCGACTCCCATTCTATTGTTCCATCTGCACGCATATGCTCCTTGGCAGTGTGAACATAGCCGTCGGACCGCGGCTCGGCCATCTTCCATTCGATCGAACGATCTTTCGCGTTCCAGGAGCCGACGAACTCCGAGGCAACCCCAAATGTGTCATATACCCACCACCGGAATACTCCGTTGTGCTCGTCGAAACTGTAAATCGCAAGCGATTCACCTCTTGGGAACCCTTTGAAGGTAGTGGTCGCCTTTTCCTCGATAAACTTGCGATTTAGTATCCATCGACGAGTCACCTTTCGCTCACCAACCATTCGTTCGGGCACGAGTGAAGTCTTCTCGTTTGTGAGTTTCTGAACAGAAACGCCGGCGGTAGGCGCCAGGACCTCTAGTGACGCCGCCTGCTGGTCGGGTGCAGGCTCTTGTGCGCAACTAGTGCAACAACAAAGGCAAGCAAGTAACGCAATTAGGCGAGTCACAGAATCCTGACGTTCCAGTATCGATTCGCACAACATCGAGTCTGCCCCTCCTAGATTCCACAACACCTTCGTTGTCGCCGCATTACGGCGGACAAACTGATTATGGCCGAAACACCCGGCTCTCGAGTCCCATTTTGCCATTCCAAAATCAAAATGCCAGAAACTCATGGCTTGTGCGGTTTTTGGGACAGTTGAATTCCCCGCCATCGGGGGAGCGTCCACTGCTCTGGCGTCGCCCTCCGACCGTGACCAAACGCATCGGCTTCATCGGCCGACGACGCGTCGAAGTTTCACTCCGAAGGCAGCAAGCCAAATTCGTTAAGTGAATCGGCCTATCTGGCCGACGCGACTTGCGACATTTCGGAACACGATTCGCTAGGCAGGTTCTCCTTGTGAGTTGGCACCGCTACTTTCGGAGGAGTCATTTGCGAGCGATGGAGCCCCGCCTCTCCCGCTTCATTGGCTGAGTACGTAGAATAGCGGTGTGAATCCGGCCGCCTATCTTCTTCCGACCATCGTCGTTGCCGTGGTGATGGCCATTCTTCAGTTGGTCGCCATTTGGGCCGGGGTCAGCCGGCGCTCTTGGTTTGTTCGGGCCCTCACGGTTTGCCTTGTGTTGGCGGCCATGTTGCCCATCCGGGCGCTGGAACCGGTTGTCTGGCATGCGTTCGCCCTGCCTCTGACCGCCGTGTGCAGTCGCTGGCTTGGGCGGCGATTGGGGGACCAACCGCGGGGAGAAAGGGTCGAGCCTGGCGTTCGCTTCAGCCTGCAGCAGGTCTTTTTGTTTTTGGTGCTGGCGGGCGGACTTTCTGCGGCGGTGGCCAGCCTGTGGCACGATGGCGCGCCGCCGCGATGGGAAAATGCCGTCCTAGTCGCGTGCGCCGCGGTGATTTCGCAACTCTGTTTGTTAGCGGTGCTGCTGTCTCGTTGGTGGCGGTTGTTACCGCTGGTGGCCATTTTGCTTTTGTCCGGCGGCATCGGAGCTCTTGCGGCATGGGTGTTCGGCGCATCGCTGGACTTGCAACTCACTAGTATGTTTCCGGATATGTTTCCCGGCACATACCACGTGCTGGGCCTCTGCAGCGCGGCATACGTTGTCATGTCCGCGGTCATATTCGTGATCCTGATGTCGGCTAAGATGGCCCTGTCGGAACAGCGCCGCTTGGCGAACGCAGGTCGAATCCGCCTGCTCGTGGTCGCGGTAGTTGTGTTCATTCCGATGAGCGCTCTCTATCTCCAGATGCTGCCAAGCCCGCCAATTCCCACTGACCACTATCCGGCCGCGAACAACTACGTCGAGATAATGCATCATGTGCACGAAGTCGTTCGCCTGAATCCCTCCGAGTTGGACCTATTCTCGATGCGGCGGGGTCCATCACCGGCGACCGTCCGCGAGTTGGAACGACACTACGACGACCTATTGCCCATCTTGCACACACCGGGACACGTGCCGCTGGACCTTCATCGGCACACGACCCACCAATACATGCAGGTTGTCGACGACGACACGCGGTACTTTCGCAGTGTTTGTCGCATCTTCGATGCCGAAAGTCAGGCGGCCATAGCCAACGGAAAGTTCGGCGATGCTGCTAATTACAGCCTGGCCATGGTTCAGATGGGAAACACCATTTCCCGCGGTGGCATGGCCTACCATATGCTGACTGGCACTGCCATGGAGCGTGTCGGCACGTCTCGGTTGTGGAAGATTCACGCCAACCTGACCCCTGACGAATTGCGGAAGCTGGTCAAGGACTTGGAACGGGTCCGTGCCGCACGCGAAGGCTTCGACTTGGCGGCGGCACGGGAATTCGCCTTCACGGACCGGACGTACGGCTGGATGCATCGCGTGCTCAGCGTCACAAGCAAGTTCACCGGCTACGACTCCACTGCCCGGGTCATGAGCGTTTCGAAAACGGCTTACGAACGCCGGACGAAGAACATGTCGTTGCTGCTGGCCGAGTTGGCGGTGGCGGCTTACCGGAAGGAACATGGTGAGGCACCTAATACGCTCGACCAGCTTGTTCCTGATTACCTTACCACCGTGCCTCTCGACCCCAGGTCAGGCAGACCGGTCATCTTGCGAAAGACAGCCGACGGCGTTGTCGTGCTTTGAGTCGGTTCCGATGGTCAAGACGACGGAGGCCGCTTTGGCGGCTACGCCGATGTGCTCTCTCCCAGACTCGATTAAACGAGTTGCCGACCGTCGATGAGCCGCCTCGGTGTCGGCGAGGAAGGACACCCGTGCGTCGAAGCGTGTCGAAGTGGATACGAAACTGCCGAATCTGCATCGGCCAAAACGACGCCAAAACGACCGATGCAGATCGGGCAAATCCTAAGACGCGTCAGATTCATCGGCCGACGCGTTTTCGCGACTTTCCCGCTCCTGACCCCTGATATGGCACTAAAACGAAATCCGCTCGACAATATTCCATGTAACCTTGCGGACTGTGCGGTCATATCGCGTGTGGTGCGGGGATCGGCGTGACCGACGAGTGTTTGCACATCCTCGAGCCGCACGCCGTGGCGAGTGACCAGCATATCGAAGGGGAGGATGATCGACGAGCTGGATTGGTCACGCAGCCATATCAACAAGCAGGTCAACCGCTTGCGGGCCATGTTCAAATGGGCCACTGCGTATCCAGCATGCCAACCCCCGCAGCAAACTCCAATCAGCCTTCGTCGTCACCTTCGGCCACGCGTGATCCCACGAATCGCCTTTCAAAGGTGCGGCTACCGAATTCGGTCACCATGACTCCGCTGATTTTGTCGCCGCGTGGTTCCGCCTTGATCCTGGTCGTGAACTTCCTGCCGTCAAACTCGATGGCGACGGCGAAAGTTAGTTCGTTCTCCCTCAGCTTGATCTCACTGATAGGTGTCTCTCCGGCGAAAGAGCTCTCGTACGTGCCTTGCAGCGCGCCATCGGTCTCTTTCAACGTGAACGTCGACTCGGCGACTCCGCTGCGACCCTCGTACTTTAGCTTCCAACGCCCCAGGAGGTCGGTCTGCTCAACGACGCGCCGAGCACTCCAGTCAAACGGTGTGACGTCACCGGCGTAGCGCACTTCGGCCGTCCCCTCGACCATATCGCCCTGCAGGCGGCCGGTATAGACGACCGTGAGTTCGCTGGAGTTGAGAATCCGCCGGACGGCGAAGGTGAGCTTGTCGCCGTCAACCTCGCCACCCGCCAGCGTTGTCGGTTTGTCCAACTCAGGATCGCCCAAAGTGGCTTGGTGGGTTCCCGTCAGCAAGTTGTCGCTCCAATTCAACCGCAGCGTGGAGGCGATCTTGTTGCCAAGAAAGTCATCTTCCCATTTCCATGTGCCGGACGGATCGAAGGTGAATTTCACTTCTTCGTCGGGCGGGGGCGCGAGCGTGTTGACCGTGATACCTGGCCAATCGTCTGTTCGGAATGGTGGGGCAGGCAGTTTCGCTGCGTTGCGCAGGTTGCATGCAGGGTTGTCGCCCCAGGCGTAACGGACCGCGACAGGATCCTCAACTTCGACGCTCCAGACCTCAACACGGCCATCACGGTTACTCGGGATGACCCGTGCTTGGGCCCAAACGAACTTGCGATCAGCGCCGGCAACCTGGAAGCCCGTGACGGTGCCTCGCTCGAGTCGGTCCGCGGAGTTTCGACCGATGGCGAACCGCAGTCGAATCTTGTTGCCGTCCTTCTCCATACTCGTATAGCGAGGTCCGTCGTAAGAGACATCGAATCCATACTCGCGAGCGAGCGCCCAGCGTGCGAGGCGTCGGCCCACTTCTTGCTTGTTGCGAGGGTGGATATCATCGGCCTCGCCGACATCGATCGTCACCGCCTCACCCGTGTTTGGCAGTCGTCGTCGGGTCATCGACTGGGCTTCACGCAGTTCGGCCCATGCGCTCTCCGCTGGTTCTGCGGACCGTTCCTTGTAGTTTGCCAGTTGAACCCAATAGAAGGGAAACTGCCCTCTTCCCCACTCGTCGCGCCAATCCTGAATCATCATGGGAAACAAGTGTCGGTACTGGTAGGCACGTTCAGCATTTGATTCACCCTGATACCAAATGACTCCCCGCATGGCGTAACCGAGTATGGGTCGAAGCATTCCGTTGTAGAGATTCGCCGGACGATGCTGGCCCTCCAGCGGATTCGACGGTTTCGCGAAAGGTGGCTCGCTACTGCGGGCACGATAAGTGCCTTCCTGTAGTGCACTCTCTTCCCACTGCTTGAGACGCGCCTCATAAATAGCGAGAGCAGCCGAGTGATCGTAGGTCTCCGCCTTTCGGTCCCAATAGGCAAGCAGCTGCTCGTATTGCGATTCCTGTTCGAGCCGGTGGCGGCTGACCCATGCTTCACAGGTTGATCCACCCCACGAGACATCAATCAGGCCCACCGGTACGTTTGCCGCTAGGTGAACGTTGCGCCCGAAGAAGTATCCGACCGCGGAGAACTCTTCGGCAGTTTCCGGTGTGCAAGGCTGCCATTGGCCCTCGAAGTCATCTCGAGGTTCCTGAGAGCCAACGTGTGGCACCGTTATGAGCCGTATGCGCGGGTGCCGCGCCGTGAGTACCTCCAGGGCGCCATTCAAGGAGTCCTTCAGCGGCCATTCCATGTTGGACTGGCCGGAACAGATCCATACGTCGCCGACTAAGACATCGTCACAGGTGATCGAGTTCTTGCCCTCCGCCACCAATTGGTAGGGACCACCGGCCGGCCGCGGATCCAGTGTGACTCTCCAGCGTCCATCGTCGTGGGCAATCACCGTGCGCCGCTCTTCTCCCAGGACGACGGTCACCTCTTCGCCAGCCTCGGCCCAGCCCCAGACTGGAATCTGCTGCTGTCGCTGAAGCACCATATGATTCGAGAAGATCGATGGCAGCCGAACGTCACCTTGGGCAACCGAGCCCGCAGCGCTGATCAAACAGAGGCCGATCGCTACTCTCGCATAGGTCGGTAGCATCGTTATGCCAACACTCCAGGTAATTTTCCCGTACTGTCGGCAAACTGCTCTCGCGGAGCTCCGAAGGCCTCGAGCAGGCTGAGGTAAAAGTTGGACAGTGGGGTATTGCGATCGAACACCAGGTGTTGCCCGGTCGCAATACGTCCGTTGCCGCGACCGCCGAGCAAGAGCGGCAAGTTTTGCGGACTGTGGCTGTTTCCATCACGCAGCTCATTGCCCAGCAAGACCATCGAGCTGTCCAAGACAGTCGTCTCGCCTTCCTTCATGTCGCGCAAACGTCTCAGCAGGTAGCCATACTGCTCGATGTGCCAGCGGGTGATCAACTCGTACTGCCGCAGTTTGTCCGGATCGTTCTGATGATGCGACTGGTCGTGGTGTCCACCTTCGACACCGTCCAAGAACGAAAAGCTCTTCCCGCTGACCGAATTACCGAACATGAAAGTGCAGACACGCGTGGTGTCGGTTTGGAACGCCAGAGCGATGATGTCCATCATCAACCGCACATGTTCCGCGTGCTCGCGAGGGATGCCTTCGGCCGGCTTCCGGCTGGGATCTATTTCTGCGCGAGGTTGCCATTGCCGATCCGCTTGACCCACCCTTTGGAGCCGCGATTCGAGGGATCGGACCGATTCCATGTACTCATCCATGCGATGGCGATCCGCCGTGCCTAGGCGGTTGCGCAGCTTCCGTGCATCCCCCAGGACTCGGTCCAGCAAGACCAGATCGCGTTGGGAAGATGCGGACGAGGCTTGGTTTATCCGGAAGAGGCGTTCGAAGGCCAGCCGCGGATTGATTTCACGGGCCAAAGGCTGCCGCGGGCCTGCCCAGGCAATGTGCGCACCATAGACGCGCGTGTAGCCGACGTTGGTGTCAACGCCCGTGCTAACAGGATCGATGGCCAGTTCGAGTGAAGGCAGCGGAGTTTGCGAGGCGACAGCTCGCGCGGCGATCTGATCGACAGACACGCCGTTGCAGCTGACGTCGATTCCAATCGACTTGGTAATCGTGGTGCAGGTCAGCCATCCAGACGTCTTGACGTAGTGGCCATCGCCGAAGTTGCTTGCTTGATTCCACAGATTGGTGGGGATTAACAACTCATTCTTCAGATCTTGCAACGGCTGCAGAGTCTTTGGTAGCTCGAATTGGCGCCCCGTACCGATCGGAGTCCAGGTGGTTTCATGGACGCCATTGGGAAAGTACAAGGCCGCGAAACGCGTCGGCCGCGGTGTTTGCGCGGCCGCTCTGGCACTTGACGGGACCATCGCTTCCAACCAAGGAAGGGCCAATGCCGCGCCAGCGCCACGTAACAAGGTGCGTCGTGAAATCGGAAAACCGTTGCTCATGGGCTTTCTCCGGACGGGCTGTACAAGGACTGAATTGGGATCGTCGCTGCAGGGTCCGTCCCCGCCTTGTACCGAAACGGTACGCTGCGAACAATCCCCATGATCAGCGTGTGCATCGAATAGTCGTTCTCTTTCAATCGATCGACAATCTGGTCGACCGTACTATAGTCGTCGTTGGTCAGGCTGCGGCTCAGAGCGTACCCCAGCATTTTTGACGTCAAATGCCGGGCGAAATCGTCCTTCCGCTGCAAGAGTAGTTCCTTCAGCTCCTGCGGCCCGTTGAAGGTCGTCCCATCGGGCAGGCGACCACGGGCATTGATCGGCTCGCCTGCCTCCTCCGTCCGCCAGCGGCCAAGGACGTCGTAGTTGTCGAGTCCGAATCCCAGCGGATCGATCCGGTCGTGGCACGCGGCACAGGTAGGATTGGTGCGATGCCGTTCCAGTCGTTCGCGAACCGTTTGCGGTGCCTCGTCTTCGTGTGGTTCGTCGAGCGCTGGCACATCGGGGGGAGGGGGAGGAGCCGAAGCGCCGAGGATCGTTTCCAGGATCCATTTACCGCGCAATACGGGGCTCGTGCGGTGCGGATACGACGAGACGGCCATCACGGCCGCCATACCCAGCAGCCCGCCACGGTGGCTGTCCGCCGGAAGTTCGGTTCGGCGCGGCTGCTCGCGAAATTGCCCTGGAATTCCGTAGTGCTGTGCCAAACGACGATGCACGAACGTGTAGTCGGAGTCCAGCAGTTCGAGCAGCGACCGGTTCTGGCTGAGGAGATAATCGAAAAAGAAGATCGGTTCGTATTTCATGCCGCCTTCTAGCTCCGAGTCGTACCCACCCACCGAATCGTCCGGCACAAACTCACGTCCTAGCGCGCGCGTTCCCAACCACTGCTCGGTGAAGCTTTGTGCAAAGTAACGCACGCGATCGTCGCGGCGCCTTTGCCTGCGGCGTCGATCGTCTGCGGGTGGGGCTCCGCCACCCAACATCCGAACCACCTCGGCCTGGAGTAGTGTCTCGTCGCTGAGTTTGCCTTCGTCCGCCAGACGCAAGAGCTGTTCGTCCGGCATGCTGCCCCAAAGAAAGTACGACAGTCGAGAAGCCAGCTCGTGATCGGTAATCGGGCGCGGTGTCTCGTCCAAGTTTGGCTCTTCGAGCAAGAACAGGAAGTTGGGCGAATTCAAAGTTGCTTCTAAGGCAAATCGCAGCGCCTCGAAATAAGCCGGCTCACGCTCGTACGCAGCCTCAAACAGTTCGCCATATTCAGCGATTTCCTCTTCGGTTACCGGGCGGCGAAAAGCGCGGGGAAGGAAGTCGTTCAGCACCTGCTGGGCTGCATCAGACGGTGTGAGCTCGTCGCTTGGCTGGATCGATAGAAACGGTCGCGACCGCCGTCGACGCCGTGTCGCTCCGTCTGCGAAGGCATAGGTCAACGCGCTGCGCGCCGCGTCGAGATACTTTTCGGCATGAATCGGAGAAATGAAGAGCGTCTCCGCGGCGTTGTCGAATCCTTCCCCGCCCGCTCCGTCAGCGGGCAGGCCCTGGCTGGCATCGACCTGTACGCCCAGCAGATCGCGGATCGTCGCCGCATACTCGGTCCGGTTCATCCGTCGCATCCTGGCCGGCCCCGGGCGGACCCCCGCTTCTTCCGCTGCGCGCCGCAACGTGTTGTTGACCCAGCTGACAAACTGCTGGCGGTGATCGGGATCCGGCTGCTCGGCGTCGCTGGGCGGCATCTCTCCGTAGCGGATTCGGCGGGTGACCTCACTCCACAGCTTCCGATCCGAGGAAAGCTTCGTTTCTTCAAAACGCGCTAGATCCAAACCCGCCTCTCCCTCGGGGCCGTCATGACACCCCACGCAGAACTGGTCGACAAACTGCAAGCCGGCAGAGGGAAGGGGCTCCTCAGCTAAGACATGCGAACACGGCAACGAGGTAACCGACCAGACAAACAGTAACAGGTACACCGGTCGTGTGGCTGTGTTCATGAGCGAGGTGGGACGCATGTCAGGTAATCGTTTTCGGCCGAGCAGGGTAGGGGGCCGAAGCTTTGATTTTAGCTGTTTCCAAGTGACCTCGTCCACACAAAAGGGCGTACGAAACTGTACGCAGGGTCGACAAGCGGAACGCTGGCCTCTCATTCCACGGTGACGAATGCTGGCTTGCTGGAATACGTCGCCTTCATGACGAAGTTGAGCGAGACGTTCGCCATCACGGCGAATTGTTGCCTTTCGACTGGGAGAGCGTTGTCAGCGGCTTTGAGCGTGAGCTGCCCCTCGGTCGCCCCTGCAGTGAGCAGCGTTTTGCTGTTGGGGGCATCGAGCGTCACGCCCTCGGGCAAGCAGTTGCCGTAGACACGGTTGAGGTGCTTGTAGATGACGTCAAGCGTCACGTTCTTGTTGAATCCTTCCGCTCGCCGAATCGTTACGTCGATCTTGCGAGACTCGCCCGGCCTGAGCACGATGTCGTAGTCGCTCAATTGCACCTCCAACACGTCACTCGGAGCAGCCACTGAAACGGTGTGCATGATGACGGGCCAATGGCCGCGGCCGCCGCCCGGTTGATATGTCTCTTGGTAGATGACTGCCTCGCGCGTCAACTGCCGTTGAGAACCATCTTCCGCTTCCACCGTTGCCGTGCCATAAATCGGCACATTGCTGACGGCGCGATTCGCGCCGGGCGCAGCCTGCAACACGATGCACCCGTCCTGTCCCTTGCCGGCCAAGATACGTCCGCAGCTCGCCTTCACTTTCGGTGGCAGGTGGTCGATATGCAGCTGGATTTCGCCGTTGAAACCGTTTTTGCGAACGGCGCGCACAAAGACCACACCGGCCGTGCCCGGCGTGAGCGGTGTCTTGTCCGTGTCGGCGTACAACTCAAAGTATGGTTGGCTGCGCGTGACCTGGAGGAAGTAGACGAATGATGGCCCACCCCGCAGGTGAAGGTCACGGACTTCCATGATGTATTTGCCGTCATCCGGCGCCGCCCAGTTTTCGATCCACGAGTCGGAGTAGCCGCGCTTGCCGAGTCGCATGTCGTCGTTCAGCACGAGTTGCCGGCCCTGTTCGTCGAGAATCCGCAGCTGCGAGTCCAGGCCCGATTGTTGACGCCGAGCAATCACCTCGAACGACAGGCGATCCCCTTTGTGGGCCGAAAACGCGAAACAGTCGATGTCGCCCTCGGCTTCGATCCGGCCGTTGATTCCGCTGGGCACATCGATCGGTTGAGCCTGCTCGATCGTCCCGTTGTTCCATTCTGATTCGTGGACGAGCGGCAAATCAGACACGATCATCGGCACCGGATTGGTGACGGTATCGCCGAGAGTGAGCCTCCGCCGGGTCGTCCCGGGGGCCCCGTCGCTCGATAAACTGACGGCTGTGGTGGGGCTCTTTGGCAAGTTGAATCCGATCATCTCCACTTCGGTTGCCTTTCGGGCGGCCACGGCCAGCGGATAGACGTTGGAAAGGAAAGGCTGGTTGCTGACTTCGATGCTGTACTCCCAGTACTGGTTGCCCTGGTAACGAACGTCGCGGATTTCGAGCAGGTATTCGCCGCCGCGATCGAACGTGTAACCGAGGAACGGGTCACCGTAGAAATGGTTGTCCGAGGCCGCCAGCGTGACCCCGGCGGCGTTCTTTAACGTGAGAATCGGATCAATGTGCTGTTGCAGATCGTGGATCCGATTCTGTAATCGCATGGCGCGCACATGAAAGCTCAGCGCATCGCCCTTCGCCACTTGAAACTTGTAGTAGTCGACGTCCTCAGCACGTTCAATCGTCCCACAGATTGTGCAGGGCATCGTCACTTCGGTCGCTTGGTCGGGACTGTTGTTGTCGCTGCTTTCCGCCACCACTGGATTGCTGACGATCACAACCTGCCCGATCGTACTCACGCCTCGTGGGGTGCCGACGCGAAAGTCGCGGACTCCCGGCAGGGCACCGTCTTCGACCGTAAACTCGACCGTCATGGCTTGCAGGTTGGGTTCCTTCTTTTCGTCGCCTTCCTTCGGCTCCGGATGCAGGATCCGTCCGGTCACGCCGTCGCCGGAGACCAGGACCTGCGACGCGCCATACATGCTGTATCGCGACTTAATCGTGTGTTGAGAAGTTCGCCCCGCCTGCGCTGCGACCGGCTTCAGACTCATCAGCATCGGGTAAGAAGTTTGAGCCAAGGTCCGGCTGGAAGCACCGGTCCCAACCCAAACAGCGCACCACGCGGCGCAAGCGACCAGAAGGTGAGGTTTCATGGCGGTCACCGTACGAAGAGGAACTGTTTCGAGTTGACAAGTGCCCAGAGCAAGTCTTCGTAGCACTCCTTGGGTGAAGGGCTTTCCTCGAGGAACTGACGGCTGAGTGCAAGTTCCGCCTCGGACGCCGGGCGACAGAGCGCCGCTAGATACAACTCGCGAACAATTTGCTCGTGCGGAGTCTTGGCTTCAAGCAGCCGGGCGACACGCCCCTTCTTATGGGCAATCTTCGTGGCGAGCGTATCCCCGTTAAGCGTGTGCAAGGCCTGCGCCAAGTTTTCATCAGGCGAACGTTCACATTCGCACACACTGGCGCGACGCGGCTTGGCAAATGTGTTGAGGAAATAGTTTGGGTATTCGGCGTCGGGCAGCGCGATGGCTCGCGTGCCGAGCGGCAGATTTCGAAATTTCGTTTGCACTTCAGTCACCTGGTCGATCGCGTCCAACAGCGGCTCAGCCGAGATCCGCTTGACGAGATAGTGGCTATAGAACCGCCGGTCCGAGAGATTGGCCGGTGTGGGCTGCGAGCTGAGTTGATACAGACGGGAGTGCATAATGGTCCGCATCAACTGCTTCAGATCAAAATGGTGCTCGACGAAGTCACGCGCTAGTTGGTCGAGCAACTGTGCGTTGCTTGGTGGATTTGTGCTGCGCATGTCGTCGAGCGGTTCGACCAGCCCGCGACCCAGTAGGTATCCCATGTAGCGATTGGCGACCGAGCGGGCAAAGTACGGGTTGTCGGCCGAAGTGAGCCAGTCGGCGAGCGGAATGCGGCGGTCGAGAGAGTCGTCGATCGGCTCGCCCCCGAGCGGGGTGGGCTTCATCAGTTCCCGTGTTCTGGGGTGCCTTACTTCACCGGAGGCTCGTACCATGACAACACGGTCACGGCCGAACAATCCAAACTCTTCGCTGCTCTTCGAGCCAACGCGTGCAAAGAAGGCAGCCAAACCATAGTAGTCGGCCTGACTGTATGTCTCGAAAGGGTGATGGTGGCACTTGGCGCATTCCAATCGGATGCCCAGGAACAATTGGGCGGTCGATTCCGTGAGGGCGGCGGCATCTTTGTTGACGCGAAAGTAGTTGGCCGGGCCGTTGCTGTAGATCGACCCCTTGGCGACGACGAGCTCACGAACGACGGCATCGATTGGCCGGTTCGTGCGGAAGCAGTCCTTGATCCAGTTGTGCAGAGCCCACATCCCCTGCTCGCCGAGGTCTTTGCTGTTGTTTCGTATAAGGTCTGACCATTTCAATGTCCAGAACGTGGCGTAGCGGTCGTTGTAGATATCCAAGGCTGGGTCGCCGGTGAGCCCCAGAAGTCGGTCGACCAGTCGGGATCGCTTTGCGGGGTCGGTCGATTCCAGGAAGGCTCTAGTTTCCTTGACTGTTGGCAGCGAGCCAATCGCGTCCAGGTAGGCTCTGCGGATGAAGGTCGCGTCGTCGCATAGGGGGGATGGCTCAAGTCCGAGCTCACGAAACTTCGCGGCCGCCAAGTCATCGATGAAGTTGTTGTTCCGCCAACCGGCCAGCTCGATCGAATCGGAGTAGGGGACTACGAAGGTGGCAATCTGGGTTTGACCTTCGTACCGAATCATGATGGTTGCTTGCCCTTGACCTACGCATTGGACGACTCCTTCGTCGCTCACCTTTAGCACGCCGTCGTCCATAGAATCGAACTTGGTCAAAGCTGTGACATCGCGCGTCGAGCCATCGGCGTAACTTGCGACAACACGAAGCTGCTGAGTGCGCCCCACTTGAGTCACACGTCGCGCAGGAGTCACGGATAGCTCGGCAACTTCGCCGACGTCTTTCCTTGGGCGAGTCGCTCCGGCGGCGATCCAATTGCGGAGTGTCTCGTATTCCGTCGATCCCGGCGGGAGGCGAAGTCCGCCCCCGTGAGGAATGGCCGTTGCGGGTTTTCGCAGCACGAGGCTCCAATCAGGGATCGCTAGGTTTACTCGCCGCTGACGACTAGCGCGAGCAATCACTTCGTAATCCGCGGCGGGATCAAAGCCGAACACCGAGAGCTTGAATCCGCCCTTGCCGTGCTGACTGGCGTGGCAGGCAGCCGCCGCACAGCCGGCCTTGTTCAGGATCGGACGAATGTCGCGGACAAACTCGACTTTTGTCGTGTCCACGCCATTGACGGTCACGGAAACGTGAGACGTCTGCCCAGCGAGTTCGGCTTGGATGACTGCTGATCCATCTGCGACGGCGTGCAAGCGCCCCAGTGTATCCACGGTTACGACGGACGGATTCGAGCTGGACCAAGTGACGCGTCCGGTCAGGTCCGCCCACTTTTCGACGGACACTGTGTTGTTGGTAGCATCTCGTGCCAGTAGCTGCGCGCGAGCGAATTTGCCGTGTAACGAAACCTGGTTGGGTATCACTTCGATGGCGGCCGCCGACCAGCCTGTTTGAATGCCCGAAAAAAAGACGATGAGCAAGCACAGGACGGGAGTGAGCTTCATCAGTTACCTCCGACAAACCTTGGCCGCGGGACGCAAAGACCATCTCCAGCGGGCGATAGTTGCGTCGGCAATCGGTTAACTAAGTTACCGTTGGTGGGGTTCTATTTGGCAGGTGATCGAGTGCGTAGAACTGCGTTTCGTCAAGCGCTCGTTGCCTCGCATTATGCCCGCAATATGCCCGAAACACCGAACTTCTTCCATAGGATTCCATAGGACGGACCTGTTGTCCCGTGAAACGTGGTTCACGACACGCATGAGTCACGTTGATTTGTCCACGTCGCTTGCTATATCATGACAAAGTCGCAAACTACGTTGTTCACGCCACTTAGAAACTCTCCCGCGAAACGATCTGGCCACGGCGACCTGCCTGTCGTCACCTGGAGTGTTGCCAATGCTCAATCTTGTTACGCGTCCGTTGCGTACTTGCGAAGGGATATCACGACGGAGCTTCCTACAGGTGGGTGGCTTGGCGGGCCTGGGCGTAACGTTGCCGATGGTGCTGCGCCGCCGACTTTGCGCCAGTTCGGAAGCGGTACCGCGGCGAGAGATAAATTGTATTCTGATCTGGACTCGTGGGGGCACTAGCCATCACGACACGTTCGATCCGAAGCCCACGGCGCCTGTGAGCGTGCGGGGTGAATTCAACGTGATCGACACGGCGACGCCGGGTGTGCAGTTCACGGATATCGTGCCGAACATGGCACGACATCAGAAGCGATTCGCGTTGCTGCGCGGTTGGAATCCGCAGAACGGCAGTCACGGTATGGCCGATCAATGGGTCATGTCGGGCCGCAAGTTTAATCCGGCGGTAGGGTATCCCTGCTACGGTTCCGTGATGAGCTTCAATAAGGGTTTCAAGAACGCGATGCCGCCTTTCGTGCAACTGGGCAGCCAAATCGATCGGCGTTTTGGCGGTGGTACGTCAGGAATCCTAGGGCTCGAACATAACCCGTTCGAGATATTGTCGGATCCGAATGCCAAGAAGTTCACGGTGCGGGACATCACGCCTCCCCGAGGCATTTCGATGGACCGAGTCAACCGCCGCCGCACGATGTTGGGGCGAGTCGACCAGCTGCAGCACGAAATCGAAGTGCAACCACAGGCCTATCAGGCGCTGGACGAACACTACAAAGCCGCACTCGATATGATCACCGCTCCGGAAACCAAGGAAGCGTTCGCGATCGAGCAGGAAGCCGATTCGCTTCGCCAAGCGTACGGCCGTCATCGCTTTGGACAAAGCTGCTTGCTGGCCCGCCGCCTGGTGGAATCCGGCGTGCGCTTCGTCACCGTGACCGATGGTGGCTGGGACACCCATCAGAATAACTTCACATCGCTCAGAGACCGTCGCCTTCCGCCGGTCGATCAGGCCTTTCCACAGTTGCTCGTGGACTTGGAAGATCGTGGCTTGCTCGACTCGACGCTTGTGTGCTGGTTGACCGATTTCGGGCGCACGCCGAAGGTCAACTCGGCGAGCGGACGCGACCACTGGGCGTCGGCGGGCTTTGCGATCATGGCGGGGGCCGGTGTGCCGGGTGGACACGTGCTGGGCGCGACTGACGCCGAGGGCGGCGCCGTGACAGAAAATGAACACCACTCGGCGGACCTTGCGACTACCGTCTACACCAAGCTCGGCATTCCGCACGACTTGATCGCTGATAGTCCCGATGGCCGCCCGGTGCGGCTGATCGAAGGCAACCCCATTCGGGAGTGGATTTAGGTCCTGGTGGCCCCAGTACTGGGGTCATGGTTGCTTCACGCGGTTTGCTGCGCCGTAAGGCAGAACTACTCTCTGAGCACCTCGTCAAGTTTCGCGTCAATGTGACGGGCCGCTGCTCGCATGGGGAGCACTGTTGATTTTCTCAGCGGGCCGCCGCATCACAGGGATGTGATGCCAAATCAGCGACGTAAGTCGTTGATTTGCGAGCCGCGAAGAGCTCCGTTCTGAGCTTGGTGAGGTTGAAAAACGCCAGGACGGCGTTTTTCAACAGGCAGTTAGGCACCTGCCGATCGAGATCCAGGCGTGCAGCTGCGATGCCGCCATCCCTACTGCAGATGGTTGTTGAAGAACTGTACCGTCCGTTTCCAGGCCAGCTCCGCCATTTCTTCGTTGTACCGCCCCGTGGAATCGTTGTGAAAACCGTGATTGGCCTGCGGATACATATGCATGGTGAACTCAACGTTGTTCGCCTCTAGATCGGCTTCGTATTCCGGCCAAGTGTTGTTCACCCGGCGGTCGAGCTCAGCGAGATGAATCAGCAGCGGGGCAACGATGTTCCTACGAATCTCCTTGGCCGCAGGTGTCCCGTAAAATGGGACGCCGGCATTCAATTGGTCGCCCATCGTCGCAGCCAGCATGTTGACGACGTAACCACCGAAACAGAAGCCGACGGCGCCCAACTTGCCGTTACTTCGATCAAACGCTTTCAAGAAGCCGCCCGCTGCAATGAAATCCTGCTCGATTTTTCCCCTGTCCATCGATCGCTGCATTGCCCGGCCTTCGTCGTCGTTCCCCGGATATCCCCCTAGCGGGTGCAAAGCATCCGGTGCAAACGCGACAAAGCCGGCCTTGGCCAGTCGACGGGCAACGTCCTTGATGTACGGATTGAGGCCTCTATTTTCGTGGACCACCAAAACCGCAGGACCTTTGCCTTCTGACTTAGCGGGAACGACCAGATAACCCCGTCCCTCGCCGTGGCCTTTCGGAGAGGCGAACGTTGAATAGGAAGCCTTTATGTCTGGATCGTTGAACGAAACCTGCTCGGCCAGTGAGTAGTTCGGCGTTAATGCTGGCAAAAGCACGCCCAGCGTAAAACCAGCTGCCGACAGCGTGGATAGGCGGTCCAAGAACGTACGCCGATCGATCAGCCCATGAGCGTATTCGTCGTACCAATCAAAGGCTTCTTGGGGGATGGGGAGCGTTTCAACGTTTAGAGATTGCTGGTCGGTCATGGTTATTCCTCTACGACTGGTGGAAGTTTGTATTCTACCGGAACACCGGTGTTCTCGTTGATAAGTCTAACTCGACGCAATGCAGTAGCGTTGCAACTAGTGTGTCATCGCGTAGATGACAACGTTGACTCCGATGGGATAAGACAGCTTCTCTGAGCATTGCAGAAAGTACTCGGGATCTTCGCCCTCGCGCTCCCAGCCGTCGCCAATATCGTTATTGTGACACAGCAGCACAACTAGCCGGCCATTCTCGTCATGGAGTCCAAGAAAGTTTGGGCCAACTTCACTCCCGGGGCCATGATCCTCGAATGTGCGCCCCGCGCGCCAATGCCGGATACTAGGAACTTGTGGCTTCTCTTCCAACTCGTAGACGAGTCGAAAGATCTCGTGGGTTATGGGGAGTTCCTCCGGTGCCTGATCAGGTAGCACTTGCCCGAATTGTTCGAGGACATTGTTCAACTCGAGATCACCCCAAAAGTCATCGACCATCAGGAACCCTCCGTTCAGCAGATAACGGCGCAAGCCGGCGACTTCTGTATCACTCAGCTGGATTCCACCTACCCCATTCATGTAGAGGAACGGATAGTCGAGTATTTCCGGGTTTGACAGCCGCAGGACCTTGCCGTTCGGGTCAACTTCGAGAGAAGTCAGCTCCTGTAAGCGGTAAGAGAAGTTCCAGTCGCTGTCCGGATAGTCGTTTCCCCAGCGACTCCCTCCTCGTCCCCAACCGTAGCCCCGATAGCCTGACGAATCGTACTGAATACGCACAAATGTAAAAGCATCGTGCGCGAATTCTCGATCAATCTCCCATATCGGGTATTCGTTGCGCTCCACTTGGCGACGCCCACGTCGACGCGGCCATTGAGCTAGGCACAACGTCGAAATGAGTAAGACCACTATGAGCGCTGTCGTGATTCGCACTAGTCTATGGTCCCGCCATCCGTTTGTTTCCTAGGTCGACGCCGTGGCGTGGCGTAGATGACGACCTGTTCAGTCATTCTCAGCATTCAAAGTTAGCGAGCTGATCTCATAGTTCCGAGGTCCCATCACCGTGCCATGATACGGCCAATAGCCCAAGTCAGTGGAGCGAGGTTTGAACCAGTGCTCATTCAAACGTGCGGCCGCTGAACAGTGTTCGCGTCAACGGTGTGGTTCGCGCGACACGGCGTCGATTGTAGCCGAAATGGTGAAGTGAGACCCCTGCAATTGGAGAAAACCTTTGTTGATCCCGAGCAACATGGTACCCTGCGTTCTGTGTGGCTAAAACCAGCTCCCCAACGTCATACCTTTGACTAATGGTGGTCCCTCTGCAGTTGAGAATCGTCCCATCCCAGTCGAGAACTGCCATGGCTGACCGGCTCGCAGTGCTGACGGTCGCAGTGTTCGTCTTGTCATCCGCTGACGCAGGCGAACCAGAGCGGGCGCCTGTCTTCGAGGCGGATGTCCAGCCGATTCTTGCCGTCAGGTGTGATAAGTGCCACAGCCAAACAGTTCACAAGGGAGGACTTGATCTTTCGTCGATGGGCGCGCTGCGCCGCGGTGGCGAATCGGGTGAATCGCTTGTCGCCAAGTCGCTCGATGAGAGTTTGTTGTGGATCATGGTGGAAAGTGGCGGCATGCCACCGGAAAATGAGCCACCGTTGAGCGTCAAGCAAAAGGAACTGATACGGCTTTGGATTACGACCGGTGCACACGCAACAGAGGGTGAACCGACGGAGCACCAGCTTACCCAGCATGATGTACTCCCCATATTCCTGCTGAGGTGCACCACGTGCCACGGAGCACGTCTGCGGGAGGGAGAACTCGACCTTCGAACGAAGGAGGCGATGCTGATCGGTGGCAGCAGCGGTCCCGCCCCTGGTGCCCGGAGACCCTTCCGCCAGCCGCTTGATGAACCGCATCGAAAGCCATGCTTGCCCACCTCGCGACCTGCTGTTGAAATTCTTCGTCAGACGGCCGCCGGCGAGCGAGGTCGAACGGTTGCGCGAGTGGATAGCGGCAGGAGCACCAGAACTCGACATCACGCCGGATGTCGCCGGCATGGAACACGATCCACTAGTTAGCGACGAAGACCGCAAGCACTGGGCGTTCCAGCCCCCGAAGGCGCGTTTCGATGCCAATTCGATCGACGACTTCATCCTCCGGCGTCTCAAGGAGGTCGGCCTCGAGTTCGCGCCGGAAGCCGACCGCGACACGCTAATCCGGCGCGTTTATCTCGATCTGGTTGGAATGCCGCCAAGCCTAACTGACTGGAAGCGATGGCACAGCGATCAGGATCCGAACTGGTATCGCAATATGATCGACCATCTGCTCGACTCGCCGCACTACGGAGAACGCTGGGGACGGTACTGGCTTGACCTAGCAGGCTACGCCGACTCGGAAGGAGGCGTTTCAGCCGATCCCGTGCGTCAGGTGGCCTGGAAATACCGTGACTACGTGATTCGCGCCTTCAACAACGACAAGCCATACGACCGTTTTCTCATCGAGCAAATGCCGGTGACGAGTTGCTCGATTATGAAGCCGCATCATCCGTCACCGAAGAGATGGTTGAGAATCTGATTGCAACTGGCTTTCTGCGGATGGGGATTGACCAGACCGGATCACGCACGATGAACTTTGTTCCAGAGCGTCTCGGCGTGATCAGTGATGCAATCACCGTCGTTGGCGAAGGCTTATTGGGCCTAACACTCGGTTGCGCCCGCTGCCACTCGCACAAGTACGATCCCATTCCGCAGCGCGACTACTACCGTCTCAAAGCCATCTTCCAGGGCGCTCTCGACGAACATGACTGGCTCACATTTAAGAACCGCACGTTGAGTGTCGCGGTCGCGGAGCAGCGAAGCGGGCCATCCGAGATCAATCCGCGACTAAGGACTGAAATCAAGCAACTCGAGTCGGAATTAAAGGCGGCCGTCACTGCGCTAGATGTCGAATTGCTACGGCAGCATTATCCCAGCCAGTCGGAAGCCGACCGCGAGGAAACACTGCGAGCACTGCGATTCGCTGACAACAACCGTACGCAGCCACAGCGAGTTCTGGTTGAAATGCTGCAACGAGTGCAGATCTTGCCCGATGAGCAGCAGCCGGATGCGATGATTGAAGCTCGTCGTACTGTCCAGGATCTAGAGCGCTCAATCCTAGAGGTCACACGCCAGTTGGAACCGCCATTGTTAATTCGGGCCTTGTGGGACCGAGGAGAGCCGTCCCCGACGTACATTCTGCGGCGCGGGGAGCATGACAAACCGGGGCGGCTCGTGGGACCCGGCGTACCTTCGGTCCTGACGGCGGTCACACACCCTTTGAAGTCCGGCCTCCTTTCCCAGGACGGCACACCCAAGACCGGGCGCCGCCTCGCGCTCGCCAAATGGCTCGTGCAACCCGATCATCCACTCACAGCACGTGTCATCGTGAACCGGATCTGGTACCACCACTTTGGAACTGGAATCGTCAAATCCCTGGAGAACTTTGGCACCCAGGGGGACCGCCCGTCGCACCCCGAGTTGCTGGACTGGCTGGCCGTGACGTTTGCCGAGCGAGGCTGGAGTATCAAAACAGCTTCATCGCCTGATCATGGGCTCGCGTACTTATCGACAAACGAGCCGCATCAGCGACCGGCGGCACCGCCTCGATCCCCAGAATCGACTTCTATCCCGTGTGGCGCTTCGGCGCATGGATGCCGAGGCTTTGCGCGATTCGCTGTTGTTTGTGAGCGGGAAACTCGACGAGACACCCGGCGGGCCTCCCGATCCTGTTTCGGTGAACCAGGACGGCCTGGTAAGCGCGATCCCGACACCTGACGCACGGTGGCGCCGCAGCATCTATCTTCAGTACCGCCGGACCGAAATCCCAACGATGATGGAGACATTCGATTATCCGGAGATGGGGCCCAACTGTCTGGCTCGCAACGTCTCGACAGTTGCACCGCAATCACTGATGTTGATGAACAGCCAGCATGTCCGCGACTTGGCGGCAGCGTTTGCACCCGAGTGGCCGACGTACTAGGCCATCAAGCTGATGATCCCGACGCCCGCGTTGAAATTGTCTATCAGCTCGCGCTGAGTCGCTTACCGACGGATATGGAACGCCGACTCGGGATTGAGACCCTCGAGGAACTGCAAGCCGTCCAGCAATCAGACCCACAGGCGGCTTTGGAGACCTATTGCCACACCGTCCTTAACTCGGCAGCCTTCCTTTATGTGGACTAGGCTTTGTCTTAGAACTAACAGGCTTTGTTTTGACAATAATGAAGCGCAGCGGCGCCACATGCCCTCTCCCGCTTGCGGAGGTCGTGCAGCTTGTAGTCTTAGTGCGTGATTTCGTCTTTCGTCACTCTCCCCTCCGGGGAGAGTCGGCCCGAAGGGCCGGAGAGGGGGGCGCACTCGCCGGACGCCACGCGTCGGTTTCGCTGGAGAACCGTGGGCTAACGCCCAGCGGCTGATTTGGAGCGTAGCCGAACTCGCCAGAGTTTGGTGGATTGTATGAAGCGTAAAAGCGCACGGCCTCCTTGCGGGAGAGGGTTAGGGTGAGGGGTGGTCAGGTTTTAGAACAAAGCCAAGCAACATCCGGGTTCAATTGGCGGACGAAATGATGAAGCACTACTCACCGCAGACGACCCGCCGCGATTTCTTTGCCCGCACGAGCGAGGGGGCTGTTCGGCGCGGCTCTGGCTCATTTGTTCTGTCAGGACTTTTTCGGCGGCACCGCGGCACTCGCCTCTGAAACCGACGTACCGTCCTGCCTTTGATCTCAAGCCCAAACCGACTCACCATCGCGCAACAGCAACATCGGTGATCCACCTATTCATGAATGGTGGCCCGAGTCAGATGGACCTCTTCGATCCCAAGCCGGTGCTCAACCGATTGGACGGCAAACCCTACGCCGGCAATGTAGAGGAAATCGGAAATTCAGGAACCGACAAGATCGGCGTAATGATGGGTGGGCAGTACAAGTTTGCCCGGCACGGGGAATCGGGTATGTGGATGGCCGACGTGCTCCCTCACACCGCGCAATTGGCCGATCAGATTTGCCTGATTAATTCGATGTGGACTGATCATCCCAATCACGACAACGCGCTTTACAAGATCCACAGCGGTCGCCTGTTCATGGGCTATCCGACATTTGGAGCGTGGACGGTGTTCGGCTTGGGAACCGAGAACCAGAACCTGCCTGCGTATGTCGTGTTGAGTGATCCTTTGGGGCCACCGAAGAACGGAACACGCAACTGGACGTCCGGTTTCCTACCTCCGCTGTATCAAGGCACTCGGTTGCGTCCGACCGGCTCGCCGATCCTGAACCTTGAACCGCAGTACCAGCAGCATTCGGCGGTGACCGCCGCAGCCCGGCATCTCCTGAACCGGCTCGATGAGATTCACCGCCACGACCGCAAGTACTATCCAGAACTCGAAGCTCGCATCGAGTCATACAGCTTGGCCGCGCGGATGCAGTTCACAGCTGGCGAAGCACTTGATCTGTCGCGCGAGAAGCAACACACCTACTCGATGTATGGCATCGGCGAGAAGAGGACCGACTCCTTCGGGCGTCGATGTTTGCTGGCGCGCCGACTGGTCGAGCGGGGCGTCCGATTTGTGCAGATTTTCCTCGAGGAACAGCCGTGGGACAGCCACGCTGATCTTGCAGCAAATCACCGTGCAGCGTGCCTACGGACGGACAAACCGGTGGCTGGGTTGCTGCGCGACCTCGCTCAACGCGGCCTGCTCGATTCCACATTGGTCGTTTGGGGCGGCGAGTTTGGGGAGAACTCCCACGACTCAAAAGTCCGCTGCCGGTTACTCCGGACGCGATCACAACATGCAAGCGTTCACCTCATGGATGGCCGGAGGTGGAATAAAAGGTGGCACGACTTACGGAGTGACGGACGACTTCGGCCACCACGCTGTGGAGGATCCGGTTAGTGTTCACGACTTCCACGCCACGATCTTGCACCTCCTGGGTTTGCATCACCAGAAACTCTTCTTCACCCGCAGTGGCCTGGAAGAACGGCTGACGGGCGTTGAACTGCCGAGAGTCGTGAAAGAGATTCTCGCTCAGGGAACGAACGTCTGACGCAACTCGGCCCGGAAGGTGTTGACGACACACTGGGTAACCGAGCCGGATCTGATGGCACACTGACAAGCAGGCACGATAATGCATCCACGCGACCTAATGAATGCGGGCATCTCGGAGAAAGACAAGCGGCGCATTCTTGGCGAGGACCTTCGCATGCTCCTCCACCCGACTGGAGAAGTCCGGGAAGCCTAGGGCGCTGTCGTTGATTGAAACCTCACCAACTGACTGGCAAAGTCGTCGTCAGAGCCGCGTAGGGTGGCAATCAGTCGGCAGCGGCCACACGCGCCGCAGCACCTTCAGTCGGCCGAGCATGGCGACATAGGTGCATCGGATTCCCGCCAAGAGCGGGTGCTCAGAGGGCCAGTTGGCATCATCCAGTTTGATCTGATCGGAATGGCTTGACACCGACGCAGGCGACAAGGTCCCTCAGCGCAAGTTCAGCCATGGTGGGATCAGACGACACGTGCTTTCGGGCCGCGGCACCGCGACACCCGATATCCGTGGCCGCGAAAGACGAGGAGCGAAACGAACGCAGTGAGCCCGAAGGACACGGTGACGGTGGTCATGAAACCGGGCGCCCAAAGGGGCAGGTTGATTGGAAGGACGAACGAATTGCCGACGCACAACGCCACGGATGCGAGCAGTACTGTTAGTCTCAACCACACACAGCCATTACCCATCGCTATCCATAAGATGCACACGGAGAATAGTGCGAGACCTGCTCCCTGTGCAAGGCAAAGTACCAGGATCTCGATTCGCACGTCGGACAGGAATGTAAACCTTCCGACAGCGACCATCATTCCGAACGCTGCGGTGGCCAACAAGATGTCGCGCAACCGGACCATGGTCTGCTTTTCACTAGTGTCATCGATTTGTTCTTCCAGGATGGACGTAATCCGCCCGCCAAGTTTGCGAACGCACAAGAGGGTCCCACTGAGAGTCACAATGAGCACTGCTGCGGCGATCACGGCAGCAAGAGGGAGTTCAGCCTCCATTGACAGAAGCAGGCATGCCCAACCTCCAGCAAGTGCTATGAGGAAATGAGGAAGACGACCGGCTAATCGCCCACGGCCCATGATCAACCAAACGGTAGCCAAGGAGATTACACTTCCGAGCATGCCCAATAGTGACGGAACCTCGATGTTCCGTACACTCACATGGGCCCTCACCCAACTGATTCGCACAAGCGATGCGCTCAGAGCGATGCAGTTCAGGAACACAACGTCGAAGAGCGGGCGGTACACCCATCGGCTTCGTAGGCCACAGCGGACCCACGCAAGTCCCCATAGTGCTCCGGCAGAAACAACGACGAAGACCAGGTACCAGATTTCAGCGGGCGTGATCCACTGAAGTCGTTGGGACGTTACTTTTCCACTAGGTAGGTGCCATCGAGAGATGACCCCAGATCTTCTGGAGATCACATGGTTCGCTCCCTGAAAAATGATCTCGTTGTAGTTTGGCGGTAGGCCATCGACTTGATGAATAACAGAATCGGTATCGGCGTCGACTAGTTCCAACTTGCCAGGCTTTCGACGAACGTATCGTTTACCGGTGTTGTCGAAAGTCATGCTGAATCCCGGAGGAGATCTCAGCGTGTCCCCACTTCGGTCCAACAGTTCGAGGCGGTTTGCCTGGGTGATCACGGAAAATCCACGACTACTTATCGCCACAGGGTGTTGATTTATCCCCTTGCGGCTCCATCTTGGAGTGAATTGCCTTCCAGTTATCTCGTAAGCCGTGGTCCGCGAGATTGTCTTCTTTGCCGACGCGATGAGCGCCCACCGACCGTCAGTGCTGCACCTGCTTTGTGACCACTGTTGTGACTGGATGTCCGCTGTCTCCGAAACCATTGCCCCGTCTGACGTTTGATAGATGCGTCCCTTTCCGAGGTAGTCAATCGTCAGAATACCTCCGCTACTCGGAGTGAACGCGAGATTCCGAATAGTCTTGTCCGGGCACGCGAACTGCGACCGCATCGAGAGAGTCTCCGTGTCAAGTACGACGAGCATTCCGCCCTGACACGCAACCGCCAAGAGACGCCCGTCGATGGAGAAGCAAATCCGATAAGGGTCAAGCTTGCCCAATGTCTGGGTACGCAATCTTTCGAGTCGGTCGTCCCAAATTGTGATGTGCGGGGTGCGGCGCGGGCTGCTGGAGATTGTCGCAACCAACACGCCATCACGCGAAGCAGCAATATCCCAGACTTCGACCGGTTGCCACTGGCATAGGTAGGCAATCCCGGCAGCGACAGGCAGTAGCGCCAGCAGCAGGGGCCAATGACCGGGATCATTCCTTGGACGGTTGTAGACTCGGTGCCACATTCGTCGCCACAACAATGTGGGCGAATTCGCGACTCAAGGCAGGCAAGACGCTGCCGAGTGTGAACTTCCACTCCGTCTGTTCTCACGTATTCGCCTGAGTCAAATCCCCTAAAGAGTTGCTCGTGTTGCGGCGTCCCCTCTCTACGATACACACAACGCCGCAACCCTCATTCTAGCGGACACGGTCGGCGATTTGGCCCAAATGTACGAGCTAGCGGCATTCGTGAGGTCCCACCGCCCCTTTTTAGGATTTCGTGACGGCGCTGCGATCGCCCCTACGTGGGCATGAAATGGAGCTTCGGCGCTCGCCTTTGCACGCACCTGCCCCAGCCCCGCTCGTTCCGAACCAGCTGGCGCGCGACAAGTCCGAACTCTTGCCGTCCGTTCCGAAAAGTATCGCCACTTTGATTCGCCCGCCCTTTCCTTGTCTAAGTGGGTCTATTCCACCGCTGCACGAAGGGCTTTGACCTAACTCGCACGAACGTGCTCGAAGCACGTCAGTTCGTGCGGCGAAACTGGCCGCTCCAGCTCATTCCGGCCTTCCATTAACTCGCGGTCCGATATACGCAGTTGCCGCGACCACGTCGTCGTACCACTTGGTGTTCGCGCGGGTGGTGTTGTTCGCGATGTACAGCCCGACGCCGAATCGGTCGATCTTGAGACTATCGTCGTCGCGCAGCCTCAGGTTGAGGAAGTCTGCGACGAGTTTGCCGTCCAGCCAACAGGCAATGCGCCCGTCACGTCTTCCCGGAGTATTGGTCTTCACCATGTACTCGTAACAGTACCACCGGCCACGATCGGGAATGATGTCTGGCCGGGCCAGGAAGCGCGGGCCGAAGGTGGCGGCGCCGGACCGCTCGTGGGATAAGGGCAAGACCCTGCCGGAGGGAAAGAAGTGGTCACCGTAGTTCCCTCCTTGCTCGGCATGGTAGCAATAGATGTTCAACTTCCCGGGAGACTCGCCGGATGAGTTTTCGCTCTCGAGGTTCGCCAGAAACTTGTTACGTCCGTCGGCGGGCCGGCCGGGAGTCGCTCGCCCATTCTTGAAGTAGTGGCTGGAAATGGACCCGCCGTTATGGACCGAGCCGCTAGGGACGGCAAAATCGTCCTCGAACTTGGAGTACCAGCGAAGAAAAAGAACATCCTGCTCCCTGTCAAGCTGCTTGGCTACCTCCACGGAGAGCGCGGTCTCTTGTCTTGGGAT
Organism: Pirellulaceae bacterium; assembly: GCA_965223305.1. Classification (GTDB taxonomy): domain Bacteria; phylum Planctomycetota; class Planctomycetia; order Pirellulales; family Pirellulaceae; genus CBDCWT01. Next base: position 207,854 of record CBDCWT010000013.1, on the reverse strand, counting down.
GGTGAATTCCAGGGCTTTCACTCCACCGTTAACGTCCCCGGCCCTCTGCGTGATGCGCATGTTCCGGTCATGGATGACCCAGTTCCATTTGTCTCGCAGGTCCGCCGGCGAAAACATGTTCTCAAATCCATCGGCAAAAACTACCGCAGGGTCACGTTCGATATTGCGGTCCCCGGGATACTTGGCGGCGATGCCATCGCCCGCGGGGAGTCTCGGTGGTTTGTCCGACTCCTCCCAACCCCACGCCCAATTAGCCGTCAATGGTATCATTGCGGAAACGACCGTTGCCAAGACGATCGCTGGTGCCGAATTGACCCTTGCGAGAGCCGCCCGTTTCATGACAACCTCCTTGGATGACTGCGTTGTGTCCGGTTTCGCACGTGTGACCTCATTTCACCATTGTTAAGGAGGTGCTGAGCGAACGCCAGCGAGGCCGTCACAACACTTGGTACTCAGGTGCGCGCAAAAGAACACCTAACTGCACCTGTCAAGCGCGAGGAGGGACAATGACGAGGAGGAAACGGGAATCTGCCCCGTTGTTGCATCTGCATTCGACCTCGTCCGCAGCTGGCATGAGCCGAGATCGGCGTCAAGTTCCTGCAGGTTACCCAATCATCTACCGATCCGCTCTATAATGACCGGCTACAATGACCGGCTCGAGATCCGATGGGGGGTGTCACATGAGAACCGACGTAACGTTGGCGCTGGTCGCCGTTCTTCTGCTAGGCCGTGCGGGATTGCCGGCGCCTACACAGGCGAGCGAGCCGCTGGTGATGAGAGTTTGGCCGGCCGAGACGGTTGGCGACTTCGGCAATACGGGACCGGAGCGAGTTAGGGCTCCCGAGGAGGCTCCCACGCGGGATGCGAAGTGGGTGACGAACGTAACGGTCCCGACGTTGACCGTCTATCGACCCGATCCGGGACAGAACTCGCGTTCAGCGATGATTGTCTGCCCCGGCGGGGGCTACTGGAATCTGGCGATCGATAAGGAGGGCGAGGAGGTTGCGCGTTGGCTCGCGTCCGTGGGTGTGACGGGCGCGGTCTTGAAGTATCGCGTACCCCGCCGCCCGGGACAGCCCGAGCCGCTGCCGGCCCCCGGCCCGTTGCTGGATGCGCAGCGGGCGGTGAGCTTGGTCCGCAGCAAATCAGACGAGTGGGAGATCGAACCGAACCGAATCGGGATCGGCGGGTTTTCCGCGGGCGGCCACTTGGCGTTGATGACTGCAACCCACTTTGACCGGAGGAAGTACGAACCAATCGACGATGTGGACGTAATCAGCTGCCAACCGAACTTCGCCGTGATCGCCTACCCCGGGTATGTCCTGTCGAGCCCAGGGTCGGGCAAGTTGGCGGATTACATTCGGTTTCCGGAGGGCACGGGACCGATTTTCATCGTTCACGCCAGCGATGACGATGAGCGAGGCGCGCAGCCTGAGCAGAGCTTGGCGTTGTACGCCGCTGCCCGGAAAGCGGGAGTGAACGTCGAACTTCATATCTATGCTGAAGGCGGCCACGGTTTTGGCGTGCGGGACAACGGTCTGCCGGTGGCCGACTGGAGAAGGATCCTAGCGGGATGGATGAAGAAACGCGGTTTCCGGTGAATCATTGGTCAGGCCGCCAGGGCGTTGCCGACGGACCTGCCCGGATGGCGGATCTAGCAGAACGGTTATTCGGACTGACTCCGGCCGGAAGAAAGCAGCTGGTCGAGCGGTTGATGATCGGGGCGGAGGGCTGGGTTGCATCGACTGGGGATTTCGCCGACGTCCGGTCGATCCTGACACCGAAAACGGAGTTTCACATTGGGATTCGTCGGACTAACACCCGGCATCGATGAAGTGATGCACTACATTCAGCAACTTGGTTTCCGTGTGTCCGAATCCAACGACGGTGCATAATCACGCGAGCAGGAACAATCGAGTTGAAAACCGCAAGTCAACTCACCGCGACGAAATCGTCGTTAAAACGGCTTCATCGTCTGTGCAGTTTCTAAGCTGGGTCGAAGTTTCACGCCGAAGGCACGAAGACAAAGTCCGCAAGTGCGTCGGTCTGTTGCACGTCTGTTGCACCCGTGCAGTTTAGAGGGCTTTGAAACTGACGTCGGATGATGTGATTTCCCCGACGAACGACCAAGCCAATAAAAGCCAGTGCAGGACCGTAGTCACAATCGCGACCGCGGTGACCCAGTTGTAGTTCGTTCCGAACCGGAACAACACGATTGCAACTACCAACAGCAAAAGCGAAGCTGTCAATCGGAGAGTGTTTGTGCGAGACCACGGTTGTGGCTGTTTGGGAGGGGCACCCTTGAGGTCGACAGCGACCCACACGATTGCCATGATTGTGAAGAGTGCGGCTGGTGCAACGGCGAGCCACATCGGGATCGACCAGTACAAACCTTGGCCTTGCCACCTGGCGTCCGCGCCCCCCTGAATGAGTGCAGCAACAATGACAACAAGCACCGTCACGTGCCAGATTATTAGAAGTGGGCGAAATCGGTTTCGTGGACCTCGTTCGGCTGTATAAAGCAGCGCAATCGCAAACATGGTCAAGGGGATGAATAACCAAAACGGGCCGTCGAATCCTTCGCCCGACAAGCCGAGGATTCGCCAATGATAACCTTCTGGCCGGCCGACAATTCGCACCAAGGGCAACCAGGCAAAGATAGTCGTCACAACTGTCCATACCATGATTGGCCCAAGCAGGAGACGGCTGAGTTTCTCATTCATTGACTATTTTTCTTTTTCAGCTCTTCCATTGCGGCGATGCATTCACGACACCAGCGGATTCTAGAATCTGTAAGCAGTTGGCCACGACGCAGTGACATTAGCCAATACACAGCGTCATCACACTCGGCAAGTGAATCGCGCAACGCACGTTCAATGACTTTGTACTGTTCTCTGATCCGTTTTTGTTCCTTTTCATGATCGAGCAGTCTCTGCCTTTGGACACTTGCAGGAACTTCTGCACCGAAGAAAAACTTCAACATGAACTCACTTCGAAGATGGTCAGATTCCGGCGGTTCCAGTAGCCAGTCCCGCAGGTGAGTGCGTCCGCGTGCCGTAATCGAGTACACATTCGCATCCGGAGCCTGGTCGCGAGACTCTCGGCGACAGCGGACCAAACCGTCTTCTGACAGCCGTTTTAGTCGCGGGTAGAGATTACCAAACGATTCATGCCAGAAATACGAAAGGCTCTCCTCGCAGAACTGCTTCATGTCGTAGCCGGACATCGGTTCGATCGTCAGCATCCCCAAAATCGCCATGTCTGTTTTGCTGCCCATGAAACCGCCGAGTTGACCATGCTATATCGAAGCGATATAGTGATCCTATACAGAGTGACGTAATCTGGCAAGGCGTGTGTCGCGAGCAGCTTCGGTGTCCTTCACCGCAGAGTGAAACGGGTGCTTCGGGCAAACCGCGGTGTGACACCGTTCTTGCAGCATCGAATGTGCCGAATCGTTTAGACGCGTCAGCTTCATCGGCCGCAGTTTCATTCGGCTCGCGCCTGCAGCGCTACTCGGCGGCCGCCTCTCAATCTGCAGTTGTGCAATTGATCCCGCGGATGTGGCATCACTTTGACACAGTCGCTGACGGAATCTCGAATTATCGGCGCACAGAACGATTCCACCTCACGCACTAAAGACTAAAGAGGATTGGCTAAGTCGCGCTAACGTCCCCGAACCCGAGCCGTTCGTGCGGCGAAACTGGCGGCCCGATCTGGACGGTGGGAAGTCTCGGGACCGCGAGCGTAACCCGCATCGGAGTTTCAACGCTGCTTGGGGCCCGCGGTCGAACAGCCCGGTCGACGTCTCTCGACTTTCAGCGTTGGGCGGTGGCCTCGAATGTGCTCAGCTGCCTGGCCAGCACTTCGCGTAATTCTTGCAGCTCAGATTCATAGAGTCCAGTTGTGGCGAAGTGAATCCTACCGTCCCGACCAATCAAATAGGTTCGTGGAATCAGCTCCTTCGCGTACAAGGAGTACACGCGACGCTCTGGGTCCGCCGCAACGGGAAATGAGTACTCATGTTTTGCGACAAATGCCTGAAGTACGTCGGTCGTTTCCTCTCGGCCGATTGCAAGTAGTGCAAAGTCCTCTCGGTTGCCGTATTGGTCCCACAGTTCTTGCAGGTGTGGCAACTCAAGGTGGCATGGACCACACCACGTTGCGAAAAAGTTCAGGAGCACGATTCTTCCGCGTAGTTCGTCGAAAGTGAATTCCGAGCCGTCTGCGATGTTTATGCGGAAAGATGGTGCTGCCTCACCAATCGTCGCGAGTGAAGCGAGGTCAGCCTGCCTTTTGCGGGAATTCTGTATCTCAAGCTGCTGCTTTTGCACCATCGCCTCGAACTTGCGTGCCAATGGTGGGCGAAGCACGCCCCAAAACACTGCCTGATGCAGCCCAAGCAAGATGGGTGCTGCAACCAGAAAGCACGAGAACTTAAGCAGGCGAGTCCGCCTCTTCGGAGTGTTCCAGCCGACAACTCCCGCCGCTAGGAAAGCGCAGGCAACAATCGAAGTCAGTAACGCGCCACCTCCGAGCAATCCGCTCAAAGTTTTGACCGCTCGGTCACCAAGAATCACGGGTGAATGCTCAAGATACGGTAGTGCTGCGGCAGAGGTGGCAGAGCGTTCAACGAAGGGAACTTGCTGTTCCAGCGATGGCCGAAATATGAGTTCCCAATTTGCTCTTTGAGTCGCCAAGAATAAGGGGACGCAGGCGAGAAACAGCAAGCAAGTCGTCAGGCGACGTTTGCGGTGGACTGTGCGCCACCCCACGACCGCTGAGAGAGCGAACGCGAATGCGACGACCAACGCAAGGAGTGCGCCGCCAAGCAGTACAGAAGTCAACGTAATGAATGTACTGGGACTCAACTGTCTTAACCTGCGGTGGGACTATGGCTTACTTTCTCGTTGGCGGAGGCCGCGTTGGCCGGCACCGCTTCTAGGGGCTCGCGAGCACCTCTTCAGTCATTGCGACGATTGCCTTGCCAACGCTTTGTATTGCGAGCATTCTTTTCTCATCCGACAACGCCTTCCCTAAGTGCATGGCGGTTTCGTAGTATTTTTGCGCCAACTGGTCGTCGCCTGATGCTTGTGCCGCATTTCCAAGCGAAATCGCGTGCTTGCCCAAATCACGCAACGGCACGAGGACTTTCACAACGTCCTCTTGGACCTGTCTGTTATCGCTGCTGGGCAAGTTCACCAACTCTTCCTCCGACAGACTCAAGGCTGATTCGCCTGCTGCCAGGTCGGGAGAATTCCAGTTAACCGCTAGAAGTGATTCCACCGCAGCATCCTTGTCCCCGGATTGCCAAGATGTTAGCGCTATGCTCAGCGGACCTGGTGCGCCAGGTGAAGACGATGTCTGACTTTCACCGCACCCCAGCGCAAGGGCTAGTAGGGCAAATGACGGACCTACATGTGAGAAAAGACGTTGCATTGGAACTCCCAATTCTCCTGAGGGCCGCGTCTGCGCCACCTCGCCAGCCGATGACACGACCTAACTTACCGACTGTCCTATCGCTGTATTCGCAACATACTGGCGAGTATTAGTTGAATCAAGGAAATTCAAATGGAGGCCCGCCGCGCGTCGGTTTCTGTCGCACAAGACCTTGAAATCCCTGCCTCAGAGAGGGCGATGCGCTGTTCTGGCGTTGCCTTCCGACCGTGACGAAAGGGTGGTGTAACATTCTTTCTGTAAAAGCGCAGTGGCGCGCCGAACTTAATTGATTCGGAGCGTCGCTGATAGGCGGCTTGAAAAAGCGTGGGCCGCTGTCGATCTTTCTTTTCGCAGGACACTACTCTAGCGAAAGGAGACCCACATGGCCCACGACGATCAATCTACTCGTTTCGAAGAGCTGCTCCAACTACTCGGCGAACATGGCTTTGAGGGAATGGGGCACGCGATTGAGATTCTCATGAATGAGGCGATGAAACTCGAGCGCGCGGAAGCCCTGGGCGCGATGCCGTATCAGCGGACCGAAGCGCGACGTGGATATGCCAATGGATACAAGTCCAAGACGGTCAACAGCCGACTCGGCCAACTGCGCGTTAACGTTCCTCAGACCCGAGATGTGGAGTTCTATCCGTCGGCATTGGAACGGGGCGAACGCAGTGAGCGGGCGCTCAAATTAGCGGTGGCGGAGATGTACGTGCAGGGAGTATCGACCAGGAAAGTGGCGGAGATCACTCAGGAGCTGTGTGGATTGGAGGTCAGTAGTACTCAGGTCAGTCGGGCCGCCGAGCTGCTGGACGAAGAACTGCAAGCCTGGCGGGAGCGTCCACTGGAAACGGTGCCGTATGTGATTCTCGATGCTCGCTACGAGAAGGTTCGCCACGGAGGCAGCGTACGTGACTGCGCGGTACTGATCGCCACCGGCATTTTGGAGAACGGTCAACGCAGCATCCTGGGCGTCAGCGTCTCACTTTCCGAAGCAGAGGTTCACTGGAGAAGCTTCTTGAAGAGTCTGATCGACCGTGGCTTGCACGGTGTTCAGTTGATCGTTTCCGACGATCACGCGGGGCTGAAGCAGGCTCGCAAGGCATGCTTCGCAGGCGTGGCCTGGCAGCGCTGCCAGTTTCACCTCCTCCAGAACGCTCTGAACTACGTACCCAAGATAACCATGCGTCCGGAAGTCATCCAGGACTTGCGTAACGTGCTCAACGCAGCGGATCGTCACGAAGCAGATCGTCTCCTCAAGTTGATGGTCGAGAAGTACGCCGAGACGGCGCCGGATCTATCCCGTTGGCTCGAGACCAACGTTGCGGAAAGTTTGACGGTGTTCGAATTGGAACCTTCTCACCGCCGCCGTCTTCGCACGACGAACATGCTTGAGCGGCTAAACCAGGAGATCAAACGTCGCACCAGAGTGGCAACGCTGTTTCCCAACGAAGCGTCGCTCCTGCGGTTAGTCAGCGCGATCCTCAGCGAGACCAGCGACGATTGGGAAACTGGCAAAGTCTATTTGACAATGCAAACAACGCCTCCCAAAAACGGAACACAGAGAAAGGCTAGCGGGGGTCCAGGGGGGCGGCAATGAGCCCCCCCGGTCTGCGTGAACGCAAAAGAAAACGGCGGCGAAGCCGCTCCATACTATTTACAAAACGCGAAAATGAGATCGACAGAATTTACAGAAGGAAGGTTGCTCGACCGACGAAAGACGCGTCGGCTTCATCGACCGACGCTGCCGAGGAGTTTCACTGACGCATCGTAGCCGGTTGCCGTTTCGGCCCACATCACGGAAGAAGACATGCGCGATGAGGAGTTCAGCTTGAACCTTGCCGAGGAATATAGCGGCCTCGATAGATCGGACGAGAAGGCCGTCTTACAAGTCATCAACGAAGCGCGCTCCCGACGACGCTCCGAAGGGTGTGACTACCATAAGGACGAAGGAATAAAAGAACTGCGGGACAACACGGGCGACTGGGCATATCAAGGCTTCGCCGACATGGAGGATGAAAACGGATTTGACGACGCTCTGTACAATGACCACTATTACGAAGCAGGGGAAACGGCTAGTTAAGTGACACTTGTTGTCAACACTGGCCGTTCACTGGCTCTCGTCGCTCGCACACTTATAGACCCAGGCAAACATGAGTCCACACACGGCGGCAACTGCGATTGTCGAAACAAGCCGCACTGTTCCGTTGAGGAACTGAGCCATCGGAATGTCCGTGATGTTCCGTTGGACGAGGCTGACCGTACTCTCGAATTCTGGCGTGTAGACCCAGGCGTCCGGTAAAGCCCGCAGTAGGAGAACTAGCAGAAAACCGAGCCAAAACGCCTGGTGCTGTCCACGGTAGTAAACGACTGCGGCAATTGAAGGAGCCAAAACGAAAAGCCAAAGCAATTTGCGAATCTCGTCACCGAGGTACTCGTTTAATTGAGACGTCGCGAACCAGGCGGCACAGAACACAATAACTAGCGATGCCGTGGTTAGCCGGAATCGAAACATCGCGGCGTTCTTCTCGTGCAGTTCAGTAACGACGGTCGCAACACCATGCAAGGTCGGCGAGCGGGTCTTTAGCGAACATGGAATTCACAAAAGACCTAGACTGGAACTTGTCGCCGCCAACGGTGTTTCAAATATCGCCGCAACACGGCGAACACACCGATTATGACAGAAACGCCCGGACCGCGAGTCCCATTTTGCCACTCCGAAAACAAGATTTCAGACCCTCGGGCGTCGGCTGTCAGCCAGTTTTTCGGACATGTGACTTACTTGCCTTGGCCTCACTCCAACAGTGACGAAAACGCTTCGGCTTCATCGTCCTGTGCAGTTTCAGCAGATTCCGCTAGAGTGCGATGGCAGCATCGACTTGGCATCGAGCAGAGCTACTGAGTCTTGCACCCCGGTTTGGCGAGTCGAGGAGTGTGAAGTACATCTGTTTGCGAGCTCCGGCGTTTGCCATTTTCTCCTGGGAAGACCTGACACAAGTCGTGTGCTGTCGGCCAACTGCGGACCCTGGCGCTACACAACGCGTATTCCATGGCATCTTGGACGGAAAACCATTACTCGGTGAACGCACATCCTGTAGGCTAGAAGTGACAAACTCGGGAGTTGAGAGAGTTGTAACGATCATACCGTTCGGCACGCTGAGATTCGTGAACTCGCCGATCGCCAGACAATTGACGGTTTCTACTCTTATCGCAACCATGAAAGATTAGCCCGGATTATTCATGAAGATCGTCGCGAGAGGTTTTAAGTACGTTCGTGGCAAGGAAGGCGAGCAATTCTTCCGCAGGCGTATTGAAGCAATACGTTGAGGGAGAATTGCGAAGCATGGCGAAGCCACGGATGGAATTACGACCTCGCAGCAGATCGCTCATGAATAATTCGGGTTAGGCTACTTGCGCGAATGAACAGTCGCCAGTCGTTGACTGTGAGTTGGCTACGAGGAGACACACATGCGTCGTCGAACAAGAAGAAAGACTCATCTCTCGCCCCGACGGGTGCTGTTCGAATCGCTGAATCGAGGGCGTTGCTGCATGCAGGAGGTCTGATAACGGGCTCCGTATACATCGACGCTAACAGTGATGGTACACGTGATGCCAATGAAATCGGCGTCCCTGGTCTGGTCGTTGACCTCTCCGGAACTGATTCGACTGACGCTCCAGCAGACCGTTCAACAATCACGGACGACAACGGTTTCTACGCATTTGACGAGCTTTACCCAGGCACGTACGAGATCTCCAAGAGGCAGTCTACTGCGACCATCGATGCCGAAGACTCGAGTTCAGTGTCGGGCGCTACAACGGGCAACAACCGTTTCAGCGATCTGATCTTGGCCGATGATCAAAGCCTGGGCAGCATCAATTTCACCGAGGCGGGGCTGCGCCCCGAGTTCTTCAGCATCGCCTGGTTTTTCGCTTCTGCTCCTCCAACGCACGACATGTTGCGAGAAACAATGGCACTTGCCGAAGAGCTTGCCGGCAATGTCGAACTAGCCGCCTCGATTCGGGCGAGTTCCGGCGACGTTAACGATGCCATAAACAGCGCGCCACTTGCGATGAACGATCTATTTGCTGTTGAACAGGACAATGTGTTGATGGTTGATGTCGCTTCCGGCTTGCTGGCGAATGACTTCGACGTCAACGGCGATTCACTGTCCGCCGCGCTTGTTGGACAGGCTGGGAATGGAGTTGTGTCGCTCAATGACGATGGCTCGTTCACCTATACACCGAACTCCGGTTTCAACGGCGTCGACTCGTTCACGTATGAGACTAGCGACGGCACTTTGACGTCCAGCCTGGCAACTGTGACAGTCAATGTCAATCAAGCAAATCAGGCACCGATTGCATCGAATGACGATTTCACAGTAGCGGAGAACGCGGTTCTGACGGTCGGCGAAAGACACGGAGTGCTCGCCAACGACACCGATCCCGACGGCGACGTTCTGACCGCCGACATCATCGATCAGGTCGCCAATGGTGTCGTCGCTCTAAACTCGGATGGTTCGTTCACGTATACACCGAACACCGACTTCTCAGGCCAGGACTCGTTTACCTATCAGGCTAACGACGGCGCGGCAACATCGAGTCCGGCAACTGCGACAATCACGATCACTCCTGCCGCCGCCGGCAACGGCCTGTTTGGCCCCGTGACGCCGGGATCTTTCGAGTCGGCGAATCTTCTCGGAGCCCGCACTGATTTGGTGGCCGGAGCCCCGCCGCTCTCGGCGGAGCACGTCAACGGGGATATCGACTACAGCGACTACTCAAACCCTCCAACCTATGGGCCTCACCATGGGTTTGATCCCAACGACGTGGATGGCAATCCCGGCATTACGCCGCGACCGACCGGCGTCTACACAACCGAGCAACCCGATGAAGACCTGATCCACAATCTAGAACATGGGCATGTCTGGATTAGCTACAACCCGAATCTGATAAGCTCGGGCGACCTCGCGGCATTAGAGCAACTCGTGCTTGATGGCAGTCCGAATGCCAATGGAGGTGGCGTCGGTGTAATACTGACACCGCGCGAAGCGAATGACACGATGATCGCCTTGGCATCTTGGGCACGCCTTCTGACGCTTGACGACTACGATCCAGCCACGGTTCGTGATTTCGTCGAGACTAACCGCGGCCAAGCACCGGAAGGGTTTATCACTCCTTAACTCTGTTCGTGGCGGTCTCCGCTCAAAGCACTAGCCCGAATTATTCATGAGCGATCTGTTGCGAGGTCGTAAGTCCATCCGTGGCTTCGTCATGCTTCACAATTCTCCCTCGACGTATTGCTTCAATACGCCTGCGGAAGAATTGCTCGCCTTCCTTGCCACGAACGTACTTACAACCTCTCGCCACGATCTTCATGAATAATCCGGGCTAGATGTTTATCGAGCCGCTGCCGATGTCACCCCCGTCACAATAACCGTCCCCGTCCATCCAAGAGTTTCGTTCATCAGGTCTTCAACTGCGTGACGTTGCTGAAGGTCTTCGGTGGACCCCCCCAGTTTTCAAGGCGGTACTGAACGATGAAGGCCACCATTTCGTCGTCGTACCACAGATGGTTCAATGATCGCTTGATTCATTCACGTCGATGACAAATCGAACGGCACGGCCGCTTCCCGGGCGTGTGCCTTCAATCAATAGATAGAACGGCTGCTCCGATTCGAGCAAGACGGGCGGAGCGTCAGTTGACGGAGACTTGGCGATCAACACCTTGCCGCCCGAGTCAACGAGGCCGATGCGAGTGTTGCTGCTTTCGACAGGATCCACAAATTGGAGTTTACAGGTGGAACCAGCCGTCGCAGAAAAACGAAACAGGCTGGTGCTATTGGCCGGTGTGAGTTCCGTTTCGATGACTTCACCCAGCTGCGGGGTAACGTCGCGAACCGTTTCGTCCAAAGGCTCGATCACAAAGGAATAGCGGGTTGGCCCTGAGTGGGATCGGACTCTGACGTGATAGCTCTCGCCAGTGACTAGCTGAAAAACTCGGCTCGCCGGCTCGGTGGAATCCAATCGTTCGTCGTTGAAAACGGTCATCCTGCCGCCGTTGAGACTCCATAGGAGGATTGCTTCGTCCGGATGAGGCCCCAGGTAGGCGAGACCCTGTTGCGCGGGATGAAAGCTCCAGCTGTCGGACACGTGTGGCGCTGTGAGCTGCCCGTGAAATGACTCGCCGAGCTGCAAGCTCGTTGTGATACTTCGGTCATGAAAGTGCTGTTTCAGCCGGCTTACGCTTTCGTTGGAGACTTCGGTTCGTTCCACTGACAGGTATTCCAGATTGGGGAGCTTCAAAAGATCCGGAATCGCTGCATCCGTGATTGCTGTCCGATAAAGGTTTAGCTTCTTCAGCTGCGTTAGCGTCGAGATGTGTTCCACGGCCAGATCGTTGGCAGTCGAACCAGCGAGAATTAGCTCCTCCAGCCTTGTCAAGTTAGCGACGCCGGCCGACAAGTCGGCTACCGAAGTATTCGACAGCCTGAGTGTTACCAGTTCGGTCAGCTGCGAGAGTTGTGGGAGTGATGCGTCACTGACGTCGGTGGAATCCAGATCCAGCTGCCGTAACTGTGTGAATCGGCTGATCGTGTCGCTCGCTGCGTCGCTAACCCGTGTCTTTCGCAGGGTCAATCCGTTTAGGTGCTCCAGATCACGGAAGCGCCAAATGAACGCATCCGAAATTGACGTTTCTGTTGCGTCTAGATAACGCAGGTTCCGATGCTTGACGACGTGATCGCCAAAGTCGTCGGTGATCCCGGTTTCGTTCACCTGCAAGAATTGCAATTCAGGTAACACACCGATCCGTGCAATCGTGTCGGTCGTCGCATCGGCACCGACAACAGTCAGCGCACCGAGTTGAGGCATGAAATCCGCTTTGAGGACAGGCGTAAGTTGCGAATTCTCGAGATGATCGGCGTGAATGGTCAGCGAGTAGATGCCGGGCAGCAATTTCACGAGTGACTCGGGTGAACCGACTTCAACGGGCTCCATTTGTCTGCTCGCGCTCTGCGTGCAGAGCGAGATCCGCGAAACATGGGTTAAACCCAGCAGCCTCGTCAGCCATCCATATTGCTCCCCCGACTGTGACAGTTTTCGCATGTCGAGGAGAGGTTCCAGCAACTTAATGCGGTCGTAGTCAATACCGTATCCGATCGAGGCACCTTGACGTTCAAGATCTGCAACGGTTCGGGATTCGGATATGATCAGCCAAAGCCGGATCCCCAGCGTCGCCGCGACGAGAATCAAGGGAGCCAATACCGCGGCCCAGGTCCATTTTTTTCGCGTGCCACGCGAGATCTGTATATCGTCGCTGCCGGTGGGAAGAATCGGACTCGCCATTCCGCCGAGCAGGCCGCTCAGGTAGACAGCGCCAATCATGAACAGCCGTTCGTCGAACCCGATGGCGACCGCTAGTGCCACTCGTGCACAATAGAAGGCAGCGATACTGAACAGGAACCCACCGACCATCCTGTGCCTTAGCGTGGAGCCCCACGGTACGATGGCGCCGCCGACAATCCCCAGCAGGCTGCCAGCGGCCATCAGCATCACCGATTCCAAAGCACCCGTTTTGAAGGGCTCATCGTTGCGCCAGACGATGAGGCCTGCACACAACGCGGCGAGGCAGAGCAGCGCCAGTCCCAGAGAGGAAGCAAATCTCCGGCCGCTTGCTGATACGTTGTGCCACTTATCAACCGTCGCCTGCTGCAGGCCCGCTGAAACGCCGCCCAACAAGCCACCCACAATTCCGCCCAGATAGACGCAGACGGCAAAGTAGAGCGTGGCGAATCCAGAGAACACGGCAGGTAAGACGATTCCAGCTGCGAAGAAGGACACCACGGCGACCAACAACCCGCCGGCGACCTGGTACCGAAAACTCTTCCAACCAGAGACCAGGCGAAAGCTGATCACTCCCAGCAGCCCACCAGCGACGACAAGCAGTACCGACGAAAGAACTGTTCCGTGAATGGGGCCCGCCCCAATATGTGGAGCTGCCACGATTAGGACCGCGACGGCGGCCGTCAGAATCAAAAGGTCCGATGTCCGGAACTGCAATTGTGGCTTCGACTTCATGCGAATCATCTCCGGTGCAATGCAATCGCCGGCCCCTGGATAAGAACGACCGAGACTACGAGCAACGACGCACTCAGAGATAGAAACCGAGCCTCTTTGTTCCTAATGCCTAGCCGAGGTTTCGTCTTGTCAAGGATTGCCACTACGCGTTGGTCAAATTGATAGAAAGTTGCCTTCGCCACGCCAATGTCAAGCTTGCGCGGAAACCAACGTACGACTTCGGTGGCTTTTCGTAATCGGCTTAGCTCAAAGAAGTCACACATGGCTGTTCTCCGTTCCATCGAGTAACAGGTATCGACTTGGTACTTCGCTGCGAATGAACGACGGTCAGTGCCCCTTTCACAGCCCTGTTGCACGTAAGCGACGCTTCAGCACAAAGTAGAAGGACCAGGCGATGACTACCGCCAACGCGAGTCCAGATACAAGTGACGGATGGTCTAGGACCCAGGCATCACCAGATGTTGCGTGGTATATCACTAGCGGGTTGAACGTAAGCAAAACCGCGACACAGAGCACGTAGTCGCGCAATCGCAGCAAGCGCTTAGTCTTGCGAAGTGTTTCAACCTCCCGTTCTCTGTGCAGCGGTGGCAGGGCGCCGGTACGAAGCGACTGTTCCGCCGAATTGTGAATCAGCTTGGCAAACTTCTGGTCACTATTGAGAAATTCCTCGATTAACCGGCGCGTGTCTTCACTGGCTTCACCAGACTCATACAACGGCCAAAGATCGATAATGACGTCGCGTGTGACGTTCACGATGATGCTCCTGGAGTCGACCGCATCTCGGCTAGTTTGATGCGGGCGCGATGAACTCGCACTTTTGCAGCCGACAGAGAAATGCCGAGACTCCTGGCAATTTCGGCGTAAGAAACGTCGTGCTGCATTCGCATGAGCAGCGCCGTTCGCTCACCCTCCGGCAATGCTCCCACGGCGGCCATCAACATTCGGATTTCGTCTTTGCCCTCCGCTTCGCTGTCTGGGGGAGGAGAACTGTCAATCACGTTGTCTGGCAATGTCTTGTATCGCCGGGAGTGCCTCCGTCGACTGATGAAGACGTTGCGGGCGATTGTCAACAGAAGTCCTTTCATCGTCTCGACCTGCAGATCATCCTCGCTTCCCCAAAGGCGCAGGAATGTCTCCGATACGATGTCTTCCGCTTCGGCCGAGTCACCGCAGAGCCAGCAGGAGAATCGGTACACCTCCTCGGAGTAAGCTCGATAGCTTTCCTCGATCGTGCTCATCCTCGGGCTCCCAACAGAATACGCAGATGCGAGGCATAAGTTACGTCACTCCGCGAAAAAAATCTGCGGGTCCGCCGTCGTTCGGAGATGGTACGAAATTCAGAGACGGGAGCGGTGGCGACTTGCGTTGGGATGTGAGCCCATGACGTCGGATTGTGATACCTGACGCAGTGTCAGAAGTCGTTCGAGTTTTGGAACAGTTTCCCGGGTCCGCTTGGGGGCGGTGTGCGTGGTTTTCCCCGACGCCGAGACCCGGATGTTCAACTTGCTCGGTGCAACCGGCCTGAAGGAACTAGAAGTCAAACTACGTCGCCACAGGTGCCCAAAGTCAGATGATGCATTGGTCAGTCGAGCCAGCGGTCAGTCTGCCGAAGGCGTGCCGGACGGCGCGACTCTGCCAAAAGTTCTATACAAGGTCGGCATAAAGAACAGGTTCATGACCGTCGACGACAGCAATCCACCGACGATCACAACCGCCATTGGGTATTCAATCTCGTGTCCCGGGCGGTTCCCCGCAACGATAAGTGGCAACAACGCCAACGCAGCGGTCAAGGCAGTCATTAGCAGTCCGAATGCCAATGGAAGTGGCGTTGGTGTAATTCTGACACCGCGCGAAGCGAATGACACGACGATCGCCTTGGCATCTTGGGCGCGCCTTCTGACGCTTAACGACTACGATCCAGCCACGGTTCGTGATTTCGTCGAGACTAACCGCGGCCAAGCACCGGAAGGGTCTATCACTCCTTAACTCTGTTCGCGGCTGTCTCCGCTCAAACCCGCCGGGGCACTCGCCCCATTTCGCAGTTCCGTGAAATGCTCACGCATCAGCAGATTGCAGCCGACTACGAAGGCACTGACGGGCACGTAAACCTCTGACTTCCCCTCACATTGAAGAGCAGGATGAAGCGAGCCATAGTGGAGAGGGGGAAGCCCAGTGTCGCTGGGATTGCGGATTACATTCGACGACGACGTCGTGCAATAACAAAGAGAGCTGGGCCTGCCAAAGTGCACATCAGCGTGAAACCAGTCGGCTCCGGAACTCGGGTCGCTATGACCCACGGCGCGTCGATGCTGGTCTGCGGCGAGTTGTTCATCAGTGGGTTGTTGACAGTCCAAGCGGCGTCGTTCGCGTTTAATCGGTTACGATTTGCCGTGTACGTGCTGAAGACGCCTACCAAGAATGGGTCATTCACTCGGAAGTACGCTAATCTGCTCCCGAAGTTGTTGCCGTAGAACTGCAGGTCGTTAGTATCGCCCAAAGTCTGGGGGTAGGCCATCGTAATCTCGGTGGTCGTAATCGCGACGTTGCCAAACACCTGCGCGTCGGAACTCGGATCAGAACTTGAGCTGCTGAATCCACGAGGACCGCTGACCTCAAACGCCCATGAGAGGATCTCCGCGTCCATCAGAAATCCGTCGTTGGGCGCTGAGTCGGTCGTGACAATTGTCCCAGCTAACGAGTGGCCATCCTGGTCTGCCGGGTAACTGGCAAAGTCATAGATCAAGACGGCGCCAGCGTCCCGTGTAGAGAGTGAAGAGATGATAATGGCGGCGACCAAAGAAGTTCTAATCACGGGGCAAGCCTCCGCAGGGTGGAGAACGGCTGCGAGATGGATTCCTGGTTCGGACCTATCGAGTGCGCGACCAGCTCACTGCAAACAGAATTCTGGCAGCTGGACTCGTTTAGAATTGTTATTGTACGCCCATGTGCCACATCTCCAATCGTTTCTCTGCCATTTACCTCCAGTTCCGACGAATTATTGATCAGCTGAACAGGGTGAATCGTACATTCGTCACGATCAAACACTCCCGCGAAATCCCGGGACCTACGTGACGGTTTTGGCGTCCCGAGAAGGGGGCCGAGATCGCAGGATGAGGCCGGATCGGAATGTGACCCAGGTACTCTCTTAGCCCGGATTATTCATGAAGATCGTCGCGAGAGGTTGTAAGTACGTTCGTGGCAAGGAAGGCGAGCAATTCTTCCGCAGGCGTATTGAAGCAATACGTCGAGGGAGAGTTGTGAAGCATGACGAAGCCACGGATGGACTTACGACCTCGCAGCAGATCGCTCATGAATAATTCGGGTTAGCTGCCTGTTGAAAAACACCGTCCTAGCGTTTTTCAACCTCGCCAAGCTCAGAACAGAGTTTCTTCGCGGCTCGCAAATCAACGACTTACGTCGCTGATTTGGCATCACATCCCTGTGATGCGGCAGGCGCGTCGAGAAAATCAACAGGCTGCTAAGAGCCGCGAACGTCGCAGCATCCAACAGCCCGCAGGTTCTATTCAGCTCATTCACGGAACGCCGGATGTTCCGCTCGTCCGCCGGCGAGAATCCAGGCCAGGAGATCCAGTATTTCTCCTTCCGACAAGGTGTCCAACAGGCCCTGTGGCATTGGGGAAATGGGGGACGGCTGCTGGGTTTCGATGTCCCTTTTTTGAACGGTCGTCCGCTTGTCCGGGGCGAGCGGATCGGTAACCACGGTCAGACTGCCGGACCGATAGTCGCTGGCCAGGACTTGCCCCGTAAAGACACGGCCGTCAAACATCACAAGGGTTACCCCCCGGTACTTCTCTGCAATTACCTTCGATGGTTCGACGATCGACGTCAGCAGGTCACGCCGCGAAAAGCGGCCGGAGACCGAAGTCAGATCGGGGCCGGTCACACCGCCTCGATTGCCAACGCGATGGCACGCAATGCAGCGTGCCACGGTGAACATCCGCCTTCCACGCTCGAAATCTCGCTGGCGGCCCACGCTGGCGAGCGAATCGTTGAGGTCATCGACTGTCCAGCGTCGCACAAACTGGCGATCTTCTATCTCGTATTCGTCTTGCCAGAAGTCCAGAGTGTTCTTCTTCAAGAGTTGAGAAAACCGCTCGCGATCCCGCGGCTGGAGCGTGGCAAGCGACTCGGATTCGATCAGCTGCCGAAATCTAGGCAATCCTTCACCGCCAACATGTTCGGAAGTCTGTTTCAGATACTGGTAGTAGGCCTCGCGCAACTCGGAAGTCCAGCCGTTCGTGGTGTTCCGTAGCGCGAACAGAAAATGGAACTGCTCACGCGGCGACGTCGCCTGTCGTAGTAAACCCATTGTTCGCTCGACGTACGTCGGCGAGCCAAACCTGGCGACGATCAAGCTGAGACGCAGGTTCACCGCAAACGACTTGGCGGGATAGATCGCGTCGAGCTGCCGTTCGGCTTGGTTCCGCTGCTGCTCGGATAAACGGACGCCCTCTTCCAAGCATCTCTCGAGTAGAAAGATCACCTCTTGCTGCTGCCGGGTTGTCATTTCGCGCAGGTCAAACTCACTCAACCGCCTCACGACGGCATCCCAGTCGGTCAAGTGACCGACGCGCACCAAAGCGAGAAGGCCAGCTGCTGCGGTATCGATGTCCTCGGCGGAGAGAGCGCGGCGTTTCCAACGACTCACAGGTTGCCATTCAATGACGGTTCGGGCCGCGTTGCGAATCCAGGGATCGGCATTCCGCAGCAGCGGCCAGGCCAAATCAACAGCGCCGCTTTCGACCGTCCCGGAGATAGACTCCAAACGTCGCCGCAGTTTCCTCGACTGTTCAGCGTGCTGCTGGCGGGCGAGCTCCTGGTCCGTGAGCTTGGGCCTTTCCGGTGCGCTCCCAAGATACGAGACACGATATAGCGCTGATTGGGTGGCGCGCCCGCCGGTTACGAAGTACATCGCCCCGTCCGGTCCGAACTCGACGTCCGTCACGTTCAGCGGCGATCCTCGCAGGAACGTCTCGGCCCGGGCGGCGTAGCTAGATCCGCGAGGCGACAAGTGAACGGCAAGTATTCGACCGTATGCCCAATCGAGCGCGAAGAGGGCGTCGCGGTATGGCCAGGGGAAACTGCTTTTGGTGCCGAAAGCAACAGCAGTCGGCGACCCCTTGCCGATCTCCAGCACGGGCTGTGGTATGTCGGGCCGGTCGGGAAAATAGGGTGGCCACTGCCGTGTGACCCGCCGCCAGCCATAATCACCACCGACTGCGAGATGATGAACTCGTGTCGGGCGATACCACGACGATCCCATGTCATACTCGGCGTCAGCGTCGTATGTGAACATGTCGCCTTGGTCGTTGAAGTCAATTCCGAATGGGTTTCTCAACCCCCGCGTGACGATTTCCCAATGGCGGCCATCCACGCCGGTCTTGGCGACAAAACCGCTTCGGGTACGCTCGAAATGGTTGGGGCGACGAAGCGCCGGCACAAGCGGTTCGGCTGCTTCCGGTTCGTAAACCGCATCGCCGCAGATCACATAGAGCATGCCGTCTGGACCCAGCGTGATTTGGTTTCGACCGTGGCCCACATCACCGGGAAACTCGGCCAAACGACTTACTTCGTCGAAGCGATCGTCACCGTCGGCATCGCGTAAACGATAGAGTGCCTTGTCATTGTTCGCCATGGCATACAAGCTGCCGTGCGCAACAAGAAGCCCACGGCACTCGGCTAGCGAGTCGTTGATTGTCTCAGTCTTGATGACGCGATCGGCGGCGGCATTCAACGTGAACCGCAATAGCCCCTTCTTCTCTTTGGCTACGATCCAGCGACCCTCATCATCACAAGTCATGCTGACCCATGAGTCTTCGCCATCGGCCGCGGACCGGAGGAGTTGCACCTCGAACCCGTCAGGAACTAGGAATCCCGCCGGACTGGTGGCCGTTTCTGTGTTGAGCGCTCGTTCCCACTGGCTGTAATCGTCGAGCAGGCCAATCTTGACGGAATCGGATACGCCGTACCCGGAGGATCCAGTCACGGCGCCAAAGGTCGCGACTGGCCGCCACCCCGCATCTCCCTGGCCCGGTGCGTCCACGTCGTGGCCTTGGGCTTCGGTCGCCAGCCACGTTCGGTCCGTAAGAATCGAATCACGACTGCCGTTGGGATAGACGACTTCCAGCTCCGCTGCCACTGCCGACGGGCCGTCAACACTGCGGCAGCAGAACGTCACCACGTTGCTGCCCGCTTTGACAGCGTCCTTCAGATCCACTTCTATCAAGGGATCGTAGGGCGGCACTGTAGCAACGGGGCTCCCGTTGACGAAGATCGAAGTCCGGCAGAAGTCCGCCAACAGCAACAACCGAGCCTTTGTGACCTCTGATTTGACGACGAACTCTGTCCGTAGACAGACCTCCATCCCAGCTTTTCGATCTCCCCGCCGCCATATCCACTTTGGCTTTGTTTGGTCACTCGCAAGTGAGAGATTTCCGATGGTCAACAGACAGGCGACGAGAAGGTGGCATGCGACGTTGGAGAAACAGTTGTTCCAGTTGGACCTCGGACCGTGTTGATCAATATCAGTCACCTTTCGTACTCCACAAGTCGCCGTGTTGACGGGCGTAGCCGAAGCGAGTCAGCCTACTCTGACCTGCAGCTCATCGTCAACGCGCGCCGCCACTTCGTAATTGTTTTCAAGGACAATTTCGAGAAGATCGATTCGGCGAAAAGGCTGCCCGACGGGCGGCTCGTCATTCGCCGACAACCTGTATACTGCCTGGCTACCCGGAAACCCGCCATCATGATGTTCAACATGATGACCGCAAACGAAGTCGAGGAGAAAACACCAGTCATCGTACAACCGCGCGCTCGGCGGCCGGATTGCAGGCGCTCATTCCCCTGCTTGGATGAGCGGTCGCTTGAGCAGAGAGACGGGCTCAGCCAAACCGCACCGGTCGATTCCAGTTGCGCGAAGGGCGATTTGCTAATTCGCACGAATGTGCTGCAAGTGCAGACATTCGTGCGGTGAAACTGGCCACTCGGCGGACTGCTTTGTCGCCCAACCCTTACCGGCATACCACGAACCACGCTATACGGTTCAGCACCCCTCTCTCGACCGATGCGACTTGCTATGGATTTCGTTCTGACAAACGTTGCGAGAGCTGTAGGGCGTCTCGTTCACTCTGCTTCGATTTCTGGTTTCGACATGATCCAAACCATGAACCCATCGCAATCCCCTGCAATCGGCTGGGAGCTCCAGCTTGAAGGCTTTCCATCGGAGCGTCGCCCACAGATGACCGGGGTATATGCCCGGGCTCGGTAGAGGACAACCGTCTCGGCCGCTCCGAATACCTGTAGCTCTCTTCCTATTTCTTGCCAACTGTAGGCTGTGTTGCCGGTTTGCTTATTTAGCAGCCAGTCGTTCTTCGACTCGCTAATTCCAATGCCGAAGCTTTGGGAGTGATGGGGAGAACCAAGGGTCGTTTTCACGTTGAGGTCGACCCTACCATACGGCATCGGCTCGCCCGTCTCACGGTCGGTGGCCCGAGTCAACTTCACGCTTATGAGATAGTGCCCGGGAGCTAATTTGCTGCCGCTATCGTGGCTGGGCGGCGCCCCTTCCTCGGGGATGCCGTTCACCGCATAGTGGATTGTGTGTATCCTCCCTGGCGGCAAGTAAACGCGATATTTACGTGGCTCTTCGTCTTCGGTCGGTACGCGAATCGCATGAACCTGAGCGATATCGGTAACATCAAAGATGCCCAGCTCATTACGGTGCCGCCGATTCTCATTAGCGAGACGTTCATTGACAGCGTGGAGTTCGGCATTGCGTCGAGCTGATGCGAACAGTGCTACAGCGAGTGCAGCGATGGCCACAGCAGTCATGAAGTTAAACAGAGAGAAACGCAGGCGACGGTTCGGGGCATTCGTCATCGCGGCATTGTACGCTAAACCGCGCCCGGTGATGGTACGAAGGAACTCTCAAAGTGCATCGGCCTCCGACGCAGGTTTGTCGGGATCGATTTGAGACCCCATCTTGTCAACGCAGGCGTCGCTACTCAATCCGTTCGTGGAGCTGTAAGGTTTGTCCTCACTTTGACACGGCCGCTTCTGGAGTTTCGCGGAACGGATTGATTCCACCTTACGCAGGAAGAGCGTTTTCACAACTCGCACGAACATCCTCGGGCCGAGTGGATTCGTGCAGCGAAATTGGCCGATCCGGCGGCCCACTCCGACGGTGTTCGGAGCTGCCAGCTTGCGACGGGCGGTTGACCTGCCGTGTGCGGATTTCGACTACCCGGTTCAGTTCTACTTCGGTCAACCCAATAAGCTCCAAAAAGTGCGTCCGGCCTTTCACGAAACGCAGGTTCGCCCAACGACTGAGCGAACCTAGCCCGAATTATTCATGAGCGATCTGCTGCGAGGTCGTAAGTCCATCCGTGGCTTCGTCATGCTACACAATTCTTCCTCGATGTATTGCTTCAATACGCCTGCGGAAGAATTGCTCGCCTTCCTTGCCACGAACGTACTTACGACCTCTCGCGACGATCTTCATGAATAATCCGGGCTAGTGACGCCGCGAATCAGCGCGTCCAGTTCACGGCAATTCTGACGCATTGAGCTTATTCTCCTGCGGGCTTACCAGCAGCTTGGCTGCTTCACTGTAGTGCCCCTGCAACGTTTCGCCCGGCGTGTTGTCTTTCCGCCAGTCAAGGGCCTTGCCGTACCAAATGCGGGCCTGGTCCTCCGCACTCAACTGCTGGTGTGACATTGCCATAAATAGCCAGTTGCTCGGATCATCCCTACCCAGATCGACGGACTTCTGCAACGCATCCAGCGCAGCGGGCAGATATGAGCACGCACTTCAATCGGAAACTTTCAGCCGCGCATGCAGCCAGGTTCGGGCGAAAGTCCAGTAGCGGTCGGCAGTTGCTCTGGAGACGCCGATCGCCTCGGCGGCTTCCTGGGTTGTCAAGCCCGCAAAGTAGCGAAGCTTGACCAGCGTTGCTTTCTTCGAACAGTTTGATCGAAACTCGACCATCTCCGCGTCCATTTGATTGGTGGCTACATTCTGAGCCTGGTCTTTCGCGCTCTTGGTCATCGCGAATCCGCAGCCCATTTCCAGTGGCAACAGCTCCCAAGGAATCCCCGTCCGCAGGACGAATAGAATTCCGTCAACGCTTCGCGGCGCCCTAGGAGTGGAAGAATTCGTCAACGCAGACGTCATTGCGCAGGGTATTTCCGGGTTTGCACCAGATCGAGTCGCGATGGCAGCTGGCCGTGTAATGATGCGGAGAATCAAACAACTTGCTTCAGATCAGCGTAGCTTGCGTTCGAGACGACGCTCGCCAGTCGGACCTCGCGCCGCGGCTGGAAACACTCGTCAAGAGCGGCTACGACGCGCATGTTGTGTTCCTCTGGCTTTCCAATGCGGAACTGGCCGGTCGGGTTTTGAACCTTGGCGAGAAAAGAGAAACACGACCGGAGCAGCGTGCGAGGGAGGCGTATCACCTCTGCGTCCCGTAGACGCCTCGACGCATCGGTACGTCGAAGTAGACGACGCGATTCTGGTCCGCGGCTGTGCCAATTTGCTCGGTGATGATTAGCATCCCTCGCTCGACGGCGTAGGTATTCAGTACTTCATTCATGATGTGGTTCTCGGGGGGATGAAAGCGACTGTGTTGTATGTATGTCCCGCCTCGAACTCCGCCATGCCAATGGCCAGGTAGATATCCAGTTCCTTCGCCAGTTCACAGAATCGCTGATAGTACTCTCCGTCGGGAATGCGTTCTGCCAATGCGCGATACATAGACAGTGGGATGGTTCGATCCCCGTTCATGAAGCCGTCGAGAAAACATTCGGTGGTCACCACGATCTTCGCACCTCCCGCCGCTGCCTCGCGAATCATTTTCGCCCCTCGGCGGTAGTTGGCTTCCTTGTCCGCTCTCAGCCACTTGAGCACAATGCCGGCGACCCGCACATTCTGAGTCTTGGCCGTGTCTGAGTTGTGCGAGAACTCGGTGACTGGTTGGGCCCAGACGCTGGAGGCTGCTTCGGAAAAGAGAAGCAGCGTCCCAACCAACTGAAGCCAGTGGCTCCTCATTGTTAAGTCTCCAATCCTGACCACGCCGCTATCACTTGACTGCTGGAAGGCCATGCCGTCAACGCCAATGCCGCGGCCATGAGCAAGTAGCTCGGCAAAAACAGCCACCACCAAAATTCCCCGGGCAAATAACTGCTTAGCGTCTCGGTACCACTTGCAATCGCAGGTTGCGTGAAGCTAGCGAGACCCATCCCGGCCCCGGCCACAAACATGATCGAGCAACTAGTGGTGAACTTGGCGGCAGGCTGAGCCAGTAGTGTCCACGATCCCCACACAACGAACATAACCGCGATTGCGGCGGGGCAAATCCACGGCCCCAACCAAACATTTGGAATCAAGAACAGGACATCCCATTCTAACCAACGTCGCGGCCAGTCGATCAGGATCTTCAGCCAGGCGTAATAGGACAGATCCCAGACTCCGAACACGAATACAAATGCCGCGAAACTTCGCGTCAGTGATCGTCGTTCAGCCAGCAACGCGACGGTCAAGATCATAACGATCGTAGCAACTTCGCGACTGAGTTCTAGCAGCGGATCGTAGACGTTCAAGAAACGCAGCGGAAACAGTTCCAGCGGATTATCGGGATAGTAAAGACGACGCATGTAGACCACGACAGCCGCTTCCAGCAGCGCCATTGCGACCGCATAGATGACCAGCAGAGTAAGAATGCGTTTCATCGTCGTTGGTCTCATGAACGTAGCAAAATCGATCGGTCACCAATTGACTTTCGCTTACACGCCAGCGGAAACGACGCTGCCGCTTCGCCCCACATCAGTCATCTCTTGCCCAGTCAATTGACGACGAAACTGCAGGTGTCTTCGTCTCGTCAATTCGACCAGCGGCCGCCAGACTCGAGCGGTCATCTGGTGTTTGATTAACAAATGCCAGAAGCGATTGGACCGCTTGTACAGATAGGACATCGCGAGGTAGGCCGGTACGGCCCGCCAGTCCCGCGGGCGACGACGCCAAATGGATGCACTCGAGAACAATCTCCGATAACACCACTCGTAGCCCTCGGCCAATTGCTCCGGGGCCAAATGCTTGGGACGGAACACGACGTGCGCCGTATCGTACTTGCTCCAATCGGTGTGCAACAACCTTCCTTCGGACTCCATTTGCCGAAACAACGGCGTTCCGGGGTACGGTGTCATAATGTGAAATGTAGCGCACTCCAAACGGTTCTCCTCAATCCACTTTACGGTCGTTTCAAAAACATCTTCGCGGTCATGATCGAATCCGAAGACAAAACTCCCGTTGACCTGGATGCCGTTGCGATGAAGTAGTTCGACGCGTCTGGCGTATTCCTCGGTGCGTGGACTCTTCTTCCTGGCATCGGAGATGTTGTCGTTCTGCAACGACTCGAACCCGATGAATACGCCTGTGCAGCCGGCCAAGGCCATTTCGCGAACCAGCGACGGGTCATCCGTGACGTCGATGCTGACCGCCGCGCTCCAAATCTTCTCAAGCGGTTGCAGTGCTTGACAGAGTTGACGCAGGTATTCGGGCTTGGAACCCAAGTTGTTATCGGTGAATACCGCATATGGCTGGTCGTCCTGCTGAAACTCGCTGGCGATCTGCTCCACGTCGCGCATCACGTACGGCATGTGCAGTCCCTTGGTGGACAAATAACAAAAGCCACATCGATTGTGACAACCACGGGTGGCGATCAGACTGGTCGTGGTTAAGAACCCGCTGCGTTTCAGCAAATCTCGTCGCGGCGGCGGATCTTCGCGGTACGGGCGTTTGAAGTCGGCCCGGTACACGTCCTTCATTTCGCCCGCGTCGATGTCATTCAAGATTTGTCCCCAGAGTTGAACGCCATCTCCAATCGCCAATACATCGGCATGAGGTGCAATTTCATCGGGGCATGAGATCGCGTGCAAACCGCCCAAGACGACAATAGACCCACGATCACGATACCAACTGGCCAACTCGTAGGCACGTTTCGCAAATGTCAAGTGCACAGTGATCCCGACCACGGTGGGAACAGGATCGCAGGGCGGTGGGCCCTGCAAAAGGTTCTCGTCCCAGTATTCGACGTGCCAGTGATCCGGCGTGCTGCCAGCGATACTGGTCAGCGCCAATGTGGGAGTCAGCACATGCTTGCCGAAGCTCGCATGCGGATCCTTGGGATAAAACGGATTGATTAGCAGTGCACGTTGTTCGCTGACGGGGCCAACCTTCCTAACCGAGTCAAGCTCGGGCGCAACTCGCATATCACGCGGAATCCAATAGTTGCCCATGATTATCCTGACGGTCTGTTTAGCAGGTTGGTGGTATCTATCGCGACGGCTGACTCGCTTGGTCTGTGCCCGCGTATTTCCTAGGGTTCTCTCGCTTGCTGGCGGCGATCTGGTCAAGCTGCTTGTGCCTGTGCTTGAGGAGGCCATTAACTTTGCATTGCAAAGTGAGGAATCAAAAAAAGAGAACGTCGTCATGTGGGCGACCAACCACCCGAGAAGCGTGGCTGATCGGTTTCGGACTTGGCCTGGGGCTGTGCGTCCGCCACGATTCTTTCCAAGACACCGATGTAGTCTGCAAATCGCCGGCGTCCTTCGCTCGTCAATCGATACATGGTTTGTGGACGAGAGCCAGTGGTGCCCTTCCAGATTTCTATCAGCCCGGCCTCGCTGAGAACGCGTAAGTGCCGACTTAGATTCCCGTCCGTGAGCGAACAAAGTTGCCTTAAATCGTTGAACAAGACCCCGTGGGCGTTCGCGGCCAGGGAGGCCAAAATGCCCAGACGAGCTTTCTCATGCATCACGCGATCAAGCCCTTGATACGAAAACCGGCCAACGCCTTCTGATGACGAGGATGATTCTTTGGATTCGCGTGGTTTTGCACTACGAGCCATTCTTTCGCTCCAATGTCCAATACAGGATTGCCGCGCACAGCAGCTGGCCTCCACCGAAGGCAATTGCCATCTGCCAAGCGGAAAAAGCATATTCTCCTTGAAACCACCGCAGGCAACAGCAACCACAAACGACGTAGTACAAACCCACCCAAACAACCGGCGACGGTAACAACCGCCAGGAGGCGAAAATTCCCAAGCCGAACATTAACGACCATAGCCCAGGCAACATCCACGCGACGCTGGGCGAGTGAAGATAGATACAGAGGGTCAACAACGCTCCGACGACCAGGCACGGCAGAAACTGCTCCACCGCAAGTCGCGTCAGATCTCGAGCAAGTCCCGGCCCCGCGCCCTTGGCTCTCAGAAACAACTCCGCGCCAGCAATCGTTGCGCTCAGTAGTGCGACGCCCACCCAGAGAACCAGATAGCGCCCCAAATCGGTTGCGGGCGACGCCACCCAATGCGATTGAAAAGCGGCAGCCATCAACCCCAGCACGCCTGAAAAACACACCGTCAACGAGCGATAGCCACGAAACACTTCGCTACGTGCCATTTGTTGCCGGATGTCGGAGATCTGCTGAAGTGCTTCGCGAAGCTCCACCATGGTTGTTTCCAAAGAAGGGACCTGATCCTTTACTTTGCAATACAAAGTACAAAGATGGGCAAGTCAAGTCAAGTGGTTTTAGCCGAGGTTCGACCGGCAATGCTGGTGCCAGTGGGGAAGCTCCAAGGGTGTCTGCTCCGCCTTAAGGCAAGGCAGGTCGTGCCTCTATCGGCACGTCGGTTGTATCGTCTTCGGCGTCACGACGCCCAACGCGCCCCGCTAGCATTCAAGGCGATCATGTTAATTCCCCAGCCGTCCGCATTCACTTCCTTGGTGAAAGGATATGAGGGGGAATGCCCATGCTGTCGACGGCGTTTTGCGGATGCTGATGACTGACCGTTCGAGGGCCGCGACCGAACGGCGTGTAATTGGGCGCGCAGCCCTCTCCGAATCAGTAGTCAGCTCGATTTCGTCCGCCGTTTCGTTACCTACGTGTGTCGATTCCACCGGCTGCACGAAGGGTTTTCACGGAATTCGCGCGGGTGATTCTCACCCGTTACAGTTCATGCGGCCTGAGAATGGCCGCGGCAGCACAGCTGCATCGAGGCCCGGCCGAGAAATCGCTCCTCTTCTCGGACTCGTGACATGGATGAGCCGACGTGATCGTTTTCAAGCCGCCTAGCCCGAATTATTCATGAGCGATCTGCTGCGAGGTCGTAAGTCCATCCGTGGCTTCGTCATGCTTCACAATTCTCCCTCGACGTATTGCTTCAATACGCCTGCGGAAGAATTGCTCGCCTTCCTTGCCACGAACGTACTTACAACCTCTCGCCACGATCTTCATGAATAATCCGGGCTAGCGTATTCAAATTCCGACCAAGGTCGTCAGAGATCCCAGGCCGAGCGGAGTCGCAATAGGGAAACGCCGAGGTGAGAGGGGCCTCACTGCTTGCCGAGAACCAACGTCACTTGGCGAACTTCCTTGGTTCGAAAACTGTATTCGCGGTTCAGCCCCGGCGAAGAGTGCGGTGCAACTTGGTGCACCGCATAGCCAGGGACTTGGGCATTCACCTGCACCAGTTCTTCGCCGACGGATGGCACGCTAAGAGTCACCTCCGATTTTCCTTCGGATTGAAACTTGAGCACGGCCGTATGCCAGGCCTTGTCGCGGCCGATGTACACGACGCCTGGTGGGAGCCCCTGACCATCCGCGGTGCGCAGTACCACCACAAATGGACCAGCCGGCTTGGTGGCGATTTTTCCCAGGACAGCTAGCTTCCCGTGCGCCGGCAGGCGGACCAGCGATACAGGGAGGGCCGCAAATGACTTCTGGTCGAGATCCGTGTAAATGGCATAGTCGCGGTCGGGGGGCAACGAGTCAAAACGAAATACACCGTCCCCATCCGTGCTGAGCAATTCAGGAGTCACGGTGTTTCCAAGAGTCCGATCCGTTTGCACGATTCCCACGCGCACGCTGGGCAGCGGCCGACCATTGTGCAGAAGTTGGCCCGTGACAGAGGCGCCGCGACCGAGCCGGAATTCCAGCGGTTTCTTTTCATTTCGGTACCACTCGAGTTCAAGAGGTGCGAAACCGGCCGCGCTCGCACGATAAGCAACCATCGCAACTTCAGCGCCTGCGGTGGCCTCGAACTGCCCATCGGCGGCGGCGATCGTGACCGGTGTCACGCTCGGATCGGAACCCGAAATGCGGTTGCCTCGCTGAGCCCTTCGCAATCGTAACACGGCACCGGCAATGGGCCTGCCATCCAAATCGACGACGCTTCCGCGCACGACCATGGACGAGGAATCATCATCCGTAATGGGCTTGTTGAGTCCGATCTCCAGCGGCTTGTCGTCGAGCGGATCGACATATTCCGTAATCGTGCCTTGGAAACCGCGAGCACCAACGGCCAAGCTGAATTTCAAGCTGTTTGTTAGGCCGTTAAACGTGAACCGGCCGTCCCCGTTGGTCGCCGTTCGCTGCTTGCAGTCGACATAGCACGATGGGCAGACGGTTGCCGGACCAACCTTCGGCTGGCAGGTGCTGACAACCACAATCGCCCCTGCCAGTGGTCGCCCCTGTTCATCCACAACGCGGCCACTGAGTTGTACATTAGCGACAGCCTGCGCACAGAGTGTACCTATCAACAGCAGAGAGTTCATCACGGCAATTCTCCAGTTCACAACAACGGCCTGACCTGCGTATGGCGCCAAGTCGCCTACAGATCGCGAATTTCCTGGGGAACCAAGCGCGGCAACGCCGGAACGGGTCGGCTATCAATGACAATTCTCAAGTCTCGTTTTCCGGCCTGGGCAGCCAGTCGTGTGTAAGTTCGGGAAGCTCCGTCGCGACGTGGGCCGAACACCAATAGATCGTGTGTGCCGGCAGGAATATTGCGCAAGACGAAACGCCCAGACGCGTTGGTTTCAGGCTGACTGTTTTCACGATGACGATGCCAAAAGGAAGACTTGCTGCTGCTGATCTGAACACGGACCCCAGCCACCGGATTGCCTGCAGCGTCGGTTACGACCCCGGCAATTTGCTCGGACCCCGCAACGATATTGAAGTCTTTCACCAGTGTCTTTTGGGTGGCAATCACGTGCGCCGTGCGACCGACACTCGGGGTCTGGCTGCCATCGGGAAGACTTTGAATCGATACGTTGTAGTCTTTGCGGGCAGGCAGCGCCAGCCGATAGACGCCTTGGGCATCTGTAGTTGCCTGCCGGTGATTGCTGGTCGTATAGCCGCCAGTGGCACTTCCGTCGGGATTCGTCTGGCGCCGCGATTCACCAATGGAGACCCGGACACCCGGCCAGGGCTGACCATCGCGGAGTACACGTCCTGCGAGCAGCCCCTGTTTTTCAAGCACAATATGCAGTGCATTGTTCTTGACGTGCGAAAGCGGGGCCATGCCAAAGTAACCCCTGTCGCCCGCGGTGGAGTACGCTTCCGCAAACGCTTGGCCGCTGGGCTGACCGCCCAACGGGGCAATGCTCACACGCCCCAGTGCGTTCGACGTTTGAGATGGTCCCAGACTCTCGCGCCACTGAAGAGAGGTGCCTCGGGACCTGGAAGTTCGTATATCATAAAGCGATACCGTCGCACCCCACTGCGGGCTCGCCTCCGGGTAGCGAAACGATGATCTGCAACTCGCTCGTACGTATGACGGTGATCGGGGCAAGTTCAACGGGCTGCGTGTCATCAATCACTATCGACTCTGTTAGCCAGTCTCCCAGCTGATCTTCCTGGGCAAACATGGCGTCGCGCACAGAAGGCAACTTAAATCCCGGCTCGTCGGTCGCAACAATCACACGTATGTTCGCCCGGCGGCAACAGGATTTCGCTAGCGGCCATCTTCATCGGTGTGTCCGCTGGCAGGTAATTCCCGCACATCCTGGAACTGCATCACAGGCGCAATTGGCAACAGGACGTTCCTGCTCGTCAAGAATTCTCCCCCTCACGCGCGCGCCGCGTAGCCAAGCGAAACGCGCAGCTGAAAGCCCGAATCCAGGATCTGCTCTTTTGACATCTGGATGTATTGCGGCAACAGTTGCCTGACGCCTGCTTAGGTCGAACATACATTCGCATCCGACTTTCCCCGTTCCAGCATCGATTCCAGACGGTAACGCGGTTGTACGAGTTCAAAACGCCCCTCACCATCGGAAATCGTGTCAGTTACGCTGGATCCGAATCGGAGAGAGACATTGGCAATTGGCATGCCATGATCATCTCGAACTCTGCCGCGAATCCTGAAGCCAGGATCCGCAACAAGGCGGCACGGATTCGGCTGAATTGGCTTCAGGATGGGGAAGAGATGGCGTTCTCTCGTGATCAATGGTACGTCGGCGCTGGTGGCCGACAGCCGCAAATGCTCCTTGGTGCGCGACCGCGGGTTGGACTCCGAGGACAACAACCATTCCGGCCGGGACGTTCTCGATCCGGAACATCCCCTTCACATCGGTCGTGGCTTCCGGCTGCAATTGGCTATTTGACAGCTCCAGTGTGCCCGCCTCCCTCCCAGTCAAGCGCCCCTGGGGTCTCGTCGATGGAGTGAACACTGACTCTTGTGTCCGAAATCGGTTCCCGCTCGGGGCGTTTGAGAAGGCTACCGTTGACGGTCGAAGTCGGTTTGAGCACTAGACTGAGCCCAGAATCGCGGCGCTCACGTCCTTGCTTCGGACCAAGCGGTTGCCAGCCGATGCCGAAATCTGCGTGCCCTGCGACAATTGAGCCGTCCCACGAATTCCTCCAACCGGAAGTTAGGGAAGGAGACTTGACACCGGTAAACCGAAAATGCCCTGCGGCGTTGGTCGTGGTGCGCGCGAAAACGTCGTTTGTGCGGACGTTCCATCTGCGATCACCGCGGAAAAGATTGGGGTCCTCTCGGCGCATCATTGTGACACGCGCCGAGGCTGACTCGCGGAGTACGACCACTGCTCCGGCAACGGGCTGGCCATCGTGCGTAAGAACGTGGCCATCAACATGAAAGATGGCGTGATAGTCGTCGCCTTCGACCGTCAGCACCTCGCAGTCTGCGAGTCGCCGAATCAAGTCATGCCCGCGGAGAACGGCTGTGGTGGCTCTGGCGGCCTGTCTTTCCGCGGCTGCTGAAACGGTTGGCGCCTCTTGCACCACAACCGACGAGTTGCCATCCTGAGCGATCAGCGTCGGCGTACCAACTTGCAGCCGCACCGAAGTCGCCACCGCCAAAAGACCCAAGGACGCGACCAGCCAGGGGCCACGGCGCAAGGGTGTGCTTTTCGCAGCATGCAAAATGCTTTTCACGCGCTGCTCGACGTCGCCGGCCGCCGACATCGCGACGGCAGGCAACCCATGAGTCGCCGGTTGACCGACGCGCTGCAGGATTGCCAGCAGACTGCGTGCGTATTGCCCCGGTTCGTTGCCGCTGTTCAACACGTGACGATCCGTAGCAACTTCCATCGAGCGGCGCAGCCGCTGGGCTGTGAACCAGGCAGCAGGGTGTATCCAATAGATGATCGTCACCAAGCGTGCCGTGAACTCAGCCCATAGGTCTCCCCGCTTTACATGAGCCAATTCGTGCCATAGCACTGCCTGCTGCTGCTCAGCGGGCCAATCACCGAAATCGTGCGGCACCAGCACCGTCGGCCGCCGCCAACCACACACCAACGGCATCGAAACCGATTGGGACGACAGAACCCGCGGTGTATTCGCTAGCCCCAATTGAGTGGCAATCGTGCGGCTCCAACCAATCACTTCGGCAGCATCGACTTCGGAACACCGGCGAATGAGGTTTTTCAACCGGCACGTCCCAAGCGCCAATCGCGCGAGCAGCAGACAGCTAACACCGGAATAGCCCAGGAACGCGACACTGTACCACGGCCACGGAGTCGACCGGGATAACGGTGGCATAGCGGTCGACGGGGCCAAGCTGACCGGATTCGCTCTGACTGAGCTGGCCGCCATCGGATCGGGTGCCTGCGGCTGCACGATCGCGGCGGGAGCAGTCGCCTCCACCTGCATAGTTGCTGCTGGCGAACCCGCACCTGGGGCGACCGACGGCATATAAGGAACGACCTGCGGCGACGACACGTCACGTTCGCCCGCATCTTGCTCGATGTCCTGGGCCACCTCCTGGACCGCTGATAGAGTCAATCGGTAGCCACCAATGACGTGGATCGCCGGCAACGCGAGCAAACTGGCGGTCGCCAGCAGCCATAGATTGCAGATCCAACGCGCATTGCCATTCAGTGCAAAACGTGAGAGCATCTCGGCTACGGCTGTCAGCACAAATACTTGCATCGCCACCAATCCCAAAACAACGCACATCGGGTATTCGGAGATCAAGTGGATGAGCCAACTCATGGCGTATCTCCTTCTGCTTCGTGCTGCTCGATGAGCTCGCGTAGTCGCTGCAACTTCTCGGCATCGAGCTTCGTCTTAGGGTCGGACAGATGAGTTGCCAAGGCATCTTCCAACGAGCCGGCGAAGAAGACGTCTAACACCGAACGCAACGCCGATTTGGCCGCTGACTTTCGTGAACCTGCCGGCCGGTAGAGAAACTTGCGTCCATCACGGCGATGTTTGACGGCCCCCTTCTCCTCGAGGATGCGCAACTGGGTGCGCACTGTCGCGTTTGCCAGCTCATCGTCGAGTTCAGCCACGATATCGTTCGCGCTGGCTTCGCCGAGCCGATACATCACTTCTAGGATCTGCCGCTCGCGGCGGCTCAAATCCGATCGCATAACCCACGGCCCTCCAAGATTGGATATGTTAAAAAAATAACAGCCATGTCCCGGACGTCAACCCGAACATGTTATTTTTTTAACAAATAAGTGAGGCCGCGAAGCGGGTTTGCAGCACCCATGCAACTAGCAGGTGGACCGTTGAATTGTCGTCATCTTGACACAGCCGGTCGGCAGAGAGTAGGGGCTTCGCCGCGCAGAACGATTCCACCGGTTGCGCGAAGGGCGATTTGCTTCGGCGCACGAATGCCCGAGGACCGAGCCGATTCGTGCAGCGAAAAAGAGGGGACGGATTCGCGGCGAAAGCGAGGTCCGGTCCCCGGGCGAACTTGCTGCCGAGTTGCACGAGCGAGCTTTTCAGGTCATCGATTGCACTCGTTGCGCGAACTGCTGCAAGACCATGGAAGTCGACAGCATGATGAGGACATCGCGCGAATTGCCGAGAACCTCAACATAGGGAAGGTTGAATTCATCGAAAGGTATTTGGAAGCTAAACAAGAGAATGGCCTGTCCAGGGTTCGCCAGAAGCCGTGTCCGTTTCTCAGCGACGACGACCGCTGCACGATCTACAGCGTCCGCCCAGCTGTATGCCGGGAGTACCCGCACACTGACAAAGAAGACTTCACGTTCAGAACGATGGTATCGCCAACAACGCGCTGAGGTGTCCCGCTGTGTTCTGGATCGTCGAAGAGATGAAGAATCGCTGTGAAGCCGGCAAAAGGAAGCGAAAGAGGCGTTCATGAAGCACAAGGACATACCTGAATTGCGGGTGCTGTGCGTGGCGAGGGTAACCGGTCCCCAAGCCAAGAATCTGCGTCGTTTCACTCCGATGCGGGTTAGTAAAGGGCTGCCCGAGGCACAACAAAGCAGTCGATACGAAGCACACGGCGGTCGATGCACGACGGGTCTTCTGGTTGCCTCACGTGTCAAGAACCGGTCTAATGAAGTGCACGTTGATGTTCAGAGGCACCCGGTAGGCCATTCAACTGACGGAGCTTCGTAGCATGCGTTGCGTTTTGATTTGCATCATCGTTTTCGCATTGAGCCACGACGTCGCGTTCGCCGATACTGGCTGGGGCTCACTGCGCGGAAGATTTGTGCTCTCAGGAACTCTCGATGGCTTGCTCAACGATGCTGTTGTCGTGAACGCCCAGAGTCGTGGTTTGGCTAATGTCGTAGTCATGTTGCGCGCGACCGAGAACTTGAAGGTGCATCCTTCGTTCCACGAGACGAGCGGTGACGATGTAGTACTTGAAGTACGGAATCGTCGATTTGAGCCGCGAGTTAGAGTTGTCCGCACAACACAACGGCTGGTAATCGAGAATACCGATGACACAGGAAACAATGTTCATCTCAGCCTGTTCCGGAATCCAGCTCAGAATCATTTGCTTCCAGGAAAGACGGAATTGTCGTTTGACTTTGCGTTGCCGGAACGCAATCCCATCTATGTGTCGTGTAACATCGTGAGTTCCATGCGGGCGTTACTGGTCATTCCGGACCACCCTTACGCGGCGGTAACGAATGTCGACGGGGAATTCGAAATTCCGAAACTCCCTGTGGGAAGTTGGGAGTTTCAAGCATGGCATGAGAAGACCGGCTGGATTGACGCCGTGCGATTGCACGACCGCAAAGAGCATTGGAGGAAGGGACGATTCGGCGCGGAAGTCATCCACGGCATTACTGACCTTGGGACGATTAAGATACGTTCCAAGCTCCTAAGGCGCTAAACCGTCCCACAAACTGGCCGCCCCTCAACTGTCGCGAAGGCCGAATCTGCTTCGGAAAAACGCCGACGCGTTTTCTGCAACTGCGTTCGGCGTTTCACGCTGACGAGTCGGAGGCAAAGGCCGAAACTGCATCGGCCTATCTGACCGACGCGACTTGCGACGTTCCGGTTCACAACTGTCGAGGCAGGTTCTCCGTCATATCGGTTTGACTGCGCGCCGGACTACCAGATGGAGTTGCGTGGCCGATCGGAAGTGGGTGTTGGACAGGATCACAGAGCGTCGAACGGCGCAATTGGCTCAGCCACGAAGTGGCGGCGCTAGGTCAGCCCAGGGTGAAGCATCGCGAGTGAAGCGAGCGGTGCGGAACCCTGGGAAATGAAAGTTCAAAGGTGATTGGAAACCCCGAAGGGGTGGCCCCAACACCACGACCCTGGTTTCGGCATCAATCCCAAACGTATCCTTCATCGAGTTCCGCACCGTGGCGGCGGCAGATTTCACGGAACTCATCCTGGAACGACCGCCTCGCATGGTGACGCTCCTGATTGGCGATGTATTGTCGAACCTGCTCGACGTTGGATTCACTCACCGAGAACGCTCCGTAGCCGCTTTGCCACTGAAATCCTGATCGGCTTGGGCCTTGCCGCTTAACCCACTTCGAGGTCTCCGCCTTCGAGACACGCACGAGGTCCGCAATCGGACACTTCCGGGATAGCAAGCATAGGACATGCACGTGGTCGGGCATACCATTGATGAGGACCGCGGACGAGTCCAGAACGGCGGCTTTGTACGCATACAACTCGTCTCTCAACTCCTTACTTTGCAGGAACGGTTTGCGGTCCTTCGTGCTATAGATGATATGGATGATGACCTTCGATAACGATTGTGGCATAACTCTGCGCCTCTTCCGTTAGAGTCACCCCTTCGGGGTTTCACGATGGAAGTGCCCACATCATACCCAGGGTTGCGCCTGCTTCGCTGCGCTCACACGGCTCCACCCTGGGCTGTCGTCGGGTCGTCCCTTCGGGACTAAATGCGATTCTCCCGAAGCCATCTGGCAACTTTCCGGCAAGAACGGGTGAAAGCGCCGAATGTACCAGCCGTCGAGGCAAATCGACTGAGGCCGTACGAGATCGCCGAAATCCGTCGACTGCTTGACGAGGCCGCTTCCAAGAAGGCGAAGAGGTAACGCATGCAAACGCTGGTTCATGTTGGATTAGCTAATGCGGTGCTGGCAGCAGCACTAGCCTTACTCGTCATTGGGATTATGCGAATTCATTACAACCCATTCGCCGCCCGTGCCTTGTGGCTAGTTGTTCTCGCCCGGTTCGTAATGCCACCTGTGCTCAACGTTCCATTGCCAGTTCCCACCATCACCTTGGATAGGCCCGACTTCCAATCGCAACATCGGGGCCCGTCGGAAGCGGCGACGGAAAATCCGCATCGCTTCAACTTGCCCTTCAACGGAATTGAGAAGAACACGCATCGGCGTTTCATCCGACGCTCGAAAGCCAAGGTGTAGAAGTGCATCGGCCATTTGACCAACGCGACTTCAGGAACTAGGTCTTGACCCTGTCAATGTACTGAATTGCAGGCGGGGGATCCGCTGCGATAAAATTCGACCACAACGCCTGCTGTAGCCGTGCACGAACGGAAGCTTTGATTTCAGTTGCCGTGTGATTGAGTAATCCGGTTCGCGGCTTTTGCCGGCGGAGATCCGCCTCGCTTCGGTCTCACCACAATGCACCGTCTGGTAAGAACACGGCCGCACAAAACGAAGAGAGTCTAACCGTGATCGATCTGACCAGAAACAGCAAAGACCGTGACTATTGGGGCGACGGTAGCGAGCTGCTCTACGAGCAGCTACCAGAGTTTGGATTCGAGTCGTCCGCTGAATGTTCCAAGATGAGCGAAGAGGATCCGCTCGACGACCCGATTGATGCAGGCTGTGAGTGTGAGGGTTGTACGTGGTTTCGCGCCATTGAATACTTGATCTCGAACGTTGAATCCGTAGACCGCTTCCGGATGGACACAGAGACGAATCGAATCGACTTAACGATTGACCAACGCCGTGCGCTCCAAGACATGGCGGAGCTTAAGTATCTCGACCAAGCCCACGATGAACTAAATCGCCTTGGCATAAAGCTCCGTTGGTCGCCAGACCCTCGGCGGCAAAGACTAGCGGGTAGAGACTTTGCTTCCGACATGAAGCGGCAAATTGTCAAAGCGGTTGAAGATGTTGGCCTAAGAGCGTTCTCGGCCAGTGCCCGTTTAATGGACGGAGAGCTAAGCCGAATTATCGATGTACAAGCTTCACCGCCTGATTGGACCGGAACTCAGCACATTCTGCACGTCTACGGAATCTTGGCCAGCAGCGGGCAGTGGGAGCTTGAGCTGGAAGTCGTCTGTTACGCTGCTGAAGCCCCCTTCACCGTTGATGGCAATGAAGTAAACGGCTGGGGAATGTGGTGTCCGCACAATCAGCGAAAGGGAGTTGCTGTCGAGGGTCTTCCTAAAGTGCTGCCAGAAATGCTTTTTCAGCGCGCTCTGGCGATTCGCTACTGCAAAGAAGGGAAGCCTGAGCCGTATGAAATCGATGGCCAAACTTGGCAGGCGTCTTGGAAATATGGGAACCAGGTGTGTGGCCGCGTCGGGGGAGAGCTTTCGGAATGATCGTAGACATCGGCCCGCAATTGACATCACACATGAACTCAGTACGGTCAGGTGACAATGCTAAGGACTCTCTCCGGAGGGCTTATCTCACCCGACGCTGCTCGTCGAGGCCAACAACAAACGGCGATCTCGACTATCCGTTGACCGAAAGCGTGTGATCGTCTGACGGCGTCACACCGACCGAAGAGAGAGACTGAATCCGCCCAGAAAGAGGGTAGCTGCCGCGATGCTCAGCGGTCTTTCAGACCGACAGCAGTTTGGGCGGACCAATCGAGACAGAGGTTTGTCCAACTTCTGCACCTTAGCGGTCGGCGCGAAAGTTAAGTAAGCGCCCTACCAAAAAATCAGAGAATCACGGCGGGATCAACTGCCTGGTTTCTTGTAGACTACGCTCATGACGGACGTAACGCGGATCCTCGCCAGAATCGATGCGGGAGATGGCAGTGCGGCCGAGCTGCTGCTGCCGCTCGTCTACGACGAGCTCCGGAAACTCGCGCGCGCGAAACTGGCGAATGAAAAGCCGGGGCAAACCCTACAGGCCACTGCGCTAGTGCACGAGGCGTACTTAAATCTCGTCGAGTCCAAGCAAGCACAGCAATGGAATGGTCGAGGGCATTTTTTTGCCGCCGCAGCGGAGGCAATGCGGCGCATCCTCGTCGACAGCGCCCGCCGCAAGCAAGCGGTGAAACGAGGAGGTGACTTGCAGCGATCGGACGTCCCGGATGGCGACATTGCTTCCCCGATCAAATCAGAGGAGGTACTGGCGGTCCACGACGTGCTCGACAAGCTGGCCGAGACGGATAAGGTTTCGGCAGACCTGGTGAAGCTAAGGTATTTCACGGGGCTGACAATGTCTGAAGCGGCGGATGTCCTTGGGGTTTCCACTCGTCAGGCACATTACATTTGGTCTTTTGCCCGATCCTGGCTACGACGTGAGATTCTCGACGACTAGGCAAAGTGCAGCTCCGTAGCCCCACCCGCGAAAAAACTTGGGAAATCAGCAGAATCTTTGCAGAGTTCTCGGCTGGAATCCGCACTGGCTAGTAGTGGATTTCTCCAACTAAGCGAGCCAGGACATGAATGAACGTGAGATCTTTGTGGCTGCAATACAGAAGGCGTCTCCGGGAGAACGGTCCGCCTTTCTCGAGGGCGCGTGTGCCGGCGAACCGGAGCTGCGAGTTCGTGTGGAAGCGATGCTGGCCGACCAAGACAAGTTGGGGAGTTTTCTGGAATCCCCGGGGGTTGGGGTGAACCCCACCGTCGACAGCGGCAGCCTCTCCGAACGGGCCGGATCCAACATCGGGAGATACAAACTCCTGCAACCAATAGGTGAAGGCGGCTTCGGCGTCGTCTTCATGGCCGAACAACAGAGGCCTGTCCGGCGTAAGGTCGCCCTAAAGATCATTAAACCGGGCATGGACACCAAAGAGGTGATCGCCCGGTTTGAGGCCGAGCGGCAGGCGCTGGCGTTGATGGACCATCCGAATATTGCGAGGGTGCTCGACGCCGGCGAAACAGATAGTGGCCGCCCCTTCTTCGCCATGGAACTAGTGAAGGGGGTTCCACTCAACGAGTTCTGCGATAGCAACAAGCTTTCCAACCACGAGCGACTCGAGCTGTTCGTCACTGTCTGCCACGCCATTCAGCACGCGCATCAAAAAGGAGTCATCCACCGCGATCTCAAACCCAGCAACGTGATGGTTACGTTGCACGACAACAAGCCGGTGCCCAAAGTCATTGACTTTGGCGTCTCGAAGGCCATCAGTCAGCAACTCACAGAAAGGACGCTGTTCACCGCCTACGGTCAGATGGTTGGTACGCCGGTCTACATGAGCCCCGAACAAGCCCAGATGAGCGGGCTCGATATCGATACACGCAGCGATATCTACTCACTCGGTGTGATGCTCTACGAACTGCTGACCGGAACGACACCGCTGGATGCAGAGCGGTTGCGGAACACCGCTTTTGTCGAGATGCAGCGGCTGATTGCCGAGGAGGAAGCTCCCAGGCCATCGACGCGTCTGAGCACATTGGGTGAGGCCCAGGCCAAGATTGCCATGCAGCGGGACACGGACCCCAAGAAGCTGCAACAGTTCCTCAGCGGCGATCTCGATTGGATCGTGATGAAGGCGCTGGACAAGGAACGCAACCGGCGCTACGAGTCGGCCAGCAATCTCGCTCAGGACATTGAGCGTTTTCTGAGTAACGACGAAGTGGAGGCCCGGCCGCCGTCGGCAGGCTACAAGCTGCAGAAGTTTGTGCGCCGCAACCGCACGTCGGTGCTTATTGCCTCGTTGCTCTTGACCTCACTCGTTCTTGGTTTGATTGGTACGAGCATCGGACTCGTTGAGGCGAATCGACAGACTAGAGCCGCAAACGCGGCCGAAAAAACCAAGGAGCAACAGCGGATTCGGGCGGTAGCTGCCGAGAAACTAGCAGGCAATACTGCGGAGCATCGGCGGCGTGAACTGTATGCCGCAAATATGCAGCTCGCCGACCAACTTTGGAATAGTCCCAACGGTGATCTGAAGAAGATCGAAGAGTTACTTGCCGCCTGGATTCCAGTTGATGGGTCTGAGGATCTTCGGGAGTTCTCGTGGCGTTACCAATGGACGCGACTCTACAGGAGTGCTGCTATCACGATCAGGGAAACAACCGGTGCGGCGACGTCCATCGAGGGTAAGCTAAGAACGGCGAATAATAGGGGTATCCACGAATGGGACGAGTCGGGCACTGGTTTCGCAACGAAGTGGAGTGGGGATGCGACGAACGTCACATTCTCGCCGGATGGCCGCTGGGCGGCGATTAAGCTCGATGAAGAGACGCAGCTCATCGAAATTGCCACCGGCGATCCAGTGATTGAGATCCCCCACGCAAACTGTTCCTTCTCTGCCCGCGGTGAGTTCCTGGCGGCGTGGACATCGGAAGCTCAAACGGCGCAGGTTTGGAACTTGTCGGGGGATGAGCCCGTCGCCGTAGAATCCCTCGTCCTCCCCGGCGAAGCGAAGCTGCCAAAAGGATCGGGATCTGTTCAGCTTCGGGACGACGGGCGATCTTTCCTCATGCGTGGGCACCCAGATTACTGGCAAGTAACGATGTTCTCTGACGAACACCCACCGGTAACATGGGACCATCGCGGTCAGACAGCGGCTTGCACGTGGTCGCCCAACGGCGAAGTCATGGTGCACACCAATACAACGGGGATGCTGCACTTGCGTCTTCGGCGCGACCCAAGACACAAGCTCACCATTAGTAGCCATGGCAGATTCCTCAGCGTACTGAGGTTTTCTCCGGACGGATCCCGGTTGGCAGTCGGAGGCATCGACGGAACAATCGATTTGTGGGACACGTCGGCACTAATGGAGCTCAGCAACCGAGAGCAGCATGACGCTAGCCCGTGGCGGGAAAGCTCAGCATCCGTTCCCGAAACGCCGGCTGCTGGCGCAGTGCCGCTCACCCCTTTTGAACTCACCGGTAGCCTACCATCGTCGGTTCGTCCTGTTCTTCTTCGTTCGATCAAGGCTCACCTGTCTGGCGGCGTTGGGTCTCTCGCTTTTTCCGCGGACGGGACCAAGCTTGCCTCCTATGCCAAGGGGGTCTCCAAGCTCTGGGATGTCGAACGAGTGAAGGGCGAATACGAAGTCGCGGAATTCGGGGAAGACCTGTTCAGTGGACGTTTGGGGTTGACTTTCGAGAACTCGGCACAAGGAGTTAAGGTCGCGAGTATTGACTCACAATATCTCGACGCGGTGAGCGGCGAAATTCGCGTAGGCGACCGTATCATTGCGTTCTCTGGCGACACGCACGGAGAATTGACTGAACTTGGTAATCTGGATCGATTCCAACTGGCCCTTTTGCTGCGGGGCCCACATCGGTCCGTGGTGCAATTGACCGTCGAAGATGAAAGTCACGAGCGGAGAAAAGTCGCGTTGAGGCGAACGAAGAAGGTGGACCCGCGGTCAATGCGCCTTTGTTTTTCGCCGGATGGAACGACGGTAGCCATTGCGGGGCAGAAGCATGGAACATCAACCATCAACGTCGCTACCGGGCGAACACAGCGGTTCCCCGCACTAGTTAGCAACAGCGTTGCGATATCAAGGGACAATCTGCTGGCGATGGACGGTCGTACGGATGTGTTAGTGTGGGATTTACGTAAGGACCAGCAGCTGGCAAGGCTCGATGCCAGGGTCAGTGTTGATCCGATACCGCTTAACGCGCGGGGCGGTTCACTGGCCTTCTCACCCGATGGGAGATTCCTGGTGATCGGCACGGGCTATGCTTACAACCCCACCCCGAAACAATCCGACCTCAAAGTCTGGCGAGTCAGCGACCTGAAGGAGGTTGGCGGAGCGCCTGTCTTCAAACATGACCGTGTGTTGTCCGACATCACCTTCACTCCCGATAGTGCTCAATTCATTGCGACGTGTCATGACGGGATCGTAAGAATCTGGAACACGGATTCGTGGGAACTGGACCGGCAAATCGTGACCGGAAGTCATTCGCGAGCCATCGCTATTTGTTCAGACGGAAAGACGCTGGCCACCGGTGGCGGGAACCAGATCATCCTCTGGGACTTCGCTACCGGCAAGAAACTCCGTGTATTGAGCGGACCCACGCCCTGGGGCCTTGACTTTTCGCCGGATGGGAAAACGT
The DNA here is from genome assembly GCA_965223305.1 of Pirellulaceae bacterium. GTDB lineage: Bacteria > Planctomycetota > Planctomycetia > Pirellulales > Pirellulaceae > CBDCWT01. Next base: position 165,597 of record CBDCWT010000013.1, on the reverse strand, counting down.
TGGTCTCTGGCTGCCCCAACCACAACGTTATTCTGTGGGATGTAGCAACGGGCATGCAACTGCGTACCTTTCACGCACATACGAATGCCGTCATGGGAGTCGCGTTTTCACCCGATGGAAACACGCTCGCCACCGTTGGCAATGAAGGCATTCTACGACTTTGGGAAGCCTCGTCGTTCAAAGAGATCGAAGCCTATCCCTCCACACTCGAAGCGATGTTTCGTCTGGGCGAACTACGGATTAGTGAGGACCGGTACGAGGACGCAGAGCGAATTCTTGTCACTCTGCTAAAGCTTCAACAAAAGCAACTGCCGTCAGGGCACGGCGACATCGAACGCACTGAAGCGGAGATAAAGAAAGCGGTCGAAGCGCAACGTATGACCGCTCTCATCCGCCACCTCTGAACATAGTAACAGAAAGATGAGTCCTCGCTGATGCGTCGCGGCCGAGTGGGGCACAGATCGGTGACGATGTGCGAGCTTTCTCGCATAAGCGCTGGGTTGTTTTGTTTCGCTGATAGCACGGCTGGTCTCGCCTCCGATCCAATTCGGGTCGCTTCTGCGGCAGCCTCACGCGTATCCGTGTTGGCTGATTTGAGGTCTTTGAGATGTTTGGCAAGCCGTTTGGCGGCAGCCCGACGGCCGCTCCGGCCATTGTGTCACTCCGGGACCGCTCGATTACGATAGAAGATATCGGAATCTGAGACATTCGACGCGTCTCAGAAACCTCGGTCGTTTGATGAGACCGGTCAATTGCCGTTTTCGACTCAACCATAGACGCTCCAGCGATCATTGCACTCGGATTAGTCGAATTCCACGTGCACGAAGCACGATGAAGAGGCCTGTGATCAGGATAGTGTGAGTGGCGGTCAACGCACCGCACCACCAAGGGGCGAAAAGCGTCTGGCTCGCGACCATTGTTGCCGGGAGATATCCGACCGGGGCAATCAGCACCGCAAAGATCCACCAGTGCCAACTGGCCGTGCCGAGCACAATGGCAAGCGTCACAACGGTGGTCAGAGTGAATGAAAGGCTCAGCGCCGTGAGGTGCGTATAGTAGGTCACGTCGCCGGAATACCATTCGACGCCCGATGCGCGAATGACCGCCAGCCCGAATGCGACAGCCGTCGCGATGCTGAATAGGTCGACAAGCGGGAACTGAACAGCCGCCCGCTGACAGTCCATTGCAGACGAGGCGATTCGAAAACGCAGAATCCTCAAAACACAGGATAGAAGAAAAACAGCACTAACGGTCAAACCACCTGCCAACACAAACTCGGAAACCCTCCAAGTGGGAATGTGCAGCCCTGGACGTTGAATGCCGACAATTCCGGCGACTCCCAAAACGATGATCGAAATCCGAACGAAAAAACGGTGCTCGGCAAGCGTGGACACGGTCGTTAGTAGACAAATGAGTGAGGTCGCCAGCGCCAACGCGAAACAGGCGAGGAGTGGATGCGTCCCGATGGACCGAGGCTCAGTCATCACGACTCGAATCGATACGGCGGTCGGCACAAAGGCCAACAACCACAGCGTGAAAGCGATCACTGATGCCCCGAGCAATGAACTCTTCGCAGAAGTTCCGTTGCTTGCCATCATGTGACCGGAGAGCACGACTCCAACCCGAAACTCGACGTTCAGTGTCTCAAACGGTCGTTTCTTGCGACGATCCGGCCTCAACGCGAAGCTCGACTAGCCACTTTCAAAGAGCCGAATTCTCCGGTTCAATTCGACAAGCGACGTTGGCATTTCTAATCGCGACACGCTTTCGATCGGGAAATTTAGCTGGCAGCTTATCACATGAGTACCAGTCCGACGCACGTAGAGTACCTGGCAAAATAAATGATCCCATTTCGGATTCTGCATTGTAAAGCGAAACCTGTGAAAGATTGCACCATGTAACTCAACGTCGCGCTCGTCGACTAGGGTGTTCCCAGCGCGATGAGTGGTCATTTGCTCTTTGACGGCGTCGAAATAGGCACTATCGGACACCTCGGATTGCGGAACGTCCGCGTCGACTTTGATTACGTACGACTTCCCGTCGTTCTGATCGATGAGTCCGACGACCACTCGATGTTGAGAGTCTTGCGAAGGTGTTATCAAGGTCCACGGAGGCGAATAGTCAAGATCGACTGGCAGATGTCGACTCCGCCATTCTAGTGGTGCATCCTCTGTCGCACTTTGATCGCAACCAGATAGCAGCAACGCGAGAACGGCTGCTCGTGATAACTGCGTCAACTTGGGTAGGTGACAATTCGGTTGACACATTGAAGGTCGAAAGCCCAGGTGCAGATTGTTCTGTCGTTCCAATTCCGTTCGTTTACCGATTTGCCGCCGGCGCTTGTCCAAGGTTGGCAGTGACTTACGCGACGGATCCCGAGTAGTCATCTCGTAATTCAAAATCTCGAATTGCCGTGAGAGATGAGGTTTTTCACACAGTCGGTGACCGGCCTGAACTTCCTCATTGTAGTGGGGTCCCCCGTGCAAGTTCAAACTTGATTCGGGATCACCTGATCGCAGTTCCTGGATTTGAATAGGCCCGCGCAACGCGCGGCCCGGTCGCCCGATCGACGTCGCTTAGCGTCCACTCGTAGCCGACGATCGGAGCGCGACTCCAGGAACGACTCGTATCCATTTGCGGCATCTGGGACTTTTCGTTGCTGAGACCTGCTGTCCTGCCGTAGAATCTCGTGCGTAGTTTCGAGTGTGTCCCGTTCCTCAGGAGTATCAGAGGTACGAAGATGAAGCGCAGGCAGTTTCTTCAATATTCCGGCATCACTTCGTTGGTAGCCGCCGGTGCAGGTGGACTTCGAGCAACCGAAGACATATCCGCCCGGATTGACTCGGATTTGCTGAGGTCTCGCAATGGAAATCGCTCGACCGTTGTCTGCCAGAACGGCATCGTTTGCGCAAGTCAACCTTTGGCGGCGCAAGCCGGAATTGACATTCTCAAGCAGGGTGGCAACTGCGTCGACGCAGCTATCTGTGCCAATGCCATGCTAGGGTTGACCGAGCCGGCGAGCAACGGGATCGGTGGTGACTTGTTTGCCATCGTTTGGATCGAGCGCGACAAGAAACTCTACGGCCTGAATGCCAGTGGCCGAGCGCCGTACGACTGGAGCTTGGAGTCCGCGCACGCGCTGGGCCTGAAGGCGATCCCTCGAAAAAGCCCTCTCAGCTGGAGCGTACCTGGATGTGTAAGCGGTTGGGCCACTCTGAACAGCCGGCTTGGAAAGCTCGACCTGGGCGAGTGTTTGGCGAGCACGATCGAGTATGCACGGAGTGGCTTTCCGCTGTCGCCGATCATTTCCAGGAGTTTCGGCTTCTCGGCCCAGCAGAATCCGAGCTTGGCGAAGCTCTATCGTCCTGATGGCCGTCGTCTGAAGTACGGTGACGTCTTCAAGAATCCGCTCCTCGCGTCTTCATTGGAAGCAATCATGAAGAGTGGCCCGGAAGCGTTTTACGAAGGAGAAACCGCCGAGCGAATTGTCGCTAAGTCGCGGGAACTGGGCGGCAAGATGAGTCTCAAAGATCTACGGGACCACGAAGCAACCTGGGTTGAGCCTGTGAGCAGCAGCTACCGAGGTTGGGATGTGTGGGAGATTCCGCCGAACGGTCAAGGTATCGCAGCGCTGCAGATTCTTAACCTATTGGAGAACTTCGACATCGGCGAGCTCGAACCCAACTCAGCAGAGCACCTGCATCTCTTCAGCGAGGCAAAGAAGCTCGCTTTTGAGGACCGTGCTCAGTATTACGCAGACATGGAATTCGCTGACGTACCAGTTGATTGGCTGATCTCTAATTCGACTGTTTTAGATTTGTCTTTTGTTAACATTCAAGGGAGCCAATCGTTTACGTCGTTTCCAGTGGTACAAGCGAGCTAGTTCGTTTCGCTTCAGCCACTCCTCGCTTTCCCAAAGAACGTGGGAGAGCGTACCGCATTCGAATCGTTTGTGAATGATTGATGCGACACCCTCTTGGATTTGTTGAACGGTGATCGCTGGCGTCCATTTTTTTCCCCCGCCGGGCTTCCGTGACTAAGAACCAAGTGGCGATGAGCGAGAGTGTCTGATGGTGATGCCAGCCGATCCAGTTGCGAACCTCGTAGTCCGCCAGGCCGGCTTCACTCTTGGCTCGTTGAATACATTCTTCGATTCGATGTTCAGCCTTTGCCACACGTGCGAATTCACTCAATTGCGTTTCAACGTTCGCATTGGAAAGGTAGTAATCTGTTTTGACGACAGTTTGATCATCGCGGTCTCTGTAACGGATCACGACCAATACTTCTTCGTGTCCTTCTTGTCGTTTGTCGGTACGCCCCACAACGCTACGTTTCACGGCCTCAATGATCAGTGGGCCTTTCGCGCCGTCGCGCACGTCGATCTCCGTCCATTCGCTGTCGCTGAGAGACGAAGCCCACTTGTCAACTCGCAGCCAAGGACGTTTGGGATGTCTGCCACGACCGGAATACGGAGGTGGGTCGGCGTGCAGATCACGAATCAAAGTGTTCGACGCGACAGACAGGAGGTATTGTTCGTCCATGTTGTTCAAACGGCGGCGAAACCAGTATGGACGGCCCATCTCGTCATCACCGGCAATCCACTCATGTGGCAGCTGATCAGCGTGTTCTTGCAGCATCTCCAAGCACAACTGGTGTCGCGTACGATACCGGGTTCCTTTGGGGATTCCTGCCTTCTTTCGCCGCTTCGGATCTTTTGTCCATTCCTTGGGAAGATACAATCGCGTATCCACCAATGCATGCTCTTCGCTCGACGCGTATCCCATGTAAACGGCCACTTGGCAGTTGTCGACCTTTCCCAGGCGACCACACCACTGACGCGCAACGCCGACCGAGCCCTTCCCCGACTTCGGAAATCCGGAAGGGTCGAAAACGATCACACCGTCTTCTGTGCCCAACTGCTGACCCACTTGGCGGACCAGCTCTTTGCGCAGCGGTTTATCATCCCAGCCGGAGACACCAATAAACCATTGCAGCGGCATTCGTTCTTGTTCGAAACGATAAGCAATCGACTCCGTGTTCTTTGCATCGAGATCGGAAAGCAAGCCTTGGACAAACGTCTGAGCATGCTCTACTTGTTCTCGACGCACCAAGTTCTCGACAAAGGGTGCCATAAACCGCTCCAACCGCGGTATCACCTGTTCAAAGACCCGGGGATCCACAGAGCACTCATCCAACAACTCCTGCTTCCGTGTCTCGTATATCGCTTCCATGCGACCGCTCCTTCCGTGTGAATTGGCATGGCCACAAACAGCAGAAGGTGCTAATAGGAAATCACTTAGAATTCGTCAATAGAAGTGCAACAGTCGAACTAAAGAATACGCAAAACAGAGGGCAACGCTGATTGATCCCAAGCGAGCACGTACTCAAGTTCGTTTCGGCGATCCTCAATTGGACTCCGATACCATCTACCTCACAGCAGCGGACGGCGAGGGCAACATGATCTCGTTTATCCAAAGCAACTACCACGGCTTTGGGTCCGCGATCTGCCCGGACGGGGTTGGGTTTCCGATGCAGAGCCGCGGGCAGTGTTTCTCACTGGACCCGGCACACCGTAACCGGTTAGAGCCACACAAGCGCCCGTTCCACACAATTATCCCCGCCTTCATGACGAAGTCGGGGCGACCGGTCATGTCATTTGGGGTGATGGGCGGTGACTTTCAGCCGCAAGGCCACTCGCAAGTCGTGATGAACATGATCGACTTCGGCATGTCGCCGCAACAGGCTGGCGATCAACCGCGGGTTGCCCACGATGGCAGTTCGAGTCCATGGGGTGCAAAGTCCAGCGACGGTGGAGAACTGATTTTTGAACGTGGTATCGACGACAGTGTTAAATTGCGGCTGGCCGAAATGGGGCATGTCGTTCGACCAGGCACCGCGGCACACGGCGGCTACCAGGCGATCTGGCGGTTAGACAACCCACTCAGATACTTTGGCGGGTCTGATCCACGGAAAGACGGCGCGGCCATCGGCTACTGAGAGATTTCTGGCGCAACGCCCGTTTGCCGCTCGACTAGTTCACGCAAGTCGGGCAAATCGTACTTGCTCAACACGCCATGCATGGTGTTCGTCAAAACCCCCTCGGGTACCCGTTCACCCACGACGCTGCTCCACGAGGATAGCGCGTTGCGTAGTCGTAGCGAAGCAAACAACTCGGGCTCCAACGCCGCCGCATGTAACGCGGGTATTCCCGCCGAATCAGCTGCCGCCAAATGCACTTTCCTGCGATCGTCCGTCTCGTATTCGGCAACCCACCGCCCGCAGGTCAACACGTCCTCCGTGCGTAGTCCTAACAGTGACTCGCCGAGCAGATACGCGATAAAGTAGTTTTTCCAATCTCCCAGCAAGTCGTCGCGCTGTTGCGGAGCGGTCTCCCCCATGCCGATCAAGTCGACCGCTACCACGACGTACCTTTCGCGTACGAGTTGTTCGATAGCCTGATCTTCTCCACCATCCGCCACTTTTCCCGCTCCGTGGAGGTATAGATAGGCGTCGTCCACGGGATCGGCCGGGTGGTAGGTGAGCACCGGAATAGGCAGGCCTTTCTCAGTCCACAAGACAAGTTTATCAATGTGGTAGCCGTCCCGGTTGACACGTCCGACTTTCTCCATCCGCGGCTTTGGAATCGAGTCCAACTTTCTAACCTGGACGGTCTCACGCACGATTTTGCGTGCCTCTTCCGGCGATGCGCGTTGCCAAAATTCCTTGCGGGCATCCGCTAGTCTCGCCGCCCATTCGAGGTTGAGATCAAAAACGGACCGTTCTCCAGACAAGCGAAGTACCTGCCCATGCTCGGTACAATTCAGTTCCTCAGGCGAATGAGTAACCATCTCTTGTAATTCGATGGCATCGTCCATTTGCAGCAGCCACCTTCTCATCCAGCGCACGATGGCTAGCAAGTTCTGCGGCTGAACGCCGTGGCCACCAGCGGCCTCCACCACGTCCACCCGCTCTGACGCGTTGAGTTGCGCATAGAGTCGCTTGGCCTGTCTCAAGTTCTCCCAAGTTCCTCCGATATCAAAGAAGTCATCCGTGGTCGCGCTGATCAGAGTCGGACGCGGCGCCCGCATCAACACATAGTCGGTTTGATCCATCCCATATGCGAGCTGCCCGAAAATGTTCTGCTCGGCATCCTGCGGTCCGATTGTCTCGAGCAGCCTTCGAAACGTCGTCAGATAGCAGGCAGGTGCCGCGCATTGCACGCGTTCATCGAGTGCCATCAGGTAGCTCGTTAACGTGCCACCTCCGGAACACCCGGTGAATCCAATTCGCTGTGGGTCGATGTCTTCCCTGCTGCATAGGTAGTCGATTGCCCGCATCCCGTCCCAGATGCGGTATCTTGCCGTATTCGTACCGACTAGGATCGATCCGACACCCATCAAGAAGTGTTCGCGAGTTGTGCTGTTGAACTGTGGTTGGCCACGGTCATTGAGGATTTGTGATCGCTCTCCTTGCCCAATCGGATCGTAGCAGAGTGTCGCGATTCCATTTCGCGCAAGGGCAATCCCAAACCGTTGGTTGTATCCGGCAGCCTTACCCGTCCTGCTGTGCCCGCTCGCAACGACAACTCCAGGGAACCGAGTCCCATTTGTCGGTAGGTACAACAGCGCTGTGACGTGGTGGTTCGGCTGGCTCTCGAAAAGAATCTTTTCGATTCTGAATCCGTCTCCACCGAGTTTTCCGACAACATGCGAGTTGAGCGGCGTACGAGTTGGGAAGCCGCCGAGTTGCCGCACAAAGAACTCCCGCAGCCGCCGTTGATAGGCTTGAACCTGCTCTGGCGTTTCCAGACTTTCGTAGACTGCATCACGCCGGTCCAGCGCTTTTGATGCCACACGCAATAGGTGTTGGTAGACAAGCTGGTCCGGCGGACCAGCATCTCCATCGGCTTTCAGGCAGCGAAGGTCGTCGTTCGCTGTGAGGGATGCTAGTAACGCGATCGCGAGGCAGGTCGTGCTCATTAGCTGCGGCTGTGTTAAACGGTGAATTAGGTTTCTACCGGCGCTTGTACACCCCAAGCTGATCGAGTGAGGTCTGATTATAGCATCGGCTCCGCCCGTTGTTCGGGAGGTACGACCTGATGCGGTTCGGGGGCGGATGCAATTGAATCTATGGTGCCTGTCTGCGAAAATCTCTAGGCTCACCTGCAAATCCCCAGCGAGAACATCCATGAAGGAGAAAACCAGATGGTGTCTGTTTCCGTATTGGCTGGCCTCGGCGGGGATTCTCGCCGCGATGGAGCGGGAGCCAGACGTTGAAACGCTGCAGCCCGGTGTGCGGCTCGCTATCGTTGCAGAACACCCCAGCCTGGTAACACCGACCGGCATCGATGTTGACGATCGTGGCCGGATTTGGGTAGTGGCGACGCACACCCATTTTCGACCCGACGATTACGTCGGCCCGCAACATGACGAGGTCCTGGTCTTCTCCGACCGTGACGGAGACGGTCGGGCCGAACATCGGCAGGTGTTTTACAACGCCACCGAGGCCACCATGGACCTAGAACTCGGCCCCGACGGCTGGGTTTATCTGGCAGAGCGGGACCGGATTCTGCGGATTAGGGATTCCGACGGCGACGGAAAATCGGACGCCGCAGAGAACATCGCGGTGCTAGAGACCGCAGGCGTTTATCCACACAACGGTCTTGAAGGTCTTGCATGGCATCCCGATGGCGATCTGGTTTTCGGTATTGGGACAAACAGCGGCGAGCCGTGGAAACTGACCGGAACCGACGGCGCCACCGTCCAAGGGACCGGCGAGGGTGGCATCTTCCGCTGCACAGCCGACGGGAGCCGTTTGCGGCGCATCGCCCGAGGGTTCTGGAACCCGTTCGCGATCTGCGTCCGCGAGGACGGAGAGATATTCACCGCGGAGAACGACCCGGGCGAAAGGCCTCCCTGCCGACTGCTGCACATCGTTGAAGGTGGAGACTACGGCTACCAAAGGACGTACGGCCCAGAAGCGCACCATCCGTTCGTCGGTTGGCACGGAGAACTGCGCGGCACGCTGCCCATGATCCATCCGTCCGGCGAAGCGCCCTGTGGCGTGTTACCTCTAGGCCGTGGGCTGCTCGTGCCCTCCTGGAGCGATCACCGGATTGATTTTTTTAGGCTTCGCAGAAAGGGCGCGTCCTATGCAGCGGATCGAGTCGCCTTGGTCAAGGGCGGACGGTACTTCCGACCTGGCTGCATCGCCGCCGCAGATGCCGCCAGCGGCCGGCGACGCGTCTGGTATTTCACAGACTGGGTCGATGGCCGCTACGAAGCACACGGTTTCGGTCGCTTGTGGAGACTCGAGGTTGATGTCGACAACGCGGGCTGGCTGGGCGAGTTAGATCTGGATCCGCCAACGGAGAAGTCGCGCCTGGCGGCCGATCTGCGCGGTGGGCGGGGCACTCGGGATCGCAAGACATTAATGCACTTGGCCCAAGAGGAAGATCCGTTTCTTTCCCACGCGGCCTTGCGCGCTCTGTCGCGGGAAGCGCCAAAGTGGGCCGCGGCCGAGGTGACACAATGGGCGGCAAGGGACCGAGTTCAGGCAGTCTTGGCGTTGAAGCTGGCCCACGTGTCGGCGACAGATTGGGCGAGTACTTTTCTGGCGGACGACGACGCGGACGTACAGTTTGAGACCCTGCGGTGGATCGCAGATGAGAAGGTGAAGTCCCTACTACCGCAAGTCGAAGAGATGCTCAGCCGCAGCGACCTCGACTACCAGAGATTTGAAGCCGGAGTTGCAGCCTGGAACACATTGAGTGGAAAACCTGAAGAAGGCGTCCGCAACCCGGAGATGCTGCTGGCCCGCGTTCGTGACTCCGATAGCGCACCACGTTTGCGTGCGTACGCCCTCCGCTTGCTACCAAGCCAGTCGCTATCGGCGCCTGAAGACGGCAGTGCGCCAGTGCGGAGCTTTCCCAAGGGACTGACGCTCGACGATCTGCGGCGACTTCTGACCGTGGACGATGAGACGCTGTCGCTTGAGGTGGTCCGCACCCTGTCCGGCAACCCCATGGTTTCGCAGGAGCTACTGATCGGAATTGCCACCGACATTGAAAGGAGCCCCACGCTCCGGGCTGAAGCGGTGGCGGGGCTGGCTGCCCTCGCGGAACGTCACACCTCATTACTGCTGAAACTGGTGGATGACGCCCATCGCGTGGTTCGCGAAGAAGCCCTGCGTTGCATGCGGTCCTCCGGCGAACATCGACCGGAGCACATCCGCGCGCTGATTGCACTCGCTGAAGAGTATCCCGAATCGGCAGACATGTTCCAGGCTGTGCTGACTCCGGAATCACTCACCTCCGGGCGACCCGCATTAACGAACACCCAGGCGTGGCTACAGGCACTCGAGACGGTCCAGGGACCGCCCGACGCCGAGAACGGTCGGCGCATCTTTCATCATGCCCGGCTGGCCTTGTGCTCCAACTGTCATCGACACGGCGGTCGCGGAAACGTCGTCGGTCCAGACCTGAGCGCCGTCAGCCATCAAAAAGACCGCACTCGGTTGCTGCAGTCGATCCTCGAACCGAGTCGCGAGATGGCGCCGCAGTACCAACCTCGCACGATCATTCTCAAGGACGGCCGCACCTTTACCGGGATCCGCTTGCGGTCGTCCACTAGGGAAGCAATGCGGGACACCAACGGCCAGAACCGCATGTTCGACCGCAATGACATCGAGTCGATGGTGGAATTGCAAGTTTCCTTCATGCCAGACAAGCTGGTTGATTCCTTAACAGACCGTGAGCTCCGCGACCTGGTCGAGTTTCTTGAAGGTGGATCCGAGTTACCGTGAACGTGCATCCGACAACCGCCGTCGGTACGATAAACACACCGACTACGTTAACCTAATCGTGGGAGAATCTCATGTCGCAATGGTTCGATTGCCGCACGGCTCCGTTGGCAGCAGTTTTCGTAGCGATGCTTGCTCTGCCTGCGTTCGCTCAGACCCGAGGCCCGACGCGTTATGAGCCCGGGCCGCGAAAGGTGATTGTGGGCACGTTGATGTACAACATGTTTCACGAGTATCCCGGCTTGAAGCAGCGGCTGGATGAACTTGGTCACTTCATTGACCAAATGGCTGCTCGAGCGGAGACACGCTATCCGGGCAAACAGCTAGATATCGCGGCGTTGCCTGAGATGGCCATTAACGGAAATGCGAGCGGGTCTGCCGCGGAAATCTCCTTGCCCTTGGAAGGTCTCGTACTTGACATGATGGGTGCCAAGGCCCGCCAGCACGGCTGCTACATCGCCGTGCCGCTCTATTTAGTCGATGACCGTGAGAGAGGCTTGTTCTCGAACGCCGTGGTGCTGCTAGGACGGCAAGGCGAGCATGTGGGGACTTATCGGAAGGTGTATCCGGTCGCCGGACGAAACCAAGATATTCTCGAAGGTGGTGTTACACCGGGAACCGAGTTCCCGGTCTTCGATTGCGACTTCGGAAGAGTCGGCTTCCAAATCTGCTTTGACATTTTCTTCGACCAAGGCTGGGAGTCATTAGGACGGAAGGGAGCCGAACTCGTCATTTGGCCGACGCAATCGCCTGGCCAGATCAGGCCCGCTTTCCGTGCCATGCGGAACAACTACTTCATACTCACGAGCACTTGGCGCAACAATGCTTCCTTGCTTGATCCCACGGGCCACCGGATTCGTGAGATATCCGGTGATGACGGAATCTTCGTGGAACAGATCGATCTCGACTACGTAATGCTTACCTGGCAGCCAACACTGAAAGATGGCAAGTCGTTCACCGACAAGTACGGAGACCGTGTGGGATATCGCTATTCGAGAGCGGAAGACCGCGGCATCTTTTGGTCAAACGACCCTGAGACACCCGTCGGGCAAATGGTGCGCGAATTGGACATGGAGTTGCCCGCGGATTTGCTCAGCCGTAACCGGGAACTCCATGAAAAGTATCGCTTGGATCCGATTGAAAAGTGAGAGATGTCACAGGTTTTCTCGCCCCACGATGACAGCAGGCTATCCGATGAGTTGCGTGAGAGCCGCTCAGCTGTGATCACCGCAACGAGCACATGACTGACGCCCGACCTACCGATATTGGCCACCCCCGGATTCAGGGCGGCCATCGAAGTTCGGCTGCACTGCGCCTGCTGTGCTGTCTGGCCGGCGCAGTCGCAGCCCTGGTTGGGCCTTCTCCGTGCGCTGCGCAACAGGCGGAATCCGGCTTCTTCGGATTCACCGACGAATATTGCTCAAGCTGCCACAACGATGTGGACAACGAGGGCGGGCTTGATCTGACGACTCTTAAGTTCGCGCCCGACGATCCCGAGAATTTCCAAACTTGGATCAAGGTGCACGACCGCGTTCAGTCGGGCGAAATGCCTCCCGATGAGGAGAGTCGGCCGAACCGGGTGGATGTGGCTGCGTTCACCAGCGGTTTAGCAGCGTCCTTGATTGCCGCCGAGAAGCAGATCGTCGTTGGCGAAGGCCGGGCGACCCAGCGGCGACTCAATCGTTATGAATTCGAAAACGCCGTGCGCGACTTGCTGCAGGCGCCGTGGCTGCAGTTGAAGAGCGACCTGCCCGAAGACGGCGAAGCGGAGCTCTTCAACAAGATCGGCGATGCGCTCGATGTGTCGCACGTGCAGATGACGCGTTACATGAAGGCGGCAAACACAGCCATGCGCCACGTGATGGGCATCGAGCTGCTGCGGAACGAGCTTTCGCCGGCACGGACGGTGCGGTATTGGGCACGCGAGGAGCCGATTCTCACAAAGACGTTTCACCATGGAAACGGCCGATTCGTTCGCCAAAGTCCAGAGCGGAGCACTTTTCCAGTGCTTGAGTTTGAAGGCCAGCCCGAGGTTCGATCTCGCGAAGCGCCCGTGACGGTAGGTGACAGCGACCCGGTTCTCCGCGAGCTTGAAGCGGTCGGTTGGAATCGCAGCAATTACCATCCATTTCACACCATCTGGAATAACTTCCGCGCACCGGTCGCGGGCAAGTACCGGGTGCGTTGGTGCGGTTACACGATCTGGACCGGTCCCCATGGAGTTAGCGCCGGGAATCTCGGTGAAGAAGGTAAGAAGCGGAACCGACCGCGCCGAGGGCGCTGGAATTCGCCCGATGGGGACAATGTTTCTCGGGGCCGTCGCGATGAGCCCATCACCGTGTATGCCCAGGGCCCGATCGATGTTCGCCGGGTAGGTGAATTCGACCTGACGCCCGATCCTGCAGTTTATGATCTCGGTGTCATCACGCTGTTGGAAAACGAAGCACTGGTCACAGACGCCGCTCGTTTTTTCCGGGATCGGCCGGGGTCCGCCGGCAATCCGCTAGCGCAACGGGATGGCCAGCCGGCAGTTGCTTTCCGCTGGATGGAGGTCGAGGGTCCGCTTGACGACGAATCCACCACCGCCGGCTATCGTACGCTGTTTGGTGACTTGCTGCTGCGGAGGAACCCAAAGGGCGAAGTCATCCTGCAAATCCTGTCGGACAATGAGAACCGTGGCGGGCAAGGCGCCGGTGGGTATGGGCGCGTCGTCCGCACCGAGGACTGCCATGTCGAGGTGGTTTCGACGCAGGTGGAACAGGACGCAGAACGTCTGCTTCGCAGTTTCATTGGCCGTGCTTACCGGCGACCGGTCCGGGACAACGAAGTGCAGCGCTACCTATCCGTCATCAAGAGCGAGCTAAAGAACGGGCACGACTTTGCCTACTCGATGCTCGCCGGTTACACCGCCGTTATCTGCTCGCCGCCCTTCCTTTACCTCGAGGAAGAGCCGGGTCCGCTGGACAACTACGCTCTCGCCTCACGGCTGTCGTTCTTCCTCTGGAACTCGCCTCCCGACGAATCGCTCCTGGAACGCGCACATGCCGGGGACCTGGCTCAGCCAGGGGCACTTCATTTTGAAACCGAGCGCATGCTGAGCGACCCAAGATCCCGCCGTTTCGTCGAGGCGTTCCTCGATTATTGGCTGGACCTTCGGGAGCTCGACGCCACAACACCCTCGAACACGCTCTACCCGGACTACTATCTGGACGAAGCGCTGACGGAAGCGGCTCTCGACGAGTCACGGATGTTCTTCACCGAGCTTCTGCGAGAGAATCGGCCGGCGCGTAACATCATCGACTCGGACTTCACCTATCTCAATGAGCGGCTCGCCGTGCACTATGGTATCCCTCACGTGCAAGGTGGCTCGATGCGGCGCGTTTCTCTGCCCGCTGACAGCGTCCGTGGTGGGGTGATGACGCAGGCCATTGTGCTCAAAGTCACCGCCAACGGCACGACTACCTCCCCGGTCATTCGCGGCAAGTGGATCACCGAGCGGATGCTTGGGCGAGACGTGCCGCCGCCGCCCTCGTCCGTGGCGGCCGTCGATCCCGACACACGGGGTGCGGTGACTATCCGCCAGCAGCTGGACAAGCATCGCGCGGATAAGACTTGCGCTGCGTGTCACAATAAGATCGATCCACCGGGCTTCGCCCTCGAGAACTTCGACGTGATGGGAGGCTGGCGTGATCGCTATCGCGGCGACGCGAAGGATCAGGTTCCCGAGTTCGGCCTCGGCAAGAATGGCTGGCCGTTTGATTTCCATTACGCTCTGCCCGTCGAGCCCCACGGCCAGTTGCCGGATGGGCGGAAGTTCAACGACGTCCGTGAGTTCAAACAGCTGATTCTGCAGGATGAGGCCCAGGTTGCGCGGAATCTCACGCGGCACCTGGTGGTCTACGCGACCGGCGCACCGATCCGGTTCAGCGATCGTCCGGCCGTCGAGCAAATTCTCGAACAAACCAAAGCGGATCAATACGGAGTCCGCAGCCTCGTCCATGCCATCGTGGAGAGCGATCTCTTCCGCAACAAATAGCCAGGTACTGGTGATGAACCTTATCCCGAATAATTCATGAGCGATCTGCTGCGAGGTCGTAAGTCCATCCGTGGCTTCGTCATGCTTCACAATTCTCCCTCGACGTATTGCTTCAATACGCCTGCGGAAGAATTGCTCGCCTTCCTTGCCACGAACGTACTTACAACCTCTCGCCACGATCTTCATGAATAATCCGGGTTATCATTGCGACAAACGACGCACGCGCATGAAGGACCAAACAATCATGAAGACCGGAATTGCTTCCAACTCCCGCGGGCCTTACGTTTCCAAACGACGTCCACTCTCGCGGCGCATGTTCCTGAAGGGGACCGGAGTGGCCCTTGCGCTGCCATTGCTTGATTCGATGACAGTGCCTTTCGCCCGGGCCGACGCCGCGCCCTCCGCTGCCCGCCCGAGGCGGTTCTTGGCCATCAACCAGAACCTGGGCGTACTGCCGGATCTGTTCTTTCCTGCTGATGCCGGCCGCGATTACGCACCGTCGCCGTATCTGCAGTTGCTGCAGGGGCATCGGAATGACTTCACGGTGATGAGCGGTGTCTCACATCCGGGGGTCGATGGCAGCCACACCTCGGACATTTGCTTCCTGACCGCAGCACCCCACCCCGGTAGCAGCTCGTTTCGCAACACAATCTCGCTGGATCAGTTCATCGCTGAACGGATTGGCATCCAGACGCGGTATCCCTCCCTTACACTCGCGGTCAACACGCGCTCGCGGAGCCTTTCTTACAGCGGCACCGGGGTCGCGATTCCACCGGAGGACAAGGCCTCCGAGGTGTTTAAGCAGCTGTTCCTCCAGGGCACACCTGAGCAGGTTGAAGCCCAGGTCCGCCAGCTCGACACCGGCCGCAGTATCCTCGACGCGGTGGCTGAACACGCGAAGGAGCTACAGCGTAAGGGCAGCGTGCGCGACCGCGAGCGACTCGATCAGTACTTCAGCAGCGTTCGTGATTTGGAGAATCGGTTGACCGCCTCGCGCGGCTGGGAACAGAAACCAAAGCCGGTCGTGCAGGAGGAAGCTCCGGTCGATCCGGCGGATCCAGCGTTGTATATGGAAAAAGTCGACATCATGTACAACTTGGCCCGCTTGTCGTTCGAGACCGATTCAACCCGAGCCATCACCCTCATGCTAGACAGCGTCTCTACTCGGGCGCTGACCATCCCGGGCACGAGCTTCACCGATGGCTACCACAACCTATCTCATCATGGCCGTTCCGAGGAGAAACGTGCCCAGCTGAAGGTGCTCGATGAGGCGCACATGAAGCTGCTGGCAGAGCTGTTCAGCAGCCTCAAGTCGGTCCGTGAGGGTGACGAGACACTGCTGGATCGGACGATGGTCTACTTTGGCTCGAACCTGGGCGACGCCAACAAGCACGTGACCACCAACGTCCCCGTAATCTTCGCCGGCGGCGGGTTCAAGCACGGGCAGCACCTCGCGTTCGACACGGAGAAGAACTATCCACTGGCGAATCTCTTCGTCTCCGTCCTGCAACGGATGGAAATCCCAGCCGACAAATTCGCCTCCTCGACCGGCACGATGCGCGGGTTGGAATTGACTTGAATGCGAAAGACAGATTTCACTCTTGTACTGGCGATCGGCCTCATCGCGGCTGGGCCGGGGCCGAAGGAGCTGTTCGCCGACGAGCAGGTGTCGAGTGCCCAAAACACACTGACTCCTGAGCAACGGGCTGCGCTCGCGGCGGTCGATGTCCGGTTGGCTAGCGTCGAGGATCTAGCCGCAAAGATCGACGATCCGGACTACCGGGCCACGGTCGCCAAGCAGATTGAAAACCTGAACGAGCGCCGCCTCGCGCTCGAAGAGAACTTCGACCCGGCCCTCCATGAGTCGCTGATGCACTCCGTCATCAGCCGGTATCAAGTCATGGCGCTTTGGCTCAAGCCACCGGACCTCGCCCCGCCGGCCGCCGTAGCTCTTGAAGCGATCCAGGAAGTCGTGGTCGGTAATGCGCGCAGGCTGCGCCTCAACGGCAAACCATGCTTCCGAAGAACGAGGCGTTGCAGAATTCACACAGCTTTTACGCCTCGTGTTGACCACCTGCCGGCATCTACCTCACCCTCGGAGGCTGTGCAGCTTTTGCGCTTCACAAACCAGCGGACATCCACCTCACCCTCCCGCGCGCGGGAGGGTCGGACGCGATAGCGTCCGGGGAGGGCTGCTCGAGAGTGATCGCCCCCGAGGCGTGCCCCCCTCTCCGGCCCTTCGGGCCGACTCTCCCCAAAGGGGAGAGTGACGAAAGACGAAATCACGCACTAAGTTAGAAGCTGCACGACCTCCTCGCGGGAGGGTCGGACGCGTCGCGTCCGGGGAGGGTTGGCTCGAGAGTGATCGCCCCGAGGCGTGCCCCCCTCTCCGGCCCTTCGGGCCGACTCTCCCCGAGGGGAGAGTGAAGAAAGACGAAGTCCGCCAAACTCTGGCGAGTTCGGCTACGCTCCAAATCAGCCGCTGGGCGTTAGCCGGCGTTAGCCCACGGTTCCCCAGCGAAACCGACGCATAGCGTCCGGCGTGTCCCCCCTCTCCGGCCCTTCGGGCCGACTCCCCCCGGGGGGAGAGTGAAGAAAGACGAAGTCCGCCAAACTCTGGCGAGTTCGGCTACGCTCCAAATCAGCCGCTGGGCGTTAGCCCACGGTTCCCCAGCGAAACCGACGCATAGCGTCCGGCGTGCCCCCCCTCTCCGGCCCTTCGGGCCGACTCCCCCCGAAGGGCCCCGAAGGGAGAGTGAAGAAAGCTGCGTGACGATCGTCAGCCGCGAATTGAATCCGGCCGCTGGCTGTCAATACACGGCAGAAATCGACCTCTGAAATCCCTGACCTCGTCTTGAATTCCCCGGTTTTCGAGCCCGCCACCCTCGAAAAAAATCTCTCACGAGATCATGGTAATTTCGCCTTTGACGGAAGTAGTCATGTAGAACATGTAGAATGCAGGAAGACACGCATGGCCAGATCTCCCAGAGATCTTCCAAGCGCGATCAAATACGACGAGTTACGGTCCGGAGCGCGTCCACGAGGCCGCGTTCTACCATGAATGGGCAGGCCGACAGCCGAGCGGAAATCAGTCGCAAAACTCATTGTCTGCCATGAGAACATACGATTCAGCAAACCGCGTCCTTTGTCTTTGCCTGGTTGCGAGCCACATGGCGCTGGAGTGCAGTGCTCAATCTTTGCCGTCCGAAACTACGGAAATCATCGATCAGCACTGTGTCGCTTGTCATAACGGTGAGTTGAAGGAAGGCAATCTCGATTTGCTGTCTCTCGCCAAGCAGCCCGTCACACCAGACTCACTTGCGACCTGGATCAAGGCACATGACCGAGTTCAGGCCGGCGAGATGCCTCCAGCCGGGGAGGCGCGTCTCGACGAATCCAGCTTGAACAGATTTCTGGCATCAGTCGCGGAGCAGATCATTGAGACCGAGAACCGGATGCTTGCTGAGACAGGCCGGTCCATCAAACGGCGGCTCAACCGTTACGAGTACGAGAACTCGGTTCGCGACTTACTCTCGCTTCCTTATTTGAAGATCAAGGATTCGCTGCCCGAGGATCGAGCAGCGCACGGCTTCAATAAATCAGGAGAGGCGCTCGACGTTTCGCACGTCCAATTGACTCGATATCTGCGCACAGCCGAAAGCGCGTTGCGGAAAGCGATGATTACCCAGGTGGAAGAGCCGGAACTACTCCGACGGCGTTACTACACGTGGGATCAACTCAAGTTCACCAGGGGCAACGGGCCGGCCATTCGAAGAACCTATCCGGTGTTGGGATACGAGTTGCGCAATGATCTCAATATTAAGCGGACTGACAAGCAAGGCGTATTCATCCGTCCGCTTCCCGGCCATCATTCGGACCCCGCTCGCAAGGACGAGGAGGCCGTAGTCACGGTCATGAGCGCCTACGAGCATGTGGAGATTCAGTTCGACGAATTTCGCGCACCGGTTTCCGGACGCTATCGGCTTAAGTTCGCAGGATACACGGTTTGGATGGCCCCCGACTTTTCAATGGTCACGCAAGGCCGGCGGACTGAACCGATCACCATCTACTCTGACTTTCCGGTCCGGACCCTGAGACGATTGGGTCACTTCGACTTTGGACCGGAACCCTCCGTGCAGGAGATTGAAGTCTGGCTGAAGGAAGGAGAGACGATTCGACCCGATGCGTGCCGACTGGTCCGGTCGCGCCCGCCAGACTTCGAGAATCCTCTCTTAGAAGAAGACGGCATGCCGGGAGTTGCCTATCAGTGGATGGAAGTGGATGGACCCCTGTTCGAGAGCTGGCCTCCGCCCGGTCACAAACTGCTGTTCGGGGATTTGAAGACGGTTGCGAACCCTGCCAATGCAACGGACAGTTACGAGATAGAGGAGTATCCGAATTACAAACGTTCGAGCTCTGCCGCGGAACAAGAACGGGACGTCCTCGCCGGCATATACAATGCCCACAATATGCCGCCACCCAGAGCGCACGTTCTCGTCGAAAGCCGACGCCCGTCCGAGGACGCGGACCGCTTGCTGAAGAACTTTCTCCGGCACGCCTATCGCCGCCCGGTAAGCGAAGCGGATCATGGTCGCTTTCTGGGCTTGATTCTTGACGCGCTCGCCAATGGGCACAGCTTCACCGAATCCATGATCGCCGGCTACACCGCCGTGCTTGCGTCGCCAGGGTTTATCTATCAACAGGCCTCTGAGGGGCGGCTTGGTAGCTACGCCTTGGCGGAACGACTCGCCTATTTCTTATGGAATTCCTCTCCAGATGAGGAGCTTCTAACGCTTGCGGAATCGGGAGAAATCCTCAGTCCTGAGATAAAAGGCCAACAAGTGGAACGTCTATTGGCGGACCCCAAATCTCGCCGATTCGTCGATGCGTTTTTGGACTACTGGTTGGATCTGCGCCACATGGCCGATAGCAGCCCCGATCTGGAGCTCTATCCTGAATACCAGTTGGACGATGCGCTCGTAGAGTCCATGACGGAGGAAACGCGACTCTATTTCCAGGAGCTCATCAAGGGCAACCTGGGCATCCGTCATTTGGTAGACTCAGACTTCGTTATCATCAACGAACGCTTGGCGACTCACTACGAGATAGAAGACGTTCGAGGCGCTCACTTTCGGCCGGTCGGACTGAGCAACGATAGCCCGAGAGGCGGCCTGATGACTCAGGCGAGCGTTCTCAAAGTGACTGCTAACGGCACGAGCACTTCTCCGGTAACCCGAGGCGCCTGGATCATGGAGCGCGTCCTAGGCCACCACATTGCTCCGCCACCGCCCTCGGTTCAAGCGATCGAACCCGATATTCGGGGAGCCAAAACCATCCGGGAGCAGTTGTCGCTTCATCGTTCCCAAGAGAGCTGCAACGCATGTCACGTACAGATCGATCCTGCAGGGTTCGCCCTGGAAAACTTCGACGTCATGGGTGGTTGGCGCGATCGCTACCGGACGACGAGCCAAGGGGAGGGAGAGCCGGTTCAAGGCGTTGGGCATAACGGATACCGATTTCGCTACCGCATCGGACTGCCTGTCGACGCCTCCGGTCAGCTTCCCGACGGTCGAGCCTTCAAGCACATTGACGAATTGAAGAAACTTCTGTTGTCCGACGAGGAGCAACTGGCGCGAAACCTCGTAGAACGACTGGCCATTTACGCTACTGGTGCGCCGAATCGGTTTTCCGATCGCCGGCAAATCGAAGTTATTGTAGAAAAGAGCGAACCGAGCGGTTACGGCGTCCGCACGCTCATCCACGAACTCGTGAAGAACGAGCTGTTCCTTAACAAGTAGACTGAATCGTTATGAACAAGCTAACTCAGTTATCCAGCCCCTTTGTGTCCACCAGGCAGCCGCTCTCTCGCCGCAGCTTGCTGCGCAGTGCTGGTGTCGCATTGTCGCTTCCGCTGCTGGATGCCATGCGGCCCGCCTTCGCAGCGAAGCAGGCCACACAGAAAAACAAACCGCGCCGCATGCTTGCCATCTGCAACAACCTTGGCCTTCTCTCCGATCTTTTCTTCCCGAAAGAAACGGGCCCTGATTACCGGCTTTCGCCGTATCTGCAAGTCCTCCGCCAGCATCGCCAGGATTTCACGGTTTTCAGTGGCGTATCGCATCCCGATGTGGATGGAGGTCACCCGGCCGATAATTGCTTTCTCACCGCCGCACCGCACCCAGCTAGCGGGGGCTTCCGCAATACGATTTCGCTCGACCAGCTGATGGCCGAGCAAATTGGCCCTCTAACCCGGTTTCCCTCATTCACACTGGGGGTCAATGTAAGCACGGGAATTCGCAGCCTGTCTTGGACGGCGTCCGGAGTCATGATTCCCTGCGAGCAGTCGGCGTCCGATTTGTTTAAGCGCATGTTTTTTCAGGGCACCCTAGAAGAGACAGAGCAACAAGTGCGCAAGATGGAACTAGGTCAGAGCATTCTGGATACGGTAGGTGATCAAGCGAAGGCGTTTCAGCGAGATTTGGGAGGAGCTGATCAGCAGAGGCTCGAGCAATACTTCACCAGCGTTCGCGACCTGGAGAAACGGTTGGAAGCCTCCAAGGAATGGGAGTATCGGCCCAAGCCAAAAGTCGACGTTCCCGTGCCGCTCGATCCTCAAAGTCCCCGCGACTACATGGAAAAAGTGCGGCTGATGTATGAGATTGCCAGGCTGGCATTTCAGACCGACTCGACGCGCGTCATTTCTCTCCTCCTAGACAGCGTGAATTCGCCGGCCATCGCAGTCGATGGGAAAGCCGTCAGCGACGGTTACCACAACCTATCGCATCACGGCAGGTCGGAGGAAAAACTGAAGCAACTGGAGATTATCGACCAGTGGCACATGAAGCTTCTGGCCGAGTTGCTCGACGAGCTGAAGTCGGTTGAAGAAGAAGGCGAACCGCTGCTAAACCGAACGATGATTGTTTATGGATCCAACCTGGGCAACGCGAATGCCCACACGTGCCTGAACTTGCCCACCCTGCTCGCGGGAGGCGGCTTTAGGCACGGACAACACCTGGCATTCGATACGCAGCGCAACTATCCATTGCCAAACCTCTTCGTATCCATGCTGCAGAGGATGAACATCGAGACTGACAGGTTCGCTTCCTCCACAGGTACCATGCGCGGCCTGGAGTTCGCCGGATAGGTCGACGCTCGTGAAAATCAGCTGGGCTCTTGCAGGTGCTGGTCTTGGTCCTGCTCTGTTGCTTGGTGCTGGTCCTGCTCTTGCTCTGGAACCTGCAACGTTACCACTTCCCAGAGAGCAGGACCAAGACCAGCACCAGGACCAAGAAACTGAGTGACGAATGAGAATCGGTGAATATCGGCGACCGCGTTAGCGTTTGAGCAAGCTTTCGAGGTTAACAAACAGGTTGCCCGCTTGATGAGAGCTCCGTTCTGGACGTCACCACTCAAGATCGTGATAGAGCAACAGGAGATGAGAGCATGAATCGCCGGGATACACTTAAAGCACTCCTGGCTGCCGCTACTACCGGTGGTATTGCTTCGAACTTGAGAGCGATGGATGCCACCGAGCGGGACAAGTTCGGTGGTTGGACCGGCAAGAAGTTCAAGTCAACCGGATTCTTTAGGCTGGAAAAGGACGAGAGATGGTGGCTGGTGACTCCCGAAGGGAACGCCTTTCTGAGCTTCGGGATCAACCATCTTCACCCTGGCCTTTGGCGGCTGCCGCATAACCGCGACGCGTGGAAAGAGATCTTCGGGATTGAAAACCTCCAGGATGCTTCGCAGTTCAAGCCGGCGCTTCGCGAATGGTTTCTCGCCACGTGCAAGGATTTTGGGATCAACACCGTCGGTGTCCACTGCGACCTGACGGTGGCCAACACACCGGCGCCTGCGATGCCGTATATGCAGCCATTCCGCACAGTGGAGATTCCGCACTGGCACCCGGTTATCCCTGACGAACGCTTCGTTGACATCTTCGCGCCCGAGCACGAGCAACATTGTGACAAGCTCGCCCAGGAGATCGTCGCACCGCTTCGCAGCGATCCCTATCTGCTCGGCTACAGCATGACCGACTGTCCACTTTTCACCGAAGAAGACTGTCGGGAACGCACCGATGTGATCGGAGGAAAACGGCGGCCCACGCGGAGTATCGGTTGGCCTCGTCGGCTGCGGAATCTCGGTCCGAGCGCGCCTGGGAAACAGGCGTACGTCAATCTGATGAAGAAACTGTACCGAGGCGACATCAGCGGCTTCAACGAGACCTATAGCACGTCGTTCGACTCATTCGATGCCCTTGCTGCGGCGGAGAACTGGCGGCTCGACTCAGACCTCTCCAACGCCAGTGAAACGCATGACAACGTCGAATTCCTTCAGGCGTGCGTCGCCCGGTACTACGAGTGTGCCCGAGACGCGATCCGTCGCTACGATACGAATCACCTATTTGTCGGTGACAAGCTGAACGCGAACACGGACTCCGTAGACACCGTCGTCCGGACGACCAGCCGGTTCACCGATGTCATCTTCTATCAGATGTACGCCAAGTACGAGGTCCAGAAACCAGGCCTCGATCGGTGGTCGAAGCGAATCGACAAGCCGATCATCAATGGCGACTCCGCGTTCACGATGGTGCGTCAAGCCGACGAGATGCCGAACCCGTTCGGTCCTATCGCCAACTCAATGGAAGAACGCATCGAGTGGACCGTGGAGTTCTTCCACAAGGCCTTCGCCAGACCTGAGTTCATTGGCTGGCACTACTGCGGACTGATCGATGCAACGCTGAAGAATCCCTGGAGCACGCGTCGCCAGCACACCGGCCTGGTCGGTACCAAAGGTGTCCGCTACGACAACCTTCAAAACGCAATCAAGGCATGCGCGGATCAGATGTACCACATTGCCACGCACGGCTGATCGGCAGCATTTTGGTGTATGTCAATCAGCCCGTCACACATAGAAGTAGCCCGTCACACATAGAAGTAGTAAGTGTCGTTCAGCCCACGAGCCACGAATTCAACTCAAGGATCCTTATTTCATGAGTACCCGACGACAATTCATCCAGTACAGCCTCGCCGCCGCAGCCGGCACTTCGCTCTGTTCGGCGCACGCCCAAACGAGTGGAGGATGGAAGTCGATCTTCGACGGAACGACCTTCAACGGCTGGAAGAAAGTCCCCCGCATTTACGTCCACGGCGCCCTGGGCAAGGCCCACACATCCGAAGCTGTCGAAGCTTCCATTCAAAAGGCGTTGGAGTGGCACCGCTCGCAGGACAGCGAGGCCTATCGCCATCTGGGAGACTGGAGCGTGGTCGATGGGGCGATCGTCGGTGGCCAGGATCCTCCCGGCAGCCGTCTCGGTGCCTACCTGATGACCGAAGACACGTACGGCGATTTCGAACTCGAATACGAAATGCGTCCCGACTGGCAGACCGACACCGGCGTGCTTGTACGCCAGCACAAGGCTGGTACGATCGGGTTCCAGGTGCTCTGCGACCACCGGCCCAACGGCGGTATCGGCGGGTTCTTCACCAACGGTCTCGGCAGTTACCTCGCGGCACCCGTCGTCGTCGACGGAGACATGGACGAGGATTTCAAGGTGAAGAATCTCCGCGAGGGCACGATCGAATCCAACTTTCCTCATGCCAAAGTCTCGGGCGCGGCCACCTACGAGCAGTTTCGCGAAGTCTGGAACTTGAACGGCTGGAACCGCTTCCGCGTTCGCTGCGTGGGCGCCAATCCTGTCCTGACCGCCTGGGTTAACGATCTCGAAATTGGCACCCTCGACACCGCCGACACCGGCATTCCCGGATACGATCCTGCCATCATCGAGCAACGTGTGGGCAGCCGCGGCCACATCGGTCTCGAGGTTCACAGCAACGACCCGAGGAAGGGCTGGAACCAGTGGGCCAAAGGAGCCGTGAGCCGTTGGCGGAATATTCGCGTGAAGGAGATCAGTGCGTAACCTGCGGTAGTTTCGTCGGATTTTCGGCTGTTCTCATCGGGACACCGCGAGGGAATACTACCGGGTATTTTGGCATCACATCCCTGTGATGCGGCAGCCCGTTGAGAAAATCAACAGGCCGCTAGCCGCCAACCGTAGCACCAGCCGTGCCCGCAATCGGATTGGTTTCAAGATGCCTGGGTTGGCAGCCAGGATTTCTTTGGCAGTTTCGAGGTTGTTGTCAGCGGCAGCAGCGCGAAGGTCGAGCGGTGGATGATTCTCGCTTGTGTCGGCGACTCGAACCGAACGGCTCGAGGATTCGTAGGAGGGGCCGGTGCTGGCGGCAAGGCAAAGTGTATTGACACCATGCACCACGCGGATTAGAAACAAGATTGGTCGGACTGTTGGATACGTGTTTCCAAATTCAATCATGGCTAGACGTGCCCGAACACTCTGTCTGACCTTCTATTTCGCGATCGTCGTCGCGGGAAACGGGCTGCATTTCCTCCCAGGCAATGGTCATGGCTGTTCCGGCTCGCATCATTCCCTTGGCGCTCACTCTCACGGGTGCGACGGACACACGCACGAACATGCTACGACGCCGGACACTTCAACGGCTGACAACGGGCCTTCCGGGCATCTGTTAGCGACCCATGACTGCCAAATCTGCAAGTGGTTCGCGCAAGCACAGTTGTGCGAAGCGGTCAGCGAGGTTTGCACATCAAACGCACCTCGACTCGTAGATTCGCCGCTCCCAATTTCTCCAGCTATCCAGGACGTGGAGCGCATCACGCTACCACGTGCTCCGCCAACACTGGCCTAGCTTCAGTTTGGCGTGACTTCCCGCCCCTGTAGGGGTGTCTGGAACTCACTTCTAACCTCTTGCTCCGCGGGCGCCACAACGTCGGCGTGGAGCTGCTGGTCTATCTGCAAGCGAGGAATTCGATGCGAGCCGTAACTGCATGGCTGCGCTCCGCAGTCATGACCACCACGCGGTTGGCGAATTACGACTTCTGCCCTTGGGCAAACCGCTACGTCTACTGGTTGCGCAAACCGATAGGGTGGTTTGTGGTTGGTGCCGCCGCCGCTGCAAGCGTGGCAGTTTTCCTGGCACCGCAGGCGTGGATTATCTTCTCTTCGCTAGTCGTCGTGATTCTCATGGGTGTCGTGTGGCCATGGGTCGCGATCCGCGGCGCCATTCCGTCACTGGAATTCGACCGACGACGCTGCAGTGAAAAGGTCTCCACTCAAGTAACGCTGTCCATCGAGAACCGGTGGCCTTGGCCTCTGTGGGGGCTCACCCTCGAAGGCCTTGACGACAGTTCGCGGCCCGTCGCATCGCTTGCTCGTGTACCTGGTTGGTCACGGTCCGAGTTTCACTGTGCGTTTCGTCCTGGGCGTCGAGGGATCTACCCTGCCACAGCACCACGTCTGGCGACGGGATTTCCCTTTGGGATCTTTTGTTCACATCGGCCGGTAACGGTTGATCGACCGCTGGTGGTTTGGCCGCACGCCGCTCGCCTCAAATCGATACCCGTTCTAAGTGGCACGATTCCGCATGTGCTCGGAATGCGGCTCGATCGTCCCGGTGACGAAGGCGATACACTTGGCGTCCGACCGTACCGCCATGGCGACCGCCTGCGCAGCATTCACTGGGCTCACACCGCTCGGCGTGACTTGTTCATTGTCCGAGAGCGGCAGGCCAGTGCACTGCCAATCGCGATTGTCAATGTCGACCTGGAGGCGCTCCTGGCACGGAGCGAAGAAGACCTGGAGAATGCAATACGCGTCTCCGCCAGCGTCGCTCGCGCCTTGCACTCGCATCATACACGCGTCCGGTTTGTGCTTGGTGACATTGACATGATGCTTGATCCGGGAATCGCCGGACTGCACCGTCTGCTCGATCGTTTGGCGTACTTTAGCGCAGCTGATCCGCCGGTGATGTCACCGTCTCTCGATTCTGTTGACGCGGCGAAATTCGTCGTGACTGCGGCGGGTTCCGTGAACTCATATCTCAAGCGGGACAAGGGGCAGACTCGCCTCATCTTCATCGGCGACGAGCAGCGAGAGGGCGGTGGTTCTGACGCTTGGATCAGTGTCCGCGGCACGGTGGCCCTTTCATCGGAACTCAGTCGACAATGGGAGCGTGCTTGCCATGGCACTGTCATCGGCTAGTTACCCTGTTGACACAACGTGGGACCAGGAAACGAGCTCGCTCGCCGGTGAGCGCGTAGAGAATCCCCGCGCACCGCGCCTCGACGCTTTGCTGCTCGCGCTTACCGCCGGTGTGAATCTATCCATTGTGCGATTCGAAACGTCGATGACTCCAAGTCGCTTGGCCGTACGAATCGCAGCGGAGCTCGGACTTGCCGTCGGTTTGTGGGTCATGCTACGGGCGATGCCGACGCGACGACCTCTCGGTCGGGGCGGTGTAGCGATCGGATTGATCGCAGCGGTCTGCTATCCGTTCGTCTACGAATGTTGCTTGCGACTGTTTGGTGGCGGCGCAGAGCCTCTAGAGATCGCAGCGCTCAACGGCGTCCTGCTCGCTGCGATCGTCCTCGCCGCGTTCTCGTACCTACCGCGAATGGCTGGTACGTCTGTACTGCTTAGCGCCTCGCTGTTGCTTTTCGCGACGACGATCACAACTAGCCGTCTCGCGTTTGTGCTGGCTGGTGCCTACGGGATCTCCGGCCTCTGGTGGCTGATGGGCACTCACTGGGAGCGTCTCGAAGGCTCGTTCATCGCGTCGACCGTGGAACGGAAACTCCCGATACGCGCCTTCACGGTTGGTACCACTGGTTTGGTGGCAATCGGTGTCGCGGTCATTCTAGGCACGTTCAAGCAATCAACCCACAGCCTGCGAGGTTTCATGCCAACCTCCGGGGGAAATCGCTGGAATGACCCTCAAGCACGGTCCGGTGTGGGGGACGGTGACGATCTCGTCGCCGCCCACGATCAAGCGCTGAGTTTCGGTGCGGTCGAAAGCGAGCTGTTTCTCGACTCAGAAATGCCCTCGCTCTATGACGTGTTTGATGAGACCTACGGCGAGCCACGAAGTTCGAAGAAAAAGCAGGAGCGGTCCGTGGCGTTGGCGAGTCCTGACCGTGAAGAGGCCACCGAACGGATCGCGCAGAGCCAGCGCAGTGGACGAGAATTCTCTACCTTCCGTCGTCGTGCCGAGCGCCGTCGACAGCAACTGGAGGATCGCGACGCGCCTGCCATGTTCTACGTCGTGGGGCAAACGCCCGTCCATCTCTCGTTGGAGTCATATGATGAGTTCAACGGCACGACATGGGAGCAACGGTTGGAGTGGAAGGAACCTTACGAGCCAACGTTGAAGACGCGCGACGGCCATCCTTGGGTGCAACTCAGGCGTCCAGGGACGGCGACCGTGCTTCGTGGCGAACAGCTCCACTCACTCAAGGTGATCAACCTAAAGACGAATCGCGTCCCCATTTCACCGAACCTTGCCGCGGTCCATATCGACCTTGTTGACCGAAGCGACTTCTTTGAGTGGACCGAAGACGGCATGGTCGAGATGAGCGGCCGGCAGCACATCCCCCAGCTTACAGTCATCCATCTGCGATCTTTTGGACTGACCCTGGCTCCACTACGTTCACGGGAGAATCTTCCACTTTCACTGTCTCAAGGAGCGAAGACGCTGCGTGGGACCTACCTGAACTGCACAAATGAGAACGCGGCTGACTTGGCCAGGACTTGGGCCAGCGGTCGTTCGGGAAAGTGGCACCAGGTTGAAGCAGTTGTGGATCGGCTGAGGAGTGACTTTGTTCACGACAGGACTGTCGTAGTCCCCGATGACTGCCATGATCCAGTTGGTTTCTTCCTCGAAGCTCGTCGCGGTCCCGATTACTTGTTCGCGACAACGGCGGCATTGATGCTCCGGTCACTCGGATGTCCAACGAGATTAGTCTCTGGATTCTATGCTAAACCTGAGCGCTACGATCACCGGGCCGGTCAGACTGCAGTCCTGGCGGAGGACGTTCATGTGTGGGCTGAAGTTTGCGTTGACGGGCACAACTGGGTCACCATCGAAGCGACTCCCGGGTATGCGCAACCAAGTGAGAACCTGACTCTGCGTGAGTGGGGGGCACAGCTCCTCACTTCCCTGATCGCATGGTGTTCCGTCTATTGGGTGCCTATCGCTCTGGCATTCGCGGCGACCGTGGGGGCAGCTGTGTGGCGCGCTGCGTTGCTCGACCTGGTCGGCACGATTGTCTGCCACCTGATGGCACTTCGTTCACCCGGAGCACGTCTATTCTGGACAATCCGACTGTTGGAATGGCGCGCCCGATTGGCGGGCCGACGCCGCCCGCGAGGATCTACGCTTGCCAAGTGGTACGCGCCGTTGACTTCCAGGCCACGCAGCGGCGGCTGCACCGATTTGAACGAGTTCTTTTGCTTCATTGATCATCTCTTGTACGCGCCGCGTGACACGGCATCCGCTAGTCGAGTGACACAGCGTGAAGCGTGTCGAGCAGCCGCCAACGTATCGCGACATCAGCTTCGCTCCCAACTACCACAACTTTGAGCCATTCAACATGAACACAGCTGCAATCTCGAGCCCGGACACTGCACAGGCGCCGGCAACCAACACTTGTCAGCACCAATCTGCAATCGATGGGCTACGTCAGTCGCTCAACTGCGCGCTGATTGGCAAAGACGAGACGGTGGAGCTTGTTCTTGCATGTTTGCTTGCGAGAGGACATTTGCTCTTTGACGACTTACCGGGATTGGGCAAAACAACTCTTGCTAAAGCGATTGCTCAAGCCGTCGGAGGCCACTTCGCGCGAATGCAATGCACACCCGATCTGCTGCCAACGGATGTGACAGGGTTCAGTATGTTCAATCAGAAGACTCGGGAGTTTGAGTTCAGAAATGGGCCCGTTTTCTCAGACGTTTTGCTCGCCGACGAAATTAATCGCGCAACTCCCAGGACGCAGAGTGCGCTGTTTGAAGCTATGGCCGAACGGCAAGTTACCATTGATGGGCACACGTATCCGCTTAGTGAGTCCTTCTTCGTGATTGCCACACAGAACCCCGTTGAAAGTCACGGGGCTTATCCATTGCCGGAGGCCCAACTCGACCGCTTCAGCATGAAACTCAGAATCGGCTATCCGGATCGGAAAAGCGAACTGTCAATGCTCGCGGCAAACATCGGTTCGCTTGGTGATAACCAATCGGCTCAAGAGTCCGTCATCGATCCCACGCAACTCCGACATCTGCAAGCTCACGTCGCAAATGTCGCTGTGGCGGAGTCGGTGCGCGAGTATCTCGTCGATCTGGGACAAGCCACTCGTGAGAACAAGGACGTTACTCTCGGCCTCAGCCCCAGAGGCTTGATTACTTGGCAGCGAGTCGCTCAGGCGCGGGCTCACCTACGGGGGCGTGACTTCGTAACCCCCGACGACATTCAGGAGGTTGCACTTCCCGTGTTAGAGGTACGGTTGTGCGGCGACTTCGAGGCTGCGGCGTCCACGGTCGACGAGATCCTGTCTTCCGTCAAAGTACCTGTTTATGAGGCTCATCAAAGGAAGTGAAGAAGATGGATTATCGACGTGTAGCCGCGATGAGACAGGTTTGGATGCTGGGGATGAAACTCCTAGTGATCTTCGCAGTGGGCTGCGATTTGAACCCCTCAACGCCGCTGGCCGACACGAGTCGCGATATCGTGCATCACCATGGGCATCAACACGACTCTGGGCACGGGCACGGGCACGACCACAGAGACGGTCACACAGGCGCCCATTCTCACGGCCACCAGCACGGACATCGTCATGGCGATTCGATTCGGGGCGGCAAGATCGTCTCGATTGGACACTCTCATCACGCCGATGAAGTGACGAGTTTTCACGCCGAAGTGATGCCGGTTGTTGCCGGGCAGATTTCCTTCCATTTGCTGATGGGCAACAGCGAGACAGGTTTGCAGTCGTTGGAGACCGAAGAGTCGGAAGTCCTTGCCTATATCAACAGGCACGACGACCCTTCCCTGCGGGCTCAGGAGATCGTCTTCCGATCAAGCTCAGGTCAGCGCGATAGCTCGACGTTCTCGGCGACTATTCCGGATTCGTTGTCGGATAGCCGACGGTTCACGGTAGTCGTACCGAAGGTCACGCTCGGCGGTAAGAGAACGAGCTTCAGTTTCGATGCGGAGCGGCGCGGGCCTCCGGAACTTGTGGGTGCCACTACGAAGACTGCAGAGGTAGCGCCATGAGTTGGATGCTGCTCGCGGATGGCCCCGGCTATAGTGGGCTGTTTGCAGACTTTGATACCACGTTTTGGAGCGCCGTGCTGAGAATCGCCCAGGCCATGGTCGCTGCAGCGCCGTTCTTGGTGGCAGGAGTTGTCGTCGCCGGGCTGTTACGGGGAATGGTCGGGACAAAACGGGTTCGAGCGATTCTTGGGGTGGGGCACTGGACCGGACCGCTACGAGCATGGGCGCTGGGGATTCTCCTGCCGATCTGTTCACTAGGCGCGATTCCGGTTGCGCGGGGAGCTAAGGCGGGCTGGCATTCCCAGCGGGACCGTACTCAGCTTTGTACTGGTTGCACCTGTGTTGAATCCGGTTTCGATTATCTACGGCTTGAGTCACATCGAACCCAGCATGTTGGCCTTGTTTGCGATTGGAACATTCTGCGTGTCTGTGGGAATCGGTCTCGTTTGGAACCGAGTGGTCTCTGCCAGGCAAGATGCGATCACGGAGGAAAGCGAAGACGCACCTGCAGATAGTGTGGCGAGGCTCGTTGTCTCCGGCGACACGGCGGCCGAGAGCGCTGGTGGGACCGGCTTTCATCGACTACGGACTTGCGTTTGTTGGCAGTCGGTGCGCTTGGTGCGTTACTGCCGCACGGCGTCCTGCAGACAGGCTTGACCCGCGACAATCCGTTCGCCCCGATTGTCATGGGGCTGGTCGCAATACCCGTTTACGTCACCCCAACTGAAGTGATGATGCACTTCGGCCATATCGTACGCGATGGTTATTCGTTGGGTGCGGCGCTTTTGCTTTGATCGTGCTCGGAGCAGGAGCGAATGTCGGTGTCGCTAACTGGTTGCGGCGCGACTATGGTGCCAAAGCTTTGGTGTTTTTCGTGCTGATGCTCGTTGGGTCAACCTTCGTCATTGGTCTTACAGCCGATCGCACGGTCGTATACGGAAACGCTACCATGGCGGATCAACACGCACGCATTTGACTCGTTCACGAGACTAGCCAACGTTCCTCACAAGCAAGCCAACCTCTCCTGGGTGTACTCAGAGCTAAAGCAGTCGTTGACTCGGGATCAGGTCTACGGCATCGGCCTTCTTGCGTGTCTTGCCGTTTCCGGTTTTGTTCTCCGGTGGAGCGGCGGACCGACTAGCCGTCGAGCGCTGGACGTCACCTTCGGCAGGGGGCGCACAGGCTCGAACCACTCCCGCGTGGAATCCAGCACTCTCTCCCCGTCAGCTCTGCCTTGCTGGGGTATTTTCCGCAGTTAGCCTCGCGGGCGTTGGGCTCTACGTTTACTACCCTTCCGCCGACGAGCTAATCGAAGACATGAATCACGTTCGCGTCAATGTCTACGACGCGGTGAGGGAAGAGGACGCTGCCGAGACCGCAAGGAGGCTCGAGCAATGGCGTTCCAATGCTAGAAAGCTCCCAACGAGCGTTTTGTTACGAGCTGGGCGAGTCAAATCGTCGCAGCAGGAGAGTGTCGACGAAGTGCTTTACAGCCTTGATACGCTCAACTCCTACATGCAAGCAGGCAAGTTTCGTGAAGCGAAAGCGCTGATTACCTTTGTCGATAAAGCGTATAGTCACTGCCGCGATCAATTTCGAGCAAGAGCCAGAGGGACGTTCATGAACAGACGTGATCCTAGATCCTACCGGGGCAGTTTGTACAGAGTATCAGTGAAATCTTGACACTCCGCTGGCGTGCAGCCCAGAGTACTGTTTGCGGTCCGACCAACCCTGTGTGCTGCTGGGCTGCCGCCGCGGAGCTTTTTCAAAGTCCTGCGTAATAGGCTGCTGCTCGGAGGAATTGAATGAGCGGTGACCAACACCTTCTATTTCGGATCTCTGTCGTCTAACATGGCGTCGATCGAACCATTAGCTGCAACCCTCCACCTCTAATTGGCTCTCAAGGAGAATCCCATGAAATCGATGATCACTTTCGTCATCACGCTTGCCGCGGCTCTTGTATTCACATATGCGGCTAACGGCGACCATCACGAGGGCCACAAAAACATGAAGAAGGAGCACGAAGAGGCTCATTTGGAGCACGATCGCTGGATGGCGGAACACAGCAAATGGCGGGTCGAGCACTTGAAGGCACTTGCGATGCTGGCCCAGCTTCAGGCGAAGATTTTTGAACATGAGGCGGAGCTGGAGATTCACGCGGAGATGATCCGTGCCCATGAGGACCACGCTCGCCATCACGAAGAGGAAATCGATGCGCACGAGGATTCGGGTGATGATACCGATCACGAAAAACTCGGCAAACAGCACAAAGACTTCGTGAAAAAGCATCAAGAGCTAGCAAAGCAGCATGATTCGTTGCACGATCATCACAACCAACTAATGTCTCTCCTCAAGAAGTTGTTCGCCGCCGGAGAGAAAAAGTGAGTCGTGTACAGCGTTCGGGAGGGCGAGGCTCCTGCCGAGCCGAGAGGTAATGGGAAGCAGGAGCAGGAGCAGGAGCAGGAGACGAGAGCAGGAGCAGGAGACAGGAGCAGGAGCAGGAGCAGAAATCTGAGGTTGTCAGTCAGCGTTCGGGAGGGCGAGGCTCCTGCCGAGCCGTTTGCTCACGTATCGTTACTCTGCTTGTGGCGGACGGCACACGGAGTGTGCCTGCTACATTAATCGCCGGACGCTACGCGTTGGTTCGCTGGGGGAACCGCCGGCTAACGCCCAGCAGCTGATTTGGTGTCGCGGCGCTGGGTCATTTTGTCGATCTTCTTAGAATTCACGCTACCTGCGATGCCTCATCACGCGGAGCGTGATGGCTACGTAGACGTCACGCTCCGCGTGACGTTGCCGACGGTGTAGGCGCCCTGTGCGATAGACGTGATATCGAAGTCTAACCCACGGTCAAACAGATCAGCCGCAATGCGTTAGCAGCCGGTTTGGTCAAAACCGTGGGCTAACGCCAGCGGCTGATTTGGAGCGTAGCCGAACTCGCCAGAGTTTGGCGGACTGCATGCCAGCGTAAAAGCCGCACGACTTCGCTGCCGGCTTTTGAGCATCGAGCCATCACACAAGCACGTCTTTCACGACATGCCCGTGAACATTGGTGAGCCGTCGTTCCAAGCCGTTGTGATAGTAGGTCAGACGCTCGTGGTCGAGGCCCATCAGGTGCAGCAGTGTGGCGTTGAAATCGTAGACCGTGGTCTTGCCGACCGCGGCTTTGAAACCAAACTCGTCGCTTTCTCCATAGCTGAATCCTGACTTGACGCCCGCACCCGCAAGAAAGCACGTGAATGCGTCGGGGTTATGATCGCGACCCGTACCGTTGGACTGCAGGAACGGCATGCGACCGAATTCGGTGGCCCACACGACGAGCGTGTGTTCCAACAGACCTCGCTGCCGCATGTCGGCGATCAACGCGGCGGTCGGCTGGTCCATGATTTCCGCCTGCATCCCGTGTGTCTTCAGAATCTCGGAATGAGAATCCCAGTTGGTGATGCCGTTGCCGCCCGCCGGATCGCTGCCGTTGAAGAGTTGGACGACACGGACGCCTTTCTCGACCAGCCGCCGGGCAAGGATGCAGTTTCTCGCGTAGTGGCCACGAAGGCCGCTGCCGCCTTCCACTCCGTAAGCATTCAGGGTCGATTCCGACTCTTCGGAGAGATCCATAACCTCGGGCACCGACGTTTGCATGCGACCGGCGAGTTCATAGCTGGCGATGCGCCCAGCGAGATTGGCGTCGTCCGGATACCGCTCGAGATGTTTGGCGTTGAGCCGCGCCAGCAGATCGACCGTCTTGCGATCCTCTTCGACGGATAGCGATTGCGGCCGCCGCAGGTTGTTGGGCGGACTCTTCGCGTTGAAATCGGTTCCCTGAAACGCGGCGGGGAGGAAGCCGTTGCCAAAGTTATTCTTGCCGCTTCTTGCAAGTCCGCGCGGATCGTTGATCGCGACGAACGCCGGCAGTTCTTGATTCTCCGTGCCGAGTGCATAGGTCACCCAGGATCCAAACGACGGAAAGCCTTCCATTGTGAAGCCGGTGTTCATGAAGTTTTCACCTTGCGGATGAGCGCTCGTGTCCGTCGTGAGTGCGTGGAGAAAGCAAAAATGATCGACTTGCTCTGCAAGGTTTGGTAGCAGGTTGGAGACCATCTTGCCGGTCTCACCGCGTGGTCTGAACTCCCAGAACGGCTTGGCGATGTTTCCAGAGGGGCCTTCGAAGGTAACTTCCGGAATCCCAGGCGGCTTCTGCCCATGCAACTTCGTGAGTGCTGGTTTGTAATCGAATGTGTCAACGTGGCTGACAGCTCCGGGCAGGTAGATTACCAGCACCTGCTTGGCTGGTACGTCAAAGTGCGGCTGGCGGGGAGCATACGGATTGTTCGGATCGACGTCTGGGCGTATGGGAGTCTTGCCGCTGACGGTGCGTGGCTCGTCGGCCAGCAGTCCGTCAGCATCAAGCAGACTGGTCAGGGCGAGCCCCGCCGTCGACAGTCCCGCCGTACCGAGAAAACTGCGACGATCCAATAAGCGCCGCCCGTGAAGGGAAAGCTGTTCGGGACTTGTCATGGTGGACCTATGGCAGGAAGGCAAATTCATTCGAGTTCATCAGCGCCCGACAAACGAGTGGAAGGCCATTCTCTCGGGCGATTGCGGCACAGGCCTGGCGTTCATCTTCATCGGGGAGCCGGCCGAGTAACAGTTCAAAGCAGCGCGTAACGGCGGCATCCTTGTCACCCGACGCATGCTCCAAGGCTAGCTGGGCCAAACGCTTCGATTGTTCCATCACGAAATCACTGTTCATTAGGTTCAGTGCCTGAAGAGGCGTCGTCGAAACAGGCCGTTGGGCTCGCACCTGGCCGCAGTCTGGGAAGTCGAAGGCCATGAACATCTGGTCGTCGACACGACGCATGCGCTCCTGATAGAGCATTCGTCGCCACGTCTCCGGACCGTGATTGTCTGTCACCTCCCACTGAGCATACGTTTTTTTTTCATTGTGAATGCGATAGCTTCGACCACCGATCTTGCGATCGAGCGAACCTGATGCCAGCAGTATCGAATCGCGAATGACCTCGGCTTCGACTCGCTTTGGCGGAAAACGCCAGAGCAGCGTCGTGTCGGCATCCTGCGTCAAGCCGTCCGCAGCCGGTTCATTTGATTGTCTAAAAGCGTCGGACATGACTAGCAGGCGGATGATGGACTTCATGGACCACGGCTTGCCCGTCGACACTGTCGGATCAACAAACTCAGCTGCCAACCAATCGAGCAGCTCCGGATGCGTTGGCGCGGCGCCAGCTTTGCCGAAGTCGCTTGTCGTGGAGACAATGCCGCGCCCGAAGACGTGATGCCAGATGCGGTTGACCATCACACGAGCGGTCAGCGGGTTTTCAGCGCTGGCAATCCACTTGGCAAATTCAGCGCGGCGTTTCGGTCCGGGTATATCTGAGGTCAATCCCAGTTCGCCGCCAAAAATCGCTGGCCCGGCAGGCATGACCTCGTCGCGCGGACTCTCAGGACTTCCTCGCAGCAGCACGCGAGTCACTTGCGGCCGTACGAATCGCCCAACGAAACTCGGACGTGGACCCTCTTCGGCAAGAGCATCGATGAGACGTTGAATCTCGGTGATGGCTGCCTTGCGCTCGGGATGTTCTTCATTAAGCTTCTTGTTGACGTGCCAAGTGCCGACCCACGGCTGCCACGTACCGTCATTCTTGAGAATGTCCATGTCGAACTCATACCTCGGCAGAAACGGTTTTCTGGCGAGATAGTCCGTGTCATAGAAGTACTCGCGGTTGCTGCTGAGCCTGAGGCGGTTGATGGTTTCTGGCCGAGCGAAGTCGAAACGGACCCATGGACGTTCCTTCGCGTCCTTCTCGACCCGTGCACGCCAGACCATGGTGCCATACTCGCCGTCGTTAACCCGACGAATCGGGTTGCGGCGTTCGATGCCCTTTTCAGGAAAGCCGGACAACTTGGCCCCGTGGCGTTTGTGAGCGAGGTTGGTGTTTAAGGCATACGGACCAAGCACTTCCAGTTCATCCAGACCGACGTTGACCGTCTTGAACCGAATGCGCACGGCTCCGGTAGTCGTCGGCGGGAAGTGCAGTTCGCGGTAGGCGCCCCAGTTCTCCTCCCAGCCGCCGAACGGCCGAAGAAGCTCTCGCTGCTGGTGGATTTGCTTCCACAGTTCCGCACCGCGTTGCCGCAGTGGATGATCCGGTGAGTATTCCGGGTGGCGACCGCCGAACTCGACATCCTGAAACACGGCCGTCATCGAGTAGTAGTCGTTGATTGAAATCGGATCAAACTTGTGGTTGTGGCAGCGAGCACATCCGACAGTGACACCCATGATGGACGCTCCGACCGTCTGCATGATCTCATCCATACGGTCGGCTCGAGCTTGCCTAATTGCGGCCGGTTCTTGACCTACGGTTGCAGCGGGAACGTGCGGCCCAGCTACCAGGAATCCGGTGGCCTCGCCGACTCCCATTGAATCACCTGCGATCTGTTCCCGAATGAACTGGTCGTAGGGTTTGTCTTCGTTGAACGATCGCACGACATAGTCGCGGTAAACCCACGCGTTCTTTCGATACAGGTTGGCCTCCGATCCGTTCGTTTCAGCCCAGCGAATGACGTCCAACCAATGCTGTGCCCAGCGTTCACCGAAGTGAGGCGATTCGAGCAGCCGATCGACGAGCTCTTGGTAGGCGCCCTCCGCGTTCCTTTTGTAGTTGGAGACAAATTGCTCGGATTCCGCTGGAGTTGGGGGAAGTCCCGTCAGCACGATCGACGCACGCCGAAGCAATGACTGCGCGGCGGCTGGGGGGGAGAACTTCAGCTCGTCTTTCGCAAGCCTGGCAAGCAGGAACCTGTCGACAGGACTGGCGCTAGAGATTGTCTGAGGCACAGTCGGCCGTGTGACAGGCCGGAATGCCCAGTGGTCTGCTTCTGCTTCCGCTTCCGTGTCCATTTGTCCCGGCCACACGGCGCCCTGCTTGATCCAGCGGGCCAGTAGCTCAATTTCCTCATCAGGAATCTTGTCTTCATCGGGAGGCATCTTGATGTCGGGATCGAGATGCTTGACGACTTCGATCAGATAGCTCTTCTCGGGCTTGCCGGGGACCACAGCCGGAAGACCCGTATCGCCACCGCGCAAGACTCTCGCCCGACGGTCCAACTGCAAGCCGGATTCCTGTTCGCCCTCGCTGTGACAAGACCAGCAGCGTACTTCGAGAATCGGCGCGATGTCGCGTTTGAAGTCGACGTCTTGTGTAGGCAACTGCTTCCCCGAGGCGTTAACCCACGCCGGCACGGTCAGAATCAGAAGGCTCGTCAGCAAGCCAGTGCATTTCATCATCGGAATACCCATCGGCAAGTTCACCGCTCAGCAGTCATTGAACCACGCCCCAGGGCGCTCTCAATTCGACCGACTGCGTCATTCAGGAGTGCTCTCATGGCGGCCTGGGCGGCCTTCGCTTTGCGAGCACAGATGGCCTTCAGTACTTTCGCATGCACCGGAACGGACGCATAGTTATCCTCCGGTTGACGGTTCGTGACGCGTAGGCTGGACTCAAGTGACGTACTTATGACGTTGGCAATCGGCATAAAGAAGGGATTTCCCGCTGCATGTAGAATCTCGACGTGAAACCGGATGTCGGCCGCGAGGAAATCCTCCACATTGCCAGCGCTGCGGCGCATGTCTTCGAAGACGTCAGAAATCAGCTTCAGGCTCTCCTCGGTCGCCCGCTCCGCTGCCATGCTCGCAGCGGCCGGCTCGATCGTGCGCCGCAGCTCGACGAGGTGGAACAGATGGCCCTCGGCGTCCGCGCCAACTTGCCATTGCAGTACCTCCGGGTCCAGATAATTCCACGCTCGCGAGGGGCGAACAACTGTCCCGCGCTTGGCCCGCGAATCCACCAATCCCTTGGCGGCGAGCGACTTGATCGCTTCCCGAACGACTGTCCGGCTGACCCCCATCTGGTCGCACAGCGTCCACTCTTGAGGAAGTGGTTCTCCGGGCTGCACCTCGCCCGCTAGAATACGGCGCCCTAGGTCGTCGACCACTTGTCCGCAGAGATTTCGACGCATTCAGAGAAGTCCCCCTGCCTCCGCCCATTGATTCGTGACCGATTATTTTGTAATACAATAATGCAATTGAGTAAAGAGTCAATAGCCGCATGCAGAATCCTGAGACTTGCCATGAAATCCCTGATAGCCACGGTCCTGCCGAACTTGGCGACATTCGCATCCGCAATCTGTGGCCGGGGTCGAGACGCGAGTTTAGCGAGCGTCGAGCCCCCAGGTGATGCGGATGGCGGGCAAGGCGATAAGCGTGCGTCGTCGTCCATGTCAGACGGTTTCAAGGACGGTAAAATGGCACGTCGCCCTTGATCGTCACTCTCAATCCGCGCCGCCGGTGTGGGTAGTAGTCCCAAATCGCATAGTGCTGAGCGCAGCGATTGTCCCAGAAAGCAACTGCGCCAGGCTCCCATTTGAACCGGCACTGGAATTCCGGCCGACCGATGTGTTCAAAGAGCATCGGCAAGACGACGTCGCTCTCGCTTGGGGAGAGGTCGAGGATCCGCGTCGTAAAGATCCGATTCACAAACAGTGCCTTGCGCCCGCTCTGCGGATGGGTCCGAATGACGGGATGTTCCGATTGCGGGTAGGCTTTTCCTTCGTCCGAAACTCCCTCGTAGCGCCCGCGGTAGGCCTGCGCGCCATCATGCAGAGCCTTCATTCCTTCCAGAAAGCGTTGCATCGCATCTGAGAGCGACTCGAATGCGGCGTACATGTTCGCGAAGAGTGTATCGCCGCCCACGGGCGGCACTTCGAGCATCTGCAGAATTGTCCCCAGCGGTGGCTTTGGATCGCAAGAGACATCCGAGTGCCAATCTTCGCCGGCGATACGCTTGGTGTGTTCGTCGGCGTAGATTTCCATGACCTCCGGATGGCCGTCGATGACCCGCGGCCACGCTGGGTGGATGTGTAGCTCACCAAATCGGCGCCCCAGCTCTTTTTGCTGCTGAGCTGTCATTTGCTGCCGCCGGAAAAAGAGCACGCAGTGTTCCGACAGTGCTGTCTTGAGATGCCCGATGGTCGACTCGTCAAGCGGGCTCGACAAATCCAGACCATGGACTTCCGCGCCACATGCAGGTGTCGCCTTGTCTAACTCGAACATTTCAGTCCGCATCCGCTACTTAGTTAACCCCACATTGTCCGTTTGGCTCCAGCTCGGCACGACCGGTTGAAGACCGACGTGCCACGGCGGGCAGTCGCCGTGGGTCTTCAACGCTGCATTCTTTTCACCCCCAATACGACACATTCTAGCCGATTCAACTTCGGCCAGGGCCTGCGAACGGAGTTGCATTCAGACTTCCTCCGTTGGACATTCGACGTGCTGCAGTTCGGGGCACCGATTGATCACGGCCTGGCTCTTGATTCAACGTGGCCCCTCATGGCTAGCGAGTAATCCTGGCCTAAAGTGTCGGAGATCTTGTTTCCGAATTGGTCGGTCATGGACAGCGAAAATTCCAGCGTTGCGAAGTCGATTCGCGGCGAGGATAATTCAAGGCATCGTTTCGTCGACTCCAGATTCAGCGCAGGTGTGCCATGCGATGGTTGGTGGCCGTTGTCGGTGTCCTCCTGGTGTGCCGCGTGGGGCACTCGGGCGATTCGCTGATTGACTACACCACACAAGTCAAGCCAACTCTTGTGTCGAAGTGCATTGCTTGCCACGGCGCGTTAAAGCAAGAGTCGGGGCTGCGGTTAGACGCAGCTTCGCTAATCCGCAGAGGCGGTGACAGTGGCCCGGTCGTTGTGGCCGGAAACGCGGCCGAGAGTTTGCTCATCGGGAGAGTCTCGTCGGAGCATCTCGCCGAGCGGATGCCGCCGGCGGATGAAGGCGAGCCCCTGACCGGCGCTCAGGTGGCGATTCTCGAGTCGTGGATCAACCAGGGCGCTGTCGCTCCGGTCGAGTCGATACCTCCGTCGCCCGCGGAGCATTGGGCTTACCAGCCTCCCCAACGTCTTAAGCTGCCTCAGGGAGCCCACACCGAGTTGACGCACAACAGGGTGGATGTGCTGTTGGCGGCGAAGCGTCGCGCAGCGGGACTAACGGCGGCGCAGGACGCGCCCAGGGAGATCCTGCTCCGCCGGCTTTATCTCGATCTCGTCGGCTTGCCACCCACACGTAAGCAGCTGCAGGCGTTCTTGGCCGATCAATCGCCACGGGCCTACGAACGGGTCGTTGATCGGCTGCTCGACAGTCCGCAGTACGGTGAGCGTTGGGGACGGCACTGGATGGACGTTTGGCGATATAGCGATTGGGCTGGCTACGGCGACGAAATCCGGTACGGTCAGCGTCACGTCTGGCGTTGGCGGGACTGGATTGTCGAATCGCTTAATGCTGACAAGGGCTACGATCGCATGATTCTCGAGATGCTGGCCGCTGATGAACTCGCCCCCCGCGACAGCGACGCCGTCCGCGCCACGGGATTCCTCGCGCGCAGTTGGTACAAGTTCGATCGCAACGCCTGGCTGGATGATGTCGTTGAGCATACGGGGAAAGCGTTTCTGGGCGCCACTTTCAAGTGTGCGCGGTGCCACGACCACAAGTACGACCCAATCTTGCAGGAGGAATACTACAGGTTGCGGGCGATCTTTGAGCCGTATGACGTACGAACGGACCGTCTTCCCGGAGAACTAGACCCAACCAAAGACGGTTTGGCGCGCGTCTTTGACGCCCAGCCTGATGTGGCGACGTATTTGTTTGAGCGCGGCAACCCGAAACAAGCGGTAAAAGACAGCCGTATGCAGCCAGCGATGGTTGCCGCTTTGGGTGGTGGTGGCGAGTTAAAGATCGAACCGGTCGAGTTGCCGCTGGAATCCTATTACCCAGCGCTGCGCGACTTCGTCGTGCAGGGGATGATCTCGCGCGCTCGCGGAGCCCTTTCATCGGCCGAGGCCGAGCAAGCCCAGGCGAGCGCAGACTCGGTCCCTGCCGCCGAAAAGAAAGTTGCCGCTGCCAAGGCAAGGCTCGCCGGGATTCAGGCCCGTGCAAGTGCTGAACTAGCAAAGCACAAGGACCACACGGCGACCGATGCACAGCTTGACGTCCTCGCAAAGGCGGCTGCCCGAGCCGAGCACCTGGCCGCTCTGGCCGATGCCGATCAGAAACTATTCACCGCGATCGCCGAGTTGCAGCAGGTGAAGGACGGCGATGGTGACGTGGGAGACAAGGAGGAGAAGGTCCGCACTGCGCGGAAGGCGTTCGCCGCCGCAAAGAAAGCCGTGGAACAGGAGTCGCCGACCTATCAGCCCTTGGGCCCCACTTATCCGAAGGTCAGCACTGGCCGCAGATTGGCTTTGGCGCGCTGGATTGTCGACCGCAGGAATCCCCTGACAGCACGCGTCGCTGTCAACCACATTTGGTTGCGTCACTTCGGTCGGCCGCTGGTGGAGAGCGTCGAGGACTTCGGCTTGCGCAGCCCTCGTCCACCGCTCGCCGACCTGCTCGACGACCTGGCGGTCGAGTTTATGGAGAACGGCTGGAGTATGAAGCATCTTCACCGCTTGATTGTCACGTCGAAAGCGTATCGGATGTCGTCCGGAGCTGGTCTCGCCAATCGATCGGGTGAGAAGGACCCCGACAACAAACTGTTCTGGCGTATGAACACCCGGCGTCTGGAAGCGGAGACTGTGCGTGACGCAGTACTCTACGTGGCCGGCAACCTCGACCTCGCACGCGGAGGTCCCGACATCGACCACCGCCAGGGGCTCACCGTTCCGCGCAGAAGCCTCTACTTTCAACATGCTCGCGAGCGGCAGATGGAGTTCCTGCGTATCTTTGACGCGGCGAATCCGCGCGAATGCTACCGACGCAAAGCCTCTATTCGTCCACAACAGGTGTTCGCGCTTGTAAACAGCCCGCTAGCTCTGGCACAGTCACGCGTGCTTCGCCGGCGTTTGGACGAAGAGGCGAACGGCAAAACAGATGAGACTTCTTTCGTCGTCGCGGCGTTTGAGACGGTCTTGTCACGAAGGCCGAGCGACGATGAACTGCGGGAGTGCGAAAAATTCCTCACGCTGCAGACCAAGCAGCTGGCCGACACGAACAAGCTCGAGCTGGTTGGCAGCGTCGACGATTCGGCGCCGCCGTCTGCCGAGCCCGCTCAGCGAGCTCGCGAGAATCTGGTACTTGTGCTGTTGAATCACAACGATTTCGTCACCGTACGATGAGCGACGACATGAACCACGGTTCTGCTTCAGGCAATCTCGGTCTTTCAGCGCGCCGCAGCCGCCGCACATTTCTCGCCGACGCCGGTATGGGTTTCACAGGTTTGGCGCTGGGCCATCTGCTGGCGGGCGAAGCCCTGGCGACAAACGGATCGTCCCCTCGGGCCAAGAGTGTGATCTGGTT
This sequence comes from Pirellulaceae bacterium, assembly GCA_965223305.1. Taxonomy (GTDB): domain Bacteria; phylum Planctomycetota; class Planctomycetia; order Pirellulales; family Pirellulaceae; genus CBDCWT01. The sequence continues at coordinate 122,261 of CBDCWT010000013.1, read as the reverse complement.
GTTTATGGCTGGCGGCGTGAGCCATCTGGAGAGCTTCGACCCCAAGCCGGCGCTCAACAAGTACGCGGGCATGACTCTTGCGGAAACGCCCTTGAGCGACGTGTACGAAGATCCTTTTGTGAAAGAGAACTTCCGGCCGTTCGTCGACGGCAACACGCGGAGCTTTCGGCAGAAGATTCTTCCATTGCAGGTTGGTTATCAAAAACACGGACAGAGCGGCACTGAGGTCAGCAACTGGTGGCCGCAGGTGAGCGAATGTATTGACGACATCGCCGTGGTGCGTTCGATGTGGACGACCGACAACGATCACGGTGCCCAGCTGCAGTTTCACACGGGGCGTCACATCAGCGACGGCTACTTTCCCACCATCGGCGCGTGGGTGCACTACGGCCTGGGAACGCTCAACGAGAACCTGCCTCAATTCGTGGTGATGGGCAATCCGATCGGCGACTGCTGCGGCGGAACGCAGGTGCACTTGGCGAACTACCTCGGTGCCGAGCACGATGGCGTAATGCTCAACGAGAAGCGTCCACTGCCGTTCGGAAGGCCGGCCGGACATGTTTACCGAGAGGAGCAGGCTGCCAACTTTGACCTGATTCGGAGACTGAATGGGCTGTTGGCGGTTGAGTACCCCGACGACGCGGCCTTGCGGGCCAGGATTAAGTCGTACGAGTTGGCATTCCGCATGCAAATGGCGGTGCCTGAGATCTTTGATATGCGGAACGAGACCAAGTCGACGCTTGCAGCTTACGGCGACGGCTTTGGGCGACAGCTGCTGGCGGCGCGCCGGTTCGTTGAGCGTGGCGTACGGTTCGTGCAGGTCTACCACGGGGGTGGCGGCGCGGGCTCGTGGGACGCTCACAGCAAGCTGCAGGCTAACCATGCAAAAAACTGCCGGGCAGTCGATAAGCCGGTTGCGACGTTGTTGAAGGACTTGAAGCAACGTGGGTTACTTGACGAAACGATCGTCGTCTGGGCCACCGAGTTTGGCCGTACTGCCGGCAGCGAAGGCACGACAGGTCGAGACCATCATCCTTTCGGCTTCAGCTGTTGGCTGGCCGGAGGCGGCATCAAAGGAGGTGCTGTGCACGGCGCGACCGACGAACTGGGTATCCTGGCGGTGGAGGATCGTCATTACGTGACGGACATCCACGCCACGGTGCTCGGCCTCCTGGGGCTCGACTCGCGCAAGCTGGAGATTCCGGGGCGCAAACGTCTAGACATCGACCACGGTCGCCCGATCCAGCAGATCATCGCCTGAGTGGAATCGGAAGACAGGATGAACATGATCAGCAGGATAGAGTGGACGGCTCCACGGCAGGATGTCCACCCGCACTCACTTGCAACAGCGGTGTCAATCGAACGGGAGGGCGAGGCTCCTGCCGAGCCGAAAGTGCACTGAACCGTGGGCTAACGCCCAGCGGCTGATTCGGGGTTGTAGCCGAACTCGCCAGAGTTTGGCGGACAGCTGATTCGTCCAAGTTCTGGCGAACTCGGCTACAGGAGGTTCTGGTACGATCAAATGGCCATTCTGTTGATCCTGTAAATCCTGTCAATCAAGCCGAAGACAGGATCAACATGATGAACAGGATAGAGCGGACGGCTCCACGGCAGGATGTCCACCCGCACTCACTTGCAACAGCGGTGTCAATCGAACGGGAGGGCGAGGCTCCTGCCGAGCCGAAAGTGCACTGAACCGTGGGCTAACGCCCAGCGGCTGATTTGGGGTTGTAGCCGAACTCGCCAGAGTTTGGCGGACAGCTGATTCGTCCAAATTCTGGCGAACTCGGCTACAGGAGGTTCTGGTACGATCAAATGGCCATCCTGTTGACCCTGTAAATCCTGTCAATCAAGCCGAAGACAGGATCAACATGATGAACAGGATAGAGTGGACGGCTCCACGGCAGGATGTCCACCCGCACTTACTTGCAACAGCGGTGTCAATCGAACGGGAGGGCGAGGCTCCTGCCGAGCCGAAAGTGCACTGAACCGTGGGCTAACGCCCAGCGGCTGATTCGGGTTGTAGCCGAACTCGCCAGAGTTTGGCGGACAGCTGATTCGTCCAAATTCTGGCGAACTCGGCTACAGGAGGTTCCGGTACGATCAAATGGACATCCTGTTGATCCTGTAGATCCTGTCAATCAAGCAGACGACAGGATCAACACGATGAACAGGATAGAGCGGACGGCTCCACGGCAGGTGTCCACTCGCACTCGCTGCAACAACCGTGTCAATCGAACGGGAGGGCGAGGCTCCTGCCGAGCCGAAAATGCTGAACCGTGGGCTAACGCTTAGCGGCTGATTTGGGGTTGTAGCCGAACTCGCCAGAGTTTGGCGGACAGCTGATTCGTTCAAATTCTGGCGAATTCGGCTACGGAAGTTTCTGTTGGACTACTCGGTCTGCAGCCAGCCGCCAGGCTGCTTGGTTGCTGCTACCTGTGTCTGAGCGTACCAAGTCAGGAGTTGCTGATGCATTTGCGTTGCACGTTTGGGATACCGGTCCCGCAAGTTCGTTTCCTCGGAGGGATCATCCGTCAAACGGTAAAGCTCGAGTTGCTCGTTCTCAAACGTCCCTGGTTTGGCGCCTGGATGCTTGACGACGAGTTTCCAATCGCCGTCGCGCATGGCTTCAGCCCGGTGGCCGTTGTTTCCAAGTGACGCCCAAAAAAGCGGCCGTGTTGGCAGCGACTCCTGGCTGAGAAGGACAGGAGAAATGTCGACTCCGTCCAATGGCTGGTCCGGCGGTTCAATTCCGGCCAATGCGAGTAACGTTGGCATGACGTCGATACTGATAAGCGGTTCATCCGACACACTGCCCGGCATGATACGTCCAGGCCACCATGCGATCGCAGGCACTTTATGGCCGCCCTCGTACACCTCGCCTTTCCATCCTCGTAGCTTTGGGTTGCCGCTAGGAAAATCTCGCGAAGGACCATTGTCCGAGAAGAACAGCACCAACGTATTCTGCTCGATGCCAAGCTCGAGTAACCTGCGACGCAGTTGACCGAGCCCCTCATCAATTGGCAACGTCATTCCCCTGTACTTGCTAATTCGCTCTTGCTCGCTAACTTCTCTCCACTTCCAGCGGTCCCACTGTTCGGTCGTACGGCGGACCGGATCGCCGGGTACCTGCACGGGGTTGTGAATGGCTTCGTGCGCGACATACAAGCAGAACGGCCGTTCACCACCGGCGTGACGTTGCACAAAGTCGAGCGCGTACTGGTTAATCAAATGTGTCGTGTAACCCTTCTCGCGAGTCTCCGCGCGGCCATGCCACCAGTCGTGTTTGTTGTGGTCGCCAATGTGACTGACAAAGTCAATGTTCCCGCTGTGATACCCGATAAACTCATCAAACCCATGATTCTGCGGATGGTAGCCCTGTGAATTCTCGGTGTATCCCTGGTGCCACTTCCCGATCAGTCCTGTGATGTACCCGGCCTGTTGGAGTGACTCAGCGAATGTTGTTTCAGAAAGCTGAAGTCCTTTACGATGCTCCGGATGGTCGCTTGCTGGATGAATCACAGCCTCAATCCCGCTGCGTTGCTGGTAGCGGCCGGTGAGCAGCCCGGCGCGGGTCGGCGAACAGACAGTTCCGGAGGAATGAAAGTCGGTCAACCGCATTCCCTCCGCAGCCAGCTGATCTAGCTCCGGAGTCCTGAAGTAAGGGTTGCCAAAGCAACTGAGCCCGGCGTAACCCATATCGTCGACCATCACGACGATCAGATTTGGTCGGGCGGCCCAACTTGCCGCGCTGAGACCCGGACTGATCACGAGCGACAGTGCAAACAGAACAACGTAGCCGAAGTGGTGGTTTCTCATCTAAGTAGCTTTGTGGTGCGCGACCTGATGCTCGAACAGTTTCGCCGGCTCTGCCAGATACATTTGAATCCATGGTGCCCGTCTGCGACAATCCCTAGGCTCACCGCAACTCCCCAGCGAGCACGTCCATGAAGCAGAAATGTGAGCGGCAGACAGCATCTTGTCGCCGAGAGTATGAGCTCGTCGAGGGCATGAAGGTGAAAGATCTGACACTCTTACGTGGTGCTCTCGCCGCACTGCTCACTTGTGTGACGCTCGGCAATGGAACGGCCAGCAAATGCTCTGCCACGGAGTTTCCCAAGCACAGGTTCATCACGTCGAATCCGGACGTGCAGGACATGTGGCCCTGCTTTTCACCCGATAGTCGGACCTTACTGTTCAGTCGTACGACCGATCGGAGAGCTTGGAATCTGTACGTCGTCTCCATCGATGGCGATAAACCAAGTCCCTTTCCAGGAGAAATCTCGCTCCGCGGAACCCGCGCCAACTGGTCCAGACAGAACGTCATCGCCTTCAACGGCCAATCAACGACCGGCAGATTCAATGTATCGCTGATCAATGGTGACGGCACAGGGTTACACGTGTTGGACACTGACGGGCTGACCGACCAGATGTCTTATCCTTCGTGGTACGCCGATGGAGAAAGTGTGGCCTTGGTGGACTTCGGTGGAGGCCAGGGGAGCGCCATCAAGAAGGTCGACTTCGGGAGTGGAACGGTGGTCGCGTTGACAGACCCAAAAACACATTGGGCGGGTGTGCCCCGTGTTTCCCCCGATGGAAGCCAGATCGTCATGGGAGGACAAGTGAGGCGTGGTCAGCGTTATTCCCAATATCGCAACCAGATTTGGTTCTTGAATCGGACAGGAGAACTGAGGGCGCTGGACGCGCAGCGAGGATGGGCCCCGTGCTGGTCGCCCGACGGCAAGTGGATCGTGTTCGCGTCGGATCGCGGCAGCGACAGCGGGCGGCGGGCCATTTTCATCGCCTCGCCCGACGGTGCAGCGGTCCGGCAATTAACGCCGCCTGCACTGAACGCCGGCCATCCAACGTGGTCACCGGACGGCAAACATATTGCTTTCTTCGCGCAGTTATCCGTCGACAAGAGCGCCACCGGCCTGGCGCTGGTGGAAGCTGATGCGGCCTTGGCTCTTGTTCGTTCGCATGTGGGGCGAGACGACCTCGACCAGTTCTTCCGCCCGCCATCGCAGTACGCAGATGATTTCGGCGACTATCGTTCACCCCTAACGTTCTACGGCGGACTTCCAGTCGAGACGGCTGACGACTGGCGCATGCGGCGCCAGGAAATCCTCGACCGCTGGCACGGGATCATGGGGCACTGGCCGCCCTTGGTCGCAGAGCCCAAGATCGAATACCAGGAAAAAGCCCGCCGCGAAAACTTCGCCCAGCATCACGTCAGAGTGGAGATTGCGCCCGGCTTCATGTATCCAGCAATCCTGCTCGTTCCCGATGGCGAAGGCCCCTTTCCGGCTGCGGTTGTGCCTTTCTACTGGGCCGAATCAGGCGCAGGACTGCGGGAAGGAACGTCCGACTTTGGCTATCAGCTTACCAAACGCGGCTTCGTGACACTCTCCATCGGGATGCCGAGCTCATGGTACTACCCGAACAAGGAAAAGGCTGAACTGCAACCGCTCTCTGCGTTGGCCTATGGTGCGGCGAACTGTCACAGCTCGCTGGCGAGCCTGCGCTACGTCGATGCCGAGCGGATCGGCATCGTCGGTCACTCCTATGGCGGTAAGTGGGCTATGTTTGCCTCGTGCCTTTACGACAAGTTCGCTTGCGCCGCCTGGTCGGATGGCGGAATCGTCTTCGACGAACGGAGGGCGAATGTGAACTACTGGGAACCATGGTATCTGGGATACGAAGCAGGCAAACAGCAGCGGGACGCCGGCATTCCCAACAAAGACAATCCGCGCACCGGTGCGTACAAGACGCTCGTCGAACGGGGCCACGACCTTCACGAATTGCACGCGTTGATGGCTCCGCGACCGTTCCTGGTTTCCGGCGGTTCGGAGGATCAGCCGGAGCGCTGGAAGGCTTTGAACCATGCCGTCGCGGTGAACAGGCTGCTGGGCTATGAGGGTCGCGTCGCAATGACCAACCGCAAAGGCCACCGAGCGACAGCCGAATCGAATCAACAGATCTATCGGTTCTTCGAGCGTTTTCTCAAGGCGAAGGGCAAATGACATCTCGGTATTGTCAGTCTGACACTAAACTTGAGCCAGGAGTACGAACGATGACAGAAGTCACGCGCAGAGGATTCCTTACTACTTCGGCCGCAACAGGCTTGGCGGTGACGAGTGCGTCATGGACAGGCGCCAAGCTGCTGGCGGCGCCGCGTGAACACGAAGACGACATTTCACTAGCGCAGTGGGCGTTAGTTAGCGAGATTCGTCAGAGTGAGTGGACCACCTTGGACTTCCCAAGAATTGCCCGAGAAGTATTCGACATCAATGGGATTGAGTTCGTCAGTACACTGTTTGACTTGCCCAAGTACAGCTATCTGAAGAAGCTGCGTGCCAATGCTGATAAGTACGACGTGAAAATGGTCCTCATTATGGTGGACGACGAGGGCGAGACGTGTAGTCCCAACAAACAGGAGCGGATTCAAGCAGCTGTCAATCATCGTAAATGGATAGACATCGCCAAGTTTTTGGGCTGCCACGCCGTGCGGACCAATTGCCGTGGCCCACGCAATGCCCCAAGGCGGGAAGCTCTAGAATGGGCCGCCGATACCTATGAGCGGATCTTGGATTACGCTGCACCTCAAGAAATCCAGATATGTATCGAGAATCACGGCGGACTTTCTAACGATGCGGATTGGATGGTTGATCTGTTCAAACGAGTGAACCATCCGATGTTTGGTTCTTACCCCGACTGGCGGGAACCAAGCAACGACTTCGACAACTTTACGTATCTTCGGAAGATGCTCCCCTATGCGGTGGGAATGTCCTACCGCAACCAGCCAACAGAACAACAGACGCAACGCATGATCCAACTGTGCCAAGACAACGGATATCGCGGCTGGTACGGAATCGAATCGAGCGGACGTGACGCCATCCGGCAGGGGCACGGTCTGTTGAAGAAGTACTTGAAGATCTAGCCCGGGTTATTGGGATCGGCCCGCCCCGAGCAGCGACTCTCGTCCCATGCTGCAGAGTGAGCCGGCTTACCTCCGCTCCAGCGCATCACCTAGCCACCATTGGAAAAACCGGTAGACCTTTTCGTTGGCCTCTTTGGTCGGCGCGTGTGACTGACGGTTCGTCATCGCCACCCGATGCTCGTAGCCGAGCAGCTTGTTTACCGCGATCGTGTGGTTCAGCGCCTGCCAGCGCTCGGGCAGGTCAGCAGTGCCGCCCGAGACGAGCAGCGGGCGGGGGGCCATCAGGGCGTGGAGTTCGACCAGCTCATGCCCACCTTCAACCAGACTCTTGTACGCACCAGTACGCGCCTGGCCTTCGCTGGGGAGCTTGCGGAATCCGCCCAGGTTAGCTGGATCCGGTACTTTCCCCAACTCGAAACCAAGGTACCAGACGTCCCAGTAGTTCACGCTGCCGCCGGGGTTCTGTTTGCGCCGGTCTCGTTCGTCGAACACGATCCCCGGGTCCGACCAGACGGCGCAGGCGAATCTGTCGTAGAGACAGGAGGCGAACAGAGCCCACTTGCCTCCGAAGGAATGCCCGACGATCCCGATTCGGTCCGGGCACACGTCAGGACGTTGGGCAAGCGCCGTGTGGGCGTTTGCGGCCACGTAGGCCAGCAGCGAGAGCGGCTGCACGAGCGCCGGCTTTCCCGCCGGACCGAAATAGGTCACCCCTCGTACGTTATCCGGGTTATCGAAGTCGATACGCGAGGTCGGCTTGCCGAGCGACAGGGTGATAAAACCTCGCTTAGCCAACTGCCAGCCATAATCTCGCATCTTGGTTCCTAACCCAACGCCCGTTTGCGCGTCGTAGTACACGACCAAGACTGCGGGAAACGGGCCACTTCCATCCGGCACGAGTAACAAGCCATTAACCATGTCGCCCTCGACCGCGATTCCCAGCTGCAGTTGATGCTGCGTGATGTTCTCCCGGCGTGTGGTCACCACCGTCTCGACACGTGGCCGTTCGGCTAGAGGTGGCCAGTGCCCCATCTTCCGGTGCCATGTGGACAGTATCTCCTCGCGGCGCCGCTGCCAGTCGGCGGCTGTCTTGACTTGCGAGCCATCGGCAAACAACAGGGGCGACCGAAACGTGCCGAACTTGGATTGGTACTCTGCCGGTGGTCGAAAGAACGGCGCCAAGTCGGCCGGCGGGACCTGATTCCCGTGGCTGGCCGGCGTCTCCTTCACAGAGTTGTCGTTGGGTTCAGCGATCTGCGACGCTACGAGGACCAGCGAAGAGAAAAAGAGGAAACAGCCTGGCCAGCGGGCAGGAGCCATTGCAACATTTCTCCTGTGTTCGGGGCGCTAAGCGGTTTCTAGACGCTCCATTCGAATGGCTTGTCGGCAGAGCTCAGAATGTCAGGCAGTTCTGCGACTCTTGCCGCGACGTGGTCCACGTGCGAAGGCAAATCACACAACACCCGTTGTGCAACTTTTCGCTCGGGTTGAGCTTGCAGCACGGTCGCCGCGTCCTTCACCTTCCCAAGGACAAAAGCAACGGTTAGGTGTCTCCGGACGAATTCCACATTCTCGGGAAGCCATCCAGCCTCGTGAATGTGGCTATCATCGCACCACAGACAAGGTTCACCCCCTCCGCAATCCGGAGTCCACATGTCGAAGAGCGGATTTTCATCGGCAAAGTACATCAGTCCCGAACAGTATTGCAACGCTGCCACGGCCCGTCCTGGCGTCTCAAGCGACCACCACGGCTCCCAAAACATGTCAATATGCGGCACAACGAGCCCAAGGGAGTTGAAGCGTCCCATCCATCCGTAGGCTGGGGTATTCATGCCATCGTACACAAAGCCTCGTTCGCGATCTAACCTGTCGAGGAAGCTGTCGCGAAAAAACTCAAAGGTCTGTGTTCGCTGCACCGGGCTCATCATTCGCTCAAAGATCTCTCCACGCTGTACGCCGTAGTGGAACTCTGAGTCACCGTGTGAGCACGGCTTGTTGCGCAAGAGCGAATCATGCCAATCCATCAAGCACATCGGAAAGACGTACGCAAACAAGTCCGGCTGCAGCTCCACATAGGCTAGGTCGTGGTGGTAGTACCAAAGATCGCCAAAATCCACGGCACGCCAATGGCTGGAAGCGAGCCGCACGAGGGCCTCGTCAAAGCCGTCGAACTGTTGTTGCCAGACCTGCTTTGGAGCGCTGGGAAACCCAAAGATGCGGCGCGCTCGCTCCCAATTGATGGCAGACATTGCTGGTTCCCGTCACCGCCTCCACGAACTCAACACAGTCAACTGCTGAACCGCCGTACCTATTCTTGTTTGGTCCGCGTGATACAGTAGCTTTCGATCTCACTCGCTGCGCCTAGTACAAGCAGTCATCCGATGCATCACACCGCTCGTTGTAGCGTCTGATGAATTCTTGGCGCCGCTCCCGCAGTCTCGCTCTCTCATCTTCTGTAACAGCCCGCTCCAAAGCCAAATCCAATTTCGCTAAATCGGACGTGAACTCAACCACCAGCGCCTTCAGGTAGCGCTCCCGGCCGTCTGCAAGAAAGCTGTTCATGTCGTTGCTCGCTACTGCCGTACCTCATTCCGAGAGGGCTTCACGTCGTGTCCGCCTTTGCAGCTGGTGGCTGCTCCCGTTAGCATAACGCGCCGCACGCCTCGGCGCTGACGCTCTAAACCGTGCATAGACTCGGCCTGCTCCACGGTGTCGGAGATGCTGAGATAGAGTATTGCCGCGAGACTGCTTGTACCAGAGCATCAGTCGGCTGGACTTAAAGTCTTCGGCTTGCCTGGGTACCATGAAGGTGATCCAGGATTTGGGTCAACTTAAGAGTCGGAGGGATTTGGTTGTTCTTCCGGAGTGCTGCCCAACAGATTTATCGAGAGACGGACGATGAAGATAGCCAACGTAAAACTGGTCGCTTGTTTGTTTGCCGTGTCTGTCTCACTTTCCGCTCAGGACAAAAACGTTAAGTCGGGAACTCGCAACTCGGCCAACGATCGTGTTGCCGTGGAAAAAGAGCCCGTTGCGGAGCGAGTTTTTTCCGGGCCTCAGGTCGGCGAAACGATGGTGCCTTTCCGAATCACGGGGATATTCGACGAGCAAGCTAGCGAGAACATCGCCTCGGAGGCAATGTGGAAGAAGCCTACAATTATCTTCTTCGTTCACGAGATCACTCGCCCGTCAATCGGTTTGACTCGATCGGTTATGAACTACGCCGCAACACGCAAGAAAGACGGCCTTGAGTCAGCGGTTGTTTTTCTCGGTGACGACGTAACGGCACTCGAGGAACGAATCAAACGAGCTCGTCGCGCGCTGCCGCGCGGCGTGCGCATTGGACTGTCGGACGAAGGTCAAGAAGGTCCCGGCAGTTACGGTTTGAACCGCAAAGTCACTGTCACCGTTCTCGTGGCGGACAAAGGGACGGTCACAGCCAACTTCGCAATCATCCAACCCACCGCAGCGATAGACGCGCCAAGAATTGCCAAGGCCATTACACAGGTCGTTGGCGGCAAAGAGCCCGGCGTCAAAGAGCTGGGACTGCAGCGCTACATGGAAAGCATGAGAAAGCGAAGTCGGCCCGGTCGAGGCGCACAAGACTTGCAGCCTGAGTTGCAGGCCAAGTTGCGTGAGCTGATTCAGAAGTCAAACACTCCCGAAGTCGTTGCTCGTGTTGCCGCCGAGATTGAGAAGTCGATCGATGGCGACCAAGAGGCCCAGGCGGCCATCGGTGTCATTGCATCGCGGATTAAGGATGCCAACTACGGCACGGAGTCCGCTCAGAGAATCATCAGGCAGTGGGCGAAGAAGTACGGTTCCGAGAGCCACAAGACCCAACAAAAGAAAACAACCAAACACAGTGCAGATGATACAACCACCAAACCTGCTGACCGTCCGAAGAGCGAGCGCTGAGAAATGAGAAGTGGCAACACAGCGATGGCAATTGCCGCCGTCGTGCTTCTGACCGGCGTCACATCGGGGGATGACCTGATTAACTTTGACACTCAGGTGATCCCAGTGCTTACAAAGGCAGGATGTAACGTGGGAGCCTGCCACGGTTCCGCCAAAGGTCGAGGTGGATTCAAGCTATCGCTCTACGGTGGTGATGCCGCATTTGACTATGTGTCAATAGCAAGAGCATTCGAAGGGCGACGAGTGAACACGGCTCGTCCCGATCTAAGTCTCGTGATTCGGAAGCCGACAGAGGAATTGGAACACGGTGGTGGACTTCGGTTCGACAGCGACAGTTCGGCTTGTCGTATTCTTGAAACTTGGATACGGCAAGGAGCGACTCGGGCCTCTGGACGCAGTTTGATAGAGTTCAGGGTGACGCCCAAGACATTCGTTGCAACCGAGGTCGGCGGGCAAGTTCGGCTACGATCGGAAGCAGAGTTCAGCGATGGTACGAGCGAAGACGTCTCGCGATGGACGGTGTTTGAGGCAGAAGACCCGGATGCTGTCGTGATTGACGACGATTCTCTGAAGGTGACACTCCGTCGTCGCGGGCGACATGTGGTGACGGCCCGTTTCCTCGACCGAGTGTCGCCGCTTGAGCTTATACTTCCCTACTCGGGCGAATCAGTCGATCTATCGGGCTCACCTCGCTGGAACTACATTGACGACTACGTGCTTGATACGCTGAACACGCTTCAGTTGCCCGTCGCTGCACAGGTCGATGACGCGGCTTTCGCCCGGCGATTGTATCTGGATTTGACAGGTCGGCTGCCGACGTCTTCGCAGATCGAGTCGTTTCTTGGGGATTCACGCAGAGAAAAGCGTCAGATACTGATTGACGAGTTGCTTGATTCCGAAGAGTACGTCGATTTCTGGACGTATCGAATTGGTAAGTTGCTCAGGATCAAGCCGAACGGTAAAGGGGCGGGGCGGTCGTCCGAGGGAGCCGATAAATACTACGCATGGTTACGCCAGCAAATCAGCAAGGGCACACCTTACAACATCGTGGTCCGGGATTTGCTCACGTCCAGCGGAGACTCACACGAGATTGGTCCCGCGAACTTTTATCGCACTGTCGCAGGAGCCCGGAATCAGGCCGAGTTCACTAGTGAACTGTTCATGGCGGTGAGGATGCGTTGTGCCAACTGCCACAATCATCCACTTGACCAATGGTCTCAAGACGACTACCACGGCCTCGCCGCCGTATTTGCCAAGCTCGACCAAGGGCGAATCGTCCGCACGACCAAGCGTGGGCAAGTCACCCATCCCAGAACCGGAGAGCCCGCGAAAGCCAAGATTCCGGGTGGCGATTTCATAGAGGCCAACGCCGAAAGCCGCCAAGTACTCGCGGAATGGCTTACCGACTCAGACAATCCTTACTTTGCGAAGGCGATTGTCAATCGTTTATGGCGAGCCATGATGGGGAGGGGACTTGTCGAACCGCCCGACGACATGAGGCAAACCAATCTTCCGTCGCATCCGAAGCTGCTGCAGCGGTTGGCTGACGACTTTGTGTTGCATGGGTACGACTTGCGGTACTCAATTCGGTTGATTGCCAGTAGTGCTGCGTATCAGAGAAGTTCCAGTCCAGTCCCAGGCGTGCGCGAGGAACGATACTACTCTCACGCGCTGACTCGGCCACTTGACGCGGAAGTGCTGGCGGATGCGATCTCAGACGTGACCGGTGTTTGGGACCGCTATGGGGACAAACCGTCGGGAACTCGAGCCATCTCGTTCTACGATCCGGCGATTCCTTCAAAGTCGTTGGACGTTCTTGGCCGTTGTTCGCGTGAAGTGTCGTGCGAAAGTGGGCAAACGTCTGGAACCGGTGGCCTCCAGCGCAAGCTGCATCTGCTCAACGGTCCACTCGTCAACAGGAAGATCGCATCTGCCAACGGTTTACTACGCAAGCTATTGAAGGAGCGCCGATCCAGCGACGAAATTTTGCGTGAGTTGTTCAACCGCGCTCTGATTCGATCACCCTCAGAACACGAAACAAGCGTAATTCAGGAAGAGTTAGAGCACGCAAGTAACGAACACGATCGTCGTGAGATTCTCGAGGACCTCCTTTGGAGTCTCCTGTCATCTCGTGAATTCACTCACAATCAGTAGCTATTGACGCAAGTATTGAGAGTCGTTGGGTAGCAACCAACAAATGGGTTTGTGACGCGAATTAGGACTGCTCGAACGGGCAGTAAGTGGCTGGGCATCTTGCCCCAGTGCAGCAGCTGGAAGCCGCAGCCACGCTTAAATCGGACGAATCTCAACAATAAGTTGCCGACTTCTGTTCCCTCTCCCCTGCCTCGCGCAGCGAGAATAGCAGGGGGAGAGGGCAGGGTGAGGGGGATGAATATCGGCAACCTATTGTTGGACGACTCCTAAGCCTACACGATGGAGATATCCATGAAACGTCTTGAGCGATTTCCCGTTTGTGGCTGCGGACGAGTGAGTCGCCGCGACGCGCTGCTAGCTGGAGGACTTTCAGCTTTCGGGCTCGGCCTGGCAGACATCTTTGCAAGTCGTCGGGCAACGGCTGCGGCACGCGAGCCCGAGCTTCATGCGAAAGCCAAGAGCTGCATCCTCATTTGGCTGGACGGTGGGCCAAGCCACCTTGAGACGTTCGATGTCAAGCCTGACGCTCCAGCGGAGGTGCGCGGCCCGTTCGATTCCATCCCCACGACGGTCGACGGCATTCGCATTTCGGAGTATCTGCCCAATGTAGCGCAACAGATGGATAAAATCGCCATCATCCGATCCATGACCTCGCCATTGGGAGAACACAACCTAGGTACTCACTACATGATGACTGGCTACAAACCGTCGCCCGTGCTCGAATATGCAACTCATGGTGCCGTCGTTGCACATTTGCGTGGTGGCACAAGTGTCTTGCCGTCGAATATTGCTGTTCCGAACTTCCGGGTGGGCGGCGGAAATACGAGTGGGAATGGCTTTCTTCCCGCGTCAACTCAACCTTTCTCGGTAGGTGGCGATCCAGCCAAACAGAATTTCAAGATCGACGACATGGATCTCTATCCCGCGGTCACGGACCAGCACATGAGTCGCCGAAAACGGTTTCTCGCTGCAATGGATGGAGTGAGCGGAGCGGTCGAGAATACTGCGACAGGGACGCTCGATGCGGACTTCGAGCAGGCGTTTCGGCTGGTGACCTCGCCAGATGCCAAAGAGGCCTTTGATCTCTCACGTGAGCCCGCGGCTGTGCGTCAGAGATACGGACCCCGGACGATTGGCCAGTGCTGTCTGCTGGCTCGTCGTTTGGTTGAGGGCGGAGTTTCTTTCGTGACGGTCAACAGTCGAGGTTGGGATACTCACGCTGACCTGACGACTCGACTGAGGGACGGTTTTGCGGGGGCTCGAAAGCCCGTCGGTTTGGTCCCAAGCTTCGACTTGGCATTTGCCGGGCTGGTCAGCGACTTGGATGAGCGAGGTTTGCTAGAGGAGACGCTAATTGTCGCAATGGGTGAATTTGGCCGTACACCAAAATTGAACGTATCGGGCGGTCGAGATCATTGGCCCCGAGTGTTTAGCGTCGCTCTTGCGGGAGGAGGTATTCAGGGCGGCCAGGTCGTCGGCTCCAGTGACTCAATTGGCGAGAGCCCGAAGGATCGCCCGACCACTCCCGCCGATCTTGCCGCGACGGTCCATACACAACTTGGCATCCGACCTGAAACCAGAATCTACACTCCAGACAAACGGCCGGTTCGGGTAGTGCACGAAGACGGATTGGTAATCAAGGAGCTCGTTGGCTGACACACGTCAGCCTCATCCGAACTCGTCGTGCATCGATGAAAGTCGATCGAAAGCGGGAGATGATCCTGTGTTGAATTCTGTTCGGTCCGCCAAGCTCCAGTTCGACCGGTTGTCGAGAATCTGGCTACGCAATGCCATTGAAATGGCCGCTCGATTGGCGCCGAATCATACCGCTGCGATTTCAGTTTGCGTTAGTCTATTCTGCACATCAGTCTCACCCGGTGCGGGCCCGCCGATTACAGCGTTGGCGTTTTCACCAAAGGGTGACTGTTTGGTCTCAGGCTCGCAGTCAGGCGTGCACCACTACTCGTGGCCCGATTTAAAACAAGTTCGAAGCCTGGATACGGACCTAACCCAGGTACACGACCTTCGCTTCTCGCCTGACGGAAAGTGGCTGGCGGCGGCGGGGGGATCGCCTGGCGAGGACGGCAGTGTTCAGCTCTTCTCGTGGCCGTCTGGAAGACTCATTCGTTCTGTGAATGCTCATGAAGATGTCGTTTTTTCCATCACTTGGTCTGCCGATTCAAAGGTCTTTGCCTCTGGCAGCCATGATCGCGCGGTGTTCCTGAACTCCACGACAGATAACCAGCCAGTCCGCCGGCTGCGCGGTCATTCAGCACCAGTCACCTGCGTGGCTTTTCTACCCAACCAACAGATCGTATCCGGAAGCGCGGATCAGACGATTCGAGTCTGGAATGCTGCCGGCAATATCGTCCGCACGCTTGACAACCACACGAAGCAGGTCAACGGCATTGCCGTTCGCCCGGGGAGGGTTAATGAGCCGCCACTCATCGTGTCAATAAGCTATGACCGCACCGTTCGGTTTTGGCAACCGACGATCGGTCGCATGAAAAACTTCGTTCGCATCCAGAATGCAGTTCCGCTGGACGTTGTTTGGACACCAAACAGAGACAGCGTTGCGGTCAGTTGCAACGACGGTCGAATCCGAATCATCAACGCAACGACTCTCAATATCCAGCAGACGCACGATGTCGCTAATGGCTGGCTATATAGCTTAGCCATCGACGCTCTTGGACAGTCACTCGTCACCGGAATTCAAGAAGGCAACCTGCAACGGATTGCGCTAAAGTCAGCTGTGGCGTCGAATGACGATGAGCCGTCAATTGACGTTATCCGGCAGTGGGGTTCGGAGGGGAGTGCCCCAGGGAAATTCAAATCTCCGATTGGGATAGCTGTTGGGAACGACGACGTCGTCTATGTGACTGACGTTAACAACGCGCGCATACAGAGGTTCGACAGCGACGGCAAGTTCCTAGGCAGCTTCGCATTGCCGAATGATCCGGTCGAGCGAATATCAAGCCAAGCGGCCGGAATCGCAATTGGCGGTGATGGCCTCATTTACGTTTCGTTCATGCTGCAGCACAAGATTCGAGTTTATGAGGCCTCTGGTGATTTGGTTCTAGAATGGGGTAGCCACGGCGGCGAAGTCGGCGAGCTATCGAAACCGGGAGGGTTGATTGTCACACCGGACAATCGAGTTTTGGTGGCTGACCAAAGCAACCATCGTATTCAGGTCTTCAAAACGGACGGCACGCCCCTGAACAGTTGGGGTACACACGGTACGAAGGACGGCCAGTTTGGTGGTTTGGAGCACAACGGGTCCCGATTCGGTGGCCCACATTTCATCGCCGTGGATTCGCTCAACCGACTCTACACAACTGAGGGCGCCATGGGGAGAGTTCAACGATTCGCTGGCAACGGAAAGTTCGAACTGAGCTGGAGTGACAGCACGGACGGTCCTGGCGGCTTTGGATCGATGAAGACAGTGTTCTCGAAGAACCCGTTTGGACCCATCGGTGTCATGGTTGACAAGAACGATCGGGTTTGGATCAGCAGCCTGAACAACCGAGTGCAGGCCTTCAGCACGGATGGCAAGTTCTTGTTTGGTATCGGTTCAACTGAAGACAGCCCATCCAGATTGTTCCGTCCGCACGGTATGGCGACCGATTCCGAGGGAAATATCTATGTCGTCGACTCCAGCAACCATCGAATCCTGAAAGTTGCGGTGCGGCCAACGACGCAACCGATCTCAGACTACCAGTACTTTTCGAAGTGAATATTTCCTGGTTCGTGCGGACGATCGACACAGAAGCCACGTCTTTCGAGCACTTCGACGTCGACGCCCGTCTGGGCTAGGTCAGCGCAGAACCGACGCCCACTCCCGTGTGGGGCGGTCGACGCACTAATGTTGCGAACGACACGCGACTTCCCATGCTGGAATCGGATATAATCTGCGGCTAGACGATTGGGATCGGGCACTAAATTTTCGATTGGCGTACAGGAAGAAGGTCCATGCGCATCTCGCCTTGGCTACTGGCCCTCTTGGCCGTGTTCGATGGTGTCCAGCCCATCCGAGCCGAGGGCGAAGCGCCGCCGCCCAGCAACGCGCGGCAATTGGAGTTCTTCGAGAAGCGGATTCGCCCTCTGCTGGCCGACCATTGCCACGAGTGCCACTCGACCATGGCGAAAGCACCGGAAGCTGGGTTGCGCCTGGATTCGCGGGCCGCAATGATCGCCGGTGGTGACTCCGGTCCGGCGATCGTGCCCGCCGATCCGGACAAGAGTGAACTGATCATGGCCGTTCGCTACGAGCCGGACGGATATCAGATGCCCCCGGACGGACCATTGAACGCGCGGCAGATCGACGATCTGGTTCAATGGGTCACGTGGGGAGCTCCCTGGCCTCGCGATCAGGTGAAGGACGTTATACCCGCCGGCCGGAAATCGGATGTCATGGCGCGCGCTCGTCACTGGGCGTTTCAACCGCTCGACCGCTCGCCCCCACCAGCCGTCAAGCTGACGTCATGGCCGCGGAATGCGGTTGACCATTTTATCCTAAGCAAACTCGAAGCGTCGGGCCTTGCGCCGGCAGCGGATGCGGACGATCGGACTTGGCTCCGGCGAGTCTACTTTGGGCTGATTGGCTTGCCTCCTTCACCTGCTGAGATGGAAGCGTTTCTTGCGGATCGTTCGCGGTTGGCTCGACAGCGCAAGATCGATGATTTACTCGCGTCGCCGCACTACGGCGAACGCTGGGCGCGGCACTGGCTCGATCTAATGCGGTTTGCGGAAACGGCCGGCAATGAGTTTGATTACGAGATTCCCTTTGCCTGGAAATATCGCGATTATGTGATCCAGGCGTTGAACACAGATCTGCCCTACGACCAGTTTATCGTGGAGCACATTGCCGGTGATCTACTAACCAATCCGCGGCGGGATCTTCTGACCGGCACCAACACCTCGGTGCAGGGAACTGGATTCTTCTGGTTGGGCCAGGCCATGCAATCACCGATCGACGTACTCGCCGAACAGTACGAGACGATTGAAAATCAGCTCGATGTAATGGGAAAATCTTTCCTCGGCCTAACGGTAGCTTGCGCGCGCTGCCACGACCACAAATTCGATCCCGTGTCGCAGCAAGACTACTATGCATTGGTCGGATTCCTGCAGAGCTCACAGCGGCAGTTTGCCTTCTTGGACGACCCCGTCCAAATAGCCCCAGTGTTAGAGCAACTGCGTAGCCTCGATCGAATCTACGTGACGCAGCTGGTTGATGTGATCCAGCGGCAACTGGAGGGCATGGCGGACCAAATCGCCTCCCGACTGCTGGCTACGGAGGTACCGCCACTGTTGACTGAGGCACCGCGGCTCGTGGCGAGCGAGCGAGCCGCAGATGACGTCCCGACTGACAAATCCGCGACCGAAGGGCTGGCCGGTTATCTTGCCAAGGCGGCCGGAGATTCCAGCGATCCGCTTTACGACTGGGTACGCTTGGCAGCTGCTGCGACTGACCGTGAATTCGAGGCGCTCCGAGAGCGGCTGTTGGCTGAGTTTCGGACAGTGGAGTCTAGCGAAAGCGATGTGACATTCGAGGAGTTTACGCGTGGCTATCTGGACCGTTGGCGGGCGACCGGTCGCGCGTTCGAACCTGCTTCCGAATCCGTCGAACTGTTCGTCGAATCGCGACAGATCCCGGTACAGCGGCTCGTTCCACTGGACGTCGCACACAGCGGGCGAACGTCGGGACGGCTTCACGGTGAAATTCGCTCGCGAACGTTTACGATCGAGAAACCATTTATTGACTACTTGATGTACCGCACGGCGAGTGATCCGCCCGTTGCAAAACTGGATGCCCCTGATCTGAAACGCGGGCAGGTTCATTTGATTATCGACGGTTTTCAGTTGATCCGCGAACCGATCTACCAAGGGCTCTCGATCGATGTAGCCGTGGGAACGCACTTCCGTTGGTATCGACAAGACGTCAGCAAGTGGATTGGGCATCGAGCATACATCGAGATCGTTGACGGTGACAACGGTTCTGTGGCCGTTGACCGAATCGTCTTCCGGGATGGCGAAAGACCTCTGTCCCGATCCCACCCGCTTGTCGGATCGCTCTTGCGAAACGTGTCGTCACGCGAGGAGTACGCCCGCGCGTTCGAGGATCTGGTGCATCGGTCGCTGCAGGCATGGCGGGAGGGGGCGCTGAGTGATGCACCGGACCGCAACCAGTACATTGAGTTGATCAATTGGCTGATCGCCGTCGGTCCGCGCTACCTTGCGGACTCGACAGCACACTTGCCGGACCGGCTGGACGGTTATCTGGCGACGCGTCGAGATCTGGAAGCACGGATCGGAGAGCCACGCCGTGGGCTGGCGACCAGCGACGGCACGGGCGAAAACGCCTCGGTTCTGATTCGGGGCAATCACAAGCGTCCGGCCGAAGTCGCACACCGGCGGTTCCTCGAGGTGCTGGGCGGCGCAACTTTTTCTGGGGAGGGCAGCGGACGGCTCGAGCTTGCCCAAGCGATCGTGGAACCTTCGAATCCATTGCCCGCCAGGGTGATGGTCAACCGCATATGGCAGCATCTGTTTGGTGCTGGGATCGTCGCAACCGTTGACGATTTCGGAGCAATGGGGCGGCCGCCCACACATCCCGGGCTGCTGGATTACCTCGCCTCTGAATTCATCCGTAGCGGCTGGTCGGTCAAGGAGATGCAGCGGCTGATCGTCAGCTCCAGGACCTTTGCTATGTCAAGCAAGATCAAGCCAGGTCCGAACCAAGTCGATCCCGACAACCGACTCCTGCATCGCATGCCGGTACAACGTCTGGAAGGCGAAGCAATCCGTGATGCCGTACTTGCCGTTTCCGGCCGGCTGAATCGGCAGATGCACGGGGAAGGTGTACTGCCCTATCTGACACCCTTCATGGAGGGACGGGGCCGGCCGGAGACGTCCGGTCCACGGGATGGCGACGGTCGTCGTAGTGTTTACTTGAACGTCCGGCGAAATTTCCTCAACCCGATGTTCTTGGTCTTCGACTATCCCTTGCCTTTGTCGGCTGTCGGCCGCCGCGGAACGTCGAACGTTCCAGCGCAGGCGTTGACAATGTTGAACAATCCATTTGTTATCGAGCAGGCACGAGTATTTGCAAAGCGATTGCTGAGGCAAGAGCCGGGCCCGACCGAATCTCGTGTTCGCCGACTGTACGAAAGAGCCCTCGGTCGCCTACCCATCCCGGACGAGCTGGGTGCGGCCGCTGACTTTGTCGATCAGCAGCTGGCGTCGGGTAACGAGCCAGTCGATGCCTGGGCAGACCTGTGCCACATCCTGTTCAATGCCAAGGACTTCATATACGTTCGTTAATGCAATCTATGGGACCTTTCTGAGGCGCTGATCCGAATATGTCAACAGGAAATCGGCGTAACGCCATCCACTTCCCAGCGCTTGCCCGCCGCGACTTTCTCTCGAAAGTGGCACACGGATTCGGGACCGTCGCCTTGGCCACTCTGCTCCGCGAAGGTTCCTTGGACAGCAGCTTCGCGGGAAAGAGCACGAATCAAGTTCCTTTGGCGCCACAGCGTACGCATTTTCCAGCCCGCGCCGAGCACGTTATCTTTCTCTTCATGGATGGTGGACCGTCCCAAGTGGACACGTTCGATCCCAAGCCACAGCTTGCCAAAGAGCACGGCGAGCCTTTTAAGATGAAGGTCGAACAGACGCAGTTCGACGCGGTGGGGACGGTACTCAAATCACCCTGGAGGTTTGGCCGGTACGGCAGCAATGGAATCCCGATCAGCGAGCTCTTCCCTCACCTGCAAGACTGCGCGGATGAGCTGTGCGTGGTGCGTTCGATGACGTCTCCCTTTGCTGAGCACACGCGAGCCAATTACTGGGTTCACAGCGGATACAGTTTGCAGGGCCGCCCCAGCGCGGGGGCCTGGTGCGTGTACGGGCTGGGAAGCCAGTGCCGTAGCCTGCCCGGATTCGTTGTGCTCAACAGCGGGTTCATCCCGCCTGGCGGACTCGACTGTTTTCACAGTGGGTTTCTGCCCGCCAACTATCAGGGCTCGATCTTCAAGAACAGCCGCGTGCCCGTGGCAGACATCCATTCAAGCGATCCCTCGGAAGTGCGCGACAGAAAGATGTCGTTGCTGCGGCAAGTCGATGCGGCCACCTTGGACTTGGCTGGGCCGAATGATGCGATCGAAAGCGCGATCCGCAACTACGAGCTTGCCTTCCGCATGCAGACCGCTGTGCCCGATTTGTTCGACCTCGAGAGTGAAAGCCATGCGACGCGCCGGCTCTACGGTCTTGATTCCCAGCTCCCGGAGAAACAGTTGTACGCGCGGCAGTGCCTGCTGGCCCGGCGACTTGTCGAACAGGGAGTGCGATTCGTCGAAGTAACGTACATGCGGCCGTCCAACGGAAAGGTCAACCGTTGGGATCAGCATCGAGGTCTCAAGCAGGGCCATGAGCTGAACGCACAGATTACTGATCAGCCGATCGCGGCGCTGCTCAAGGACCTCAAGGCCCGGGGTCTGCTAGAGAAGACCCTGATCATCTGGTCAGGTGAGTTCGGTCGGACCCCCTTTGCTCAGGGAACCGGTGACGGCAGGGACCACCATCCGCAGGGCTTCACGATCTGGATGGCCGGTGGAGGAGTGCGGGGTGGGATGACCTACGGCGAGACGGACGAATACGGCTATCACGCCGTCGAGAATCGGCTGGAGATTTTCGATCTGCACGCCACGATGCTCCACTTGCTGGGCATGGATCACACTCGGCTGACTTTCCGGCACTCGGGACGCGACTTCCGGCTCACGGATGTCCATGGCCATGTCGTGGAAGCAATTTTGTCCTGAGCAACTGCCACAAACCGGTGTGCGAAGAATTAGACGAACTTCCGACCCTGGGTGACAACGGATTTCGTGCTTGCATGAACGACTACAGCGGCCCCGAGTGGGCACCGGTTGAACGAGCGGTGGAAGCCGGAAAAGCTGCCGGGATCCCGGTGATGGTTGACTTCGGCAGCAACCGACGGGAGCGTTCCTTGGCCCAACTGCTGATCGAAAAGCTACGGCCAGGCGACATCTATACACACGTCTACTCGGGCCTGCGCGGAGAACAGGATCCCTACCAGTTGTGACAGTAGTTACTTCAGGAGAAAATGAGCAGAACTGTGATGTGGACACAACTTCGTCGTTTGGCAACAGTTGGTTTGTGGTTGAGCGTGCTCGGGACGGCTTGCTTTGCGTTCCTTCATTGGCAAGAACATCGTCTGGTCTCTTCATTCGTCGATTCCATTGATCTTGCTGGAAATACCGACGAAGAGAAGGCCCTTACGCTGGGCAAAGCAGTTTACGAGCGTACCAATCGAACCATTGCGCCAGCCGATTTAGCTCAATACGAGCGTTGGGAAGCTTTTTCGCCTTTCAATGTGACTGCTGCCGTAAGCCTGAGGCACGGTATCTATGTGCCCGAGGGGCATCCGAAACCCGGTCGTTGCGGCACGATGAGTCGTGTCCTTTTGAACTCGCTCTGGCACAGCGGCGTGAAGGCCCGCAAGTTGCAGATCGACACGCCCGGGACCACGGGTCACACCCTGGTCGAATACTCGGACGGTGAAAAATGGAAAGTCGTTTCCGCAGCGGATCGAGGATTCGTCTGGAGGAACAAGGATGGCGAAGTCGCAACGGTGGAAGAAATCCATGCGGACCGGGAAGTGCTGGCGCAAGTCTACGCGTTGGAAGATCATGAGTTCCCGTACAACTTCAAGTCGCCTAGGCGCTTCTTTTGGCATCGCTTGCCGAATTTCGTTCGTACCACCGCAATCAATCTGTTTGGGGAAGAGTGGTACAACAACCTGGCTCAGCCAAGGCTGATGGATCGCCCTCGTCTTCTCGGCTGCTACGCCTTTCTAAGCATGTGCGTGGCGTGCGGCCTTGCGAGATGGTTTACGAGGAAAAAGGAAGGCACACCATCCGATCCTAGCGACCCCGCCGGCGTCCGATCCGAGATACCGTCGTAGCTCGGCGCTTCAATCACGGCGTCGTGCCGAATGCAGAAAAAATGGTGCGAGTCGCGGCCAGTAGTCTTTGTCAAAACTACCAGTACTTTTCAAAGTGAATATTTCCTGGTTCGTGCGGACGATCGACACAGAATCCACGCCTTTCGAGCACTTCGACTAGGCCGGTTGGCTTGGGGTGTCGGCTCGCTGGGGCATGCGTGTGGTGGGGAACTCCGATCATCGTTGGACTACCGCAAATGAAAACGTGCGCCGTCTTCGAATCGAGCGCGAATCCAGCCTCGTGTTCGAAGTCTCCGGAGTCTAGGTAGTCCTGCAAATACCGTTTTCCCACATACCCCGGAGTTGTCGGTTGGAGGTTCTCGGGCTCGCGCGTCGTCAGAGCGATGTAGCGATAGGTCGGGTACCGGCGTTCAAGGGCGCGGTGAACTGCGAGATAGCCCAAATCACGTTTCAGACGGACGCATGCTATCGCCGCAATCAATCCTCGGTGCCGTGCGCTCAGCAATTCTGCCAGCATGGCGTTGTGTGGAGCCTCACCTGTGCCCGTTGCGGCGAAAACAACGTTGTCGTCCCTTTGAACTCCGCGCAGAGTGTAGTTCCCGTGCGGATGCGGACCGCAATAGATCCGGTCGCCAGGCCCGAGGCCAAACAGGCGCGGCGTGAGCGCTGGGGCCTGCCCTTCTGCCTGACGGATCAAAGTAATGTAGAACTCCAAGCTATCACACAGGATGGCACGCACGAGCTCTCCGTTGCCGTCGAGCATTGCATTCGAGATCGAGTAAGCGCGTTTGATCAGCTTCGGTGAACGAAGGTCGACGTTGGACTCCGGCTGCACGCCCTCGACACGCGGTTCCCAGTTCCCGAGGCCCAGCACAACGTACTGGCCCGCAGTAAAGGGTGGTATGCCTCGATCAGGTCGCACGCGCATCACCATCAAGTCGTCGTGGCATCGCCTGATGTCGACGACTTGTGCATTGTAGCTCTGATCGCGCAGTAGCGCGTCGTCACGCCCTACGGTTGTCGCTGTCACCACTTCATCGACCTCCTCGCCAGGCGGCTGGAGCAAATGGCTCCCGCACCATCGCAGTTCTGATGCAGATCACATGCCGAATCTACGGCTGCGCGTTTTGATGCTGCGCTTTCACTGTTTGGCGGGTAAGACTGGCGAATTTGCCGGGTTTTCGGAACCCGAAGCGTTAGCGAGGGGGAGTTCATGTACCATTGCAAGTTGTTCCCTCGCTTACGCTTTTTGATGTGCGTTTTTCGCAGTTTGGCGGGTTGAGGGTGACGAATTTGCCCGGATTCTCGGAACCCGAAGCGTCAGCGAGGGGGAGTTGGTGTACCAACGTAAACAATTCCCTCGCTTACGCTTCGGGTTTCGATTGAGGCGAAATGCGCAACTTCAAAACCTACGCTTCGGGTTCCGATTGAGCCAATAGCGCAGCATCAAGAGCTGTGCGTATGCCTCTGTGCCGCGTGCCGAGGCCGGCGATCTGCGCTGGGCGAAACAACCCGGGCGAGGGGACGGCACTCCACCAAATTCTGGCGAATTCGGCTACACAACGTCCTTAACCCGAATAATTCATGAGCGATCTGCTGCGAGGTCGTAAGTCCATCCGTGGCTTCGTCATGCTTCACAATTCTCCCTCGACGTATTGCTTCAATACGCCTGCGGAAGAACTGCTCGCCTTCCTTGCCACGAACGTACTTACAACCTCTCGCGACGATCTTCATGAATAATCCGGGTTAACGGCGTTGCGCTCCTCCCCTTTTCACAAATCGCCGCTCCGCAGCGCGCGTAGGTGACCATCTGCGTGCAACCCAGCACAGTCGGCGGCCAAGGTAGGCTCAGCCCAACGACGCAAATCGACACTTGCCTGAGCGCTGTGGCGCTCTCGGCAAGTGTGCGGATTGCGGGCACGCAACTTGCTGGTTCTGACAGGCATGAAGACCACGCAAGATCAGAATTTGCAAATTGATGCTTTCATTCCGATCGAGATGGCGGAGCGGGCAGAGCGGGTCGGCATCGCCAAGGCAACGATGCCTGCGGGCCAGATGTTTGTGCTCGCCATCCTCGCCGGTGCGTTCGTGGCCCTAGGGGCCGTGTTTGCCACCACCGTCACGGCGGGTGGTAGTCTGCCTTATGGCATCTCTCGGCTGCTGGCCGGACTTGTATTCTGCCTCGGTCTGGTACTCGTAGTAGTTGCCGGCGCGGAACTGTTTACCGGCAATAACCTGATCGTGATGGCTGCTGCCAGCGGAAAAGTGACAATCGCCCAGCTGCTGAGAAACTGGGCCATTGTCTATGCCGGCAACTTCCTCGGTGCAATCGCAACAGCCGCCTTGGTGTTCGTCAGCGGACAGCACACGTTTGGATCGGGTGTAATCGGTTTGAACGCGCTGGCCATCGCGAACGCCAAATGTCAAATCGGGATCGTGCAGGCGATCGCGCTCGGCATCCTCTGCAATGCTCTGGTCTGCCTGGCGGTGTGGTTGTGCTTCAGCGCACGCTCGACGACCGACAAGATCCTATCGATCATTTTTCCGGTCACCGCATTCGTCGCCGCCGGTTTCGAGCACAGTGTGGCAAACATGTACTTCATCCCAATTGGTTTATTCATCCGTTCCGCCGCTTCGACGAACTTTTGGACGACTGTCGGTCAGACTGCGTCGCATTACGACGCGTTGTCTTGGAGCAACTTTGTGATGAACTTAGTGCCGGTGACGATCGGTAACATCCTGGGCGGGGCTGTAATGGTAGGTAGCGTGTATTGGTTCATCTATCTGCGACGAGCATCCAGATAGAGTATCGAACCGGCTGTCGCTCGAGGAGCTTCCGCGGCGGCAGCTGAATTGCCGCCGACCGTGAGACACCGGTTAGGCTACTCGCGGTTGGATCGGATTGGACGGCTAGAAAATGCAAGCAAAGCTCCCTCAACAAGAGCGCCACAGCGAGATTGCCGACGCGGCAGTCGCCAAGCGCGGTCGCGAGTCGGAATCGCTGCTGCCTGTTATCCAGGACGTCAACGCACGTCTTGGCTACGTCGGCGCAGATGCAATCGGTGTAACCGCCGATCGGTTGGGAATCTCGAACGCTCACGCGTTCGGTGTGGCCAGCTTCTACTCGATGTTCTCGACAACTCCCCGCGCCGAGCGTGTCATTCGAGTGTGCGACGGACCCGCGTGTGCCCTACGTGGGTGTGACGCGGTGCGGAGCGCAATCGAAGCTGCTGCACGTGGTGAGGCCACGATCCAAGTCGAGCGCACGAGTTGCCTCGGCCTGTGCGATCGGGCCCCCGCAGCTTTGGTGGAGCTCGACCCTTGCGGACCAATTGACCCCAGCAGTGCAAAGCGCCTGTTGGACGGGTGGCGTGGAGACACACCTTCCTACGCGGTCCCTTTGCCTGGTGAGGTGCGCGTTGCGATGTCACGCGTCGGCAAGGTGGACCCGCAGCGAATCGACCATGCCATCAACTTGGGTGCCTATTCCAGCCTCGGCGCCGCCCTATCCCGAGGGCCCGAGGAGGTGCTCCGCTCAGTCCTTGACTCCGGTTTGCAGGGCCGCGGCGGCGCGGCATTTCCGACTGGACGGAAGTGGCAAGTGGTCGCCGACGCTGCCAGCTCTCCAAAGTATGTCGTATGCAACGCCGACGAGTCGGAGCCGATGGCCTTCAAGGATCGTGTTCTGTTGGAAGGCGACCCCCATCTGCTACTGGAAGGGATGGCGCTGACCGGGTACGCGATTGGTGCGGACCATGGAACGATCTACATTCGGGGTGAGTATGAATTTGCCGCGCGCTGCCTCGAGCATGCTATTCGGCAGGCCGAACAGCGGGGAATGCTTGGACAACAGATTCTTGGCTCCGACTTTTCGTTCGCGGTGGAGCTGCACCGTGGCGCCGGCGCCTATATCTGCGGTGAGGAATCGGCCTTGTTGGAATCGCTTGAGGGGCGCCGTGGCGAACCCCGCATTCGGCCGCCCTATCCGACGGAAAGGGGATTTCGAGGCCAGCCGACGGTGGCGAACAACGTAGAAACGCTGTGTAGCGTGCCACCTATCATCGCTCGCGGGGCAACCTGGTACCGCTCGATGGGTACGGAGCACAGTCCTGGCACTAAGCTGTTTACTGTGACGGGACACGTCAACCGCCCCGGCGTATTCGAAGTGCCGTTCGGCGTCTCCCTTCGCCAGCTGATCGACCGGTTTGCAGGGGGTATGTTGCCCGATTCTGTGTTCAAGATGGCGCTCTGTGGCGGTGCTGCCGGCACAATTGTCGACCATTCAAAACTCGATGTGCCGCTCGACTCTCACTCGTGGCAGCGGGGCGTCTCGCTTGGAACTGGCTCCGTACTTGTGCTTGACGACTCGGTGTCCGCCGTCACGCTGTTGGAGTGGTTGTTGCGGTTCTTCGAAATTGAGTCGTGCGGAAAGTGCACTCCATGCCGCGAAGGAACTCGTGCTGCCCGCAGCATCCTGGGCCGAATCCGCGATGGGAGCACCACGCCGGACGAGATCGCCGCGCTCCGCCGACTATCAGCGGTGATGCGGCACGCGTCGCTGTGTGGACTAGGGCAATCAGTTTCTTGGCCAATCGACAGTGCCATTGAATGTTTTCGCCAGGAATTCACCGGAGCCGGATAAGACAGGCTCGCAGGTGTACCTCATAGCGGAGGCTCTGCCACCGCGGGGAGTTTGATGAATGGTGACAATCGAAATCGACGGCAGGGCTTGCGAAGTCACCGAAGGGCAGACGGTACTGCAGACCGCGGAGAAGGCGGGCATTACCATCCCGACACTCTGCCATCATAAAGATCTCTCGCCCGTCGGATCTTGTCGGTTGTGTCTGGTCGAGGTAAATGGCGAGCGAACCCATGAACCGGCGTGTACCCTTCAGGCCGTGGAGGGAATGGTCGTTCGAACTGATACACCTGAACTAATCGAAACGCGTCGGACGATTCTGGAACTGTTACTGCAGAGCTACGATGAGGGAGGGGGCTCGCCCGCCCACCAGGCGGAGACGGAGTTCCAACACTGGCTCAAGTGCTACGAAGTGCAACTGCCCAGTCATTCCGAGGCGCCTCCTCGATATGTGGTGGACAGCGATCCCAATCCCTTTGTGCGTGTCGATCTCAACAAGTGCATCCTCTGTACACGCTGTGTTCGGGCCTGCGAGGAAGTCCAAGGCCGTTTCGTTTTGGGGGTTGGCTATCGTGGGCCAGACACGCGGATCATCGCAGGCGCCGATACCACGATGCTCGACGCGCGTTGTGAATCGTGCGGAGCTTGTTCTGCCTATTGTCCGACGGGTGCGTTGGCCGATCGCCCAGCCTTCTCAGCGGCCGCGCCGGACGAACTGGTTACAACCACTTGCCCGTACTGCGGTGTTGGCTGCCAATTCGACCTCAACGTTTCAGGCAATCGGATTACGCATGTCACCTCGAATCCGAACGCTCCGGTCAACGGCATGGCGCTGTGCGTGAAGGGGCGCTACGGGCACGGCTTTGTCCATCATGCGGATAGGCTCGCCAGGCCCCAAGCCCGCCGCTGGGTACTCGAGGGCGAGAGTTGGCACAGCCGACCAGCCGACCGCGGCGAGTGGGTCGAGATCGACTGGGAGACAGCGTATGAACTCGTAGCCCACCGCTTCGCCGCGATAAAGCGGCAATCGGGGCCCAACGCGTTCGGGGTCCTGTCGTCGGCCAAGTGCAGCAACGAGGAAAACTACCTGATGCAAAAGTTTGCTCGCCAAGTGCTGGGTACGCACAACATCGACCATTGCGCCCGGCTTTGTCACTCTTCCACCGTTGCAGGATTGGCGATGTGCTTCGGGTCGGGAGCAATGAGCAACTCGATGGACGATATCGCCAACCGTGCCGAGGCGATCTTCATCATCGGCTCGAACACGACAGAACAGCATCCTGTCTTCGGCGCCCTGTTGAGGCAGGCCGTCCTGCGGCGAGGGGCACAGATCGTTGTTGCCGACCCTCGGCAGATCGACATCTGCGAATTTGCCGGGCTACATCTTCGCCAACGACCTGGCACCGACGTGGCGTTACTCAACGGAATCATGAACGTGATCGTTGAAAATGGATGGCATGACGATTCGTTTATTCGCGAGCGATGTGAGGCCTTCGAGGAATTCCTCGCGGTTGTCGAGAAATACACGCCAGAGCTGGCCAGCAGCATTTCAGGGGTCGGCGCCGAGGACATTCGTCGAGCGGCCGCCATTTTGGCGCAACACAAGCCCATGGCAGTCATTTGGTCGATGGGGATCACGCAACACACCAGTGGTGTGTTGAACGTGCTCAGCCTTGGAAACCTACAGATGCTGTTGGGCAACATGGGAATACCAGGCGGCGGCGTGAATCCCCTCCGCGGGCAGAACAACGTGCAAGGCGCGTGTGACATGGGAGCCCTGCCGAATGTGTTTCCTGGATACCAAGCGGTCGCGAATGAGGCGATGTCGGCGAAGTTCGCCTCGGCTTGGAGCTTGGAGCAACCGGGTGAGACCAAAGCAGAGGGCGACGCAGCGACCGGACTCCTCGCAGACGAACCAGGCTTGACGGTCACCGAAATGCTGGAGGCAGCTGGCGACAATCGAATCCGTGCGCTCTACATCCTCGGCGAGGATCCAGCGATGACCGAACCAGATAGCAACCACGCGCGTCGCTGCCTTGCCAACTCCGAGTTCGTCGTCCTGCAGGAGATTCTCGATTCGGAAACGGCAGTCTACGCAGACGTTTTGCTGCCCGGCGCCTGTTTTGCCGAGAAGTCTGGCAGCTTCACCAATACCGAGCGACGGATTCAGCCCTTTCGACAGGCGATTGATCCGCCCGGCGCTGCGCTGCCAGACTGGAAAATCACCTCGAAGCTGGCACAAACCACGCTTGACAAACTGCAGAGCCGGCCTGTCGGTCCTTTCGCTGGATGGCGATACGAGGACACGGGTGAGATTCTGGACGAGATTGCGAACTTGACACCTTCCTACGCTGGGGTCTCAAGTGTTCGCTTGTTGCGAGGTGAACGCCTTCAATGGCCAGTCGAATCGGCCGACCACCCGGGAACACCGATTCTGCATGTGGGCCGGTTCACGCGTGGGAAAGGAAAGTTCCACGCAGTCGAGCATCTCGATGCGAACGAGCTGCCGGACTCGGAGTATCCGCTATTGCTGACAACCGGCCGCGTTCTCTATCACTGGCACGGCGGCGAGCTCACTCGACGATCGAGACCGCTAACGGAAGCCTGTCCGGAGTCCGTTGTCGAAGTGAGCCCGGACGATGCGGCCAGATTTGGAATTGAAAGCGGCGAACCGGTGCATCTCAGATCACGGCGAGGCGAGATGTCGGCCCGAGCGGTCGTAACCGAACGTGTCGCCCCCGGCGTCGTGTTCGGCAACTTCCATTTTCCCGGTCGATGCAACGTCAACAACCTTACGAACCGGGCGTTGGACCCCATCGCCAAGATTCCCGAGTACAAGGTCTCTGCGGTCAGCATTGGACCGGGGGAACGTTAGTCGTGCCCGCAGCTGCGTTTGTTGCTTGCCACCAGTTGCCCGCCACACCACGGCCTTCCAAGCCGTTCGAGCCGTGCCGGCCATTCGTCGGCCCAGTTGAAACCAACGCGACCTTCCTGTCCCAGTTCTCCTGTCATTTATCTGGGAAGTCGGTTTGACCAAGATCCAACCGCGCGATGATCCCCATGTACGTCACCACATAGATCTCACCCGCTTGATCGACGCCAAACGAAGCGATTCCTCCGGGCGCAGTTCCAATTTCCACAACTCGTTCAACGACACCACCCCGCTGGCGCAAGCCCCACACGCGGCGTGTATTGTAGTCACCGAAGATGTAGACGCCTTGCCAGCCCGGATGTGCGGCTCCGCGATACACATGGCCGCCTGTGACCGAGAAACCTAAGCCGTGTTCGTAAGCAAGAATCGGGTCAACATACGTTTCGTTTTCGCGGCGGTACTCATCCGAAAAACCGCTGTACCCCTCACGCACGTTCCAGCCATGGTTGTCGGCGCGCTGCACCAGGCACACCTCCTCATACTTATCCTGCCCAACGTCACCGAGATAGAGTTCGCCAGTGACTGCGTCGAAACTGAAACGCCACGGCTCCCGAAATCCGAGGGCCCATGTTTCCGGGCGAATGGTGGGATCCTCCCGATGCGCCGACAGGAATGGGTTATCCACCGGAATGCCATAGGGCAGTCCAGCCGACTTGGTATTCACGTCGATTCGCAGCATGGAACCATGGAAAACACGGAGGTTTTGTGAGTACCCGGGTGGGTCACGTTGAGGTCCCCCGTCCCCGAAAGCGGTGTACAGCTTGCCATCGGGGCCGAACGCCAGGCAGCCGCCGTTGTGGTTGAAGGCAGGTTGTACGATCTCCAATAGTCGACGCGATGGTTGTCCGCTATCGCGGAGCCCGTCCGGCGCGGCGCGGCGTTCGGCAACCGTCGTCTTGACATCGCCTTCTTCCTTGACTTCGTACTTGAGGAAATATCGGCGGTTCTTGATGTAGTTCGGGTGGAACGCCATACACATCAGCCCTTGATTATTGCTGAGGTGTGTTTCCCCGCTGAGATCGAGAAACAGCTCTTTCCGCAGGGGACCCTCGTCTCGCACAATCCGCCAGATTCGCGACGTGTGGTGCTCAATGACCGCCAGATCTTGCGGCGTGCCGGGAAACGCGCCGCACCACACCGGGTTCTGAAACTGCAGCTCATCCGACGCTAGAGCCTCGAAGCCGATGGCCGGCATCAGTCGAGCAATCTCAATCCTCCTGCCGCCCGCGAGCAGCCCCTCGTTCACGCCGAATTTCAACGTTTGCAAGTAGGCGATCAAGTCGGCGAACTGTGCCTTGGTGATCGATGCATACATGTTCTCCGCCATCATTGAGCGAGCAGATACCGCCACTTCTTCGATGGTGTCCGAAGGCACGTCGGTCTGTTTACCTTCGCTGTCAATGAGACGGTGGATGCTCTGATTCGCTCGCTCGAGACGCCCAGTCACGATACGGCCGTCTTTGGTAATCACCTGAACCTGCTCAAATCCCGGTTTGATACTGTCGCTTGGCTTGAGGATGTGTTTGATGAGGGCGTCTCGCGAGTACTTGTCAGCAATGCCCTCCAGATTCGGTCCGCTCAATTCCTGTCCACGGATGTTGTGGCACTTCTTACAGAGCAGCTTTTCGTCTTGCTCGTAAATCTGCTTGCCGAGCAGGGGGTCGCCTTCGTGCTCGGCAGCATACTGGCGGTAGGATTCTCGTTGAGCCTCAAGCTCATCTGCGACGCCGGCCGCGGCAGGAGAAAGAAGGAAGAACGCAACGATCAGGTTCATGATTGACTGCGGCCACCGGTTTGAGAATGTCATGACCGCAACGCGAGCACCTGGTCCACGGGATCATTGCAGGAAGCAAGACGGACGTCGGAGATGATGGTAAACGCCGCCTCTTTTCTACTGTTCGAGCCAATGTAGTTCCCTATCCGCGCTCGTGCAAGTATCGGCGATCTCTAAATCACGACGTTTGGTTTCTTGACAAACGAATCAGCCGGAATGCGTTAGCATCCGGTTTTGTTGGAACTTGCGCCCATCACACCCACTGCAACAGTCATGCAAGACGCTCGGGAGGGCGAGGCGCCTGCCGAGCCGAGGTTGCATCGGAGGTTTTGTTGAAACCGTGGGCTAACGCCCAGCGGCTGATGTTGCCGAGTCGCCCGCCGAGCAAAGGACCATCCTGTTGATCCTGTAGATCCTGTCCCTTCTGCCTGTTGACAGGATTTACAGGATCGACAGGATGGCCTTCTGCCTTGCAGTGTGACTGCGCAAAATCAGCCGCTGGGCGTTAGCCCAATGCCGCTAATTTTGTTAAACAGTGACAAGAAGACACTTTTTGGCACGAGATTTGCGCTGTCATCCTGATTTGGTTTTGGACTGCCATGTCAGGAGGGCACACGATGGCAAAGAACGATCAGAGGACCGCGTTCACAGAGCAAGAGCTGTATGCCGCCATTGATACGCTCCGGCAAATGCTGCCGGAGGAAGAACTGAGTCGATTGCAGCCTTCTTCACCCAACACCATCTACACCACCTATCTCACGTTGTGGATGCTCATCTTGCAGCGGCTCGGTGGCGGCAAGTCGCTCGAAGGCGTCGTCAAAGACGTGCTAGCTTACAGCCGAGAACTGCTGCCGCCCAACAAACGTGTCTCCGAAGGAACTCTCTCGCAATCGTCCGCCGCGTACAGCAACGCCCGACAGCGGCTCGAACTGCGAACGGTCGAGTACCTCGCTGAGCGTGTCAGCCAATCGCTGATCGAGACCGCGACGCCCATCTTCGACAATCAGTTGACGTTTCTTATTGACGGCACCACGATCACCTTGTCGCCGACTCCCGAGTTGCAAGCAGCCTTCCCGCCGGCCACGAACCAACACGGCGAAACGGTGTGGCCGGTCGCCATGCTGCTGGTTGCTCACGAGTTGTGCAGCGGCGTCGCGTTGCCGCCTGAAATTGGAGCTATGTACGGCGAGCACAATACTTCAGAAGCGGCCCAAGCCAAAGCGATCGCCGAACGGCTACCGCCCGGTGCGATCATGATGGCAGACTCCGGCTTCGGCATCTTCGGAGTCGTCTACCACGTCGTCGGCACCGGCCATCCAATTCTGTTTCGCATGACCAAGTCGCGTTTCAAGCCACTACGCCGTCGAGCGACCTTGGTGGAAGACTTTGACTGCTACCGCACGTATGAAGTCCGTTGGACGCCCAGCGCGAAAGACCGCCGCTCGCATCCGGAATTGCCTGAGGACGCCACGGTTGATGTTTTTCTCCACGAAGCTCCCCTCGAAAACGGGGAGACGCTTTACTTGGTGACAACTTTGCCACTGTCAGCCATCGAAGCAGGCGAGCACTACGCGCGCCGCTACGACGTCGAACATGACATCCGCGACATCAAGGTCGCCTTGGACACGGAAAACATCCGGGCTCAGAGCGTGGCGATGGTGAAAAAGGAGTTGCTGACCTCGATCGTGGCTTACAACTTGGTGGTGCAGTTCCGTCGTCAAGCGGCGTCGTTGGCAGGTGTGCCTCCGCGTCGCCTGAGTTTCACACGTGTGTGGGACAACTTCTCGAGCTACTTACTCACGTACGGACCCTGCGACAGTGCGGCCTGGACCAGCCGCTTCGAGGAAGCCCTTCAGCTTACGGCGCGTTACGCGAAACTCCCCAACCGTCCCGGCCGAAATTACCCCCGACGCGCGCACCCGCGTCGCCCCAAGTCGACCAAATTCATGAAAAAACAACGCTCCACCGAAAAACAACGCTCCACCGAAAAACAACGCCCCACCGAAAAACAACGCCCCACCGACAGCCGACCACCCCCAAGCGAAACCTAAAGTGAGTGCCATTGGGCTAACGCCCAGCGGCTGATGTTGCCGAGTCGCCCGCCTAGCAAAGGACCATCCTGTTGATCCTGTAAATCCTGTCAAACAAGCAAAGCAGACAGGATGAACATGAAGGAAGTGGTGTTTGCTACACTTCATCGCAGTGCCTAACCTTCACCGTCAACCACGTTCACTTCTCATCAGCGTGCGATGCTCGATCTCGTCGACATCAACTATCTCACTAGTGTGAACCATCCGAAAACAGCCTGCCGGTTCAGCGACAAAGGTGATGCCCTCGCGATGCTCTCCGTCTCGAATAGGTTCGAGTTCCATCTTCGACCTCGTGAGGTCGTCGCTTTGGTTTCACGTCAGCCATTGCATTTCCTTTAGCGGCTTTCGCAAGATAGCACGGCGATCGGAATAACAGCTAACTCGGCACTGTTTCGGTTCTTGCCTCGGCCCCCATCGTTGGAGTACGCAACGTACAGATTGCCGTCACGCTCAACGGCATAGGGATAGGACAGCGCCGCGTTCGAAGCAGACTCGCCCGGCCCATCATGCTCGGCTCCGCGGATACTTAGCACGCGATGGAAGCTGGGCTCCCCGGGGTCAGCAATGGCGATCGTCAGTGGGCTGCGTCGGTTCCCTGAATCGGCGGTTGTCGTGCAGATCATGTAGCGCGCACCGGTAGAAAGAACTCCAGCAAACGGCTTGGACGCCGCCATCGGCAGATTGCTCACTTGTGACGTTGACCAACTGTGGCCGTAGTCGTCACTCCGAGCAACCAACGCGATGGGCTCTCTGTACCGAGCGATATTCAACAGTCGCGAACCATCGGCAAGCACCGTCGATTCACCCCACATGGCATTCGTTTCGGACTTTGGTATCACGACCAATTTCCATTTCGTAAGATCGTTCCCATCGCTGATCGCTACGGCCGCTGGGTCATTTGCACCACCGTTTCCTTCCTTGATGCGGATCCCGGAAACGATCCAGTTCCCATTCCTTGTTCGCTGAGGCGTATCCATCGGCCAGAAGCCATCACCTATAACCGTGTTGTGTTTGACCCATCGTCCCGCAGACTCGTCCAAAACATAGGCACGTGTGTGAACGTCGCGCAAGCGGCCATAGAACGCGCCATGAAAGGCCCAAAGTTTGCCGCCAGTGGACAGCAGCACTCCGTGACTAACGGCCAAGTCTCTCTCATCGCTGTCACCATCACCGTCGTCGATCAGTTGTAATTCACTCCATGTTCGTCCTTCATCCTCGCTGTAACAAGATTGAGCGACTTCGGAGGCGGTGTTCTCGGATCCCGTGTTGTGGCCAAACGTCGCATAAAGACGGTCACCATGCCATGCGAGCGCGACACCGTGCAGCCAATCGTATCCGTCATGCTGGGGAATGTGGGCCTTGATGACGCGGAATCGAGCGTCGGCGATTCTCGACAACTCGCTTGCCTTGGGAAGGCGCTTCTTCGGATTCCATAGCAGCGGCACTCGCGCACGACCGGAAGTCGCTAAGTAGTCGGCAAGGGCGAGTAGGTTCTTTGTCGTCACTGCCATGTCTATGGAGGGTTCCTTGCTCTTGTGATACCGCAGTCCGGCTTGGGACAACCAAAAGCCGCGTTCATCAAAGTGTTTGACAATACGGCGAATAGGGTCTTCGCTTACGGTGCGTGACGTCTCTTCGGGGTTCGATTGCAAGGCCGATCGTGTCTTTAGTTTCTGGTATCGCTCGCGCAACTGATCGACTCGGCTACCCACTTTGAATCCATAGTGTGTCGGCAAATCAGAGTCGTCGTAGGTCAGTTCGTACTGTTTGGTGAAATAGAGGGGTCGATTCGTCTCCAGCTCATAGAATCGAGCCAATCTACCGTCGTCCAATTCTGATCGTTTGAGGTAGTCGAGTGCTCGCGGAATCGGATCCAGGTACCTTACTTCGCCAGTGACTTCGTAGAAGTCCATCAGGGTTTCGATCACACCCTGCGATTCACCTCCCGTAACCGCCGGCGGTTCAAACTTGCGAGCCCAGATTGGCTGCATTTCCGCGTTGTACTGTTGAGCCCACGCGGGTTGCGGCTCGGGCATTTGTGCGAGCAGCAAGAAGTCTGCGAGCTTCGTCGCTGCGCGTCGATATTTGGCGTCACCGTAAATCTCTTCAGCGAGCAACAACGTCCGGAGCACATCCGGCGCTAGGTTATCGTTCAGTGTTGCTTGATACCAATACTCGCCGTGCCCTTGATACGCCCGTGACCAGGTTGCCGGGTAGTTCGCCGGACGAGTTTGCGGTTTGATTTGCCGCTCGCTCGTCCAGACTTGAGGAAAGCCGCCGTTCTCGAATTGGCCACTGGTCAACAGTCCATTCAACGCGTAGATTGCCATTTCGTGGATCGCCTCGTCCTCGAAGCGAAGCGCCCGATCCAGTTCCATCACGAATCTCAACGCGGATTGAGTCTTATCGTCGTCCAGGCTCGACTGATCCTTGGCCCTTGCTCGTGCCTTTTCGGTTCGATAGGCCCATTTCTTTCGGCGTGGCGGGTCAAACTCAATCATCGCCTGCCAACCACCGGACCGCATTTGCCCTCGCCGCAGCGCTTCCCCGGCGGCTCGTGCGGCCTCAAGGAACTGTCGATCGCCGGTTGCTTCATACAGTCGAACAAACGCTGCGCCCACCGCCGGAGTTCCCGGCGGCTGTACCCACACGGTCTTGGAATCAACGATGCCTTCACCCTCACGTAGTTGAAGGTTCTCGGAGTATCGCCAAAGATAACCGCCCTCGGTGCTCACGCGGGCTGTCAGAAACGCGGTCGCCTTTTTGGCGGTTACCAGAGCATCATTTGCCAAGTCCGCATTCGCGGCAGCGCTGACAAATGCCATCAGTGAGACAAATAGAATCGTCGAAGCCGTTTTCGAGCCAACAAAGGAGTTGTGCATTCGTCTTCTCCGCGCATGGACCGAACATCGTGGCGATCACCTTTCGCAGTGCCATTCCGGAGCTGCCGCAGGATTATCTGATTGTAACGCATGCGGTTCGTGCGGAAGTCCGACTTGCACGTCTCGGCCAGGCGGGTGTCCCCGAAGAAGTCCGCTGTTGAACGATCACCAGGGATCCTCTAATTCAATGAAATGAATAATCCGTACAGCTTTCCACGTGCTGGCTACTTCTTTGTTCCTATGCTCCCGGGTAGTTGGTTGGTTTTAACAGAGGGCCTTTCACTTGCTCTATTATTTGTGCTCTTTACCCTTCGTCGACGTCCACTTCGCCAGCAGTTCTTCTTTAGCTTGATGCGCACCCTCGAACGACCCGTGGCCATCGCCTGGATACAGCCGTGCATAGTCGAGCGCAGTTCCAATCACTTCGGCGCTCGCTCCTGCGGGTTTCCAAGCACCATATCCGGTCACTCGTGCTTGCAGAGATGGATCGGCACCTGCCAGCAGGAGTAGCTCGACTACAGGGTCGAAGTGATACTGGCTGAGCGCGTGAAACAATGGAGTCTGGCCGCCGAAACCATCTTCGTCGACTCCGGCGCGAGCATTAGGATCGGCGCCGCGTTCCAGCAGCAAGGCGGCGGCGGCTTCGTTAGGCCACTCGCACGCGACGTGCAACAGCGTCGAATCCGCGAGAGGCAGCCAGCGATCGCAGGTGTTTCTCTGTGGATGGTCGATTCGTCCATGAACGAGGTCCGGCTCAGCATCAAGCTTGCAAGCAAGTTCCTTGGTTCGGTGCAGGTGAATGTCCATAGCAGCATATGCCATCATCTCTGGCTTGATCGGATTTGTGAGCTTTCCGCCATATTCGATCAAGACACTGAGGCACTCCGCCCGCGTAGTCTTCTGCACGTATGTCGCGAACACGACATCCATGGCATTGCCTTGGTGCGTGGCCTCTGGGTAGACACGATTTGCGTTGGCACCACAGCTGAGCAGGTAACGGAGACAATCCGGTTGCAGAGTTTCCGCCGGACTGAGAATCAACGGGCCATGGTCTCCGCCGGTCATGACCTCCGGATCGACGTTGTGCTCCTCGATCAGCCAACGAAGAACATCGACATGGTGGAGGGAAGCTCTCGTAACCGGACTGTCGCCATCCTCTCTAGGGTCCGCACCGTGCTCGACGAGCAACTTGGCAGCTTGTAACTTACCCCGCTCGCATGCAAACGTCAGAGCACGTTTCCACTGGTTGACGTACGACCTCACGAGTTCCGGGTTCGCTTTGATCGATGACCTCATGGAGGACAGGTCTTCGTTCTCGATCGCCTGGCGAAACGACTTTACGTTTCTCGACAGCGTCGCTTCCTCTGGGCGATTGGCGAGAAGTTCTTTCAACTCGGACCAATCTGCGAACGAGTAGTACCGTGCCAACGCGTCTCGTGCTTCCGGCAATCCAACTTCACTCCGATTTGCGAATGTGTCGTCGCCAAACACTCGAACCGCACCGGCGTCACTTGCTTGAAAGTCGTTCAGTAGTATTTGTGCCCGTTTATCGACCTCAGCAAGAGGCGTGTCGGGATCGAGGCGTTGTGTGGGAGAGCGATGATCGTTCATTGGCACACTCGCGGACTCCTACGGTTGACGACTCGCACACAAAACGACTAGTTGAATAGACGATAACGGTTTAGATTGGTCTCGTCAACGAGATCGACGGGGCAATGGTAGCGAAACTTGGAAGTGACAATTCGTGGATCTGCTGTGATGAGTCGCTCGACGGTCGGCACGTGCCCGTCGATCGCCGCGCACCAAAGTTCCCACACATCGTCGTAGCTGACTTCGCGGGCAGCAACGCCAATCGGGTGACTGCCAAACTTCAGGGCGTCTTAGCCGAGTGAAGCCGTCTGAATATTGGCTAGGCATGAGCGTCTTCCAAGGCGGGGCAGAGGAGAGGGAGCAGGAGTCGGCAACCTACTTGTCGGGCGACTTCTCACTTTTCCGCTCCTTTTGATCGCAGGTACTGGGCGATTTCCTGATGTTTCATCTTCTCGGCCCAACTTAGCGGCGTGGCCCACGACGGTGCGTCCGGTTCGTTTACGGGTGCTCCGCTTTCAACAAGACGCTTGACTAGTTCGAGGCGGCCGAATCGGCAGGCCCAACCCAACGGAGTTGACTCGAAGAAGATGTCGCGTTTGTCGAATCGTGCTCCTGCTTTGAGCAGCGGCTCAAGAAACGCAAGCCGTTGCTGTTCCGAGTCCAATCGTGTTTTTGCCAGGTCATGCAGTGCCGTATCGCCAAAGCGGAATACTCCGTTTGGGTCGGCGCCTGCGTCGAGTAGCATTTGCAGATTTTCAACGCGTTCAACCCGCCACCATGTTCTCGGCAGCAGGCCCGCGCCGGGTGGTGACTTCAGGTGTGGAATACACATTCGCAGTACTTCGACCTGACCGCCGTCAATCGCACCACACAGCATTCCATCGGCACAATCCGCTGGCGTCCGCCCGCTCGCTCCCTGTTCAACTTTGTTAGTTGCCCTTCCCGAGAGGACGGCTTTGACAAGATCGATTTGCCCAAGCCGCGAGATTTCATACAAATTGAGCTGCGCGCCGTATTTTAGCAGTAGTTTCAGATAGCGGTCATTGTCGTGCCACAACGCACGCATGATTGGCGTTCCGCTGGCATAGATGTTCGCGCTCGCATCTGCTCCGCGCTCCAACAGCATCACCGCAGTTTCGTAGCGATCTTCTTCGATTGCCCTGATAAGAGGTGCTCCCCAGCTGCGCGCGTCGCCCTCCGCTTCGGGCTGGATATACGGTTCATCCGGGTCGAGTCCCAAATCCAGCAACAGTTTTACCATCTCATGATCGTTGCTTTGGACCGCCAGATCGATCAGCCCACCGCCGTACAAACCGCGAGGCTCTTCCAGTTCGCCCGCTGTGTGCATACGCTTTACCGCTTCGCGATCGCCAATGACAACTGCGGTACGCGATGTCAAACGGGCTCCGGATGAGAGTAGCAGCTTAACGGTTTCGCGAAAACGAGTGTGTCGTTCTTCGTCGCCATGGTTGCCGCTGACCGCTGCGCGGTCCATTGGTGTACGACCTGCGTTGTCCTTTGCTTCCAGATCCGGGTCGTGAGCCAGTAACCACTTCAGTACCGGTACGGTGTGAGAACCCGCAGCTACATGTAGCGGTAGACTGTTCTCGTCGTCACGCAGCGTTTTGAGTGTTTCGTCGGCCTCGAGCATCCCGATCGCTTTCTCGGATTCACCGCCCCGAATCGTCGCGATGAGCTCGACGAGGTGCTCGGTGACGGACTCGTTGGGTAGGCCCTCT
Organism: Pirellulaceae bacterium; assembly: GCA_965223305.1. Classification (GTDB taxonomy): domain Bacteria; phylum Planctomycetota; class Planctomycetia; order Pirellulales; family Pirellulaceae; genus CBDCWT01. The sequence goes on along the minus strand of CBDCWT010000013.1, from coordinate 81,618 downwards.
GTCCTGCGCCGCTGCTTCTCAGATTCGACGATGATATTCATCATTTCCGTAGCGTTGCGAATACTCGCCAACTCGAACGATGAAGTGCCGCTTCGGTGTGGATAGACCGTGCAGCGAGCATCCGCTCCCAGTTCCATCAACAGGCGAACGACTTCAACGCGCCCATTGATGACGGCAAAGTGTAGCGGAGTCATCTCACCGAAGTTGCCACGTCGCTCCATCGTAGCCAGCTCTGGTCGACGTTCGGCCAGCTCACGCACTCGCTGCAAGTGACCAGCGGCCGCCGCCTCGCACATCGCGTCCGCTGTCAGACCACTCACATGCTGCTGCAGCCGTTGCCACGTTTCGAATCCGTGCGCACGGGCAATGACGAGTTCAGCTTGCTCCGCCGAAAGGGCCGCTCCATCGAGCTCCTGGCGAAGATGTTTGCGGACTTCGGCGACTGCCGTTGGGTTGTTGGCGCGATGTGCCTTCAGTAGCTGATCGCGTTCTGCGGTGAGCTGTGCGCTGGCCAGTTCATCGGCAGGTGTGATCGAGAAATCAGCTACGTTCGAGTGATCTTGCGGATCGGTGTTCAAGGCTTGCTTACTCCCAGTTGGTGGTAGTTCGACAATGACGCGGCTTTCAGGATCGACCTTGACGTTCGTGTCTTTCGGCACATCGAGCGCAGCGATCGTTGTGCCGTCCTTCTTGATGGTGATGATGACACCAGCGGTCGCGATCCCGAACAACAACAGAAGGACAGCTCCGCCAGTCCAACTTCGAGTGTTCGATGACCTGCCGGCCTGTGTTCGTGTCCGGGTGAGTTCATCTGTCAGACAAGCCGGAAGCGGCTCGTCGGCGTTTTGTACATGGGCAAGGCATTTACTCAATACGTTCGCGGTTTCTTCGGCCGATGCAAAACGATCCTGAGGAAACCGTGCGTGCAGCTTTCGAACAACTAGTTCCAGCCAATCGGGTAACTCCGGAAACTGCTCTCGAATTGGCTGAGGCTTGCATTCAGAAATCTTCTGAAGAACTCCGTAACTCGTCTCGGCGCGGAACGCTGGCCGGCCGGTACACATTGCATACATCACGCTGCCGAGGCTAAACAAATCGCTGCGGTAATCGACATGTTCGCCACGAGCTTGTTCGGGTGACATGAACTCGGGCGTCCCCGCAATCACTCCGATTTTCGTCAACGTTGGGTCATCGGCACCTCTAGCTAATCCAAAGTCGGTGATCTGAACACGCTCGACGCTATTTGGGAGCAGCAAGTTGGCCGGTTTGATGTCGCGATGAACGAGCCCTTGAGCGTGTGCTGCGGCCAAACCCGTGGCAGTTTGTGCCGCGATTCGCAGTACTTCTGAGATTGCGAGTGGTCCTTCTGCATCGATTCTCTTCTGCAGCGACGAACCGCCCACGTAGGGCATCACCAGATAAGGCAATTCGTTGAACTCATCGACGCCGTAAATCGGAATGACATTGTCATGAACGACGGCCGCTGCCGCCTGTGCCTCGCGAGCAAACCGTTTTCGCGCGGAGGCGTCGGTTGCTAACTGCGGAGCCAGCACTTTGATCGCAACATATCGGTTCAGCGCTGCATCGACTCCCTTCAAGACAATACCCATTCCACCAGAACCTACGAGCCCCAAGATGTCGTAGGGGCCAAAACGTCCGAGCATCGCCGGATCATCGCTCGGCGCGAGAAAGCGGAGGGATGGCGCCGACGGGAGCTGAGAGATATCCGTTAGAAACTCTCGCGTCTCTCGCCAGACGACGCGGCCAGCTGACCGTTCGTTCATCAGGGCGCAGCACTCATCGCATGCATCCAGATGGGAAGCCAATGCCATTTCGTCGGCTTCCGACAATCGGCCGTCTAGCAGACGTTCGATTTTCGCGGAATCACAGGTCGTCTGTTTCATCGAACTCCTCGATCTTCTTCTGCAGCCTCGAGACGATGCGGCTTCGAGCGATATAGACTGCTCCGCGCGACTTGCCCAACCGTTGAGCTACCTCGGCGATGTCCACACACTCGACCGAACTCAGCCAAAACGCGTCCCACGTGTCGGGTTGAAACTCCTTCTGAATCGCGCGGGCCGCCCAACGGAAGACTTCCCGTCGGAACTCCGTTCGCAACAAGTCGGAGGACGGACCGTCGCGAGCTGGTGCACCGTTCAGTTGCGCGACGACACTGGTACCTCCCGAAGCCCGATCAGGTCTCGTGCGTGTGAGCGCGTTGATGATCGCATTGTCGGCAACTCGCTTGAGCCACGTACGAAACCGCGCTCTCTGTGGATTCTGTTCCCAGCGATCGATCGCACCGGCGACCGCTAACAGCACCTGTTGAGCCAAATCGTCCGCATCTGCTTGCTGAAGTCCGCGCATCCTCGCGAGCCGAATAATGAGCGGCCGATAGATATCTGCAAATTCGCACCACGCCTGTTGATTCGACGGGTCTTGAATCTCAATTAGCAGGCTGTGTCGAGTCTCAGGGGCCAAATTCACTCGTAGTTTCTCCTCTGATACCTACACACACGGGGATTCCGGATCTTTCAGCAATTACAGATAGGCCTCCCGAGAAGGCGTACGGGAGCTCGCTGATCATACCACCGTTGGAATCGCTAGCCCGAATTATTCATGAGCGATCTGCTGCGAGGTCGTAAGTCCATCCGTGGCTTCGTCATGCTTCACAATTCTCCCTCGACGTATTGCTTCAATACGCCTGTGGGAGAATTGCTCGCCTTCCTTGCCACGAACGTACTTACAACCTCTCGCGACGATCTTCATGAATAATCCGGGCTAGAGCGCTTCCCGATGGCTGGCTCTTCAGTCAGTTCGGCGCTTCAGGATGTTGAGGGCTGATTGGTTCAATTGGCCCAGAACGCCTCGGGATGTGCCTGGGAAACTGCAGCGACTTCAAAAGCAATGCTTTCCATTACCTCGAGATCCGTATAGTAAAGCGCTGCCGGATCAATGCCCTGTTGATTCAAGAATTCGATTCGAGAGCGGACCGACGGCTGCGAGCCAATCCGCGGGAGGACAAGCGTCCAAAGGAACACAAGTGTCAGAACAGCTACGAGGAATGCCGACCGCCTTTTCATATCGCAGCAAGCCATCGGGTCAGGCTCCTAGTCTTGCAGCACTGCTGATGCGTGTGGAAACACTTTCTCGAACATCAGCCATGCCATCAGCAATGTCAAGCACAAGTTAAACGACTGGCCGACGGCGTAGAGCACAATCGGTTTGCCACCTTTGAAGAATCTCGCCAGTTCACGAAATTCAGTCTCCAGCCCGATGCTGACAAAGGCCAGACAGAAAAGCCAGCCGCGAAGCATTTTGGTGCCGCCATTGATCACTCCATTGACGATCTGGGGCCCGTTGACCGAGGCTGCATACAATGCGGAAAAAGCGATCGACGCCGCCAAGAAGCCCAGAATGAACTTGGGAAATCGTCGCCAAATCTCCACGACGCTTGGCTCAACCTGACCTTTCGCTTGCTCGACCCTCAGCACCCAGAACACCGCCACGCAAAACGCAACCACGCCGATAAGTATGTTCTGTATCATCTTCACCGTAGCAGCCACCTGCAGAGCGTTTTCGCCAAGCATCGCGCCAGCGGCCGCTACCGCTCCCGTGGCGTCAATCGTACCACCCATCCAAGCGCCGCCAAGAACTTCGCTCAGGCCCATCAGTTGGATGACCACAGGCATCGCGATCATCATGACTACCGTGAATGACAACGACATTCCAACTGCAAGCGTTAGCTCTTCTTTCTTCGCATTGCAAGCTGCGGCTGTGGCAATTGCCGCCGATACTCCGCACACTGACATGTCGGCAGCGATCACCATGGTTAGCGACGGCGACTCAATTCTCAGGACTCTCTGCCCGAACCAGAAAGTCGTCACCAAAACAATCGGAGTCACCACCCAAGCTACGAATATTCCGGGCACACCCAAGACAAGCAGGCGGCTGAAAAGCACTTCTGCTCCGAGTAGCACCAATCCGGACTTTATGAACAGCTCCGTGCGAATCGCCGGCCGCGCCCAGCCGGGTGTCCTTATCGTGTTGCTGATCAACAAACCGATAACCAATGCCCACAAGGCATATCCCAAGTTGTAGTGCTTCACAACCTCTTGGCCCGCCAGCACGTAAGCCAACGTTGCCAAGGAAAACACAAAACAGAATCCGACAGCAAAGGAACGACATCGCTGACCCATCATCGTCACAGCGGCTCCGAACACCAGCAGCATCAGCACGAGTACGCCAACCAGTCCCGGGATCACATTCACGCTGTCCGGAACGTAAAACGCAGCGATCGGATTCACTGACCATCCTCCGGGCTTGGTGAGCCACTTGGCCAACGGACTCCGAATTGCTCCGTCCATGTCTGCGCCGGTCACCAACACCGCAGTCAGGCATGTTACGAGCAGGATGCCGCCTATACAGATTGCCAACCAGTCTTCGGAATGGAACCCTGACGCCGTATCCGCCGCCTCATCTGGTTGGCCGATGTCTTGCTGAGTGTCACTCATGTTCTAGCCTGCTAAGAGGGGACAGCGACACGAGATAACGAATCGATTCGCCACAAGAAACTGAATGCGCCGCCGCAAGTTGCTCCACCACGAGCCGTGTCATGATAACGGCCAACAGGACGAGATGACAGAAGCGAGTGTCACGGCGGGCCGCTGAATTGCGGATCAAGTGCCTAGCGGCAGTCTACCAACTGCCGGCACCTCCGGGCGCGCGAGCTCCTTCGCTTCTATGAACCAGCACTCCGTGCCACATTGTAGGTTGTCCCCGGCTTCCTCTGTGATCTCTGTGCCTCTGTGTTTCAAAAACAAATTCAAACACAGAGGCACAGAGGACACAGAGACACCAAGACCTGCACGCGGACTTTGCCTGGCGATGTGACTCTTGCAGCATCAGCCGCTGGGCGTTGGCCCACGGTCCCCACCACAACCGGATGCAACCTCGGCTCGGCAGGAGCCTCGCCCTCCCGAGCGTCTTGCATGACTGTTGCAGCGGAGGTGGTGGACCCGCTTCCCGTCTGCATGCTGACGGAGGCCAACAATCAGAAATTAAGTCTCAGTCGAGATCCGAAAGCAGTAAAGTGTCCGTCTGTGAAGCCACTGACCGGAGCGCGGTCATTAATGTCGCCATAGACGGCGTTGAATTGCAATGACGAATACGCGTTAAAGTACCAGACCAGCCCTAGCGTAGCGTTGTTCTCGACACCGCCTCGAATGTCGCTATCAGTTAGGTCGAGATGAGAGTACCGCATGGCGACCTGCCAGGCCCCCCAACCGCCACCAACGCCGTCGCTTGTCCTGACCCGAAAACAGTTCTCAAACGGTCTCACACGGTCGATCGTCCCAGAAGTCCTCTTGTAGGGTACGTGCTCGCCGGTCAGCATATATGCCACGTAGACGTACCCGCCGTGGAAATTCAGATCGGGCCCCGTGCCAGCGGTCACGTTGTCGCGCTGCATCCAATTCGATTGGTACTCGCCGACAACCTGAAGTGGACCGAGGTTCAAGATCGCTTCGAGCCCCAGAATCTCGTACCAGTCCGCTCCGGCAATCGCTCTCGTGTCAATCCAGCGGCTGTTGCTACGCAGCTCGGCCCGAGTCCGGAAGCGACCTTGGTTGGCGTTAGTGTCCGCCGGGGATGCATCTCCGTCGGGTCGGGCCACCATGCCAGAGATCGCCCAGTGAAAGTAGCCGCGGCCACCTGAGTATTCGTCATACCAAGGGCTGCTCGCTAACCGTGCGTTTCCGCTAAGTTGCATGGAGTCGCCGACGATCTCTCCATCGAGTACGGCGTTTTCCAGAGCATATACACCGTACTGCCAAAAATAGGACTGGTCTTGGGAGTAGTTAGCGGCCGAAATTCCCACACGTCGAGCGTCCTCGTTAAAGGCTTCAACTACGAGCGGACGTTCAATGAAGACGTTGAATCGGCTGCTGTTCAAGTGATCCAACCCAAGCGGTCGCTTGTGATTGCCAATTCGCACGGTGCCCAGAATCGGTAGTTCCTTGAAGCCAATGTAAATGTCCTTCATCTCCCCGGTGTCGGGCGAGTTGAAGTCGATTTGCATCCGATAGATCATGGTTTCAAACAGATCGCCTTCGAAGTTGAGCCGGATCCGCCTAAAGAACAGCCGGTCCTGTGGGTCCGTTCCGAAGTCTGGCGCCGTTGCGTCGTTATGCTCAAAAAAGCCAATGCCAGGACTAGTGTTGGCGTAGTTCCAGTAGTCGAGGTGAATGCGACCATTGATCTTGAGAGACGGTTTGCCACCGGCGCTCGAAGTGGCGCCTGCATCCGCTTTGATATCCGGTTCCGAGCCAGTCCCCAGCCTGGATAGGTGAAACTGTCCCATCGCCGAGGGTGTTGAGCTATGGAGGGCCGCTTCCAGCTGTTGAATGCGGCGCTCGTTCTCTTGAAGCCGTTGCCACAAGCTCGGATCATGCGGTGTACCTACCCAGTCTTGCGCAATTGCTGCCACAGGAGCACCCACGGCAAGGCCCAGCACCATGAACCGCACGATCAGTCGAAGAGGGGAAATCTGCATGCTCCGAATCCTACAGTGGTGCGGGCCGTGTGGTCTCTCCTTTCTTCGTCGGTGATCTTGCCGATCGGGTTTATTAAGATCGCAACGGTAGTGGCGCCTCTGATATTCGGCGGCCCTCATGGGGCTGCAAGACCAGGACAGTCGTTAGATTCCGCACAGTTGAACCGGGAGGTTGAGGGAATGACCCCGGCTAGAACTTCCACTGCAACTGCGTCCGATATAGCCAACCTGCATCGCCGGGACGAATATTCAGCGCAGTATCGTTGACCGGTGCTCCGTTCAAGTGAGTCACATCGAAGGTGGCTTTCAGATTGTGTTTTCTCACGTAGATGACAAATCCGGCAGCGACCTCATCGGCGCTCCGGTTGGCCACCCCCAGTGTGCCCGAGCTACCTACGATTCGCGAATGACGGGCTAATAGTTGCAGATGATTTGGAACGACGAAATAGCCCAGCTCGGCCCAGTACCCGTGATCGAGGGTGGCAGCGGAGAACCCAGCGAACTGCCGCGCGTAGTACTCAAAGACAAAACTGAACCCGCGGTATTTTAGGTTCAAGTCACCGGAGTACATGTACATGTTGTACGCCGTAGTTCCTACGGGTAGCACCGTGTCGATGGTGGCGCCCGAGTCGACAACGCGAGGGAATGCAAACTCGCGGGCGCCTTCCAAATCGGGTCGTGTATAGGTAAAGCCAGTGCCCAGGCGAATGGCAGGTGTGTGACGCCAATCCAGGTCGGCGTGCCCATCGGTTCCCCAGTAGCCCGAGGCCAACCAGTTAATCCGCGCCGCCACAGCCACGTTACGGTCGAGGTCGCCAGATCGCGACGACCGAAATCCTCCCGTGTCGATGCCGTTCGCAACCGTGACCTGCCAGTCGAATTGACCGCGTCGTCCCAGCAAACCCAGACCCAAACTCCGATCGAAGTCAAACAGGACACTAGCGATAGACCGATCGGAGAATTGCATTCGAGTGCCGGACTCCTCGCGTGCCCGATTGAAACCGATCTTCCATTTGCCGAACCGCAAGGCCAGTCTTCCGCTGTCCCAACAGAATAGGTCACGGCCAAAGTCGTAGGTGACATAATAGTCCAGCATGTCGACGGTCTCACCGGCGTCGCTGTCGGCGTCCAACTGGAAGAAGTACCTAAAACTCGTGTTGAATGCGTGGCCGTCGAAAACCAATCGCAATCGCTCGAGCTCGAGGTCATTTTGATCCGGGTTCGGTCCATCCGAATCAAAGAAATTGTGACGCAACTGTCCCCAGCTGCCGATCCGCATCATGAACCTCTCGTAGGATTTACCAAGACCATCACCGCGGCTGGCGAACACAAAACCGCCATCGTATTCTGCAGTGATGCCATGGTGGCCGCTGGAACGAGGTGTATCACTTGCCAGTGCTAGGTTGTCGAGTTGTCTTTGCTGAGCTTCAATCCATCGTCCCTGTTGCTCGATGACTCTTTGCTGCTGGTGGACGGTTTCGCGGAGCGAGGAGAACTCTTCTTGCCAATTCGGCTGCGCACGAACGACGGGTAAGGAGGCGCAGCAAAGGACGAACACGCACCAGGCAAGGAACGTTGTTAACGCTTGCTTCCGAAAGTGACGCAAGATGGTGTACCTTGATTTAGGCGCTACGTCGATTCAAGGTGCTAAGTGAATCTATCTAAAGGACTGGCCACCCGAGCGCGCGCTGGAGGCGAAATTGTGCTTCGTTGTAGTCGACTAGTGTTCGCAGATATTCGTGGCGCGCTTCGTCCAGGGCCTGTAAGGACTGGAGCATTTCAATGGGCAACCCCTGCGCTTCGCGGATGCGAACGAGATTTCGTTCGTAAGAGTTGGTCGCCGACTCGACTCCTGATCGCGCTACTTCGATCCGGTCCTTGCGGGCGTTGACTTGAGTGTGTGCCTCGACAACTTCGCGAGCCACACGATCCATCATCCCGGCTTGCAGGGCCAGTGCCTGATCATATCCTGAACTCGTCTCAGCACGCTTGGCCCGTTCACCAAAACCAAGGTTACGCAGTTCCCAGAAAACGGCGGCGTCAAAGTCGAACCGCCCGCGATAGTTGTCGATGTTCGAGCCGAACCCACCGCCGAACCCACTTTGGCTAATGCCCAGCAAGACGCTCGGCAGCAGTGGCGCCAACCGTTCGCGGCGCAGTCGGCAGACGGCTTCGCAAACGAGGGATTGCGCCTCGGACAACTCTGGACGGTTGGTTAGGCCGGTCGCAACCAGCTCGGAAGGAGGTAGGTCAGGCGAAACGAGCTCGATGGGGACAATTGTCGCCTCCAATGGCATGACCCCGACGGAAGGATCGAGACTTAGCAGCTCGGCGAGCCGTGCGGTTGCCACTTGCTTGTTTTCTTGGGCACGAGAGACCGCGTTTCGGCGACGAACTAGTTCTGTTTGTGTGCGGTCGGCATCGGCCTGAGGTCCTTGGCCAGTGCGCGCGAACGTGGCAGTCAATGCTGCTAGGTTCTCGGCGTTATCGCGAGTATCTTCCGCGATTCGCAATTGCTGCGTTGTGCCAAGCAGTTCAAGGTAGGCCAAGGCGGTCGCCAACAACGTGTTGTTGGTGACAGCGACAGCGGCGGCGTTCTGAGCCGCAGCGGCATGGCCGGCGATCGCCGGTTGGTATACGGCGTCGGAGGTGTGGAATTGGGCGGAAACACCTGGCACGGCCGGGCTGCCGGCGCCGATGGCACGCGTTCCTAAGCCTGCTTGTAATGAGGAACGGCTGGCGTTGAGCACTTGTCCCCCTGATGCTTGCAACGTGCCATCGTGATGATTGAAACTAGCTCCGACACGGATTGAGGGGAGCCACAGTGTTTGGGCCGACTCCAGGCGAGCGTAAGCCTCTCGGTAGCGCGCTGATGCGAAAGCGATTTGGGGGTTCTGACCTGCCGCCATTGCCAAGGCACCCGGCAGGTCTAGATTCAACGCCGCGGGCACAGTGGTGAATTCCATCGGCGCGGACGGTAGGCCGAAGGTGTGCGAAGTCTGGTGTGGTTGAAGGCCCAGGCGGGCAAGGGGCTCGTTTACTGGGACGGGCAGCGAGTCGGCTGGCACCTCAGAGCTGCCTTCTACTCGCTTATCGAACCTCGCAGGGCGAATGGTGGCTGTACGGTTGCGGTCGACCTGTTGGTGCGCGGCTCGCTCTCGCCGCAGCGAGCCATCGATCGGCTCAGGCCTGTTGTCCAGTCCTGAACACCCCACTTCTACAAGCAAGATGCCTACAACTGGCAGGATACTCAGGCGACCAGACATGCGCGGCGCTCAAACCAAACAGGATAGTTGATCCGCCCCTTACATAGCGCAGGAGCCCAAAGACTAGATCGAACCGCGAAATCACGGTCAAACAGAAAACCCCCTAGCGGTCATACGACGGGCACGCCCCGCATTACTGTCGCTGCCGGCGTGATCAGATCCGATGGGAGGAGTGCTTTCTCAATTGCCGGCCATCAGACGGGTGAGTAGCATGAAGGACTGTCCTGTTAGGTAAGCTCTGCCGATTGCGTCAGGTGTTCATATGAAGAAAGATGTGCTGCTATTTGCGCTTGCATTCGCGACGGGTCTGGCGTGTTGTATGGGATGTCAACCGGCAACCGACGCTGCGATAAACGGCGATCCGACGACCCGCCTAGTCAGCGTGGATGTGTTGAAAGCGAAGCGAACGACGATACCACGCACCACCACGCAGCCGGCGACCGTTCATGCCTTCTACGAGGCGCGGGTGTTTGCCAAGGCGGCCGGATATTTGGTCGAACTGAAGGTCGACATCGGTGCGGACGTCAAACAGGGCGATGTTCTAGCAGTCATCGGCGTGCCGGAAATGGCGAAGCAACGAGAGGCAAAGCTCGCAGCGATCCGGCGGATGGAAGCAGGCGAACGCCGCGCGACGTCTCAATTGGCGGTCGCTGTAGCCAGCGCGGCTTCGTATCAGGCAAAGCTCGACGCGGCTCAGGCCGAAATCAGCAAAGCGAATGCCGGCCTGATGGCTGCACGCGTCGACTTGGACCGCGCGGCCGACTTGGTCAAACAGCAGGCGGTTGCCAATCGGCTCGAAGACGAAGCTCAAATGAGACATGCAACTGCCGTTGCGGAAGTGGCCGCCGCCGAAGCGGCAGTTGCTTCGGCAGAAGCGGAGCTGACGCTAGCCAAAGCTCAGAGCGATGCGGCACGCGCCGACCTGGACGTCACTCGAGCGATGACCGAAGTAGAGCGGCGTGAACTGGACGAGTTGGATGAGTTGATCAAGTACGCCCAGCTGCGGGCGCCCTTCGACGGCGTTGTGACGGAGCGAAACGTCGCTCCGGGGGATCTCGTTCGCAACACTCAAACCGGCTCCGGCAAGGATGACGCACCCTTGTTCGTTGTCGCCAAGTTGGACAGAGTGCGTGTCCGCGTCGCAGTGCCAGAGCGAGACGCTCCGCTGGCAACTCTGGGAGACGCGGCGGAGATCGAGCTGCAAGCGTTGCCAGGCGCGGCTCTCGACGGTGAAGTCTCACGGGTGGCCGGAGTGCTGGCCGAAAAAACCCGGACCATGCTGGTGGAGATCGATTTGCCAAATCCAGCTGGCCGGCTGCGGCCCGGCATGTTCGGCCAGGCCACGATAACACTTGCACCGCCCGCCGATACACTCACTCTGCCGGCCAATGCCGTCCGCTACGACGAACAGGGAGGCAGCTACGTGTACCTCGTGGATGCGTCTAACCAAGTCGCAGTTGCCAAGCTGACGACCGGCCAGGACAGCGGCGAGTACATTGAAATCACCGGTGGACTCAATGGCGACGAACGAATCGTTGGGCCCCTCTTGAGAAGGCTGAAGCCGGGTCAGACGGTCAACGTCAATTGAACCACGAGTTCTGAAGTTCGGGTTGCACAACCTATGTTTCTAATTCGCTTCGCGCTCAAGAACCCGTACGCCGTCATTGCCTTGACATTGGGTCTTTGCTTGTTGGGGCTGGCAGTCATGCCGCTTTTTCCCATCGACATCCTCCCGGATTTTAAGAAGCCGGTGGTTGTCAGCTACTTCTCCTATCCCGGTTTGCCGACGGATGAAATGGAGAAGAGTGTCACGTCGCGGGTCGAGCGGGCACTCACGTTGGCGGGCGGCATCGAGCACCAAGAGTCCCGCACGATGCCAGGTGCTTCGATGATCAAGGTTTTCTTTCATCCGGGCACGAATCCGAGCTCGGCTATGAACGACATTGTCAACCTTGAAGCAAGCGACATGTTTCATCTGCCGCCCGGCATTGAGTTTCCCTTCACATTGCGAAGTGAACCCGCCAATTTGCCTGTGGTGCTGGCCGCGATTTCGGGTGAGGGCCTCAGCGAGAAAGAACTCTACACGATCGGCTACTATGCCGTACGCAACAAGATGGGAGGTCTGAAAGGGGTCCAGATCCCACACCCGTTTGGCGGCAAGTTCCGTCAAATGATGATTTACGTAGATCCGGTCAAGCTTCAGTCGTTCGGATTGAGCACCGCTGACGTCGTCAAGGTCGTGCGCGATTCAAATCTGGTGATGGCAGCTGGTACTGTGAAAATGGGCGGCTCGGACTATCAAGTGCACCCGATCAACACGCTGCCTACAACCGAAGAGATCGACAACGTCCCGATCGCAGTGCGTGATGGACGGCCGATTTTCATTCGTGATGTCGGATATGCCACTGACGATTCGTCGATCCAATCAAACATCGTGCGCGTCAACGGTGATCGCAGCGTGTATTGTCCTTTGCTGCGCGAGCCTGGAGAGAACACGATCGCGGTAGTGGATCGCATCTACGAAGGGATTTCGACCGAGATTCCGAAGATGAAAGAACGCGGGGACATACCTCAATCCGCGGAAGTAACCCTCGTCAGTGATCAGTCTTCCTATATCCGTAATGCCATGCGCAATCTTATGTACGAAGTCGGGCTCGGCGCAATCCTCGTCGCAGTCGTCGTAGGAGCGTTTCTCAGGCAGTTCAGGCCGACGCTGATCATCGTGTCGACGATCCTGCTGTCAATGTTGATTGGCGCGCTAGCGTTTTATTTCACCGGGCACACCATCAATGTCATGACGCTCGGTGGAATCGCATTGGCTGTTGGAACGGTCGTCGATGCGGGGATCGTCGTCGTCGAGAACATCGTGCGGCACCTGGGGATGGGAAAAACTCCGCTGGACGCCGCACGCGACGGTGCGGGAGAAGTCGTAGCGCCCGTTTTCGCTGGAACGGTTACCACGCTGGCCGTGTTCCTCCCGGTCATCTTTCTCAGTGGCATGATTCGCTTCTTGTTTGAACCACTTTCGGTTGCTGCGACGACGACTATTGGCGCCAGTTTCTTCATCGCCATGACGGTCGTGCCGGCTTATTGCGCGAGGTTCCTGAGGTCAGGGACCGGGCGTCTAGAGTCCGCCGACGTCGGAGTCGCTGAGCAGCCGACCGGCCTCTACGCTCGATTCCTGGCCCATGCCTTGCGATTTCCATGGGGAGTAGTCGCTGCGACCGCTGCGCTGGTCGCTGGCTCGTTGTTGCTGCTGCCTCAACTCGGCTCGGAACTGTTTCCTAGCGTCGATGCTGGCTCGTTCGAAGTTCGGTTAAAGACCATTCCGGGCACACGGCTCGAAAAAACGGAATCTCTGGTGGCAGAGATTGAGCAGACTATTAATGAGGTGATCCCGCCCAACGAAGTGGAAGCTGTGATTTCCAACATCGGCTTGCCGGTGGGAAAAGGCGCCGGTTTTTCGACGATCCTCAGCCCCAACTCCGGCCCCGACACCGCGTTTATTGTGGTGAACCTGGCGCAATCCGGCCGTGGTACCAGCACCGACGAGTATGTTGGGCGTCTACGTCCGCTACTTGCGGAACGCTTTCCTCGAGAGCAGTTTCTGTTCACCAGCGGCAGTATCGTCAACGCCGCTTTGAATGAAGGGTCGCCGACGCCAATCAGTGTCCAAGTCTCCGCAGGCACGCTTGCCCAATGTCGCGATGTGGCCGAGGAGTTGGTTGATGCGCTGAGCCGGATTCCAGGCACGTCTGATGTGCAGATTGCCCAGTCACTCGACTACCCACAATTCGACATTCAAGTCGACCGCACGAAGGCTCGCTACCTCGGGATCAGCCAGGAATCCGTGGCGCAATCGATCCTCACGGCCTACGGTTCGAGTATTGGATTTGCCTCGACGATCTGGGTGGATCCAAAAACGGGTACCGACTTCTTCATGGGCGTGCAGTACGAGAACAACGAAGCGCAATCGCTGGACGAAATCCGGAACATTCCGTTATCGGTGGATGGGCCGGACGGCCCGGTGACCGTGCCCCTCTCGAACGTGGCCACGATCCGCCGCGTCAACATCCCCGGCGAAGTAGCCCACTACAACATTGCGCGTGTCAACGATATCTACGTGAACGTAGTGGGGCGTGACGTCGGCTCGGTGGCCGCTGACGTGGAACGCGTTCTTTCCGGGTTGGAACTTCCAGCTGGCGTTTCGACGACGGTTCGGGGCCCTGCGGCCACGATGAAAACGGGAGCTCGCTCGCTCGGCATTGGCATCGCGGTGGCGGCGATCCTGGTGTATCTGGTCATGCTGGCGCAGTTCCGCTCGTTCCTCGACCCTCTGATCATCATGCTGGCCGTGCCGCTAGGTCTGACCGGCGTAGTTGCTATCCTGTTTCTGACGGGTACCACCATCAACATTCAGTCGTTGATAGGTACTTTGATGATGCTTGGCATCGTGGTGAACAACAGTATCCTGCTGGTAGAGTTTGCGAATCAGCTACGCGATCGCGGCTACGATGCGCATGACGCCGCGTTTGCCGCTGCTCATGTTCGGCTACGACCAATCCTGATGACTGCCGGCGTGCTGATCGCCTCGATGCTCCCGCTATCGATCCATCTTGCTCCTGGCGGCGAAGCCATGATTCCGCTCGCTCGCGCCCTGATTGGTGGTATGCTTGTCTCGACCTTGCTCACGCTTTTTCTCGTGCCCTGTGTCTACAAATTGGTGAAACGCAACAGTCACCCAGTCACGACTTGATTGAAACTCACAAGAGGATCGTGGCCGTCTGTGCCTGCTGAAAGGCCGAAGGCTTCTTCTAACTGCCTGTTGAAAAACACCGTCCTGGGCGTTTTTCAACCTCACCAAGCTCAGAACAGAGTTCTTCGCGGCTCGCAAATCAACGACTTACGTCGCTGATTTGGCATCACATCCCTGTGATGCGACAGCCCGTTGAGAAAAATCAACAGGCTGCTAAAACAGCTCCGCAATCGGGCGGCCGTTTTCTTGGATCGCCTGGTGTGGGCGGCCTTGATCGTCCTCGTAGGTTGTGTCGAGTGGAACTTCCATGTGTCGGTAGATCGTGGCTGCAAGATCTCCGGGGGTCACGGGCCGGCTCTTGATTTGTCCACCGTCTTTCTCAGTTGCCCCGATGATCTGACCGTGTCGAAGTGAACCACCAGCCAGGCAAGCGGACATGACTTCGGGCCAGTGGTTGCGGCCGTCCGTGCTGCCTTGGGTTCCCATATTTGGAGTTCGTCCAAACTCGCCCATCGCAATGACCAGCACGTCGTCCAGCAGCTCGCAACGCTGTAAATCAGCTACCAGCGTGGTGAGCAGACCATCAAACAACGGTAGGAGTGGCTTCAAACCTTTCGAGATTCCGCCGTACGGCGGAATGTTGTCACCATGATTGTCCCAAGTTCCCGAAGCTGTGTGGTAGCTCAAATCAATGGTCACAAACGAAACACCCGACTCGACCAAACGGCGAGCCAATAGCGCCTGCTGGCACCAAAGGTGTTTGCCGTACTGCTCGCGAATGCTGTCCGGCTCGAGTGAAAGGTCGAAGGCACGCTGAACACGACCGCCCATGATCGTCTCAACGGCCTGTTGTTGAAATCGGTCCATCGACTCCATGGCGGCGGACAGATCGAGGTGCCGCCGTAGTGAGTCAAAGTCTGCCAGCAGCTCACGCCGTCGTTGGATCCTCTCGAAAGTCAAATCACGCGCGAAGTTAAAAATGCGTGCTTCAGTCGTGCGGCCTGAATCGTTGCCCACCAGATCGTAGATCGGCAGCTCAGCAGCGGTGTTTCCCACAAATGGATCGTACTGCTGTCCAAGATATCCGGCATGCGCGATGTGCGATCGTGACTTCCTAAAGACGACATAGGGCGGCACACCGGCCTGGTTGGCTCCTCTATGTTTTGCTACGACCGAGCCGATGGCAGGGTAACGGTCACCCAGTCGGTTTATCCTCGGCGCAGCATCTCGATGGCCGGTTTGCATCACTTGATTGGGTTCATGATTGCTGTGGCGACAGTCGACCGAACGGATGATCGTGAACTTGTCGAGCATCGCGGCCTGCTGGGGCAGGTGTTCGCAAATGAACTCACCTGGAACCGCGGTGCGAATGGGTGAAAACGGCCCGCGATTGATCCAGGGTCGAGTTGGCTTCATGTCCCAGGTGTCAATGTGGCTGGGACCACCGGTCATCCAGAGCAAGATGACCGCTTTTCGACTAGAGATCGACCGGCCAAGTTCTGCGGACATCGCGCGTTGACGCATGAGGCGCGGAAGTGTCAGTCCCGCGACACCCACCATACTCAGCTTCAAGACATTGCGGCGACTCGTTACGCACAGGCCTTCCCTCGTCGTTCCGCCAAACGACTGAAATGCGTGAGCGGTGTGGCTAGACCCACAGACACGAGGCATCGGTTCGCTCCAACTTCCTGAAAAGGTCGTTTGCAGTAGTCTACCACAATCGTGCTGATCGCTGCAGTCTGATCAGACAACCGCGAAGTGCTGACGGCTCGCGGGCCACAGATCAGCCGGAATGCGTTAGCATCCGGTTTGGTAGGAACCGTGGGCTAACGCCCAGCGGCTGATGTTGCTCAGTCACACTGCAATGCCTCACATGCAATAGACAAGCGGCATGAACGTGTCAGAGCCGCGGCGCGAGCGGTAAGCAGCGAAAGCGAAACTCTTCGTATTGGTTTGATGTATTGGTATTGGTATTGGTATTGATCTTGCTGATGGCGGTTTTTTGGACCTCAGGGCAACGTCCAGCTAGGTGGGTTGCCGAGCGAGTCGCAGCGTTGTCTCGCACGCGGCGCCAGCAGTTCAGCCAATCGGTGCATGCGGGCTCGTAACCGGCTATGATTGATCGCAACACCTATCCCGTCACCATCCGGAGAGTTCGATATCGATCGACGTTGACATCACGTCTGTTGCTGCGGGCAGACAGCAGTTACCGCTCGAGATTCGCGTGCTGGAAGGTCAGGATGCACAACGGGGTTTTCTTCGCGTCTATTTCGGTCCTGTGCATCTGGTCGATCAGGAAGAGCTTGCTGACGAGAGAGTTGAGACAGAGAGATAGGGAGGGACGTCAGATGTTTGCGCTCATCGCCGACTTTTGGATCGTGGGCGTGGTTTGCGCTGTGCTAGGCGGGGTAGCGCTTTCTCCCGACAACGCACTCGCAGGCGATATCAGCGAACGGCCGAGCCAAGTATGGAAAGAGGACTACACGGTCGAGTATTCCGGCAGTTTGCCGGTGTCTGTCGCCTTTTCGGCGGACGGGGAGATCTTGCTCACCGGCGACACAAACGGTGAGGCCATGGCGATTGTCTTTTCCGGCGACGAGCCTCAGTGGCGCTGGAAGTCCCGCGTCGGGGGCTCGCACGCGGCGGTTGCTTTTTCGGCTGACGAGACGAAGGTCTATGCGACGACTGAGCACGGCGTGTGCGTTCTCGACGCAGCGCGAGGTAAGGAGGAAGCTCGCATCGAAGAGACGGACACCAACCCGATCGCCATTGGCGTGTTCCCCAACAAGACGATCGCGCAGAACTTCACGCAGAAACAGATCGTATTCGGTAACGCCCGTGGCTACTTCGTTAAGACGTGGATCAAGGGCCCCGACACTGCCGGTACGATTACAACAAGTACAGTTGCCAAGGATGCGCCGCCAGCAGACGCGTCGGCCGTGCCTTTGGCGGTCGACCCGCATGGGCGCAGTGCGATCATGACCGGTCCCGTTGATGTGGCCGGAAAAGTGGGTGGGGTGGTAGGCAAGAACGTTCTTTGGGCTTACGTCTGCGGCGACTACGAGCAGGCGAGTCCTGGTAACCGCGTGATGGTCGGCCATGCCGAGACCGTTGTTTCCGCGGCTTGGTCGAAGGCAGGTGGCAAGGCAATCACCGGTGACGTGGCCGGTCGCGTGATTGTCTGGGATGCGATGACGATGAAGGAGATTGGTCACCGCGAACTCGGCGGTCGTGTGGCGGCGTTGGCCATTTCAGACGACGGCCAACGCGCCGCCGCTTATGTACTCGGTGGGCAGGGCGAGCTGTTTGTGTGGGAGACGGCGGATAAGATGGAAGAGCTGAAGCCAATTCACACTGAGTTGGCCGACTACAACGGTCCAACGGCGTTTGCCAGCCTCAGTTTCTCGCCAAGCGGCAATCGACTTGCGGGCTGTGCGGTAGACAAAAGGTGGCTGAGCCGACGAGGCGAATCGATCGGCAATGTCCGCGTGTGGCAATTGGCCGCCGAGCCGCGGGCACAGCTACCGCCGAAACATCTCTATGCAACGACGTTGCCCGAAGGCAGTTCGTCGAATTTCGTCGTTCTCAATAACCACTCGATCCTCATGCCGGCTACAAGAGAAGGGGCTGTCGACTGCCGAGACATCGCGGATGGAAGCATCCTCTTTAGGCTTGTGTTGGGAGAGTTCGCTACCTGCGGCAACTCCCTCGAGTTGATCTTGTAGCAGGCACACTCCGTGTGCCGTCCGCCAGAAGTAGAGTAAACACGACCGATAAGTGGTCAAACGGCTCGGCAGGAGCCTCGCCCTCCCGAGCGTCTTACACGTTTGTTGCGATGGGTATCCTGCCGTGGGTCGCCGTCCCGCCATCCTGTTCATCATGTTGATCCTGTCTTCTGTTTGTTGACAGGATTTACAGGATCAACAGGATGGCCGGGGACCGTGATACGAAACCAGCCGCTAACGCGGCTCGGCTGATGTTTGGCTGTTTGGCGACCTGGCAGATCAGCCGCTGGGCGTTAGCCCACGGTTTCTACAGTATCTAGCACTCCGATGCTTTTCGGCTCGGCAGGAGCCTCGCCCTCCCGAGCGTCGTACACGTTTGTTGCGATGGATATCCTGCTGTGGGTTGCCGTCCCTTCATCCTGTTCATCATGTTGATCCTGTCTACAGTTTACTTCTTTTGACATGATCTACATGAAGCGCCCCTTCTTCCTCTTTCCCGAATCACTGGCACGTCATGCGAACTCGCAAGTTCGATCATGACAGAAACATTGGGACAGAAACATCATGACCGACTATTGCACGTGGACATCAATGTGCTGGTGTTACTTACACAAGCCCTCTACGCGACTGTCATTCGTCATTTACACCTGCGCGTCGAACAGTGGATCGGAGTGGAAGGACCCGCTCCAACTTACGCAAGTCGCGACGGTCGACCACTCTTGGCGAGCACTTTGAGTGACCGACGGAAGAGAGCGACGCCCGCCAAAGAGCACAGAAGCATGAGACTTGACGGCTCCGGAACCCGAGTTCCTACGACCCACGGTGCGGTCCCATGGTTCGGCGGAGAGTTGTTCATAAGAGGCTCTACTACGTGCCAAGCGTCCGGTGCGGCGGGGCGTTCCGCGGTGTAAAAGCTGAAGAATCCCACACCAAACGGCTCGTGCGCGCGGACATATGCCAATCTTGCAGCGTGGTCTTTGATGTACAGTTGAAAGTCGTAGACTCCGATAATCTGCGGGTAGGGTAGGACAATCTCGGTGGGCGTGATCGCGACTCCTGCCGCGAGTGTGTTTGAGTTCGCGTCCGACATTGCGCCGCTGAAACCATGGGGACCGATGACGTCAATTTCCCAGGATAGAATCTCCGTGGCCAGCAGCTGACCATCGTCCGGCGCCGTGTCTGTTGTGGTAATGGTCCCCGACAACGAGTGGCCGTTCTGGTCGGCGGGATAGTTCGCGAGGTCATAGATCAAGGCGGCGTTAGCGCTCGGTGCCCAGATTGAAGAGATGGTGATTGCTGCGATGAGGGAGATGGTTCTAAGAATCACTGGTGAAACTCCTCGGTCAAAAACACAGCTGCGGGTTTTTTGAGATGGACATCAATCCAGACCTAGCCTAGCGACTGCCGCGGCACAGCCGGCGATTTTAGGGCTGTGGCCAATTGTCATTGTACCGCAGCGCGCCCAAGCTGCAGTGAAACCCATGGGCAATTGTGGAGATATGGCTGAGTCTTCACTAACTTAACCGTTGCGACTCATTCGTTCAGCAACAGAGCAGAGGCACTTCGTTACAACCGATTCGAACGTCGTCGGCATTGTAACCGTTCACAGCAGAAGGCCGATCTGGTTGAACTTGTTCGATCTTCTTCGCGAGCCGGCTGACGGCCGCCTGGGATTGTCACCAACGGCCGGTTCACGATCGTCACCTTCTCTTTCCCTGGTAGGTTGCCGCCGTTCTTCTTCCAGCGGTCGGTCTCCCGGTAGGCTTCCTTGATCGACATGCCTCTGGAGTACGCTGCTGAGTACTTGCCAATCAAGAGGTAGAACTTGCCTTGTCGAAACGGCACCTATCGCCACCATGGCCCGTGACAGTTGCTAGCGGCGCGACGCGCCCACCGTACTTTAACAAGACGCAATTTGGTCCAGCGGGCGTTCACACCGCAGCACGCAAGCGGAGCCTCATGAAACTGCGTCGGACGATGAATCCGATGCGTTTTCGTCGGGTGGGAGAACACGCTAGCCCGAATTATTCATGAGCGATCTGCTGCGAGGTCGTAAGTCCATCCGTGGCTTCGTCATGCTTCACAATTCTCCCTCGACGTATTGCTTCAATACGCCTACGGGAGAATTGCTCGCCTTCCTTGCCACGAACGTACTTACAACCTCTCGCGACGATCTTCATGAATAATCCGGGCTAGAGCAAGTAGAGTCCCCCCTCCGCGGAAGGAATTTTTGCTGTCCCAAAAAACTGCCACTCGCCACTAGTTTCTGGCATTTTGATTTTGGAATGGCAAAAGGAGACTCCAGGACCGGGTTTTTCGGCCATAATTCGATTGTTCGCCGGGCTGCGGCATCAATCGAAGGTTTTGTCGGACGGCGGCTAGACAGGAATCACTCGGTATCTGAACGAGTTTCTGTTCCGAACCATGGACTCAACGGCGATGTCCAAGGACTACAACTGGAAGAAGGAACATCAACGACTGTGGGACGCTTACGTCCCAGCCAGTGGTCCTGCGAATACACTGCAGGGTGAGTTGGTTCGCATCGTTGGCAAACTGGTTGACCAAGCCTACCGAAACGGAAACTGCAACTGGGACGAGGATCACGAAACAATGTGGCGGTTCGTGGCGCAGAGCATCGCCAATGATCCCATCTTTTGTGCAGACGAGCAGCAGCAGATACGTGAAACGGTGGAGCAGATCATTCGCGACGAGGCATGCCCCGATCTCAGTGGTGATGGCAGCACGTACTACTTTGTGAATGAGCGGGTGATTGACTGGTGCATGGCGCATCCTGAGCCAATCCCGTTTGAGCCAGACGGTAGCTACCGTAGATGACGTCGCAAAGCAACTTGTCAGGCGAGTTTTGATAGACCACCGTTTCGGCACGCTTCGTTCGCGAGACCTGTCCCAACAGTCAGCCTTGGAAAACCGTCCCATCTAACCGTCATTCGTTCCTCGTTCGCCGCAACGAATTGTCCAGACGCGAAGGCAGCACACCAAACCGCAGCCGACGGCTACTCCCCAGATCATCAGAGTGGCAAGACGCGCGTCCTCGAACTGGCGCGCGGTCATCGGACCGCCGCGAAATATAGCTGAGAAGAGCGAACCCGTTACTTGGAATAGCAGGGCCCAACACGGCACCATTGCTCCGATGCAGAAAGCACGCCGATAGTCTCTGCACTGCAACACCTCGAGAGCCAAAAGTGGCGGCACGATCAGAATGAGGCCGAGCAGAACGAAGGAACCATACTTCGGTGGCCATGTGCACAATGCAGCCATCAGCAGGCAGCCCACAAACGTTGCGCCAATCAACGTCAAGAGTCGAAACTGCAGTCTTGGCTCGGCCATGACCAACATCGTACCAGACATGGCCCCTAACACCCGATCCCGCTCGAGATGTCCGGCATCGGCCAGGACCGAGATCGTGCAACACACGTCAATCTGGAAAGTCCGTTTTTTACTAACAAATGAGGGGGGATCAGAATGGAGCTGAAAGTTGCTGTCGTCGAATTCAGCGACCGTAGGCACTACCAAATGCAATGCGGCGACCCGATGACAGGTGGCAAGAAGACCACGAGTATCAAGCAATGCAACGCTGGCCTACTACGTCGATCAGGACGCCGATGACGTGGCCGACGAGATGTGGAACGCGCTGAAGCCGGCTAGTAACACTTTGGGTAACAGTGCGCCCAATCGCCAGCTGGCAGATGGCGGAAACAGTTAAGTTTTCCCCAGAACTTCGCGGATCCTCCGGCCCACGACTTCGGCGTCGCCTGGCTGCATCATCCATACTCCGATCACCAGCTGCTCGCCTGTGCCAGGGTTGACTTCGATGCTCGGTTCGCCGGCGCGCAGCTTGTCGGCCACCTGTTTGGGAGTCGACCCTCGCCGCTCGTAGTCCCAGCTGATCCGCAGGTGTGGGACGGCGTTGGCAATCTTGGGCACTTCGACCTCGGTGCGAATGTCGTCGAACTCCTGCAACGCCCCGGTGATCGTCTCGCAGCGTTGCTCCCAGTCTCTCCAAACCGCATCGTGATCGCGCTGCAGAAACAACTCGAGTGCCGCCAGCATACCCACCACCTCTTCCTTGTTGACCTTGTTGGTGCGGCAGAGTGAGTCGCTGTTGGGAACATTGCTGAGCTTGGCGGCTTCGATCAGCTCCTTTCGGCCCAGCAACAATCCTGCCGACTGCGGTCCCCGCATGCCTTTCCCGCCGGAGAAGGCAACCAGGTCGAATCCCATCTCGGTATAACGCCACAAATTCTCCACCGGAGGCACATCGGCCGCCGCATCGTTAAGCGTCGGTACGCCGTGCTTCTTGCCGATTTCAACAAATTCCTCATGATGAATCTTGCCGCGCGGATCGGCGGCGTTGTAGAAGAACATCATCGCCGTCCGCGGGTTGATCTTCCGCTCCATCTCTTCCCGCGTCTCGACTTCGATCATCCGCACACCCGCGTTTCGAACGGCATGATCGTAGCCGACGCGATGTGTCCGCTGGATGATCACCTCGTTCTTCATCCGGCTGGTATCTGGTAACCGGCGGATTTTTTGGAGATCGTTCCCTGCAACGCACGCCGCTGTGGCCAGCGAGAGCGCCGAAGCACAACCGGCACTGACCAGCGCCGACTCGCAATGCAGCAACTCAGCGATGCGGGCACCAACCGCGTCTTGCAGCTCTTCCAGCTTCACGTACTTGCGCGAAGCAACTTGTATTGCGGCGATCACCTCCGGTGGCATGAGCGACCCGGTCATGGCCGTGTACGTTCCCGCCGCATTGATGAAAGACCGTACGCCCAACTCAGAAATAAGATCGCGACCCACCGCACTCGCCTCCACAGTCGTTGCACTCCCGCCGCTCGATTGGGCCGCAAGGGATTGATCAGGAATCAGCAGTCTCAGACCGGGTATTGTGGCCAGCGCACCTAAGAACGTGCGACGATTTGCTTGCGGTCGGCTCATGAATTGGTACCCCGCGAGTTAATGGACTTTGATGGACTGTAAACTACGCTCACTCCACTTCGCACTCCCGCTTGGAGGCTGTGCAGTTTTCTTCGCTTCATGCAATCCACCAAACTCTGGCGAGTTCGGCTACCCTCTGGCGAGTTCGGCTACGCTCCAAATCAGCCGCTGGGCGTTAGCCCACGGTTCCTCAGCGAAACCGAAGCGTAGCTCCCCCCTCTCCGGCCCTTCGGGCCGACTCTCCCCGAGGGGAGAGTGACGAAATCACGCACAAGTTAGCAGCTGCACGACCTCCTGCTGGGACTGGAAATGCAATTTAGAAGTAAGCGTTCACAGGTGCTCGGCAATCTCCTCACGCGACAACGACGGCTTGTTGGGATGCCGTTCCAGCCAGCGGAAGAAATCGTCTTTGATTTCGTCGGTCCAATCGACATCGATCTGGCCCGGTGTGTAAACACCGTCCCGCAGTCTAGCGTGACCGAATTGATCCTTCAGAGCGATGACTTCCGCAGTCACGACGACTTCCTCGGCTAGGTGCGCCGGGATGGCAATCACACCCTCGCCGTTGGCAATGATCACGTCGCCCGGTAAGACCGTGATTTTTCCAATCCGAATCGGCCGGTTGATCGACGCCATGACCATGTTCTTCATGATCGAAGGGTCCCAGCCGCGCACGAACGCGTTAAATCCCTTGATTCGCTGGAGGCCCGCTAGGTCGCGCGAGCCGGCGTCGAACACGACACCGGTGCCCGATCGCGAGTAGATGGCATTGCCAAGATTGTCGCCGATCAAGGTACCGTCGGTCACCTTGCCATATCCGGCCGCCACGTACACATCGCCTTTTTGCAACATGTCGATCGGCCAGGAGTTCGAGGGTCCGATGCGCCCTTCGACCTCACCGGTCTGCATGATCCGTTCGTCCAAATCAGGACGGCTTGGCAGATAGTTGGCAGTTAACGCGCGGCCGACAAAAGACTCGTCCGAGCGCAGCATCACCCAGCCGCCTTCGAACTGATTTTCGTAGCCGTGTTCGAGCAGCACCGCCCAGGCTTCTTCGATTGAGACCGTTTTCATACGCCGCAGCAGATCGTCCGAGACGCGCGGCCGGCCGTCAGGGTAACGTTCCCCCTGCCACTTGGCCGTGATCGCTTTTAGATCCGCTACAGATGCCGCAATGCCACTCGCTCCGTCTTCAGCAATCGCCAGCGTCGACGACGTCAACAGCATCCCCCAAATGCCGGTGATGGTGAGGAACTTCCCTACGGTGCAGGTCATGGTTCATTCTCCGTTCATGTGTTCATTCGAAGCGCCTAGTGCGGCGTCGGCGATTATAGCGGCTGCGCGGGCACTCAGGGCGACCAATCATCCGGATTATTGTAAACCACGGACATTCTGTTAGGGTGTGATGCTGCTATCAGATCGGGACGGCGAGACGATCGGATGGGTGAGGCGGTCGGGAGGGCGAGGCTCCTGCCGAGCCGGGACACGGAATTCGTTCGCACCACGCTGGGCCCTCCCCGGACGCTATCGCGTCCGACCCTCCCGCGAGCGGGAGGGTGACGTCAAAACTGGTCGTCAGCTTGACACACCCGCATGAAACCACAAAACCTGCTCTTCATTCTCTCGGACGAGCACAATCGAGACTGCCTCGGTTGCTACGGCCATTCGCTCGTCGAAACACCTCACCTTGATGCGTTGGCGGCCCGGGGGGTTCGCTTTGATGCTGCTTACACAAACTGTCCGATCTGCGTGCCTGCTCGTGCCAGTCTGGCTACCGGCCGCCACGTCCATCAGATCGGGTACTGGGACAACGCTTTTCCCTATGAGGGGCGGGTCCCCGGTTGGGGACATCGTTTGATCGCAGCGGGACACCGGGTTGACGCGATCGGCAAACTCCATTACCGCAGTGCCGCGGACGAAGACGGCTTCAGCCAGAAATTGGTGCCTCTGAATGTGGTCGACGGCATCGGCGATCTGCTGGGCTCTGTTCGGGATGAAGTGCCAGTTCGTAAGGGTATGAGGCGGGGCGTCCTGGACGCCGGGCCCGGCTCGTCCACTTACCTGGACTACGACGAGGAGATCGCTCGAAAGGCTTGTAACTGGCTGGTCGAGGCCAGCTCACGCCCTGCGGACAAACCGTGGCTGCTGTTCGTCGGTTTCGTCTGCCCGCATCCACCGTACATCGCACCGCCGGAGCTTTACGCGCGCTACCCGCTCGATCGGATCGACCCTCCGGTGCAGAACGCACCCGATGAGCGGCCGACGCATCCGGCGATCGAGGCAATCCGCCAGACGATGCAGTTCGATCCACCGTTTTCCGCCGAAGAGATTCAGCGAGTCACCGCAGCGTACTACGGCGCATGTACACATCTCGACATTCAGATCGGCCGCGTCCTACGGGCTCTGGACGAGAACGGTCTGCGCGACAATACGAGGGTCATCTACACCAGCGACCATGGCGAGAGTATGGGACGGAGGGGTCTGTGGGGGAAGTTCACAATGTACGAAGAATCCGTGGCCGTACCGCTGATCATCTCGGGCCCCGACGTTCCTGAGGGCCAAGCGTCCGACCAAGTGGTTTCGCTGGTTGACTGCTACCCGACATTTTTGGAAGGAGTTGGTGTTGAACTGACAGCGGCCGAGCGATCGCTTCCTGGTCATTCGCTGTGGCCGCTGGACGAAGGCCGTTCGATTCCGCGGATTGCCTTCAGCGAGTACCATGCGGTTGCCTCGCGGTTCGGCTGGTACATGATTCGAGACGGCAAGTACAAATACATCCATTATGTGCACTATCGGCCACAGTTGTTCGACTTGGAAGCTGACCCTCTGGAGCGCCATGACTTGGCCGAATCCGCTGACTTCCAGCCGTTGCTGCACAAGATGGAGCAGCAGCTACGTGAGCTGCTAGATCCCGAGGCGGTTGATGCTCAAGCTAAGTCCGACCAGCAGCGGCTGATCGACAGGCATGGCGGCCGCGAGGCCGTGCTCCAGCGCGGGACGTTCGTCAACTCGCCGACTCCCGGTGAAACTCCTCAATTCGTAGACCGATCTTCATCCTAAATGGTTTCCCGACCTAACGCTCGCGCTGCGTTCCTCCGCTCTCAAGCCCGGCACTATCAGCAGTGCTGGAAAGAGGCGAAGATCGTCGGCGTCATCTGGATGTCAGCGTTCATCTACTGCTCGACGGTGCTGGCCAGGATGGGCTACGTTCCGCCAGAGCAACGGCCGCGCGTTCCCAGCATGATCTGGGGCGTTCCAACCTGGGTTTTTTGGGGACTCTTCGTCCCCTGGATCGTGCTCATTCTGGTTACATGGTTTTTCGCTGTTTTTGTCTTGAAAGACGACGAGCCTTTCATGGAGTTGCCGGAATCGAGTAGTGGTCGGGTCGACGACGCTGCCAGTTGAAGTTCCGGGCGGGAAACCTCGGGGCACCGCCGCGGGTGACAAGCGAAGTTGCCGTTGAAGAAGGACGTGTTACTGATGGCACTGGCTGACTTGATCGACCGGATCCCTGTGTTGGTGCCGTTCGCGAGCTATCTGGTCGCAGTCTTTGTAATTGCGGTTGTTTCTCACCGCCATTTGAAAGGCGCGCACTTCGAAACGGAGTACTACGTCGGCGGCCGCAGGTTCGGGGCTTGGGTCTTAGCGATGTCCTGGGTGGCGACGCTGGCCAGCGGGGGGTCGTTTCTGGGCTACCCTTCGAGGATCTACTCCTACGGCTGGTCGATGGCGTTTTGGGTCAGCGGTTCGGTCGTGACAGCCATCGTGGGACTTGGAATTGTCGGTAAGCGGATCAATCGACTGGCCCGTCAAACCGGAGCGCTGACGCTGGTCGACCTGTTACGCGAGCGGTTCCAGAGCCGCGCCATTGGAATCGCCTATCCGCTGGTCATCGTTTTCATCACCACGGTCTACTTGTGGGCTCAGTTTGTTGCGGGCGCACGGATACTCGAGAACATGCTGGGGATGACCTACGAGGCCGGGCTGGTGTTGTTTGCGATCAGCGTGGTGGCGTACACAACTTATGGCGGTTTTCGTGCCGTAGCTTGGACGGACACCATGCAGGGCATCGTGATGATTATGGGGATCGCGCTGCTAGTACCGTTTGCCGTCCACGCGGCCGGTGGGCTCAGCCAGGCAACCCTCGAGCTTCGTACCCGCCCCGACCCGGTGGCACGGTTGAAGGGCATCGACCCCGACCCCCAGGCCTATCTCTACGGACCCGGGCCGCAGAGGATTCCCAACAACATCGAAGAGCTACTGGCCTATGAAAAGCAGCCAACCGGACCGCGCCCTAGGCCTGCTGGTAATCCTGGCCACGATCCTTGGTTTCCCATCAGCATGGGGATCTCCTTCTTCATGCTGAGGTCGATCGCCGCCACGATGATGCCGACCACCGTTCCGCGGCTGCTGGCTTTTCGAGACACGAAAGCGCTGAAGCGCGCCATGCTGTTGCTGGCTCCCTACGTGTTTGTCATGTACGGCAGTAGTTTGATTACGATGAACTGCGCATTTTCCCTCGATCTAGGACTCGAGCCACACCAATCGGATCAGGCGGTCCCTGCGCTGGCCAAGCAGGTTGCCCCCAGCTGGCTGGCTGGCATTATCATTGCCGCGCCTTTCGCGGCGGTGATGTCGACGGTTGATTCCGGGCTGCTGGTAATCAGCTCATCCGTCGTGAGGGACCTCGTGCAACGTCAGTGGGCCCCAGGCCTGTCAACCGCGGCGACGAAATGGCTGAGCTATTCCACGACCGGCGGCGCCGGATTGCTGGTCTTTCTGCTGGCGCGCACTGAACCGCCGTTCCTACAGCCGCTTGTCATCTACTACGCGGCGGGAAGCGGATGTGCCCTCTTCTGGCCTGGACTCGCTACGTTATTTTGGAAGCGTGCTACGGCATTCGGTGTGGTCGCCGGATCGCTGGGAGGTGTCGTCGTGTTCGCCCTTTGTAACGCCGTCAAACCGTTCGAATCGGTGTTGCCGCTACACCCGTTCTGCTACGGTTTCGCAGCCTCGGCACTGCTCACGGCGCTCGGTAGTCTGGCCGCGCGGCCTCAGACGGACGAGCAGCTGGAACGGTATTTTGGGGCGGAGCCGTAGGAGACGTGGGGCCTTACGAATGAAGCGCGGGTTTTGTCTCAGGTGTTGGGAACGTCAGAAATTCTCGGCTCAGCAGGAGCTTCGCCCTCCCGGGGTGCTTCGTCCCCCGGAGAGCTTCGGCCAGTTCGGCATATCACTTCGCAATTGGGTCCTTATTCGCTGAGGTAATCATGTCACGATCCTTTGTCCTTACTCGACTGCTTCTTGCTGTTGTTGTGGCTCTGCCAGCGCAGCTTGCGATGGCTCAACAGTCCTCGATTGTGATTGGTCAGTCAGCTGAAGAAGGCAGCGCGCCCGATCCCGGTCAGCTCCAGTCGCCGTTCGGGGTGGATTTCGATGCGGACGGCAACATGTACATCGTGGAACTCGAGGGCGGACGTGTTCACAAAGCTCGACGTCGAGGGCCACTTCGAGACCATTGCTGGCGATGGCACGAAAGGATACACCGGCGACGGTGGCCCCGCCAAAGAGGCCGTTTTCAACGGGATGCATAACATTGCGGTGACGCCCTCCGGAGATCTCTACATTTCGGATAGCTGGAACCACTGCATCCGCAAGATCGATGGGCAAACAGGACTCATCAGCACTTTTGCGGGCACGGGTGAAGCCGGCTTTAGCGGCGACGGCGGTCCCGCCTCGAAAGCGACCTTTAACTACTTGATGTGTGTTTCGCTGAACCCCACGAATGACCGAATCTACGTCGCCGACCTCAGGAACCGGCGGATTCGCATGATCGACTTGAGAACCTCGACGGTCAACACAGTGGCCGGCAATGGCGAAAAAGGAGTGCCCAAAGACGGTTCACTAGCCACCGAGAGCCCGCTGGTTGATCCCCGCGCAGTGGCGGTCGACACGCAAGACAATGTCTACATTCTGGAGCGCGGCGGTCACGCGCTGCGGGTTGTTGGACGCGACGGCAGAATCCGCACGGTTGCCGGAACCGGTGAACGAGGCGCCGCGCTCGGAGCCGCGCGGACTGCCCAGTTGAACTCGCCTAAGCATCTTGCCGTGGACCACCACAACAATGTCATCATCGCCGACGATCAAAACAAACGGATCTGCCTGTACGATCCACAAGCCGGCACACTGACTAGCGTCCTGGGTGCTGGAGCGGATCAACCGAAGCGCCGGTTACTCCATCCGCACGGGGTCTGCGTTCACCAGGACGGTTCCCTGTTCGTCGTCGACACTGGCCACCACAGGATCTTACAGTTGGTGCGGTAGCTGTCCAACTCTGGGATATCAGCCACAGTACTCACCCGCGCAAGAACCGGATGCTAACCCGGATTATTCATGAAGATCGTGGCGAGAGGTTGTAAGTACGTTCGTGGCAAGGAAGGCGAGCAATTCTTCCGCAGGCGTATTGAAGCAATACGTCGAGGGAGAATTGTGAAGCATGACGAAGCCACGGATGGACTTACGACCTCGCAGCAGATCGCTCATGAATAATTCGGGTTAACGCATTCCGGCTGATTTGATTCACTCTGCCCATTGCAGGCAGTTGATTGGTGGCAGGTTGCTCGACACCAGTTGCCATGAATCGCCGGCATCACCGCTGGCCCACAAGTTGCCTGTGGTCGAGCCGATCGCCAGGTTGTCGCCCGAGCGGTCGACGGCCATCGCGTGCCGATAGATCAGATCGTAGGCACTGTGTTGCGGCAGCCCCTGGCCGCAGACCTCGAAGGTCTGGCCGCCGTCTCGGGTGCGCGTGATAACAAAACGGCCATCGGTCGGGTACCGCAGCTCGTCGCTGATCGCCGGGGCGAACCAGGCTGTGGCGGGGTCGGTTGGATGGACCGCGACGGCAAAGCCAAAGGATGACGGCTGGACGTCTTCGAGCTCTACCCACTGTCGGCAGGTGTTCGCTGAGTAGAAGATCCCATTGTGATGTTGGACCCAGAAATGGTCGGCAGCACCGGCGCATTGGACCATGCAGTGCGGATCCTGGATGTTAGGATCATTCGCTCGATCGGGCGGGACGTAAGCCGCGCGCATTCCGTCAGTCTGGCACTGCCAGTTCTGCCCGTCATTTTCGCTTACCCACACGCCACCGCACGAAATGGCAACGCGAATGACGCGCGGATCTCGCGGATCGATACAGATGGAGTGGATTCCAGGAAAGTCGTAGCCGCCGCCGAACCATTCTTTTCGCTCGGGTTGATCCCAGAGACTCCTGACCAGCTGCCAGCTATCTCCGTCGTCATCCGAACGAAACAGCCCGCCGGGGATCGAACCACACCACACCGTGCCGGCCTTCGACCTTTCTAATGCCCAGATCAACTCCAGCGACCAAGGCACAACCACATTCCGCATCGCATCGACGATGTCGGGGACATCATCTGGCTTGGGAGGGAAAGCGGGGGTCGTGACTTCGCTCCAAGATTCTCCCAGGTCCCTGGATCGATGCACTTTGGCGCCAAAGTGGCCGTGTTGCAGCGCCACCAACAGGAACTGGTCCTCCGCGTCGCAGACGAACATCGGTACCTGGGCGCCTAGAAAAGCGGTCTTCGAGATCTTCCAACCATTTGCCGAAGACTGCAACTCAAACCAACCCTTGCGAGTTCCAACGTGCAGATGATCTGGAAACATATAGGTTAACCACCTGAGAGGGCTTGAAAGACATAGACGCGGTCGCGGGGAGAGACTCGGTCGCTGAGGGTCTGGCGATCTAGGATTGGGCGATCGTTCAGAAAAACGACAACATGCTTGCGGACTGCACCTTGATCATCCAGCACGTAACTCTGCAGCTGCGGCTGTTCGGAAAAAACTGCTTCCAGTAGCTCTGCGACGGTATCTCCCGGGACGTCCCTGTCAGGTGCGTCCGTGTGCCGCACAATACTCGAGGCAAAACTGACCACTGGCATCCGACCAGTATACCGTCATTCAAAGCGAGTTCGCAGACCTGGCTTTCGACAGAGAGGTTGGAGCGGGAAAGTCGACTGACCGTCATCTTTCTTCCGAATGCAGGCCTTGGCCGCCGTTCCGGCAGCGGAGGGTTCGCTGTGTCGGGAGTTGAGCGTTCGCCGGCGCCTGCCGGAACTGCGCGGCGTGGGAACTGTACACGTGGGTGGAGGGTTTTTTGCGCCGCTTGTTTCGGCCTACTGCTGATTACCTGGCTCGGCATGAGGCTCGCCCTCCCGAAACGTAGGCCGCCGCCTTAATGTAGCAGGCACACTCCGTGTGCCGTCCGCCAGAAGCTGAGCAAACGAAACCGCAGGTTTGACAAGATTTACAGGATCAACAGGAATGGCGACCGTCACAAAATCAGCCGCTGGGCGTTAGCCCACGGTTTTCCATCGTCACCACCACTCCGATGTACTCCGGCTCGGCAGGAGCCTCGCCCTCCCGAGCGCTGACGAATGACCTTAGAAGCCTCCGCCAGTTCACCCTCACCGTGGAGCGGCGGTGTTCCGGCCGAGCTCCGAGAGATAACGCACGAGGTCCACCAGTTCCTCGCGAGTCAGTACTTCGGTCAATCCGGTCGGCATCATCGACAAACGGCTTGCCACTATTTCGTCTATCTCTTCCATCGGGATAGTCTGCAATACGCCCTGCGCGTCTCGGATACGGACGTGGTCTTCCGTTTGCTGTTGGACAATTCCCGATAGCAGGCGTCCGTCGACCGTGACCAGTTGAGTCGTTTGGTATCCTTCCTTGATGCTGGCGCTGGGCGAAATGAGTGACTGTAGGATATCCCCCAACCGCGCGCTCCCACCGAGGCTGGACAGGTCGGGCCCCACCTTTCCACCCTGCCCTTGCACGGCATGACACGACAAGCATTGCAGCCTCTCTCGTCGAAAGACGGCAGCACCACGGGCTGGATCACCTTGACTGGGGACGTCCTGCAGGATCTTGGTGATCTGGTCCACGTTGAGGTCCTGCGGCGACCCTGGCAGCTGTCCAGCGCTCCGGACAGCAGCTTCGAGTGCCGGATGTTCGCTCCCGGACAGCCGCAAGCGGTCAATCAGTTGCTGGGCAGTCTTCGCTGCCAACCGGACTCCCCGTAGTGCGCGTGTTAACTGCTGGGGACCGTCCCGTTGGCCTAGAAAAGCATCGGCAACGATGACCGTGACGGATTCATCGTCAGTCTTGGCTAGCATCGAGGCCGCCTGCACGGCGGTCTCTTCCGCCGAGATGCGAGCTAGCCCGGCGAGGGCAGTGGCGCGAACCGCCGGATTCTCTGCAGACTCGTAAAGACCGCGCAACGTTTGCAGTGCGCTCTCCGAATCAATTTCCGCTAACGACACCGAGGCAGCTAAACGCTCGCTGTTTGCGATTTCCACGGCGGCGGCGCGCTGCTGGAGGGTTGGGACGGCAGCGGTCAGTCTCCAGCGACCGGCTAGGTGTATCGCGTGGTGCCGTACGAGCTCATCGTCGTCGTCCAGGAGCCGGGCCACAGCCGCCATGTTCGCGGGTCGCCTGTCTCGGGGCGACTGCAGAAACGCCTCCAATACACGCTGCTTTCCCTCGGCCGGTAGGCCAGCGAGTTGTTCCATGACCACGGCGCCGTGCGTTGGCTTTCCGTGCGATGCGAGCACGACCAAGACGTCCACGAGTTGCGCCCCGTCAAGTTGCTGCTCCCGCAGAAGTTTGACTAAGGGACCCAGCGGGGCAGCGCCGCCGACGGCCGACAACGCGAAAGCGATGCGATGTGGTAAACCGGCGAACATCCGCTTACCTTCCAGGAATTCCGCCAACCAGACATCCCGCAGTTCACGGGCGGTACGGAACAGTGCGAAGTCAAGCTCACGGTCAAGAGGATGGTCGGCAGCCTGCAGTGCGACTTCGACTGCCTCTCGCGTTCCAATGGTCCGTAGGGCGTTGACGGCTTCGAGCCGCACGCGCGGGTGTTCGTCCGTCACAGCCACCCGCAGCAGAGACATCGTGTCGGGGACTCGATTGCGCCAGTCGGCCAAGACGCGGACGGCTGCTGCTCGCACTCGGTGGTCCTGCGCTCGCAAGAGTGTGTGCAGGAGTTCGGGTGCGGGCGAGCGGAGCCCTTGGTAGACCCACAGAGCCTCCAGCAGATCGCCTTCCTGTAGCGGCCGCTCTGTGTCGCCGAGCCAGGCACGCAGTTCTGGCAGTACTGCTTTCGCTCCCCGCTCTCGGAGTAACCGTCGGGCCTGGTCGCGAGTCCACTGCTCGGGCAACCGCAGCATGTCCAGCAATTCCGAAGTCGGCGCACCCGCGAGCCTAGGGCGCTCGACGGTCACCGACCGCTTTGCCGCCAGCCGCCAAATCCGTCCGTGCTGTTTGTCCCGCAAGGGGTGATGGAAATCCACTTCGCCGTGATCGATGATCAGGTTGTACCAGTCCACAATGTAGATCGCTCCATCCGGTCCCATCTTGACGTCAACTGGACGGAAGCCACGATGCTCTGACCACACCATATCTCCCAGAAACTCCGCCGCGTAGCCGCTGCCGCTCTCACGCAACTCGTACCGCGTCACCCGGTTCGCGCGAAAGTCGTTTGACATCAAGGTGTCTTGCCAACCAGCAGGAAGGTGTCTTCCCGAAAGCACCTCTAGACCACACTCTTTGGGACGTCCCGGGTTCAGTGAAGGCAGCGCGCGACCGGCGTAGTCGTGGGTGGCATGGGCGCTGCCGGGAAACAGATAGGCGATCCCGCTGCCGCCGGCTCCATCTGTCCCGAACGACTGCCCCCAGCGGTCGAAGGCGAGTCCCCAAGGGTTCACGAGCCCTTGGCTTAACCTCTCGAGTTGCAGGGTTTCGGGGCGCAGTCGCCAGATACAAGAACCATTTGAGACGCGAATTCCCCAGGGCGTCTCGACCGTTGAGTTGATGTAGATGGACTGGGCAAAGTAGAGATCACCGCCCGGTCCCCACCTCAGTCCGTGGATCATGTGGTGAACGTCGGCGTTGCCAAACCCCGTGAACAGCACTCGCTTTTCATCGGCTCGGCCATCGCCATCGGTGTCGCGCAGGAAGAGCAAATCGGTCGATTGTGTCACGTAGGCTCCACCATTACCGGGAATCACAGAGTGTGGAATCAGCAGATCTTCAGCAAACACCGTGCTCTTGTCGGCATGCCCGTCCTGATCGACATCTTCCAAGACGACAATCCGGTCAACGGGAACCTGTCCGGGCTGGAGGTGTGGGTAGATCGAGCTTGTGGCGACCCACATGCGGCCGTGCTCGTCCCAGTTGATGTTGATTGGTTTCGACACCATGGGATCCGCGGCAAACAAGCTGATCTCAAATCCGTCCGGGACGTGGAACGCTGCGAGTTCCCTTTTGATGTCCGGTTGAGCAGCTTCGCCAGGCACTTCATGATCCGGATAGTCGTTCTCCCGCACCAACTCGTAGATTCGCCGAACGGGAGTGGCCAGCCGAGCGATTTCTTGTTCCGCTTCTTCGACGAGCAGCGCGAATCTGTCGATCTCTGCCTCGTGATGTCCGCGCTCGTGCCTCCGGAAGAGATGGGTGTAGGCCTTGTTCTGTGGCCGGAGTCCATAGAAATAGAGACGGTTCTTTCGTATGATCGTTTCGCGCAGCTTCTCCAGTCGCTCGAAGTCAGGGCCACTTCGAATCAACACTCCGTTGCTCCACTGCTGCGCATCCGCTCGTGCGGTGCGACGACCGTCGATGTCCAAGACGTAGGTGCCGGCTACGAGGCCATCGATTTGCAGCAGGCGGTGTGACGTTCCAGCGGTCGCAGCACCCTGTTCACTCGCTGCGACGGACGGGAGCCGCTGGTCATGAACCTCCCAACGAAGTCCGAATTCGGTGGCCTTCCCGTTGGTGGCCGTAGCTCCTTCGGCCTGCACGACCGCGCCGTCGTGTTTCAGCCGGACTTTCCAGGGACGCGCTGTGGGAGAAAGGGCGTTCGCGGCGACCGCCGCCAGTTGCTGATAGCCGTGAGCGTTCAAGTGTATGCCGTTGTCGGTGAAAGGAACGTCGTCATTGTCAGGCCAATCTTGGTAGAGGTTCACGAAAGGACGGCCGCCGCTCCTAGCAACCTGGCTCAAGTGCGCAGCAACCTCGGCAAGCCACCGGTTTTGCGCCTGCAGGTTGCCGACGAGACCCTCGCGAATCTCACGAGGAGGTGGCGCCAACAGGACAGTTTGCGCGCCTGTCGGCTCTAGGGCCTCCAGCAGTCTTGCCAATCCAGCGCGGAAGTCACGCAGTCCCGCCGCGCCCGCGAACGCGACGTTCGAACCGTATGCTATGAGCACCACGTGTGGCCGTTCGCGCCGTACTTGGTCCAACATTTTGCGAAAGCCGTAATCCCCAGTCGCTTCGTCGGGGCGCTGCCAGTTGCTCCGATTCTGCTCACCCGGCCCGAACTCGATGCGTCCTGTTCCAGTAACCGTGTCGCCGGACCAACCGAGATTCCGGAAGCAAATTGCCTTTCCCGGCAACAAACGGGTTAACTCTGTCTCCAAGTAGCCGAACTGCGCGGCTCGTAAGATCAACGTATTGCCCAGCAATACAACTCGTAAACGCTGGTCAGCGTCGCGCGTTGCTTGGTTGGTGTTCACGCGAGGCGGCAACGCGGAGATGCTGGAGTAATCAACGCGGGGAGGCTCGCCGCGGAAGGGCGAGGGGTGTCGTTCGGCGGTGGCGCCAGAATCGTCGCCGGCATGGAGAAACGTGGTGGCACACAACACAGCGACGAACACAGCGACGACAACAGACATCACAACTACTCGCGGACAAGAAGGGAATCGTAAACGGGCGGGACGGTGACCGAGACTACCGATCTCGGGTTGGGCGCGGGGCCGATCAACACAGAAACCAGTATACGCCAACACCGCCGACTTTTTGTTGCTCCGACCGAGCATATCGAGTATCAATGAAGATCCCGCCCCACAAACAGCCCATGAGGAAAAACTAAGATGCCGATAACTCGCAGAACTGCCCTCTGCCGAGCGGCCGCCGCGGTCGCGGCTTGCGGCGTGCCAGCAACTGCGTCGCGACTGCTCGCTGCCGAAACGGGAGGCGACGTCAAGTTCACCATGGACCTGCGATGTGGTGCAATTGGTGTCCGCGCCGATCAGCGAAGAGCCATTGAGCTCGCCCACCGGCATGGGTTCGAGTCGGTTTCTCCGGAGCCGCGTTATTTGGCCACACTGGATGCTGCCGAAGTCGATGACCTGCTGGCTGGTCTTAAGGAAAAGCAACTCGTGTGGGGCGCGGCAGGCCTCCCGGTGGAATTCCGAGCTGACGAGGCTACTTTTGAAAAGGATCTTCGCGCTTTACCCCGCCTTGCACAGGCGATGGAACGAGCTGGCGTTACGCGAGTTGGAACTTGGCTGAAACCGAATCATGACGAGCTGACCTACACTGCCAACTTCCGGCAACACGTGCGGCGTTTACGAAGCTGTGCCAGCATTTTGTCTGATGCAGGCATACGCTTGGGCTTCGAATACGTGGGCCCCAAGACCCTTTGGGCGGCGACAAGGCACTCCTTTATCCACACGATGGCGGAGACGAAGGAACTGAACGCTGAAATCGGGCTCAACAATGTCGGCCTGGTGCTCGATAGCTGGCACTGGTACACCGCTCATGAAGATGCAGACGACCTGCGGAGCCTCACAAACAGCGATATCGTCGCCTGCGACTTGAACGACGCACCGCAAGGCGTCGCGATCGACGAACAGATCGACAATCGCCGTAACCTGCCCACCGACACTGGCGTGATCGACCTCAGCACGTTCCTCGGCGTCTTAGTCGAGGTAGGTTACGATGGACCTATCCGCGCTGAGCCGTTCAACCAACAGCTGAACGCGATGGAGGATGACGCGGCAACTGCCACGACGGCCAAGGCAATGCAGCGCGCCTTCGCGCTTGTCAGGCGTTAGAAACGAGCGCTCTCGCCTAGTTCCCCGCGGGCGCATGTTTCATGCGCCGCCGCGCCTGGGTGGAGAATGCAGACCGCCCTCGCCACGTCCCCTGGTCTCCCTGCGAGCTTCTCGGGCCTTCTCGTCCATTTAAAGTCCTTCGCCTGGACGACTTTCGGGAACGGCCAGCACCGCCTAAATACCTTTGTTGCTTGACGTTACGAGTTCACGTTGTTACTTTGGAACCGGGAAATTCTTACACCGGCTGCGCCAGCAGGTGGTGCTGCCGGACGGCGAAGGAGGAGAAGCATGCTCAAGTTGACCGATCGAGGGACGGCTCGCACCTGCGATGGTCTGACGCGCCGAGATTTCATGCAAGTCGGTGCGCTGGGGGCCGTCGGCCTTAGTCTGCCGCAGTACTTGGCTGCTCGAGAACAGGCACCAGACGGAGACGACGAACGCGCCTGCATTATGATCTTCAATCTGGGCGCGCCCAGTCAATTGGACACCTTCGACCTGAAACCCGATGCGCCGCGCGAAATACGGGGGCCGTTCCAACCGATCGCGACCAATGTTGCGGATATGCAGATCTCCGAGATCTTTCCTCGTCACGCCCAGATCGCCGACAAGTTCTCTTTGGTGCGTTCCTGCTACCACAGCGGAGCCGCAGTACATGACGCCGGCTGGCAGATGATGCAAACCGGCCGTCAGTTCACTGGAGGTGTTGAAACGCCGCATGCTGGTGCAGTGTTGAGCTACGTTCGTGGGCGAAGAACCGACCTCCCGCCGCACGTCGTCCTTCCCGAGACCATGGGTCGGGGAGGGGGGAACCTTCCTAACGGTCAAGCTGGAGGTTTCCTGGGAAAAGCCCATGACCCATTTTCTCTGCAAGCAGATCCGTCTAAGCCCAACTTTACCGTGCCGGATCTGCTTCCCCCGCAGGAAATCGGGCAGGCACGGCTGGACCGGCGGCGACGCATGCGCGACGTCGTCGACTCGACGCTGCAGAACTTCGAGGCCACCGAGAACGCAGCGTTGCTCGAGAATAACTTCCAGGCCGCCTATCGGCTCATGACAAGCCCTGCGGCGCGGCAGGCATTTGACTTATCGAAGGAACCACAGTCGGTCCGTGAACGGTACGGCATGACGCGGTTCGGCCAGTGTTGTTTGCTGGCCAGGCGGCTGATCGAAGGCGGCGTTCGCTTCGTCACGATCAACACCTTTCTCACCGTCTTTGACGAGATAACCTGGGACATTCACGGCTCGAAGCCGTTCACATCGATCGAGGGAATGAAGACCGTCGTGGCCCCATTGTACGACCAGGCTTACGGCGCGCTGATCGAGGATCTGGCGGACCGCGGCATGCTGGAAAAGACGCTGGTATGTAATCTCGCCGAGTTCGGTCGGACTCCTCGAGTCAATCCTGCGGGCGGGCGAGATCACTGGCCGCAATGCTTCACCGTCTATTTCGCAGGCGGCGGAGTCCAGGGTGGGCGGGTCGTTGGCCGGAGCGATCCGATCGGTGGTGTCCCGGCGGAACGACCGGTCGACCCCGGCAACGTTGTGGCAACGATCTTCCACAGTCTCGGTCTGGACCTCGAAGCGGATCTCCCGGGTCCCGCCGGACGTCCGTTTCCATTGGTCGACTTCGGTAAGCAGGAGATTCACGAGCTGTTTTGACCGAGCCATGGTAGAAGACATGGCAAAGCGGCCCACCGAGCCGCCCTCCCTGCAGTTCTACTCACACCGATGTACTGAGAACCTCCCGAGATGACCAAACTGCCACGCCAGCTAACGATATCGCTGTTATCAGTCCTGGGGAGTTGGACCGGTGTGCCGCTGGTCACGGCGGCGGAAACCGGCGATCAGATCGAGATCCTCCCTGCCAGTGTGCGGTTGACGGGCGCCGAAGCGAGACACCAGCTGCTCGTGCAAGCGGTCGAAGATGGTGAGTATCGCGCGCAGGTGCGACAGGAGATCGAATGGAGGTCAAGCAACCCAGCCGTTGTCGAAGTGGACAACGGAAAGCTGCGTCCGATCGCAGATGGTACGGCAAACATCGTGGCGGGAGTGGGTCCGCGCAAGGCAACGGCCCGCGTCGAGGTGACTGGCATGGACCAGCCACACGCATGGAGTTTTCGTCATCACGTGCAAGCCGTGATCGCCAAGATGGGTTGCAACTCGGGGGCCTGTCACGGCGCCTTGGCAGGTAAAGGTGGGCTTAAGCTCTCCTTGCGCGGTTACGACACGCTGCGCGACCATCATACGATCACGAGGCAGGCTCGCGGACGTCGAGTTGAGTTATTGGATCCGGGCCGCAGCCTCATTCTCGCCAAACCGACCGGGGCGATTCCACACAAGGGCGGAGTACGTTTTGAAGTCGGTTCTTTGGAATATCGAGTACTATCGGAGTGGATCGCAGGAGGTGCGGCGCCGCCGACACCAAAGGATGCGGTGTTGGAGCGGCTTTCGCTTTTTCCACCGCGGGCAGCCCTTCAGCCCGGCGACCAACAGCGGATCGTCGTGCAAGCCTATTACTCCGATGGTCACGTTGAAGACGTCACACGCTGGGCGAAGTTCAATTCAGCGGACGAAGCGGTGGCGACGGTCGACTCTTCGGGACTCGTCGATGTGGTTGGCTACGGCGAGGGCGCCGTCACGGCTTGGTTTGCCAGCAAGATCGCCATCGCCCGAGTGACGGTTCCCTATGACAACGACGTGCCATCTGAGGTTTTTGAGGCAGCGCCTCGCAGAAACTTCATCGACGAGTTGGTGTTGGCCCAACTGCAGCGGCTGCACATTCCGCCTTCACCGGTCGCTTCTGATGCAGAATTTCTGCGACGAGCCTTCGTCGACACCATTGGAACGCTGCCGACTGCGGACGAAGCTCGCTCGTTCCTGAAAGATCGCACGCGCGGCAAGCGGGATCGACTAATCGAACAACTGCTGTCGCGACCCGAGTTCGTCGACTATTGGACCTACAAATGGTCTGACGTCCTGCTGGTGACCGGCGAGAGGTTGCGACCCGATTCGGTGAAGGCCTACTACCAGTGGATCCGCGGGCACGTCGAGCAGAACACACCTTGGGACGAGTTTGTGCGGCGGATCGTTACGGCGCAGGGTAGCAGCCATGCCAACGGAGCCACCAACTTCTATGCGCTTCACCAGGATCCCGAGTCCATGAGTGAGAACGTGGCGCAGGCTTTTCTCGGGTTATCGATCGGCTGCGCGAAGTGTCATAACCATCCGCTCGAAAAATGGACCAACCAACAGTACTACGCGATGGCCAACTTGTTCTCGAGGGTCCGTGCGAAGGGCTGGGGTGGTGACCCGCGGAGTGGTGACGGGCTACGGACGTTGTTTGTGGTCGACAAGGGCGAACTGGTCCAGCCGTTGACCGGAAAGCCGCAGCCGCCGACCCCTCTAGACGGCGTGCCTCTGCCATTTGACTCGACGAAAGACCGGCGGCTGCACCTCGCCGATTGGCTGACGTCGCCCGACAACCAGTACTTTTCCAGGTCGATTACCAACCGCATCTGGGCGAACTTCTTTGGTGTGGGTCTGGTCGAGCAAGTCGACGACATGCGGGCGTCGAATCCAGCCAGCAACGAGGAGCTGCTGGCCGCGGCGGCCTCCTACGTCGTCGAGCAAGGTTTTGACCTCAAGTCACTGATGCGCGTCATCCTGCAATCGGAAGCCTACC
Source organism: Pirellulaceae bacterium (assembly GCA_965223305.1). GTDB lineage: Bacteria > Planctomycetota > Planctomycetia > Pirellulales > Pirellulaceae > CBDCWT01. The sequence goes on along the minus strand of CBDCWT010000013.1, from coordinate 40,749 downwards.
AGCGTAGCAGCCGGCCTTTACAGGAAAACGCGGCAGAGAGACGTTTCTACTCGCGATATTATCCTCGCCGTATGATGGCAGAGGTGTTGCTCGATGCCATCTCACAGGTCACCGGTGTGCCGAGCGTCTTCGATGAAGTTGCTTACCCAGGAGCGGACTTTCAAAAGACCGACTTCTATCCCAAGGGCACGCGCGCCCTTCAACTCTATGATTCCGCCGTCAACTCTTATTTCCTTACAGCGTTCGGGCGAAACGAGCGGGCCATCACCTGTGAATGCGAACGCTCTGACGAACCCAGCATGGTGCAGGTTCTGCATATCTCCAACGGAGATACCATCAACCAAAAACTACAGACGGCAGACAACGCTGTCGATCGCCTGCTGGCCAACAGTCCCCGGACCTATGCCTTGATCGAGACCATCTACTTAGCGTCCCTCTCCCGCTATCCTACCGACCGCGAGATGGCCCAGCTGTTGGATATACTCAACGACACTCAAGCCGACCGTCGAATCGTGGTCGAGGACCTTTTCTGGAGCATCCTCAGCAGCCGGGAGTTCTTGTTCAATCACTAGCTTAGCAGCCCTTTAGCCCCAGGGACTCTTTCTCCATGTCTCGCGTTACATTGACATTGTTCTTGTTGGTATTCGCCGGTGCCGCGCGGGCGGCGGGGCCAGATTATCAGCGGCAGATTGAACCGATCCTCACCAAGTTCTGCGCCGGTTGCCACAACGCTCAAGACCGGGAGGGGGACTTGTCAGTCGAGTCGTTTGCCGACCTGCAGCAGGGTGGTGGGCGTGGGCCTGCATTGGTACCCGGCAAGTCGGCCGAGAGCCGCCTCTGGCGGGTGCTGACAGGCGAGACGGAGCCCCGGATGCCACCGGAGGACAGCGAACAGCCGACCGCCGCAGACATTGCTCTGCTGCGGGCTTGGATCGAGGCCGGCGCCGCGGGCCCGCAACGAGACGATCCGCGACCCAGACTGGTGACTCCGCATATCGAGCCCCTGTCCGAGATCGATCGCCGCATCACAGCGCTCGCTTACTCCGCCGAGCTGCAACAGCTCGCCGTCGCGCGGTTCCAGCGGGTTGAACTGCAGGGTATCGCCAGCGGTACGCCCAGCCAGGTCATCGAAGGCCTTCCGGGCAAAGTCAACGCAGTGCACTTCGTAGCCGGCGGCGAACGTCTGCTGACCGCATCCGGCGTAACGGGCCTGTATGGGCAAGCGACGCTCTGGAACTCTGCCGATGGGACGCCCTTGCGAGAGTTTACCGGTCACCGGGACATTCTCTTCGACGCCGAGTTGAGTCCGGACGGGCAGGTTCTGGCGACCTGCGGCTACGATCGGCAAGTCATTCTGTGGGACGCCAATTCGGGGGAGATTCTGCGGACTTTGTCCGGACACAACGATGCGATTTACGACCTGGCTTTCAGTCCTGATGGGACGGTCTTGGCGACGGCGAGCGGGGACGAAACCGTCAAGCTCTGGCAAGTGACGACGGGCGAGAGGCTTGATACGCTCAGCCAGCCGCAGGCCGAGCAATATGCGGTTGCCTTCAGCCCTGACGGTCGGTTCGTCTTGGCCGGGGGTGCCGATAACCGGATTAGGGTTTGGCAGTTCCTCTCTCGTTCTGAGCGGCGGATCAATCCGCTCGCGTATGCGCGGTTCGCCCACGAGAGTGCTGTCGTTGGCATCGCCTTCTCCGACGATGGCGAGCATCTCGTCTCGACTGCAGAAGACCGTTCGCTCAAGTTGTGGGAGACTGCCGGTTTCACACAGACGCATCTTTACGAGTCCCAGCCGGACGTGGTCACCGGGCTCGCTGTTTTGGACGAGTCGGCCGAAGTCTTGGTTGCGAGGGTCGACGGATCGACCGCTCGTTATCCGTTGGCCGCACCCCCGAAAGGCACAGCACAGTCTGTCGAACAAGTCGGTGCCGGTCACACAGCCGTCGCCGGCTCGCCCAACCGGCTGATGGAACACGAACCGAATGACCTGCCAGACGTGGCCATGCGGCTCTATGTGCCGGCTCAAGTCGATGGCACCATTGATGCCTCCGGCCGCGACGCAAGCGGCGACGCCGACCTATTTCGTTTCTCATCGCGGGCGGATGAGGAGTGGGTGCTGGAGGTGACCGCCGCGCAGCAGAAGTCGCCGCTCGATTCGAAGCTAGAAGTGCTTAGCTCCACTGGGGAGCCGATCGAACGAGTCAAACTGCAGGCTATCCGGGATTCGTACTTTAAGTTTCGCGGCAAAGATTCGTCGACGAGCGATGACTTTCGCGTGCACAATTGGCAGGAAATGGAGCTGAACGAGTATCTCTATGCCAACGGTGAAGTCGTCAAGCTGTTCCTTTACCCGCGGGGCCCCGATTCTGGGTTTCAGGTTTATCCTGGTCGCGGTAAGCGTTACACCTACTTTGAGACGACAGCCATGTCGCATGCGCTCCACGAACCGTGCTACATTGTGCAGCCGCACGCGCCGCAGGCCGAGCTCATACCGAACGGGCTACCAACCTTTCACCTCTACTATGAGAACGATGACGACGGACGGCGCGAGCTGGGTTCTGATTCCCGATTGTCGTTCCGGGCGCCGGCGGATGGCGAGTACCTCGCCCGCATCAGCGACGCCCGTGGCTTCGAGGGGACGGACTTTACCTATCAATTGCTGATTCGCAGGCGGCAGCCGGATTTCGAAATCACGCTGCACGGTAAGGGCATGACCGTGCCGGCGGGGAGTGGTCAAGAGTTCTCGATCGAGGCGAAGCGAATCGACGGGTTCGACGGTGACATTCAGATCGATGTCGAACACTTGCCACCCGGTTTCCATGCTTCCACACCGCTGGTAATTCAAGCTGGCCATACGATCGCCTTTGGCACGATTTACGCTGACCGCGATGCAAAGCAACCATCAGCAGACGCCGCTGCGGCACGTCTGTCCGCACACGCGACAGTCGGTGGTCGGGTGCTGCAAAAAGAACCGCACTCGTTCGGGGAGTTGAAACTCGGCGAAGAGCCGAAGCTGTTCGCCAGCGTGCTGCCTGCCGAGCCAGAGGAATCGCCGGTGTCGATCGCCACAGATCGGCCATTGGAGTTGGTCATCGCGCCTGGCCAAACGATCACAGCCAAGGTCCGCGTCCAGCGGAACGACGTTGAGGGACCCATCGGATTTGGCAAGGCCGACGCGGGCCGCAATCTGCCGCACGGAGTGTACGTTGACAACATCGGACTCAACGGGCTGCTCATTGTCGAGGGGCAGAGCGAGCGGACGTTTTTCATTACTGCCGCTGATTGGGTACCTGAAACGACGCGTCTCTTCCACCTGCGCACGGAAGCGGCCGGAAATGTCACCACGCGTCCCGTCCTCCTCCGCGTTCAGAAATGACGCTCGACGTCTGGCTCTGTTTAGTCGGGCTGGGGACATCCACCTCACCCTCCCGCTCGCGGGCTGGGCAGCTTGCTTTTCATACAATCCGCCCAACTCTGGCGAGTTCGGCTCGCTCCAAATCAGCCGCTGGGCGTTAGCCCACGGTTCATCCCAAAACCGGATGCTAACGCATTCCGGCTGATGACTGGCCTACCCCTACGCTGCAAATCAGCCGCTGGGCGTTAGCCCACGGTTCCCTAGCGAAACGACGCGTCGCGCCCGGGACGGCCCCCCCTCTCCCGCCCTTCGGGCCGACTCTCCCCGAGGGGAGAGTGAAGAAGGACGAAATCACGCGCTAGGTTAAAGGCTGCACGACACCAATCGTACGTGGAGAAAACGGCTCCGCAGGAGCGTCGCCCTCCCGTCAGATGCGGGACAGGCTAGGTTGAGGGCTCTTCCGACAAAGCCTAGTACACCCTCAAGATCTGAAACAGGTTGTTAAACTGATCGGTCCACAGCGGCGCGCGGTCAGTGACGAACCGCGGCGTATGGGCGAGGGCAGCGATTGCTGGCTTGTGCAGGAACTGTTGGTTTCTCGTTAAGAGCATCCAGTTGGCATAAAACGTGGCGGTTGCTCGATCGGCACGGCTCAACACCCGCACACAGTCTAGCCGGCTGTCGTTCGCGAGCCGAGCCACGACCGGGTCTAGCTCCAGATTTCGGTTGCTGATGTGAATTGCGATCACACCGTCTGTGGTTAAGTGCCGCTGGTAGATTTGCAGTGCTTCGCGAGTCAGTAGGTGTGCGGGTATCGAGTCGCTGCTGAATGCGTCCAGTACTAGTAGATCGAACCGTTGCGGCGGCTCCCGTTCGAGCGAGAGGCGGGCATCGCCCAGCACAACCTCCGTGTCGGCGAGACAACCCGACAAGAAGGTAAAGTGCTGATCTGCCACGTCGACCACGGCCGGGTTGATCTCGTAGAAGCGGAAGTAATCTCCAGGCTGACCGTAGGTGGCGATAGTCCCCCACGCCTAGCCCGACGGCGCCCACGCGGAGGGTGCGGCGCGGAGAACGCAGGTTCTCGAAGGTGACTCCAATTCCGCTGCGGGGACCGTAGTACGCTGTGGGTTGTTGTTGTCGTTCAGCATCTGCAAACTGAAAGCCGTGCGTCGTTCGGCCGTGGACGAGTAGAGTACCACCGCGACGCACATCATGGCCTACGTGGAGTACACCGTAGAAGTTTCGGATCGAGACGAATTCTCCACGGCCGGGGTCGCCGAGCTGAATGATACCGACATAGATCAGTACCGCGGCGGCGACCAGTCCTCCGATCAGCCGGCGTCTCCATGAGCCCCCCAGCCACCGGCGGTGTGCCTCGTGTAGCAGCACGGCCAAGCTCAGCGCCGCCGCGATCACCAGGGAGAGGTTCATCTCCCAGTGGGTCGTGAACAACAAGGGGCAGAGAACGGCGACAAACGACGCCACCCAAAGCCCCTCCTCCAGCAGTCATCAGGTAGAAGCTCGTCAGTCGTTGAGGTTCGGGCTTGCTGCGAGCGAGCTCGCCGTGGCACACCATGCAAACCCAGAACAGCACCGACAGATAAGCGACGACTTCGATGACCAGCTGCACGTAGAGGCCTTTTTCAGTCATCAGGGCAGAGTCCGGTGATCGACAAAGCTGCCACGCCCCCGCACAGCCCCCGCGCATACCACTGTTCCCGGTCAAAGCAGATGATGAACGTCAAGAGATAGAGGCTTAACGGCAGAACCCACAGAAAGGGGATGACGGCAATATCTTGGCAGAGATGATTCGTCGTGGCCAACAGCGTGGCCGAAGCGAGCGCGGGGAGTAACAACCAAGTCAGGTAGTCTGTCCAGGCTGGAGTACCTGCCGAACTACTGCTGTCGTGTTCCCCGATCGAGCACTCGTCGGGAACAGACCAGAGCCGGGCCGCCAGATAGGCACACGCAACGGCAAAGAGGCAGAATCCCAGTGACCAGATAACTCCCTGGCTGCCCGTTGACAGCACTGGTTCAACCACGAATGGATAGGTGATCAGCGCCACGAGCGACCCAGCGTTGGACAAAGCGTAAAGTCGGTATGGCGAACGGCCGGGCAGCTGGCGACTAAACCATGCCTGGACCAAGGGGCCGGTCGATGACAACAAGAAGTAGGGCAGACCGACGTTGGCCAGCAGGATGAGTAGCAGCTGTAGGGCGGGTGCTCGATTTCCCTGGGGGCGCCAAACGGGGTCCGGTGTGATCGGCAGCAACAACAAAGCGGCGGCCAACATCGAAAAGTGTAGCGCCCCTTGCAACTTGGGGCTTAGCCAGCGCGTCGACAGGTGGGCGTAGGCATAGCCCGCAAACAGCAGCACCTGGAAGAACAGCATGGCTGTGGTCCAGACGGCTGGCGTTCCCCCGAACCATGGTAAGACTGTCTTGCTGATTACCGGCTGGACTTGAAAGACCAAGAACGCGCTCACCAGCGTGGTGAGTGCAAACCAGCCGGTCATGCGGACCCGAGTCAGGGGCTGTCGAGGCGGGGGCGGCATGATCAACCTCTGGTGGACAGAAAGAACACTGCGACGTCTGCAAGCGTAGCACGCGGAAACCTGCCCTTTCGTTGCCGGCAGCACGGTTGTCATCGTTACAATCGCTACAGCGGTCGTCGCCGCGCCATGTTTCTGGGGACGTCTCTGCTGAGTTGCGAGGTATGCTTTCTCAAGACATCTGCCGTACACGGCAAGCCAGGAGTGTGATCGTGGGATTTCCTCTCAGTATGTCCGTAAGTTAGCAGCCCCGCGGACACCCATGACAGGCAGCCACTGCAGGAACGCCCGTTGACAGGCACATGGATGCTTTAGCCCGGACTATTCATGAAGATCGTCGCGAGAGGTTGTAGGTACGTTCGTGGCAAGGAAGGCAAGCAATTTCTTCCGCAGGCGTATTGAAGCAATACGTCGAGGGAGAATTGTGAAGCATGACGAAGCCACGGATGGACTTACGACCTCGCAGCAGATCGCTCATGAATAATTCGGGTTAGACGCAGCGAATTTCCGCGCGTCGCAAGGGCTGAGCCAACCGGACCATACACACATTCGAACTACAGGTCGCAACTCGCATGACTGCAGCAGAAGAAAAGTTCCACGAGATTCTCCAACTGGCCGCAAAACTTGGCGCCTCCGACATTCATCTGACCGGTGGCGTCGAGCCTTATATGCGCATTCGAAACGACGTCAAGAAAGTGGCAGACGACGTGCTCAGCGCGAAAGTCGTCGAGGAGATAGCAAACTCGATGATGAACGACGCACAGCAAGCCGTCTTCGCCCAGCAGCAATCGATCGACTTTGCCTTTTTCGTAGAGGGCGGGAGCCGGTTTCGCGTCAACGTGTTTAGCCAACGTGGTTCGGTGGCGATGGCTCTCCGGCGGCTGGCAAACGAGTTCCGCAACTTCGATGATCTGACGCTGCCCCCGCAACTAGAGCGTCTGGCCGAGTTCCACAACGGTCTTGTACTGGTCACTGGCCCCACTGGGAGCGGTAAGTCGACCACGATGGCCACGATCGTTAACAAGATTAACGAAAACCGCCATGGTCACATCATCACGATCGAGGATCCGATCGAGTTTGTGCACCGCAACAAGAAGTGTCTGGTCCGCCAGCGAGAGCTGCACTGCGATGTGCCGTCCTTCGCAGAAGCCGTGCGTGCTGCGCTACGGGAAGATCCCGACGTGCTGCTTGTCGGAGAGCTGCGTGACACCGAGACGATGCGTGCTGCTGTACTGGCAGCCGAAACGGGGCATCTGGTGTTGGCAACTCTACACACCAACGATGTTGTAGGTACCATCAGCCGAGTCCTAGGTGTCTTCCCATCCGACGAGCAGGAGTCGATCCAGAACCAACTGGCTAGAGTGTTACGCGCTGTCGTCTCACAGCGACTGGTGCACCAGACCGGCGACGCCGGCCGGGTCCCGGCGGTCGAAGTGATGTTCGTCACTCCAGCGATCTCGAATTTGATTCGCACCGGTGATCTCCAGCAAATCTACTCGCAGATGCAGACAGGCAACGAGGACGGCATGTTGCTGCTAGAACAGTCGCTAGCAACCCTGTTCGCTCACGGCCTGATCAGCCAGGACGATGCGCTCCGCCTGACTCGAGATACGAGCATTTTCGAGTCGCGGCTGAAGCTGGTCCAGCAAGCCCGAGCTGCACAGTCAGCTTGAGCCGGAAGTGACAGGATCGACAGGATGTCCGGGGACCGCGCGACAAAATCAGCCGCTGGGCGTTAGCCCACGGTTTTCACCGTAAACGTACGCCGATCAATGTAGCAGGCACACTCCGTGTGCCGTCCGCCACAAGTAGAGTCAACACGACCGATCCGTGGGCGAACGGCTCGGCCGGAGCCTCGCCCTCCCGAACGTCTTACAACGATGTCGCGGTGGGTGTGATGGGGCATCCTACTGCGGAATCTGTCTCTTCCATCCTGGTTGATCCTGTCTTCTATCTTTTGACAGGATTTACAGGATCAACATGATGTCCGAGCCCGCGCTACAAGATCAGCCGCTGGGCGTTAGCCCACGGTTTCCACTACAACCAACACTCCTTCGTCTCAGCCTAGTGGGCGTGACCCTGAATCCGGTGTGTCGTGGCGTCGATCGTGTAAGGCACGCCGTCGACAGGGCAATTGGGAATTGATTCCGGATAGTAGTTGTTGTTTTCGATGTCCGACAAGGCGGTGGCCCACGCGCCGTTGTCGAACCAATAGCGATCTAGCGCCGTGTTGATGTCTGCCTTGTATTGGTGACACACCTTCTTCTTGGCATCGAAGGCCTGTCCGCTGATTCGTGGCACGATGATGGCGCCGATGATGCCAATCAGCGTCACGACTGCCAGCATCTCGAGTAGCGAAAAACCGCGTTTGGATTGACGTCGCATTGGTCTGCGTACTCACCCGGTTCAGGGATATTTCCAGCGGCTCGGTCGGGCGGTGATCAGTGTTGTCGCCGCTCGAGCGTTTACAAAGTCTAGCTTAGCGACGCGGCCAAAGGGCCGAAGTCGCGCGTATCCGCTACAGCCGGGATCTGGTTAGGCGGTCCGCAGCGATCGTCCGGGAAGGGAGGGAACTGTCTCGGCAACGTCGCAGGGTGGTCTGGTGTGCGTGGGAGCGCAACGTGCACATAGGTCTCGTTCAGTCAAACCGGTTGTTCGGGTGACGGACGGCGGGACGTAGATCCAGTTTCGCCGATTCGACCCGCTGGGGGGATTCCTCAGATCAGTAAGGTGAGTTCCCCGAGTTTTACCAGCCTGTTAATTTTCCGGTGCGCTGGCAACATCTGTTGGATGCCTAGTTAAGGCATTCAGCGGTCTTGCGCCGGAGAACCAACATACAGCCGCAGAACTTGGCTTTGGATTTTCAGGGTTCGGATGAGTTGTGCAACTTCCTTCTCGGTTAGTTGGGAAAGGTCAGAAAGTGGAAGGCGTTCGAGCTCTTCGGTGATGGCCGCGTGTTGATCGGTGGCGGCCCGCATCCGCAGATCGGCCTCGTGCCAGGCGTCGGCGAGCGCCCCGTCATCGGAGAGCTGATCGATGTTCTGCGATGAATTGGCCAGCAGCAAACAGAGACGCGCGACGTCCCGAGCCGAGGCAGCAGGTCGGAGTTGCTCGATCCGTCCAGCTAGGTCGGTACATTTCATGCTGATCGTCCTCACAGGTTGGTTCGATAGCTGCCCAGAGCTTGACGATTCGGCTTGATCTATATCGGTACTGAGAGAAACCTCCTGTACTTTGTGAACCCACTTCACCACAAGAACAAACACAGAACGGGGCAGAATGTACCCGCAGTTTTTTGTACTTCGGTCTCGATCGTCAGCCGACTAAGATGCTAGGGGAGATAGGCAATCCCGGCAGACATTCTTGTCCGCAATCGGATCCTTCCTCAAGGCTGTCTCGCATCGGGTGTGTGAGTCTTCATGATCTCATCCCATTCCGCTTCGGTTGTCATTCCAGCCGATGGTTCTCGGAGCTCCAATTCGACCAGAGTGCCATCGGCAGGCTTGGTGGAGACGCCGGCCTTGAAGTCGGCCTGTGGATGAACCGCACGAAAGCGGAACAACTTAACAAAGACACCAACGACCAAAGCGACTTCCAGTTGACCAAGGTGTTTGCCCGGACAAACTCGCGGACCGTGCCCGAATCCGAAGTGAAGATGCTCCTTGGAGTGCCCATGCTGCGCTGCGAGTTTCTCCCAGCGTTCCGGCGCGAATTCTGTTGCAGCGGAACCCGTAACCGCTTCTCCCCAATGATCGGCGTGACGGTTGGCATGCCAGACGTCCAGCAAGATGTGTGTGTCCTCCGGAATCAGCATCTCACGACCATCCGCGGTCTGCACGCGGGTCGATGCCGTCGCCTTCCGCGGCAGGAAGTAGAGTGAGGGCGTCAACCGGAGCGTTTCGTCAAGCACGGCTCCCAGGTGTCGAGCCGAAGCGAGTTGGTCGGGTGAATAGTCCGCCATTGTTTCGACTTCGTGAAAGACCTTTTCCTGCCAGGCTTGGTTTCTCGCCAGATGAGAGATCGCCCAGGTGGCATACGACGTCGTGGCCTCCAGAGCACCCGCTAGAAAGACCTTGATGTTATTCCGCAAGGCTGCGTCGGGGGCCTCTGAGCGAAGTTTCTTCCACAATCCGCGTCCACTGGATCGGCTGGCGAGCACTCGCTCGGTCAGCTCGTCGAAGGTCTCAAAATCGCGGCAGGCTTGGGCGTGTCGCTGGCTGAATCGCGCCAGCAGCGAACGGGGCAGTCCCCATCGGTTGGTCACGGTATCTTGTACGATGTAGTCGATCACGCGTTCTACGGCAGGGACATAGACCTCTCGAAGTTCTCGATCGTCGATCTCGGCACCAAAAAAACAACTGACCAGCATTTCCAACATCAGCGCTTTGATCTCAGGTTCCACGGCGATTTGAAGCTGCGACGACTCTGCTTGCGACAGGTGCTTCCGCAGTACCGCGAGTCGTTGTCGCGCCGTGCTGCGGAACTTGTCTTCGAACTCGCAGAAGACGTCGATTTGAAAAAGCGCCGTCTTGCCGAAAGGCGCGGCAGACACTTTCCGGTGTCGTCGCCACAGAGAACCATTGCCGAAAAGCAGGGTATCTTGTCCTGTTGCCCGAGCGATTCCGGTTGAGGGTAGAGTGTCGCGATCGAACTGCCCGTCGCGATCGCCTGTGGCGGCGAGAATCGCGCGGATCAGACCGGGGTCACGGGTGACGAGCACGGGCGGGAAGCCGGGGATATCGAGATACCGATTGTGTCGTCCTGGACCGGTTTCTTCGTCGGCCCGCCAAAAGTAGGATTCCAGAATGTCTATGGGCCGCTGGTAATTCCACGGATGGGGAAAGGGAAGAGTTGGCCGGCCTTTTTGCCAGAGCGATACGCGAGACGGTTGGCAATCCCCCCCAAAGGGATTTATGGCCGCCAATTGCTTCGGCAGGCGGGTCAGGAACCGAGTCCCGGGTAGACGATGAGAGGGCGTCCGCATTCAGCTGGGCCTAAACCATCGAAGTAACCGCGCTGATGGGCCAACGGAGTCGAGGTTGATTCGCCAAGTTATTGTAGGTGAAGGCGACGCCCCCAGAAACCGAAGGTCGTCTCGAATATCGCGGGTTCTCGCTCGGGGCGGGAACTTTTTGGACTTTGCACCACAGTCGGGGCCTGTAGAATAGCCCACAGCGGGCCTGCTGTGCTAATGTGTTAGGGGCTAACGACGAGTGGTTTGGGGGGCCGGTGCGAAGTCTGCCGAGTGCGACTTTGGTGATCCACAAGGCGCCGTAGCCAAGCGGCTAAGGCAGCGGATTGCAAATCCGCCATCCCGGGTTCGAATCCCGGCGGCGCCTCTAGACTTAGGGCGATTCTCGAACGTCGACACTCCAAAAACACAGCAGATTGGCCCGGCCGTTTGATGGTCGGGCTTTTTTTGTCGGCTGCTGAAGCTCATAGAATCAAACGAGCACGGCCAGGAGTAGCCGCCTTACGACTCGCCGTGTCCTTCCTTCCCTAAGGCCGTCACATGGTCGGAAAGCAGTAGGATTACGTCAGCGAACTTCGTGGCAAGTTGCAAACACCGTTGAGTGGTGGCTGGCAACTTGCTCAGCCAGCCGCGCAACTCGCTGCTACTCGCCCGACAGTTGGCAAGAAACGAGTTAAGGTGTAGCTTGGCGACTCATTTCGCTCACTGCCAGAAAGGTGTGTGGTTGGGCAGCTAGTTGAACGGTCAAGTGGAGTCGCGTGCGGTGGTTGACTGGTTGTCGTCAGCATTTGCTTTGTGAATGCCTGCACACGCAGATGCCTGCAGCCTAACTAGGTCATCCACTGTTCGGCCCCAACCGTCGAGCCCCGGGAAGAGAGCGCTGCCGGTGATGTTAAGAAGCTGCAGTTGTTTAAGAAACTGTGCTTTCAGACTAGCGGGAACAACTAGCTTCTCCAAGGCGCCGTCTCGTTTTCGCAATATCTCGGCATGGTCGGTTCGCACGTGACTAGAGACAGTGAATGAACCTTGTTGGGCTACGGCGCGGTCAAACTTCATGTCAAGACTGACCGAGAATACGCGTTCGTCGCTCGGGATCAGTAGCGACTCGGAACCATCGACTCCACTTTGAAGTAGAAAGTCCCGCTGGGTTTCGAACACACGGTGGATATGAAGGACCCAGACTGCGCCATCGCACTCCCACATGCCAGATACGGCAAAATAGGCGGCGACGACGGCGGACCGACTCCAGTCAAGCAACCTCGTTGGCGCGCCGTTGCATCAGCGACCACCAGCCAATTCTGTCCTCGTTGTGCGGTAGCGAATGCAGATCGGTCCCTAGATGCGCCTCTCGCCGGAATTTGCGCAAGGCCTCTTTCTCGATGCGATTGGCCATGGCGTCATTTATTTCTAGCTGCAAGGCCCGTGCGATTTTCGGCTGCAGGCTCCACGCCCGGCTTACCTGCCCACGGAAGAGAAAGGGCGTACGGAAAGCAGACACGCCCGCAAGTTCGCTGACCGTTTGAATGAAGTGCCCCCAGTCTGTAAGCACGATCTCCCTCATGGCGACCCTCAAGTCAACCGGACAACTGACAGACATTCTATCGAAAACTTAGTCCGTGCTAAACCCACGGCCTATGGCCGTGCGACCCTGATAGGCTCTGCCGATCCGGCGTGAATAAAATACGCTCCTTCTCCGAGAGCCCCGCTGGGCAAAGGAGAACGAGCGCATGGAAACGTTCGAATCTTTGTCGCACGTCCGTTGGGAGTGCAAATACCACATCGTGTTTATCCCAAAGTACCGTAGGAAGGTGATCTACGGCAAGTTGCGTTCTGCGATAGGGAGGATTTTGCGGGATCTGTGTCAGCAGAAAGGAGTTGAATTGCTTGAGGGGCACGCGATGCCGGATCACGTGCATGCGTGTCTCAAGATTCCGCCGAAATACTCGGTGTCGTTCATAATCGAGGTTCCTGAAAGGGAAAAGCGCTGTGCGAGTCCATCGGGAACTGCTTAACGAGCGGCGAATGACCGGACTCCACTTTTGGGCGCCGGGATATTGGGTGAGCACGGTTGGCCGCGATGAGGCTGCCGTGCGCCGATACATTCGCGAGCAGGAAAACTGGGACAAGGGACAGGGTCAACTGTTCGAGTAACCTAACCACAACAGCCCCAGCGGGGCTTTCATTACGTAAACGCCCCGCTTGGCGGGGCAGGCCAAAGCCACGGCCTATGGCCGTGGTCGATTAATTCCGATAGTGATGGCACGTCCTGGGATCGGCGAAGGGATCGAACAAACTAGGACAACTGCTCCCCAGCAGTTTGACGCCGCCGCAACCGCATCGGTCTTTTCGACGAATGGCAGTAGCTTTGCGCGTATCTCCTGTGCAACTCTGAATTTGAAACTCAGCGGCCAGGTGAAGCCATCGCTGCTGGCAGGGGCTTGTTTCCGGCACCGGAGTCGTCCTCGTCGAGCGCTGACTGCATAGGATTGATGTAGCGTCTAGTCACGATCACCAGCAAAGCACAGCCTTCGGCGGCATTCATGTCGACCGACCGAAGGCGTCCATTCACCCCCGCGTTTCTGCCTAAGAGGGACCTGCTTGCATTTAAGCAGGCGGTTGGAATCGCGACCAATTGAAGGCGATTCTAATGTCGAGCTTGGATGCGATGCGCGCCCGCTTTGTGCGCAACGAAGGACTTCCGTTCGCGGATATCTTAACAGCGGCGAGCATTCGAGAAGTTCTCAAAGACCGAGTGCTTTCGGCAAGCGTGCCGGAAACCTTCGAGGGGTGTGCTAGCGTGACTGTTTTCCGAATCGCGGAGGACAGTCCATGCCTGGGCAGAAGTTGCCAATACCCGCACCGCTTGCTCGCTTAGCTCAACGATTCGCAGCCTGGAGGAAGACACGAGCCGTGGGCGAACGAATTCCAGAACGGCTTTGGAAGGCGGCCAGCAAGCTAGCAGCGACGCACGGCCTCCATGTGACAGCTCGGGCTTTGAAGCTCGACTATTACTCGCTAAAGAAGCGCGTGGGCGGCAGTCCACCGGCGTCGACATTTGTTGAACTCCCGTCGTCGCCATTGGTCTCGCCGCCAGAGTGTGTGATCGAATGGGAGGACGCCGCCGGCGCTCGCATGCGAGTGCACGTGAAAGGGCAGCCCCTTCCCGATCTGCTGGCGTTGAGCCGTAGCTTCTGGAATGTCGGCTGATGCTGCAGATCACTCCTCAGATGAAGATCCTGGTGGCCGTCGCACCTGCCGACTTCCGTCGAGGTATCGATGGCTTGGCGAAGCTCTGCAAGGATTCTCTCAGCCACGATCCGTTCAGCGGTGCCGTCTTCGTTTTCCGCAATCGCCGCCGCACTGCGATCAAAGCATTGGTTTATGACGGCCAAGGGTTTTGGCTTTGCCACAAGCGGTTATCGACGGGAAATTTCGGCTGGTGGCCCTCGGCGGCTGACGAGGATAGCAGCGCGAAAGTCATGGCGGCGCATGAGCTATCCGTGCTCTTTTCGGCCGGTAATCCCGCTCACACCGGCGCCGCGCCGGATTGGCGTCCGGTAAGCCCGCGCACCTAGAAGAACTGCTCTTGTCTTCCACCGGCAATTCATGATCCATTGCTCCCAGATGGATCGAACTTCGGCACGGAAGCCGGTTCATGAACGCGCCGGAAATCGTCGAAGTGAATTCTCAGCAGTTGGATGAACTGCTCGACCGCGCCATGTCGCATCCGCTTTGCGAGGCAGATGCCGAGTTACTGCGTCAGATCTTTGATTCGTACAAACATTTCTTCGAGATCGTCGGCGACAAGAACACCACCATCGCTCGGCTGCGCAAACTTCTTTTCGGCGATAGCAGTGAGAAAGCAAGCAGGCTGCTCGACGATGAAGATGATGACCAGCAGGATCTGGCGACGGACATTGATGACTCGCCCAATGACGACAACGCGAATGACACTTCTCCAGACGATCAATCAGCACCGGGGCATGGTCGTTACGGCGCGGATGACTATCCGGGCGCAACGCAAGTAGACGTTGAGCATGCCACACTCTCACCGGGTGATGCATGCCCGGAGTGCCAGGCGGGCACCGTCTACGAGAAAAAACCGTACGTCATCGTCCGTTTCGTGGGACAAGCTCCGCTTCAGGCGACTGTCTATCGCCTGCAACGATTGCGATGCCATCTTTGCGGCAAGTTGTTCACGGCACCTGCGCCGGAGGATGCGGGGGAAGCGAAGTACGACCACACGGTGGCGAGCATGATTGGGCTGCTCAAGTATGGGAGCGGGCTGCCTTTCAACCGACTGCAGCTGCTGCAAGCGGACTGTCAGATTCCGCTGGCGGCCTCCACGCAGTGGGGCATCGTGTACGCAGGCGCTCTGTTACTGCTTGCTGCTTATGAAGAGCTGATCCGGCAAGCTGCTCAAGGAGACGTGCTCTACAACGACGATACGACGGTCAAGATTCTGGAGCTGATGGGAGAGCGCGCCAAGAAGTCGCCTCCCCCCGAGGATCCCCATGATCCAGACCGCACCGGCCTGTTTACTTCAGGTGTCGTGGCGACGCGCGCGGGTTTAAGGATTGCGCTCTTCTTCAGCGGGCGTCAACATGCGGGTGAGAACTTGGCGGATGTCCTGAAACATCGCGAGGATGAACTCGGCGCCCCGATTCAGATGTGCGATGGGCTGTCCCGGAATCTTCCGCAAGAGTTCGAGACGATTCTGGCAAATTGTCTCAGTCATGGCCGGCGAAACTTCGTTGACCTTTATGACCGGTTCACGGACGAATGCCGCTACGTGATCAAGGCATTCAAGGCAATCTATCACCATGATCAAGTGGCCCGCGACGAAGGCTTAGATGCCGAGCAACGCCTGGCGTATCATCAGGCTCACAGCAAGCCAACCATGGATGGTTTGAAGAAGTGGCTCGAAAGGCAGTTCACCGAAAAGTTGGTCGAACCCAATTCGGCCTTGGGAGAAGCCATCAACTACTTGCTCAAGCGTTGGGACTCACTGACACTGTTTCTGCGCAAGGCAGGCGCGCCGCTGGACAATAATTTGTGCGAACGCGCACTCAAGACCAGCGCGCCACAATGGGTGTGCAAAGATCGGTTGTTCGCCAGGAGATGTTCGGGTAAGAGTGGGGATTTCCGCTCTGTTGCAGACTTTGGCCTGGCACGATCGATTGGTTCAAGGAGGAACCTCATGTCCGACTTCGCAAAGCGAGAGCTCCCCCGCTTTCAGCTCAGGGCGTAAAGCTAGCAGCCCTTTGGCAGCACCTCCCCAAACGTACGCAGGCGGAGGCGCTGAGAACGGCCACGCGAATTCTCAAGTCTCATGTGACACCTCAGTCAAGCGAGGTGAAGCATGAAGACTCTTGATCAATGCCGCGATGGAGTTGACGAGTGTTCGAGTTCTGTCTTAGCGGCAGGTTCGCCGCTGGTCAGTAGCAAGATTGAAACGCAGCACCTCGCGCGGCTGGCCGTTGTCTACGTGCGTCAGTCCAGCGCTCGTCAAGTGCAGGAGAACATCGAGTCGACTCAGCTGCAGTATGGCCTTGCGAGGCGCGCTCAATCGTATGGTTGGTCGGAAGATCGCATCGAGATCATTGACGACGATCTCGGAGTAAGCGGAAAGAGCCTGGAAGGTCGAAGTGGTTTTCAACGGTTGCTCGCCGAGATATCGCTGAAGCATGTCGGCATTGTGATGGGAATTGAAATGAGCCGCTTGGCAAGGAACTGTCGTGATTGGCATCAGTTACTGGAACTCTGCGCCGTCTTTGGATCGTTGTTGGGTGATGCCGACGGCATCTATAATCCGCGTGAACATAATGACCGCTTGCTGTTAGGCTTGAAAGGAACGATGAGTGAAGCGGAATTGCATGTTCTTCGTTCACGACTCGACGCCGGCAAGAGGAACAAAGCCCGCCGGGGCGAGTACTTCGGTGAGGCGCCCATCGGTTACATTAGGACTCGCGACTGCATTGAGTTGGAACCGGACGCTCAAGCTCAAAGCGTTGTCCGCTTGCTGTTCGACAAGTTCGAAGAGTTGGGAAGCGGTCACGCCGTGTTGAAGTTCTTTCACGAGAGGGAGATTCTCATCGGAAGGCGGGTCGTAAATGGACTCCAGCCAAATGACTTAACTTGGCATCGCGCCAACAGGAGCACTATCCTTGATGTGCTGCGTCATCCGATCTATGCAGGAGCTTACGTCTACGGCCGCAGTAAGAGCATTACCACCGGTGACGCCAACGGGTCGCGCAGAACGGTTCAGCGCCGCGTCGGTAAAGATGACTGGGAAGTGTTGATTCGCGACAAAGTTCCCGCCTACATCACTTGGGAGCAATGGGAACGGAATCAGCAAAAACTACGGGAAAACAGCACTCACTTCGGCTTTGGCGTCTCGCGTGGAGCGTCCATTCTGGCAGGGCGCGTGGTGTGTGCGAAGTGTGGGGCAGGCATGTCAGTGCACTATCGTGACGGGATCCCGTCGTTCGATTGTCGTCTCGCCAGCATGCAGTATGGCGACGATGATTGCCAAGCGTTTAATGCTCGATGGTTAGAGCCGATGATCGAAGCACTTGTGCTTCAAGCGTTCGAGCCGGCGTCGATTCAGTTGAGCATGGATGCAGCAGCGAACATTGAAAAGGATCGCGCGTGTTTGGAAACACACCACAAGCAGTCGCTCGAGCGAGCTGCCTATCGCGCTGACATTGCGAGGCGGCGTTACGAGGAAGTGGATCCTGGCAATCGTCTTGTTGCAGCAGAGCTTGAGAAACGGTGGGAAACAGCACTCGCATCGCAGCGCAAGTGCGAAGAAGCACTCAACCGCTTTCGTCAAGAAACGCCAACCACGCTGACGCCGGAAGAGAGACTGAAGATCACAACGATGGCAAAGAACTTTTCGTCTCTCTGGGCGAGCGAGTCAACGTCTGGCAAAGACCGCCAAGACCTCGTACGCATTCTGATCGAACGCATTATGGTAGAAGTGGTTGACGACACCGAGCGACTGTCTGTGACTGTTCATTGGGCGGGAGGCTACACGAGTCAACATGAAACGCGAAGAACAGTGGCCACGTTTGACGATTTGGAAGACGCGGAGGCACTGTTGCAACGAACGCAGGAGTTATACAATTCAGGCTGTCCTCGCGCAGAAGTGATCCGTCGCCTCAACGAAGAGGGGTTCCGACCAGCCCGGAAGAGCAGGTTCACGGAGAGCAGCATCAATGCCTTGATGCTCGTGCTGAGACGCAAGGGGATGATTGGCGATTGTCCAGAAGTTGCGAAGCCATTCTGGCGATCCAAGGAACTCTCTCACGAACTTGGCATCAAACCCAGCACACTAACCGGCTGGCGGCGGCGTGGTTGGGTGCAGGCGAAGAAGCTCGGACGCCGATGGATCTATTGGGCCAACGACCTCGACCTATCGAGGCTCAAAAAGCTGGCCGCTCACCCACCAAGCGGTTCTACACGAGCCCCCAAGGAATTGACTGCTCCGTCAGCCATCATGCCTGCTGAAAAGTACTTGAAATCTTGATGAACAACCAAAACAAGGAGGGTGTTGTGGGCAAATCGTCAAAAAGGCAATTTTACATCGCAAGAATTCACTCTTCTTTCGGTCTCGCCGAGGCGCGTTGGTCGGTGACATCTACATGAGCCTGATCTACACCTGCGAGCTCAACGCTGTCAACGCTTTCGACTACCTGAATCAGCTGCAACTGCATTCATCGGAAGTCGCCCAGCAGCCCGAAAGTTGGATGCCCTGGAACTACCAGGACGCGGTCGCCGAGCTCACAGTCGCTCAAATGAGTTCGTAGAAACTCTCCCCTACCGCGCGCCGCAAAACACTCCGCCAGATCCTCAACGGCGCGTTCCGCCGGCCCGTGGTCGCCGAATCGGTGCCTACCCCTCAAGTGCTAGCGACAAGTTTCGAGGATTGCAGCCTCGCCGCAAGGTCACCAAAGACCACAGCTGCCGCACCGCGGTGTCGCAGATCATCGCGCGTCGCAGGGCTTTGTAGCTTGCTCACCATGCACGGCCAGCTACTGCAATGCGCGAAGTCGTCTTGCCACTGACGTACTTTCCACATTGGCAAGGCGCACAGCAGACGAGTTGCAGAACAGCATTACTGACCAATGGAAGTGGAACGGTAGGTCTGTGTTCATCGTCGATGCCGGACACCGCAATGAATCAGCAGATGTATCCTCAAGTGTCCCAGCAAGAGGAAGGTTTGGGGTTCCCCATTGCAAGGATCACAGTTCTGTTGTCACTCCCTCGACTGCTCAATTTGTCAGGCAGTGTCACCGGGGACATCAACATTCCCGAACACATATTCGCTATGGCGGGCCGCGCATACCCAGTTGAACTCTACTCGGCCAGTTCGCGCTCCGTCTAGGCCCCAACTTGTGACTGTAACGTGAACCTCTAAACCCGGCGCTCCGAGAGGAACCCAATAGCCAAACTCGTTTAATTCCGGGATAACCTTTGTCTCAATAGTTGTCGTAAGAACCACTGGATCACGGCTAATTGGCGTGGCTACAAAGTACGGAGCGCCACCAATAAATCGGCGACGAGTTCTGTGGCAGGGAAGTTTCTGAGATAATGAAATAACCACCTTCCCCTTGCTAGAGGTTACATCGTGTCCTCCCATCGTCCAGATGAAGGTCTCGTTGCAGGTCTTCTTCGCGTCCGATTCGTCATCTTCCCGGTGAAGTAAAGGACGCTCATTTTCAACTTCCATACCTAGTACGTCCGAAACGAGGTTTTTCCTTCGTTCGATGAAAATATCCGGACCTAGGCCGTCAAGAATGTCAACCGTCTTAACCTTTACTTCGTCCTTTGCCATTGGTTTGCCTCCAACGGATACTATGAGAGGGTCGAGTCAGGTCTTACGACTTAAGCGGGACAAAGCGTTTTGTGCAATTGGTTGAGACTCCAGGAGTTCGCACAGTGTAACAAGCGCATCGTCGACAAGCAATCAAGCCATACTTCTGAAGCCACACCGCGCGCACGACCTGTCTGCGAGCGGCGCGGGAAACAGTGAGAATGGCGTCTCCGGACAGCGGAGTGAAACGTGTGAGTTGGCGTGATTTGCGGGCGCCGGTTTCGCTGCACGAACTGCAACGGGTGAGAACGACCTGTGCGAGTTAGCCCGATGCCGTAACTCCACGGGGGGGAATCGACATGTGCAGGTTCATTCGGACGGGAGGAGCACCGCTGTGTTGTCAGTTCGACGGCAGGAAAATCGTATCGCTTCCCTGCTGATCCGGCAGCCGTCAGGCGCGCACATGGGCGAGGTGACACTTGTCGTGATCGCCTGCTCCTTCGAAACTCCGGTGACCGAGGCGACTTAGATGCGCACGGCGCCGAGCAAGAATACTGGAGAATGACCTAGCTGACTGCATACTTTCGAAACCACTTCAAAACGGCTCTCTGATCGCGGAGTAACAGTGACCCCTTCGCGAGTTGGGCGGCGTCGCGAGTAAAGTAGCCTGTGGTTGCGATTACTCCGGCAGCATAATGGCTTCGTCTCTTTAGGAACTCTGCCACGATATCGACACCGACTTGGCGGACATTGGTGAGGCACTCAACTAGTCCACGAAATGGCTCTTGCATGTCTGCGATCAACTCGACATAGTACTTTCCGTTTTCGGAGAGCGGAGTCGCTGCTGCAACCGCTAGCGACGGTTCCAAGTTAGCCTTCAGGACAACTGCAACTGCTTCCTGAAACTCGTGCGGTGCAAGGGAGCTGAGCCACTTTGGCTTCGACACTACCTCTCTGATCAGAACATCCACACTATTCGGCTGGGCAACAGTTGCGACATGAGCGAAGGGCAGCAGAATACCTCCCCGTGATCGCTCGTAATGCTCTTTGGCAAACTCGAGTATGTCAGTGTACGACCAAGCTTCTACACCACCACGCTGACGGATTCGGTCACTAACGAGGTGTATGATGTCCGGATCGATCTCATCGTCATTCTGGCCGACGACGACTAGAATCTGTGGCCGAAGTACGCGTATGCCCTTCCGTAGCAGCTCGGAGCGAAGGGTAGGAGTGGTGATAATTAGATCTCTGTAATCCAGCGCCTGGCTGATCGCCCTATCCACGGCTGCCGAATTGGATGGGTGAAGTGACTCGACGCCGCGAACAAACGAGGCCCGTGGATGTTTTAGCTCGACTATGTCCCAGAACTGACTGCCGAACCTTCGACGAAAGAAGTCGACACGTCGATTGGGGCATTCTCCCTCGGTCACCATTACAACTTCGTGACGGATGTCTGCGGCCGATCCTAGGTGCAGAAACTTTGGGTGTTTCTTGAAGAACGCGGAGGCAGTACGCTCGGAAGCGCGTGGATTTGTTAGAATCCGTCGCTCATACTCCTCGATCTCCGCCCGGGAGAAGATCGCCCGACTGGCAAACGCACATGTTGCTGGCTGAACTCTCATCGAAGCAAGCGCATTCCCACGTCTGTAGTCTGTAGTCTGTAGTCTGTAGTTTATCAGCACTTGGAGCATCCGGCCACGCTTCTCCGTTGGCCGGATGAAACTCAGTTGAAACTCACTCGCCGCGTGAAGAAATTGCTGAGATCTCTCGGTCGTCCGTCTCGAAGGGCGCGACCACTCCTCCTCGGGCGATGTGGTCGACGCGAGTTACAGACATGGGGAGAATCCACGGCAACGTGGGTCAGGGAAGCGGAGCAAACAGAGGTTAGCTAGCGTCCGCGTTTCACGCCACGCAGCTTACGGCGTCCCGCTTTCCGTGTACAGGTAGCGTCCGCGTTAGGCAACTAACGGTTGAGTTGGGCCGCGCCGCAAAGCAGCGTCGGCTCGAACGATTTGTTAGGCCGCGGCATTTTATCCTGGTACCAGCGCCAGGGCCGCGCCCACGGGGTCCTGAACGACCGCATAGGCGCAACCGCCGTCGGTCCCCGTGGTCTCCTTGATTATCTTGCCCCCTTCCTCTCGTACCCGGCGGAGACTTTCGGCGAGGTCGCCAACGGGAAGGTAGATCATCCAGATAGGCGGCAGACCCAGGTTCACGCCGCGCGCATGACAGACTCCCGCCGCCGGGTTTCCATCATCACCTAACATGTTGTAGTCTGCGTAGCGCTCGCTTGCGTCCTCCATGTCGACGTCCTGCACCGACCAGCCTACGACCTGGCGATAGAAGTCACGGGTTGCCGAGGCGTCGGAGACCGTCAGGTCGAGCCAGGAGATGCAACCCACACGCGCCGCGGAGTCGCGAGATGCGACGCCCTGAGTTGAGGGAAACACCTCCGCAGAAACGACTGGGATGATCCCGAACGCCGCGCCATTCGGATCGAGCAGCACCGCCCATTGGCTCTGTCCAATGGTCAGCGTATTACCTGCAGGCTGCGAGGTCGTCAGTTGTATCCGTTGCTTGCTGCTCTGTCACGCCTAGCGCCGCATGACAGGCTGATTCCACCAATCGCGCACCCGGGAAACGCGAGCCAAGACGTCGGCGAGGCTTACAGATACCGTAACCGATCCAGGACAGCACCAATCCAGCAACCAGGGCGTATCCTCGGTCAGGTGGGGCTTGGGCGGGTGAGACGGTGACGCGGTGACTTGACACGCCGACCACAGAAACGGAAGCTCCGAAACTGCTTCGGATCATCGGCCGAGGTGCCTCGGGTTTCAACGCCGACGCGTTGTACAGGGTCGCCAGACTACGAATCCCGCTCGCCGTAACCGACATGATAGAACCACTCAATTGAATCGAGTCGCTCGGAGACGTGCAGCATCGTGCTTTGCACCTTCGCATGCCCATAGGGCTCGCGACGACAGCCGCTCTCAGTGCATTCACCCAGTCTCAAATCAATCCATGCAACTCGGTCGAAAGTCGGTGATAGCTGCAATCGGAAGTGAACTGGAGTGAGTGCTTGGTCGGAGATAAAAATCGCCAGGCCTAGTAGTTCGGCCTCACGTTCGCCAGTCTTCCTAAAGATGCTCGGATAGATGCCGTCCAAACTCTCGTATCGCCATTCTTCATGCACTTCGCGGAGAACTTCTGGGAGAAAGAACTCGAAGGAAGCCATCAGCTCACCGAGCGAATCGCCAACCTGGTGCTCCCGAAGTAGCGGTGCAAGTCGTTCACAGACCTTTTGTTCTGGAACGGAAATGTCGGTCACGATTGTGGCCTCGCAAGGCATGGAGAAGGCTCAAGGTGACTCTGCCCGAGGCGTTCCGCGAAGTACGCCTTTTAGGACAGCCTATCCAGTTTCCTATACGCGTTGTCGAGAGCCCTTTCGTGTCTGAGTAGGAAGACGTACTTTACCCAACCCCTATGCGGCGGAAGTATCTTGCCGTCCAGCACCTTGGAGGAGACGGAATCCATGCCAATGAGCGTGATCGCCGTTTTCGAGGTACTCTCGCCCCTTGGTTATCGCGTCTTCAAGGTGTTCGATGCGGTCAAGGATTGCTTTCTTCTTTGCGTTCATGATGCTCTCAGCGTCTATCGCTCCTTCTCTTTCGACACCATAACGCAAATCAGGTTCGGTCGGGACCAGCACGATCGGACTGACAAGTCACTTCCTCTTGGCGAAAAGACTGGTATTCAGCTTCCCTTTCAGGGGGTTAATTGCTACTCTGGAGATTCAGAATCAGTGAAAGCAAAGACGTGAGAACAATGATGAACAGAGCGACACTACTGTTGTTCGTGGGAATGCTGGGTTTTCAAAGTCATGCGGCGGGTTCGCTTATCCTTCCTGGACCGGCTTCATTCGACACTGACGTTGTGGGACACACCAACTGGGGAATTCAGTTCGATGCGCTGGCCGACTCAGTCATAACTGGCTTTGACGTTCATCCTCAGGATGACGCCGGACTTACCGAGGTTTGGAACGTTACTGACGGTATAAGGATTTACAGTAATGGTCACGGTCCTAACACCGGCGGTTTCAGTTATTTCAATCTGAACATTCAGTTAGAGGCGGGAAAGACGTATCAGATACTCGGCTTTAACATCTTGCCTACCATCCCAGGCAGCAATGGCCGACAAGTACTTCACTCAATGCCGGAGTCGAATGCCCACATCAGCGTTACCCATGGCGTCTTCTCAGATCAGCTTGTAGCTGGTGTTTGGAGTAACTTCAACAACATTCACACCGTGCCAGAACCCTCCACATACGCCGCCCTGGCAAGCCTGAGCCTCATCGGACTAGCGATCTATCGACGACATCGTTCGAACTTTTGAGGAAGAAGCGCAAGTCGAGAATGTAGCAACACCCGGCCTGAATTGGTCGGGTGTTTGTTTTGTGCGGCGATCACCGGAGCTATTTGCGATCGCCGCTCACTCAGACCAATCCCCCTAATCCCCGACTTCTTGAATAACGAGGGCAAACCGCCCGAAAGACCTGCTGGAACGGACGGGAGCCGAATTGGCTTACATTGCCATTGACGGCTCGATCTTTCCGGATGGTGAACAGACCCCCGTGCGAGGAAACATCGAAGACGCCGTCGGCGATGCACTCGAAGCTAACCTAAGCGGCCGCGCGCTCGGCGGCGCGTTTGGCGTCAACGAGAGTTACATCGATCTCCTGCTTCTTGACGGCGATAACAGCCGCCAATTGGTCCAGCAGACACTCGACGACCTGCAACTCCACAGCCGCTCGCAGATCGAGAGCTTCATGTGAGGGAAAGAAACCGGAACGCAGAATGGAAGCCCGTAAATCGCGGAGGCGCAATAGGCCGACGCACTTTGCGCAAGAGCCGAACGTAAAGGATTCATCGTCTGAGCGCACCGAGGTATTGACGCAGGCCTTGCTTTTCGCGGCCGCAACACGCTTCGGTCACCTGCCGCGCAAGTAGTATTGGAATGGTACGGGTCCCATTTCGCGTGGTGTAGGAAAACGCCACCCAACGCAAGAGGCAAATCTCTCTGCTTTGACTTTGATAGGCAATGAGGCGACTGGTGGAGTTGGAGCCTCAATATGTCAACGTCTTTCCAAAGGCTGTGGAACTATATCTTTCGTCACGAAACCCAACCTCCGGAACAAGAAGCGAGTACAAGACTACGGTTAGAAAGTGGCGAGCCTGTAATAAAGGAGGGCCAATTGAGAAGCTGAATCGGCAGGCGATACGAGAGTTTCTGAATTGGTCAGTGCGCGCGCCGCCGAGGATGGAGGAACGAATCCCGGCCGGACGGCGAATAAGGCAAGGACTCAACTACGCGCGGTAGTTTCCTGGGCATGGGAGAACGACCTCATCGACACACCTCCGCGTTTCCCAAAACCCGTGCCCCAACGCGACGTTGCCGGTCGGCATTACCTCACGAAGACTGAACTCAGCGCTCTTTATTTCGCCACTCATCGGTTGCACCGACCCCGAGGATGGAGCGACACGCTGAAGGTTGGCAACTACTGGCGAGCAGCCCTTGTCGTGTTCTTCAACTATGGTCTGGACTCCGGCACAGTCTGGGGGTTGACTTCATTTCACAGACCAATTTTTTGGGAGGACGTTTGCTGGAGTTCATCAGCACCTAGTCGCGAGATCAAACAGAAATCGCGTTGGGGATGGCTGTCGTATCGCCGCGTGAAGACAAAAAAATCGTTCTGCAGACCGATGAACCGAGTTGTTCACGCTCACTTGAAGAGCATTTGCCTAGAGACAAGACGGCCGGACGATCCGGTGTTCCTTGGTGGAAGTTCGCGACCTAACGCAAGGTTTCGAGAGCTTTGTCAGATCGCCGGGATCACAGCAAAAACAGACGTGGAAACTGGACAAGATAAGCCCTGGGTCTTGAAAGACCTACGAAACTAGTGCCACCTACTACGACGAACACATGCCGGAATCGTCGATCGAAATCCTGGGGCACGCCGTTGGTGGAATAACCTACCGCCACTACGCTGACCGAGCTCCTCTCGCCTTCAAGGCAATCATGACGTTGCCCAAGCCATCGGCTTTCAATTCACTCGTTCGCGGATTCGACACGCGGTGTCCGTGTTGCCGCCGTCCGTTCGAGGAAGCGGTCGGATAAGACAGGCGGCCGATGTGACCGAATGGAGTTGAGAGGCCGACACTGGGAAGGACTTACTCCCGATTCATCTACAATAATCGAATCGAGCTACCTCGACCCTTCGGTCAGAATCACTGACCGAAAACACGGCGCGAAGGGGCGGTTGGTCATACACACGGAGCCCCTCGGCAAGCGGTTTGCCCTTCGTCGCCGCATTGGTTTCGAGAATGCGGTCGATCTCGGCGGACGCGCCTGTGATAGCGTTTCGATCGGTTGCAGCTAACCAGATGTTGCCGAGTTCGTTGATGGCGTCTCGCAGCCAAACGACGGTGTAGCGGCTCACGTCGTCTCGAGACGATTGAGGTGATCAAGAACCTCGGCATACGTCAGTCGCGGCTGCTCAGACTCTAGCCGTGCTCGCGCGATCCGTATGTCCTCCAAGTCAACCTCTCTGGCAACAACTCCAACTCGTTTGCCATTTTCATCGACTAGTTCGATGACGTCGTTGGCTTCGTTCAGCTGGCGAAGCTGTTCCGCTGTCGCGACAATTCGAATCATGTGTGCTTCTCCAAGACATCTCTTCATTGTACGAATGATCGGCTACCAGGACAAACACGCTTCGCGCGTCCCCTCGAGCGAATTGAGAGTCGCATTCCGGGTGAGTGGGTGGAGCACGTCTTAAACGAACGTTTGGATGCTTCGGGCGATGTGACCGACGCACCCTAGAAAACACAGGGATCATGTGGCGGGGAATGGTCTTGTCCCTTGCAAACTGCGTGAAATAGGCGAAACATGGTGAACTTGTCGAAAGACTGACTGTCTTGAGAGGGCGCGACTTCCTCCGAAGCTCTGTGTGGGCAAATCACAGATCACTCAACGCTTTCGGGCAATCACAATAGAGGGTTCACGTCGAATGGATGTGATGCTTGATGCAAATGCGATCCGAGGTGTTGGCCTGGACAGCCCCGCACTCAAATCGCTCAGGGCCTACCTTCGAGTGACGCGGTCCAGACTGCTGCTTCCGTTGGTCGTAGTCGAAGAACTGTGCGCCCACCGGGAGCGTGAAGTTAATGATCTCGACGTTAAGCTGACCGGCGCGTACAAGACGCACCTGCGGCTATTCCCTGAAGCGAAGGATCAGAAACCGGTGCTAGACGCCGCCGGAAGTGTTGCGTCTCTGAGGAAGCAGCTCGCCAGCTTGGCCGAACTAGTAGATTTCGTCACAAACGCGAGCGAGGATCTCGACGAACTCGTGCGCAGGCTTACGGGGCGAGTCCCCCCTGCATCGAAGCACGGCGAGGAGGCGCGGGACGTTCTGATTTGGCTAGCGCTGGTACCGATCGTCAGGGAAACGCGCGTCGCGTTCGTCAGCGATGACAAGGCGTTCTAGGCGAAGGAACAACTGAGGCCCGAATTGCTCGCCGAATTGGGCGATGGTAGCAGGAACTTGGAGCCGGTCAGGAATATCAACGATTTCCTGAAAAAGTTTCACCAAACGACGTCGTTCGTCACGAAAGAGTGGCTCGAAGAGGAGCTTGAGTCTGCGGAGCTGTTCGCGTCGTTCGAGCGATTGTACAGCGCCGGCAAGGAAAACCCACTACGGTTGGATCTCAGTGAGAAAGGGGAGCTGACGCACTATACGAACCCGATTCAGATCATTCAGCACAAGGTGACTGACTTCTTCGTGTCAGACGCCGACCCGAATGAACTCTACGTGGGCGCGACGGTTTGGGCAGAGTTGGAGGTCGAGGTCGAGTACTATCCGTGGGCCGATGTCTACGATCGCCGTGTCGCTTACAGCCCGCCAAAGTGCGAGTGCGTGTACCCGGAAGTCGAGATGGACGTTCAGCTTGACGTTGTTGGCGAGGAGGTAGCGTCGATCGAAGTGGTCAAGATGAACCGATCGTAGGACACACTCACTTTCATTGAAAATGAGTCGGCGCTTCGTGCAAGCCCTAGCTAGCTAAGGATCCGCTCTGGTTGCTGAGCTGGCAGGTCTGGATCGCGCGGCTGTAAGACCGGCGACGTTCGAGTTCGCGATCCTCAGGATTCACGATGGTCACGGGGCGGAAACGGCCGATCACCTGCTGCGAGGCGTGACATAGAAGCAGGCAACGGATACAATTTACAGCGCTGTTGTCTCGTGCCTGTCAGGTTAGTGAGAAGTTCGAACACATGACGAATTTCAACGCACTCTACTATCCTAGTTGGGACCCACCAGTTGACTTCGTTCGGTCAGTGCTTCTTTTTTTCGACAAAGTCGAAGTGATAATCCCGTCGGATGTTTCCGCACACTATGACGAGCGAAACTCTAAGGTGTTCGATTTGATCCCTGACTGCTTCGGTGAGCGACGCGATGACCAGTACGAAATGGGTCTCGACGACCTCGGATGGCAACGATTCGAAAGAGCTCTTGATGACATCGTCCAACGCACTCGACCTAGCAACCAAGTCAAAATCGTAATTGGGCAAGACGGCATTGGAGTTGAAGGCCACGTCTTCACACGCAACGAGAAACTCACTGAAAAAGTACTCCACTTGTTGAACGCACGCCAGCTCGTGAGACCGGAACTAACGAAAATGATTGATGAACCGGGCGCAGAGGGATCTCAAGTCGTTGAAGAAAGGGCGTCCTGTCTCATCCTGTCAGTATTGGCAGACAATCTTTCCCGCAGATTTGGGCTCCGAACGATTACTGATGAACAACTTGATTTTTCCGTGACCACAATGGGGCATCTGGAGCGGAAGTTTGGTACGGACGTCGAGAGTTGTTTGGCTTCGTCAATTATCAAGACCGAGATTCCTCGAACGATTGGAATTCTTGAGCCAAATGAGTTCGTAGCACTTCGCGATCGATTCGAGGCTGTACGAACACCTTTTCAACGCGCCATTCGAGAGTTGAGCAAGGATAATCTGCTTTACAAGATCAGTGACGAAAAGGAGCTCGTAGCGCGAATACAGTCGGCTACGAACGAATACCATCATGCCGTTGAACAATTCCGCAAGACGGCATTTGCCTCTAAGCTAAAAGACTGGGGGCCATTTGGCATTGGATGCCTGCTCAGCGTCCCGGGTCTGGCACCAAGTCTCTCCGCACAGCTAGTCCGATACGGACTCCAAGTTGTCGTCCGAGTGTTCGGCAAGACCATGTCGAAGCCTGGGGACGACAACGAAGCGAAATCCCAACAGATGATCGGCGGTCTCCGCAATGAACTGCTCGACTATGACCTTTTACGAAGGATGATCGTCGGCCGACCGTACCGCTAAACTCGGAGGGCCCAAGGAAGTGAAAACACCATTCGATGTACAGGAGCCGGCAAGCGTCGTGCGTTCGGCGTGCCCATCACGTCAACTTCTGACACGGTGACCTCGCTACCTGCGGCGGGTACGTCGTACTCGGGCGATATGACCGTTCCTGTAAGAGTTTGTCAAGCGAAAACGGTTTCCATCGGTTTTATTGCATAAGGGTAGCGCTTTGCGTAGTCGCCTGTTTTCGTGTTCCGGCTGATTGTGAGTGGTGATCGTTTATGCTTGGACCAGCTTGCTCTAGCCCTGCTGTCGTCTCGCCGTCGCCGTTCGCTCTTCGCCCGGCCCCCACGACGATCGCATCAAGTTGACGGTTAATGATTCGCGTTGGCGTTGCCTTTGTAAAGGCTAGCAGCGAATAGTTTCTGTAGACGGATTTTGATTTCGTTTCACGGAGGCCGCCATGCTAGCAGCGTCACTTGATTTTGTAGACCATTTCTCCGACGTCGAAGAACCACGGATTGAGCGAACCAGGATCCATGGCTTGATTGATATCTTGTTCATTAGCGTAGCTGGCACGATTGCGGGGTGTGATGGACCCTCGGACATCGCGAGCTTCGCCACCACACAATTGGCTTGGTGCCGCAGATTTGTGGAACTGAAAAACGGTGTGCCGTCGCATGACACGATCGGACGCGTCATATCCTTGATCAAACCGGATCAGTTCCAAAAGTCGTTTCTCGATTGGGTCTCTTCTTTGACGGCGAACGACCAATCGGGCGGTCCCAAGTTTGTCCCAATTGACGGGAAGACGTTGCGAGGCTCTGGCGGTGCAAAACATCGTGACAATCCGCTTCATGTAGTCAGTGCTTGGGCCACCAAGCAGGGCATGACGCTGGGCCAGGTCGCCGTGGACTCGAAATCGAATGAAATCACGGCGATCCCCAAGTTGCTAGAAATGCTGGAACTTAAAGGCGCCATTGTCAGTATCGATGCAATGGGTTGTCAGAAGGAGATTGCCAAGCAGATTGTCGACAGTGGCGGTGACTATGTCTTGGCAGTGAAGGACAATCAGCCAAAACTGTCGGAAGCAATCGCTGAGTTCTTCCTCCAACGACATGAAAACGAAGATTTCCATGAGTACGGTTGTCGCCAACACCATACCGCTGAGAAGGCAAGAGGAACACTTGAATCGCGTGATTACACGGTGGCTCCGCTCCCCGAATCGTTGAAGAATCTTCGTCGCGGCTGGAAGGGGTTGAAGTCGATCGGTCAGGCGATCACCATCACCACGGCATCGGACGGCAAAGAAACAAGCGAGGTCAGATACTACATCAGCAGCCGCGCTCCCAAGGTGAAAGAATTTGCGAAGTCCGTCCGAGGCCATTGGTCGATCGAAAGCATGCACTGGATCCTGGACGTCGTATTCGGAGAAGATTCGAGTCGGCTTCGCAACGGCGATAGCACACAGAACTTCGGCTTTTTGCGAAAGTCTGTAATCAGCCTGCTCAAACGCGACCCTTCGAAGGGAAGTTTGAAAGGCAAACGGAAGAAAGCCGCGTGGAGCACACAATTCCTCGAAAAAATCCTATTTGGATAGCGAGTTAGATGCGATCGTCGTGGGTGCAACCCCCCCCGCCTACACCACATAACATCGTCGTGGTTCTCCTGTTGTTGAGGGAAAGCTTGAACTCTTCCCAATGCATCGGCGATAGGAGAACCGCTTCTCTTCAGCAAGACCGACTCTTTCATAGATACCAAGGCGAGCTAGTTAACGCCGATCATCCCAGTTCGCGAGACTCCGCGGCTCAATGGCGTAGGAGAACTCGATGCCGCGCGCCACGAGAGTGTGATTGGCCAGGGCGTATAATGCGTAAATGCGAGGACCTTGATGTGGCATTTCTCGATCGAGTCTGAAACGTGCGAATTGAACAAGTCCACGGTTGTCTGCTTGGCGAAGCTGTCGCAGACAGCATCGGCGCCACATTTGAAGGTCAGGACACGACGTGGTTGCGCAGTCGCTTTGGAGACAAAATCGACATGTTCAGATACTCCGCTGACGCGCAGCGCAACTATACCGACGATACTGAAATGGCATTTGCCCTCGCCACGCACCTCGTAGAACACCAACGGATTGACCCGTACGAACTGATGGCGACGTTTGTGAACAACTACACCCCGTGGCGGGGTTACGGACGCGGCACCCGCGTGCTCATGGACGCGTTTCGGACGAACTGCGAATACGAGCACCTGGTCGAGCATTTGTTCCCTGGTGGATCGTGGGGGAACGGTGCGGCAATGCGCGCGGCGCCAGTCGGACTACGCTTCTGTCGCGATCACGATCTCATTTGGGAGCAGGCTAGGGAAAGTGCGCTGTCGACGCATCGCAATGAATTGGGAGTTGAAGGCGCTCAGATGATCGCCCTAACAACCGCGATTGCCACTACCGAGTCGGCAATCACACCCGAGTTGATCGCCGACTGGCTGATCCCGCGAGTCAAAACGACGGTATTCAAGAATCAACTGATTTCGCTTAGGAATCTTTCCAGTGAATCAGACCTTGAGCAGTTCGGGAATGGTATCGCGTCGCATGAATCGGTGGTGACAGCAATCGGCTGTTTTGCGCTTTATCCAGACGATTTTCAGGAGGCGATTGCCGCAGCAATCTGGCAGGGCGGAGACACCGATACAATTGCGGCGATGGCCGGCGCCCTCGTTGGTGCCCGACTAGGAGTCGACGCGATCCAGGACCACTGGGTGATGAAGCTGGAAGACTCAGCGTTTCCCGAAAAGGTAGCGGAACCTAGCCTCAATCTGTTTCATACTGCGGCCGGAGAGTAGCTCGGAGGGAACGAGCATGCAATGCTGTGCCTTCTTGTTTGATCCGCCGACCTCGCGATTTCGGGCGATGTGGCCGAACGGTTGTTGACGATATGGACGAAGCCTGCCCTACATTCGTGAGTCAGGACCGTTCACCACGAGCAGTGCAATGCTTAGAGAGCTACTCGTGACGTGAACTCTAAGATGGTCCTCCCAACCTCTCGAAGTACGTCCTCCAATCGGCGTTCAAACAGCTCGGTCGTTTTGGGCGTCGGCGAGCCGCGTGAAAAAACATCGTACCACCGCGACAAGTTGCCAAGCGAGCGGCACCAGACGGATCATCAAATTACTCGGGATAACGACGAGAAGGGATTTCAGCGGTCGAGAATCCGATGTAATCTGTGCCAGTGTCCGTTCCTTCTGGGTTATTTGGCTGCGAACCAAGATACTGGGCGGACTGCACCCAAACGAGCACAAGGTCCATCGGTCGACTCCGACCGATGGACCACTGTGCCGCCGAACGTCGCTACATGATGTCAGCGAACGAAACTGTATACCCAGTTGCTGCGTCGCCGGATACGACAACCTTCACGCCGCTATTCTTCAGAGTAAACCGGTCAACTGCGATGATTTCCTCAGTGAAATCGTCGTAGACGATTACCCCTCGATGCCCCTGAGCCATGTGGTTATTCTGGACATATTGTCCTGAAGGCACGTCAGCTACTAGGCGAGTGTTTACGTCGAAGTGTTCGACATAGATGCGCAAGGATGTTTGGTCCGAAGTGTTGTTTGCAAGACGCACTTTTCTTAACATTCTTTTTCTCCTAGACGTTGCGTAATTGTTGCCGCGCGTTGCGCGGCGGTAGAACCACTTGCGTCAGCCTCGAACTGATTTGGGCCCAATCGTTCTGACTGCTTCTTGTGACAATACTAGAGGCCAACTGAAGCTGTGTCGTCGACGTGAAGTCACAAGCAACTCGCAGTTTTTGCTCCTAAATTGCCGCCGCTCCGGCGTGTTAGGTTGAATTCTGTATGCCACGCGCTACCGTAAAGCCGTCGCCAGACGTAATCGTGCGTCTTCGTAGCATGAAGGACCTAACACAAGAGGAGCTTGGGAACCGCGCTGGGTATGCCAAGCGAACGATCGAGCGCATCGAGGCAGGATCGCCGACACGCATAAGCACGCTCGAAGCGATCTCAGAGGTGCTTGACGTTCACGTGTCAACGCTCTTGGCTGCGCGCGAACGTCCTGCGACGAGTGCCGACAAGGCGATACTGGAGATTCAGCTTAACGACGAGTTCTACAAGTCGCCGGAGGAAGCACAGCAGGAAATCATGAAGCGGATCCTTTCGCTGGTAAAGGAAGCAAAGGTGATCAACGTTCGTTACGGAAGTATCGTTGTCGCAGTTGAAGTGCCAAGGCGGAGTGTCAGTTCACTAACCAATGCCCTAGCCCAGCGGTTCCCGACTTCAGAGACTCCTGCCCCTCTTTTCGCAGATGTGTTGGGGTGGTCACTCCTAACGCCCATATCGAACGCGGAGGAACAAGCTGATCAGACTGTAGATGAACTAGTCGCTGCGCTCGCAACCAACCAGCCACATCGGTTAAAGCACTTATTTGAGAGAGTATCGCCTGCAATCATCGGACTCTGTGACCAACTCGGGCTCGCCGCCGAAGACACGTGGCGAATTGCTGCTGAGATACTGGTCGCGATCATTGCGCACAAGCAAGAAGGTCGACCAAAGGACTTAATCGTGACGGTAATGTCGATCTACCTCTCCGGGACGGAGCGTAGCAGTCGACAACGAGCTGCGGACGATGGTACAGGCCCACCCGATCGTCGATCGACGTTGGACGCCCTGCTGGCCGGCCGCCGCGTCGATCACCTGGCTCAACGGCTGACGCAGGACATTAAGGGCAATACACAGAACTAGCCAGAGCTTTGCTCGATCCGTAAATCAGCTCGTGTTTCGATTGTGACGAATGACGGTTCGCACTGAACGGACAACTGAGATTGCCGGTTTTGCGCCGGGTGTGTTCTCTGTGGCGCGCAGTTTGGCGTAGCTTTCGGCGGTTAGTTTTGCTTTGCTAGCAGGGTTCTGGCGATTGGTCTTCTAAGAACGATGGGCGTTCCCGACTACACAGAACAACCGGATGAACGCGAGCTAGAGTAGGTTGGGTTGGCTCGCTTCGGTCTGCAACGCCAACTCCCGGACGCGTTATCCCGGGGAGCGTTCGTCTTCGTACTGTTCGATTCTAAAACCTAGGAGATGGCGTAAGGTCGTCACCGTAAGTACGCCGCCCGCATTTGCTGCTTTGCCTCGGTCCGACACCGAACGCACGCAGCGAGTTCACGCCGCGGCAACAGTTGCATTGGGTGACGCGGCGGGGCATTGGGGCTCGCGGGCGGCGGTGACAATCAACGCCGCCCAAAGCGGGATTTCCCGAAACTGCTGCGGGCACGCCGACTAAACGGGAAAAATCAAACAGAGCGGGCAGAGTGGACGAAGCGAGCGGCGAGGGTAGCGACAGTCAATAGGGGACCGCGTTACATCAAGCTGGGTTTTGAATCGAGCGGTGCGGTATATCAGTGTATAACCCAGAAATGGCGTACGTTCGGCAGTTCCCAACGTCTGAGGCAGACGTTTGGTGGTATCGCGTCTACTTGCCGGAATCGACAAATTCGAACTCGGCGGTAAACATCGTCGATGCAGTTGACGGCCAGGCCGGTCTTGCGACCTGGCACGCGATTCGTTGGCTGCTGACAGAAAGATTGAGACAGAAAAATGAGTCGGCTTCGAGTTTCATTGCGCTCCGCGCCACATGGCAGGTTGTTCCCAGCTCCCTCTGTGCTGCTAATGGTCAAAGCCTTCGCGCCGCGCGCAAGTTTTTCACTCTGGCTCCTCCCCCCATCCGGCCTTCGGCCACCTTTCTCCCCGGCGGGGAGAAGGGACTTTGGTGGCGGCTACGCCGCGCTGTGCTCTTCGTCTTTCTTCACTCTCCCCCGTGCCGCTCGTCTTCTCTGGGATCAGCGAGTACATTGAGGAGTTGCAGCGAGCATTTTTTCATTTGGAAGGAGTGCGGGGCTGACCTGCCCCTGCGCGCAAGTTTTCACTTGGGTTGGTACGCGAACTCCCCCTCGCTGACGCTTCGGGTTCCGAAAAACGCGGCGAATTTGACATCTTGTATCCGCCAGACAGCGAAAAGCGCAACTAACGCTCCAGGTTCCGAAAAGCCAGGCAATCGTCACCCTCAGCCCGCCAAACTGCGAAAAGCGCAACATCAAAACGCGCCAGCGGCGAATGAAGTGGTTGGTTCCAGGCCCCACCTGGCGGCAAGAAAAGGAGAGACTTGAAGTGAGTACTCGGCAGACTATGACAACCTATCACTGGTGGAGAGTCGTTGTCACACTCGTCGCTATTACCACAACAGCCATGGTGGCCCCGCTGGCTACCGCCGACGAACCTTCCGCGCCGCAGCGGGTCACACTGGCACAGATCTACGTAACTCGGGACGTTGCCAAGAATCTCAGGCGGATTCGTGCGGCCTTCGATCAAGCAAAGAAAGACAGCGCCCAATGGGTGCTCTTCCCAGAAGGGGCACTCAGTGGCTACTACGGCGGGTTCGACCAGCAAGAGGTCGCCGCGGCGTTCTCAGAAATCCAACAGCTCTGCCGCGATGCCGGTGTCAATGCGCTGGTTGGTACTTGCTGGAAGGAAGACGACAAGACGTACAACGAGATTCGCGTCCTCGGTTCGAAGGGAGCGCTGGCCGGCCGATACGCAAAAACCTGTCTTACCTACGGTGACGCGAAGCGGTTTACCAAGGGATCATTTCCGCTAGTCCATCGCGTCGGCGGCCTGATCTGCGGCACGCTGATTTGCAACGATCTGTGGGTTACACCTGGGTTCACCGACGGACCGAACCCACACCTGACCTACAAGCAGGCGAACGCCGGCGCTCAGGTTATCTTCCACGCCGTCAACAGCGGAACCAACCAGAATTACCGGGAGTACCACGAATCCAACCTGAAGGTTCGCTCTGCCGAAGCCAATTGTCCCATCGTCGTGGTCAACGCGGCGCATGACAAGGCGATCAATTGTGCATCTGGAGTCGTGAGCGGTTTCGAGTACGTCGTGGCGTTACCGCGTAGGGGCGAGGTCATTCGAACCGTTGAATTCACACCCCGTTGAGCAAGCTCGTGACGCAAGTAGGTTGCCATTCACCAATGCCAGCTTGACCGAGGAACGAGCGTATGACAAAGTTGGCAGACAAACAATCGGCGTCTTAACAGTAGCCCCGGCGAGCTCGGCAGTTGCCGTCGCCGGGACCACAGAGAAGCCCTTCGGTGAGGGTGTTTGGGAGGAAGCAAAGTTGGCTACGCGTTTCACCTGCTGTACGTTGAGTTTGGCGGTACTCCTGGCCGGCTGTGCTCCTGCGCCACCTCCTCCGCCCCCCATGCCAGCTACCGCGCCGAACACGGCGTCGACAGTGCTGCTCAGCGTGACCAGCGACGCAGTCGAAGACCCGCAAGCGGTGGATATGGCGATGAAGCTTGCAGGGTTTTCGCTGGACGAAGGTCGTAAGGTCGTGATGTTCTTCAATGTGAAAGGGGTCACGGTCCCGGTGAATGCCTTTTCAGATGACTTTGCTTTTCAGGAGAACGAACCCATTAAGACTCAGCTGCTGGACTTGATCCAACGCGGCGCCGATGTCCATGTGTGCCCCATCTGCATGCAGGCGCTTGAGATTGAGGAGTCAGCCCTGATCGACGGCGCCAAGGTCACCACGCGGCCTAACTTGTTTGCCAACATCGGACCGGAGACGGCGGTCTTTACTTACTGAGGAGTCGCCCACAAGAAGTTGCCGGTACTTCGTCCCCCCCTTACCCCGCACAGTTAAGGGCTTCTCTCCAACGTTCCGCCGCTTTCCGATCGTAGCCGAACTCGCCAGAACGTAGCCGAACTCGCCAGAGTTTGGTTTGGTGGGCTGCCGATCCGCCCAAATTCCTGGCGAATTCTGTTCCGCCAAATTCTGGCGAATTCGGCTACAAGAAGTCATCAACACTTACTTGGTGGGATTGCCGAGGTCGTGATTCAGCGCGACGGCTTGCTTGATCATCTTTCGCAAAGCGGCGGCCGGGAGCGATTTGGCGTCCTTGATCTTAACGTGACGCATCTTGTCGCCTGTCCCTTCGAAGAGCTGGTTGGGATCGTCGACGTCGATCCCCCGCCAGAAGCCGATGGTCACATGGTTCTTGGCGGCCTTGACGAAACAGAATGGCCCGTTGGACTCGTAGACGGGTTGAGCCCATTTGATGCTCGCGGTGACCGCCGGGACCACTTTTCTAACAAGCTCGTCGAGCTGCCGGACAACGTCACCGCGCCAATCGTCGAGCGTGCTGATGTACCACTCGACGCTCTTGCCTTTTACGGCACTGACTTTAGAGGTTGTGCGTTTCGGTGCCTGCCTGCGGGCCGCTTTTTTCTTGGCCATAGTTTTGTCACTCCTTGATGCCACCCGGTCACTATCCGATGGCTGCCGAACTCGCCAGAACGTAGCCGAACTCGCCAGAGTTTGGTCTGGTGAGCTGCCGATTCGCCCAAGTTCCTGGCAAATTTGCTCGGCCAAATTCTGGCGAATTCGGCTACAGCGAATTCGGCTACTACCCATGCTTGCGAGCTGCGACACGCAAACGGCGATAGTCTGCGTACCAGACCGAGTCTCGACACAGCTCGGCGTGTGCAATCTGTTCGACCTGCTCGAAGAACTTCTGGTGCCGCTCAGGGGGCAGCTGGCTTAACCAGTGCTGACCGAACATTCGCACCCAGTTCCGTAGTCCGTCCGGGCCAGTCAACCGAGTTGGCCGATCGATCAAGGCAGCCTGAGTTACTTCAATATTGTGCCGCTCCAACAACGAGGAGAATTCGGCAATGCTCGGAAAATACCAGGGATGCGAGATCGTCTCGCCCAGCACGGCGCTACACGCGCCTTGGATGGCCCGAACCAGCTGCTGCACATTGCCACTTCCACCAAACTCGACGACCAACCGGCCTGTTGGTTTCAGTGCCCGGGCGATACAGCGGACAACCTTTTCCGGCTCGTGGATCCAGTGCAGGGCAGCGTTGGAGAACACGGCATCACACGGTTCGGGGACCACGAAGTCGTGTGCGTCAGCCTGCTCAAACCGCAGCTCGGGGTAGCTGAGGTTCGCCTCCTCGATCATCGCCGGCGAGTGATCCAAGCCGAGCACCGACGCACCCGTCGATGCGATCTGAGCGGTCAGTTGTCCCGTGCCGCATCCCAGATCGACAATCTGCTCACCAGATTGCGGGGCCAGCAGCTCGACGACCGATGCACCCAGTTGCCAAACAAACGAGTGTTTGTCGTCATAGAGTTGCGCGTTCCAATCTGTTGCGTTCAAGCGGTTCTCCGTGGAGGATGACGACGACCGAACTGGTCGCGAGTAAAAGTCGTAGTTATTCTATCGCAACCCGAAGCGTCAGCGAGGGAAGCACTTGGGTTGGTACACGAACTCCCCCTCGCTCACGCTTCGGGTTCCGAAAAACGCGGCGAATTCGCTATCCTGTGTCTGGACAGACCACGAAAAATCGCAACTTCTTCCTAACCCCCTAAACACCTAACCCCCTAACATGCACCCACCCGCCACTCGCCGCGTGTCGCAGTCAGAGCGCCGTTGGCTGCATCGGCTTCCCAAAGTCGAGCTGCATTTGCATTTGGAGGGCGCGATCCCTTACAGCGTGCTGTGGGAGCTGATCGAGAAATACGGTGGGGATCCGGAGCTGAAGGATGTCGCCGCTCTGCGCAGTAGGCTGCAGTATCGTGACTTCCCACATTTCATCGAAACGTGGCTCTGGAAGAACGGCTACCTGCGTGAGTACGAGGACTTCACCTTCGTCGCCGAAGCCGTCGCCCGCGATTTGGCCGAGCAAAACATCCGGTACGCGGAGGTGTTTTTTTCACCGCGGGACTTTGCCCACCACGGCCTGCAGGTGGCGGGCATCACCACGGCGATTCGGAGTGGATTGTCTCGAGTCGAGAATATTGAAGTCGCACTTGTCGCCGACCTGATCCGCGACTTCGGTCCGGAGTTGGCGGGGGAGACCCTGCGGGAGCTGCATGACGTGCGGCATGCCGGCGTGATCGGGGTTGGCATTGGAGGAAGCGAGCACCGGCACCCGCCTGAACCGTTTGAGTCGGTCTTCGAGGAAGCGCGGCGGCTGGGGTTCCGCACCAGCGCCCATGCCGGCGAAGCCGCCGGAGCGGAGAGTGTCTGGGGTGCGGTGCGCGCGCTGAAGGTGGATCGAGTGGGACATGCAGCACGCGCTATCGAGGACGACGGCCTGGTTGACTATCTCGGCGAAGCTCGCATCGGCGTCGAGCTGTGTCCGCTCTCGAACATCCGGACCGGCGTCGTTGAATCGATCGAAGATCACCCGGCGCGCGCCTATCTGCAGCGCGGTCTGCTGGTGAGCGTCAATACGGACGACCCCCAAGATGTTTCACAACACGTTGGTCGACGAATTCGTCGCGCTCAGCGAAGGTCTCGGCATTTCGCGCGACGAGATCCGACAGCTGATTCTCAACGGTATTCAATCATCCTGGCTCGCTCCGGACCGGCAGCAAGAGTTGCGGGTAGAGTTCGAGAACGACGAAGCATGGAACGAGCTGTGACGCGGCGACGCCGGTCTGTTGCGTTTTGTGTTGCCGCAACGGCGCGGTGTGGGAAGCATCGGCCTAGGCCTGCGGCACTTCGGCAAGCTCGATTCCCAAAGGGCGCGTTCATCGGGTGGCGCTTATCCGATCGTCGTAGACCTTCGTGCTCTCTTGTTTGATCACCGGCTTGGAGACCTCGTCGCTGGTCAAGCGGACCTGCATGACGTGGTCGCCATCCTGCACCCCCCGGACCTTGATGCGATAGATTGCTTCGCGCTGCGGAGACAGCTCGCGGATCGGCTCCATGATGATTTGATTGCCGCGAGGCTCGACCCGGGTAGCGCCATCGGCGTCGATATATTGAATCCCGTTGGGCAGCTCGGCGAGCACCTGGATGTTCTCTGCCGTCTTGGCTCCGTTGTTCACCACGCGGATCTCGTAAATGGTCTCCGTGCCGACTTCAATCGGATCCTGGACGTCCGAGACGGTGAACTCCAGCTCAGTCAAGGCGTCAACCCGTGTCGCCAGATCGGCTGTTGCAGCCAAGTTCAGATCGGCCTGCGCTTCGGCGCGGAGCATTTGGGCACCCGTCTCGACGGGCAATGCCGTCAGTTGAACTCGGCCCTCCACGCCGGGTGGGAGTTCCGCCAAGCTCCATTGAACCGCGTGACTCTGCGGATCGTAGCGTCCTTTTTCATTTGCCGCGACGAACTTGAGGCCTTTGGGCAAACTCGTCACAAGGCGGACGTTCTTGGCATCCGCAGTTCCACGGTTCAGCATCACGAGATCGTAGGTAACCTGTCGCTCCAGATAGCGGTGCGAAGGGCCTTCCAATTTCACCTGAAGGTCAGGGGCCACCACGGTGACCGATGCGCTATGTTCTGCCTTCAGTTGGCCATTACCACGAACGCGAATGACGTTGTTGAACGTACCTTGCGTCGCGGCCTGCACGACAAGCTCAAGCTGCCGCGTTTCTCCCGGAGCGAGTGTTCCGACGTCAGACTCCAAGAAGCTACCTGCCGCGTGTGAAAGGCCGGTCGGCACATCCTCTTCGATCACCACATTCGTCGCCGCGCCCGAGCCGGGGTTGGAGACCGTAATCGCAAAGACGACATCCTCGCCGATCAGGATTCTCTCGGGAGCCGT
>CBDCWT010000012.1:0-10388 GCA_965223305.1 Pirellulaceae bacterium | reverse complement strand
GAGTTCATCCGGCGTCGGCGTCTCGGTGATCTACGTCGAGTTCGATTGGGGCACGGACATCTATGTGGATCGCCAAATCGTGAGCGAGCGGATCGCCTTGGCCAGCCAGCGGCTGCCCGCAGGGGTTCGTCCCCAGTTAGCTCCGATCTCGTCGATCATGGGCCAAATCATGCTGATCGGCATGTACAGCGAGCCGGACGAACAAACTCGGCTGTTCGCCGTCGATCGTTCCCATGCAGCGGCTCTGAACGAACGCGAATTTGCCGATTCACTCCGCCAAGAATTTGCTCGGCATGACATCTACCTTCCCGGCAAACCAGTCATCCATACGGAAGAGTACGGGCAACGCTGGTCGCTGTCGGACCGGGCCACACGCCGCTGGTTCACGATCTTGCGCAGCGGGGGTCGGCTCGAAGTTCATCGTAGGACTTCGCCGATGCAGCAGCGGACGCTGGCCGACTGGGTTGTTCGCCAGCAGCTGCTGACGGTTCCGGGCGTCTCACAGGTCTTTGTGATGGGGGGCGAAAGAAAGCAATACCAGGTGCTGGTCAAGCCAGAGTTGCTGCTGAAGTACGGAGTCACCTTGCGGGAGGTCAAAGGGGCGTTGGAGGCGAGCAATCAGAACGCTACCGGTGGCTATCTTGATGAGCAAGGACCGAACGAGTTGCTAGTGCGTGCATTGGGTCGTGTCAGCAGCTCACGGCAACTGGAAGAGATCGTGGTCAAACACCGCGACGGTCAATCCACGCTGCTCGGGCAGGTCGCAGAAGTCATCGAGGGCTCGCAAGTCAAACGCGGCGACAGTGCGGCGTTCGCCCGTCACAGTGACGGCAGTTTCAGTGGCGGTTCGGCGATCGTGCTGACAGTCAACAAGCAGCCGCACGCGGATACTCGGCGGGTGACGGAACAGCTTAGCGAGCTGCTTGCGCAGCTTGAAAGCCGTCTTCCGCAGGACATTCGCATCCGGCCAGATCTCTACCAGCAGAAGACCTTCATCGATTTGGCCATTGAGAACGTAATCGAGGCGTTGCGCGACGGCGGTATTCTGGTGGTCATCATCCTCTTGATCTTTCTGCTCAATTTCCGCACGACGTTCATCACGCTCACGGCGATCCCGCTGTCGATCGTAATGACTGGTCTCGTCTTCAGAGCCTTCGACCTGTCCATCAACACCATGACGCTGGGGGGCATCGCAGTAGCGATCGGTGAATTGGTCGACGACGCGATCGTGGACGTCGAGAACATCTTCCGCCGTCTGCGGGAGAACCAGACGCATTCCGAACCCGAGCATCCGCTATTAGTTGTCTTTCAAGCTAGTGTTGAAATTCGCAATTCGATTGTCTTCGGCACACTTATCGTCGTGCTCGTCTTTATCCCGCTGTTCGCGCTGGCGGGCATCCCAGGAAGGCTCTTCACACCTCTGGGTGTGGCTTACATCGTGTCGATTCTCTCCTCGTTATTGGTGTCGCTGACCGTCACGCCCGTGCTCTCGTACTGGCTGCTCTCCGGCACTCGGTTCGCCCAACACGAAGGGGATGGATGGGTACTGCATTTTCTGAAGTGGGTCGCAGGCCGCACCATTCGCAGCAGCCTAGCGGCGCCGTCTATAATTCTCACCCTGGCGCTGGTGGCAGTCGCCTTGGCCGGCATTGCCGCCTGGCAGCTGGACAACGACCTGCTGCCGCCGTTCAACGAGGGTTCGGTACAGGTCAATGTGCTGCTCCCACCGGGAACGTCTTTGCAAAAATCGAACCAGATCGCAGCCACCGCCGAGCGCCGACTACTGGAAATCGCCGACCTCGATACGTTAGTTCGTAAGACCGGACGGGCCGAGTTGGACGAACACGCGGAAGGCGTCAACGCCACGGAGATGATCCTGTCTTTCAGTTCCGACACCACACGGACCCGCCAAGCCATCTTGGGTGATATCCGTGAACGGCTGGCGGAGATTCCCGGCATCGTCAGTAGCGTCGAACAGCCGTTGGCCCATCTAATCTCACACATGCTCTCCGGTGTGAGGGCCCAGGTAGCGATTAAGCTGTATGGCGACGAGCTTGACGTGCTGCGGCGAAAGGCCAACGAGATGCGCAGCGCGATCTCCAGCATCGATGGAGTCCAGGATCTGCAAGTCGAACCTCAAGTTACCATCCCGCAGCTCCGGATAGAGATCGACGGCCATCAGTTGAAGCAATACGGATTGACGCGCGGCGACATTACGGAACTGATCGAGACTGCAATGAATGGTGAGGTCGTCTCGGAGGTTCTCGAGGGCCAGAAAACCTTCGACCTGCTTGTGCGCTTTGATGAACGATATCGGGAAAACCTGGAAACCCTGCAGCGGCTCACTGTCCACTTGCCCGACGGTGGAACGACCAAACTCGGGTCGGTAGCCAACATCTATCGAGGCGGCGGGCCCAACACGATTAACCGAGAACAGGTGCATCGGCGAATCGTGCTCCAATGCAATGTCGCCGATCGCGGCCTGGTGGATGTTGTCGAAGACATCAGGACCAAGCTGCGGCCGATCGAGCAGACACTGCCGTCCGGCTATTTCGTGGAATACGGTGGGCAGTTCGAAAGCCAGCAGGCCGCATCTCGGACGATTGCCATCCTGTTTGTCATCTCGTTGATCGGCATGTTCCTGGTACTGTTCACCATGTTTCGCAGTACCAACCTGGCCCTGCAAGTCATGGTCGCGCTGCCGATGGCCTTCATTGGAAGTGTCGCCGCCATCTATATCACAGGCCAAACGCTCACTGTGGCGGCTATGGTGGGCTTCATCTCACTATGTGGAATTGCGTCGCGAAATGGCATTTTGTTGATCAACCACTACCTGCATCTCGTCCAGTTTGAAGGCGAGGACTGGACGGTCGATCTGATCGTTCGGGCCGG
Source organism: Pirellulaceae bacterium (assembly GCA_965223305.1). Taxonomy (GTDB): domain Bacteria; phylum Planctomycetota; class Planctomycetia; order Pirellulales; family Pirellulaceae; genus CBDCWT01. The sequence continues at coordinate 7,496 of CBDCWT010000012.1, read as the reverse complement.
ACAAGAGCGACTCGCCCCGGTGCTGATGACTGCACTCACCTCGGGAATCGGCCTGGTACCGTTGGCGTTGGCGGCCGGTGAACCGGGCAAAGAACTTCTCTATCCAGTCGCCACCGTGATCATCGGTGGACTCGTCAGCAGCACACTGCTGGAGTTTCTCGTTCGTCCTGCGCTGTTCTGGAAATTCGGCATGCAATCCGCACAACGCGTGACTCGCGAAAGCCGCAGCGAAGTGGAGATGGTCGAGGAGGGTGAACAGCTGGGCCGCGATGTTTGACATAGTAGCAAACAAGGTGGGATGCCTATCACACCGCTTCACCAACTGTCGCCGACAAGGACTTCGCAAGGTGGTGTGGCAACGGCTGTGCCGATTTTGCCGGGCGCCGTGCGGGCAGCTTGTTCAGTTGTAGGCCGGAACAAGCGGCGTGGGAGAGGCTGGTTTCTGGCCCGACCTGATCGCCGCGCCGTGCCGGCGGTACCAGGTGCTGAGCGTTCGACCGTGCCGGAACGGCGCGGCGAGGAAAATGCGATTGGATGGCCCTTTGCGCCGCTTGTTCCGGCCTACCCCCTACCCCCTGAGTTCGCGCTTCTAAGTTGGTGCGTGATATCATCTTTCTTCACTCTCCCCTTGGGGCCCCTTGGGGAGAGTCGGCCCAAAGGGCCGGAGAGGGGGGCCAAGCCTCGGGGCGATCACTCTCGGGCAGCCCTCCCCGGACGCTATCGCGTCCGACCCTCCCGCGCGCGGGAGGGTGAGGATGTCCCGCTGTTTAACCGTGATACCACCTCCGCGCGGGAGGGTGAAGTCGATGTCCGCAGGTTTGTGAGCGCTAAGCTGCACATCCTCCCCCGGGATCAGGTTCGAAAGTTGAGTTTCCAGCACGACGCGATCGCCGCTGAGGGGCGAACTCCCCGGAGGTGTGTCTGGCAACGGCCATGCGGATTCTAAGGGGGCCGGGCGGCCTGCTCCAGCTGACAAGCGGGAATCGCCGATAATCCTTCCGCTCGGATGCACGCATGGATGGTACGCAGGGAGGCTATTCCCCTGGTAACTGGGTAGGTCCCATGGCTATCTCCGCACCCGTGCGTCCCTTGCCTGTCGCGTTCTCGCTGGCGCTGCTGCTACCAGCTGCCGGTCAAGCGGCTGGGCTTCCCGCCCCCGCACAGCTGGCCCAGCCGATTCCTCTCAACCGGCTGGCCGTGCCGCGACCACCGTCCCCACCGGCGACCGGTGGGCAACATCGCAACCCAACCAGCACCACTACCACCATCGCTGTGCCCGATGGGGGTGAGTTGATCACAGAGCGTTACGCCAACCGCGCCGTCAAGATCCAGCGGGCCGTCAAGCAGGACGAGCAACGAAACTACGTCAATCACGGTCCTTGGATGATGTGGGATCCGCAAGGCCGAGTGATCGCGCAAGGCGAGTATCTGCACGGCAGGCGCGAGGGCCAATGGTTCCGCACACTTGCCAGTTTTGCCGGTGTCCAAGGAGATTTCCAGCCACCGTTTACGTCGCAAGCAACATTCGAGCAGGGAAGACTGCACGGCATGTGGACGGTCGTCGACAGCCAGAACAAGATTGTCGGCTCTTGGGAATTCAAGCAGGGAGTTCTCGATGGTTCGGCGACAATCTGGTACCCCGGCGGTCAGCAAAAACAGGAGATGGCGTTTCGCGATGGCCTGCCAGATGGTGAATCGATCGCCTGGAAGCAGGATAGCACGATTTGGGCTCGTGAATACTATCGCCGCGGAAAACAACTCGTGCCGCTAGTCAACTGGTACGACAAGGAGCACAAAGAGTCGGAAGGGTGGGTGCTCCGATCGAATATCGAGTGGTCGACTCAGGTTGATTGGTGGGCGGGCACGATCGAGGTAACCCGAAACGAAACTGCGGGTGAGGAACTTCGGGTTGGCAAGTGGACCGAATGGCACATCAACGGCACGGTCCGTTATTCGGGTACCTTCGAGCAGGGTCTCCCGGTCGGCGAACACAGCTGGTGGCACCAAAACGGGCAACGGCTCTTGAGCGGCGTCTACCGTGATGGCCAGCGTGACGGTCGTTGGACGAAGTGGCACGCCAATGGCCAAAAGCAGGAGGAAGGGTCCTTCCTTACCGGTGCCAAGGACGGGGAGTGGATTGCGTGGTCGGACACGGGTGAGGTCATCCGCACTGAGCAGCTCGCCGCGGGGTCACCCACAGTGGACGGCCCTCCACTGGAGAGCCAACCGGTTTCGCAGATTTCACTGGACTGAGGCTGTACCTGAGGCGAATTCACCGGCACTCGCAGTCGAGCAGCCCCCCTGATCCGAGTTCACGATGGACTTCGATGGGCACAACCGATCACACGGTTGGAGAAGTCTTGGTTCTTACCTTCTCACGTACGTCAGCAGTGCAGGTCTTGGCGTCTCGCCTCTACCGACCTCGAGAAGTCTCGCTCTTGCACGGCAACAGTTGTCTTGTCGCAGCAGTCTGCTAGCGTTACTTGGATGGCTGCGAAGCTCCGAATCTTCGATCCAGGCAACGATGGCGACCGCGTTCTGATTGGTTCATTCGAATGCAGAGTCGTTGGTGTCTCGCACATCAACTCGGACGGCAGCGATAGACAGGAGATCATTCGAACGCACTGCGGAAGTGGAACGCGACTCCTCCTAGTTCCAGAGCCGGACAACCCGGTGGATCCTAACCCGAATTATTCATGAGCGATCTGCTGCGAGGTCGTAAGTCCATCCGTGGCTTCGTCATGCTTCACAATTCTCCCTCGACGTATTGCTTCAATACGCCTGCGGAAGAATTGCTCGCCTTCCTTGCCACGAACGTACTTACAACCTCTCGCCACGATCTTCATGAATAATCCGGGCTAATGCGATTTGCGTCTGCGTGCTGGGCGAAGGTGCCGAGTTGCAAATCGGTTATCTGAAAGCCGATCTCGCAGTGATACTCACCGATGGCATTGAATCAAGTGTCTACCCGTACGCAACTGTACGCGATATTGCGGGCGGTACCCGCGGAAAGCCATCGCTTGGCGTCGCCTTGGAAGTCGTGCTGAAAGCCGAGCCTAGCAGAACGTATGACGCCTGGCTCATGCATCAAAGGCAACTTACCATCAGTGAGGACAGGGCGGCTGATGATGAGTCCAAATCAACTCGTACAATGGTCGGAGTAGTTCCCTTCGAAGACGAGCACAGTTCATCAGGCAATCGGCGCATGGTTCGCTACAAGAATCGCAGCGGAAATTCAGGGATCGCCGCGTTTCTGATCGGTGCCGACTTCGTCAAGCTCCGCTTTCTTTCGCAGAGCAAGATCTACGTTTACACACGCGACAGCGTCGGGCCTCAACATTTAAAGGAAATGAAGCGGCTGGCTACGCTTGGCAAAGGACTCTCGACCTATGTCAACCATCATGTGCATGGCCGCTACGATCGCATCGAGTAGCTGGAAACTGTCTCATCAACGTGGGACCGCGAGAAGGGTCAGGACGCGGGGAGACGCAATAAGAAAAAAAGAAAGACGACCCCACTCACGCGGGAATCGTCTTTTTCAATCGCAGTTTACAGCCAAGCCCTTTCGGGCTGGGGAGCAGGTAAACGAAGCTTAGCCCTTTTGAACCGGGCTCTTCTGTGCTGCTCCACCTTTCTGAGCTGCGCCACCCTTCTGAGCTGCGCCACCCTTCTGAGCCGCGCCACCCTTCTGAGCCGCGCCACCCTTCTGAGCCGCGCCACCCTTCTGAGCCGCGCCACCCTTCTGAGCTGCTCCACCCTTCTGAGCTGCTCCACCCTTCTGAGCCGCGCCACCCTTTTGGGATGCTCCGCCCTTCTGAGCCGCACCACCCTTTTGGGCTGCTCCGCCCTTCTGAGCTGCTCCACCCTTTTGGGCCGCACCACCCTTCTGAGCCGCGCCGCCCTTCTGAGCTGCGCCACCCTTTTGGGCTGCTCCGCCCTTTTGGGCCGCGCCACCCTTCTGCATGGCTCCACCCTTCTGAGCCGCGCCACCCTTTTGGGCCGCGCCACCCTTTTGCATGGCTCCGCCCTTTTGAGCCGCGCCACCTTTCTGCGCCGCGCCGCCCTTCTGAGCTGCTCCGCCCTTTTGGGCCGCGCCGCCCTTCTGGGCTGCTCCACCCTTCTGGGCTGCGCCGCCCTTCTGAGCTGCTCCGCCCTTCTGGGCTGCTCCGCCCTTCTGAGCTGCGCCGCCCTTTTGGGCTGCGCCGCCCTTTTGGGCTGCGCCGCCCTTCTGGACTGCACCGTGATTCGCGTACGCAGCAGAGCTAATGCAAAATGCTGCGACCGCCGCCGCTACTAACGAAAGCTTCATTCCTGGCTCCCCCAAAAAAAACGAGACTCGAAGCACTAAAGAAGTCCACAGATTTGTATCTTCATCCATCTTAATTGCCGGCCAGACAAAATCGACAGATTTTCCATTGCTGCGAGATCGGCCTGCAAACTTCCCAATTTTAACCTATGGAATACGGCGTTTACCGAAGCTAACGTCGTTTTCGCCAATTAAACGGACTCAACGGAAGTTAACAACAGGACAACCGTTGCCGCCGTACCAACCGCGCCACCGGAAGCCAGGCGAGCACCTGCTTGAGGGGCCTCGGCGCGCAGGTTGTTCCGTTTGTTTTCGTCGTAGCGCCGCGGCGTCACCTTCTTGAAGATATTTTCGCCCGCCGGTGCCCGCCATGGCGCCTAGCAGGTTGCTATGTTTGACCAACAGTCAAACCAAAGCTCGATTTGGGCTCCGCGCTGGAATTCGCTCCGCCGGTCCACCGAGCGGACACTATTTGACATTAACAATGTAATGTTCTGACGGAGACCAACGATGCGTTCCCAAATCCTGCTTGTTTCGTTTTGCCTCTCACTGTTCCTAGCTACTCCGCTCCTTGGACAAGAGCCGCGCTGGTCGGGGGACGTGTTCGCTCGAGGCAGATACAGCTCGTTGCCGATGACACACCGTCCCTACCGACCGTTTCATATCTACGGCAACACGGTCCGGCGAGCCCACTACCGAGGAACAGCGATGCCGGCACCGCGCGACTTCTTCCGCGGTCTGCGGGCCTTGAGGAACCGTTAGCCCGGATTATTCATGAAGATCGTCGCGAGAGGCTGTAAGTACGTTCGTGGCAAGGAAGGCGAGCAATGCTTCCGCAGGCGTATTGAAGCAATACGTCGAGGGAGAATTGTGAAGCATGACGAAGCCACGGATGGACTTACGACCTCGCAGCAGATCGCTCATGAATAATTCGGGTTAGGTGGTTCTGCCGGTCCAGGTGGCGTCGGCGGCTAAAACGCAATAGGGTTGAAGGGATAGTGGTGCTGAGCGAGGCCAGGGCCGCGCGCAATCACCGGCGTCACCGGCCAACTTGGCTTTACCCACCCACTTTATTCTCCGCCCCTTTACTTAGCGTTGTAGATGGGCCGAAAGGAAGCCGGGCCGGAACGAACGCACTGCCAGCGAGACCTAATCCTCCCAAGAGGCAGCGAACCGGTGCCGCCACAACGGGCGCGGCGGTCACGTCAGGCGACAAATCACCACCCCGCCGCAAGTACTGGCCTCTGGCTCTCTTGAACATGCACCCTCTCAGGGGACAATGCCTTGATTTTGGCAGTCCCGGGGGGGAGTACTTTTCTGGGTTCCATGTGTTTCTCTAGTTATGGAACCCGGGCTGCGCAGGCCGGGAAAGCTTGACGGTCACGGCCCGTAGTTCGATAATTGATACGCTTGATCGGATGTTGTTCGCGGGATTCCGTTTCGGAGTCGGAACTCCAAACCGGCAATTATCTTATCTTCCCAACGCAAGACGGATCCCGCGTGTCTCAAGTTGACGAGCTAGTGCGGCTTCAGGCTCGTCGGGTGTTATTTTGCGCCGACCGGATTTTCTTGACCGTGTGGGAGACGGAGTTAATGTACCGACCATCGATGAAGTGGCTGTTGGTCTTGCTAGTGTGCGTCCTAGCTGGCGGAGAGGTAGCAGCTGGCACTTTTAGAGTCGCGAACCGCAGGCAGCTGCGGAAGATTCAGCGGCAGGTTCAGGCGGCCCACTTCTTGGCGCATGCTACGTTCGGTCCGACCATGGCCGAGATTGACTCGCTGGCAACGCGGATCCGGCAGATCGGCACAGCGGCCGCATTTGAGGAGTGGATCGATCAGCAGTTCGAACTGCCGATGACGAGCCACGAACAAACCGCACTAGAGATGATTTCGGCTGACGGCTTCGGGCCGCTGACCGACAACATCAATCACAACCGCTACAAACACCAGGCCTGGTGGCACAATGCCATTGCCGCTCCAGATCAGCTCCGGCAGCGAATGGCCTGGGCGCTGGCGCAGATCTTCGTGATCAACGACCGGGGGGCAGGCTTCGGCGAGCAAGCCAATGACATCTCCGGACAACCACAGTTTCTCGGCGTGGCGAACTACTACGACATGCTGGTGGACAACTCTTTCGGAAACTACCGCGAGCTGCTGGAGGACGTCACATTCCATCCGATCATGGGGGTCTTCCTGACTCACGTAAAGAACGCCAAGGGCAACGGCGTCAGGTTTCCTGACGAAAACTACGCACGAGAGATCCAGCAACTGTTTTCGATTGGGCTCTACCGGTTGAGACTGAATGGCCAGTATGAAGTGGACGATGAGGGCAATCTCATCGACACCTATGACAACGAGACAATCAAGACATTCGCCCGCGTCTTCACCGGGCTTACCTACGATGATCCTGCCCGCGGTTTCTTTAATGCGCGGCGAAACTTCCACGACCGCATGGTCATGGACGACAACCAGCACGATACCGGCGAGAAGGTCTTGCACAATGGGGTCGTACTACCGGCGGGTCAATCGGGCATGGTTGATCTGATGGGGGCGTTGGACAATCTTGCCGAACATCCCAACGTCGCCCCTTTTATTTCGCGTCTACTGATCCAGCGGTTCGTGAAATCGAACCCGTCCAAACGCTATACGCGGCGCGTGGCGACGACCTTCGTCGAGAGCGGCGGCGACTTCAGGGAAGTGCTCAAGTCGATATTGCTGGATGACGAGGCGATCAATACGCAGACCTATCGCCAGCTGAGAGGTCCGCTGCGCCTCGAAGTGTCGACGCCAGGAAGCCTGAGCACCGAGCAATCACGCCTTCGCGAGCCGGTCATGCGTTACACAGCACTGATGCGGGCCTACGGCACGACGAGGGACTCCAACGGCTACTTTTCGCTCCCCGCACTCAACTATCATTTCAACCAACAGGCCTATCAATCACCGAGCGTCTTCAATTTCTACCTTCCCAACCACCGGCCGGCCGGCGAGTTTTTGACCTATCAATCGTCCAGGCGGATCCCCAATCGGACGACCTATGCGCCCGAGTTCGAGATCATGTCCGCCGTTTCGGCCAATCGAATCAACAACCGCCTTCGGGCGGCGGTTTTCGATGCTAACGAACAATTCACGTTGTTGAACAACCGCCAGGGATTCCTGCAGATCAGCATCGATTTCGACTTCTCGGAAGAGA
>CBDCWT010000011.1:0-137828 GCA_965223305.1 Pirellulaceae bacterium | reverse complement strand
TCCGGACATCGGCGTCCGATGGCTGGCGGCCGTACTCACAGATCTCGAATGCCTCGGCGTACTTGACGTTCTTGGCTCGGTCGGCCCCGTACCAGTGCACCAAGGCTGCGCGAAACCGAGTCGCTTCACTACCCGCACGGCGATCCCAGCGGTCGCGCAGCCATTTACGGCGTTCCTCGGGGACGCGACGCCGGAGGCGCCTGGGCCCGCTCGCTCGGCGCTGCCGTTTGCGCCTCCTTCGAATGTCTGCGAGGCGTAGTGCCAGCAGGGCATCCACTTTCTGGTCGAAGACGTCGTCGATGGCAACCGCGATGTCTGCTTCAAAGGGATACGGTTTCTGAAAACGGTCGCTGGAGTAGAGGAACACCGGATTCTTCGTCAGATGCGGTGTATCGGGGCAGAAGAAGGGCACCGTCACCATGTAAGCAGCATCTTGAACGAGTACGCCCACATAGCGGTGGTCGGGATGATAGTCCCATGGTCGGTGAGCGATGACGATATCGGCGTTCCAATCCCGGATCAATCGAGTGATCGTGCGGCGGTGCTCGAGGGTCGGCATCAGCTCGCCGTCGTGGATATCGAGCACTTGCGAAGTGACGCCTAGTCGCTTGGCAACTTCGGCAGACTCCGCCGTGCGCCGCTTTGCCAGTGGGCCGCCGGCATCTGCCAATGGCCGATGTCTCCGTTGGTTACCGAGACCAGCTTCACATGATGGCCCTGTTTGGCCCACAGCGCCGCGGCCCCACCGCTCTTGTACTCTGCGTCGTCGGGATGAGCGCCGAAGCAGATAATGCGCAGCTTGCCGTCGTCCGCCGCGGCGCTCGAGGTCCAGCAGGCCAGCAGTAGAGTCAGCGCGACGAACAAAGTAGAGTGTGCAGATCGGTTCATGGTTTCTTTCTCTCGTGACATGGAGTAGGTTTGACGTCCGCTGGCGGTTCGGACAGCTGCCTGACATTGATAACGGTTTGCGGTGATGAAAGCAAAGATCTTTGGAGATATTCGTATGATGACTGTTCTGCGCGCGGTCGTCGCGCCGGCCGTGAAAGCGTGGACCTTGACGGTGGGTTGGACCATCTGCGTCACCGTTTGCATGTCCGGACTTGTCGTCGGAGCCGAAGCGATCGCATTGTGAAGCCGCTGGTCCGCGTCGTCGATCTCTCGATTGGAGAGATGGCCGAGGTCGAGCTGCACAATGGAGAACGCGTCGACGTTGAATTGGTGTCGGTTACTGAGCACCGGGACTCTATCTGCGCAGCAGTGCGGAGGGCTGAGGTACAGGTGAAGGTGGACGGTCTATCGGCCGAATTAGTCGCCGCAACATATCACTTGCCAATCACGGTCGGTCGTGTGCAGATCGACTGTTCGATCACTGGCGGCTACAACAGTAATGGGCGTCCTGCTTCGTGGGGGCTCGATAAAGACGCCAGGCTGCGACTATGGCCTGCCGGGTCGCCACTCGTTCGGCCAGCAACCTTTGGCTATCCCGCCAAACAGCGCTGGTTTGCGACGATGACCCAGATGGCGAACGTGCCGACGTATGTGGACGGAGGCGAAGATCCCCAGCGACGAACAATTTACTACCATTCCGGACTGGATATCGGCGGCAGCGAAGGGAGTGTCGAAATCGTCGCCGCGACAGATGGGCTGATCGTCTCCGCGGGGCTCGATGTTTTGGACGGCCACCGTGACAACACGCCGGTGGCATCGCGGTATGACGTCGTCTACATATTGGACGAGCGCGGTTGGTACTATCGCTACAGCCACCTCAAGGAGATCAGTGCTAATATCAAGCCGGGACGAGTGGTCTCGCGAGGGCAGACCATCGGAGTTCTAGGGAAGGAGGGCGGCAGCGGTGGCTGGTCGCATCTGCACTTTGAGATCAAATCGCGCCAGCCTTCTGGCAAGTGGGGCACGCAGGCAGGCTACGCGTTCCTTTGGCAAGCTTATCAACAGCAATACAAGCCGCAGGTCTTGGCGGTTGCGCGGCCCCACCACTTTCTGCTGACCGGCGAGCAGGCGACGCTCGATGCCAGCAAGTCGTGGTCCGCCGGAGACCAGCCGCTTGAGTTCGAGTGGACACTTGGCGACGGATCGCGGGAGCGAACGGCGCAAGTCAAGCGTGTCTATACGGAACCCGGCAGCTATAGCGAGGTCGTAAAAGTCACTGATGCCAACGGCAACGTCGGCTACGACTTTGCTCTCGTGCAGGTCGTCGACCGCGACCAGCAAGACCGTCTGCCCCCCACCGTACACCCAACCTACTATCCGACGTTCGGAATCCGCGCGGGCGACCCCGTGACATTCCAGGCACGGAGTTTCAGGACAACGGTTCCTGAGGAACGCTGGGACTTTGGTGATGGCACGGCACCCGTCGTCGTCCACTCGGATGGCAACCGCCGGATGCACGACCCAAATGGATACGCGATCACAACCCACACGTTTGCCGAGCCTGGAGACTACGTCGTGCGCGTCGAGAGCGTGAACGAACACCGGTTGCGGGCCGTCGGTCACCTGCACGTACGGGTCGGTTCGCTGGGAGTAGCGCGTCGTTTCATGTTTCGTCACTCTCCCCTCGGGGAGAGTCGGCCCGAAGGGCCGGAGAGGGGGAGCCCTCCCCGGATGCGTCGGTTTCGCTGGGGAACCGTGGGCTAACGCCCAGCGGCTGATTTGGAGCGTAGCCGAACTCGCCAGAGTTTGGTGGATTGCAGAGCCTAGTACTCGCGCGTCGTGTTGATGCCCGGCATCGGGATCGGATACTTGCCGTTCTCGTCGGCAAGCAACGGCGCCGGGCCGTCGAGAGTCAATTGATCGACATCGGGCGCGAACTCGTGATCGCCATTCAAAATGTCGTCCAAGGTCACGATTTGCCCGGTGTGCGCCGCCATGCGGCCCATCGAGGTCACCAAGCTCGCCGTCGTGCCCCGTTCTACTTCATTGTGAGGTCGGTCTTCACGAATGGCGGCGATCAAGTGGTCCCATTCAAGTTGATAGGGGTTCGGTTCGGGCGGCGGAAACTCCCAAGCCAATTCGCGCTTGGTGAACTTGTGTCCTCGGTAGAGCCTGCACTTGGCTGGTGTGGTGCGCCGAGGTGGAAATGACGGCCGACCCGGAGGTGCCATGAGCGTAGCTGGCAAACTCGCGGTGGCAACCCGGCATCGTGCGGCCGCTTAGGAACAGTTTCGTGCCGTCTTCGAAGGTGTACTCGGTGTCGTAAGTATCGAAGTTTTGGTCGACGCTGTCCCCACGATAGTGACGTCCACCACTGGCCTTGGCTCGCACCGGCCAGCCCCCCTTCATCCAACAGCACTCGTCGATGTTGTGGATGAGAAAATCGCTGAACGCGCCACCACTTGCCCATAGGAATCCGTGGAAGTTCTTGATCTGATACATCAGTTCGGTGAGTCCTTCTCGATCGGGTCCGGTATCCGCCGTGCCCGTGGGGCCCGCCATACGATAGGCGCGCAGCATGGTGATATCACCGATCTCTCCATTTTGGATGCGTTCCAGCAGCTCGCCGCGCGCCTGGCAATGCCGGCACATGAGGCCGACGCCGACCTTCAAGTTCTTTTGCACAGACTCCCTGCCCAGCTCGTACATCTTGCGGCTGGTCGGCCCGTCTATCGTGACCGGCTTCTCCATGAACACGTTGAGACCCCGCTGGATCGCGTGAGAAAAATGTACCCAACGAAAGGCCGGTGGAGTGGCCAGAATCACCACATCGCCGGGTACCAGGCATTCCATCGCCTTCTTGAAGCCATCGAAGCCTACAAACTTGCGGTCTTCTGCGACATTGATCTTCGGCTCGTGAAGTTCGTTCAAGTTGTCGTAGCTGTTCTTGAGCTTTGATTCAAAGACATCGGCCATGGCGACCAGTTTGATCGGCCCGTTGTCGACCGAGAGCGCGTTGTCCGCAGCGCCGGTGCCGCGTCCTCCGCAGCCCACCAAGGCGACTTGGATAGTGTTACTCTCGGCAGCATGGACACGCATGGCAGCGCTCGCGGCCAGAGTCGAGGCGGCGGTAATCCGCCCCGTGTCTTTGAGAAACTCACGTCGCGATGAGCTGTTGTAAGAGGTGTTCGTCATCGGTTCATTCTCCCTGGGCTGCGGTTTGCGCTCTCGGACCGTGTTGACTCAATCGGAAGAGCGAAGCGTAAGTTTCAAAAGTTGCGCTCTTGGCTCAATCGGAAGAGCGAAGCGTAAGCGAGGGAATGACTTGTGTTGGTACATCAACTCCCCTCGCTGACGCTTCGGGTTACGAAAACCCAACAAGTTCGTCCGTCTACACCCGCCAAACAGCGAAAATCGCAACTTCAATACACGAGTGCGACCCCAACTTCGTTCGTCACGCCACACTTCTACTCTTCATCAACTTGGAGCGGATCGGTCTTATCCCACTTGGATGTCTGTTCTTCATCGGTAGGTGTCCGCAGCGGGCGGACGATCCGAAATCCTACGTCCAAGGCGTCGGTATGGTACCAGATGCTCTGCGGGATCTGGGGGTCCTGTGCCTTCCACTCCTCGTCGGATCCTCTCCGAGCCGCGCTGCGGAGGGCGTCGGGATCGCTGTCCCAGCCACCTCCCCGCACGATTCGCGGGTACAAGGTGGTTGGAATGGCAAGGGGATTGGCGACCGATTGCCGACCGGCATAAGCCTCCGGCAGATACTGGTCGAGCACCCATTCGGCGACGTTACCGTGCATGTCGTAGAGTCCCCACGGGTTGGGCTTTTTCCGCCCCACCTTGTGGTAGCCATCATCGCTGTTTTCGTAGTACCAACCATACTCGCCAAGTACGCCGGGATCGTTGCCAAAGGAATAAGCGGTCGTGGTACCGGCCCGGCATGCATATTCCCACTCCGCTTCCGTGGGCAGCCGGTAGTAACGCCCCGTCTTTGCCGAGAGCCACTTGCAAAACGTCCGCGCCGAGTGCTGGGTCATGCAGATAGCGGGAAAGCCCCGTTTTCCCATCCCAAAGGTCATGTCGGTATAGGGGTTGGTCGGTTGGGACAGCTGAAACTCGTCTGCCAAGCGATCGCGCTGGTTAGATTGGATCTTTGAGTACTTTCGCCGCAGGATGTCCAAGTCGTCGGTCCAGATTTCATAAGCGTCCCAGGTGGTCTCGAACTTAGCCATCCAAAAAGGCGAAATCTCGACCTCGTGTTGAGGTCCCTCGTCCTCGGCGCGGTCCATCTCGTCGCGGGGACTGCCCATGCGGAACTTCCCGCCAGGGATGGGGACCATCTCGATCGCGATCTGCGTATGCTCGATGAATTCAGAATAGGGTTTCATCTCGGCCTGGGTGGAGGCGGTCGAGTCGGGGACCGAAAGCGGTTCGGGATGACCGTCGGCAGCCGAGATCGTCAAGCAGGGCAGCAGAATTAGGATCGGAAGGAGCCTGCGCGTGAGCCGGCAAGACCGCTCGGAAAGCCGCTGGTTGCCAGTCGTCGTCAGCATCGTCGTGTCGCGGTAGGTTGCCGGTGGTGGATCACGCTGTCTCTGGCATTGTACTTGGCGAGGACGCGAAAACCTACAAGATGGGTAATCGGCCAATCGAGTAGTAGACGAAGCCTTCGTTCTTCATCTGCTCCGGGTCATAGAGGTTCCGACCGTCGAAAACGACGGGGCTGGTCATCCGCCGCTTCATCTCGCCGAAATCGGGATGCCGAAACTCACCCCACTCGGTGTTGATCGCCAGCGCATCCGCAGCTTCCAGCACGTCCATCGGCTGAGTACCGTACTTGATCCGACTGCCGTACTCTGCGCGCACGTTGTCCATCGCCTCCGGATCATGAACCTGCAGCGCAGCGCCCAGCTCCAAAAGTCGCTCGATCATGACCAAAGCAGGTGCCTCGCGAATGTCGTCCGTGCGAGGCTTGAAAGCCAGTCCCCAAATCGCAATCGTCTTACCGGCCAGTTGGCCCTGGAAGTGTTCTTCGATTCTGCTAAGCAAGACACGTTTCTGGCTATCATTGACCTCATCGACCGACTTCATGATCAGCGGATCCACTCCCACCTGCTCGGCCATCCGCGCCAGCGCACGGACGTCTTTGGGGAAACAGCTGCCGCCATAACCCACTCCTGGGAACAGAAAGGCAAAGCCGATTCGTTGATCGTGGCCGATTCCGCGCCGGACATCGTTGATATCGCCCCCCATCCGCTCACAGATGTTGGCCATCTCGTTGATGAAGCTGATCTTGGTCGATAGCAGCGCGTTGGCGACATACTTGGTCAGCTCCGCACTTTCCGGCGACATCACCAAAAAAGGTCGCTCGGTGCGCAGGAAGGGGGCGTAGAGCTCACGGAGCACCTCGGCGGTTTCTGGGCGGGAGACTCCGACAACAACACGATCCGGGAACATGAAGTCGTTGATCGCTGCACCTTCTTTGAGGAACTCCGGGTTGCTGGCCACATCACAGTCACGTCCGGTCGCTCTTTTTAGGCGGCGCGCCGTTTCTGCGTTGGTGCCTACCGGCACGGTGCTCTTGATGACCACGATCGCATTAGGAGAGATGTGCGGTCCGAGACTGTCGACAACACCCAGCAGGGCCGTCAGATCGGCCGACCCGTCTCGTGCTTGAGGAGTGCCTACGGCCAAGTAAATCAGCTGCGCCTGCTCGACAGCAGATTTGAGGTCGGTTGTAAAGTGAAGTCGCGCCGCTGCGGCGTTTCGAACGACGAGTTCCGAGAGCCCAGGTTCATAGATCGGAACTTGGCCCTGACTGAGTCGCTCGACCTTGGCTTCGTCGATATCGACACAGGTCACCTCGTTGCCGCTTTCGGCAAAACACGTTCCGGTTACCAGCCCCACGTATCCGGTTCCGACCACAGCGATTCTCATTCGGATGCGTCCTTTTCAAGCTTGGGTGGCTCGGGCGATGGTTCTCCACCGCCCTGATCGTCGCGAGGCACTCGGACAACAGCGGCCAGCTTGTCGCCCTCATCCAGACTCATGATTCGCACACCCTGTGTATTGCGGCCGATGACACCGATTTCGGAGGCCGCGATGCGTTGGATCTTTCCCCGAGCAGTCATCATCATTAGCTCGTCGGTGTCGACGACTCTGGCGATACTGACCACCAAGCCATTGCGTTCCGTGGTTTTGATGTCGCGCAGTCCCTTGCCACCTCGCCGCTGAGTGCGATAGCGTGCGCCGGAGGCAATTTCGTCGTCGCCCGCTGACTCATCTACCTCGGCATCATCGCCGGGATCGCCGCCCGGGCCGAACTGGGTCCGCTTGCCATAGCCGTTTTCGCAAGTCGTCAGCAGCGTTTCGCCCGGTTCGGCAATCACCATCCCGACCAGAACGTCGTTGGTGGTCAGCTGGATTCCTTTCACGCCGGATGAATTTCGCCCCATCGGGCGCGCATCAGACTCTTTGAAGCGAATGGCCATTCCGCTGGCGGTTGCCAGCACCACTTCATCCCCCGGCTTGGTCACCACGACGTCGACCAACTCGTCGTTTTCCCGTAATTTGATGGCGATAATGCCGCCTGTCCGCGGGCGGCTGTAAGCTTCCAGAGGCGTCTTCTTCACCAGTCCGCTCTGGGTCGCCATCATGAGGAAATGGCCCGGTTGGTCGAAGTCACGCACCGCTCGGCAGTCGGTGATCTTCTCCCCTTCGCCAAGGTTCAAGAGGTTGACGATTGCCCGCCCCCGGCTTTCCCGGCTGAGCTGAGGCAGACCGTACACCTTTTGCCAGTAGACTCGGCCTTTGTTGGTAAAGAAAAGCAGGTAGGCGTGTGTGCTGGCCACAAACAGGTGTTCGATCGGATCTTCATCTTCCGTCTTGGCGCCTTTGAGTCCCTTGCCTCCACGACGTTGAGCGCGATAGACGCTGGCCGGTGTGCGCTTGATATAACCGTTGTGGCTGATCGACACGACCATCGTCTCTTCCGTGATCAGGTCTTCCAAGTCGATGTCGCCGAGATCCTCGCCAGTGATCTCCGTCCTGCGGTCTTCACCGAACTTGCGTTTGATTTCCTCCAAATCGCTCTTGATGATCCCCAAGATATTCTGCCGGTCAGACAGAATCCGCAGATACTCGGCAATCTCGCTCAACAACTTCCGGTGCTCGGTAGACAACTTCTCCTGTTCGAGATTCACCAGTTGGCCAAGCGTCATTTTGAGAATGGCGTCCGCTTGCACAGCTGACAACGAATAACGGTCGGCGACACCGACTTCCTCCTGGAAACGCTGGAATCCTTCGTCGCCGAGCGCTCGCTGAAGCATCGAGGAGGGACACTCGTGCTCCATCAGAGCGACCTTGGCTTCGGCTTGGGTCTTGGAGCCGCGAATGATGCGAATGATCTCGTCGATGTCCGCTAGGGCCAGTAACAGACCTTCGACCGTGTGTTTTCGCTGCCGGGCCTTGGAGAGCAAGAACTGAGTGCGGCGGCGAATGACGTCGACGCGGTGCCGGATGAACTCCTGCAGCAGTTCCTTGAGGTTCAGCGTGCGCGGCTTGCCGTCAACTAGAGCCAGCAAGATGATCGAAAATGAGTCCTGCAGCGGCGAGAACTGGTAGAGTTGGTTCAGAACGACTTCGGGGTCGGCGTCGCGCTTTACATCAATCACCAACCGCACCGGTTCGTTCAGATCGCTTTCGTCGCGAATTCCCGAAATGCCTTTGATTCGGTCGCCGTTGACCAGGGCCGCAATCCGCTCGATCACGCGGTCACGGAATTGCTGGTACGGAATCTCGGTCACGACGATCTGCGATCGGTTCTTGCTGCGCTCGACGATCTGGGCACGGGCACGCACCACCACGTTACCACGTCCGGTGTGGTACCCCCGCCGGATCCCGGACGTGCCGCAGATGATGCCACCCGTGGGAAAGTCCGGGCCCTTGACGACGGTTAGCAGCTCGTCAATCGAGACTTCCGGCTCGTTGATGACCCGAATCAAGGCGTCGCAGATCTCGCGCACATTGTGGGGCGGAATGGATGTCGCCATCCCGACCGCAATGCCCATCCCGCCGTTGACCAGCAGGTTCGGAAACCGCGAAGGAAGTACCGACGGCTCGTTCAGGCTTTCGTCGTAGTTGGGTACGTAGTCGACTGTGTCAAATTTGAGGTCGTCCAGCATCATCGTGGCAACCGGCGACAGCTTCGCCTCGGTGTACCGCATTTGAGCTGGTGGGAGTCCGGCGACCGAGCCAAAATTCCCCTGCTTGTCGATCAACACATGGCGTGTGTTCCACTCCTGGGCCATCCGCACCAAGGTCGGGTAGATCGCACCATCACCGTGCGGATGGTAGCGCTTCATCGTCTCACCGACGATCCCCGCACACTTCGCAGTACGGCCGCCGGGATTCAGATTGAGGTCGTTCATGGCGACCAGAATCCGACGTTGCGAGGGCTTCAATCCGTCCCGCACATCCGGCAACGCTCGACTCACGATGACGCTCATCGCATAGGTCAGATAGCTGTCCTTCAGCTCGTCCTCGATCGGTTGGTCAATCAACCGAGTCGCCCCGTCCTCACCCTCCGGTTCCTCAGCTGCCGGGTCATCAGGGTTGTTGGTGTCCTTTGCCAAGCGACAGTCCTTTCAGGTAGTCAGTGTCGGGGCTGTAAGTAATTGTCAGCAAACACATTACGAGCTGTCGGCCGAAGCCATTTCGAGCCCCTGTAGTCTACCAATTCGCCGCTCCGCTCACAACTGGAGCGGCGCCGCGCAGATTGCCGCAAGTCATTCGCTGAAAGTTGGTTGCGAACGACGATCAGCGGTCCGCAGGAGCCGCCGAGTATCCGCCCAGGAACGCCGTTGAGGACCTTTCATCAACGTGCAGCCGCTTTCCCGTCGTAGCCGAACTCGCAAGAGTTTGGTGGACTGCCGATTCGTCCAAATTCTGGCGAATTCGGCTACAAGAGAGCTGAGCTATTCTGTCTCTACCACCGGTTCGACGTACGCATCGTGGGCGACCCGGGCCAAACGACCCAGCAGGCAGAAGAAGATCAGCGCCGCGCTGACCGCGATCAAAGCAGCCAGAAAGTTCGTCGCCGTGTTCTCGAAACGAACGAGCTGCCAGACCAGCATGGCGGCGCCGGCGGCCGTCAATCCCCACAGCGTGGTGAAGCGGAACCAGCTCCCGATGGAGTGAAGCAAGCCCTGCCAAATTGGCCGCGAAAGAAACTGGATCGGCGATCCTGCCTCAAGCGCCGAAAGAAGAAACGGCGGAAAGGCCAAAACGAGCGAGACGCCGCAGGCGGTGGCCAGGCCGACGGCGTAGACACTCGGTCCGGCGATTGCAAACAGCCTCCCAATGATACCGCCCAGAACCAAGCTGGCTGTCAAACTCGCAACGACATAAAACGACTCGACAAACCAATCGGTCGGGTCAAAGCCGGGCCAGCTCTCAAGTCGGAGCTTCCCGCTCGCCGACTCGCGCAATAAGGTTAAGCCGGTTACCGAGACCGCGAGCACGACAAATATGCCGAAAAAGATGCTGAAGACGGTCATGGCGAGGGAAGCGAAATTAGACATCGCGTTGGGGACACTCGCTCGTGCGACCGCTCCGGCGATCGTGGTGAGCTCGATTTGCAGCGCGACTGCCAAGAAGATCGAGCGGATCAAGACGGTTGGCTCGAAAAGAAAGCCCGCGATTCCATCAATCAACGGCCTCGTTGGCAGCGGAGGGGGAACGTCTGCCTTCTTCAGCTCCTCTTCCGCCTTCCGCAAAGCGGTCTCACCCGGAGTTGAGAAGGTGTTGCTCGAGTCGGGAAGCTTGTCGGGCAACATCGGTTGCGGCCGATGGTCGGCGGATGCGTCGCTGCTGTCGGCCAGCGGCTTCAATCGCAGCTCGTCACTCGGACGCCTGCGGCTACCTCGCGGTCGCCGCCGCCGGGCAGACGGCTCACGAATCTTGTAGCGTGTGTGGCAGTCGTAACACTTGACCTTCTTGCCGACGGCCTTGTCGGTCACCTCCTGCCGCGTGCCGCAGATCGGACACTGGACCGTAAACTCATAGTCCTCCTTCAAGACGGTTTGCTTGTTTTCCACATAGTCATCGCCGAACAGATCGTCTTCGATGCTCGAGTTCTTGTTGTTGGTCGCCTCTGCTTCCGGCACACGTTTCGTCGATCCCGCTTGGCGATGCTTCTTCGGGGCGGTGGGTGGCGCCGCCTGGGAGGCCGGCCAAAACTCGTGAAGGCAGTTGTCGCAGGTAACTGTCTGTCCCGCGCGCTTCGCGACGATCGTCAGCGGGAACCCGCACTGGGGGCAGTCGATGTAGAGTCGCGAGTTAGATGGCGCATCCACGGCGCGACCTCGGCCTTAGGCATGTTGACCGACCGCGCTTCCGGCTGCTGCTGCCGAGGTCTTCCAGGGCCAGGTAAGCCTCGGTGGACAGCAAAACCGTATCACCGGAAGCGCCCGTCGATCGAGTGTTTGCTCTTGGAGTATCATTCTATGTCCAACACCCCAAGAGTGACACTAGATTGTTATTCGGGGTCCTGCGAGCGATCTTGCCCGGGCTTTGCCCCAACCGGCGCCGCCCATCCTCGGCCGTACCACACTCTGTCGAACCTCAGGCAGCTTGCACAGTTCGTTCGCAGAGCGAACGATTGCGCCGTGCGCGGAATGATGCGGAACACCAAATGTCCGGAAAGACTGAGATCGCTAGACCAGCCACTTGGGCGGCACGACCGCTTGAGAGAGGTCCGGGCGGGCCTGGTTGACGTCCCACCAGGGATAGGAACCCCACAAGCTCAGTTCCCAGGCCAACAGCACGCAGGCGATCACGATGCAGACAAACGAAATGATCAGCATCACCGTGTAGATGTTGGTCTTCTGCTTCTGGGTCGGAACCTCCGCTCGCGTACGAGTGGGCTGAGCCGCTTCGGGCTGGGCTTCTACGGAGGCCGATTCGTCGTCAGGTAAGCCGTCTTCAAGTAAGTTTGGTTGCGACACGATCGCCTCTTCTGATGTTGCCTTTTCTGTACGCGGGCAAAATCCTGCCAACCGATTTGTCGGGCTTCGTGTTCTGTACCACGATTCGCCCGAGATATGAGTTATTACGAAAAACTTCCAGGGTGTGACCCTCGCGAAGCCCATCGTCTGAACCAATCGAGATCTCGATCAGATTCCTGCGGCCGACGGCCAGCACGACTCCGTCGACCTTCGGCGGCTTGTCAATTATCGGAGTAAACTCGCTCAAATCGTGCCGATCCAACACGCCCTGCATGCGGTTGACCTGGCCAGCTAACCCCAGGTTGCTTTCCTCCAACGCCTCCCGCTGACCCTCGATGGCATTGAGCTGGTCGATTAACCGTACGACCTTGCCGAACGAGTCATCACGGGCCTGGTGCGAGTCCCGCAGCAAGTTCCGCAACCCGGCAACTTCTTCGGTCATGGCGTTCAAGGCGATGCCGTTGGTGTTCAACGTCTCGACGATCGTGCCGTGGGTTGCCTGCAGCTCGCGGAACTGAGCCTCGCGGTTCTGCAGCATCGTTTCCGCTGCCAATAACCTCGATTGCAAAGAAGCCAGCGCAAACTGCCGGCTCGCTTGCTCTATGGCCAACTTGTCTTCCTTCCGCTCGTACTCCGCTCGCAACTGCCGGTTGGTCCGGCTGAGCTCCTCTAGTTGGGCTTTCAATCCACCGGAAGCCATCACGACGTCTCGCCAATTGCGGTGGGTCGCGAAAACCGTGACCGCAATCATCATGAACGCAACACTCATGATCAGTATCGCAACGGTGAATATCTTTCCCACTAAGTTCATGACGCCTGATTCCTCACAGAGATGAGCTGGTTAAAAGAAGAAAGCCAACCGAAGTTGTCGGCCACCCAGGGCGAACACCCCAACACAGCGTCCAACTAGTTGACCTACCAGGACATAATGAGCGAATGCTCACCCAGTATAATTGCGGCCAATCAGCACTGTCAATTAAATCTGGAAAAATAGGATAAACGGGCAAGCTGGCGCAATCTGAGTCTGACGGAGCTGCACGCTTGGTCTTGCTGAGATCCGGCTCGACAGCAGTCCGTCGCCGCTTCGTGCTGTCAGGCGCTGGTCAAACGGAGGTTCTCGGCTTGGCGGAAGCTCACCGCCTCGCCCTCCTGATGGCTTGGGCTGCCCGCCTACCTACTTGCCAGAAGGCGTCGCTCCCTGCCGGCCGGAACGTGGTCGGAGGCGATGCCGGAGCGCCAGGCAGGCCACGATGCCGGTGGCCGCTAAACAAAGGCCGGCAGCCAAGTCCCCTGTGAGCTGGTAGAGGCTGCGCCGGTCCCGGGAGACCACGCTGGCGACGAGCTTCGCGTCCCCTTGTCGCGGGCCGCGGGCGCGAATCCGCCCCGAATCGTCAATCCAAGCCGAGATGCCCGCGTTCGCAGCTACCAGGAATGGCCGCCGCAGCTCGACCGCCCGGAAGACCGCCCCTGCCAGTTGGAGGTCCAGGATGCTCGACCCCCAGAACCACCCGTCGTGAGTGATGTTGACCAACACACTGGGGGAGCGCCCCGCGCGCTGCAGCGTCCGAAACTGCCTTCGGATCAAGTGGGGCACCGCGCTCTCGAAACAGATGCTCGAAGACAGTCGTAGGCCATCCACCTCGAAAGCCACCGCTTCGGCTCCGGGCGTGAGACCACCTGGCAACGGCGTCCACGAATAGATGAAAGGAAACGCGCGGGCCAGCGGGATGTACTCTCCGAACATCACAGGGTGCATCTTGTAGTACCGCTGAACGATCGTACCTCTTGGGTTAATCAGCAGCGCCGCGTTGTAATGCCGTTGCAGTTGGCCTGAGAATTCGTGCGTTTCGGTGCCCACCAGCAAGTGGGTCCGGCCAGGACCCGCCGGTGCGCCAGGCTGGTTGATTCGTTCGGCTACCTGCGTCACCTTCAGGTTGAAGGCGGCTTCTAATTCGCGTAGGCGTTCACAAGAGATTCCTTCCACAGCAGTGGGTTCATCGTCGACCAACATCTCTGGGTGGTTCTCAGTAAAGACCGACTCGGGCCAAACAATGAGATCAACATCGGGGTGCTCGGCGCGCACCTCGTCCGTCAGCTGTAGATACCTCAGAAACGTCTCCCGGTTTCTGTTCGGGTCATACTCAAACCGCGTATTGAAGCTACTTTGAACCAAGGCTACCTGCAGTGCCCGATCAGGATGCTGGCTCGGTACCGCCGGTGACACGCGGGAGAGGCCGTAAGAAACCGCTGCCACAGATAGCACGGCCGCTGCGAGCGCCGGGCGAAAACGCCATCCGCGTCCCTGCGCGGGCAACGTAGAGCGAAGGCAAGCACTCACGAACATCACCCAGAAACTGACCGCGTACGCCCCGAACAAGTCTGCGATCTGAATCAACACCGGATGCTCGAACTGTGTGTGTCCCAACAATCCCATCGAGAACCCTGTGAACAAGTAGCCCCGCGCCAGCTCGAGGCCAGTCCAGATCACCGGAGCCGCCAGGGCCAACGGGATCCGCAACCGGTGCGTCGCGCAGCGGCTCAAACCGACGAACAGTGGCAAGTAGATCGCCAAATAGGCGGACAGCGCTAGCCAACCAAAATGGTTTAGCCAGTGGGCAAGGCGGATTCCTTGCAGCATCGCCAACCAGTGAACGAGCGACGCGAGCCACAGCACGAGATAGGGGCGCCGTGTTGAGAAACGCTCCCGGCTGACAAGCACCAGCCAAGGCAGTGGGGCGAGCCACGCCAGCGAAGAGATGCCAATTGGGGGGAACGCGGCCCAGAGCAGGAAGCTTCCGGCCAGTGCTAGCACCGTCGTCGAGCACCACCAAGGCAGGGCCGCGTCCACGCCCTTGCGCCGCTGTTCAGATACCATGCGGCCAAAGATAGACAAACCGGGGTCACGCAGCCAGATCAGCCGATCAAGTGGCCTACTGCGATCTACTGCTCGGGCGGATAACGCACGATTATCAGAGCCTCAGACATCGGGTTGAGTCTCTGTGCGGGTGCGCCGCCGTTGTCAGGTTGCGGCTGGTGCTGGTCGGCCTCTGCCGGCGGCACGGGTGGAAACACCGAGAGCTCGATGTCCGGCAAAGACGGGTCTTCAGCTTGGCCGGGAGTCAGCTGAGTACCCAGGGCAGGGGTCGAAATGGCTCCCAGCAGTCCCAGCGTGCCGCGCAATGGTGCGCTGAACGTCAGCCGGTGAGCGAGCGTGCGCTTCGTCTTCGTCGCGGCACTGGCGAACCGCCGACGCGACGACTCGTTTAGCCGGCGGAGTACATTGCGGTCTTGCGATGTCACCGCGATGTCCAGCCGCGGACGAGCAAACTCCGTGGTCCGCTCCTTCAGCCGGAACCAAATGTCATCGATCCTGGCCACAGTGCCGATCACATAAGTCATCTGAACTTCATTCCGCAGCTCATCCGACTCGCCGTCGTCGATTTCCACGCTGGCCGCCATCCGACTGGCTAGGATCGTCGACTCCAGCTCCTGATCTACCGCTAAGTCTGGGTCGAGTGGAACACCCGCTTTCCTGAGTACATCCTCGAATGAGTTGTTCACGCGACCCAGCGTTGTCACGGTGATATCCAACACCAACGAATACTGCGGCCGATCCCCCGGCTCGTCACGGTAGTAGACTAAGCTCTCCCGAGTCCAGTCGATCGGTCCATCCGCTGGTTCCTCGTCGCTCGGCGCGCCCCGCTCGACCAGCTCCTGATGCGAATCCTCGCCGAACCGCCAGGGGTCCGCCAGAAACGCCAGCGCCAGCACTGCGGCGACCGCCGCCGCCGCCGCCAAAATCCCCGACAAGCTCCATTGCGTACGTTCCGCCGCGGCAACCGGCTCCCTACGACCGACACGTCTTTCCACGCCCTGAGCGAAGTTCCGCGGAAGTTCAAAGCGAGGTAGCTCGGTCCAGCGGGCCTGCACCTCCAACAGCTCGTCATGCAACTGACGCAGTGACGCCGAATCAGCGAGCGCGCGTTCGACCAGCTCCCGGTCGCGGGCAGCAAGCTCCCCGTCGATGTAAGCGCTGATCAGCTCTCTGTTTATGTGATCCGGCATGGTTCATCAAAAAACGCTGGAACCCCCAAGCAGATTCGGCAGTTTTGCCCTGGTGAGATTAGGACGTGCGCCGCTGGATGAAAAGTTCCCCCTAAATGTCCGCACAAGGGCCGTTCTGGCAATTGGGCACCCGCCAGAGCGGGCGAATCACACCCGGAAGGAGAGGCTTCGTGGCTTCACGACTCGAGTGGTCCGGGTCGATCTGAGCTGGCTCGCGTCGACTCGAGATAGCTGGCCAAAATGACTTGGGCCGCCAGCATGTCCCGCCGTTCCTTCCGTTTTTTCGACGTCAAACCGCCCAGCGAGAGCAGGCTGTCGGCGGCCTGCGACGTATATCGCTCGTCGTAGAAGGTGACTGGCAACTGCGTCACTTCTGCCAACCAGGAACCGAATTTCCTTGCTTCCAGTGACTTACCGCTTTCGTCGCCGGACGTGTGTACTGGTAGGCCAACAACGAACCCTACAACCCGCTCGTCAGCGACGAACTGGCGCAAGTGGTCGGCGTCAGCTACTTGCGATTGCCTCGCATAGTTCTCGAATGGGCTGCTGATTGTCTGTCCAGGATCGCTGATCGCCAGACCAAGTCGAACATGCCCATAGTCGACACCTGCCAGTCTGCCCTGTCGGGGAAGCGGGTCCGCGTTGGGCTCTGGTGTGCACGAGTTCATACGACTTGTGAAGCGATGATCGGTGGTTACTCGGGTTCGATGGGTTGCCTACTGTGAGGCCCGTGGAAGTACCCATGTCGCAGGAAGCGCAGCGTGGCGCGTTGGACCTGCGCGGAGTCCATGATCACAGCGTGTAGTGCCGGCAGCGCTAGAAAATCGCTAGCTCCTCCGAGTCTGGTTTCGGACACCGCCAGCACAAAGTCATCGTCGCCGCGGATCAGTGGATTCCGGCCGGCTGCGTCACCGCGGGCGCCGGCCAGAATTCCGAACTCACCTGGTGGGATCGCCAGCCGCGGCGCCAGCGTTTCCCAATCCGCGATCTCACCGCCGCTGGTGCCCCAAAAGAAACGGAATACCGGATTGGTTTCGAATCGTTCTGCGAGGGAGGCGCCCTGATTGGGTGGCGCCAGCATCACTGTTCTTCCGATCCGACCGCTCTGCTGCGGCCGCAGCCGCTCGATCGCGAGGTCGGCAAAGTAGTGCCTAATGACAAGATTGCCCATGCTGTGCGCGACGAAGTCGACTTGCCTCACCTGTGCGGGAAGATGCTCGACGACAAGAGCCAGTCCCTTGGCGTGCCGGCCGATGCGTCCGCGCGTGCTGGCGTACGAGACGTTCAACACCGTGTAGTCCGTGTTCTTGCGGAGATAGTTGACGATACCCGTCATCGACTGGCGCGAACGGCCCAGGCCATGCAACACGATGACGACTCGATCGCCCAGAGGAGGTAGCTGCAGCTCCCGTTGCAGGCTGTAAAACGTGGATCGACATGCCTCAAAACTCCCGGCCGCGCGCCGCTGGTCGCGCTGGTCAAGCAATCGATAGTGTCCGGTCAGTATGTGCTGTTGGATTCGCCAGTCGTGATGGACGAGGTGGTCGGTCCAAAACTGCCTGCCGCCCAACGTCCGCCTAGCCGTTGCCGACTCAGATTCACTCGCCACCGCGCAGGCCCCACAGAGAAGCAGGCGAAAAGCTAACAAGCAAGCCGCGAGCAGGCAGCGGCGAGCAGCCAAGACACACGTACCAGAATCGGTCCCACTAGTTCCGGCACGGTGGGGCTCGCAATTGTCCGGCGGTGTGTCGATCCTGACTCTCATCGTGCGGATCTTCGGCTGTTCGTGCTCTACAGGTATTCGTTCCAACCGTGTTTCGCAATCAGGTCGACTACCTGGCGTATGGTCTCTTCCTCTTCGAGACGGGCGACGAGTGTGGCGCTCGGCGTGTGCACAACGATCGAGTCCTGCAGGCCCAGAGTGACGATCAAGTGATCATCGTCACTGCGGATAGTGCAACCATTGGTCTGCCAACCAAGATGCCTTCCCACGATCGTATTTCCCGACTCGTCCGCCCCACGCAGCCGAGCTAAAGATCGCCAACTTCCTAAGTCGTCCCAGTCAAAATCAGCCTCGATCACGACGACCCGATCGTACTTCTCCATGATGGCATAGTCGATAGATTTGCCGGCGATTGCGGAAAACTCGAACTCGAGTGTCTGGTCGAAGTCGCTCTTCCCGATCGACGCCGCGATGGTCTCCAGGTGCTGCAGCATCTCGGGTTCAAATTTCGCCAACGCGTCCAGAATCGTCTGCGCTTTCCAAACGAAGATGCCGGAATTCCAGTAGAACCCACCCGCCTCCAGGTAGTGCTGGGCGACTTTTGTGGAGGGCTTCTCATGAAACTGGCGAGCTTCGTAGAGGGTTAGGTCCTGAGCGCCAGCCAACTTCGCGCCGCGCTCGATGTAACCAAATGACTCTGCGGCGTACGAGGGTTGGATACCGAACGTGACCAGGCACTGCGGTTGCTCCTCGACATACGCCACGGCTCCCCGGATAGCGCGTTGGAAAGCCTGCTGTGACCGAATCACATGATCGGCTGGCATCACGACCATAGTGGCGTCTCGATCGGCCTGCCGGACCAGCACAGCCGCCAGGCCAACACAAGGCGCCGTGTCGCGCTTGCAGGGCTCGCCAATGATCGACTCCGCAGGCAAACTGGGCAGCTGTTCTGCGATTGGACCGACAAGTGATTTGTTGGTCACGACCAGTTGTCGCTCGGACGGGATGAGTCCACTCAGCCGGGCGGCGGTGGCCTGGATCATTGTCTCCTCGCCGACCAAGTTCAGTAGCTGTTTGGGGACTTTCGAACGACTGACTGGCCAAAATCGAGTGCCCATTCCGCCAGCCATGATGACCGCATGGAGCATGATGTTGCAGTGGGGATTAAAGGTGAAGGCGGCAGGACGGAGTTCCTCAGCCTGCCGCTGGGAAGTAGGTTGCCGACGCTATCGTCGTTCCTGGTTTGAGCTGATGGCTGACATCAGCAGCATCCAAGGCCCAAAGTGGATTGACTTCGACCGGGATATCCGCAGCAACTTCGACACCGGCCAGCTCGAGCAGCTTGCGATCTCGGGCGATCATCGCCTGCCGTGCAGTGTGGGGTGTGTCGTGCGGGGCTCCATCGGCGTTTTTCACCGGTGCAAAGGCGTCCGCCTTGGCCGACTCGACGACCGCCGCCCGCCGCGCGGCGGGCAATAGGTCAAAGATGAACTTCTCGAACTTGATCGAGTTAGGTTGACTTGGTTGCACCAGTTCGCCCGCGTCGTCGACAAACGCCGTCACCTTACGTGCTTGATGAAACGGCAATCTGTCTGCCTCGCTGGCCATGCGCTCCAAAAAAGCCCGATCAAAGATATGCACTGCCAGGTTTCCCGCCCACAGTCGTAGCGAACCGTCCGGATTTCGTTGGTCGGCGACATCCGGCGGCAGGTCACTGTACTCGATGATTCGAACTCGCCCGTCGATTTGGACGACGTTGCCCATCTTCTCGGCTGCCTCCTGCTTGCGGACCACCTGTGTCGTCATTTCCGACTCCGACGTGAGGTGGCAGCCCAACAGCCCGGGATCGCAAACTTGCAGCAGAGGATTGTCGATCTGGCCGTAAAACAGCAGATCGATGTTGCGGCCCCGCGCCTTCTCTAGGCAACCGCTGCGGGCGAACGCCGCGAGCATTCCACCGTGCCCATCCGGGCTCAGCGAGAGGCTGGACGGCGACTTTCGCAACAGCCGGCCGGTCTCGGCGTCGACGGCCGGCATCACCCCTTGGCAGAAGATCTCCAGATCTGCTTTGGCCAAGCCGCAGCGGTCGTGCTGGGCAAAGTAGTCTGCGACTTCTGTATGAGTGGCCGGGCTGGTCATCACGAACAGCGGAATCTGCACTCCGTACCGCTGGCCCACCGCCCGCAGCCGGTCAATCAAGACTTGGAACAACGTTCGTCCAGAGATCGGCCCAACCGGAAACATCCCCTTGGGGTGAGGGAATCTCAGTCGAGTTCCTTGTCCACCGGCCACGAGAATCATCCCCACTCGTCCCGCCCGCAAAGCCTGCTCGCCGGCCGAGAACAGCGGCTTCCCGTCGCCAGCCGCAAGGCGCACCGCCGGTGGGGGCTCGGCCTGCACCGACAATTCCCGCCAATCAACCTCTGCAGCAGCCTCATGAGTTTCTCGAAATAACGAGGTGATCAGATCCAAGTCGACCTGCCGAATCTCACTAGCAAGCTGATCGCGTTGGGATGGCTCCAGTTGCTCCCAAGAGTTCAGCAGATGTTGTTGGCCATACCGGCTCAAGAGCGCTAGCAGTTCATCCTTCATCCGGCAGTCCTTCGAGTGACAAGTCGACGACTTCTATTGACCTCGGGGAACTAGAAGATCAGGCCATTCACGAACGCGTAGGCTAGCAGTGCCAGAAGTGGGAACAGGACGAAGACCGTCCCGTAGGTAAACAGAGTCGTCCACGTCCGTCTGGGCCAGCGGGCCATCTACTTCATCCATCCCTTGTTGTTGCGGCCAGCACCCAGCTGACACTTGCCACTAACATACTGGCCGGCTTTGTTTGCTCCAAGGCCGGGGTACGAGGACCGCCCTTCGTCCAGTGCGCGGAGTGCCCAGGCCCCGCTCGACGGCGGATCACACGTCGTCGATCAACTCCACTCCACAGCCTGGACGATCGGGGTAGCGGCAGTAACCCTGTTCGATCGTGACGCCGCGCGCGATGTCCCTTTCCAGCAACAGCGCGCCATCCATGTCGACATAGTCCAATAGAGGCAGTAGCTGCGCGATTGACGAAATGCCGACGGACGACTCGGTCATGCAACCGACCATCACTTTCAGACCGGCGGCTCGCGCCTCGGCGATCATGCGCCGAGCGGGCGTCAACCCGCCGCATTTTACCAGCTTGATGTTGACGCCATGGAAGTGCCCCGCGCAGCGAGCTACATCGGCTTCCACCTGGCAGCTCTCGTCCGCCATGATCGGAAGATGGCTCTGCGAGTAGACGCGTTTCATCTCGTCCCACCTCTCGGCAGGCAACGGTTGTTCGATGAACTCGACATTCAGCGGGCCGAGTTCCTGACTGTTGCGAATCGCCTCGTCGGCCGTCCAGCCGCAATTGGCGTCGACGCGAAAGACCGCGGGCGTAAGTTGCCTGAGCTGCTGGATGATCTCGAGGTCGTGCGGCGTACCCAACTTGATCTTGTAGACTGGCCAGTCGGGGAATTCACGCAGCTTTTTGGCCATCACATCGATGCGATCGATGCCGATCGTGTAGTCGGTGGGAGGAGTCTGCTCGGTGTTCAGTCCCCAGAGCTCAAATACAGGTTGCCCTTTCAGTTTGCCCCACAAGTCGTGGGCCGCTTGGTCGAGCGCGCACTGCGCGAAGCGGTCCTTTGCCAGGCTCGGTGCTAACTCCTCCCAAAGTGCCACGGGATCTTCGAGGACGCGATCGGCGAGTTTTGCTCGGACTGCTTCCAGGTTGGCCGCCATTCGCTCGTAGGTGACCCCGTAGTACTTGTTGGTTGTCGCCTCGCCGTAGCCGCGCAGCCCGTCCTGTTCAAGTTCGACGATCAACGTCTCCTGGACCGAGTACGATTCACGAGAAATTGTGAAAGTGTGCCGTAGCGGCAGCTCGAAACGATGGGTGCGAAGAAGCATGGCTGAGGTTCACCGGGAAAATGAGATCGGTCGCAGGGGCGAGCTCCCATCGCCAACGCTCAGCCGGCTGTCGGACACGCCCGTTTTTGGCTCCAGTTTCCACCACTGTAGAATTGCTCAATGGCTGCGACTAGCTTGTCAGGACCATGGCGCACGACGTCACAAACCGGCACGCCGAGTTCAGCTTCTACTCGCTCACACTCACTGTTAGCTTCTGCGGGGCTGACCTTTCTCGAATTCACCGAGATGCCTATGACCGGACAGGGCGCGAAGATGCCAGCCATGCTTTCGTTGAGCTGAATGATCTTTTCCAGGGGTGGGATCTCGAGCCCTTCTAATCCCGTCACCGACTTGCGTCCGACTTCGTAAACCAGAACCAGCGCGTGCGGCAGCGCTCCGTGTAGCAGCCCGAGAGTTACTGCGGAGTAAGACGGGTGGACTAAACTACCTTGTCCTTCGATGACCAATATCTCGTGTTGCTGATGCTCGAGCACCATCTTTTCGACGGCACCGCTGATGAAGTCACCGATGACTCGGTCGATCGGACAGCCGGCTCCTGAGACGATGATGCCGGTCTGACCCGTCGCAATGAAATGGGCATCGCGACCGGCGGCTTGGAGCCCACGGGTGAGTTCCACGGAGGTCAACATCTTGCCCACACTGCAGTCGTGGCCGACGGTCAGGATCCGAAAGCAACCGTCGCGCAGCCCCTTCCGCCGAGCGATCGTTCCCTCGTCGTTCTTGCGGAGATCGGTCAGCTGGACGTGGTGCTCGCGGGCAGCGGCGGCGAACTCCGGGTCGTCGTTCAGGAAGTCGTGTAGTCCTGCGGTCACGTGCATGCCGCGCGAGATTGCCTCGAGAATGACGTTGCGCCAAGCTGGTGGGATCCGACCACCCGGAGGTGCGATGCCCAAGACCAGCGTATCGGCAGCCGGAGCAGCAGATAGCTCGGAGACGACAGGCGTGCTGCCGCCTACGCCTAACAGTGACTCGGTCGTTCTCCCGGCTTGGGTGCTGTCCAGCAACGCGACGACGTCTTCACCTCGATACCGAAGCAGGCAGCTTGCGGTCTTGGCCGTGTGCGGGTTCGTGTGCCCCTCAGTGAGTATCACCATGCGCTTTGTCATCACGGATACCAAATGGCAGTACGTCTTGTGCAGCGGAGGAGCTGGCGGTTGGCAGCCCCATTGGTTGAGTTCGAACCAAATGCATCGTACAGCGCCGTTGAGGCATCGCCTAGTAACCGAAGTCTCGGGGATTGACGGCGCGCGGCGAGCACATTCTGATGAGGTACCGCTAACCTGTATATCGATCCGAGAGCTTCTCATGTCATCCAATTCCGTCAAGCAGAAACTGGGCCGAGGCGAAATCTCTTTAGGAACTTTCGTATTTGAGTTCAATACGAGCGGCATCGCACGGCTGGCCGCGGAGGCCGGCGCCGAATTCGTCATCTTCGATATGGAGCACACTGGGTGGAGCGTCGAGACGATTCGCAGTCTGATCGCCAGTACTCCGCGAGAACGTATTGCTCCGCTGGTCCGCGTTCCAGCCAAGGACTACCACTTCCTGGCTCGCGTACTCGACATGGGTTCGTTGGGCATCATGGTGCCCATGGTCGAGACACGCGACGAAGCGCAGCGGCTGGTCGATTGCATCAAGTATCCGCCGCGCGGCCGTCGTGGCGCCGCGTTCACCATTGCCCATGATGACTACACGGGCGGTGATGTTGCGGAGAAAATGCGGTCTGCTAACGACGAGATGCTGTTGATCGCTCAGATCGAGACCGCAACAGGACTGGCCAATGTCAACGAAATAGCCGGTGTCGACGGGATCGACGTGTTGTGGATCGGCCAATTTGACTTGAGTGCTTCCTTGGGAATTCCCGGCCAGTTCGAACACCCTAAGTTCCTCGAGGCGCTTCAACAAGTGGTGGCGGCAGCCAACCAGCATGCCAAGGCGGCTGGTTTCATGGTGCTGAACGTAGACGAGGCGCGCACGCGCATCGAGCAGGGGTTCCGCTGCATCTCTTACAACGGCGACTTATGGATTTACCAGGCCGCGCTGCAGCAAGCGATAACCGCCGTGCGTTCGTCGTGAGACAGAAAAATCAGGAGCAGTCAGGAGCAGAAAGATAGCCCCGGACTTTCTCGTGAGTTGAACCCAGGCGCCAGCCGCATGACGTTGATCCGCAGGCCCGTCCAACGTGCGTGCTGCCAGTAGCAGAACATCTATCGCCTAGCCGCAGGACGCAGCGGCAGTCGATTTTTCTGTCCCAATCTTTCTGTCGTCAAGCAGATCGGCGAGCAGGTTTCGATGACAGAAAAATTGGGACAGAAAGATGGCGTAGCTTCAGACCTTCTTGAGTGACTTGAACGCAGTTGCCTGCCGCGTGATGTTGATCCAGTGCAGGCTGTCCAACGTGCGTGCTGCCGGTAGTAGAACATCGATCGCCTGGCCGCAAGACGTAACGGTAGTCGATTTTTCTGTCCCAATCTTTCTGTCGTTAAGCAGATCGGCAAGCAGGTTTTGGATGACAGAAAAATTGGGACAGAAAGATGGCGTAGCTTCAAACTTCTCGAGTGACCTGAACGTAGCTGCCCTGCCGCGTGATGTTGATCCAGTGCAGGCCCGTCCGACGTGCGTGCTGCTGGTAGCAGAACATCGATCACCTGGCCGCAAGACGTAGCAGTAGTCGATTTTTCTGTCCCAATCTTTCTGTCGTTAAGCAGATCGGCGAGCAGATTTTGGATGACAGAAAAAAAATTGGGACAGAAAGATGGCGTAGCTTCAAACTGCTTTTGGGAGTGACTTGAACGTAACCGCCCGCCGCGTGATGTTGATCCAGTGTATGCCACTGAGCGGTGTGTGACGCAGGAAGCGGCGCAGATGTTCTTCATAACTACGTTGCTGGACAAGCATCGTGACTGTCACACCCCAATCGACGGTTGCTAGTTGGACCCTTTGAGATCCAACGACGTTACCGTCGACTTCGATGTTGATGTCTTGAACCGTTCCACCGAAGAAATGTGAGACAGCAGCCTGATAGAGGTGTAGATCCAGCCCAACGCCAACTTCGCGCAGGAAGCCCTCGAACCATGCTTGAAACGACCGTCCGTCCCGAACCGGGTCCTTCCAATCGGAGACCAGAATCTGAAACGTTGCCCGATCGCCTAGCGTTAGACTCGTGTTGACGAATTCATGCTGAACCAGATCGGTTCGCATGTTGACCAGCTTTCCATGTGACAGTCCGGTGAGCATGAGGTAGTTCAGCAGTTGCGAGCGATGCTCTGCGCCCAGGGTGCGAACGGCCCTTAGCTCGAACAGTGCCCCGCCATCTACGAGCAAGTCGACAAGATACTGTTTCGCGAAGTCCTCATACCGGACTTCAATTCGGATGTTGCTTTCAGCTCCTTCTAGTCGGCGGACAACAGCGTTCTTGTAGATCTCCTCGTCAAGAAACCGGCCCAGTTCATTGTGCAGGATGAAGATTTGCTGGAGGATGCGATAGGCAATCTCCCCGAACTCCTCCTGGCCGATTCGATGCAGATCCGCGTGAGTCACAACCGACATCTGTCTTGCCCCTCCCGAGGGAATGCTAGCCCGGATAATTCATGAAGATCGTGGCGAGAGGTTGTAAGTACGTTCGTGGCAAGGAAGGCGAGCAATTCTTCCGCAGGCGTATTGGAGCAATACGTCGAGGGAGAATTGTGAAGCATGACGAAGCCACGGATGGACTTACGACCTCGCAGCAGATCGCTCATGAATAATTCGGGCTAGGCTCGTGATCGCATCGCGGCAACGGTGGACGGTCTGGCCCCAAGTGGCTATCGTGAAGAAAGTCCCTTCCTCTGCACCTGGTTCACGGTCGATGGCCGCGTTCGATCCCTACCGCAAATGGCTCGGAATCTTCGTTCACGAGCGGCCGATTGATCACTATCGACTACTGGGCCTGGAGACGTTCGAAGCCGATTCCGCTACGATCGAGCGGGCGGCTGATCAGCGGATGTTGTTGGTCCGCCAGTACCAGACTGGTCCCCATTCCGCTGAAACGCAGCAACTTCTGAACGAGATCTCGGCCGCCAAGCTCTGCCTGCTGAGCCCCGACACCAAGGCCGCCTACGATCAGACACTGCGCCAACCGGCTGCCGACGATCGTGTGCAGTCGGTGGCTCCGCCCGACCCAATGGTAGTGCCCGAACCGATCCAGGTTGCCCACGGGCAACTCACCCAACCTGTCCCTTACTACCGGCGGCTTTGGTTTCCGCCCATCGCCCTGGCTGCGATGGGAGTGATCGCGTGCGGTGTTTGGTACTTTGGCAACATCCGGCGTCAGCTTGCCAGCACTCCCAATACCCCGACGAGTCGTCCGCCGGTTGAGGAGACACCGCCGTCTGCTTCGCCAGCTCCGTTGCCAGTTCAGCAGGAGGGTAATGGAGCGGTGAATCTAGCCCCCTCGCTGGCCGCGCTAACCGGAGAATTGCAGCTGACCAGCGCCGGTTTTGACGACCTGCTGAGCGGTTGGGCAGGCGACGGGGACGTCGCTTGCTGGCATTTTCAAGTCCATAAACTGCCTCCCCAGCGTGTTTTCTTGATCAGGGTCACGCGCCGCGCCGGCGGCAGAGGCGCCTATCTGCTCGGTGTGGGGGATGAGGAGATACGATGTGGGGTCCAGCCCAGTGATTCATTTGTTGTCGACGAGCACTACCTGTCAGTACCACAAACCGGCCAACATCAGATGACCGTGCGGGTCGAGCCGGGCGTCCAGCTGGAAGTGAAGTGGATCGCGTTGTCCTTCCCCGGCGAGTAGAGTTGGGACTGACTTGAGCTGCCAGCTGGCGGCAAGCGAAACCGCCGACGTGCGATTTGCACTATTCCTGAGGAAAAAACGCGAACAAAATAGGGAGTTCGTTGACCTTCCTTCTAGTCGGGCGATGCATGATGGGCGTAACTATTCAGCGAATCGACACCAGTCGCGATGATGTTGCGCAGCGGCTGCGCGAGCTGCGCGAGAAGCTGAGTCCCCGTGGGGATGTTGTCAGCCCGGCCGGTCGGCAGTTGACTGTCGAAGTTTTCGGTCAGCCACTCTCTCCGCAACAGGTTGTCCAGCAGATCTGCGGAGACGTCGGCGCCAAGGGGTTGCGTGCGGTGTTGGACTACTGCGAGCGCCTCGACAAGAAACAGCTCGACGCACAGACGATACGGGTCAGCGAAGAGGAGATCGAGCGATCGTACGCTCAGGCAGATCCGGATTTCTTGGCGACTGTGCGGCGGATACGCGAAAACATCGCCGACTTTCAACGGGCGATCCTGCACCGAGACGTTGTGGCTCAACGGCCGGATGGTGTCGTCCTCAGGCAGAGATACCTTCCTTTGCGGCGCGTTGGCGTATGTGTACCGGGGGGCGCGGCCGCGTATCCGTCCACGGTTCTGATGACTGTCGTGCCTGCCCAGGTCGCCGGCGTCGACCAGGTGGCGGTGGTCGCCCCGCCGACAGAGTACGGGGCGAACAACCCGGATGTGCTCGCGACCTGTCGCGAAGTGGGAGTCACGGAGGTCTACCGCATCGGCGGAGCCCAAGCAGTAGCCGCCATGGCGTACGGTGTTGAGGGGCTCCCGGCGGTTGACAAGATCGTAGGTCCCGGAAATTTGTTTGTTGCACTGGCCAAGCAGCATGTCTATGGTCAGGTCGACATTGACTCGATTGCTGGACCAAGCGAGGTCGTGGTGATCGCCGATCGCACAACGAACCCCGCGTTCGCGGCAGCCGATCTGCTGGCGCAGGCCGAACATGCGCCCGGAGCAAGTATACTCGTCAGCTGGGATCGAACTGTCCTGGACGCCACGTTTGAAGAAGTTCAACGCCAAGTGACTCGGTTGTCGCGCAGTGAGCTGACCGTGCAGAGCCTAGAGAGTTTCGGGGCCCTGATTCTGGTCCGAGACGAGGACGAAGGATGCAAGGTGACAAACCAGATTGCGCCGGAACATCTGCATATCGCTACGCACGATCCCGAGAAACTATTGGGGAAGCTGCATGCGGCAGGGGCGGTTTTTCTGGGCAACTACAGCCCTGTGGCTCTAGGAGACTACGCCGCTGGTCCGTCCCACGTGTTACCGACGGGCGGGACCGCCCGCTGGGCCTCTGGGCTGTCGGCGAACGACTTCCTCCGCAGTAGCAGTGTGATTCACTTTGACGAGTGCGGCTTCCGTCAGGTTGCGCCCGACGTGCAGAGAATGGCCGACAAGGAAGGGCTGACCGCTCATCGCAACAGCGTTGACGTTCGCCTCGCTGCACCCCAAAGCGACTGAGCGGCGGGACCCACTGCAAGCTGCTATTCCACAAATCGACCACGGACTTCTGACAACGATGACCAACTTCGTGCGACCGAACATTGCCGCGATGTCCGGCTACAAGCCGGGGGAGCAGCCGCGAGCCGGTAAGTGCATCAAGCTGAACACGAATGAGAACCCGTATCCTCCTTCGTCACGTGTGATTCAGGCGATCGATCGAGCGCTGGTCACCGGACTCGTTCGCTACCCCGACCCAACTGCCAGTTCGTTCCGCCGGCGGGCGGGCGAGGTCTTGGGCGTCGATCCAGATTGGATCCTCTGTGGGAACGGCAGCGACGATGTGCTCACGATTGTGATCCGCTGCCTGGTCGGCGAAGGCCAGTTGCTGAGGGTGCCGTACCCCAGCTATGTACTGTATAAGACGCTGGCGGAGATACAGGGGACAGCGTGTCAGGAGATTGCGTTCAATCCAGACTGGTCGCTCTCGTCAGCGTTTGCTGACAATGCCGGCAACCTACGACTTGCCTTCCTGCCGAACCCGAACAACCCATCGGGTACAACGATTACGCCGGCCGAGGTGTTGGAGCTTGCACACCGATTGCCCTGTCCTTTGCTGCTTGATGAAGCCTACGCGGATTTTGCCGACCAGCATTGTCTGAGGCTCGTCGAGCAATGCGACAACTTGATGGTTCTTCGATCGATGAGCAAGTCGTACGGACTGGCCGGCCTCCGTTTCGGGTTCCTGATCGCGCAGCCGGCGATCATTGGCCAGCTGATGAAGGTCAAGGACTCGTACAACTGCGATGCCCTGTCGATCGCGGGCGCCACCGCAGCGATCGACGACCAGGACTGGCTTGCTGAAAACTGCCGCCGTGTAATTGCGACTCGCGAACGCATGACGTCGGATCTGCTACAGATGGGATTTTCGGTCGTGCCGTCAAAGGCGAACTTCGTTTGGTGCACGCGGAAAGACCAGCCTGTGCGACCTCTCTATGAGAGTCTCAAAAGGAGCCAGGTGCTCGTCCGATACATGAACTATCCAAACTGGGGCGACGGTCTCAGGATTAGTGTTGGCACCGACGACCAGATGGATGCGTGCTTGACCCTGCTGTCGAACCTTGTTTAGGCCAACTCAATGAACCGCACGGCGACGATTCAGCGAAAAACCGCAGAGACCGACATCACGTTGGAACTGAACCTCGATGGCAGCGGCCAGGCGCAGATAGCGACTGGCGTTGGTTTCCTCGATCATATGCTCGAACTGCTGGCGAAACACGGTGCTCTAGACCTGTCGATTCAAGCACAGGGTGACCTCCACGTCGACCAGCACCACACGGTTGAAGATGTTGGCATCTGTTTCGGACAGGCCATCCGGCAAGCAGCCGGAGGCAAGACAGGAATCCGCCGCTACGGACACTTTACCTTGCCGATGGAGGAGACGTTGGTAACGGCGGCGATTGACCTCAGCGGCCGCTATTTCCTTGTCTTCGACGCAGATTTTCCCACGGCTAAGATCGGTGAGTTCGACAGCGAGCTGGTCGAGGACTTCTGGCAGGCCGCTGCCGCGAACGCGCTCTGCAATCTGCACATTGTGTTGCATCATGGTCGAAACAGCCACCACATCAGTGAGGCTATCTTCAAGAGCGCAGCGCGAGCCCTACGAGTGGCCCTCGAGGCCGACCCCCGTATGACCGGCATACCGAGTACTAAGGGAACGTTGAGCTCGTAGTGTCCTCGGTCTGAGGTGAGGGAGATGAGAATAGGAGTCTTCGCCGATACCCATGACCACCTGGACAACATTCGGCGAGCTGTGTCCGAGTTCAACGAGCGAAACTGCGAACTCGTCGTCTTCGCCGGTGACTTCGTGTCGACGTTTGCCATACCGCCCCTGAGGCGACTGCAGGCGCGGCTCGTCGCCAGCTTCGGGGACAATGAAGGCAACCGGCTGGGGATCCGAGGTGGCTTGCAGATCATCGGCGAGGTAGGAGATCCACCTTTCGGTTTTCGCGCTCCCGATGGCACGAGAATCCTCGTTACCCACCAGCTTGCTCTGTTGCAAGGAGACTACGGTGACACCGATGTCGTTGTGTTCGCGCACACTCACAAACCCAGCATTTCGCGTGACGAGCGGGGACGGCTGTTCCTCAATCCGGGCGAGACCAGCGGCTGGAGCTACGGTAAGCCGTCAATAGCGGTGTTGGAAACCAATCCGCTCGAGGCGCGGGTCGTCTACCTTGCGAGCTAGAAGTTGACGTCGGTTTCCAGGAACCTCGCGAGACTATGGAAGTCGCTGCCTTTTTCGATGAAACGGACCTTGGTCACTAGAGTTTCGGGATCGACGAGCCTCTCGAACGGCTCGTAATGAAGTTCAAGCTGGCCGGAAACGGAGACCATGACTCCGTTGTGCTGTTCCTCGACCAAACGCCCGGTACGCTCCAACACCTAGCTGGCTACCCAGCATGACGTCGAAGGCGTTCGGCTTTGCGCAAACGAGATTCGTAGCCCAACTGAAGTCCGGTGACTTTTGCGCGACCTGCCCGTCTCCTGACGGTATCTCTGCGCGACCAGTTCGGCGAACATGCGCCCCAGCTCGACGTCCGAGATCGAGATATGGCCGTGGTCGTCACGGGGGATGCCTTCCAGATACCGGTTGGGCAGGAACTCCGCCAGACCCTTCGGCGATCACAATGACTCCGTAGCCCTTGCCTTCACCTTCTCGCGCGACCATCGTTTTCACGATTCGCTCGATAACACGATCGACCTTCATCGTCGGCCGCCTTGTCATTCTCTGGGTCGAAGGGTCCAGATAATCTTCTTCGTCGGCGTAGTCATCTGCGACGTCTTCTACGCTGATGACCAGGCTCGCTTCTCCTGCGATCGCAGCACCATAGGCCAGCCAGCCGGCGCTGCGGCCCATAGTCTCCGCCAAGAAGTAAGAGCGGCTCGCCTCGGCGTCGTGCAGCAGATTGCGAATCTCAGAGGCCAGTGTGTCCACCGCCGTGAAGAATCCGAAGGTGAAGTCAATCCCGAAATAGTCGTTGTCAAATTGTCTTTGGTAGATGCACAACGGGAATGCGTTTGGCGGTCGCCGGCAGCCGGTCCTGGAACAGCTTCAGTTTGTTCGCGGTTTTGAGCGTATCATCGCCGCCGATCGAGATCAGTGCGTCCCACGTTCAGCGACCGCAGGCCTTCATAGGTTCGGCGGAGAGGTGCGACTCGTTCGGGGTCCTCGAGATGGCTCGGGTCGGCGACATCTTTGCCTGGATTCGTTCTTGCCGTGCCTATCAGGATACCTTGAGAGTTCCGCGTCCGCTTGATGACCTGATGCGTGATCTGCATGTAGTCAAGGCCTTCCCGTAGCGGCTCATCCGGCGAATAGTCGATCAGCGATGAATAACCGTGGCGGATTCCGATCACTTCGAACCCACCGCGCAGGAACGACACGGCGCAGGTCGAGATGACGGCGTTCGCCCGCGGGGAGCAGGACCACCGGCAAACAGGAGGGCAACACGTCGAATGTCGGAAACGGTCCGTTCCGGCCCGGAGAGAGAACTGGCCATCGCCATACTCCTTTCCCACAAAGTACTCGGCGCGGAGGACGATCGACCCGGATTGTTCACGAGCGCTCAGCCGCGCGGGGTCGCCAGTGCCAATGTGCTACGTCAGCCCTCACGGCGCTTCTCGACGTAGCCCATCAATACGCCTGGTTAGTCGCTTGTCCTCCTGGCCATGGCAAACCCACCAAGGACCTTCGTGAATCAGTCCCTGTGGAGCCGGGGTCGTTCCCGGCACCCCCCACCCAGAACCACAGTCACTCAGATTGCTGCCAGATTGTATTCGTCGAACCGCGTCCCGCCAAGGCGACCGGCGTCAGAAGGCCGGTGGCTCGGATGGGCGGACTCCGCACTGTGCCTATGGGTTGAAGAACTCCCGTTCCACGAAGGTCGTATCGACCCAGCCATCGACGAAAACGGAATGTTGAAGCAGTCGCCGGTGAAAAGGAAATCGTCGTTCTGATGCCCTCAATCCGGAACTCGTCCAGCGCGCGGAGCATACACGCGATCGCTTCGGGGCGCGTGGGTTGGTGCACGATCAGTTTGCCGATCAGCGAATCATAATGCGGTGGCACGGTGTAGCCGGAATGTACATGCGAATCGAAACGAACTCCCATGCCCCCCGGGATGAACATCTGTGTGATTTCTCCCCGGACATGGCTGGAATCCGCGCTCCGGATCCTCAGCATTGATCCGGCACTCAATCGCCGTTCCGCGCTGCGTGACGTCCGCCTGGCGAAACGGCAGTGCCTCGCCCGAAGCAACGGCAATCTGCGCACGAATCAAGTCGATTCCCGTTACCATTTCACTGACAGGATGCTCGACCTGAATCCGGGCATTTACTTCGATGAAATAGAACTGATTGTCTTGGTCAACGATGAACTCGACGGTACCCGCATTGGTGTAGTTCGCGCTGCGAATCAGACGAGCGGCGGCTTGGCACATAGCCTTCCCGTGTCTCTTGCGGTAGGTTCGGTGCGGGACTTTCTTCGATCAACTTCTGGTGGCGCCGTTGCGTGGAACATTCTCGTTCCCAAAGATGCACCACATTTCCGTGGTGGTCAGCCAGGATTTGGACTTCCACATGCCGTGGCCGCTCGATGTACTTTTCGAGATAGACTCCCGCGTCGCCAAATGCGGCTTGAGCTTCGGAACGCGCCTGTTGAAAGGCCGTCTTCAAGACAAGCTCGTTGGCGGCGACGCGCAATGCCCTTGCCGCCCCCCTCCGGCTGTGGCTTTGATTAGTACGGGAAATCCGATCTCGTGAGCGATCTGGACTGCCTCCCCCTCGCTCTCTAGCAACCCCACCGCTGCCGGCACGACGGGCACCGAAGACTCGCGGGCGATGGCCCTTGCGCGATTTTTGTCGCCCAACATCTCCCATTGCTTCCGGCGAAGGGCCGATGAAGTCGATCTTGCAACTTCGACAGATCTCGTTGAAATGGGCGTTTTCTGCCAGAAAGCCGTACCCCGGGTGAATCGCTTCCACGTTTCCCACTTCGGCGGCGCTGATGATCTGGTCGATCTTGAGGTAGCTGTTCGCAGTTCGGGGGGGGCCGATACAGTACGCTTCGTCCGCCAAGGCGAGGTAACCGATGTCCCGGTCCGCCTCACTGTAGACAGCAACGGTCTCTCGATGCCGAGCTCCCTGCAGGCGCGGATTACCCGCAAAGCAATTTCTCCGCGATTCGCAATCAGAATGCGTTTGTACATCGACGTCCGAGTGAAATGCTAAGCTGGGTTGTTGCGGGACCGAAACGCCGAGCGGCCCCACGAGATGCCAGACACCGGGCCAGCTGGAACTGCGGTACCGGAAACCTGCACCAGGGACACTATCCTTTCGTGTCTACCCTGTACAGCGGCTTTCCGAACTCGACGGGATCTTCGTCCTCGACCAGAACCGCCACAATCTTGCCACGCACCTCAGCTGGGATCTCATTGAAGACCTTCATGGCTTCGATGATACAGATGGTCGACTCCGGCTCGACGTGGTCCCCAACTTTCACAAACGGTGAGGCGTTGGGATTCGGCCTCGAATAGAAAGTACCCACCATCGGGCTCGTGATGAGCACGATGCTATCGCTTTCTGGCGGGGCTGCGCTGCCTGCCGGATTGCTCGGCGGTGAGGACGCGGCCGCGGGCGGCGGCGCGTAGGCAGCTGCCGGAAACTGGGGCGCGTATCCTGGCGGGCCCGCGGGAAACGTGCGACAGATCCGTATTTGATGGTTCGAATCGCGCAGTTCCACCTCGCTGAGCCCATGCTCTTTCATCAGCGCAACGAGTCGTTCGAGCCGTTGCTCGTCGAACACGTCACCCTTGTCTATTTCCGAATCGGGCATGGATCGCTCCGCCAAGACGCCGCGTGAAATCTGCACAAACCCATATAGTGATGTAACTTGGGCGCAGATTCTAATAGATCTTCGGCAAACCCGTCAAGGACGTACAGCTGACGCCCCGCTGGGCAAGCGAGCAAGAGCGGATCGGGTGCAACCGCCGTCTAGGGAACAAAGCTCGCGACATAGGAAGCCAGCCAGATAATGCCGAAACAGACTGCAAAGCAGACAATAAATCCAATCACATCGGCCGCTGTCGGCTTTTGAAATTCGAAGCTCGAGCCAGGCAGCAGCTTTTTTGACTCGAGTTGCTCACGTTGAGCATATGACTGCTCGACTTTTTGGCGGTCGGTTTGTGGATCCGGATCAACAGGGGTCTTCATCTTGGCGTAGTAGCGGTCCAGTCCTTCCTCTGAATTGCGCCGTGTGATCAGGCTGAACAGGATCATCACTAAAAAAGGTGTAATAATCTTGGGAGGTAACGAGAGTGTATCTAGTGCGGCGTCGCTCATGGACTGCAGCGGGACACCGACCCATTTGTAGAGCAAGAAATCCAGCTGGAAGTTCCCGAATCCGCGCAGCCGTACGTCGTCGGGATATCTCAGAGTGACCTCCGTCGTGTTATCGACAATCCGTGGTTCACCCACGGGCTGCGGCAACACGTCGGTCAAGACGTTTCCATCTTCATCAATGGGTTTGACACCGCCAGGCCAAAATACTCCCATTCCTCCGCTCTGCTGAGTGTCATCGATCTCGTCGCCGAGCTGTAGCGGAAGCGGCTTGTCGCCCAACCCAGACAGCTGTTGTTGAACGGTTCGCAGCCGTTCGGTTGCCAACTGCAGCGTGCGCAGTGAATTCAGGGAATAATCTTCGCCGCCATTGTCCGAGCGAGCCGCATCTAATGCCCGGATGAACTCTTGCCCGGCCTCGTCCGCCTGAGGCGCGAGCTCGGCTGACATGGTCTCCCAATTCGCTATCTCGGCATTGCGTTTCTCGATATCGGTTGGCGCCGCGGGTCGTTTGGTCACGGTTCGAACGATGTTGTTCGTCAACAGGTAGCTCGGATGGTCCCGCAGCGTCGGCGCGAGTCGGGGCGCGGTATACGGGACGACGAAGAACACCAGCACGTTGAAAGCGACAGTGATCCAGGCTGCCAGGGTAGTGGCGCGTCGCCAATACATGCCGATCCAGAATGGCGCCGCGAACAGTACGTTGAAGACCCAGGTCAGTTGAAGCTGTTCGAAGACATCCATATAGAACAGCGAGATGATCACTGCGCCGCCCACAATGATGGCACCCGTGAAACGACCGACGTTGACGTAATACTGTTCGGACGCGTTCGGGTTGACATAGGGTGCCACGATGTTGCGGGCCATCAGAGCGGAGCCAACAATCATATAGGCGTCGATGCTGCTCATCAGAGCGGCCAGCAAGCAGGCCAACATGAGGCCCGTCAACC
This sequence comes from Pirellulaceae bacterium, assembly GCA_965223305.1. GTDB lineage: Bacteria > Planctomycetota > Planctomycetia > Pirellulales > Pirellulaceae > CBDCWT01. Next base: position 102,570 of record CBDCWT010000011.1, on the reverse strand, counting down.
CCGCACCCAAGAGCTCGCGGGATGCGACCCCCCATGTCTTACCGGGATCGAGTAACAACTCCGGGTCGTCGGCGTACAACGCGAGAGCGATCAAGGCGGTCAGGACCCATCCCACCGTGCAAAAACGCTTGAGGAAATTGCCGACGACCAAACCCACCCGGGCGGTGTTTTCGGTCTTTGCGGATCCACCGCCCGTAGCAATGAAGTGTGGCTGCACAACAATACCGACGAGGTTGATCAAGACCACCGCAATGATCCGGTGCAGCGGGAATTCGCTGCCAGTGTTGGATCCCAAGATGTCGAAGTGCTCGGGCGGCAGCTGTTGATGCATGTAGGTGAACCCCGCCAGGAGATCATCGCTGGCCGGGTCTCCGAACTTCTCGACCAACGCGCGCAAGCCGTAAGGGACTAAGATGATCGACAGCACGATGATGCAGATACCCTGGACCAAGTCGGTGAAGTAGGCAGCCCGCAAACCACCCAGAATCCCGTAAACCAGCACCACGACCCCGATCACTGGCACCAGCACGTATTCGATCGGGTATGCCTCGCCGAACAGATTAATTACCTCGAACTCGAGCAAAGGTGCGGCGACTTTGCCAATGGCCGAAAAAAACATCGATCCATAGACCATGAAAAAGGAGACGCCGAACACACAATAGGCAGCACCGAGTGCTTTTGATTCATACCGTTCCACGAACCAGTCGCCGAGGGTCAGGTGCCGCATCCGCCGATACCAGATAGCCGCAATCCAGTAGAAAGGCGTCACGAACAGCCAGTACATCACACTCCACATGCCACTCATACCACTCGTAAAAGTTGTACGGGCAGTGACGACCGGATCGCTCGACCCCGTACCGGCGCCGAAGGCGGCAAACGTCTGTAGCAGCTTGCCGAATGAGCGTCCGCCTAGGAAAAAGTCCTCCTGGACGGTGTCCTTGCGGGCGCTGTAGATGCCGATGCCGATTACCAGGACGAAGTAGCCGAGCAGTACGAGGTAGTCCAAGAAGACCATGTAGTTTGCTTCCTAAAAAGTGGCGGATCGCTTTCAGCTACTCGTTGTCCGGAATTCGGACCACGGCTTGGCAACGAGGACACTGTCCTCGTTGACCGGCTGCCGACTCGGCGACGCGGACCTGCTTCCCACAACTTGAGCAATAAAACTCAAGCTTCCTGGACTCGGCGTACTCTTCTTGCTCGCCGTTTGCTGAAGAGTCGAGCCGTGTCTCCTCTCTGGTGGTCAACGTTGTGTCGGGGATTTGGACCTTGATTTCACAGTTCGGGCAACGTCCCTTTCGTCCTGCGGTGTCGCTGGGAGTTCGCATCAAATGACCGCAGCCGGGGCAAAAGAACTCGATCGGCATAGCAGCGTACCCCACGCGATTCGATGGCGTTCGTCCAAGGGATGCCCGTAGATTATGGACTAAGTGGTTTGGCGGGACAACGTCGGCATGACCGGTCTGATTACCTCTGAATTGAAGCCGCGTGGCTTGTCTTGCCGAAACTGAAACTGAAGAACCCGACGTGCTTCATCCCAGGGGGGACTCGATGAAGGAGCCGGCCAGCGCGCTATGCCAATACTGGGAAGAGACCGGTCGACCCTTGGTCAATCTGGTCTTCGTGGTCCCGTTGCTCGTTGCCTACGAAGCCGGATTGCTCGTACTGGGGCCCCACGCGATGCGAAATGGTGCCGACGTCTGGCTCCGGCAAACGCTTGAGTTCCTAGGATTCACCCAGTATTTCCTGTTGCCGTTGCTGACCTGCGGGCTATTGCTCGCCTGGCACCACGTTTCGCGTGAAGCCTGGCGGCTGCCGGGCCGAGTCCTCTACGGGATGGTGCTGGAGTCACTCGGCTACGGCGCCGTGCTGATCTTCGTCGCTCAGCTGCACCACTCGCTCTTGGCTATCGAATCCAATCCGGCCGCTACTGCACTCGTGTCGGCGCGCGACGCCGTTTCCTACATCGGTGCAGGTATCTACGAGGAACTCGTTTTCCGCCTAATCTTGTTGCCAGTGCTCGTTGTCGGCTTGCGGCTACTGGGCACGCCGCAGTGGAAAAGTCTCACCTTATCCGTTGTGATTTGCAGTCTCGTTTTTGCAGCAGCTCACCACCGTTTCGAAATCGGTGCGAACGGCTGGCTGACTTGTGTTGGCGAGCCGTTTGTGTGGTCGGTGTTTTGGTTTCGATTCACAGCAGGCGCTGTCTTTTCGTTGCTGTTTCTCTTTCGCGGCTTTGGAATCGCTGTCGGATCACATGCGCTGTACGACATTCTCGTTGGCTAAAAAAGTGCAACAAAGCTGCTAGCAGGACGGCCGAGAACATCCAACGATTGCTTTGTCAACCCCCAACGGACAATCATCTTGGCCGCGCAGCAAAGTGGCTTTGTTGGTGTCCGGAGCTAAGCTTATAATGGGCGCAGCAGAGACGGTCTGGCGTCGCTCGGTTACGTCTTTAGAGCATGCAAGTTCGTTCTCGGTCCATCACCAACGTCATACTCACCGATTCCGCGACCCATAGCGGGTCGCGACAAGGAACTCATAACGTGTTATCGGTAAGACCCAGAGTCGCCGAACTGGCTTTCCAACTTTACGGTCGTTCACTGCACCCCGAGCTGTTCGAGGTTTACCAGACGCGTGAGATCGAGCGAGGTGGGTATCGGGCGAAAATCGATATCACTTCCGCCGGACACGTCGTTACCTGGCGCTACGAAGGCATGACTCTGACCGAAGTCGCCTGTTCAGCCCATCACCCGCTCCCTCAAAAGCGTCGGCTGCTCTCCTATAAGCTGAAAGGTGAGCGGAGCGACCGGATTGAGTGCCGCGGCGGAGTGACCTACCAAGTCAGTTTTCAGCTCGAGCCTGTTTCGCCTGATGTGTTTTGGATGTTTCACCAGGAACTGACGGCCGACGGCGAACGGCAGGGGCTGTTGCACACTTTCGAGTCGAGCGGGCGGATGACATTGGGGGCTCTCAGCTACATCAATGTCGAAACGAGGAACCGCAACATGCTGGTGCAGGCGTTCCATACGTTCCCGGACGACTACGCCATCGTCAAGAGCCAATCGGTGTTCGAACTGCCGTAACCGGCTAGCTGTTGTAAGCTGATCACCGTCGCTGCCACAGTCTGTGAACTTCCCGCCTATGGGCGCCGCGGGATCGGCTATTGTTGCAGTGCGAACAGAATCACGTTCAGACCAATTCGCGCAGCATCCTGTTTGATGTAACCACGGCACTCCAGCGAAGCGCTGTATTCCAACGCGCAGCTCAAGTCATACGGCGACAGAAGGACTGCCAACCGACCGTCGATCGCTGCGGCTTCGAGCAATGGTGAAGTCTTCGTCAGTTTGGCGCTCAACGGATCGCCTTCACGGCGCACCAGCGGATCGCGGAGTGTGACGCCGGAAAGATCATATCCTTGGAATTGGTCGCTAAACAGCGCGTGGGTCGGCGGAACCCGGCGCAACGACTGCCCCCGCAAGATAACACGGAACTCGCGGCGAACCGCATCTGCGAACTCGCGGCTGCCACAGATGGCGTCGGCAAACACCAGTCCTCCCTGTTCGAGATACCGAGCTATCGCTCGCTGCTCTTCGGCCCGAAACCGGAAGTCACGGCGTCCGTGCAGGAATAGCAGCGGGTAATCGTGGATAGCGGGATCTGTGGCAGCGATCAGACGGTTTTCAATACCAACGCGCATCTGCGCTGTAGCCGCGACGAAGTTCAGTAGGTTTGGCAGCGAGTTGGGTGCATCGTCGCCACCGCCGTCGTACACAAGTTTGGGGATGTACAGCACGCCCCGCGTAGGCTGCTGCAACGCCTGATTCGCCGCCAGCGTCGGGCGCTCGAGTTTATTCTTTAGCTCTCGGTTGGTCGCGTACGTGATGACGTTCTGGCCGATCCGCATGCGAGATTCGATCAGCTCGCGAATTGCTGGAGGATAATCCCTGTCATGACCGCTGCGACTTAATTCCCAGTAGCAAGATAGATCGTCCGGACAGTAGACCACGCTCGTACGGCAACACGCTTCGACACCATACAGAGGCGGCAGATGGTCGGCCCGCACGCGCTCCTCGGCGTACCATACCGGGTGGTCGGGGGGCAGGAGCCTCAGACCGCTGTCGGGGAACAACTCCTTCATGAGTGCGCGGAAAGAGGCATCGAAATCGCTGCTTCCACAGCACGCCTCGGCAAAAATAAATCCTCCCAAATTGACGAACTTTCGCAGTTTTTCCTGCTGAGCGCTGGTCAGCCGCAGCGCTTCCTTGCCACTGAGGAACAAGACGGGACTCTGCAGTAGGTTCTCGGCTGTGGCGACCTGTAGATCGATCGTCTGCCAGGTCAGATCCCGCTGCCAGCTCTGTTCGATCCGCGCTGTCAGATTCTGCACGGCACTGCGGTGCACGTCCCAGCTTTGACCGTCGCTATGTTTCAACTTGGAGATCACAACCGGTCGTCGTCCCTTGGAGAGAAACAACAGGGCGAAGGATGTGGCGACCAGCGAATTCTGCTCTTCCAAATGCTCGCCTCGCCAAGAGCCAGTGAGCGAGTTCTGTTGATCGACGAGAAACTCGGCCCCTTCACGAAACCAATCGTGACCACCGATGAATCGTTGTCCGGTCAACCGGCCGACGCGCTCAACGCAGTAGAGGTAGTAGTAGAGCCAGGTGCGTTCTTCGCGCCGATTGGAGTTAGGATTCCGCGAAACCGAAAAGCTCGTAGCGAGCCACGCGAGGGCTCGCTGCACTGCTCGGTTGTCAGCTTGCTCGCCGCAGCATTGCACCTCCCCGTCGACCACTGCTGCGTCACCACCAGTCACTTTACCCGAGGCGATAATGACCGATGCGATTCCAGCGCAGGTCATGCTTCCCTTTGCAGGACCTCCGGGCACATAGGGCCAGCCGCCATCGGGACGTTGAGTCCGTAACCAGTACTCCAGCGCGAGGCTCCAAGTCGATTCCTGGACTTCGATGCCGACCCGCTGCCCCTCATGCAGGGCCAGCAATGCGAACTGGCTGTTCGAGTTATCTCCCGTGCCCTGGCGTTCGGAATACCCCCAGGTTCCGGCCATCGGTCCACTCTTGATCTGAAGCTGCTCCAACCAGCGGACATTGCGGCTGATCAAAGCCGCGTCTTTCTCCGGTTCCGCGGCACAGAAGACCATTGTCTGGAGCGATGCCACGTACACCATCTGAGGCGCACCCAGCGCACGCAGATAACGCAGGCCGCGTTGTATCTCTGGGGACTGTACGTCGGCACCGGCGTGGAGCAGCGCCAATGTGCAGAGTGCCGTCGTGCCTCCGACATAGCCGGTGCGGTCAGCCCAGTTTCCACGAGCCTTCTGTTGCTTTGCTAAATGCGAAATGCCATTGCGGATCGCCGTGTGCACCTCGGAATCGGTGATTTCTGCCGGAGCGATCCGGACGATCAATGCAATTGACAGCAGGCAGACGAGGGAGATTCGCTTTTCTAGCCGCATCAGACTGTTCCTGGTGCCGTTGCCCTGCAGGGCGCCCCAAATATCTTAGGATTCAGCAGTTAAGGAGGCAAACAAGGCGGGGCGATGCCCCTTTCGGCTAAGGCGGCATACAATCTGAGGAGACGCCGTCCGAGAGACAAAGTCGCCGACAACCTGGGGGCCCTCCCCGGACGCTATCGCGTCCGAGCCTCCCGCGAGCGGGAGGGTAACGTCAAGACTACGTCTGGCTCCTAAACCTGGCCTTACGCGGAACAGAAACCGTTGGAAACAGAATGGTCTTGACCTGACACATTTCATCACCCTAGGCGAGGCTCCTGCGGGAGGGCGAGGCTCCTGCCGAGCCGAAGGGCGCAAACAAACGGCTCCGCAGGAGCCTCGCCCTCCCAGATGATCCGGCGCCTTACGAAACAAGACAAGCTTTCGAACCATTGTCGACCGGAGTTTTTCACCCGGCCACATCCTAGTACCAAACGCCATGACCAAACAACGCAGTCTGGGTGACGTCCTGCAGGAATTCAGCCAGCACCGGCAGCTAATGCAGCAGGAGCTGCAGAAGGTGATTGTCGGGCAAGAAGAAGTGATCGAGCAGCTGTTCGCTGCAATCTTCACACGAGGCCACTGTCTACTAGAGGGTGTTCCAGGGCTCGCCAAGACACTGATGGTCAGTACTCTGGCGCAGATTCTGGACGTTTCCTTTAAGAGGATTCAATTCACACCTGATCTGATGCCGTCGGACATCACCGGCACAAACGTGTTGGACGAAGATGAAAGTGGCCGCCGCGAGTTCCGTTTCGTCGAAGGTCCTATCTTTGCCAGCATCCTCTTGGCCGATGAGATCAATCGGACTCCGCCGAAGACCCAAGCAGCCCTGCTGCAGGCGATGCAGGAACGGGAGGTGACCATTGGACGGTCGACCTACGCGCTGCCCGAACCATTTTTCACCATCGCCACTCAGAATCCGATCGAACAGGAGGGCACCTATACCCTCCCTGAAGCGCAACTCGACCGGTTCATGTTCAACATCAAAGTCGGGTATCCCACGGCTGCTGAGGAAGAACGGATCTTGGCGGTGAGCTCACGCAACGAGCGGGCCGAGGTCAAGAAGGTTCTTTCTGGCCGCGCGATTCTGACGGTGCAGAAGTTGGTCAGTTCGGTTGCGGTAAGCGAGTACATTGTCAAATACGTTGCTCGGCTCGTTCGCGCTACACGGCCGAGCGACAGCGAATCCCCCGACTTCGTCAAGGAGCTCGTCGATTGGGGGGCTGGACCGCGTGCCGGCCAATTTCTGATCAACGGTGGCAAGGCGATCGCAGCCATGGATGGCCGTTTTTCGGTCGCTATCGAAGATGTGCGTAAGATTGCCGGGCCGGTTCTTCGGCACCGGATCAGCACCAACTTCCAAGCCCAAGCGGAAGGGATGAGCACAGATGATGTGGTTGAGCGTTTACTGAGCGAGATTCCAGAGCCCGAGATTCCAAAGTACACCACTTAGACTGGAACTTCTCCTGTGTCTGCTGTCGAGAAATACCTGAAACCCGCGGTCATTAACCAAATCAAGCGACTTGATTTGCGAGCGCAGTTTGTTGTGAAGGGTTTTCTCCAAGGATTGCATGCCAGCCCTTTTCACGGCTTTTCCGTGGAATTCAGCGAGCACCGCAAATACACGGTTGGCGATGATCCCAAGGACATCGACTGGCTCATTTATGCCAAGACAGATAAGTACTACATCAAGAAGTTCGAAGCGGAGACCAATATCACCGGGTACCTGGTGATCGACTTGAGTGAGTCGATGGACTTCACCTACCGCCAACAGCTCAGCAAGTTTGACTATGCGGTGTGCTTGGCCGCCGCTCTTTGCTATTTGATGATTCTGCAACACGATCCTGTGGGGCTGATCACGTTTGACCGGCAGATTCGGGGATGCTTGGCCCCGAAGTCGAAACGGACACAATTGGGAGCAGTGCTCTCCCACCTGAGTCGTCTGCGCCCGGCAGGGGTCACCGACGTGGCCCAGAGCCTAACTCAGATCGCGGCAATGCTGCGGCAGCACAGTTTGATCATGATCTTCTCTGACTTGCTGGGTGAGCAGGATCCGATTCTGAGTGCTTTGAGTCGGCTAAAGCACGGCGGCCACGATGTCATCCTCTTTCATGTACTCGACGAAGCCGAGGTCAGTTTTTCCCTTTCAGGGAGTGATGGAATTCGAGGATCCAGAGAGCAGCGAGTCGATTCAGATGGACGCAGGCGGCTACCGTGTCGACTACTTGGAGACCCTCCAGGCGTTCCGAGACCGGTACGCAAGCGAGTGCCTGAAGCTCGGCCTGGACTACGTTCCGCTGGACACCAGCATGCATTTTGACAAAGCCCTGCTCGAGTATTTGCAGAGTCGAAAGACGAGATTCTAGCTGGCAAGTGCGGCGGGCTTTGCTCGTCACGGTGTGCGTCGATGGCGTTCGTTAACATCTCGATGTTGTTGGGTGGGTTGTTCGTGGCGATCCCAATCGTCATCCATCTCACCATGCGCCGCCGACCTCAACGACAGCTGTTTCCGGCACTCCAGTTCCTAAAAGAGCGGCGAGAAGCGAATCGGAAGAAGCTGCAGTTGCGACATTGGCTGCTCCTGTTTCTACGCTGTGCGCTGGTTGCGTTGCTCGCCGCCGCGCTGGCCCGCCCGAGTGCCGATTCGCCGAGGTTTGGCTCTTGGATTGTGTTCGGTGCCGTTCTGCTTGCCCTCAGCTTCGTGGCGATGGTGTTGGCGCTGGCGATCGTGCAGCGCCGTGGGAGATGGATGGTTGGCAGTTTGGCAGTGGCCTGTGCGGTCTGTCTCTTGGTGCTTCTAGGCATCGCCTCTGCAGCGTTACCAGGCGGGCGACCAACAGGGTTGGGAAACCAACGAGCGCCGGTTGCCGCGGCGCTGGTAGTGGATACATCGCCGAGAATGGCATACCGCTACGAGAACGAGACGCGGCTGGAGAAGGCTCGTGAAATGGCAGTGTGGGTACTCACGCGACTGCCGCGGGCCAGTGAAATCGCCGTGGTCGAGACTGTGGCGACGGATGCCCATTTCTCTGTCGATGTTGCTGCAGCGAAGAAAGCGGTCGATCGACTCGAAGTGTCTACTCTCTCCAAGCCCATTGCCGAGACGCTCCGCAGCGCGATAGCGCTGTTGAGAGGCAGTGCCTATCGTCGCAAGGAGCTATATGTTTTCACTGACTTGACGAAGGGAGCTTGGCCGTCGCGGGCCAGTGAGCTGTTGCGTTTACAGGTTGAAGACGATCCAGAGCTCGCGATCTATGTCATCGATGTGGGGACCGAACGGCCGCGAAATAGGTCTCTGGGAAACCTGCAGCTTTCTGCCGAGGTGGTTGCTTACGGAAGCGAACTGACCGTGACCACGGAACTCCAAGGCGACGATGCCAAGATGGAGACCGTGGACTTGTTTGTTGAAACTCCCGATCGTGAACGCCCGGTTGTTGTGGATGGCACGACGTTGCTGCCGCCGTCAGTCCGCCGTGATCAAGTTTCCCTCGAGCTGACGGCGGGCACGGGCGCAACGAATCGAGTTTCGGTTGGGTGGGCTACCTGTCGGTGTTCATCAGGGATCGGTTCAGCTGCGAGGCGGCGATGGGTTGCCAATCGACGACGTCCGTTATTTCGCCGTCGATGTGCGCGAGGCCTGGCCAGTACTCGTTGGTGCATCGGCTGATGCTAACCCGCAGTTGTTTCTAGAGGCGATCGCCCCCTCCGCTTTTCAGCAGGCGCGGTTCGCTTGCACCTTAGTCGACCAAAGCGAACTCCACCAGCAAGATCTTGCCGCGTTCTCGGCGGTCTGCTTGCTGGATCCGCACCCGATCGAACCCGCCACTTGGAGTCGCCTCGCGCGCTATGTGGCGGAAGGCGGCGGCCTTGCGGTCTTCTTGGGGCACAACGCCTATCCGGCGGAACAATTCAACTCACCGCTCTCTGCCGAGCTGATCGGCGGCCAACTGCAGCGGCGCTGGCGGGCCGGCGTGCGCGATTTGTTCCTTGCGCCGACGCGCTTCAACCACCCGATCCTGGCACCGTTTCGTGGGCAGGCGACCAATGTCCCCTGGCAGGACTCACCTATCAACCGTCATTGGTTGTTCGAGGAGATTGGTCCGCAGACCAGCGTACTGATTTCGTACAGCAATAGCCGGCCGGCGCTAGTCGAGACCCAATACGGGGCTGGCCGCGTACTGACCTTCACGACTCCGGTTTCCGACCCGCTCTCACCCGCGGGCCGGCCAGCGTGGAATGAGCTGCCGACCAGCGACAATGCTTGGCCTTATTTCGTGCTGGCCAACGAGATTGTCGGCTATCTGATCGATGACAGTGCTTTGCGCCTGAACTACGAGACTGGCGAAGTTGTCGAGTTGCCGAACGACTCGCTGCCCGCGCGATACCGTCTTTTCTCACCCGGCGAGCTGCCCTTTGAAGTTACCGCCCACGACGGTGGCGTAACGGTTCGCTACACCGAACAACCAGGCGCTTATCGGCTCAAAGGGCAGCGAGACGGTCCGCTCGTTCGCGGATTCGCGGTGAACCTGCCGGCCAGCCAGACGGACCTCACCAGACTCGAAGCGGATCGGCTGGCCGACTACTTTGGTCAAGGTAGATATCATTACGCGCGGCAGCGAGACGAGATCCTGTTCGAAGTGGGTCAGTCGCGAATCGGACAGGAGTTTTATTCGTATCTGTTCGTGGTCCTGGTGGTCGTCGTGGGGCTCGAACACCTTCTGGCCAGTCGATTCTATCAGAACGCGGCATGACGGGATTCAGCGCAAATCCGATTTTCGGCAGCTACCTCGTCGTGGTGTTGACGACCGCCGTTCTACTCGTGCTGCTGCTTACCGTGCCTCGATACCAACAGTTGCCGGCGCGTCGCCGTCGGATCCTCGCGGGACTGCGTCTGTTGCTGATCGCGTTACTGGCGGTGGGTATGCTGCGGCCAACGATCTTCACGACGAAGACCGCGCCCCAGTCGGCAGTACTGGTGTTGATGTTCGATCAGAGCCGTAGTATGCAGCTGCCTGCAGCTGCCGGCGATCGATCGCGATGGCAATCACAGCGAGAACTACTGGAACAGATCGAGGGTGAGCTGAGTGAGTTTGCGGAGAGTCTCGAACTACGTGTCTATGCCTACGATCGCCAACTGCATGCTGTGGAATTCACTACGGGCAAGCTGAAGGTCTCACCGACCGCGGAAGGAGATCAGACTGACATCGGATCGAGTCTTGACGAGGCTTTGAGAAACGAATTGGGGCGGCGGCTGGCAGGTGTCGTCGTGCTCGGCGACGGCGCGCAAACAGCAACGAATCCTCGGGTGGAGTTACAGCAAGCAGTTCGTGAACTGGCACGCCTCGATTGTCCTCTCTATACGGTTGCTTTCGGACCACTCGGCGCGACGATGCAATCTCGCGACATTTCTTTGGAGAACATGCCCGACCGCTTTACCACATTTGTGAAGAACGAGCTGCTAATCGAGGCCGCACTGCGAGTGCGCGGCTATGTCAATAAGAACATCCAGGTCGAGCTGGTACTTGAGGACTCGAGCGGGAATCGGCGGACCGTAGAAGCTCGGCAGCTCGCGGCACGAAGCGACGACGAACTCGTTCCCATCTCCATTCCGCTCGTTCCCCAAACGGCTGGTGACTACAAGCTGACGATGCGGGCTGCTGCCCAAGTCGGCGAACTGGTGACACAAAACAACGAGCTGACATCCTTCCTGACCGTGCTCGAGGGTGGCCTGCGCGTTCTATACCTCTACGGTGACCTGGTGGGTGAGCAGCAGAGACTACGGCGCAGCATCGGTGCCGCTCCCGACATTCAGCTGGATGACGAATTCGTCAACGTCCTGAACCGCGATCAGTGGCCCCTGGATCTTGCTGCACGCCTTAAACGGGGTCCCTACGACGCGATCCTCGTTGAGAGTGTTGATGCGACGGCGCTGAGCAAGCGGGACATGCAGCAGATCGCCGAGGCGGTGGGCGAAGGGACGGGAATGATGATGATTGGTGGCTACAGCAGCTTCGGCGCCGGCGGCTACCAGGGGTCGCCTTGGGAGGACGTTCTGCCGGTTGTGATGGGCCGGTTTGAGCGGCAGGATCTCGATCCTCAGCGCCCGATCAGCAAGGACTTGCACGTCTGGGGCGCCGTCCAGCCGCGACCGCTTGCCAATCATCCCGTCACGTTGTTGGGAGTCGAGTCCGAGAATGCGGACCGTTGGCAAGCGCTGCCACCGCTGTTGGGGGCTAACAAACTGCGGCCCAAGGCGTCCGCGCGAGTATTGCTTGAAACGGCCAGCCGCCTACCGTTGCTCGTCGCCGGCAACTACGGTCGCGGTCGAGTTCTGGCGTTCGCGGGCAACACTACCGGACGATGGTGGCAATACGGTTACGAAAACGAGCATCGTCGCTTTTGGCGGCAGGCCATTCTGTGGCTCGTTCATCGCGAGGACCTGGAGAAGGAGAATGTCTGGATTCAGCTAGCCCAACGTCGATTTGGACGCGGCGCGGCGATTGAATTCAGTGCGGGTGCTCTGAGTGTGGGTGGGGAGCCGCTGTCCGATGTTGAGCTGCGCGCTCGCGTCAGCGAGTCGGGAGAAGAGTCGACATCGGTTAGTGTTACGGCGGACGGAGACTCTTTTCGGGGGGTCGTGCCTCCCCCGGATCAGCCTGGCGACTACACGATTGAAGTGACCGCCTCTCAAGACGGCGCAGAGCTAGGGCAAGCAGAGGCGCGATTCCAAGTCATGGATCGTGATGTTGAAATGAGCGATCCGGTCGCCGACTACGCACAGATGGCCCGGCTGGCCAACGCGACTCGTGCTTCCGGCGGTCGGCCTGTTGCGGCTGAAGAGCTGCCCGGATTGCTGGAGCAGATTCGTAGGCAATACCAGGATGTTCCGGTAGAAGTGCAATCCAAGTGGCAGTTGGGAGACACGGCGCTGGACGCGTGGTTGATGTTCTTGGGTGTCGTCAGCCTCGCCACTGCCGAGTGGATGATGCGCAAGAGATGGGGCCTGGTTTGAGCGTCACTCAGCGCCTGTGGCCCAGCGCACTGCGTTGAGGAGCAGCTGGTTGAACGCTTCGCTCTCAAAGTCCGCGGGGTGTCCAAGCGAGGTAAAGAAGACGCGGCCTCCTTGGTATTCGTGGGTCCAGGCGACTGGTTCCACAGGTTGCCCAGCGATCGTGCCTAGCAGCAGCGGGCGCGTGTTATCGCGGAGCGGGCTGACTTGGTAAAGCGATCCATTTCCAAGGAACTTCTCGATTGCGATGCCCGACAGTATAGGGTGCTTGTGTGCGCTGTCGGGAACTCGTAGTGAGGTCAGCGGACCCGTGGGGTGATGACCGTGGTAGTTTCCTCCCAGCACTTCAGGATCGAACTGTTGCCACTCTTCATGGCCCTCGGGATGTTGCCCGCGTGTGTGGAAGGCGTGGCAGGCTGTGCGGATGCCGACCAACGGCCGACCGGATTGGAGGTACTCGCGAACGAGAGCCAGTTGTTTCTGAGGCAGGGCTCGACGCCGCACGCTGAGAAACAGCAGGTCAGCGGTTTTCAACGAAAGCAGCCCGGGAAAGTTGTTTCCATCAGTTTCGTCGGCGTGAATGAACGTGCAGCGATATCCGTTGCTCTGGAGATACTCTTTTGCGAATGTCGGCAGGCTTTTTTTGGTTTCGTACTCCCGTTCTCCGATCATGAAGACCACATGCGGTTGGTCCGCTTCCGCAAACGCGAATGGAGGTTCCCCGGTGAGATCCGTCGAGGTGATTGTCGGGCACCAGTACTTCTCGATGTGCTCGATGACCAGATTGGTGCCTTTGACATGCGACACGAACGGCTTCATCCGCGGATTGTACATGCTGTCGGTCATGTCGCGCATGAGCATCACGTGCTGACCTTGGTAGACCATCTGGCGGATCGAGAACGGGCGACCCAGCACGCACATATTGACGTGAACTCCCATCACGATGACGTTGGCAATACCACGCTCACGCATCAAGTAGAATGCTTCGGCACTATCCGTGATTGCGTCATCGGGGTGGATTTCGATGGTTGCAATCTGTCGCTTCCACGGACTCCCGGAATCACATGGCGGCCAGCAGTCGCAGCTATCGGAATCGTCAATCGGGAGTTCAGCTTCGTGAGCCGAGTCGAGGTGGCACCAACTCTGCAAAGGAATCTCGGTTTTGACTTCGGGTGCCAGCAGTGCCCTCTGCCTCATCGGAGTGTCTTTGTAATGACTCATGCAGCTGCTTGGACAGTGAATAATGAACACACCTTTGCGGCGAGCTGCCTTGATGACTTCGTTCATCCGGGGTGCCATCTCCGCAACGCGACGCGTAGCGCTCCGGCACCAGTGCTGGTCCCACATGTCGCAGACAACGATGGCGGTCTTCGCGGCTTCCCAGCTCACCGATTCTTCGGTGACTTGATAGTTGTTGTCGCCGGCCGCTGTCGTGCGCCTGCGAGCGGTTAACTCCAGCATTTGGTTATCCACAGCAACGGCGGAGTCCGCCGACAGAGCCTCGAGACCGAAGAGTAACACCAGCGAAAGCGTTGAATGAGCAAACCAGCTGTGTCGCGGCATAATCTAGTCCTCGTGAATGGTGGGGAGGCGATCTGCGATGTAGTGTACCGATCCCGCCTGCGAACAACCATTGGTTTTTTCAACCAGGACTGCGATGCGGCTCGACCGGTGCCGCGCGGCGCCGTTTGATCGCGCGCCAATCGTGCGTTACCATGCAGGCCGTGCTCGCCGCGACACCGGCGACGACACCTCAGGTTTCCTTCATGAATCAGCGCCGAATAGCACCTATACCGCGACAGCTGGGCGTCATTGACCTATTTCGCATTGTCGGTTGCGTGGGGCTGGCGTTGTTGGCTGGCACGCCCCTTCTCGTGGGTGCGGAGCCCAAGATCGAGCGCCGAATTCCACCGCCCGGTGCCGAGCTGCCAGCAGCGGAATACGCGAAGTTGCGGGAGCGGATAGCGGCTTTGCAGCCGGCATTGGCCATCATCTCAGATCACGCGCAGGCGCCCGATGTGTTGATCTTCGCTAAGGCTGTCTCATTCGCGCTGCGGCACAACGAGTTCTATAGTCCCGAGGATTTCGAAGTAGCTCGACAAGCGCTTGACGAGGCTGAACGCCGTCTCGATTCGATCAGATCGAATCGGACGCCCTGGAGACGCCGTCACGGTCTAGTGGTCCGCGGCTTCCGCTCTTCGATTGACGACTCCCTTCAGCCGTATGGTCTGTGGATCTCCGACGATCTAGATTTTGATCGCCCCGCACCGTTGTATGTTTGGCTGCATGGGCGTGGTGACCGCGTCACCGATCTTCATTTTTTGCACCGCCGAATGCACCGAGATGGGACGGTTACTCCGCCCGGCTCGATCGTCTTGCATCCTTTCGGCCGTCACTGCTTGGGCTATAAATCGGCAGGTGAAACCGATGTGCTCGAAGCGATCGAGCACGTGGCATCCCAGTACCACATTGATCGAGACCGTATTGCATTGATGGGCTTTTCGATGGGGGGTGCCGGCGCCTGGCATCTCGGTGCGCACTACGCCGACAAGTGGGTCGCGATCAGCCCGGGTGCCGGCTTTGCCGAAACAGCCCGATACAATCGCCTGGAACCCGCTGACTATCCTCCATCCTACGAGCAGGCGCTGTGGGGGATTTACGACGTACCGAACTACGTCCGCAATCTTTTCAACGTGCCGGTGGTTGCCTACAGCGGCGAAAACGACAAACAGATCCAGGCTGCGCGGGTTATGGAGGCGGCGTTCCACAACGAAGGTCGGGAGCTGACACACCTTGTCGGTCCAGGGATGGGGCACAAGTACCATCCAGATACGCTGAGCGAGATTGTGCGCCGAGTTGGTCAGGCTGTGGAGAAGGGCCGTAGGCGAACGCCAGCGAAGATCAGCCTACAGACACGTACCCTGCGGTACCATCGTTTCGCCTGGCTCGAGATCCGAGGGTTGGGTGCACATTGGCAGGACGCGCGGGTCGATGCCGAGATTGTTCGCGACAAGCAACTGCGATTGTCGACTCGCAATGTCACGGCGCTGCGACTGTCCCCCTGGCCGGACATGCGCAACACGGTGATTGAGATCGACGGCGAGCGAATTGTCGTTGCCAACAGTGCTTCACCGCTGTCCACCGCAGAGCTTCACTTGGCTGCAGGCTGGCGCGAGGGACCCCCGGCGGCCACCGCTTCGCGAAAGAGTCCAGGGCTTCAAGGGCCGATCGACGACGCGTTTTGTGAGCCCTTCCTGGTCGTCGCGCCCAGCGGCATTGCCAGCTCGCCGGAAGTGCAGGAGTGGGTTGACTTCGAACTGACTCACACCCGCGATCGATGGCGGGCGTTGTACCGCGGCGAAGTCCGCATCAAGCAGGATTCGGAAGTCAGCGAACAGGATCTACAGCGGTACCACTTGGTGGCGTGGGGTGATCCGCAGTCCAACCTTGTGTTGCGGCGAGTTTTCTCCGAGCACGGCTCGCGAGCTCTGCCGCTTCAGTGGACTCCGACGCAGCTCCAGGTTGGTCAGCGGCGTTTCTCCTCGGCAACCCACGTGCCGGTGTTGATCTATCCCAATCCGCTGAATCCGCAGAAGTACCTTGTTGTCAACAGTGGCCCGACATTTCGCGAGGCGCATGATCGCACGAATTCGTTGCAAAACCCCAAGCTGCCGGACTGGGCAATCGTCGACATTCGACAACCGCCGGACGATCGTTCGCCTGGACGGATCGTGGCGGCGGACTTCTTCAGCGAGACGTGGCAACTCCGCCACTGAGCCGGCTTGGCGCGTGGGTACGGTGGCTGCCTCGCGATTTCAACAGGCAGTTAGGCAAATGCCGATCGCATCTGTTCAACGAATCCAGGGCACGCCTTCCTTGGGTCTTCCGCTTCTTCGTATTCCAGCACGACGTAGCCGCGATAGTCGACCCGGCGGAGTATCTCCGCCAGCCGAGGGAAGTCGGCCGGCTGCTTCTGGTCGTCAGGTCCCGTAACCACGACTTTTATTTGCACGTTCAGAGCATACGGCGCGACTTTTTCGAGGTCCCCATAGATATCGTCGGTGTGAAAGTTGCCGGTGTCGAGATTGATGCCGAACCAGGGACTCTGAACATCCCGTACGATTGCCAGCAGACCGTCGGCCGTTGCCGTCGGGCCGCCGTGATTTTCCAATGCCAAGTGAACGCCGCGTTGTCCCGCGTAGTCACAGCACTCTTCCATCCCGGCCACGATCCTGCGATGGACTTCGGTTGGATCGGCACCGCTAGGCACATGTCCGGCAAAGACGCGAATTACCGGAGCCCCCAGGATCTCCGAGTAATCGGCCCAACGCTTGACGTGCTCGATGTCACCGCGGCGTTTGTCTCCAACCGGCAACCCAAAGTCGTTGCGCACGGCCGTCCCCGAGATGTCCAGTCCCAAGTGAAAGCACAACTGCTTGAGTTGGCGCAAGTACTCCGGCGTTATCTCCTCCGGGAAATAGTATGAGGTCAGCTCGGTGGCCTCAAGCTGCATGTCGGCGCAGTCGCGGATGAAATCAGTCAGGTCGAGCGTAGCCTTCTCGCCGCTGAGCAACTTGCGATAGCTGTACGCTGCCAGGCTGAATTTGAACTTCGACTTACCGTTACGAACGAGAGGTTCAATCGCCCACGACGACGCCGAGCTCACGCCGACCGCTGCGGTGGTAAGTGATAAGGTCTTGCCAAGAAAACACCTTCGGTCGATAGGATACGACATGAGAGAAAGTCCTTGGAACATCAGCTACCGGAACACGCACTCATTTGGTTGGGACGACCTATCAACTGGCCTGTAGGTCAACCCGACCAACGGATCATTGTCGGTTAGCAGAATAAGCAATGCAAGCATCGTAGCCGAACTCGCCAGAGTTTGGCCGGCTTGCCGACTCGGCCGAGTTCTGGCTAATTCGGCTCCAGGAAATCCTCAACGGTGTTGGGTGAGGGGGCGAATGTCGGCAACTTGCCGTTGGGCGACTCCTAACCCAAGGGCGCGTAGGTGGTCCGCGTCCAAAAAGCACAGACTCGTAGCCAGCATCATGCCATAGAAACCCAGCTGTCCAGTGACTAGGCCCAGCGAGCCCCACATCAACACCGCGACCAGCAACAGAATTGGCCGGGCTGATCGCACCCAGATCAGCAGCGCGAAACCGAGTTCAAACAGGACGACCGCGTGAGTCCAACCGTTGATGACGAGAAAGGCGGAACGTAGCCCTGTCAGGTCCACCAATCCAGATTCGGTGCGTGCGATTAACCACCACATCGCTTCTCCGAGCCACCATGTTTCTCCGGCCAGTTTGGTCAGAGCCATCGTGAAGCAGAGAGCGGCAAGGTGGACTTGCATGAGACGCGTCACCACGGTGGCGGCGACCGACTTACTCCGGTCCACCTCGGTGGCGGGTGCTGTTCGGCTGCGCCTCCAATGGTCCCAAGACCATTTCCTTCCGCACGGTGCAAAGCAGAGATACAGCAGCGACATCGACAGCACGGGTTCCCACAGTCCTGTCAGCATGGGCGCACGATGAATATATGACAGGATCACGACAAGCGTCATGACAGCAGTGAGGCGAGTGAAGACTCCGCAGGTGAAGGCAACAGCGACCAGGAGCCCGGCGAAATGAGCCAGCTGCAGTAGGCTGGGATCCGAGACGTAGTAGAAATAGGACCAACGATAGCCCGCCACGTTTTCCAGCGACGTGGTTGAAAGCTGATGTACTGTCTCGACCGGCAATAACCCACGCGGCCCGAACCACGTCACCAGGTCTGGACTATGTGACAGCACGTAGATGACCGCTGCTGCGCCGCAGACGACTCGTAGTAGGCAGACGGTGGATGGGTCAGACGGCAAGAACCAAAACTGGTCCCAACCAGCGCTCATTCGTGTGCCCAGGCCCCTCAGGTAATCTCCTAGGCTAGTTCCGCCAGATGCGATTGACTTAGCTGTCATGGTGTGGTTTCAGCGTTTGGTGGCGCCACGTGACTGGAACGCTCGACCTTCACAATGTCCACGCCTCCGTCTCGACGTTCAACACAGTTGGCAGCGTAGGGAATGCGGAAGTAGATCTCGCTGTTGGGATCTTGTTCTGAGGCCGTTCCTCCGTCGACCACTTCCCAATCCTGCATCAGGTGGCGACGGCACCGGACCTGCGCCGGTGCAGTTTCCCGGGCGTGCAGAAAGTGCTCTGCGATACTGCGGGCTATCCTCGCCGCGCTGTCGTCGTCGTCGTCCGCCAGCAGGCCCAGGTAACGGCCTAGACGCTGATATCGCTGGTATCGTTCGCCGCCGCGAAAGCCGCCGGCGGGCAACACGATCCAGTTCGATGGTTCTGCTGGTTCGGAATCTCGCGGTAGCACTTCGAGGCGATGATCCACATCCGCCACGGTAGCATGAGTTAGATGGTACGGAGCGAAGTCGAGGTTGAGATCGAGGTTCAGCGTTTGGGTGTAGAACGCAAAGCGAGACAACAGCCGACTGCCCAGCTCAGAGCGGGCGCGACTTGAGAGCATCGCCGTGCCAACGAGAAAGAGATGGACGGCGATGCACAAGGAGACGACGGTGCGTGCACTCCGCGGCGTTAGCTCTTGTTCACCCGCGGCGTTCATCGGCATCGGGCCCTCCGCTCTCGACCGCGCTCTCTAGACAACGCTGCGGTGGGCCCCACCTCCCGCCAAACCGCCCCGCTTCGTCGCCGATCCCATCGATTAGAATTTGTCAGCACTACTAGTCGCCCGATCGCGCTCTCCTTTGCGACCACGTCCGGCAGTGCTTGTCCCTTGAATAGCTGTGCAGCTGGCAAAGAGTTCAACTGCCGTTGAGGCCTGCTTTCTGCACAGTTGTAGCAGTGCGGGTGAGAGGACTCGAACCTCCACCGGGTTTCCCCGACATGGCCCTCAACCATGCGCGTCTGCCAGTTCCGCCACACCCGCCTTGGACAGAACATCACAGTTTATGTCAGCAGAGTCGACGGTCAATGCCCCGCCGGAAGGCCGGAGGCGCCAGGGCCGTGGTACCGGTGTGGCCATCGCTGGCTAGAATAGACGCGGACTTCTTGCCGAAACCGTGGCTTACCTTGCGGAGGACGGGTGGTGTTTCAAAAACAGGTGTTGATGGACCTCGTACGGGAGCGGGCATTGGAGTTCGGTGACTTTACACTGGCGTCAGGCAAGAAAGCCTCCTTCTATCTCGATTGCCGCCAGGTGACCTTGCATCCACAAGGCGCGAATCTGATTGCTGCAGGGATCTTGGATCTGCTGAAGGGGCGGCTCCCGGACGCCGTTGGCGGCATGGCGATCGGTGCGGATCCCATCACAGCGGCTGTCATCACGGTGGCCGGTCAGCGCAACATACCCCTCCGCGGCTTCATCGTTCGCAAAGAATCAAAGGCGCATGGGAAGGGGAAGGACGTTGAGGGGCCCGTCTACGCCGGTGACCGGGTGGTTATTGTCGAGGACACCGTGACGACCGGCGGCAGCTCCCTGCGGGCGATCGAACGGGCTGAAGCTGCCGGCCTCCAGGTTCAAGAGGTCGTGGCGATCATCGACCGGCTCGAGGGTGGACGGGAGGCCTTCGACAAGCAGGGGTACCAGCTGACGTCGCTGCTCACCGTCCGCGACCTCGGGATCGAGCCCGTCGAATGAGCCCAGTCGGCGCAAGAGGCTGCACGGGTGGAAACCCGTTGCGCAGCTGCAATCGTGCTGCGATTCTTGGCTGCCTAGTGAGGCGGCGCCGCACCTCGCCAAGCTCGGCTGGTCGCGTTCGTCTTCGGTTCGCCAACTCGTCCCCGTTTTCTTTCGAATCGACTGCAGTCAGTCGGCTGGCGGGCCGATAGGGTTAGCAGCCTGTCGATTTTCTCGAGGGGCTCTCGCATCACACGGATGTAGTACTCAATCAGCAACTTAGCCCGGATTATTCATGAAGATCGTGGCGAGAGGTTGTAAGTACGTTCGTGGCAAGGAAGGCGAGCAATTCTCCCGCAGGCGTATTGAAGCAATACGTCGAGGGAGAATTGTGAAGCATGACGAAGCCACGGACGGACTTACGACCTCGCAGCAGATCGCTCATGAATAATTCGGGTCAAGTCGTTGATTCGCGAGCCGCTATGAACGCTGTTCTGAGCTCGGCGAGGTTGAGAAACGCCAGGCTGGAGTTCTCACAGCAGTTGGGAATGCCCGGCTCTCGATGCACTTCTGTCGGCGACCGAGATCTATGGAGACTTCCCTGCACCGCCAGCTGAAAGAGCTCTACGCGGATGGGGAAGCGAAGGTGGAGGCGCCGCTCGGTCGGTACCGGATCGACGTTGTATGTGGCGAGCAGCTCATCGAAATTCAACACGGTTCTTTGGCGTCGATTCGCGACAAAGTGCGACACCTGATTGAGCATCATCGTGTGCTCGTCGTAAAACCGATCATCCGCCGCAAGCAGCTGATCAAGCAGGATGCCAAAGGTGGACGGGTTCTGAGCCGGCGGCGTAGTCCAAAGCGAGGCAGCGTACTCGACCTATTCGAAGAGCTGGTTTACTTCACGCGCGTCTTCCCCCATCAGAATCTGTCGCTCGAGGTGCTGCTAGTCGATATCGAGGAGTGGCGTTATCCGGGACATGGCCGGCGCCGCAGATGGAGGAAGAATGACCATCAGGTCGAAGACCAGAAGTTGACGGGGCTCCAGCGAGTTTATCGGTTTCGTGCTGCCGCCGATCTGTGGCCGTTGATTCCGGGTGAACTGCCGATTCCCTTCAATACGGCGCACCTGGCCGAAGCGGCAGGTGTTTCCCGCTGGAATGCGCAGAGAATTGCCTACTGCCTTAGGCAGACCGGCGCTGTCTGTCAGGTCGGCAAAGAGGGGAACGCCTTGCTCTACGCACCAACGCACTGAATCCACACGTTGCAGCGCCGTCTCCTAGTTGTTTGAGGCCGCAGGTGCGAGCCCCGCTCCGGAGGTCGTGCAGCCTTTGCGCTTCATGTTGACCCAAACTTGCCAGTATCCACCTCACCCTCCCGCTCTCGAGGTCGTGCAGCTACTACGCTTTATGCAATCCGCCAAACTCTGGCGAGTTCGGCTACGCTGCAAATCAGCCGCTGGGCGTTAGCCCACGGTTCCCCAGCGAAACCGATGCTTAGCGTCCGGCGAGGGGCGCCCCCTCTCCGGCCCTTCGGGCCGACTCTCCCCGAGGGGAGAGTGACGAAACAGGAAATCACGCAGTAACTCAAAAGCTGCACGGCTTCTCCGTGGAGGGATGGCATCGACCTTTCCCGCACCTCGGCCCGTTCCTCCACACCAGACAGGCACCGCGTTCATGTTCCTCACGCTGCACCGGGTCGGGTCCGCACCAGCGGTCCGCACCAGACGGTCCGCACCAGACAGGCACCGAGCCGGGTCCGGTCCGCACCAGGTCCGCACCAGACATGCACCTGTCCACTGGTCTGCACCAGACAGGGGTCTGCACCAGACAGGCACCGAGCCCACTGGTCTGCACCAGACTCTGCACCAGACAGGCACCGAGCCGACACGCGGGAGGGGTCTTCACCAGACAGGCACCGAGCCGACAGGCGGGAGAACTTGGTACGGGGGATTGGACGGAATGGGTTATATAAGTGGAATGCGAAACTTTGGAAGCCTGGCGTACGGGCTTGTGCCTGTCTTGCGCCTTGCTCGTCTCTTGCTCAGTGCCGCCGGTGCCTGTCTGTTGCCTGCTGCCGGTGGCTGCCTCCTGTCCTGGCCTCCTGCCCTGCGCTTTCGCCTGTGCCCCGCCCGCCCGCGGGCGGTTCGGACGCGTAGCGTCCGGGGAGGGTTCCCCCTCTCCGGCCCTTTGGGCCGACTCTCCCCCGAGGGGAGAGTGATGAAAGACGAAATCACGCACCAAGTTAGAAGCTCCAGAGTGGGCGTGTTTCTTGCCGGTGCCGCCGGCGTCGGTGCCTGTCTGTTGGCTGCTCGGCTGCTCGGTGCCTGTCTGTTACCTGTGGGTGCCTGTCTGTTACCTGTGTTACCTGCTCCCTGTCGCGTGCCGCCGGTGCCTGGCCGGTGCCTGTCTCTGCCTGCGCTCCGCGTCTGCCGGCGCTGCTTTGCTGTCTGCCTTTGGCTTGGTCTGCTGTTGGCGGACATTTACAAAGTCATTGCCGAGGGTGGATCGAGTACAATTGAACATACCGGCCGCGGACCGGGTTTCGGCGCCGTGGTGTCTAGGCTGTTCGTAGCCGATCACCCCAGAGACTTCCGATGCGACGTGACGACCTCTCGTTCCAGCACCGCAGCCGCCGCGCGTTTCTAGGGAGCGGAATGCTGGCCTTGACCGCAGCCGCCGTGAATCGTCCGACCATCGTATCCGGTGGGCAAGATCCTGTGCTCAAAGTTGCCTTGATCACCGATCTGCACTACGCCGATAAACCGCCCTTGGGAACCCGCTACTATCGCGAAACACCGGATAAACTCGCCGAAGCCGCCGCACAGTTTGCGGAAGATCAGCCGGAGTTTGTCGTGGAGCTCGGCGATCTGATCGACGCTGCGGACTCGGTGCCCGAGGAACTGAGATACCTCAAGCGAATCAACAACGACTTTGCCGCCATTTGCAAGCAGCGGCACTACGTGTTGGGGAATCACTGCGTACATACGCTCACCAAAGCGGAGTTCCTCGACGGTGTCGGGCAGCGGAGCTCCTACTATTCCTTTGACGAAGGTGGTTTTCATTTCGTCATATTGGACTCGTGCTTCCGCGGTGACGGTGAGCCATACGGCCGGAAGAACTTCGAGTGGACCGATCCCAACATTCCCAAGACTGAATTGGAATGGTTGAAAGCAGACTTGCAGCAGACGACTAAGCAGACGGTCGTGTTCGCCCATCAGCGGCTCGACGTTCGCAACCAGTATGGAGTCAAAAACGCCGTCGAGGTGCGGGCCGTGCTGGAACAGTCGCAGAAAGTACTGGCTGTGGTTCAGGGACACAGTCACATGAATGACTACCAGCATATCGGAGGCATCCACTATTGCACGCTGGTCGCAATGATTGAAGGCTCGGGTGTCAAGAACAACGGCTATTCTCTGATGAGCCTCGCCAGCGACGGGACGATCAGCATCACGGGCTTTCGCCGGCAAGTGAGCTACGAATGGTCGAGCTGATACAAGGATGTTTTCACCGGGAAGTTGGAGGGAGCACGGGGACACACGCCTATGGGATCCGCAATAGTTTCGGTGACCGTTGCAAGACAACAACGTTGACATGCGCGAACCGATGACCAGACTGGCTGGGTGCACTGCGATTGTCCTGCTCGCTACGGCGACGACCTGGGGCGCGAACCCAACACAAGATGAGCTCGATTTCTTCGAGTCGCGCATTCGTCCAGTACTAGCGGAGCACTGCTACGCGTGTCACAACAGCCATGGCACGGCAGAAGGCGAGTTGGCCGTCGACCACCGGGATGGATTGCTGAAGGGGGGCAGCCGCGGACCAGTGATCCTTCCCCGAGAGCCCACTCGAAGTCGTCTGCTAGCCGTCTTGCGCCACGAGATTGACGACTTGGAGATGCCGCAGGACGGGGCCAAACTGGATGCACGCGTCATCGCGGATTTCGAACTGTGGATTGCCCGAGGAGCCCCGGATCCACGAGACGATCCCCCTTCTGCAGAGCAACTCGCCACCGCGACGACGTGGGAAACCACGCTGCTGCGACGAAAGAAGTGGTGGAGCTTTCAGCCGATTCGAAATCCTGCACCGCCCCCCTCAACTCGTCTGCTTTGGTCCCAGCATCCCATCGATCGATTTGTGCTGAAGAAGCTGAACGCTGCGGGACTAGAGCCGACGCAACTTGCAGAACCAGCGACGCTAGTCCGTCGGCTGTACTTCAACCTGATCGGGCTGCCACCAAGCAGATGCGACGCCGAACGGTGGACAGCGCGCATCGGGGCGGCCAACGGCAACCAGCGTGATGCGGTGCTGGGGCAGCTGGTCGATGAGTTGCTCGCGAGTCCGCGGTTCGGCGAACGCTGGGCTCGGCATTGGATGGACTGGATTCGCTACGCGGAATCACACGGCAGTGAAGGCGATCCGGAGATCGTAGGAGCGTGGGGTTACCGGGACTACTTGATTCGCGCTCTCAACGCGGATGTCCCTTTTGACCAACTGCTTCGCGAGCATGTGGCAGGTGACCTGCTCGAAACTCCACGCATCAACGATGCACTGGGAATTAACGAGTCGGCAATCGGTCCTGCGCACTGGAGGATGGTGTTCCATGGTTTCGCGCCAACGGACGCACTGGACGAAAAGGTCCGCTTCACCGACGATCAGGTGAACGTCTTTTCCAAAGCGTTCTTGGCATTGACGGTATCTTGCGCGCGCTGCCACGATCACAAATTCGACGCGATCAGTCAAAGAGACTACTACGCACTGTTTGGCGTTCTCGCCTCCTGCCGCCCGGGTCGCACAGTCGTTGATTTGCCTGACAAGGTCGATCGGCACCGAGGCGAGTTGTCGTCGCTCAAACAAGAACTCCGCGCCGTGCTGGCTCACGACTGGCTCGCTGCCGCCAGCAATCTCGATCAGCACATCATTGCTGGTGCCGCTCCACCCGACGAGCCTGGGAAAGCCGAATCAGTTCTGCACCCCTTGTTCGTAGTCCGTCAGGAGCTGGCCGACGGGGCTGACTTCAACTCGGCTTGGCAGCGGCGACTTGAGGCGTTTCATCGGCGGCGAGCCCAGACGGCGACGGCCGAGAGCGGCAATCGGTCAAGTTCCTATCTGGAGCATTGGAAACTCACTGAACAGGCCGACTATGTTAAGTGGTTCCCGAGCGGAGCGGGCTTACCCGATCAACCTCAGAAAGCAGGAGAGTTCGCGGTCACAGCAAGTGGCGAGAACGCGATCACGGGGATTTACCCAGCCGGTATCTACTCGCATAGTCTGTCAGCCAAGCATCCAGCGCGCTTGACGTCGCCCGACATTGCTGTCGGAGAAGACAACGAACTGTGGGTCCGAGTAATTGGTGATTCCGGGGCAACAGTTCGATACGCCGTTCAGGACTATCCTCGTCGTGGAACCGTCTATCCTGTAACGAAACTCACCAACCAATGGCGTTGGCAACGCTACGATCTGGCGTACTGGAGTGGCGACGATATTCACATCGAGTTGGCCACTGCTAACGACGCGCCGTTACTCGTAGAGGACCAGCCACGGTCGTGGTTTGGTATCCGTGAAGCTGTGTTGCTTCGCAGGGGGCAGCCGCCGCCGACCGAGTCCGCGGCGCACCTAGCGGCGGTGTTCGACAGCTCGCGAAAGCAGCAGCTAACTTCGGTTGATGAGCTAGCGCACATCTACTCGACGGCCATCATCTCGGCAATCGAAGCGTGGCGAGAGAATTCTGCAACCGATGAGCAGGCGGTGCTACTGGACGCTTGTTTGCGTGAGGGGCTGCTACCCAATCAGCTGAGTTCGCTTCCCTCAGCCCAACCCTTGATTGAAGAATATCGAGCACTGGAGGCCGGCATCCCGATTCCGACTCGCGTGCCGGGAGTTGAGGAGACGCGCGGACAGAATCAACCGCTGTTCGAGCGCGGCAACCACCAGCTGCCCAGAGAGCGGGTGCCGAGGAGGTTTCTCGAGGTAATTGACCCGACGCCCTATGAAACTCAGTTGAGCGGCCGCCGCGAACTGGCCGAGGATCTGCTGCGGCAGGACAATCCACTGACGAAGCGAGTCCTTGTCAACCGCATCTGGCACCACTTGTTCGGACAGGGGATCGTCAGCACACCGGATAATTTCGGGAGGCTTGGCGATCAGCCGAGTCACCCGGAGTTGCTCGACTGGCTCGCGACGAGGTTCGAAAAAGAGGGCTGGTCGCTCCGCCGGCTCGTTCGTCTGATTGTCACCTCAAGGACCTGGCAGCTCTCCTCCAAGGCATCCGCGCGAGCCGGTCGGATTGATCCGCGTAACCAACTGCTTTCGCATGCCAATGTCCGGCGGCTCGAAGCGGAGGCGATTCGCGATCTGCTGCTGACCGTGTCACAGCGCATGGAACACCGGTTGGGAGGCCCACCGGTGCAAGAAAACAGCTCGCGTCGCAGTATCTACTTGCGAGTGCGGCGGAATGCCCTCAATCCGTTCCTGCGCGCGTTTGACTTTCCAGAGCCGTTCAGTGCCGTGGGGCGTCGCGACGTCACGAACGTCCCGGCTCAGTCATTGACGATGATGAACGACGCGCGCACCTCGAGCCACGCCATCGCCTGGGGACAGCGCGTCTTCCTGGAACAGTCGTTGGAGACGGACGAACAGCGCGTCAACGATATGTTTTTCACTGCGCTCGGCAGACAGGCGACCGCCGAGGAAGTCGAACGCTCATTGCGCTACATGGCCGTGATCCGCCAGCGGGCAGCAGTCCAGCGGGCGAGTCTGGCCGAGTTGCAAAGACAGGTAACCGATAGTGAGCGCAGCATCACTGCCCTTGAGTCTCCTGTTCGAAGTCGTTTGCTCGAACACGACCGAGCATTGTCGCCGGAGGAAAGTGAGGTTACAGCTGCAACGATCTCCGACAGTTGCGTGCTGGCTGAACTCACTCCTGCGGAGCGATCTACGATGGAGCAGCTTCGCGAACAAATCAAGACGCTGGAGGCTGAGATCAGACGACTGGGGCCGGTTCCGGAAACTGACGAGGATGCGACACCTTGGGTCGAACTCGCCCGGGCTATCTTCACGTTCAAGGAGTTCATCTATGTTCGATAGTCTTTCCCGGCGGTGTTTTCTTGCTCGCTGCTCGACTGGATTCGGCGCTGTAGCGCTGACTGGTTTGATGGACGATCGGACCTACGCCGGCACCAGCCCGCTCCCCAAGGGCGCAGCACTCGACGAGACACACCACGAGCCCAAAGCGAAGCACGTAATCTTCTGTTTCATGTCGGGCGGCGTCTCGCAGGTCGATACGTTCGATCCGAAACCTAAACTGAGGGAGCTGCATGGCCAACCGATGCCGGTAAAGATCGAACGGACTCAATTCAACAACAACGGTAACGTGATGGCCAGTCCGTTTGATTTCAAGCGGTTTGGCGAGAGTGGCCTGCCCGTCAGCAACATGTTTCCGAAGATCGGGTCTGTCGCCGACGAGCTGGCTGTAGTTCGGTCGATGACAACGCCGGTCAACGAGCACGCCCAAGGTAACTTTTTCATACATACGAGCTTTCCGTTCATGGGTTATCCGAGCGCGGGTGCCTGGTGTGCGTACGGACTGGGAAGCGAGAATCTGAACCTGCCGGGCTACGTTGTGCTGCAAAGCGGTAATGCAGTACCTCCGCACGGAGGAGTGAGTCTGTTCAGCAACGGATTCCTACCAGCACAGCATCAGGGGTCCATTCTGAAGGCCGACAAGCCAGTGGCGATTCCAAACATCCAACCACTCGACACTTTGTCGGTGCAGCGACTTCGGCTCGACTTTGCCCGATCGTTTGATGCGGAGTTTCTTGCTTCTTCGTCGGAGGACGCTCAAGTTGAGGCTGCGATTCGAAACTACGAGACAGCGTTCCGCATGCAGTCGGCGGTGCCCGAGTTGTGCGATATCTCCGGTGAGACAGCGGAGACCTACAAACTCTACGGCGTGGACTCGAGCAATCCACAAAAGGCGGCCTACGCTCGGCAGTGCCTGCTGGCTCGCCGTTTGGTCGAGCGAGGTGTCCGGTTCATCGAGCTGAGCTGCCTTACCCAGAGCATAGGAGCTGGTGGGGCCGCCAATCCATGGGATCAGCATGGAGAGCTAGAAAAAGGCCATCGTGCGATGGGCGCGCAGGTGGACCAGCCCATTGCAGCGTTGATCCGTGACCTGCGGACCAGAGGTCTGCTCGACGAAACGCTCATCGTCTGGGCGGGCGAGTTTGGGAGGACTCCATTCTCCCAAGGTAGCAACGGTCGAGACCACAATCCCTTCGGATTCAGCATCTGGTTCGCCGGCGGAGGGGTTAGGGGAGGGACCGTTTACGGGGCGACCGACGAGCTTGGCTATCACGTGGTTGAGGACAGATGCACGGTGTACGATCTATGGGCAACCGTGCTTCACCAGTTGGGAGTCGATCATGAGAAACTAACCTACCGCTACAGCGGCCGGGACATCCGACTGACCGACGTACATGGGAATGTGCTGCATGATGTCTTGGCGTAAGTGGCTGTGCGCGAGTAGGATGGCACTGGCTGCCAGCTGACAACGAGTCCCCGTTGGTGAGTGAACTTTGACCCAAAGCGGGTGTCAACTTGTTGTCGAGCCGCCGACTCATAGCGACGTCCGGTGAGTCGGGATACTGAGTGCGTCTACTGCAATCTGAAGGAGCTTCGCCAATGGGTAACCACCACAGAGTTCCACGATGCTGTCCTTTAGCTATGGCGATCCTCTCGCTAGCGCTCGCTCCCTCCGCCATGCTGGCTGCCGAAACGGAGTCGCTGGAGATCTTCAACCAGCGGATCATGCCGATCTTCAGGTCACAGAACCCTTCGAGCTGCGTGCAGTGCCACCTGTCGTCGGTCGATTTAAAGGACTATATCCTGCCTTCCAGCGAGGCGACTTTCGTCTCATTGCGGGAGCAGGGGCTGATTGACTTAGAGCACCCAGCGAAGTCGAAGATTCTCGAGTTGATTCGCATGGGAGCCAAAGATCTCGATGAGGGCGCGAAGCTCATTCACGAGAAGATCCGCAACGCTGAGCTGGCAGCGTTCACCGCATGGGTTGAGGCGTGTTGCGAAGATCCCAAGATGCGCGACCTGCCGACATCCAGCCAACTCGCTCGACCCGCCGTCCCAGATGAGGTTGTGCGGCACGCGCGCAAGAGCCGAGTTGTGGATTCGTTTGTGCGCAACGTCTGGTCCCAACGCATGCGCTGTTTTCCTTGCCACACACCTCATGAGGTCGACGCCGACAATCCCAAGCACCAGGCGGCAGTCAAGACGCGTAAGGGCTTCAGCGAAAAGTACAGCGATGAGATGCTGCAGCGTCTTGACATCTTTCGTGCCACGCCCGAAGAGACGCTCGAATACCTGATCGAGTCCAGCAGGTCGACACCGGACGATCGCTTGCCCTTGATCGACCTTGAAAATCCCACTCAGAGCCTCCTTATTCAAAAACCACTGTCAAAACTACCACAGAAAAAAGCCGATGGCACTCTTGAGGACCCTGCCTATCGGCCCCCGATCACCCACATGGGTGGTTTGAAACTTCATGCCAACGACCAGTCCTACAAGGCGTTGGTCGGTTGGATTCAGGACTACAGCAACGTTGTCGGCGGAAGGTACAAATCCGTAGAGGAACTTCCCGCGGACAACTGGTATCCATCACAACTAGTTGTTCGCGTCAAGGCTGCACCGGTCACATGGCAAGTCGGTGGTCTGGTGCAACTGTTCGTCCACGAGTGGAATCAGGAGAAAGATTGTTGGCACGACGATCCCATCGCCTTTACTCAGGGAACGGTTACGCCGCGCCGCCTGGTGAACGGCGCCTTGTTCTTGTTGGATTCGGCCGACCAGCAACGAAGCGCTGCTTGGAAGAAAGAGGCGAGATTGCCCCGGGGCCGCTATCTTGTGAAGGCCTACTTCGACTCGACGAACAAGATCGCTGCCGATCCGACTGCCATGCTCAGCTCCGACGACTACTACGGCGAAGCAGAGCTTTCCAATCCTCGTTGGCGCCCAGGTTTTAGATCTGCCGAAGTCGTCTTTGGCAACGCGCTCGAAACATCGCACGCAGGATTCTCGCAGTAGTGACGCGACTCAGTCATCGCCGATGCACCAAAGTGCATCGTGAGTTCGAATGAACAGGTTGCCCTGAGATGCGGCGATTGAAGAATTCGTGTGCTCGCCCAAGGAATTCGTCGCGATCAGTTGGTACTCGGGAGATGCTGCCAAAACAAAGACGTCGGCCGATTGATTGATCGCGTAAATTTTGCCGTCGGCCAGCAGCAGGGATGACCACGTGTCGTTGGTCTCACCTGCGCCCGACTGCCGTTTCTGCCAGACACCCATGCCCGTCCTCAGTTCGATGCACTCCACGACGCCGTTCGAACGATTGGCATACAGATGTTCCTCGTGAATCACACCCGTACCCAATCGAGACTTGGCTTGCTGGTTCCTCCATAGTACGTGCGAATCGGTGACGTTGCCGGTCCCTCCGACGCGTACGGCGACCGTCGAGCTATGCATGCCGCCGAGAGCCACCACCACACCTTCACCGGCTACCGGCGAGGCTTTCATTTGTGGTCCAACTCCATTGCAAATCCACCTCTCCAAGCCGGTTTGCGGTTCCCGTGCGGTGATGGTATCGCGAAAGCAGAAGACGACCGTATCATCCACGATGATTGGCGTACTCCACATACCGTAAACGTCCTGATCGCCTCCGCGCGGATTGGGTATGTTGGGTCGGGGAGCATCCCATTGCCAGACGATCTCACCAGTGTATTTGTTGACCGCGACGGCGAACTCGCTCTCACCCGGTCCGAAGTTTAGAAAGCAAAGATCACCGTGAAGAACGGGCGACCCACCGTACCCGAAGACATGATCAACCGGACCCAGATCACAACTCCACAGCTCATCTCCGTCTAGATCAAAAGCCACCAGCCCTGACGACCCGAACCACGCGATGACCCGTTCTCCGTCACAAACGGGTGACGGGGAGCAGTACGGATTGGTTCTGTGCGTACGTTCCATTTCCTTGGCGTCGACTCCAGATTGCCAAAGCCGGGTCCCCGACTCTCGATCGAAACAGATCACGGTGCGTCGCTCGCCACCTGCCATAGGCTGTGTCACAAAGACTCGGTTCTCCCAGACGACTGGCGTCGAGTTGCCAGGTTCCGGTAGTGCGGCGCGCCAACGGACGTTTTCTTCCCGATTCCAATGCGTTGGCAAGTCGGTTTCGTCCGAGATTCCATCGCCACGCGGACCGCGCCATTGGGGCCAGTTTGCGGCTGGCGTTGTAGCCCACGAGCTGAGGAGGATAGCGAGCACGAGCAGCGGATTTTTCGACATGAAAACTTCCCGATTCGATTCTGCGGTTGGAAAGACAGCGCGTCGCCGAGCTGACATTCTGGCACAACACCAGATGGTCCACAAGCTTGCCCGATCGGCCGCCCGTGAGCGAGTGCAGCTTGCGGTTTGCGATCGGCTTGTGGTGCTGGAAGGAACCAGCGCGGGGAAGGCAACGGGTGAGCTTCAGTCTCCACGCACTGCGAAAGCACGAGGCCGGAACCAGCGGCGGGAGAGGTTCTGACTTGCTCACCCCGTGTGACCACCCCGCTACGGCGGCGTCAGCAGGGCAATTCCTTCGATGCCGAGGGTCAGCATGCTGCCGGAACGGCGCGGCGGAGAGTCGTACGCTTACGGATGCCGTCTGGCGCCGCTTGTTTCGGCCTACTTTTTTTCCTGCTGGGGAAGGGCTGCACAGGTGCTTGGTCTGCACTCGGGCTCAGCGTTCCCATACCGCGGGCAAGTCTTGGGACGCCGCGCCGTAGGTTTGAGAAACGACGAAACCACTAGCCTGAGACATATAGAAAATACGACCGTTGGAAACGACCGCTCCCAGACATTCGCGCGAGTCGATTGCCGGTCCCGTGGAAACGAGTTTGCCATTGGATGATAGGTCAATCATGTCCATGTTCGCTCCCAGGACATACGGCTCCGATAGGGTAAATCGGCAACAGGCGTAGTTGTGGCCGACGCTGCCAACCACTTTACCAGTCGCCCGGTCGAAGACGTTTCCCTTACCTCGCAATGCGTTGGAGAAAACAAAACGTTCGCCGACAGTGACCACATTCAACGCGGATGTCACTGCATCGGACTTCCATGCCAGGGAACCGTCTTCTGCACGCAGGCACCAAACGAAGCGATCATCGGTTCCTTCTCTCGCCCGATTGAATCCGCCAATATAGATCCTTCCGTCACGAGCACTCAATGTGCACTTCGATGTAACGTAGTAGTCGGTCGTCGACCAAATAACGTCACCCGTCTTGGGATCCAGGCAGACCGTCAGACCATTGTTCTTCTCCGGCAACCCACGCCGTTTCCGCTGGCTGGCTGCATAACCGAAGAAGACAGAGTAGAAGAGTCTCCCATCGAGCAGACAGATTCCACAGTCGTTCCCGCCCCGGCCATATTCCGAAAAGTCCTTTTCCCAGAGAAGCTCTCCTGTGCTCGCATCCCAGGCCCAGACACGCGGTGAGTGATCTCTCGGGTAATACGGGTTGTCGTTCGAGTAGATCCAGCTCATGACTTCGCGGCCGCCTCGCCGAACGGGCGATCCACGAAATGTAAACGGTTTTTCTGTCCCTTGTGCTGCATACTCACCTGAACCCGACGCGTAGATCACCACGTTATCGTCGACAACGGGCGGGAACTGCCGACTCCAGCTCGGCGAGCCGGTAAACGGCGCCTCCCACAAGAGTTTTCCGGTGGCGGCGTCGAGGCATCGCATGCGCGACTGTTTGATTCCCGCCTGAGGCACGATCAACTTGCCCGCGATGTACAGTGGCGAGGTAAACGACAGATAGACGTCTGGCCAGTACCTTCTCCACAACAAGCGACCGGTATCCTGCTCGACCGCAACTACCTGTCCCTCCGCGGTGTGCATATAGAGCCGCCCACCGCCGCACACAGGCAGATGTTTGACAGTCCCTTCAAGCCGGCGGGCCCAACGCATTCGCAGCGGCGGTTGAAGCCCCTGGTCGTTGGCATTTGTGCCGCTGAAGTCGCCGTAGTTCGTGTACCAGTCAAACTCGGCTCCAGCCCAAGGACCTGCCAGCGGGCTGCGGAGTTTCCATACTTCCAGATCGCGGTCTGGTAGCGGAGCGTTGCCTCCTGGACCAAAGATATAGAGATAGCCGTCTTCGCAACCAGCGTAGACGTGTCCGTCCGCCACCGCCACGGCCGCCGTAATGGGAGCATCGAACGCCGTCGCAAATGAAACAGGTTCTCCTCCAGCCAAGGGAACAAAATAGAGTCGGCCATCTAACCCGCCGTAGATGGCGTGGTCTCGAGTCAGAACGGGAGCACAAACAGAACCAGTTTCGCAGAGCACCTCCGGCTGCTCCTGTCGCGGTGTGTGACGGCAGAGACCGCGCCCCTGTTCTGGACGCACGCGGTAGACTTCATCGTCGCGCACGCTGACCGAACAGAAGCTAAGCAGTCCGTGCTGGTCGATCGAGGTCTCGGTTCCCGGCACGACGCGAGTTTCCACCGTGTCGCCGACCAACCGCATGACCTCGACCCGGCCGGCGTTGTCGCGACGGTGCCACTGCACGTAGACGTTGCCATTTTCATCAGCGCTTTGGCCGAACGTGGCGGGAAACTCGTTGCCGACATACTCAGGAATCTCGCCCACGGTGCGCAGCTTTGGCTTCGCGCCGGTGTCATCCAGGAATACCGTTCGTCCGCCGGCCGGCATTACCACGGTTTTGCCGACAAGGCAGATCTCGCGGGAACAAACAAAGTGGTCGCGCCAGGTAACCCGGTCTCCTCGAAAAGCCAACCAGTCTTCACCCTTCCATCGATCACCGTCGAACCCGACCACTTCTTTTACGAAGTCCCAAGTCCAAGCAACTTCACCATCCGGTTCGACAGCGAAGACTCGAGCGCCCAGCGTGGCAAAGTAGACTCGATCTTGTCCCACGACCGGAGCGGCAAACACAGGTTCGTGGCAGTCGATCTCGCGGATCAACTTTCCACTATCCCGATCAAGGACATAGTAGTACCCAGCCATCGTGCCGACGTGGACGAAGTTGCCGGCGACGGCCGGAGCCGCCACGTTGTTGCAATTGCCCGGCCCACCTTTTGTCTTGTATCTCCACACCTCCTGCTGCGTTTGCGTGTCGATCGCCAAGACCATGCCAGAGCTGTCCACAAGGAACACCTTTCCGTCGCTCACGACGGGTGAGGCCAAGATTGCGTCCGTGGCCGGGATGGCAGCGATTAAGCCGATAGGCATCTGCAGGGAGACCTGTGGGGCGTTCCCCGAACGTAGAGGGTTGCCCTGTAGCTGTGGCCAATCTTCCGCCGCGAGCGAGGTGGTCAGCGCTGTCCATCCAGCCAGTGCCAGTGTGAGTGACGCCAGTGTTGGCCAAAGGTCGACGCTGTGTTTTGGTAATCTCATCGACTAAGAACCTTTCACCGAAGGGCCGTGTGACGACAAGCCATGCATGGCAAACTATAGAGCAACGTGGCGGCTACCAGGTTGCGCGCATTGCCTATTCTGGCGATTTGTTACTGCTCTCAACAAGTGGTAGCATCAGATAACTTAGTCTTTGGAGGGATTGTTCATCAGCGTTCATGATCGTGTAGCGGCGTTTTTTGCCAACGTCCTGGCTCGGCAATCTTCGTGCTCTGCCACGCAGCCGGGCAAAGAACGAGCCGAATCACCCGCGATCCGACGAACGCCGTTACTCGCCCGCCGGACGCAGCCTTGACACATTTCAGCTGAAAGGCGACTACCATGCAACGAATAAGAGAGTGGGTCACTGGGTCAACGTTCATGGGGCTGATCCTCTTCTTCGTGTTCTCTTGCCAGGCTGCCGCCGCTGGCCCGGCGCCGATTGCGCTTTGGCCCAACGGTGCTCCCGGCGCAAAAGGTGAAGCTGACGAAGACACGCCTCAGCTACGGGTCTATCGTTCCCCTGCAGATCGGGCGACTGGTGCCGGGATCGTCGTGTGCCCCGGAGGTGGCTACCAGGTCTTGGCCAGCGACCATGAAGGTCAACAAGTGGCTCGCTGGCTAAACACCATTGGAGTCACCGCCTTTGTACTGAAGTACCGTCTAGGCCCTCGCTACCGTCACCCGATTCCCCTGCAGGACGCGCAGCGCGCGTTGCGGCATGTGCGGAGCAATGCGGACGAGTACGGGGTTGCTGCCGATCGAATCGGAATCATGGGTTTCTCGGCAGGCGGGCATCTCGCTGCGACCGCCGCCACCCATTTTGACGACGGCGATGCCAGCAGCACTGATCCAGTCGCCAGGGCTAGCTGCCGGCCGGACTTCGTCGTCCTCGGTTACCCAGTGATCAGCTTCCAAGACGATACAACGCACGGGGGCTCGCGCAAGAATCTCTTAGGTGAAGCCCCAGATCCAGAACTGGTCGAGCTACTCTCAAACGAAAAACAAGTGACGAGTGAAACGCCTCCGGCTTTCCTATTTCACACCGGCGAGGATTCAGCGGTGCCGGTGCAAAACAGCCTCAAGTTCTACACCGCCTGTGTTCGCGCGGGAGTTCCGGCGGAGTTGCATATCTATCAGTTCGGTCCGCACGGCGTAGGGTTGGCGGAGGGTGATCCGGTGGGAACGAGCTGGAAGGATCGGCTCGCGGACTGGCTGAGGACGTCCGGGTTTCTCTCTGCTGCTCAGCGGGCGGCAGTCGAAGGGACTGTCCACATCGATGGCCAGCCGCTGCGCTGGGGGATGGTTACTTTTGTGCCTCGTAGCGACAAAGATCCGATCGCCTTTGCCATGGTTGCGAAAGGCAACTTCACGATTCCCGCTACGAGGGGTGCGACCGTTGGCATGTGTCGCATTGAGCTTCGCGATCTCGGGGCGGTCACGTCGAGCCCGACGATTGAAACCGCGCAACGATTAGACCGCGGCGAGCTATCTTGCGAAATCGTCTCCGAGAAGAACTCGATCGCGATCGAACTGAGTCGATCGCAATAGCCTACACGCTTTCACCTATTTGCTCAGCCAGTCTTGAGCGTCCTTGTTCTGAAATCCGGCAATCGGTTCACGATCGACGTAGTCGACAACGCGCCAACGCCCCTCCTCCTTCTCCATCTCCACTTTGACGAACCGAGGGATGGGGCGTCCGTCGATGATGCCTGTACCTTCTCTCAGCACCGCCACGGCGTTAAACGTCGCGGTGGCACGTTTCGGTTCGGTCTCACGTGTCAGCATGATCTTCAAGTTCCGTTTGATACTGACTCGCTCGAAGACCAGGCCGGCCAACCGATGTTCGGCACGGCTACGAATGTCACTACGCGACGAATGAACATACTCAAGAGCGGCCGCCAGCTGGTTCTGTTCCACGAGCTGCGCGACCTGGTGCAACGTGGACTTGATTTGTTCCCGCTCGGTCTCAATGAACCGTTCCAACGCCAGTAGGCCAGCAGTGAGAATCAAACAAAGCACCAGCAAGTAGATCAGGGACCTGCGACCGGTCTGCAGCCAGAAGAAGCCAATCACGGCAGCCGTAGCGGCACCCGCAACTGCGATCAGCAAAGGAGACTCGAAGACGCTCATCGAATCAGCTCTCCGGGGGCTTGGATCGTCTCAAACGACCTCGCCACAAATTCAGCCAAGCGATACAGATGAGTATTCCCAGGACGGCGTAAAGCGGCCACAGCGTGATCGCTGTCGTTTGAGGCACGGCGAGTTGTTCTTCTGGCGATTGGCCCGACATGTGTTGCGCGGCGCGTTGCCGCCCCAAAGATTTGAGCTCGATTTGCGCCTGTCGGGGCGCAAATTTTGGCTCCATCAAGACAAGGGCCGCAACGCCACCGATACAAAACAGCTGCACCCAGTACCAAACGGAATCGGTAACGGAGGGATGGTTCATGCAAGGTAGTAGGCACACTCCGTGTGCCGTAACTATCAGGCTTATCCTCAAATAGCAGACAGCATGACGGAGCGCGCTTCCTACTTTGAGACAAAGCCTAGTGGAGTGGCAAAGTCCAATTCGTGGGTAGCCGGACTCGCCAGAGTTTGGACGCGCCGTAGAAAAACCCAAAGTCTGGGCCACTTCGACAACTGCCCCAATCGAGCTGGACGCACTACTAGTGCCAAATCTAGGTTTTGGTGGTCAGCATCAGCAGCCCTCCGTAGACTGCTCCGCTGTCGAGTTCCTCTTCGATCCGCAGCAGCTGGTTGTATTTCGCCATTCGGTCGCTTCGTGAAGCCGAACCTGTCTTGATTTGCCCGGTTCCCAACGCCACCGCCAGATCTGCGATCGTGGAATCCTCGGTCTCTCCGCTGCGGTGACTTGTCACACTTGTGTAGTCGTTGCGCTGGGCGAGGTGAATTGCCTCGATCGTTTCAGTCAGCGTGCCGATTTGATTCACCTTAATCAGTATGCTGTTTGCAATTCCCTCGTTGATACCACGTTGTAGTCGCTCGGTATTGGTAACAAAGAGGTCATCTCCGACGAGCTGAACTCGATCGCCGATCCTCTCGGTCAGCGCCTTCCAACCCTGCCAATCATCTTCGCTACAACCATCTTCGATCGAGCATATTGGATAGTTTTCCGCCCAGTCCGCCAGAAACTGGACCATGCCGGCCGAATCGATCTGCTTACCGTCGATCGCGTAAACATCTTTGCCAGCGTCGTAGAGCTCTGTTGCAGCGACATCGAGGGCAATCCGCACCTGGTCACCCGGCCGGTAACCGGCCTTCTCGATTGCTTGCATGATTAGATCTAGCGCCTCACGGTTACTACCCAGGTCGGGGGCGAATCCACCTTCGTCTCCGACAGCCGTATTGAGCCCTTTGCTCTTCAGCACTGCCTTTAGCTGATGAAAGACCTCACAGCCGCAGCGTAGAGCGTCGCGAAACCGCTCAAATCCTAGCGGCATGACCATGAACTCCTGCACGTCGACTGAGTTATCTGCGTGCTCACCGCCGTTCAGGATGTTCATCATCGGGGCCGGGAGCACATTCGCACCCGCTCCACCAAGGTACCTATAGAGTGGCTGCTGGGTGTACTGCGCTGCGGCTTTGGCCAGCGCTAACGACACACCTAGAATCGCGTTGGCACCCAGCTTCTTCTTGTTGTGCGTACCGTCCAGCTCGATCATCCGTTGATCGGCACCAATCTGATCGAGTCCGTCCCAGCCAATCATCGCCTCGGATATAACTGTATTGATGTTGTCAACAGCCTTCGTGACTCCCTTTCCCAGGAACTGATCTTTGTCGCCATCCCTAAGTTCCCAGGCTTCATGGGCGCCCGTACTGGCTCCGCTTGGCACGGCCGCTCGGCCAAATGACCCGTCCCCTAAGGAAACCTCGACTTCGACCGTTGGATTTCCGCGACTGTCGAGTATCTGCCGACCGTGAATTGCTGCAATCAAACTCATGTTCTGGACTTTCGAGGCTAGTTGTCTTCGGATTTCTGATAAGTCGGGCTCTCGCTCATGCGTCGGGCTGGTCGTATAGTGCTCGACGTCGCAACGCGATGCCTAACGTCTCGACTCTTTCTGCGATAGAATGCATGAGGATCATTTTGCCTGAAGAAAGACAGATTGGCTATCCGGGGGGTGCTGGTCGCCACCGCTAGACGGGCGGGGTGAGGAGAGTTGCGCCATGTTTACAGGAATCGTCGAGGCACACTGTCCCGTCGACTTGGTATTGAACCAGCCACCGGGAAAGCGACTAGTAGTCAACCTCGGAATCCACGCCAACGGACTTCAAATCGGTGACAGTGTGGCCATCAATGGTTGCTGTTTGACCGTCGTCCAACGCACAGCAACGGCGGCTGAGTTTGAAGCCGGACCCGAGACGTTGCGGCGGACCACGCTGGGAAAACTGGTGGCGGGGGGGATGGTTAACATCGAGCGTTCGTTGCGAGTGGGAGACCGGCTGGGCGGACACTTCGTGACCGGGCACGTGGATGCTGTCGGGCAACTTGTGGAGAGGTCGGACGAACAAGACTGGTCGACCTACTGGTTCCAGATGCCTGCCCGACTAGCGGTCCAGATGGCGGGCAAAGGGTCCGTGGCGGTGGACGGTGTCAGCCTCACACTTGTCGAAGTCGAGTCGGAGCGATTTAGCGTGGCCTTGATTCCACATACGCTGCAGCAAACGACGCTGGGGGATCTCCAGGTCGGGGACGAGGCGAATCTCGAGACCGATCTACTCGCTAAGTACGTTGAAAAACAGTTGCAAGGAAATCGATAGCCAACCGCCGAGCCCTCTGCACCGTCCAGCCGGGCAACACTGGATCTCGTATTAAGAAACCATCCCACCGGCCTTCCTGCGTTCCCTCCTTTTCGCTGTAAGACTCATTAGCCCGGATTACTCATGAAGATCGTCGCGAGAGGTTGTAAGTACGTTCGTGGCAAGGAAGGCGAGCAGTTCTTCCGCAGGCGTATTGCAGCAATACGTCGAGGGAGAATTGTGAAGCATGACGAAGCCATGGATGGACTTACGACCTCGCAGCAGATCGCTCATGGATAATTCGGGCTAGAGCGAGTTGTCCCTTACGTACTCTCTCTTCACGAACAACCAAACGACACTTATGCCTAGCCGCCAAACGGCCTCGTATCTGATTCACCGTTTCAAAGAGGTGGGGCTGACGCCCGACAAACGCCGTGGGCAGAACTTCCTGATCGACTTGAACCTCATTCGCTTGCTCGCCGATACCGCCGAGCTCGCGCCGTGCGACGTCGTCCTAGAGGTCGGCACGGGCTTAGGATCTTTGACTGGAATCATGGCCCCTCAGGTCGCCGCCGTGGTGACAGTCGAGTTGGATGGACATCTCTACCAGCTCGCGGCAGAGGAGCTGGTCGACCTCGACAATGTCGTAATGTTGCACCAAGACGCTTTGCGTAACAAGAACAACCTGCAATTGAACCTACTTGATGAACTACAGCGTCTGCTGGCTGTCGACGACCGCCGTCGGTTCAAGTTAGTAGCCAACTTGCCGTACAACATTGCGACTCCCGTGATTTCCAATCTGCTCTCCACCGCCGTGACTCCGCTGTCCATGACCGTTACGATTCAGAAGGAGTTGGCCGATCGAATTTCGGCACGACCCTCCACGAAGGAGTACAGTGCGCTGAGTATCTGGATTCAAGCGCAGTGCGACACTCGTACTGTACGAGTGATGCCACCTTCGGTGTTTTGGCCGCGCCCCAAGGTAGACTCTGCAATCGTGCAAGTATGCCTGAATGAAGCAAAAAGGAGCCGGATTGCGGACCGCGCGTTCTTTCACAGTTTCGTGCGCGCCATGTTCTTTCACCGCCGCAAGTTCCTCAGAAGCGTGCTGTCGAGTGCGTTCAAAGAGACTCTGACGAAGCCGCAAGTCGACGAGATCCTAGCGGCCGAGGGGTTGGCTGGTCAGGTACGAGCCGAGCAACTGTCTCCTGACCAGATGCTGGCACTCAGCGACAGAACACAACGGATGATCTCCGAGACGGAGGCGTAGCTAGCCGGCGGGCCGTGCATCTCGCTAGGTTCAATCCTGGCCCCGGGTAGGCTAAACTGGTTACTTCGCCGTCTCCTAATAGAAGTTGGATGGGCAAATGAAGTTTGTGGAAATGACCGGTAAGATGCTGGAGTCCATACTTACCGAGGATGAACTGCGGGCGAACAATCTGGCCACTGCCGGTGTAGATCATGACACGGTGATCAGGGTGAACGAGCAAGGGGACGTGGAGGTTCGCCGACCGGATCGTTGGGACTTGATCGGCGGCTTGCTGGGCGACTACGTCGAACGCATTAAGAAGCAAACAGGAATGGAATGGGTTTGATGAAGAGGGAGGGACGAACACGCCCCTTTGTCGACTGACTCTCATCTCTTTGGAAGTGCTTGCACGCCTGGTGGCGGCCGCGGTCTTCAAAACCGTTGGGAGTTGCGATAACCGTTTCTCCGGTGGGTTCGATTCCCATGCACTTCCGCCATTTTTGAAAGTGTGTTGCACCGTCTGTGCTGCGTTGCCAGTGTCGCTTAGGTCCACCGACTTGCGTTTCTAGTCGTCGAACGAGCATGCTAGTTGCGAGGCGCTGCAGTCGACCCGCTGCCCACCCGATGATTCGGTGCCGGCGGCAACGTCAATATACAACTGCGGAATATACACCTGCGGTTCGACTCACGTTCCGCCAATGAACGATCAATTAAATCCCTATCGTCCGTCAGCGGTCCCCGCAGACAGCGGCACTCAATCGATGGTGGGCGAGATTCGAATCGCCTCGTCAGGTAGGCGGCTCGTAAACTTACTTATCGACACTGCGCTTGCCCTGGTTACCTTTTTCGTCGTTTGCATTCCTCTCGGCATCATCATGGCTCTCGTCCTTGTCGTTATTGGCCGCGAGAGTGCTACGGATCGGTACGTGGAGTTATTTGTCCAGGTTGCGTTCTTACCGGTCTACATCAGTTACTACTTCATCCAGGAAGTGTTGTTTGGAAAGACAGTCGGGAAGTTCATCACGGGCACGAGAGTGGTCAATTCAACCGGTGGCAGAACCACCAAGACATCGATCTTGTTGAGATCAGCCTGTCGGCTGATTCCCTTTGAGTTTCTTTCATACGTTGTTACAGGGAACGAACCGGTTGGCTTGCACGATTGGCTATCTGGGACGCGGGTCATCAGGGTGTGAATGGTCTGCCGCCGAAACACACCCTTCGCGGCAGTCGCAAGTAGCCGCCGTCGTGACATAGCCATTCCGGGAGGAGTAGCTGAGCTACCGCGAGCACGCGGGACACGCTTTTCAGGCACAAAACCTGATCTGTTTTCTCCATACCTCTTCTGAGAATCGTGCCCTGATCGGGTAGAATCGTGCAATCGGCCGCTACGACTTGGCGGTTGTGAGGTTGGTGGAGGATCTCGCCGTAGGATGAGTATTGACAATGACTTGGAAATGGATTCCGCGATTCAGCCTTTGTACGCTTTTCGCCTTGACGGCACTTTGTGCCACGTTTCTCTACCTGTTCATCCTTGGTTGGTCATCGTACCGCCGTCGCGCCGAGGATGTGTCGGTCGTGAAGATGGCCGAGAGAATCAAAGCGAGGGGCGAGCGAGGCTTGGACGTAGTCCGAAACGGGCAGGTGGTTCTCGTTCAGCAGGGAAGGGCTTTGGGGGCATTCGTTACGGAACGACACGATACGAATTCCGTACGCTACCGCTGGTGCTACCGCACTGACGGTAGGGGACACCTTGATTCGACAGACAGTGAAGTTCGTGCTGGAACCAGCACTACGACTCGAACTGCCGCAACACTAGAAAGCAAAGGGTCCACATTCATCACGTTTGGCCCCTTCAAGATCAAATGGGGCAGAGCGCACAATCATTGGGGATGGGTCTCGTACAACCGAGGAACCACGATGCGAATGTGCGTCACGAACGAAAGCCGAATAGATCGGTTGAATGCTCTCGATCCCGCGTGGCGCTACAAGCTGACGGGATACGACAAAGGCGCGGCGGCTGCCGACCTGGTCAGTCTAAACTGGCTGCAGGTCACAAAATCGGACTCGCCTTTTGTCGTCACGCTAGAGCACGTGGCGGGAAGCGACGATGGTCACGTGTTCCACGTGGCGTTCGACGCAAGTACGGACCGCTTTTTATTACCGTACCCTCACGTAACCGGGTTGCGGTTCACGACCTTGGATGGTCGCCACATCGGCACGTGGAAGACAGAGTTGTTTGTCACACAGCCGCCGGGTGACGAGGGTGATGAGTTTGTACTGAATCCGAACTCACGTATCGCGTTTGACGTGAGAGCGCACATTAATTGTGAGCCAAGTCCCGAAAGGCCGTGGACCATTGAACTGCCCTCTGGGCGGCTAAGAGCTCAATTCGTATTCGGCCTGAATTTCGACCTCGAACGGTACGACTTCTTAGTGGAGCGTTCGCGGCTCGCGCCGATTACGATACCGTGGGGTGCAGCGGTAGAATCGAATTCTGTGGAATTCGAGCTGGTCGGCGACGACGACCGGTGAATTCGAGACTTACAATTGACGCACCTTGACGCTACTCGAAGGTTTCTTGGATTGGTGACGCCAGATGTTAAGTGAAGGAGCCCTAGAGTATCTCCAGACACTCAGCTACGACTCGGACGCCGAGGGTCGAAGTTGCATCATTCCTTTGGGCGGAATCTATTGGGCCGATGAGATCCCTGACTTTCACGCACTGCTGAAAGTCCCCAAAAGTGATCGCGACCTGATCTATCGGTTGTTCAGTATTCGATTCATACGTTAGTGGCGTCTGCCAGATGTTGCTCAGTGGAGCTGACGCGTTCAAGCTGCGTCGGCATCTCGCCCGCACTGAAACATTTAACATGGGGTTATCTGCTCCATGCCTGCATCTTGACGCCGTTGCTGCTGGATATGGTTGACGGCTAGTATCTGCACGGTCGGTTTAGAGCTGTGCCATCAAACCACGCCGTTCTTGAGACGCTTCGCGCGTGCCCGAAAGCTGCGCTCGTTGTGAGCTTCACCCTGTTCGGCGGTGAACCTTTTCTTAAATGTGACTGTCCTAGTCACGTAGACCCAGAGTTCGACGAAGAGATGGTTGCATACCGCGAAGTGCGCGCAGATTTTGACAGCGATAGTATCGTGGTCTACCAGGCTTACAACAAACAGATTGCCGAACCGGCGATCGAGGCAGGCCACTTCTGTTCGCCATTCTGCTGGGGGCGGATGACTTGGATCAAACCCTCCTTCCTGTGGCTCATGGCTCGAAGCAACTGGGGGCACAAATCTGGGCAAGAGTACATCCTCGCTGTGCGTATCAAACGAGCAGGTTGGGACAGAGCCCTTTCGTTGGGAGTCCTCACCAGCTTTGAACCAGAGGTCCACGGCGTAGAGTCGAGCTGGCGACGTTCATTTGAAAGTGCCACGGTACATGTGCAATGGGACCCCGAACGGACACTTCAGGGAAAGAAGCTCGAACACCGCTCGATTCAACTCGGCCTTAGCCGCCACATAATCAAGGAATTCACTGACGAGTGGATCATCGAGATCAGAGATTACACTTCGCGTGCTCGAAAGATCCGTTCCGCATACTTGGCTGGGAATCAACGCCGTGCCAAAGATCAGCTGCCGACGGAACGTGTCTACCCAATTGACGCCAAAGTGCGCAAGCAACTCGGAATGGAGTATCTACCGTAGTCAAGAAGGCTTATCTTCGAGCTCGGGCATTACGTTTCCCCAATGCGAAGGAAAGCCGCGACAACGAA
Organism: Pirellulaceae bacterium; assembly: GCA_965223305.1. Taxonomy (GTDB): domain Bacteria; phylum Planctomycetota; class Planctomycetia; order Pirellulales; family Pirellulaceae; genus CBDCWT01. The sequence goes on along the minus strand of CBDCWT010000011.1, from coordinate 58,171 downwards.
AAGGAACCTACACACCGATGCCTTACGTGATGGTCGATGTAGAAGCTGACGGGCCGATCCCGGGGGACTTCTCCATGGTGTGTTTTGGGGCTGTGATCGTCGAACCCGACCTCAGTCGAACTTTTTACGGACAACTCAAACCTATCTCGGACTCGTTCATCCCAGACGCCCTTGCCGTCAGTGGATTCTCTCGCGAAGAATGCCTTGAGTTTGATGACCCCAAGGCCGTCATGACGGAGTTCTCCGCGTGGCTCGCCTCGAACTGCAAGGGGCGGACGATGTTCATATCCGACAACAATGGATTCGACTGGCAATTCATCAACTGGTATTTTCATCACTTCATCGGAAAGAATCCGTTTGGATTCAGCTCCTCGAATCTCGGGTCCTTGTACAAAGGGTTGCAAAAAGACACGTTCGTAAACTTCAAGCATCTTCGCAAGACGAGGCACACGCACAATCCGGTAGACGACGCTCGGGGAAATGCTGAGGCGTTGCTGCAAATGAAAGACATGGGGCTCAAGATTAGTTTCTCATAGCGCGAGTCCGGAGAGCGGGAATTGGGCGGACGCTTGTCGTTTGCGTCCGGCAAAACAACCGTTCATGAGACGCGCGCCAACCATCACCTCAGTTAGCATCCGGCTAAGCTGCTCGACATGACGCGACATCTCGCGATCGGTGACATCCATGGATGCTTCGATGCCTTGCGGCATCTGTGTGAGTTTGTTCGTCTTCGTGAGGACGACGTGATCGTTACGCTCGGTGATCGTGGTCCGAATACCAATGCAGTTATCGACGGGCTACTTTATCTCTCAGACACACAGACACTCAAGCCACTCCGTGGCAATCATGACCTAATGATGCTCAATGCTCGCGGCTCCGCCGACGAGTACCGCAAATGGATCGAAGTTGGCGGCGATGCGACGCTTCGTTCCTACGCACTCTTTGACGGGGACGCAGGCCAGATTGGCGATGTGCCGGAAACACACTGGCGGTTTTTGGCCGAAGAGCTACTGCCGTACTATGAGACTGACTCGCACTTCTTCGTACATGCCAATGCCTATCCCGATTGATGGCTTTGATCAATGGACATACCAACACACTTGTCGAAGTACGATTGCCGTGACTACTTCGCATCCGAGTTGGCCACCGATGGTTGCTGGAGCGAAGACGAACAGCTGTGGATGATTGTTCCCTTCACGGAGGCGGAGGAGATAGCCGACTTTGACGGTCACCCGTTGAACTTCCTCCAAGTCGGGCGGCCTGGCGTCGACGGCATCGCGTTTGGCTATCGGTTAGGTGAGCCCGGCTTTTGGGCATACTATCCGATCGAGCGCGACTTCCAGCTGGTCGCTCCCACGGTTCAGGACTTCCTGAAAGGTTGGAGCACGGGCCAGATCACCCTCTGATTGTGTTAAATAACTACCGAATTTGGGGCGCCTGTTAACTGACCGATCGCGCGAATCCATGAGTGGGAAAGGTGCCATCATTGCGTGAACGCTTTGTCGGATGCCTCACCGGACTGGCAGTCGGTGATGCCCTTGGCGGTCTCTTTGAAGCCCAGTCGCCGGAGCGTATCCGTTCGCGTTTTTCGTCGAGTAGTGCCTTGATCAACCATCCAACAGAGGAAATGTGGTACACGGACGACACCCAGATGGCGATCGGTCTTGCTGAGTCGCTTATTGCGCGTGGAACAATCGACGAACCACACCTCTGTCAGGCCTTCGTTGCCAACTACCATCCATCGCGAGGATATGGCCGCGGAGCGCGTGCCGTGTTAGATGCAATGGAAGATGGTCGAGACCATCACGCGATCGCGGAAAAGCACTTTCCTGGTGGCTCATACGGCAATGGGGGCGCGATGCGCGTCGCACCACTTGGCGTGTTCTTTCACGACGACCTAGACATGGTCGCCGAACAAGCCCGGCTCTCCGCGCTTCCTACTCACGTGCACGCGCTTGGCATCGAAGGCACACAACTTCTCGCGCTCGCGGCGGCGCTTGCCACACGGTCCGCGACGTTCGATGGAGCGAGTTTTTTCGATGAGCTGATGGGGCGGTGCAAGTCAGTTGAGTATCGGGAGCGATTGACCCTTGCACGTCGGGTAACCAAACCGGACGAGTTGCCTGAAATCGGCAATGGTATCGAGGCAATTGAATCTGTCCCGACCGCGATTGCCTGCTTTACGCTAACACCAAATTCCTACGTTGAGACGATCACGAACGCGATCTTCCTGGGTGGCGACACAGATACGATCGCGGCAATGGCTGGTGCAATCAGCGGTGCCTACTTGGGTGTCGATGCGATCCCCGCCAGCTTAGTCGCCAAACTGGAGGACTCGCCGAAAGGCCGCCAGTTCATTCCGCAACTTGCGGAACGCCTCCACGAGGCGCATGAAACTCGCAAGGGCAGCTAGAATGTGTGTCATTTAGCGACCCGGTTTCTGAGGCGCGCTCGGCGTCCCGGATTCTCCATACCTTTTCTGAGAATCGTGCCTTGATCAGGTAGAATGGCGCCATCGGTCGCTTGGCCGTTCCAAAAACTCGAACGTTTGACGATCTGTGAAATACGCGATGATGCCTGAGAACCCATCCGTCCCCCCGACCTCTCGGCAGGAATCCTCCGCCAATGCTGATGGGGATGCTAATTCGCTCGTGGAGATCGTTCTTGCGCAGCGCGGCATGATGTGGCTGTTCATCGCCAAGCTCGGCGTGGACTTCACGGTCAACATGGCGCAGGAGTTTGGTGCGGGACCGATTCCGATCGCCTACCTGTCCATCTTCGTGCTTGTTGCGCTTGCCATGGGATACTTCGTTTTTCGGCTTTCAAACGCCACGTACGGAATTGGTCCTGCGGTCGTGTGTACCGCGCTGTCATTTGTGCCCTGTCTCGGCTTATTTACCATTCTCATCCTCAACGGGAGCACCATGGATCGGCTTCGTAAGTCGGGGGTCAAAGTGGGTTTCATGGGCGCGACTAAAACGCAGCTGGCTGAAATACGAAGCTGAGCGAGCGCCCAATGCTGTCTCGCACAGGGAATTCTACGGCGGAGTCAATATCTCGGGCTCTCGGCCGAATTGTTGATCGGGCATCTGCGTGGCTTCGTGTAGGCCTCGGCGCTGCAAGCGGATCGCCGTTTACGGAGGCGACTTGGCGAAGAAAGGGGCCTTCCTAACTCTGTGTTTCACTCTAGACAAGAAAGAAATCTCCATGACCAAGACCGGTGTTTCCAGTTTGCTGGTCGCTTTCTGCATCGTTGCCGTAAGTTCCAGCTATCCTCACCGACAGGTCAAAGCAGCTGAGGAGCAGGATTTAAGAAAACAGCTGCTCGGCGCTTGGGGCCTCGTCGGTTCGCCGGCCGCTGAAGGCGAGCCGGAGAAGGGACGCTTCAAGTTTTTGGGGCTCCATCACTGGTCGACCACCCAGACGAATCCTGAAACCGGTGAGATTGTATATCATCACGGCGGCATCTATACCCTCGAAGGCGACGAATACACTGAAACCGTTCTATTCGCCACGGGGACCTCAGCTGGTCAACTCGGCAGGAGCTACAAGTTCAAAATCAAGGTCGAAGGTGACACGTTCATCCAAACCGGCGTCGACAACCCGTACAGCGAGAAATGGGTCCGGTTGAAGAAGGTCACGAAGTAGATGGGCGCTCTTGAGGGCTCCAATACCACAAGTCAGCCGCCGCTTCCTATATCGTCAGTCCATCCGTCGGTGTCATCAGGACACGCGACGGGACTGGCGTGGAGTGCGCACAGATTGACCGCGATTCCTCGCGACGGTGAGTGGCAGATCTCCTGTGTAAGGTCCGTCGCTAGGGCCATCTCGAAGCCAAGACACACCATCGCGTCATCGCACTGGACCTACGAGGTGACGGGAGAAGTCAGAAACCTCACTCGGCGGAAGAGTACGGAACTGAGCCAGTCGAAGATGTCGTTCGGCTGCTCGACGAACTAAGGGTCGATACAGAAACCGTCAATGGAAGGAAGAAGTTTGAGCTGAAGCTAGTCGATTCTGGAAAACCTCAAGTCAGCTCCGCTGTACCCGACGCAATCATGAGACGTATTGCCAAACCTATACGCAGACATCACTGTCGTGAATCGGACGAGTCCGGAGCTTTGCGCCGAATACTTGGAGAAATACAGGTCGGCCGGATTGCTGGAACGAGTTCTTTATGGATCCGACCAAATGATCTTCTCCGGTCTCATCAGCAGGTCGGTCAATTTCGTCAATTCGGACTCACTCAGTCGGAACTCGAAGCGGTCTATTGGAAGAACGCCGCTCGTATCTTCGGCATACCGTCACAGTGACACGGTCCTATTCCGCGCCGGTCAGAGACCCATCCGGCTCTTCAGACCTGGGCGATCAGGATATCGACGAGCAAGTGGGAATCTACCGGGCCCGCCTTCCACACAGAATGCTCGCTGATTTTCAGGTTTCCTTCTCCCATGGAAGGCCCCGCCACCATTGGGCGCCCGCGTGGTTGGGTTGTCGCGGCCCCGGAGTTGAACGCCCTTCTTCGATGACCTGGCGAAGTTCTGCAGTCAGTTGCTGCACGACGTCCGGGTAATCCGCCTGAAGATTGAAAGTCTCCTTCGGGTCATCGTGCAGATTGAAGAGCTGGACGGACGGGAGACCTTGCTTGGCGGCCTCCGGCTCGCGCGGTGGACTCCAGCCGCCGGAGCCGCGACAAAGGAGTAGCTTCCAGTTGCCCTTGCGAATCGCAAAGTGCCCTGACGCGGAGTGGTGGACGACGAGTTCATGCAGCGGTCTGGAAACCTGTTGTCCACGTAAAACGGGAAGCAGGCTGACGCTGTCTTCGGCCGCATCGGCCGGCAGTTCGTGTCCGATGACCTCCGCACACGTCGCCATGATATCCGCCAAGGTGATGGTCTCTTCGCTGCGGGAGCCAGGCTCAATCTGGCCGGGCCAACGGACGACAAAGGGCACGCGATGCCCACCCTCATAAGCATCCGCCTTCCACCCTCGCCAATTCACCGTCAGATGGACGCCCGCGGCGTCAAGCTCGGCGAAGTTGCACTTCGGCGACGTCCCATTGTCGCAAGTAAATATCACGAGCGTCTTGTCGGCTTGCTTCGTCTCTTTCAGTGCACGCATCATTTCGCCGACTGCATCGTCTGTTTGGATAAGGAAGTCGGCGTACTCGCTGATTTTCGATTTTCCGCGGAAGTTCTCGTGAGGTGCGATGGGCGTGTGAGGCGAGGGCATGGGGACGTAAAGAAAGAACGGTCGCTCTTGGCCGGCGCGTTGACGAATGTATTGCGACCATCGATTCGTGTATTCGGCTAGGACGGCGCGAAAGTCCCAGTCGGCGACGGATGGTCCGGCAGAAACGCCTACCATCGTTCCCACTCTCATCTGGGTTGTTATCTCACCCAGTAGGCGGTCATTTTCACGCCAGACGTAGGGTGGCCAGTTGGGAACGTCGTCACCGAAGTAGTAGTCAAAGCCGTGATCGTTCGGTCCTCCCTTCACAGGGGCGGTGTAGTCGATCTCATCGAGCTTCTCGGTTGTCCCTCCGCCTTGCTTTGGCCATAGCCAACCAAGGTGCCATTTGCCGATGCAGGAGGTGTCGTATTCATGCTCGCGGAACATCTCGGGCAAGGTGAGACGTCGATCTTCGATGAGAGGGCGTTCCCACTTCCCAACGATTCCGCGTTTGAGTCGAGAACGCCAGCTGTAACGGCCCGTCAAGACGCCGTATCGCGTGGGTGTGCACACCGCGGAGGTCGAGTGCGCATCGCCGAACGACATTCCTTCGCGCACCAGTTGATCAATCGCGGGTGTTTCCAAGCCCAGCTTCTCATTCAGCGCGGAAACCGAGTCGATACCCATGTCGTCCGCGAGGATGACGATGACGTTAGGAAGAACAGCATCAGCGGCATGCAGACTTGCCGTGATCGACAACAAGGTCAGAACGATGGTGGATTTGATGAGAGGGTTTCCTGAGATGCTTGTTTGGTTTGTGAGAAACTTCAACGTCATATTAGCAACTCTGAGCGGCATATGCTTGTGATATGTGCTCTCGGCCGCTGTGACACTGATGGCAGCTTGGGTGTTAATGGCCAAGGACGTCTGTAGGACGGGCACTCTTGCCCGTCTTCTCAACGGACGAAGCACCAAGGTGGAGGCGGGAAACGCGTGCCGCCGGTTCGGAGTTGGCGACGGTAGAGTCAAGTACACGGCTGATTCGAACTTCAACTTTGTTTCTCCAGCCGGCATACGGGGGTGCAGCTGAACTGACCGTACTAAGAGCACCTCGGGGCGCGTGACCCAGTACAGTGGACGGAATCCATGCTTGGCCAGACCGCAGGCTGAAGAACCGTGGAGACGTTGGTTTCATCCGGACTGGAAGTCCGCAGGATGAGGTGTCGCGACCCAGCAATGGACTCGTGTCGCGGAGAATCGTCACAGGCGGGCAGGAGTGCCCGTCCTACAAGTCCACACAAGGAATGGGGACGGACTTTGCTCAAGACGGCGAAAAAGGCGGCCCTTGAATCAATAGCTCCTCATCGTAGAATCACGATTGGCACTGACAATAAGAGATTGCCTATCAGTCGGCGGCGGGGACGGCTGGGAGCTCGTCCTGCCTGCACACTCAGATTCGGCGGAGTGTGATCTTCCGCTGGGAGGTCTTGCGGTGAGGAGAACGACGAGCAGCCTGATCGTGTTGCTGCTGATGCCCACAGTCTGCGTCGCGCAGCGCGAGGAAAATGTCGCGGTCGACTTGTCAGGGAACTGGGAGGGCCCCACTTCCTTTCTCGCTACGTACGAAGGCCAGAGCGGAGCTACTCTGCGCTTCAAACGCGGTGACCGGCTCGAGCTGGTGACGCGCGATCCGTATCAGGAGATGTATCTGCTTGATGACAGCGTCGCGTTCACGGCTGGTAGCGAGGCCGTGAAGTTGGGCTTCGTGTGCGGCGCGCCCACGCGGGCCCACCCTCGGTCGGCCGAGTCGTCGAGCTACCGGCTGAGGCCCTCAACCAAGGACAAGGTCGACAGGGAGGTAGCCGCGCTGCTAACGGCGTGGGTCCGCCCTGGTCGATGAGGGTTCGCTGACACCCGGTGTTCCCACAGACGTCTCGGCGCAGTGGGCTGTGTGGGCTCGTGCAGGGCTGGGACCGAAGGACCTCGAGCGCACCGCGTTGTTGTGTTTGGAGGACGTCGAGCAGGCCCGCAGCGTCGCGGCCGCTGTTGGTGCTGACGTAGCGGCGATCCTCGCGCGCGCCGACTCGCCGCAGACTGCTTCGTGGCGCAAAGGGCTCGAGGCGCTCAGCCCCGGGCGCGCACCCATCCTCGGGGCTACCTGGAGTGTATGGCGCACCTGTTGGAAGCCTCCCCAGAACGCCGCGCTACTGCTCACACACATCAAGTTTGATCACAAGGGTCCGGACAGCGCGACGACGGACGGGCTGAACATTCGCTGGAGCTTCGCCAACGACCTGACGCACAAGGGTAATGGGGCAGGCGCAGGCGAGTGGATCACCGCGACACGGCACAAAGAGCCAGCCCTTTACGTCGTCAACAAGACAGTCACCATCAAGGCCCGCTTCAAAGCTCCGATAGGCACAGCGAATGCCAAGATTAAGGCAACCACGGCGGGCCAGTTCCCCGGTGTCAAGGAGATGGTGATCAACTTCAATCCACTAACCGGGATCAGCAACCCCGAGTACGTCGAATTGCAGCTAACTGGACCGATCGGCGCGAAGATTGACAAATTGGAATTCAAGTGGCGGTGGTTGGCCTTGGAAATCGACGGCCAGGCGCAGGCTCAGGCGAACCAGCTGTTCACTACCTCGGGCAAGCACACGGCCTATGTGGTCTTGGGCGTGCCGTTGACTCCCTGGTACCGGGGGGCGAAGACACACCCATGGGTAGCAGCCCTGGACTTCGCCATCGTCGATGCGAAGACCAGGGGCCTGCAAACGAAGGCGAATGCCATCGAACGGCTGACTCAATTCATGTGGAGCGGATTCGGGCTGATCTACGACGGCGTGGGGGGAAGGCCCGCCTACGTCGCCGGCGGGACTCTGGACCTGACCTCTTTCATGACGAAAGCCAGTGGCGCCTTTATCAACTGCCACGACTGCAATGGGACGGTGTGGTGCCTGTCCAACCTGCTGGGGGTCAACAGCACGCTCGCGGTTACGCGGAGCTTTGGCTACGTCAAGCGTGGCCAGTTGATCGGACAGGGCTTGGTCAACACGCCGATCTACACCAACTATGTAATGCAGAACCCACTCGACACATGCACTGCGGGGTCGCTCGCCACGCACAATTGCGACGACGACATCCTGACGGACCCCATTCCCCATAAGCGGACTCCCTTTACCGAACACTCGGTGGCTGTCTTCAATGCGGCGATCTACGACGCATGCGTTGGGCCTCACCTGGGAAGAGCCATGGCAGCCTACGCCCGAATGGCAATCGACATTTCCTCGGCCAGGGAGCGAAACAACGCTCCCACCCGGCCGTTTCGTAATGGAAGGTTTCTGATCAGATGAACCAAAGCTCACATCTCGCATGCGTGCTTCTGGCTACCGCCCTCGTTGGCAGTCAGGATGGTCGGACCGCCGGCGGCCCATCTCCTGCTCTGGTAAAGGCCGGCTTCGATCTGGACGCCGCGGCCCTTACCGCGCTGAGTGGGTATAAGGTGCGCGCCGATTCCCCGCTTCCGTCAGCATCGGCCGCGATCGCCGGACGTCGATTCCATGCCTCCAACGGGTCCCACAGGCTGTTTCTTCAAGTAGCGGTTTCTCAGCGCTCCCCCGATGCCCAGACGCCCGAGGCTCTACTACGGGAGTGGCTCGCCGACGATTCGACGGTGAGCGTTCCGTTCGAGGCGATTTGGACCGAAACGCGGCACGTTGGCGACGCTTCTTTTCTTCATCCGCTTGCGCCCGAGGGAGAGGTGGCGATCGCGCTCGCGTTTGTGCGGAGCAACGTGCTGGTTCAGATTTGGGAATCGTCCAAGCTGGTTCGGAATCCCTCTGGAGGTCTCAGCGGCGTGGATGGGTTTGCCAACCTGTTGCCCTTGGCCAAGGAGATCGACGCCACGATCCAATCGCTGCCGAGTGTTACGTTCGAGAAACTACAGGACGAGCGACCGCAGATCGACACTTTCTCGGTCGCGTCGAATGAGGCCGCGCCTAACGCCGAGGTCCCGGTGACCTTCAAGGTCTCCTATCCGAGCGGGCGCCCCGAGTCACCTTGGTTCAGCTACGGAATCGTGGAGACCGAAGGCGGTCTGGTGTTCAAGCACGAGGAGGTGGGGCTGCACAAGGAGCGGGTCGTGGCCATAGACCAGCGCCTGCTGCACGCCGAAGCGACGATCCAGGTCCGCGTCTCGCAATAGGGCAACCTGTGCTCGACCAGGCTCCCCCCTCCCTCAGCTTGCTGGGGAGAGGGTTAACACTGTTGAGGATTTCTTGTAGCCGAATTCGCCAGAGTTTGAACGAATCGGCAGTCCGCCAAACTCTGGCGAGTTCGGCTACCACCGAGTAGCGACATCTTCACGAGGCAGGTTGACTAGCATTACTGAGAAGCTAGATTCGCACAATCGACTCGCCGTCTGAGGACCGCGTGCTAGCCCGCATATATGCATAATACAGCCAGCTACGTCAAATACCTCATCTCCCACGGCAATTCGGGATTGTGAATTGCTAGATGAGCACTTGGGATTCACCGACGTAAGTCGCTGCCATCCTTGGGACAAGCGCCGACGGCAAGTCGGCAAACGAACGTCTTGCGGCATCGTTCAGTGCACCGCCGCAGGAGTTCACATGGCCTCATGGCCGAGATGGCCACAGAGACCGGAGCGCCATTCCTGCGTGAGGTGGCTCTGATCGCAAGCTGGGAGGCTCGCGCCACCTGGCAAGGTCGCGTTTGCGGCAATAGACTAGCCGCATCAGGAGTCTTGGCCGCCACGGAAGGAGTGTAGCATGAGCCGCAAGAACCAGCACGCGCGGAACAAACAAAGGAAGCAACTGCGGAGGAAACAACGCGAACGCAAGACTCGCCAGACCCGACCAGCCAAGCTTTCCAGTAAGCTGACCGAGCGGCTCGATGATGCCTGCGACCTGATTCGCCACGGCGACTATGACGAAGCCGAGGAAATGCTGAAAGAGCTGGACAGCCGCGGCAGGAATCACGCGGACGTTGTCGAGGCGTTGATGTTCCTCTATCAAACCACGGGCGACCGCGAGGGCTGTTGCGAAGCCGCGGAGCGGCTTACGAAGCTGCGGCCGGGAGACGCGGAAGCTCACATCATGTACGCCCAGGAGTCGATGTTCTGCGGGCGGGCGTCGATCGCTTTGATGCAGTATCAGGAGTTCGTTGAGCGGTGGCCGGACCACGCTTACGTTTCCAAGGCCAAGCAAGCGATCGAAGTTCTTGTTCCGGAGACGGAGCGAAGGATCAGAGAGACCGGGTTTCCCGCCGAATTCGCAGTGCAATGGTGTGTGCTTCATGAGGAATCTCTGGCCTTGCTGCAGCGTGGCGAGTACGTGGCTTGCACCGAGAAGTGTAAGGAGTTGCTGGCGAAAGCGCCGAACTTTGCTTCAGCGCGAAATAACTTGGCAATTGCCTATTTTCAAAGCGGCCAGGGCAAAGAGGCCGTCGCCGTGGTCGAAGAAACTCGGCGGATGTTCCCCGACAATCGTTTCGCCGAAGCCACTTTGGCAAAGCTGTATTTTCTTGCAGGCCGCGCTGGAGAAGCGCAACCGCTCGCTGACGACATCGTCGCCGATCCGCCGAAGGAACAAGACGCAATCGTCACCGCGCTGGAGACGCTGGCGTTCCTGGGGCGCGACGAAGACGTCGTTCACGTAGCGGAGACTGTATCTGACGAAGAACTCGTGGACGAACAGAGCCAAGCGATCCGGTTGCACTATCTTGCTTATGCAAAATGCCGGCTGGGTGACCCGAAGGCGGCCAAAGCGTTGTGGAAGGAATGTTTGGTACTGTTCAAGGAACTTACCGAAGCTCGCGAGAACCTGGACGACATGCAGTTGGATGACAGGCATGCTCCGTGGGGAGCTTCCTTCGGCAAGTGGATTCCTCGCGACGCGATGGACGTGTTGATCGACCGCATGCGGCGCGAAAAGCAGATCGTCCTGACTCAGTATCCCGCGATCGCGGCGTTGATCCCGGCACTGCTGGATCGAGGCGATCCGCTTGGGCGTGACGTCGCCATGCGGTTGGCGATGGCAGACCAATCGTCGCCGATGCTCATGGCGCTCAAGGACTTTGCGTTCGGCTCGCGCGGTCCGGATGCAATGCGTTTCAAAGTGATGTCCTTCCTTCACCAGCGGAAAGTGATCGACGCCGGCCCACACCACTTTTACAGTCGCGGTACGTGGACGGAGATCCAACTGCTCGCGGCAGAGATCACGAGCGAGGCGCGGCCAGCAGGTTCTTCGAAGCGAGTCCTGGACCTACTGGAGGAAGGCTTCTACGCGATGCGCGAGAATGATTTCGGCACGGCCGAAGCAGCGTTTTCGGATGCGCTCAAAGAAGAACCAGGCAATTGCACTGCGGCTTATAACCTGTGTACAGTTTGGATGCGACGTGATGGCAGGAAGGGCGAGCGGAGAGCCCTCCCGCGTTTGGAACAACTCCACCGTGAGCATCCGGACTACACTTTTGCCGCCATCGCTCTGGCGCAATTCGCCGCGGGCGACGGGGAATATCAGCGGGCGCGGGACTTGCTGTCGCCTTGTTACCGAGCCGAGCAGTTGCACATCTCGGAGGCAACTGCATTGTTTTTGGCGCAATCTCAAATCGCTCTCAAAGAAGGCGACATCGACGCTGCTGAGCGGGCGTTCGACATGCTTCGCGGTATTGCGGACGAAGACGACCCGAATGTGATGGCAGTTCGACTTCGCATCGATAAGGCCTCGCCAAAGCGTGGACTCCGCCGGCTTTTCTCCTAGACTTAAATGGCCGCGTGCCGGCATCGGACGAGAAAGGTCTCCGAACGCCGGTCGGATTTCGGCTAGATCGAGTCTTCAATCGAATGGTTTGTGGGACCCGGGTTTGGTCCGGTTGCGTGCTCGCTTTTCTTCCTTCAAGGTCACAGCGAGCAATGAGCACAATACCATGCCACATTTCGCTTGGTGGAGCTGCGATCGTGTGGCACCGTCACGAAGATTGAGCTGGCTCTCAGCTGTGCGAATAGTCAGACGCTATCTGCGGATTCGTCCGAGTACGCTTCCTACGAACCCTTTTGCGAAGCCCTCTGGAACGATGAAAGCAGCGTGTGACAAAGATTCAGAGACTGATAGCGAAGGCTTCGAGTCTGGTTACCCAGTGTCGTTCGTGTTTGGCTGCGCCGTGAACTTGCCGGATTTAAGCCGCACCAACGGACCTCTTTGGCAAGTACCACCGGTTGTTGTTCGCGCCGAGAAAGTCGGCGACAATGATCATGCGTGAGATGGGTGTGGTCTCTTAGTTGAGTCCAAGAATGTCGGGCGGCGTTGCGATGTCCTTGACGACCAATAAAATCACGGAGCTTGCGCCTGACCAGGCTTCGCTCAATGCTGCCAACAAGCTGCTTAAGCCGAGCAAGTGGCCCACCCTGACTCAGCACGGCGATCTGGTGTGGGGCGAATGCCAAGGCTCTGGAGCGAATCCTTACCGTACCGTCTTTGATAACTCAAACGCCGGCTACAAATGTACGTGCCCATCACGCAAGTTTCCTTGCAAGCACGTGCTGGCTCTTATGTGGATGTATGTGGAGGATCCTGGGCCATTTGCTGATGGGGAAGTGCCCCAATGGGTGACTGATTGGCTGGGACGACGTAAGAACAGTGGAAGCGGTCGTACCCAGGAAGGGTCGAAAGATAGGACCGCCGGTAAAGTTCGCAAGAGTCTGTCGGCGGCAAAGCAAGCGGTACCGAAAAAGCCGCTAGATCCTAAAGGTGAAGCAAAGCGAAGAGCGGCAGCAGAGAAGCGTGCTAAAGCCACTCGGCACTCCGTTGCGGCGGGAATCGACGAATTGCAGCAGTGGCTTGATGATCAAATTCGTGGTGGACTCGCAGCATTTTTGAACGATCCGAACTCGCGATGCCGAACGATTGCGGCGCGTTTGGTGGACGCGAAAGCTCAGGCCTTGGCGAGCCGCCTCGACGAGCTACCTTCTCGCTTGATGCAAACTCCCAGTGACACTCGTCTCAATATGCTGATTCAAGAACTCGGGCGAGTTGTGCTGATCTGTCGAGCTTGGAAAGCAAACCCAGGTGACGCTGAGCTGACACGACTGGTGGGAAACAGCGAGAATCGCGATTCGGTGCTTGAGTCGGAAGAGGCAATGCGAGTGTCGTCGACTTGGGAAGTGGTCGGTGAGCAGGTAACGACACGACGTGATGGATTGGTCAGTCAAGCGACTTGGCTAATGAACTTGGGTGAAGGAATCCGATTCGCGTTACTGCTCGACTTCTTTCCGGCGTCACTCGGCAAACGAAACAGCGCATTCGCGGTCGGCGAACAGCTGGAAGCGCAATTCGCCTTCTATCCGGCACGGCAACCGTTGCGTGCGGTTATCGCTGAACGGAAGTCGAGTGACGAAGACAAGGACAAGGGCGTCAATGAAAAGGCGTGGCCGGTTGCACGCGAACAGCCGCTCGACACCTACCGCGATACTTTGAGACTCGCACCGTGGACCAGCGAGGTTCCGGTGTTGTTGCCGAGCGGGCGGATCGCCCAAGCTGGCTCAGGTTACTGGTGGGAGCCCCAGGATCGCTCCTTCGCACTTCCGATCGCTGGCACGCCTGCGAAACATGTCGCGAGTATCGCCACGCATCAGACAGTGGCATTGTGGGACGGTATGAATCTGACACTGCTCTTGGCGCAGTCCGACTGGGGTAGGGTGTCCTATGGCGATTGATCTGCAGAAAACGCTGGATGACGTGAAGGGCCGCTGGATGATTGGTGGTTCGGCTCTGGAGAAAGCGCCAACGTCTTGGCGTGCTGCCGCTGAGGACGATCCGAGTCCAGATTTGGCTCTACTGGCATTTGCCGGACAGGCAATGCAATTCGCTTTGCGATCGACCCCCGGTGGCGAACTTCAAGCCTTGCCACCATTGCCCCGTTTGAACTTGCCGACACCACCGCCGCAAGCTCGTCAGCAATTTCGAAACTTGGTGCGAGTGATCAAGCTCGCTGAGTCACAAATCGCGATTGTAATCCACTTGCTGGCTGTGCGTGGTTACGTCGTTCATCCGACCGACTACATGCCGAAGAGCTTTCACCAGTTGCCGGATGTCTACGCACCGTGGGCATCGTGGCAGCGTGCTGAAGAAGTGCGCGACGATTCGGGCGAGTGCGACACAATCGATGCCGACAACTGGGATTGCTGGATGCCCGCCGAACGTCGCACAGCGTTATCGCTTCTACATCGCAAACAACCGGAGGATGCCCGCAAGCTAGTGGCTAACAACGTGCCCTCACTTCCGGCGCAGGAGCGTTTGCGAATCATCGAAACGTTGGGCCAAAGACTAAGCACAGAAGATCAATTGCTCCTGGAGGTGTTCGCGAACGATCGATCCAGCAAAGTTCGTCATGTGGTCGCGCAGTACTTGGCACGCATTGGTGCCGTGGAGGATGAGGCTTCGGAAGTCACTGAGTATGCGGACTTCTTCTCGGTCGCAAAGAAGCGCCTCCGAGGCGGATACAAGATCACGGCCAACCAGTTGAAAACAAAGGCTCAGCGCAAGCGTCGCGGCGAGTTGGCTGCCAAGCTGAGTCTGCGTAGTTTTGTGCAGGGCTTGAAATTGGCTAGTGAAGCCGAGTTGCTCAGCGGCTGGGAACACGTCGACGAAGAAGCGTCCGATGAACTACTGCGAATGGTGGCAGCGACCGGTAGCGAGCAGGCGGCCTCGACGTTGGCATCGCGTATCGCGTCACTCGATGGAATCTCTGCCGAAGCTTTTCAGCTCTTGTTTGACCGTCTGGGCAAAGAGAGTCGGCGCGAGTTGTTGCCACGCGTGCTCGAGAACGGCGACGCTAGCTTTTCCGCTGCTGTCGTTTGTGCTCAAGGTCTCTGGGGAGAAGTCCAGTTCGAGCAGCTGAAATCGCTACGAGCATTTAAAGAGCTGAAGAAGCTCGCTGGTGAAGATCACTCGAAGAAGACCATGCGACAGGAAACGCTTCGTCAGGGCCTTTTCTCGCTGGGCCTACTAGCAGACCAAGCAGCGGCGACTGAACTACTGAAACTATTCACTGACACCAACTTTTTTGCATCGGACCCGATGCTTGGACTACTCAAACTGAATGCGTGCTTGCCACCAGGAGAGCTTCTGTGACTGACGTGTTACGCGAACCGGTCGAGAAGACCTATGCTGATGATCTTGAGGTGTTGAAGGCTAAAGATGATCACCCCAAGCCCACCGGATGGGCACTCAGCCCCCAAGCCGTCGTCACCTACATCGTTGGCGGCAAAGTGGGGAGACGCCAGGTCGACGCCAAGTATGTCGGTGATCGACGCCTCATTGAAACTGCGGTGGCGACGTTGGCAACGGATCGAGCCCTACTGTTGATGGGCGTGCCGGGAACTGCCAAGAGCTGGGTTTCGGAGCACATGGCTGCTGCGATCAGCGGTGATTCCACAAAGATCATCCAGTGTACTGCCGGCACCGACGAAAATCAGATTCGATACGGATGGAATTACGCACAGCTGCTCGCCAAAGGCCCCAGCCGGGATGCATTGGTCCCAACGCCATTGTTCCGCGCGATGGAGAGCGGTAGCCTCTGCCGCTTGGAAGAACTGACGCGAATGGGATCCGACGTCCAGGACACCCTGATCACCGTCTTGTCGGAAAAGATGTTGCCGATTCCCGAACTGAACGACGCGGTCTATGCGCAGCAAGGTTTCAATGTGATCGCAACAGCAAACGATCGCGACAAAGGCGTCAATGAGTTGTCAGCCGCCCTGAAACGTCGCTTCAATGTGGTTGTGTTGCCGTTGCCGGACGATCTTGATCAAGAAGTTCAGATCGTCACAAGACGTGTCGGCGAGATGGCTCAGTCTTTGGACCTTCCTGCGCCAAAGAACGTGGCCGAAGAAGTCAGCCGGATCTTGGCGATCTTTCGCGAGTTGCGAAGCGGCGAAACCGCCGACGGGAAGACGACGTTAAAGAGTCCGTCGGCCACGCTCTCAACGGCCGAAGCGATCGCCGTGATGGTAAGCGGGTTTTCTCATGCTGCCTATTTCAATGACGGCGTCCTTTCGGCTGACGGACTTGCACCTAACGTGCTTGGGGCAATCGTCAAAGATCCGGTTCAGGACAAAGCCATCCTGGAAGAGTATCTAGAAACGGTGTTGAAAAAACGCCGCGATTTCGCGGACTACTACAGCACATTGACCGAGCTAGTGTGATGCCAGGTGAAGTCGAATACTTCGGCATACGGCATCACGGTCCCGGCTCGGCACGTCGATTGTTGGAGTCGCTTGATGCCTTGCAGCCCGCCGAGATTCTGATTGAGGGTCCTGCCGATCTATCGGAGTTGATTCCGATGTTGGCCGACAAGGATATGGTGCCACCCATTGCCTTACTGGCCTACCCAACCGGCGAACCAGAACGTTCCATTTTTTGGCCGTTCTCCGTGTTTTCACCGGAATATCAAGCGATCGTTTGGGCTGCGAAAAATGATGTGCCGGCTCGATTCATCGACCTGCCTGTTTATTGGCGTTTGAAAGAGCAAACTGCAATCGTCCGCGAGGTAGTTGCACCTGGAGAAGATGATTCGAGCCACGAAAGCAAGGACACTTCGCAGGATGATGCTCTGTTGAGTCCAATTGCTCGGATCGAGCGGGATCCCATCGGGGCGCTTGCTTTTGCAGCGGGCTACGAAGACGGCGAGAGTTGGTGGCAACATGTCATTGAGGAGAATCCCGAGCCGGGACCGATCTTCGCTGCGGTTGCCGATGCCATGCGGGCTTTGCGTGAAGACGTTCCACCACCAAGAAACGAGGAAGCGGCTCGTGAAGCACACATGCGGCTGGAGACTGCAAAATCACGCAGACAATCCGAAGGACCTATCGCGGTCGTTTGCGGTGCTTGGCACGTACCGGCGCTGACCGAGAAGCACACCGCCAAGGATGACCGAGCACTCTTGAAGGGTGCCAAGAAACGGAAGGTATCTGCAACCTGGACTCCATGGACCGCGCCACGCTTGGCCATGTCAAGCGGCTACGGTGCCGGTGTCGCCGCGCCCGGTTGGAATCGGCATCTGTGGGAAACACCACGCGAAGAACAGGCAACTCGCTGGATCGCTCGAATCGCTCGCTGCATGCGAGAACAAGGCCAGGTCGTGTCGACCGCGTCGCTGATCGAGACCGAGCGGTTGGCGGTTTCCTTGGCAGCGATTCGCGGACGCCCGCAGGCCGGATTCGAGGAACTGACCGATGCCACCGTGGCCTGCATCTGCTTTGGAAATCAAAAGCTATGGCAGTCGATCGCGACACAGTTGCTGATCGGCAGCGAAGTGGGCAGCATTTCCGACGGTGTGCCTCTGGCTCCCTTACTGGAGGACTTGCAGCGACAACAGAAGGCTGCTCGGCTGAAGCCCGAAGCACTTGAACGTGAATTATCCGTGGATTTGCGAAGCGAGAGTGGACTGTTTCGTTCGACTCTACTGCATCGACTGAATGCATTGAGCGTGCCGTGGGGAAACCTGGATGATCCGGGACGTAGCCGCGGAACGTTTCGCGAACGCTGGGTTCTGAGCTGGGAACCCGAATACTCGGTCTCTTTGGTTGAGAATCTGGTTTACGGTGCCACCATCGCACAGGCGGCTGCGGGTCGAATTGTCGCTCGCTTGCAGGAAGCAAAAGGACTGGGTGAGTTGTCGAGTCTTGTTTTTGAAGCTCTGACGGCTCAATTACCGGATGCTGCGGCCAAAGTAAGCGAGGCGCTCGAGCATCGTTCGGGACAAGCGACAGATTGCCTGGAGCTGTTGTCGGCCCTGCCGCCAATCGCAGACGTTGTGCGTTACGGCAAAGCGCGCCAAGTCGACACCGGCCAGATGGCGGCTTTGTTCGATCGTATTGCCGTCGGGGGTTCGATCGCACTTCACCACGCAGCCCGTGGATTGGACGACGAAGCGGCTGCCTTTCTGTGTGATTCGATCCGTGGGGCCGATCGTTCGCTACAGCTGATCGAATCTTTGGCAATCGAGTCATGGCTGGATTCGCTCCGCGAAGTGATAGGCGATGATCAGACAACGCCATTAGTAGCAGGGCAAGCAGCTCGGTTGCTGTATGAGGGTGAACACATCACCTCAGAAGACGCCGTCAAACTGCTGGCTCGAAAGCTATCGCCCGGCACAACCACTTCCGAGGCGGCGGGCTTCTTCGAAGGGTTCTTGGAGGGAGCCGGAAGTCGCTTGATCCATGATGAGCGACTCCGTGAATGCGTCAGCGACTGGATCATGTGTTTGGATGAACAAACTTTCGTGGAATCGCTGCCACTTTTTCGACGCGTTTTTTCGAACATGGACCAGATGGAACGCCGCAGGTTGTTGGACGCGGCACTTGGTCGACAGACCGCTCAAACCGGCTATCAAGTCATCGAAGATGTTGACGAGATTTGGCCTGAGCAGATGGAGCGGGTCGCCAATATCTTGAATGGAGAGGTTTTTGATGGATGAGCTGCAGCGACGGTGGCAGATGATGTTGGGTGGCGAGTCAGAGGGACTGAGCGAAAGAGACTCGCGCATAACCACGGCACTTGATGCTTTGTATGAACAACATGACGGATCCGGTGGTGGGAAAAAGGGTGCACGCCGTGGTGGGCTAGGGCGATCCGCACCGCGGGTGGCGCAATGGATGGGTGACATCCGCAAGTGCTTTCCAACGTCTGTCGTCCAAGTCATTCAGAAGGATGCGTTTTCACGCTTGGGATTGCAACAGATGTTGCTCGAACCCGAGTTTCTGGCAGCCATGCAAGCCGACGTGAACCTGGTCGCGGACCTGATGAGCTTACAAGGCATGATGCCAGAAAAGACCAAGCAGACTGCTCGCGAGGTCATCCAGAACGTCGTTGCGGAGCTGATGCAGCGACTCGAGCGGAAAACGGCCGAAGCACTCCGAGGTGCGCTTGACCGAAGCAGACGAACGACACGACCTCGGGCAGTCGATATTGATTGGCCGCGAACCATCCGTGCCAATTTGCATCAGTACCTTCCGCAGTACCAAACTGTCGTGCCCGAACGGCTGATCGGTTTCGCAAGAAAGCAACGTCGACTGGTTGACTTGGACGAAGTGATCTTGTGCGTTGATCAATCAGGATCAATGGCACCTTCGGTCATCTACTCGTCCATCTTTGCCGCGGTGATGGCGTCACTGCCGGTCGTGCGGACGCAACTGGTCTGCTTTGACACCGTGATTCTGGACTTAACCGAAAAACTCTCGGATCCCGTGGAGGTTCTGTTCGGCATTCAGTTGGGCGGCGGTACCGATATTAACCAAGCGGTTAGCTACTGTGCCGAGAAGATCCAACAACCTCGAAAGTCGCATCTGATTCTAATCACCGATCTTTGCGAAGGAGGGAACGCCGACGAACTCATCGCACGCTTGGCTAGGCTTGTCGCTGACGGTGCAAATGTCATCGTCCTGCTGGCACTCAGCGATGAAGGACGCCCCTACTACGACGCAGAGATGGCCAGCGCAGTTGCCGCGATGGGGATTGCTGTCTTTGCTTGCACTCCTGATCAATTCCCCGATTTGATGGCCTCTGCGTTGCGCCGCGAGGACATTTTTCAGTGGGCAGCTAGTGAAGACGTCAAAGTCATTGTCCCCGGTGGAGGGAGCTGAGTGAGTCAGTTGGCGCTAGGCCTCCCATCAATCTGTCATTTACCTGTGGAAGGAGACAGATCGCGGCTCGTCGGCCGGATTTCCACTAGAATCGAGTTTTCAATGAATGATTCTTCGGACAGCAGGCCATCTCATGATTTATTGCGACGAGATGCGATGATGCAAGGACTGAACTCGCAGGGAAAGTTCCGAGACCGGCGTGTTCTTTTGGCGATCGTGTCGTTCGGTTTAGCATTCGACATTTCCATATCCGGGAGTGCCGCTCAAGAACCGGAGCTGTATTTCCTTCCCGAGCATTGGTCCCTCGAGGAGCAGTTCCATTTCGCTGACATTGTGGGTGGTTTGCACGCTGATGATCCTGCCCGGCGTTGTCGGGCGATCTACGACCTCGCGACACCGCGTTACTGTAAGACTGCCCTCGCGGAACTGCGCTATGTCTTAGTTGCCGACGAGAACGAAATTGTAAGGCGGACCACCGCGCACATGTTCTGGAGCGAGCCGCAGACATATCACGAGGGAGTGCTGCCCGACCTCGAGCGCGCGATGCTCGATGTCAGCCCTGCTGTCCGTCTTCGTGCGGTGATGGCTCTTGCTCGGCACGTTTCAATCGTTAGCGATCAGGTTTTCTATCGCGGTAAGGAAGATGACCAAAAGAGACTGCGCCGCTTGGATTCGGTACGGACACGGTTGAGCAACCATTCAGATCCAGTTGTGCGGGGACTGATGCAACTTGGATGGGCCCGATACGTCCCCAATGATCCAATCGGCCCTGACATCAAACACGTCTTGCCTTTGATATTCTCAGCGTTGGAGCTGGAGAGGACCTCACCGCTCCCGGTTCCAGTGGACGAACTCCAGATTTCGCAAACATTCCAACATCTCGCATTGTTCGGTGTGATTGGCGAAGCAGCTGAGTCCGCAGTGCCGCTACTGATGAAAGAGTTGGAGAGCTTAGAGGATTTCCCAACCAGCCTAATCAATCAGGGTGACCCCGCCACCGACCGATGCCATGCGATTTTAACGTCGTTGGTCAACATCGGCGAACCCGCCGTGCCACAACTGCTGAAGGGACTGGACGGTCGCCATGAGATGGTCCGAAGAACGTCGGCCATGGCGTTGGCATTCATTGACCGCGACACTACGGCACCGGTGGCGACGTTGTTGGAATCATTGAAAGGTCCTTGCTGGGGTTATTGCGCTGGGACGACTCCTCGGCGTGCGGACGTCGCTGCCCTCGCAGCGCTTGGAACCACCGGCATTCCAGCACTATTCGATCAACTGCGCATCGACGCATCGATTGGGGCAAATGTTCGAGCTGTCGTATCAAAACTCGCGCCACGACCCGCAACGGTGCATGTATTGATTGATGAACTGCACGACGATAGCCCGACTGTTCGCAGCTTGGCTGCACTGGGACTTGGACATCAGGGACAAGAAGCTCGGATCGCCCGAAGCCACCTGGAGGAACTTCGTGACGACAAATCTCAGCAGGTCAGCGAGGCCTCCCGGAAGGCTCTTGAGCGGATTAATGAAGCATTACGCCGACCTAAATCGAGCGCATCGCCGGGCTCGGATGATAACAATTAGGTGTTGTGCGGGTTTGGGCACGGTCATGGTCTCGCCTTTGTCGCGACTCGTTGGGAGGAAGTGCGTGTGTACTTCCGGCCGGATGAAGGGGCGATCCGGAATTCGTAGCCGGCGGTAACGGTCGGTGACCCGGAAGGCGCGTTCCTCATCGACCTCGACGGAGACGGCTCCCTGGATGTAGTTGGCTGCTGCGAGGATGAGACTCAATCCACTTTCGTCCACTGCAGCTCGCGGTCCCGATGGTTCATCTTTGACCTAGTTCAAACTGATCGATCTGGACCGCGACGGCGATCTCGATGTAACCATCCATCCCGAGGACGGGCAAAGAATTGGGGGCCTCGAGTGACTATCCTTCATTCCAAAGTGTACGTTCCCACTCGTCGACGTACCAATCAAGCGGTGATGAGGGGGATGTACCAAACACGACTATCAACGGGGCATAGAGTGGCTCGACGAGATTGCATCTGACTGTTCGTTCACATAGTGCACCGACGGGACCCACACTTGCCACGTAAAGAAACAACACTGCGAGTCCTATCGCAGCACATCGATGCGCTAGTCTCCGCCATCTCCAAAGCTTGCCAGCGGTGAGAAAGAAGCAGACGCACGCCGGCGATATGCCAATGATGATGAGACCGACATGGAAACCGAACCGGAAGCTGAATGCGACGATCGCGCTGCCCGCCGCACAAAGTAACAGTGTGCGGAGGCTATACCGGATTCGCAGGGATTGGGTCATCTCATCCAGACGTCGGCAATGAATATCGATGGTCATCGACGCGCCTCAACAATCGTTTCGGCAAGGACCGGACTCCCAATTAAACGTATGAGAACGCGGGACTCCTACCATGTCTGTCACACACGACAAAGGGCATTGCCTTGCAGTCCTGAATTCCGGTGGTTAAATGGGACTCGGCACGCGGGAGGGTGTCAGTCTGTCCTCTTGAGGCCGGAGGTGACCGTAAACATCTGGTCGCTCTTCCTGCATCCACCTCAGCGGCTTGTCCGAAGCTCGCACTCTCTGGTCGGCATCAGAGGCTCGACAATTGCCGCCGGAGGTAACTTTTCGCGATGGTCGTGGTCAAAGTCGCTGAGAGATTTGGCCGATTCTCGCAAAGCGGCCAAGGAACCATTTGCCGTTACCTGCGACGAACCGCTTCAATGCTTCGAGAGTCATGTGCGAACGGCGGCTGACCCAACATCCGATTCCGAGAAAACGTTCGATTCACGACACAGACGCACTTGGCGGTATAGAAGTCAGCGAGCCCACCACCCGCGTCCTGAATTCTCGTCTCAAAATCAGTGTCTCAGAATCTCATCAATTCTATCAGTTAATGGGACAGCGACCAGGTGATTTACACGGCGATTCCTGGCAGCAGGAAGGCCGATTTGCTAAGTCGTGCCAACGTGCTCGGACCGAGTAGATTCGTGCAGGGAAAGCTGGGTGCTTGGGCACCTCGAACCAAGGGAACGAGATCTGCTGAGAGATACGCTGGTCATGATCGGCGGTGAGTTCGTCCGGACACCGACCGTTCAGGGCGGCACGGGCCGAGATCACAACCACTACGAATTTTCGATTTGCCTTGTGGGCGGTGGGGTGAAGGGGGGACTGCCTACGGTGAAACCGACGAATTCGGTTGGAAGGCAGTCAGACAGCCGGTTCACGTCCACGACCTGCACGCGACAATACTGCATCTCTTCGGACTCGATCACAAAAGGTTGACCTACCGGCACGCAGGTCGTGACTTTCGGCTCAGGGACGTGCATGGCCGGGTCGTTGATGAGGTCATCGGATGAGCTGCCGCGACTCGAGACATGGTGATGCGAGGCGGACCTCTTTCCGTCTGCCTGCCCAAGGCTTTGTTGCAATGCATGGGAGCGGCAGGACCCTGTGCGTTGATAACAGGCGCCGCAGATTTGAACTTTGGCGGATCGGAGTGCTTTGGTACGCTTTACGTCCGGTTGACGAGGCCCGCTGCTAATACATGGAGAATTCGTGATGGAAGGCAAAGAGAGAAGGACGCCACTACTTGTACCGTTGGCGATCTGTTTTGGGCTCCTTTCCGCGGGCCTAATGGTACTCTTCGCGTCGGTCTCGGTTTCCGGTGCTGCGACGCTACCGAACGGCATAAGTGCCAAAGTCAACGGTCCTTTTTCGTGCTCGAACAACTCCGGAACGACAGTGATCGATGCAGGCGGTCACGTCTTCGAATTCTCACCTACCTCAATTGTGGTGGATAAGACTGTTGTTGCTCCGCTAGATTCAGGCGTAACCTCAGTCGAAATTGATGCGTCGTATTGGACTACATCCCTGCGAGTCAATGGCAACGAGGTGCCGCTTAACAGGTGACTTCGTCCCTTGAGCACCTGCCTGAGGCACTTTGCCAAGCACGGCTGACTGAGGTATCAGTACGCAATGCTTGCAAGCTGCGTTGATATCGTCCGACGCAGGAAACGGAGGCCGACCGTTCTCATCGGCACGGTTTCGGCCATGCCAAGTGTGGCTGCCTGGTTCGATGTGAGGGCAGTGTAACGGATGACTTTTTCATTCGCGGCCTGGATCAGCTTTACGTTTTCTTCATCGGGCCTTTCCAATTCGTCCAGGAGGCCTCGTCTACGGGCTTTGTTTCGCTGGTATTGCCATCATATTTGTCGCGCCAGAGATGAATGTTCTCGGGATAGCGCAGACTGGCCGGATCGATGTGATTCATCCGCAGTGAGAAAAACGGCTTGCCATTCGGGTCGATCAACCGTTAGTTACCTGTATAGGGCATTCGAACACCGCTGACCATCCGTCGCGTCCGACCCGGCGAGTTAACGGACAACCAAACTGCCGTCGGTGTCCGCCTGCTTCTACGAGACAATATCGTGCACAACGTGTCCGTGGACGTCGGTCAGTCGATAGTCGCGTCCTTGATGGCGGTAGGTTAGACGTTCGTGATCGATCCCCAAAAGATGGAGACAGGTTGCGTGGAAGTCGTGAACATGTACTTCATTTTCGGTTACGCCAAATCCGAACTCATCCGTACTTCCATAACTGAATCCCTTTTTCACGCCACCGCCGGCCATCCAGATCGAGAAACACTCCTTATGGTGATCGCGGCCTGGAGGCGTTAGTTCACCCGTACCCGCATTATGTTCTTGAACCATGGGGGTTCGGCCAAATTCACCGCCCCAAATGATCAGCGTTTCATCAAGAAGCCCGCGTTGTTTCAAATCACTGATCAAACCTGCGCAAGCTTGATCGACAGAACTAGCCTGCCTAGGCAGGGCACCATAGATGTTTGCGTGATGGTCCCAGCCTTTGTTGAAGACCTGGACGAATCGTACACCTCGCTCGACTAGTCGCCGGGCAAGCAGGCAGTTCTTGGCGAAATCTCCCCCTTGCCCATTTTGGTCGAGTCCGTACATATCCAAAATACGTTCGGGCTCAGTACCCAAACCCGCCAATTCGGGCACGGACGTTTGCATTCGGTAGGCTAACTCGTACTGGGCGATTCGCGTTTGAATCTCCGGATCTTGATAACGATCGAAAGCGTGCCCGTTGAGCTCGCCGATGGTGTCGATGACATCTCCTCGTTCAGCAGACGTGACCCCTGCGGGATTGTCGAGGTAGAACAGCGGCTTTGATCCCGTCCGGAACAAAACTCCTTGATGCTTGGATGGCAGGAAGCCGCTCCCCCAGCCTGCCGGTCCAGAGTTGGGGGGCTTGTCTTTAAGCACTACGTAGGACGGAAGGTCCGCGTTTTCCGTACCGAGTCCATAAGAAGTCCAAGCCCCGAAGGTTGGGCGACCGAAACGACCATGTCCAGTATGCAAAAAGAGCTCACCGGAACCGTGGTTGATCTCGTTCGTCTTCATGCTGCGAATCACGGTCAGCTCGTCCGCGACGGTGGCCAGGTGAGGAAACAGCTCCGACATGACGATGCCCGACTTACCGCGAGGAGCGAATGAGTAGGGTGATTTGATCGCCCGCGCTTCGGGCGTGATAAAGGCGAATTTCTGACCTTTGGTTAGTTCAGAGGGTAGGCTTCTACCGTCCCATTTATCCAGCTCAGGCTTGGGGTCGAATGTATCCATCTGCGAGGGACCACCCACCATGTGCAGAAAGATTACGTTCTTAGCTCTGGCCGGATGATGGGTCTTTAGGCCGGGCTTGGACGTAGATGCCGTGACCTCTTTGTTTAAAAGATGAGAGAGAGCCAGAGACCCGATTCCCAAAGTGCCCTGGCGAAGAAACTCTCTCCGTTTGATTCGTTGAAGGCGTTTAAACATATCGGTCATGACTTAGTAAGCGTTTCATCAAGATTGAGGATGGCCTGAGCCACGGAGAACCAGGAGTTGTGCTTCTGATAGAGATTTAGCAAGGCTGTTACTTCAGCCGTGGAAGGTTTACGCGCCACCGCGGTTCGAAATGCAGCGACAGCTTTGCTTTCATTGTCGCCAGGCATACTCTCGATCCAAGAAGCTAGAGCCTGGGCCGCTTCAACATAAGACGGATCATTGAGGAGGTTAAGGGCCTGGACTGGTGTGTTGGAGCGATCCCGATTGACCGTGCAGACGGATCGCTCGGATCCATCGAAAATCAGAAACATGGGATTTGGATTACCTCGCCGCAAAAACGTATAGAGACCACGGCGATAACGGTCTTCACCTTCCGATGTCGGGTAGTCTGTAACATCAGCCGTTGAAATCTCTTTCCACAAGCCCTTCGGCTGAGGGGGATAAACCCCAGGACCTCCCATTTTGTCTGACAACAGTCCGGATATGGACAACAAGTTATCGCGGATCAGTTCAGCTGATAATCGCAATCGCGATCCCCGGGAAAGCCACACGTTCTGGGGATCCTTCTGGATCTTCTCCGCCGAAACAGCCGAGGTCTGCTGGTAAGTGGAGGACAAGACAATGGTCTTGATGAGGGCCTTAAAGGACCAGTCGTTTTCGACAAAATACAAAGCAAGCCAGTCGAGCAGTTGCGGATGGCTGGGCGCGGCGCCTTGCATACCGAAATCTTCAGGCGTATCTACAATTCCACGACCAAAAATCTCTGCCCATGTCCGATTGACCACGACTCGCGGGGTAAGTGGGTTTGCCTCATCGACCAGCCATTTGGCCAGACCCAAGCGATTGGGCGGCAATTCAGGATCCAGTGGATGCAAGCTCTCTAAGACACCCGTCTCCACGGGATCGCCGGGCGCTGTATAATCGCCCCGCAACATAATATGGGTTTGAGACGGCGACATCGCATCTTCCATCACCATGGTTGGGGTCTGC
Organism: Pirellulaceae bacterium; assembly: GCA_965223305.1. Lineage (GTDB taxonomy): Bacteria > Planctomycetota > Planctomycetia > Pirellulales > Pirellulaceae > CBDCWT01. The sequence continues at coordinate 31,473 of CBDCWT010000011.1, read as the reverse complement.
AGCTTCGCCAGCTGCACACGCAAATCGGCGACACGCTTCTTGCGTTTGGCCTGCTCAGATGAGGTCACGCCAGTGAAGTTGTCTAGCATGATGTACTTGCCCTCGTAAGGCCCGCTCCCGAAAGCTGTTATCTGGATTCTCTGGATACGTGTCCAGTCTACTGCCCCTAGGGACCACCGCGGCACTTTGAAATCAGCCAGCGGAGCGACCACCTGAGTCCACTGTTCCAATTCTCGATCGATAGTTGAAAAGCCGAAGACGCTGACCTGCCGTCCTGTAGTATGAACCTGCAGGTTGAATTGGCTGGCGATGTCCGTCTTTATCCAGATCGAGATCTCACTGGAGTTGGAAACGTCTTTGGCGGGGAACGAAAAGCCCGTTCCGAAAAACCTTTTGTCTCCGTCACTGGTTGGGCCACGATCTTAACGGCATAGGACCCACCATCGGCTGGCACATCCTCGACGACGGAATTTACAGCTGGCCGAGTGGCATTGCTTTTCTCAAACGGATCTGGCCCTTCGAAGTCCAACAACACAGCTTCATCGCTTTGGCTTGGATTTGCTTCGTCGTCAGCCAATTCCTTAAGAGCCGCGATTCTCTCTTCTTCCAAGGCGATTTTACGGTCGATCTCACGTCCCTGGATACGATCAGCTTCATTTGCATAAACAAGCACATCGCGACCCGTGAAGTATTTGCGAAACATGCCATCGCCTTGTTGGTCGAACTCTGGGATAGCCTTGTTGTAGTACGCGTACAGCTGGTAATACTCCTTTTGAGAGATGTCGTCGAACTTATGATCGTGGCACTGGGCGCACTCCAATGTGAGCCCCAGCCAAACAGCGCCGGTAGTGGCTACGCGATCATGCAGCACGTTGGCCCGGACCTCGGGGACCTTGGTCCCTCCAGAGAAATTGGTGGGAACATTGCGATTGAATCCCGTCGCGACCAGCTGACTGGTCGAAGGATTCGGGAGCAGATCGCCAGCCAGCTGTTCGATCGTGAAACGGTCGAACGGCATGTCATCGTTCAGGGCTTTGATAACCCAATCGCGATACGGCCACATCGTCCGTAAATCGTCGTGCTGGTAGCCGTTGGAGTCTGCATAGCGGGCGAGGTCGAGCCAACCAGCGGCCCACTTTTCGCCAAAGTGTTTTGATCTCAGCAGACGGTCGACCTGAGCCTCATAGTTCTTTGGCGATGGGTTCGCCTCGAAAGCTCTGACATCCTCGACTGACGGCGGCAGTCCAATCAAGTCCAGATAAAGTCGCCTGAGTAAGACCGCGGGCTTTGCTTCAGGCGACGGTTTAAGACCCGCTTGCTCGATCCGTTTCAGGATGAAGTAATCCAGTTTGCTTGCTGGCCATGACTGATCACGCACGGCAGGTTGAGTCGGAGCCTTCGGCGGTTGAAACGACCAGTGCTTCTCATACGGCGCCCCGTCCTTAATCCATGCCGTTAGCTTTGCAACTTGTTTTGTGGACAGCGGCTTGTCATTGGGCGGCATTCTTTCATCCGGATCGTCCGATGTAATGCGATCGATCAGGACACTTTCCTCCGGTGCACCCGGCACGATCGCGCCGTAATCGATCGCATCGCCGCGTTTGTCGAGCCGCAAATCCACCTCACGTCCCGCGGCGTCGGGGCCGTGACAGTGGAAGCATTTGCCGGAAAGGACGGGGCGAATGTCCCGGTTGAAATCGTATTCGGCCGACGTCTGTCCAAGCGCGTGCGCACCCGGGGACAGGACAGCGAAGGCGAGCGCGGCGAGGACTGTCGTCAATCGATTGCTAGGGATCATCACGGCTTTGGCATTCGTGCTGTGGGGGATCTGCTTTTCTACATGACCACTTCCGACAATGGCAGAACTACCGCGGTTACGCATCGATCTCCTTCACGCGAATGTTTCGCCAGCGGCTCACCGCCCCTTTGGCCCACTGGTTCCAGCCCCTGTTCGGGCCGTTGCTGTGAACCTCGAGACCGATGTGGCCGCGGCTGCCCACACGTTGCTCGATGATGGCAGGATCGTATCCAGGAATGCCGGTGTCGGTAGTGTCGAGGGTGCCCATTCTGAGATCGTTAACCCAGACGGTGAGGACGGGATTGGCACCCACGCAGCGAACGCGGAAGCGGTTCCAGCCGTTCAGGTTCCAGACTTCGCGAAACTGCTCGTAGGTGGCCGCATCGGAAATCTTGGCATGAGCGAATCTGGATTCGATTCTGCCCTTTCGCATGTTCTTCACCTTGAAGTTTTCACCGATGTCGCCGTCGACGACGACGGGTGCCGCGAGGTAACTGCCGAGACCGTTGGTGAAGAACCCGCCGATACCGCCGTTGGGCCGGTGGTCGCAGAGCACCTGGAACCCGATCGTGCCCGCCTTGTGCTGGCGCACAAGCACACCGGTGTCGGTCTGCCAGTCGGGACGCATTTCGTATTCGAGTTCGAAATCGCCGAATGTTTCTTCGGTCATCAGGTAGGCACCCAGACGACTGCCGGGAGGATCCTGGCCACCGACGATCGCCCCATCGACCACCTTCCAGTCTCCCAGATGGCGATAGGCCTCGCTGTCCTGCGAGCGGTGCCACTCCAACGCCTTTTTAATGGCAGCTTCGACAGCTTCGGGTGTGTGGGCCTTATTCAGCGCGCTTTGGACGTAAATGCGGGGAACCTTCTTCCAGCCGTCGAGAGTTTTTCCATCGAAAAGGGATTTCCATCCTCCACTGGTTTGTGCGTGCGCCGAGCAGAGCGAGGTGCCGGCTGCTGCGGCGAGACTGTACTGGATGAATTGTCGTCGGGTATTCATGAAATAGGATTCCTTGAATCAGCGCGCGTTTGCATGTTTTTTCCCGATCTGACTTGACCGGCATTGAATTTCCGTACCAGTGCGTAGGAGAGTCGAGTTGGGCAATCCTGATCTCAAATCGATCAGATTCAACTTCCATATCGCTATAGTTCGCGCCAGCTCCGATCCTGCCGTTTTTTTTCAGATTTCCCCAGAGCCGGTCCGGAAAGACGAACTTCGTACTCCGGCGTTTCCCACCGGCCGCACTTCCCAACTCACGATAACACCGGCCGGTAGGAACCGGCCCTACTCGCTACTCGCCAACCGTCCTTTCAATGTGAGCGAATGTGGGAACCTCATCACGATCACCACACGCCCAATTCTTCGGATAAACGCCCGCTCGAACCCAACGGTGGAAACTAGACCATTCCCAGTCGACCGGGCACCGAACGTACCCATGTTTCACTGGATTGAAGTGGATGTAGTCGAAATGGCTTTCAAAGTCGTCTTCGTCTTCGATCGTGTGTTCCCAGAACTTCGGCTGCCAGACGCCACGCCGCCCATCGGCCTTTCGTCCCGGCGTGACTTCGCATTCCGAACCGCCCGCAGCAAGCCACCGCTGAGTGAACTGTGTTTTGATCCACTGCCATCGGCCGGAGTAATTCGCATCGCCCCGAGGCATACACCAGATCGCATGAAGATGATCCGGTAACAAGACGATCGCGCGCACTTCCAACGGATGCGATTGCTGACATTCCCGAATCACGTTCCCGAGAATCGTGCGCGCATCAGCCGACTCGAAGATTGGCCGACGTTGATCGGTCACAACGGTAAAGAAATACGTTCCACCGGGAACAACAGCACGTCTCCAATTGGGCATATCCCAATGATAAACCCACCGATTGAAGAAACAACGTAGGGCCGGTTCCCACCGGCCATCGGAGACGAGTCGATTGCCGTCGGCCGGTGGGAACCGGCCCTACTCGCTGGAAGATTCTAGGGGTTGGTTGCTGGCTCGGCCCGATTCCAGAAGCTCGACCAAATGGCCCATTGCTCCTCAGTGAAGATCTTCCTCAGCTTCATCTTTCGTTCGGTGTAAAAACTGTTCTGCGCATGACGCAGCGCTTCTCCGTTGAGGTCCCGGAACGTGGCCTCCGCGGCTTTGCGTTCTTTCTCCAGCGCTTCGAACTTGCTCTGTTGCTCCGCCGTGAGTTTCAGCGCCGCAAACATCTCGGCGGGCGTGTTGGGCGCGGACTCCTCGGTTCGCGGTTGGTCGTTCGTTGAGGCGTCGCCATGCCACCTTGCGGCGTTTTCATTTGCTTCTTTGACGAGCGAGAGCAGTTCGGCGTTTGGCTCTCCGAAGGGGGTGAAGAATCCGCATTGTTGTCCCAGCCGTTTGGTTCCGGCCGGAGCCCACTGCTCAATGTAGCCGCAATACCACCAGCCCAGCATGTACGGGTGATCCTTCATGATGCCTTTCATGTAGCGGCGGTATTCCTTCGCGACTGCCTCGTAGCTTTCCACTTCCAGACCCTTGATCTTAGTGTGCTTGGATGTCTTGAAGGCGTAGGAGTGGTCGCCATTGATGATCGGCAACCCCGTCTTACCGTGCAGTTTCCGGAGGGTCGCGTTGTGTTGATCCGTGTAAAACGAATAGTACTGAATCATCAGGACGTCACTGTGTTTGGCGATGGCGTCCAGTACTCCGTCGGGGTTCATGTCCACCGACTTGTCGTAGCCGACGTCATGCTTGTCGCCCAGAAGCAAATGATTCGGGTCGTATTTCCTGATCAGTTCGTGATGCAGGCCATACCACTTGTCGGCCAGTGCAGTGAGCATGTCGTCCGCATCCTTCCGGACTCGGGCAACATCGTTGGGCTTGATCGGCCAGGACGTGACCTTCGCCAGGTCTTCCCACGAGGCGATATCATCGATTGCGTAAACCCGCGCGGCTTCCGCTGCCGATGCATGGTTTCGTTTTAGGATCCGCATCCATTTCTGTTTGCCCGCTGCGCCCGCGGGTAGCTCGCGCATGTCCTGGACCCAGGGGTAGACCAGACCACGATCGGGAAACATCTGTCTGTGCCACCGGCGCACCGGCTTCAGATCGGGCATGTCGAAGTAGGTGTATCCCAGGCAGTACTTTGCTTCACGCAACGGCGTGCAGATTTTCTTAGCCAGACCATCCAACTTGTCTCGGAAACTCGTGGAGAAGACGTCAGGAAATCTGTCGCCTCTCGGGCGATTCATTTGGTTCAGTGAAATGCTTTGGACTTTGATCTTGGCGACGTAGTAAATCTTCCGCTCTTCGTATAGTTGCAGCGGCATCGAGTAGGCATGGAAGGGAATCGTGTTGAACGCATGATCTTTGAAGTCCGTCACCACCATGTCGGCAAAGGCTCCGATGTTTTTGGCCCGGGGATTCAGGCCGCCCCATGATCCTCTGATGTCCGAGCCGAACTTTCCCGTCAGCCACCCCTTGTTGACCTCGTTGAACAGCACGCCGCGCTCGCCGACATGATTCATCCCCGTCGTGATGAACCGCTTGCCGGTATGGTCGACCAGCCACCAAATGCCATTGTCCTTTTCCAGGTGAATGAAATCAGGATTGCCAACGACCTGAGTTTCGGCGGAGCCAATATGGATCGCCGCCTCCCGTTCAACACGCCTTTCATTGTCGCCCAACAGATACGCAATCAGATGGCGAATTTCGTCGACCGACATCGCATCAAGTAGACCGCTGGGCATGATGGACGTTTGCATCTCACGCCGTTCGTCGACGTCGTCCTTGTCAATGCTAAACGTGCTTCCGTCCGCAGCGACGTACTGCTGCATTTTTCCTTCTACTCCGACAACCAAACCGGTTAAGACCCTTCCGTCGACCGTGACCAATTGCTGTGGACGATAGTACGGCGCCATCTCGGCGTTCGGGTTGACGATGTGCGTCAGAAGCCAGTCTTCGGTTATGTCTGTTTGGTTACGGATATTGGTTAAATCGGGCCCCACAGAACTGCCGCGACCCTGCATTGCATGACACTTGTAACAGCTCGCAAAAACGGGGTGGAAAAAGAGTCGACGGCCCACTGCTGCGTTTGGCTTTGCGGTTGCTTCTCGTTCAAGGAGTTCAATCCACTCTGTCCACACGATCTGCTGGGCGGTTTGGTGGCAACAGTTCGTTTAGACAAGTCCTTGGCGGCAACACAGTGATCGGCTGGCTTCGTCAGCGATGATCTGGATTGGAGTCCGTTGCCAGCTTCTTAAGCAATTCCGTGAGGTCCATGGGCCCCCCGGCAGACAGCCCGGCGATTGCATCGGCTCGAAGGCTCGCATCCAGCTTCGGATCCGCCGCGATCTCAGCCAGCACAGTAGCCCTCTCCGCATCCAGCATGAATCACCAGTGAATGAATGGCCTCGCGCTGAATGTTTCGGTCCGGCGACCGGGAAAGCGATGCCAACGAAGTGACGGTGAGCCGTGGATGATGAACGTGCACATTCGCCAGCGCCATCGCTCTTAACGAAGGCGGCTTGTCAACATCGAGTGCCAGTTCCAGCAACGTATCGTCGGGCGTGAACTCCCGTCGCCGTCGCCGTCGCCGTCTCCTCCTTTCAGACTCGCCGCTGGTTCTTTCAAGAGCCGCGACAACCGCGAGCAGGTCGCGGCGACTGAGGTCGCGGCGATCTAGAACGGATTTGAGGCTTGGACTCGTATTGGCTGAGTTTCTCGTCCGCGATCCACTTGATGCCGACAAAACGGACTTCCGGATCTGAATCGGCCAACAGCTTTCGGAATGATGGATGAATTTCTCTGGGGGTCGGCCCTCTTCAAAGCGACCGCGTGGTGAGCGCGGGCCATCGGACTGGAACTGGCTTGCCAATTGTGATCAACCAGTGCTTCAGGTTGTTCTCGTGAGAACATGAACGGCTTGGGTGCGGATGTACGGATCCTGGTTTCCAAGTAGAGCGATAGCATCACTTGGCTGACGAGCTCTTTTGCCTTGGCTACTGTCGCGCGGTAATGGCCTCGAGCGAGTACGGGCTGTTTGAATTCTACTCGCCAGATACGCCCATGCCCGTGGACCGGGTACGAGAGCTTCACCCAGTCGGTGAAATACAAATACTTGCCATCGGCGGAATAAGCGAAAAATGAACCGGTCGAAAATCATCGGGACCGCTGAGAAACGGTTCACGTGTCGCCGCAAAGGAAGCTCCCTTTGGTGTCAAGCGCGTGTAAGATCGACGCGATTGTCCGTCCACGACGCACTAAGCAATTGACCTGGACCGTGCGAGACGAGGCCGCAGGCTGCTTCGCCGAGCGCTCCAATCATTCCGAGCGTGCCCGGATTCTCGCCATTCCAGCAAACAAGCGGATGACGGCCGGAGCGACCGTAGCGGTACTCGAACCCAAAGTCGGCGCCGGGAATGATGTGCAGCAATCGATTCGGTGGCGTGGCGTTCGGGTCATTGTCTGTGGAAAAGAGGTTGCCCTTCAAGTCGAAGGCCATTCCGAACGCGTTCCAGTGCCCGGTCGATTGCCGCGTCAATCGACTGCCATCGGTACGGCAACGATAGGTCGAGCCACCTTCGGCGCCACCAGAAAGCTTCACGCCGTCCGAGCCGACGAAGGTGTAATCCGCGCCCAAGGTTCTCACCAAAACCAAATGCGAGCCACTCCGGATTTGCGGGATCGATCGCAAGGCCCCCCACACCGTTATGCGGATAGTTACCGTCGGTTTCGCAGATGATCAGTTTCTCGGGCTCGCCCTCCGCTTTGGCGTTTTTGGAGGCGTCTCGAAAACGACCGATGAACCAGCGAGTGCTCACATAGAGATGCCCGTCGGGACCAAACAACAGATCCGTGCTGAAGGTGTGACCTTCGTAGAAAACGGACCGATCATCAGCGATGCCATCCTTGTCTTTGTCTTCAAAAACAAGAATCCGGTCGGTCTTCGGTCCCTCATAGTCTGAGTTGCGTTTGTGGGTGTGATTCTCCTGCACAAACACTCGGCCATCGGGAGCGACTGCGATCCCCACAGGCGTGACGATCTCCGGGTTCTGAGCGAACAACGTGACGCCCTTGATGTTCGGGTGATGAACATTGGGCGTGAATCCGGTCTTTTCGCTGGAAGCCCACGAGAGGTCATCCTGACCATGACTGAAAGGAACGCCCGGAGAACAGTAGGCGACGATCAATAAAAGGAAGCATTTCTTCATTTGCATGTTGATTGTTCCAAAACCTTGTAGCATGGGCACTCTATGCCCGTGTCTTAGCAGTTATTTGTAGTAAAAAAACGACGGGCAGGAGTATCCGTGCCTACAAAGTTCTGTTTCGGACACAGCCCACTTTTGGTGGCCTACTTCGATTTCTCGAAGTGGCTCATCAACGATGAAAGCTTCGGGGAAGTCTGCCGCCTTCACTCCGTCACGATTGCGAAGACGTTTGTTCTGTTGGCGTCCGCGTGGCGGATTCATCGGAATTTCCATCCCTCCCAGCTCTTCCATCATCGCGTAGAGCCGACCCTGCATCTGCTGCCTGGTCTTTGCAAACTCTGGATCGATGGATGAGGTTGTTCTGTTCCTTCGGATCAGCCTGAATGTCGAACAACTCATCCGTATCCCAGAGCCCGTAGTACGTCGTGTACTTGTATTGCTCTCCGCGTAGCGAGAAATGCGTTGGCGTTTGCGGGTAGTTCTGTTCCCAGTAATAGACGTAAAGGAAGTAGTCGCGCCATGGAATTGTCCCGCGATGTGTTGACGGAAGCTGGGCCAAAGGCAGGAAGCTCTGCCCGTCCATATGGGGTGGCTTCTTCAGTCCCATGGCCTGCATCACCGTGGGAGCGATATCGATATTGGCCACGACCTGCTCAACCACCGAACCGCCTTCGATGATTGCTGGACACTGCATCAGCATTGGAACGCGACTTGACGTTTCATACGCCACTCGCTTGTCGAACAATCCGTGTTCGCCAAACATGAAACCGTTGTCGCCCATGTAGATGACGAGCGTCTCTTCGTAGATGCCCATCTCTTTCAACTGCTGCAAAACGGCTCCGATGCTGTCATCAACGCTTCTCAGAGCCTCGCAATATCTCTTGTAGAACCCTTCGACGCTTTGACCGGTGTGCAAGGCAAAGTCCATTCCGTGCCAACTGTTGCGCTGGTCTAGAAGCCAACGAGGACGATTTCGTTCAAATTGTCTTTCAGAAGTTCGCTCGACGCCGGAAAGTCAAAGGGTTGGTCTTTGAGCGAGTCTTTGTATCGGGGTTCCGGAGTAAACGGATCGTGCACCGCTTTGTGCGACAGATACAAAAAGAACGGTTTGTCTCGGTCCGTCTGCTGCTCAAGAAACTCGATCGCCTTTCGTGTCAGCAAAGGCGTGATATAGCCATCCTGCGGTACCCGGCGGCCATTGTCGTTGATCGTATATTGTGGTCCTGGCGGGTAATACCTTCCCTGGCCTTTAAAGCTGAACCAATAATCGAAACCCGGGCGAGGATTGTCGTTTGCATGGCCCATATGCCACTTACCGACGAATCCGGTTTTGTACCCCGCCTTTTGCAGGTACTGGGGAAAGAACAGGGTCCCATCCGGGACGGCACGCTGGTTGTCGATCACCCGATGTCGGAACGTGTACAGCCCAGTCAGAATCGAGGCGCGGCTGAGGTGCGCACCGTTCTTCGCCATCGCATCCATGTGCGGTGTCTTCGCAAACGGATGCCCCATGAAACTCATCGCATCGTAGCGGTGATCGTCCGAGAGAATGAAGACCACATTTCGGGGCTTCGTTCCCTCGTTCTTTTCAGCCCTAACCGTCGCCGGCACAGGAACAACTTGTGCATCAGCCACCTGGATAAAACAGAGCGTCAGCAGACCCGCTATCGCGTGCTTGGGAAGCGTGTGTCCGGTTGTGTTTTCAAGCAGCGTCATTGCTTTGTACATGTGTCGTACGGTTCTTTCCGCATCTAGTCGGAGAAGACTCTTTCCCAAACGACTTCTAGACTTCCATCACCTGAGTGTCGGGCATCCGATCTGCCGAGAGAACCACATCAGCGATTTGATTGTTGCAAGAGGAGCTGTCGCTGGCGGGCAATTGCTCGGTAATGCTCAATCGTCTCGTGGTATTCCTCATCAAGCCTCTTAATCGCTGTCTCGTTCATTGGATGACGAATGTGTTGGTAAATGAAACCGTTTGCCTCCTGGACAGTACCGATCGTTTTGCTTCTGGGTTCATTGTCGATGGTGAAGAAGCCCGGCTGCCCACGGTCATAGGGGCTGACCGTGTGAGAGTTGTCGTGCAGGCAGGCGCAGAATGAGACTCCAATGAAATCGGGATCGGCGGCCAGTCGGCGGGAAAGCAAGTGATACAGCACTCGCCGATCCAGATGATCGGGAACCGGGCCTGGTGTTCTGCCCAATCGTAGGAGCGTTTCCGGGTAGACATTGCCAAACACCTGGTCGCTCAGGAGCGCAGGCAGACCGGTGGTTTCAACCACTGGGTTGATCTTGTGGGTTTCGCTGAAGTGTTGTGGCGCCAGGACGTCGATGTAGGGAGTGATTCGTTTCCAAAGTTCCGCAGAGTAGGTGACGCCCTTCACGTAGCAGCCGAGGACCATGTGGTTGGAATCCACCTTGCGGATTTCAGCGTGTCCAAGCCGGTTCACCTGGACAACGATTTCAGCGATCAAAGCTTCCTGGTCTGCGGCGATGTTCCTGTTCCTTGAATACGTGAAGTATCCCGTGGGATAAGCGATCCCTCCCGTTCTCCGCAGGTCATCAAAGGACTGATAGGTCTTACCGTAAACAGCGTTCAGTTTTTGGATGTCGCCGTCGTAACGTGATTCCAGAGTGGAGATCAGGTGCTCTCGGCCTGGGCTGTCTGGCTTGCGGTTCAGCGTTTCATTAATCCACAGACCTGAACGCATGAAGGATCCGAATCCGTAGTAGTACCCCATGATCCATGAATTGTCCTTGTTCGGGGTGACGTATCTCGCGACGTTCTCTCGGACAAAAGTGGCATATTCGTCACTAAAGACGTCCGGGCGTTTCTCGCCAGGCTTCAGTTCCACCTGGTGTTTGATCAACGGCACGTGAATGGCGTGAGGAATCTTCTCCTCGCGATAGACACGCTCGGCCAGTTCGTAGCCAACGTAGCCGAACCGTGTGCGTTCGGTGCTGTACGGACCGCTCCAGACACAGTTGTAACCCAACTCCCGCATCTTTTTGATTCCGTCGCGCAGCCAGGCTTCCTGGTCACCCTTGTAGGAATACGTCACCGTGCCCTTGGAAAAACCGGTTACTGGATGGCTGAGGCCAATGCCAAAGAATCCGTGCCCCTCCGGCGTCACCAACCACCAACGACCGTCGATTTTCTGCGCGTGAAAGAACCCTGTTTTCTTTCCCTTGATGTCGGTCAAGCCGCCATAGGTGTCGAGCTCTTGGGCCGACGCCGAGCTGCTCATGATGCCCATAAGCAAGGCGACTGCAGTCGTGGTGGACTTCATATTAAGGTCTCACGTGAGGTCAGTCATTGAACGTTCGAGCCATCTTCTGGATGATTTGCTCGTTCGCCGCCGTCATTTGATCGACGTGTTGTTGATCGGGCTTTTCCATTTCGTCCAGGAGTCCACGTCGGCGAGCCTTGTTGCGTTGATAGGCACCACACAGGTGAAAGCCAATGCAGCCGGGGTTCTCAAATAGCCCGGTCAATGTCTTTGCATACCAAGTGCCGTTGTTTGGTTTAAAAAACGTGTCGCTCCGGAAATTCACTCCTGCAGCGTCGGCGAGCAGAACGGGCTTACCGGTTCTCCTATGCCACTCGTCGAGGTGCTTGACCGGATCCCGGAAATCCTGGAATGAGATGACGTCGACGTACGGTTTGGCCGCGTTGATCACTTCCATGGCGATCGGCGCGTTCGCTTCGTAGCGGTCGCCAAGCAGCAAGTGGTGCTTGTCGTAACGACGAATGGCATCATGTATCGTCTTGTAGTAGCTGGTTGCCAGTTCGCTCAGTTCTTTTCGCCCCGTTTCTGTCTTCAGCCGCTCGGGATCAAAAATGGGGCCTCGCCATTGGTTGTCTCGTCGGTCGTGAATCCAGGTTGGGCAATCGCTGTAAAAATAGCCAATGAGGTTCTTTTCGTTCGCAAGCTCCGCGCAATGAGACCGTGCCACGTAGTCGACCCACTCCTTCCAATCTTCACTGCGGAAATCGTAGTGGACCGTGTGCTTCTCCCACTGATGCGATTCGGTGAACGGGAGCAAATGGCAATAGGGCATGTCGAGCGCGCGGTATTCATCAATCGTGAATGCACGCGAATGCCGCCACTTCCTGACAGTCACTTCCTGAACCCAGCCGACTGTATTGAATTCCCATGCTTTGAGATTGGGTGCGACAGAGTCCCTAATCCACCGCAGCGTGCTGCCGCCATACTGTTCACGCCAAATGTCGAGGTTCTCGGGGTATCGCAGGCTTGCCGGATCGATGTGATTGAGCCCTATCGTGAAGAACGGCTCTCCTTGAGGTGAAATCAACCACCAGTGATCGTTGCGCTTACCAAGCGTAAAGAAACCGCTCGGCGCGATCTGAGTCGTTTTCACTTCGGATGCGCGTGCAGGATTCAGCAATGGCGTGGCGGCCAAGCCACAACCAAATGTCAGGCTGCTGCGTAGAAAGCCCCTTCGATTGGTGTTTCGCATCATTCAATTACCCTTCAAAAAGTCTGGTCCATCCACTTCACGATTTTCTGATTGGCAGCCTTCATTAGATCCACGTTCTCTATGTCCGGCATTTCCATTTCGTCGAGCAATCCATATCTCCTCCCTTTGTTCCGCTGATAGGCGCCACACAGATGGAAGCCGATGCAACCCGGATTCTGATGCAAGGCCGCCAGAGTCTCTGCGTACCAATGGCCGTTGTTACGGGTGAATTCACCCGGCTTCGTCTGCCATTTGATTTTGGCGGCATCGGCCAGCAGCACGGGCTTGCCGGTCTTCTTGTGCCACTCGTCGAGATGCTGCACCGGATTGCGGAAGTCCTGAAACGACAGCACATCGACGTACTGTTTCGCCGCGTTGATCACTTCCATGGCGATCGGCGCGTTTGCCTCGTAGCGGTCGCCCAGCAGCAAGTGGTGCTTGTCGTAACGACGAATGGCGTCGTGTATGGTCTTGTAGTACTGATGCGCAAGTTCTGAAAGTTCCTTGCGCCCTGCCTCCGTCTTCAATCGATCCGGATCAAAAATGGGACCTCGCCATTGGTTGTCGGGTCTGTCGTGAGTCCACGTTGGGCAATCGCTGTAGAAGTAACCAATGAGATTGCTTTCCTCGGCCAGTTCTGCGCAATGAGACCGTGCCACGTAGTCGACCCACTCTTTCCAATCTTCACTGCGGAAATCGTAGTGGACCGTGTGCTTCTCCCACTGATGCGACTCGGTGAACGGAAGCAAGTGGCAATAAGGCATGTCGAGCGCGCGGTATTCATCAATCGTGAATGCACGCGAATGCCGCCACTGCCTGACGGTTACCTCCTGCACCCAGCCGACTGTATTGAATCCCCATGCCCCTAGATTGCGTGCGACAGATTCCCTAATCCACCGCATCGTGCTGCCACCATACTTTTCACGCCAAATGTCGAGGTTCTCGGCGTATCGGAGGCTCGCTGGATCGATATGGTTCAATCCCATCGAGAAGAACGGCTTTCCCGCAGGGTTAATTAACCACCAGTGACCTTTCCTCTCGTCGAGAGTAAAGAATCCCTCTGGCTCGATCTGCGTCGTCTTCGCTTCAGTCGTCTGGGCGACGATCGGCGTCGGATTGGTGGCCAGCCCCGCGCCCAGAATAAGACCGCTCTGTAGAAAGTGTCGCCGTGTTACCGTATCCATCATCAATCCTTGCTCAATACGAGGACCCTCAGTTGGTCAACGCCTCGCGACCTTCGGCCAGTGGGAACGACATTGACGCTCAACCCCAGCGTTTTCATGTCAGTGGAAACCGTGACTTCATCAGGCGTCCGGCCACCACCTTCTGTCAACTCTGGATTGTCAATAGGAATGTGCGGATCAAGTCCTCGATACCGATTGGCGGCCACCGGGTACTCCACTCCCGGTAGTCCCAGGATCGAATCGCTGGCACTCAACTGACTCGCCTCACAGACGACTCCGACTATCTTCCGGTCAAACTTGATCACACCACGGATTGGCGCAGGCTGCGTCGACCTGAAATGAAACAGATAGCTGTCAACTTTCATCCCTTCGGGAATGGTCAAACCGGTGTTGCCGAAGAAGCGATAGTTGCCGGGCGCGACCAGCGTGACCGGGATCTCCTGATCCAATAGCACATTGCTCTTCTCCGGGATCACCTCGATCCAGGAAGTCGCCTGACGCTTCAGATCGGTACGAGACACCGCCTCCTTCAAACGAATATTGCCCTGCAAAAAGGTGAGACCGAGATCACTTCGTTTCCTGTTTCCCAGGACTCCGCGACTGGAGCGAACGGGGATGTTCTCCGACCCCAATTCGTCGGCTGCATCCACCTTCAATCGAATCGCCTGCCCCTCTTCAATTCGAATACTCTCACCGGACCGCTTGCTCGAACCCTCACGCCCAAAAACCTCGACTAGTCCCTCGATTACATGAACCTCCGTTTGGCGGCCATCTCCAACCCTTAGCCCAAACTCCGTGCCTAAATCGACCACTTCCGCCTCATTCGTTGTGATGGTGAAGCCGATCGCTTCCTCCGGAATCCTCGCGACCAGATTGCCGGAAGACACGTGCAGCAAGTCCGTGCTCTTTAGCTCAAAACTTGAAGGTCCCTGTAGAGTAACGCGGGCTCCGCGATTGAACTCCAACTCCACCATGCCGGCATCCAACCGAAAGCTACCTGCCTCGAGCAATGCTCCAGACATCGGTTCGATATCTCGCCAGTCCGCATCGACCGATGCTACCAACCGCGCAACGGGGTTTCCTGATGCCGCGGAGTCTCCGGATGTTGGCGTTTCTCGATCAATGCGACTCCATTGCATTACCGCAAACAGGGCGACGGCGGCCAGGGACGCTGCGGCGACAGCAAAACCGTATAGAAAACTCTTGCGAGAGGATTGCTTTGCCTCGGCTTTGTCTGAAGAAACGTCAACCATCGGCTCCGAACTTTCACCTCGTATCGCAGCCTCTCGATAACCACCCTCCAGCGCAACTCGGAATCGATAGAGTTTCCGCAGTTGCCCATCCTTTGCGAGCAACTCGTTCAGGACTTCGACGTCTTCTGCCGTCGCCTGTCCTAGTAGGTACCGGTCAATACGCTCTTCCGGTTTCATATCTTCTGCGGTCATGGTAGTTCCAGCTTCAGTTTCTCTTCGACACACCGCGACAGTCTCGCACGAAGTCTCCCGATTATTTTGTAAAGGGAGTTTGGCGTCTTACGGCCATGCTCGGCGAGCTTCTTCACTTCGCCGGCACCGCGATAGGGTGCCAGGACCAACTCACGGCGTTCAGGAGTGAGTTCACCGAGACACTCCGCCAATGAATGCTGAATCCGGATCAAGCCCTCAGACTCGGTTTCAGCCTCTTCTTCGCGAGCGATCAGTTCGAGGACGTTCTTATCAAGAACCAGCCGGTCGCGACGCATCTTCGCGATCGCATTGAAGCACTTGTGACGAACGATGACTTTTCCCCAAGGCAGAAAACCGTCTTGGTCGCGAAGCTGCATCCGGTTTTCCCACATCGTGATGCTGGCATCCTGCAGCACATCATCCACACCACTCCAGTCAGGCAGGATCAGACGCGCGTAGTTTCGCAACGCCAGCTCATGCCGAGCGAACAGCCGCACAAAATCCGCCTCGGATACGGAATGTTGTGCTTCGGGGCCGTCGGACTCCAGGTTCATACTTCTATAGTTCGCGCCAGCGCAGATTCTGCCGCCTGTTTTAAAAGTTTTGTAACACTTCCGCGGAGTGAAGTAACTCCCTCAGTTTGGCCGGTCGAAAGTGCAACGACGAATGGGTTTGCGACGATCCTCATGTCGAGAGTTGTCCTGCCAATTTAGTTCACACTATTGAAGAAGGCCGTTGCTCTTGCGACCAAGCTACTTCACACGGGTGAGGAGTTACAAAGTTTTTTGCCTGTGTCGCCGCGAATTGATAGCTTCCGTCAGCTCATCTGAATCGATCAATCCTGGAAGTTGCCTCAGATGCGGATGTATGGAACTTGATCGCACGGCGCAGTGCTGTAGCGGCTACTTTGAGGGCGTTCTTGCGAGTTCTCGCTTGCAGCTAGGCCCCCTCCACGGTGGAAACACCTAGTTGCGTCAGAGTACAGGTTTTGGCCGTCAGTAGTCAAAGCCCGTCGGCCAATTTCTGAACGCTGGGTGACGTAGTTCGCCTGTCCGCATCGCCCTCAGGCGAAATCTGAAAAAATAAGCGGCAGGATCCGAGCTGACGCGAACTATAACGATATGGATGTTGAATCTGATGACGCTGAGTGCCCCTGCTGTAGCGGCAAACTCGTCGACGTCGCCGAGCCGCCACGCACGATGCAGCAAGTGGAACTGCCCCCCGTATCCGTTGTCGTCGAGCAGCACGAAGGTCGACCGCAGCGGTGTGCTCGTTGCGACAAGGTATTCTACCCCAGTTTCCCCGAGGAACTCTGCAAGGCGGGGCTGGTGGGACCAAGGTTGACGGCCTTGGTGGGCTTTCTCAAGGGTGCCTGCCACATGTCCTTCGGGACGATCCGCAAGTATTTTCGCGACGTGATTGGCGTCTCGATCAGCCGTGGCATGCTTCGCAAACTGGTGGGAAAAGTGGCCGACAGCCTGCTTGAACCGTACGAAGCCCTGCTAGCCATGTTGCCCAGTGAGGACCGCCTGAACGTGGACGAAACGGGCCACAAGGAGAATGGCCAGCGGATGTGGACCTGGTGTTTTCGGGCGTATCTTTTCACGGTCTACAAGATTTCGCCCTCGCGTGGCAGTGACGTGCTGCTCGAGGTTCTGGGCAAGGAATTCAACGGCGTGTTGGGCTGTGACTATTTCAGCGCCTATCGCAAGTACATGAGACTGAATGAGAACGTGCTGTTGCAGTTCTGCCTGGCTCATTTCATTCGCGACGTGAAGTTCCTGGCTAACCATCCGAACAAGCGGAATCAGGCACATGGACAGCGTTTGTTGATCGATTTGCGAAAGCTGTTTCGCGTGATTCATCGCCGTGACGAATATAGCAACGGGCGCACCTTCCAAGCCGCCCTGGAGTCGGCCCGTGACACCTTGGTTTGGAACGCCACGATGGAATCGCCTCACACCCAAGAGGCGTTGGCGTTGGAAAAGCGGTTCTTCCAGCACACCGAGAGCTACTTCCGATTCATCACCGAACCCCACGTCGAACCAACGAACAACTCAGCCGAACAGGCCATTCGCTTCGTGGCTATCCATCGGCGAATGACCCAGGGGACACGAAGTCAGGAGGGACGAGCCTGGTGCGAACGGATCTGGACCGTCATTCAAATCTGCAACCAGCAATCCCGCTCCGTGTTTGAATTCTTATCCGCGGCAGTCACTGCGCATTTTCGATCCGAGAAAGCGCCTTCCCTCGTGCCAACCTCGAATCTCGCGCCGGATACGTCCTGATCCGTGCTTTGAGCTTCACGGCCGGCGACACCTCCATCGCCCTCGCGCGCCGCTAATAGCCACACTGTGCTAGACAACCTCCGCGTTGCTGACACCGGCGAAATCCCGTGAACGGTTACAATTGACTATACTTATAGCAACCCCCACCGCTGCGGCTGACGCCGCTAAAAAGCAAATCCCTATCAGTAAAAGGCGTCCTGTACCAGAAGCCGGAAAATAAGACGATCAGCTATGCATTCAAACATGACGCGCCGCCAACTGATGCGAAAGCTTGCCTGCGCAGCGCCCGTGGCCATGGCATCAAACTGGATGAGTAAGAGATCCGGCATGGCGGCTGACAAAACGAATGGCACGGGTATTTACGCGGAAGGTCTGCTGCCGTCTGGTGTGCGCTCGCGATTTGTCAACGGCATCAACGGCCTGCGCATGCATGTGCTTGAGGCCGGTTACGAAGGGCGCAGCCGACCCGGTATCCTGCTGCTCCACGGCTTTCCGGAGCTGGCCTACAGTTGGCGCAACGTGATGGTGCCATTAGCAGCGGCGGGATTTCACGTTTTCGCCCCGGATCAGCGCGGGTACGGTCGCACAACCGGCTGGGATGGCAACTATGACGGTGATCTTGCCTCATTTCGGCGCCTGAACATTGTTCGGGATGCTCTCGGATTGGTTTTCGCACTTGGACATCAGTCGGTTACGGCAGTGGTGGGGCACGACTTCGGCTCGCCGATTGCCGCTTGGTGCGCCGTGATCCGTCCAGATGTATTCCGGTCGGTCGCACTAATGAGTGCTCCGTTTAGCGGGACTCCGTCTCTACCATCTGGCACGGCTAATGATACAACACAACCAGCGGCATCATCCGGTCCGAGCCTTTTCGACCAACTGGCGGCGCTACGGCGTCCTCGCAAGCATTACCAGCGATACTACACAACGCGCGAGGCAGACAACAACATGCGCAGTGCTCCGCAAGGTATCCATGCGTTCCTGCGCGCCTACTACCACTACAAGAGTGCGGACTGGGCGGGCAACCGACCCTTCCGACTTGCGGCGCGGACAGCCACTGAGATGGCCAAGATGCCTACCTATTACATCATGGACCTGGCAGACGGTATGGCGGAAACAGTGGCCAAGCACATGCCTTCAGGGGAGGAGATTGCGGCGAACAGTTGGCTGCCAGACGCGGAGCTACGGGTCTACAGCGAGGAGTTTGCGCGCACCGGTTTCCAAGGCGGTCTGAACTGGTATCGGTCTGGCAGTATCGGCGCCGCTGAGCAGCAGCTCTTTGCCGGTCGCACGATCGACCAGCCGTCGATCTTCATCTCGGGTGCCAGCGACTGGGGCAGTTATCAAAGTCCCGGCGCTCTAGAGCGAATGCAGGACTCTGCTTGTACCGACATGCGCGGTGTATACATGGTTGACGGCGCCGGGCATTGGGTGCAGCAGGAACAGCCGGAGCAAACCAGTCGGTTGTTGATCGACTTCCTCGGCGCGTTATAGGTTGGTTCCACTCCCCTTGCACGGGTGTCTTTCCCCGACACCTTTGACTGCGCAGTTCGCGCACACGGTCTGCGCGGCCTCGGTGCGCTGGAAAATGCTGTTGGCGCACTAGCCCGGATTATTCATGAAGATCGTGGCGAGAGGTTGTAAGTACGTTCGTGGCAATGAAGGCGAGCAATTCTTCCGCAGGCGTATTGAAGCAATACGTCGAGGGAGAATTGTGAAGCATGACGAAGCCACGGATGGACTTACGACCTCGCAGCAGATCGCTCATGAATAATTCGGGCTAGGTCGGCGGACAATCTGAGTCGGCTCCGAAGATGGACGCGGCGCCCACACCAAGCACGGCCTGCACTCGAGTGGAAAATCGGAAATCGGAGGAATGGTGCCGAGCCGACTCTTTCGGCCTGAGAAGTGAGCAATACCATCCCGACGCGCGCTGTTTGGTAGAATGCCCAAGTTACTCTACCGGCAAGACATGCTTTGTCACCTGGACGTGCAGTGGGAGATTTATCATGGAATGGAGTGAGAGTTCGATTCAAAGCCTTAAAGCGCAGGAGGCCAAAGACTTGGCGATTGAATTTCTTGAGAAGCTTGAGGCCAAAGAGAAGGGCCCGATCTCACCCGGCGAAGTGCAAATCAAAGAGCTTGACTTTCAGCTGCGACTCCGCGAAGCCGAAATCGACGACCATCGACGGCGCGAGGCCCACGAAAAACAAGTCAAGGAACTGGAGCTGCAGATTGAGCAAGAGAAGACTCGCTGCGCTGAAGCGGAAAGCCGCGCTGAGAAGATCAGAGAGGCTCACGCCCAGGTTATCGCACGTGTGTCCGACGCGAACGAGTCGCTGAGTACACAGCTGGAGCGTGCCACACGCGAACACAACCTCAAAGTGGAGCGATTGGAGGCGTCATTTTGCAATCAACGGGAGGCTCTCGAAGCCGAGACAAAACAGCTTGAGGATAGGCGAGACGATCTTCGTGGTGAGATCGGAACTCTAACCGAATTGGAATCAGCAGCCTCTGAAGTTGCGCAATTGCAGGAGGAAATCGAACGTCGACGGAAAGAGAGTCAACACATCCTGTCGCAATTGGAAGAAGAAGTAGCAGCAGCGGAGCTTGAGAAGATGAAGAGGACCAGCGATACAAAGCGTGCGCAAGAATTGGAGCTCGCGGAGCTTGAAGCTCGGCATCAGAAGGATGTGATCCAAGTGAATCGTCAGGCGGCTGAATCAATTCTAGAGTCGCTCGACATGATTGCAGTCGGAAAGAGCGACTGGGATGACACGCAACAGAAGCTACAAGCGGTTGACGAGAGGACTGAGAATGAGGATGCGCAGATACTTGCTCAGGCTCGCGAAGAATTACGTCGCGAATTCAACATAACGCGTGCCGACCCAATTGACGTCACAGATTTGTTCTACCGTGAGCAAGCAGCCCAGTCAGAGATCGACCGGCTGCACAGCCAAGTTGACAAGCTGGACGCAGAAGTGCGCCGGATGCGGCAACACATCGAGCAGGAGCCGCAGCGCATCGCGTCGGCCGTCGAGGCAGCGAAAACGCAGGTGCAGAACTACATTGAGCAAGGTGGAAAGTGATAGCGCGTGCGATTGCCCGACTCCATTAGAACTCGCTGGACTAAGGTGAGATTGACGCCTGATCGACTCGCCTTTCAGCGGGCTCGAGATACTCTTTTGACCACTTTCTCGCGAACATGGCATTCAGTCGCAGCGGAACACGCTCCTGCGACGGCTGCTCGTTGGCTCAACCGATTTGAGGATGCCCTTCAGGCGTTGTCAATGAGCCCGACTCGTTGTTGACGAACCCATCTACCAATTCTTCTACGGGCAAAGATCGGGGCGGTATCGTGCGCTGTTCACGGTCGAGGGGGATCGTGTACTTGTCCTCCCTATTCGACGCGGCACGATGGACAAATCCACCGAGCGCGATGTGTTCGGCTAACAAAGGTCGGGGCATTCTTCCCGTGTGAGCAGAGCGCACCATTACTGCGGCAGCCTGACGACGACGACCAACGGCGCCATCAAGTTAAATCGATGGGGCTCTTGATTTGACGCGTCGGACGATTCCACCCGGTAGTTGCGCCAAACGCGAAACACGCACGGGTGGCTTTCCCCCGTTACAGTTCGTGCAGGCTGAGAATGGGCGTGACAGCCAAGCGGTGTCGTGTCCAGTCCGGGAAACCCGGTTGTTCTTTCTGGCGACAGGCCGTCAATCTAGTCGTTGACGCCACTTTTCGGGATCGCTCGCGCTGTGAAATACACCCAGCACGTGGATCGCATCATTGTCGACCCGAAACAGAACCAGATACGGGAAACGACCGATTCGGGCGAACCGCGTATCTTCGAATGCGGTCGAAACGACTCCGGTCTCTCTTCGATTGCGTCGAACCGATCGTCGACAATCACACGGAAGCGGTTGCTCAGGCCGAGGGAGATTCCGTCGTACCAATCAACAGCGTTGTGAAGGTCTGAGACGACCAAAGGGTGAAACCGCAGTCGGTCATCCATTTCGTTCGTTGACTCGCTTCCAAAGCTCGTCGCGAGTGATCGCTAGATCTGAATCGGCTTCCAACTCAGCCGCCCGACGGCGGGCTTCCGTCTTATGCCAATCGCGCACAATCAAGGGCTCATCGGACGATCCAATGTCATCCCAGAGTTCCTCCACGATCCGCAGTTTTTCCGCCACTGGCAACTTGCGCAATTCTTCAAGGTCGATGGTCATACCTTCATCTTACGCTGCGGTGATTCAACTGGGCAACAGGTTGGGTAGTGGTACCGAGAAAGAACGTTGCAACAACCAGGACTATCCAAAACCAAGTCACGACTCGAAATTGCCGGGACCGTTTCTTGGGCATATTCGTCATCCATGTTCGTTTTGAGAATCGAGTTAACGCCACGGCGCGTCGGCGCGAGCGAATTATCTGGGTACCGACCCAATCCTGCAACACAAATCACGGGGGGCCCATGGCGCTTACGGCGGAGTGTCACAGACGGTGGTTTCTTAAGGCGCTTTGACCTGCCGTTCCGTAGCAGCGTTGTCGGTTGGTTGTGGTGACCATGGACCGTTGCCCGTGAGACGACCATCGCTGTCATCCGGCGAGAAGCATCCAATAAGTGCGTCCGGATTCCGTTGACATAACCAGTGCAGGAATGCGATCAATTCGTCCTCAGCGAGAGGCACCTCAAGCCTAACTGGAGCAGGTGTGTGGAGTGTCAGCAAGTACTCCGTTCTCCGAGTCCAGATTCGGTAGTGAACCCACTTTCTCGGCTCAGCCCAGTAGATCGCTGCGGGTTCCCGAGTGATCCAGAGTACTGTGTTCATTTTGTGTCGGACAAAGATGTGTCCCGCTCCGGCTACCGCGCTAACGACGAAGAGTGAGACGCCGCCAAGCGTATTGCCAATGGACACACCAACCAGGCCAACAATGAGCAGGCCGATGAAAGTGATCGCAGATAGCCAGAAACCTCTGCGGGGCGCGCGGCTCAGCAATCGAAACACCTCGCCATCCGGCAACTCGGGCCCTGCTGGCGAGGGCAAATCAAACTCGGCTATGGGTATTGGCGCCCAATGCATTGCACATGACTGCTCCTGGCGTTGCCTCGGTTAATGGCCAAACTCGAGCCGCGGCCGTTACGGCGTATCGTCTCTGGGCGTTGTTCCAGCAATCTCGGTCGTTATTCGGGACGCTCGAATTTGCAGCCATCACTGTAATGATAATGGTCCAGCGACGCCGGGTAGCATGAGGCGATGAAATCAGGGGCGTTCTTCTTCCTTTCGAGCTTCTCAGCCTTCATCGTTATTACATCGTTACGGACCGCCCAATCAAAGACCCCCTCGTCGACAGGTAAAGCAGATAGAGTTCCCGATAGCCGATGGGTCTCAATCTAGGTCTCGGCTAGCTCGCGTTTGCGATAGATTCCGCTCGGCGTATTCACACGCATCTAATTGAGGTACTTTAGCATCGCGTTACCATCCGCCGCCGCTTTCAGGTAGTACTCTCGAAGGGTGTCGTAGAATGACAGAAGGTAGTCTAGGGCCTCCCCGCCTTCATCCCATATTTCGGGATAGATATCGTTTTCCTGCAGGGCGACTGCATCGAACCGCTTCGCTAGATCATCGCGGGACAGATCGCGAAGGGCTTCCGCTACTGCTGTGACTTGATCCGCTGTGATGTCGCGTGCGGCGCCGTACCCTACGTCGTCACCGACTTCGACGCCCCCTGTTACCGCATTGGCAAGCGGTGCTTCGCTGTTCCAGGGATCTCCAGCAAGCAGAAAGTGGATTCCTTGCCATGCCTTGTCGACGTCGATGAATCCTGTCTGCTCCTCTCCGTTCGGGCAGATGAACGGCTCTACCAGCGACGGATCGTCAATAAGAAGCTGTAACTGCTCCGGCGAGATCTGCAGAAGGCAGCCGATCATCGACATGGAGTCATCCCGATTCGTTTGTGACCAGTGCCGGGCGGTAAACAACGTCTCACGTTCGGTCGTTTCTCAGGGCGCTATCGCGACTAAACGACGCGTTTCGCGCCCTTCACAGTGCAACGAACACGAATCATCACCTGACTCGCGTTCCTGCACCTGAATACCTCTCTAACCTTCCAATCGGGTAGCACCGAGCAATCGGGGGATAGCAGTTGGACGTTTCCATCTTCCCAATGGCGATAGAGGGTCATCCAGCCATCCTTGCCGAGTGAATCGATGAACGACAGTGACCGGCTCAGTGGCCAATCGTCGTCCAAGATCTGTTCGAGAATGTCGTGTTCGACTATCAATTCTGCCCTCGCTGCCGCAGCCCGGCCGATTCATCAGGTTGCGTCTCGTGAACGGTCCTTAAATCGAACGGCGCTCGGCGCCTGCGACTACCTTTCCACTCGAATGTTCGGCAAAGCTTCTTTCAGCTCCCTTACGTCGCTGTCCGTCACTCGGGTTCCGGTAAGAATTAGCCGTCGAAGGCACTTCAACGTTCCTAGTTTAGCGAGTCCTGCGTCTGTGATTCGGGTGTTCTCAAGTCCCAGTTCTTCGAGCCGGTGCAGTTCTGTCAAGTTCCCAAGCCCTTGATTCGTGACGGACGTGCCCGGAAGGTAAAGTTGTTTGATGTCGCGAAGATGGCTCACATGTTCCAAGTCCGAGTCCGTGAAACCCTGCTGATCACTGTACACCATCGTTGCAGTGCCGAAATAGTCGTCACCGAGCAGCTCTTCCCGTTCCGAGTCCAACTCCTCTGAACGGATACCACAAGCCTTGAACAACAATCGGGCCCGTCTGGTCGCGCACGTAACGATATTCGATGTCATCTGGCTTGATGTCAGGCCTCACGGAGAGTTCGTGCGGGTTCATCGGCAACTGATATCCGGCGCGTGCAACAATCTCAAGAGAATCGTAAGTGAGTACGCAGTGACGCCATACCCGAGAGGTCCCGTGGCATCAGGTCCTTCGATCCAAAGGGCGGTGAGAAGGGAAGTGCTCATTACGGTTATTTGCCACACGACGGGCGCGGCTACTTCTGCTTGCAAAGTTCGGCAAGTTTCTCGGGTCGTTTCGGACCGTTGAGTTCGGCCAGCACAGCCTCTGGGTACCGGTGAAGGGGATTTCCCCACCATTTCTTTTGCGTACGGTCCCAGACTCGCCAGCCGGTTCCCTCGATTGCTTTGGCAACAAATCTGACATTTGGCTTTCCCATGTGTTATCCGGTCGATTATTGTGCCAGCTAGTCCTTGAAATGTTTCTCGGCATCAGCGGTCTCATCTTCGTCTGCTATCGCAGACTCGACGTCTTCAGACATGACACTTCAGCTCCAAGTCATTTAGACACAGGAGCTTCAGCGAAGTTCAGTTCAGTTCCGTTTTCGGGTTCTTTCTTGACACATAACCGATGTACAGTGGGCCAATGATCATTCCGACCAGTTTTCCAAGACTTCGCGCATACGAGCCAACCTAGCAGCACGGTCTTCCTGGGCGGACTCCACGAATAGGCTGATGCATGGGTTGAGTGCCTGTCGCTCGATTGCGACTAACGCTAACTGTCTCAGTCCCTGGTCGATGTCGCCACGAATCAAGACTTCTGCAAACGCCGTGGCAATGGCAGCCTCGTCAAATGTCATCAAGCTGAACGTATCAGCATCAAGTCGTTGCTGAACCGTTGACGTGTCGACGGATAGTTTGTGCGAGTCATCCACTTCCCAGCCTTCGATCAGTTCGGATAGAAACTCCAATGGGTTGCCATTAGGGTTGTGCTCATACCATTGTCGATAGAATGCCAGCGTATCCGCGCCTGTGTCGTTGCCAAAAGGTGCCGTTGCATCGACACAATCCCACCAAAAGTCATCGACCATTACTGCCGCCGCTCGAGGATGAACATTTGCCGGATCGAGTTCAAAAGCGTCTTCAGCGTCGTCACGCATCGGACGTTCCTGTGATCGATAGAGTCCCAGAAATCATGGTCCTTTCTCGGGACAGCTTTCGGTGACTGCACGCCGACGCAGTGGATAAGTCTTGATCATGCTCATGGATGGCCAGGACAGCCTTTGGGAGACGATGAAGCTGCATCTGTCGTTCGGTGCGCGGACAGTTCCGATCTTGGATATCCTTCATGCCTTATCCTATGTGCGATGAGCAGTACAGTTGTAATTGATCCTCAGGTGTGTCCGAGCAGTTCTGATAGCTTCCATGTGACAACGATCCGATTTCCGATGTTTCGGTCGATTGAAACAGCATTGCCATAGGCCTTAACCGCACGTTCTGGATCGGTCTCGGCGTAGGCCTTCGCACAATAAAGCCAACATTCTTCAGGTTTGGGGACTCGGGCAAAGACAGCGGGATCTAGCTCAACCGCTTTGTCGATTCCTTTGCGAGCCTCTTCGAGAAACCCCATTTCCGCATAAGTGACCGCAATGCTGAGTTCCGAAAGCGCTTCGTCCGTCGTCACTTGCACACCCAAGAGCCGCGCGCAAACCCCACGATCGTGCGGAAGCCCATATGATTGGAATGTCCAGTGCTGGTTTCCAATCGACCACAGCTCCTGAGCACTGAGCAGGCCAAGTAACACTCGTCGTTGCGGTTCATTGAACTCGGTAAGCGGCTCTTCCCGCTGCTCGAACGCTGCTGAGAGAAGCGCAGTTACGAGTGGGATTGTCGCGAATGAACGGGCGTGCTCGAGTCGCTCGCTGATCGCAGGGATGGCGCGCTGACGCACTTCGTTTGGCAAATAAGTGATTGAGAATGCGGCATCTCCTGTGGATTCTCCACCAGCGCCGGGAATGTTTTCGTATCCATCAATCGGCTCGCAAATAAACTCGAGGAGTGGCTCAATCAACTCGTCGCTAGGCTCGATCCGTGCCAACTGGCAGGTCGCCATGCATCGAGCGGCTGGGTGTTCAACACCTTTCCTAAGTGTTCCTCGTAGTGTTGCCCGATCGCCAATCTCGCCGAGTGCGAATGCAATTGCTGCTCGCACGCATCCGTTTGACTCGCGTCGCAATTGATTCTGAAGGTGGCGTATCGACGTATCGCCCAAAGTTGGCAAGCAAGCCAGGACCCAAGCTGCTCTGGCGCGAACCGACACGTCGTTGTCATCGGCGAGGAGTCGAAAGAGCAACTCGCTGCCCGACAGCGAGTTCAGGTAGATTTGATGAAGAGCCTCGGAATACGGGTCTTCGTCTTCAGCCTTTTGAACTTCACCGCAGAAATAGAGGTGAGTTCCGTCGCCCCAGGTCGGCCGCTCCTGAACGCTGAAGTAGCCAGTTATCAGGCTTCCCCAGAACGTGAGGAGTTCACCCCGATCCAATATCGTCGGATCTGCACAGAGTTCAATCAGAAATGGAATCACATGGGGAGTTGCTGGGTAACGGGTTCCTTGATGGAATACGTTCCCATAGAGCGTCCACATTACTTGGGCACGAACCTTTGAATCCTGGACCAAGAGTTGGCGGATTAGCTCCGGTACATCTTCGGCACTGCCGTAGGCGTGTTCCAACGATTTCCAGTCAATGTCGTCGAGTGCATCTAGCATGGAACGTTCGGACCGTCGAGGGGACAGAAATGCTTGTATGCGCCAACTGCCAATGGATACGTAACTCGCAAGACTTTGAACTCTCCAGTATCTCTATCACTGTAGGCCTTCACAATTGCGGAAGCTGAAATTGCCTCTGCTTCATCGTCCGACGCCCGTTTTCAGTGGCCGGGTTTATGGGCAACGACCACCCCCATCTTGGCATCAAGCGGCGCGGCCATCCAACTGCCAGGTGGGCCGTTGGACTGTCCTCATGTTGATACGGCCGGTCGACAGAGATGCGGAGTTTCGCTGCGTCGGACGATTCCCACCTCGCGCAATCCGTGCTTTCCTTAACTTGCACGAACGTGCGTTAACCGCGCGGCTTCGTGCGCCGAAACTGGCCGCTCAGCGGACTACGTTGTGGCTCTGACCTTGTCACGCGGGGAATGCGGCGTTCTTTTTGGAGCGCCGATAACCGAAATGCTGCCAGAGGCAGGAGTGTGACATGTCGCTGCCACAGCTGCGGCGCCGCACAGGTCGAAGAGCAACTTGGACCAACCTAGGAGGAGGGGGCTAGGCCGTGCTGGATCACGACCGTCTCTCAAAAAGCTCTGTGGCGAAAACAACGAGTTGAAACTACGGCTGGGCACGCTTTCGCCTAGTCGCGTAGTGGACAGGGACCGGGAGGGCGACGCGGCAGCTTCGGCGGGACTCGGTCGGAGCGGTTGAGCGTCGCGCAACCGGAGGTCACAACAACGGCGCAGCGCGTAGTCCATTCATCGCGTCGCGAAATCCCACACAGCCTTGTGGTTTCGGCGGCAAGTGATGCCCATCGTCGGCCTGCTAACTTCATGGTAAGACATGTCTGACTCGACTTGCGTGGTCCGAACCGGTTGACTACTGCATCCGTAACAGTAAGATGTTCCCTGGTTGGTCGGACGAAAGAGAATTGTTGGTTCACCGCGTTTGCTGGCTCGATGCGCCTCGCCCGACCTATCTTTACCGTTGCCGTTCTGGCATTGTACGTCGCCCAAGCCGTGGGCGGGCGGGCAGTGCATCTTTGGCAGTGCTCGGTTGGCATCGACGTATGTGGCGAGGTCCAGTGCTGCGTCGGTGAGAATCAGTCGCCACGCCAACAGCGCTCGTGCGGCAATTCTCATCTTCATCACGGGGCAGATACAGATGGGGAGCAGCACCATCACGGACATGCACGCGCTGAGAATCAGCAGCGTGGTCAGTCGATGTGCTGGGTCTGCCAGGTCCTGGGACAGGCGCAAGATAGAACGATTGAACTGGGGGCGTTTGTCTCGTTGGCTGCGGCTCCGGCAACGGCGGTTGCTTGCCCGACCTTCTATCCTCCCCAAAGCCGTTCTGGCTTTCAATCTCGCGCTCCGCCTTCGGCCCACGCGTAAGAGCGTTTCTCACAAGCGGCGGTCGTTCCTGAGCCAGACGCCGGCTGTCGAGCGGCTGGAACAGCGCAACCTGCTGGCTACGCTGAGTTCGTTCTTGACGACCGAACACGTGGACTTCACAGTCGGCTACAACGCTGATGAGTGACAGAAACCGGTGATTTGAATTGGCAGCGGCCGGCCCGCCGCCCATTTCCCGAAAGGCCCTGCGGAGTTTAGCTATGCAGAAGACAGCGTTGCCACCGAATCGATCGCGCCTACCGGTCACCGTGCTCAGCGGTTTCCTCGGCGCTGGCAAGACGACACTGCTCAATCATATCCTGGCGAACCGTGAAGAATTGCGTGTAGCCGTAATCGTCAATGACATGAGCGAGGTCAACATCGACGCGGCCCTGGTAGGTAACGGCGGTGCAGACCTATCTCGAACGGACGAACAACTTGTCGAAATGACGAACGGTTGCATTTGCTGCACGTTGCGCGAGGATCTGCTCGTCGAAGTTGCGCGGTTGGCTCGGGAAGGTAGGTTCGATTACCTGCTGATCGAGTCGACCGGGATCAGTGAACCGCTGCCGGTCGCCGAGACATTCACCTTCGAGGATGAAGAAGGGAACAGTCTGTCGCAGCTGGCTGAGCTGGACACGATGGTGACCGTCGTCGATGCCGGCAGCTTCATGAACGACTTCGGTTCGTGGGATGATCTGGCGGATCGTCGTATCGGCCTCAGCGATGAAGATGATCGGAACATCGTCGATTTGCTGGTCGACCAAGTTGAGTTTGCCAACGTGATCGTCATCAATAAGACCGATCTGATCACGCCGTATGAACTGGAACAACTGGACCAAATCATTCGGCGACTCAATCCGAACGCGGAGATCTTGCACGCTACCGAAAGCCGCGTCCCGACGTCTGCGATTCTGGGCACGGGCCGATTTCGATTGGCTGAGGCGGAACGAATGCCTGAGTGGCTGGCGGTGCCCAGGGGGGAGGAGCAAGCGGAGACGGACGAGTACGGGATATCGAACTTTGTCTACCGCCGTGACCGTCCCTTTCATCCGAAGCGCCTGGCGGACGTCCTTCGACGGATGATCTGGGATGAAGGGCTGTTTTTTGCCGGTTGCTTCGCAGCAAGGGTCTGATGTGGATCGCATCGCGCCATGACTGGGCGTACGACTGGTCGCAGGCGGGTTGTTCGATTCGCATGAATCCGGCTGGGTTCTGGTGGGCGGCGGCTCCCGAGGAGGAGTGGCCGAGCGACGAAGAAGAGATCGCGGAAATCCGTTCCAAGTTCTGTGGGTGAGCATGGGGATCGCCATCAGGAACTGGTGTTCATCGGGCAAGGACTGGATCAGCAGCGCATCGAGAGGAATCCTGGATCGCTGTTTGTTGACCGATCATCGAGTTCGTCCAGGGCCCGCGTGCCTGGTCGGATTTGGAAGATCCTTTACCGCCAATCGAACTCGAAACCGAGGACATCGTTTGATGAAGACTGCAACAAACGTCACGACTTACGATGTCGTAGTCGTCGGCGGTGGCGCTGCGGGTGTGGGAGTTGCAATCGCCCTCCGGCATGCAGGGATTGAGAACTTCGTCGTGCTTGAGCGACACTCCGTCGGAGCGTCGTTTGCCGCATGGCCGGCCGAGACTCGATTCATCACTCCCTCATTTCCGAGCAATTCGATTGGTATGCTCGATTTGAACTCGATCGCGATTGGTGTTTCGCCCGCGTTCAGCTTAGAGGTCGAGCATCCGACGGGTGGAGAATACGCGTCCCACTTGCGGGGAGTCGCGAAGCTCTTCGAGCTACCGATTCGCGAGAAGACCGACGTGAAGCGGATCACAAACGTCGGCGACGACTTTCGCATCGATACGGCTGATGAGACCTTGCGATCCCGGCATGTCATTTGGGCTGCCGGTGAATTCCAATACCCACGTTTGAATGGGTTTGTTGGCAGCGAACTCTGTCGGCACACTGCGACAATTGCCAGCTACGAAGAACTTGATGGAGACGACTTCATCATCGTCGGTGGCTACGAGAGTGGCGTCGACGCAGCCTACCACCTGGCGTATCGCGACAAACGGGTACAGTTGTTCGACAAAGGGTGTCCCTGGGAAGACGAGAGTTCCGACCCCAGTTTCGCGCTGTCTACGTATTCGCTCGAACGGATGCGAGAAGATTGGTTTGAGGAGTACGTGGAGTTGTTTCCGCAAACGCCGATCAGCTCCGTCGCTCGGGTGGATGGCATGTATGAAGTCAGACACGCAGGACGGACGGCGCTTTCAATCCCACATGCCGCCACTGCTGGCTGGCGGTTTTGATGGAAGTCACAAGCTGGTCGAGGACTTGTTCGAGCAACGCAGATGATGGTTATCCATTGCTGAGCGAGCACGATGAGTCGACCATCGTGCCGGGAGTGTTTCTCTGCGGCCCTGCTGTTCGTCATGACAACCACGTTTTTTGCTTTATCTACAAGTATCGACAACGTTTCGCTGTTGTCGCCAAAGCAATTGCGACTTTGCTGGGACTGCCGGCAGAAGAGTTGGAAAAGTACCGTCAATGGGGCATGTACCTGGATGATCTCTCCTGCTGTGGAGAGGAGTGCTCGGTATGTTGACGGAAAACATTGAAGCTTCCGTCACGCCAGACACGAGGCGAATCCGGCTCAAGAGGGTGCTACGTATCGAATGGCTCGGACAGACGAGTGCAAGTGTTTGCTGGATTGGCAGCGTGCTGTCTTACGGGATCAGCTCCAGTGGAGACTGGCTGCAATTGCTCGCTGCGTCTGCCTGGTTATTGGCAAACATCGCTGCCATGGTGACCGCTGAGGCTGATTAAGATGTCGGTAGCGCCTCAAACAAACGAAGCCGTGCAACCAGCGCGCACTGGCCAAGGATGGTGCATGCCTCGGCCCGTGCTCAGATTCGGCAGCAGGCTGATGGAGCAACAGGTTTGGTGTTGGGGCAGGGATGTGGAACATCCCGAGGGAAATCTACTGATGCGTTTTGGCTTTGAACGCCATCGAGACCGCAGCACCGACGATCGGTCCACCTGCTATCGACTGGATCGGGACCAGTTGCACGTGTCATTGTGGGGCTTCGGCATGTTCTTCGGACGCCGCGACCTCGGAGGTCTTTATCTCGACCGTTTCGACTTCCGTCCGAAGTGGGCTCCCGTCG
>CBDCWT010000010.1:5000-19921 GCA_965223305.1 Pirellulaceae bacterium | reverse complement strand
GCGAACCCCAGTCTCTGTAATCGCTGGTGAATGTTCGTCACTCCGAGCGCAACTGCAGAGCCTCGAGGGGAGAACCGTGATGAAGATCCGCTATTTCGCCAAGCTGTGGCTGACCAGCTCGGCCGCCATGATTGGCTGCGCCACCACGCCAATCGACCAGGACCCGATCGGCCAGACCGAAGCACCAATTCGTAATGGCGCGAGCAGCGCGCACACGGGGATTGGCTACATCTACAACGCCTCCACCCAAATGGGATGCACCGGCGTTGTGGTGAAGCACAAGGGTCGAGGCAATCACGGACGCTGTGTGCTGACCGCCGAACACTGCCTCACCGGTGCCGACGACGACGAGATTCTCTTCACGACCTATTCCACTGTACCACCGTTGACTGCCTACGATCGCTTCGCCGAGAGCATCCGTCACGACTCGTGCTCCACCTTGCAAAGTTGCATGGATTTTGGTGCGGTCTGGTTCAAAGACGCAGAGCGGGTCGATTGGAATCCGCGCACCTTATCGTTCGCGATGCCGCCGCAAACCATGACCGTAGTGGGTTACGGACAGTACGGCTGCGATGCCTACGATGCCGACCAAGCTACATGCAATGCACATGCACCCGACTGCATCTGGTCGAACAACGACTGCAAGCCAGGGCTCACGCGTCGCCGGCAAGGCTTGCTAGACCAGAAAGCCAACGGCTATTTCGATTGTGATCCAGGCCAAGGCTCACGAGTCGACCTCGTCTCGGGCAACGGGACGACACACCAGATCTGCAAAGGCGACAGCGGCGGTCCTGCCCTCGACGCCAATGGAAACGTACTCGGCCTGGCGGTTCGGGGGTGGCCCGCCGGATCGACCTGCGAAACCACGCAGTACGGCGAGGTCGATCTCTTCCGAAACGGCGGCGACACCTGCATTGAAGCGCTGATCGAGCATGTTTGCTGCAGCCATCAAGGCGAGTCGTGCACCTACGACGACGACTGTTGCGCGGGACATTCCTGCACTGCCGGCGTCTGCGAACCCGATACCGATGGCGGAACCGAAGACAGCGGCACGGAAGATAGTGGCACCGAAGACAGTGGCATCATGGATGCCGGAACTCCGCGTGATGCCGGCACGCCTGACGCTGACGAACCCGACGCTGAAGAGCCGGACGCGGAGCAGCCCGACGCTGAAGAGCCGGACGCAGACGAACCCGACGCCGGCACACCAGACATCGGCATGGGAGACGCTTGGTAATAAGGCACTGCGACCGTGGTCGCTGCCAAATCAACCGACACGCGTTGATCGCAACTCCGCGCGCGCAGCTGAACATCCACCATTTCAGTCCGGTCACTCCCGAAATCCGAGAGCAATAGGCAAGAACTGGGCCCTCGGCGTGATGCTGGACCTCGGCGCAGAGAGTGCGCGCGCACCGACGCGCCGCGCAGGCCCTGCGTCGTCGTGTTCAACGATGGCCGACGATTCGGGGGTGTTGGCGGTGGCATGGTCCATGCGAGCCAGTCAATCGTGCCCGGCAGGCCGACGCGGGTGGAACATTCCATGGAGGGATCATGAGACAACTCCACAGGGTGGCAGCCCTTTTGACTGCACAACATCACTTCCGCTGGCGCAACGCCGATGGCATTCACAGCTGCGCCAACCGCGATTGCGAGGAGACGTACTGGGGCCAATTCAGCCTGCTGCCACCTCACCAGCTTTTCACGTGGATGCTCGCGCTTGGTGTGGCTGGGCTCTTGCAAGGATGCCATCCCGGAGTTCCTTACCCGCCGACCCCCGACTATCGTACGAGCGGCGACTCGGAGTCAGCGTCACAAGTTAGTGTGGCGCTCCGTGTGGTGATCGGCCCCACCGAAGAGCCGCAGCCACGCGCCACGATCGTTGCAGTGGTCTATGATACGGAGGGCAACCAGACCACCACGGAGGTCGGAACGTTCTCCGGCACAGTGTCAGAGCAGGCCCCCGTAGGAGATGAGCTTGTTCGTGTGACTATCGACGACGGCAGGGCGAACCACGCCGTACGCATGTTGGCCCACGATGGGGTCGTCGAAGTTCGAGAAGTCCGCGCCGACGAGCCAGATGGCGAACTGCTCCGTACAATTCCAATCCCAGAAGGCACGCGGGTGCGTGCGAGCGATCCCGCCCTGGAGAGCGATCCACAGCAATGAAGCCCCGGGCGATTCCACGCGAACAACTCGAATCGCAGCAGCCGGCTAACGAGCGACGTGGGCCAAGGTCGCCCTAGGGTCTGTGCCTAGACCGGTCACAAGGCGATCTCGCCGGTCATCCTCAGCCATTCGGCAACGGCCGCTTCAGCGGATCCGCGGGTGTCAATAGACCAATGGTCGAACGAGTCGGCCTCGCAAATCGGTTGGTAGCGAGCGGCAAAGTCCTCGAAGATCTCAACGCGACCGTCACTAACTGACTCCCCGCGGGCGCGCCGCACGAGGCGTTCTCGACAGACGCTGGCCGGTGCCACGCATTCGGCAAATAGAAAGGGAACGCCAAGCTGGTCAGCAAGCCCTTTCGCTTTCGCGCGCAGGGCCACAGTTCGGAATGAAGCGTCCAAGATCACCGACCGCCCGCTCGCGACGACGACCGAAGCGCGGCGTAGAACTTCTGCGTACACTCGGTCCGTCACTTCCGGGCTATACGCGTCGCTGAATGCAGCATCGTGGAGTCGCTGTGTCGGCTCTGCGCCCAGTAAGTGTTTGCGAGTGCGATCGGCGTCCACGACCGGACATGCCAACTGCATGGCCAACGCATCCGCGAAGGTGCTCTTGCCAGCTCCGATCATACCGCCGACCGCGATGACCTGTGGAGGCACCAGAGGTCGCCGCTCAGCCGCCAGCGCTAGCATGAAGTAGCGACGAGCCTCGTGCTGCAAGCGCTGCCTCGCCGGGAGTGGAACTTGTGGATTGGCAAGTACAATCGTGGCGACCTTGCCACGCACATAGGCCCGATAGCTCTCATAGAAGTCAACGAGAGCATAGAGATCATAGTCATTCGTTGCTCGCGCGTAGGCGGCCAGAAAATTCTCAGAAAGCTCGGGGTGGCCATGCCATGCCAAATCCATCGCAAGGAACGCGATGTCGGCGCAGACATCGGCGTAGCGAAACCGCTCGTTGAATTCAATGCAGTCCAGGATCTGGATTTCCCCGGTCGGCTGGTCGAAATAGATGTGCTCGAGTCTCAAGTCACCATGTCCATCGCGAACATGCCCGGCGCGACAACGTGCTTCGAATAAGTGGGAGTGGGTCTCAAGAAATGCAAGCTGGGTTGACTCGATCTCCCGAGCTTCCTCTTCGGACAGCCATTGGCCGATGGCGCTCCTCGTCTGCTCGAAGTTCTCTCGAACGTTCCTTTCGATAGCGTTCACTGTTCCGAACTTCATGGTGGCTGCGTCGACGCGGGCGGCCTGATGAAATGTTGCGAGCGTGACCGCAACTGCTCCAAGATCCGACGAGGTCAGCGTCCCATCTTTCAGTCGATGGTCTGCTCGATCGGCGTCAGAGAGGCGACGCATTCGAACAGCCCATTCGACCACGTCACCGTCTCCATCAAACTGGTGACGGCCGTCAGCGTCTCGAGTAACCGGGACCACGCCAAGATAGACGCCCGTCGTAAGACGCTGGTTGAGCCGGACTTCTGCTTCGCATGCTTGGCGCCGCTTCTCCAACGTACCGAAATCGAGAAAATCGAGGGAGACCGGCTTCTTGATTTTGAACACCGCATCGGTGCCGAGAAACACCCACGAGATATGGGTCTCTCGAAGCTCGAAATCGCGGGATAGAAAATCTGCGACGAAACCAAGCGATTCATCGCCATTCTTTGCGCTGAGCTTCACGGGTCAGTCCTCGTGCACGGCTCTGCACGTGCCATACCGCGCGCAGCAACGAAAGGCCCCGGTGCTCACGCTGGTGCAACGCAACGATTGCGCACAATCCGCGAAAGGGATGCAGCCTTTGCGCGCCTTCTCGAACGGGCACCGTCGTAGTCGGCTAGAGCAGGACAAAACGGAGGCCCCTGGGCAGGGCTTGTCGTTGGGTCGGAAGACCGCCGCTGGATATCTACGCCCCATCGCGCAGGGAGAGCGAGCCCCCTTCGAGTTGATAGACATTCAGCTACACAATGGAGCGACCGCTCCAACCAACTGACGACCTGTTGGCCGAAGTTGTGATCGGCTGGATCTGCGCACCAGCGGGCCTGCACGGCCTCAGGGTTGAGCTTCTGGGGCGGAACGGAGAACTCATCGCCTCACGCGATTTCAGCTTCCGTGTACGCGACGTTCCAACTTCCTTCACCGCCTTGGTCACCCGCTCCTGAGCACAGTTGCGGGCGGCGCGCCTGGCGGTGTTCTGCGCAGACGGCAAAGGCATCTTTGACACCACACTGCCGAAAGTACGCGCAGGCCAGCACATCGTGCCTGAGCCCGTCTCCACAGGTCCGTGCAAACCGCCGTAGCCTTTTGGTACGCCCGTGAAATCACCCGGTTGGTGCGGAGCACGACAGCTTACGAATCAGCCGCTCGATTCCGATACGCTCAGTCCCGAATCACAAACCCGACGGAGTCTGCAAGCGCCGCATGAATGCGAACCGGTGGCGTGGCGATCGCTCCTGCCGCTCTGCGAGCGGTAGCGGCTGACCTTTTGCTTCGACAGCCCCGGCCGCTCAGTCAGGGATTGTCCAGCCATCTGTTGGTCATCGCGTGACCGAACCGGCGCGTCTTATGTTCGGCCGCCCAGTGAGGGAGCAGATGCGGGACGCGACCAGCGTGAAGCCATGAGCAGGCGCCCATACCGGCTGGGCGAAGACCGCAACCGCAACTGAGTCAGTGCCACGTCGACCCAGAAGCTCTATTGGCCGCATCGCGCAAGGCGAAGACATGCGGCGGAGGCCAGAGCTCCGACCACCTCGTCGGGCAGCGCGTCGCAGGAAAGGCTTGCTCCAAGATCGTTGATTGCCGCCACGGTATCGCTCGAACAGTCTCGAGCGTCACCCACCGTCGCCGTGCAATCGTCCGGGACGGTCGTCCAGGTCATGGAACAATCGTAAGTCCCCGCCGTTGGTTGGGTCAGGCACGTATCGTAGGTTTGCTGGCAGAGCTCGCTTCCCATACCGAGAGTGACGGCGGCGTTCGCGGCCGTCACCCGACAAGTGTCTTCTATCGACAATCCAGCCGCGTCTTCTTGCAACCCCTCACAGAGGTCGATTCGCTCATCGAGTGAAAGGTCTTTGAGCAGCGTGGATTTCGAGATCCCGCATCCCGACAAGAACAAGAGCACACACAGGAGAGAGCCGATTAAGTTAGTCATGTCCGCGTCTTGCTGCACTCAGCATGCCACGCATGAACAAAACTGGAGTCCGGTCGGCCGTGCTGCGATTCGTCGCTGGCCCCTCGCAAGGAGCTGCAATCAATGGGGGATCGACCGGTAAGAAGATGCGCGCGAACGCAATGCAGAATAACCGATGCAGAATCGCGCCGACGCTTGTCGTCCTGGGGACGAATCTGGCAGCCACGCTGTATGGACACACGCTACAGATGCGCCGACGCCGCTTGCGCCCCAAAGTGAGGCAAACGTTGGCACACTCACGAAGCGGCCACGTATTAAGTTGCCGACTTCGACCCGGACCGCGACGACAATGTCGAGCGTCCACGTTCCACCCATTCCGTGGGCGGAGCATCCGTCCGCCCGTTGACGCTCCCGTCGGAAAAGGGCGCAGCAGTCTCCACACCCAAGGGTTTCACGGCGCATCTGGTTCTTGCACTCGGGTCGGCGAAGCCTCCTCAGGCTCAGCCCTAGACCGCAGCTCGTCCATTTTGGGTGGAACCGAGGGCTCAACCGGCTTGCGTTTGCGTTCACCGTGGAGGCGATCGACCAAACGCCATGAGTGGTAGGCCAGCTCCCCTAGCCAGCGAAGCCGCTCCAGCCGGGCCCCCGCAAGACCCGGCGAGATCCTTGCACGTGCAGTCTGCTCTAGGAACTCGGTTCGAAGCTGCTGGCGTGACTCAACGATTGCCTCATGGGCATGTCGGAGGGAATCGCGCGGTGCTGCACGTTCCGAATCGCGGGTCCAGGCGCAGGCGGAGGCAATGGACTCAGCCACTGTGTCGGCCACTCGATCAAGGTCGGGGCTCGCGTCGTCCGAGACGGGCTCAATGCTGATCGAGAGATCAAGCAACCGACGCAGATGGTCCAGCGCATGGATAGTCGACATATGTCGACGATGCCCGACTTCGGAAAGCGGCGCGGCGAACCTCAATGACGCGATATAGTCGTCGGTCGCATTCAGTGCGGCGAAGGCGGCATCAAGCGCGTCGGCCACGCGTCTCGACGCGGCTCCCTCATTCAGAAGCCGGCCGAGCGACTCGAACACTGTTCCGGATATCTCAATCACGGTCTGCCGCACAGCTTCAGTGGCGACCGCGCCCTCGCCCACCACTCGGTAGTCCAGAAGACGCGTTAAGTGCGGCCCGCGCTCAGGAACCACGCGCGTGACCATCGTGGCAAAGCGATCCCAAAACGGGAGGATCAGAATCACACCAAAGACATTGAACGCCGTATGAAACGCCGACAGCAGAACCGTCGCATCGCCAGGAGCGATCTGGGCTCCGATCTCGCCTACAGCCCAGACGAACACAGGGAGAATCGCGAACGCCACAACCCCGGTCAATCCGTTGAATAGGAAATGGGCCAGCGCAGTGCGCTTTGCCCCGGTCGAAGTTCCCACGGCGGCCAACCCCGCCGTAACCGTAGTCCCGATGTTGATCCCAATGACAATCGCGGCCGCTTGTTGCAACGAAATCGTTCCGCTATGCAGCGCGGCCAAAGCCGTCGTCACCGCAGCGCTTGAGGACTGCATTACGGTGGTTAGCGCAACGCCAATAAGGACGAGCAGCATGCGACCGCCCCATGAATCGGGTGGCAACTCATGTGGAGCAAGGTACTCAGCTAGTCCTGACATTCCGCTCTGCAAAACGTCAATGCCAACGAAGATGATCCCAAAGCCTGCGGCGGCCAGCCCAAAGTGCGACACACGACCACGAAAGAAGAGACGTACCAACGCGCCGATTCCCACCAGCGGAAAGGCCACCGAACTGACTCCGAACTCCAGTCCCAGCAGAGCGACAATCCACCCCGTCACCGTCGTGCCAATGTTGGCGCCGAATATCAGCCCGAGTGACTGAGCGAACGTAAGCACGCCTGCGCGGACAAACCCGATGGTGGCGACAGTCGCGATGCTTGAAGACTGGACTGCCGCGGTGATCGCAGCTCCGGCCATCAGCGATTTGACGCGCCCACCCGTGAAACGAAGCAGAACCTGGCGCAACGAATCTCCCGTTGCACCACGCAGGCCGTCGGTCACCAGCACCATGCCGATCAAGAACAAGCCTGTTCCGCCGAGTATCTGCGTGATCAATGCGCCACCCCACTGGCTGTAAAAGTTACGCGACAACTTGCCTCGCGTGCACATCTTGTTTCTGTTCCCTAGGGAAAGAGAGAAAACATGATCCGAATCTGCCCCACCTGTGAGCGCAAGAACCGAGTGCCTCCAAAGCACCTTGCCGACTCCGGAAAGTGCGGCGCCTGTCAGACCACCCTCAACCCGATTGACAAACCAATCAATGTGAACGTGGCTAGCTTCGACTCTGTTGTAGGAAGTGCTCGAGTCCCGGTTCTCGTTGATTTTTGGGCCGAATGGTGCGGTCCATGTCGAACGGTTGCGCCCCACGTCGAGCGGACGGCCAAAGAGATGGCCGGTCGCGCGATCGTGTTGAAGGTGAACGTCGACAATGCCCCCGCACTCGCCACACGCTACGGGGTAACTGGTATTCCAACGTTCGCAGTGTTCCGGGACAACGAAGTCGTAGTGCGTCAGTCCGGCGCAGCCGACCACCGACAGATGCGCTCATGGCTGGAGAAAGCTCATCTTCACTCGGATAGAAGTGACGGCTAACCAACACTGCAGGCGATTGTGAGGAGTGGTAACCCGATTGCGGCGATGACGAATCCGGTATTCAATGCCTAGCTCTTCGCTTGAGATCAGCGGCTCCAACGTTCGAGGCCCGAGCTCCCAGCGGGGCGGAGCAACATGACGCGGGATTCAGCAGATCGAGATAACGAAATCAAGCGTGTGCTGGGTCTCGTTCTCATCGCCAACTTAACCGTCGCCAGCGTGAAGTTCGCAGTCGGGTTCGTGATCGGTTCACTCGCGCTAGTCGCGGACGCAATACATAGTCTGCTCGACGCATCCAGCAATATCGTGGGCCTGGTGGGAATCACGGCCGCCGCGAAGCCTCCGGATCGCGGGCACCCGTACGGCCACCGTCGATTCGAATCCGTCGCTTCACTTGTGATCGGAGTTCTAGTTGCCGCCGGACTTGTCGAGGTGCTGCGTCACGCCATCGCCGCGGCATTGGAAGGAGGAGCCGCTCCCGAAGTGACATGGACCGCAATTGGCGCGGTCGCGACGACAATTGTCGTCAACATCGCCATAAGCCGGTACGAGCAGTCGCAAGGAAACAAGCTTCGCAGCTCTATCTTGCACGCAGACGCCGATCACACCATGAGCGACGCTTTAAGCGCCACCACAGTGTTGGCGTCGCTGGTTGCGGTCAAGTGCGGCTTGACGTGGGTCGATACTCTCGCTGCCTTTGCCGTTGCCGCATTCATCGGGCGGACGGCGTGGCGACTCATCGCATTTAACCTAGGAGCACTCTCCGATGCGGTTGCCGTTCCTACGGACATTGTTCGCGAGCGAGCGCTCTCCGTATCTTCAGTGAAGCGGGTCGACGACATTCGATCCCGTCGCGCGGGCGACCACGTCTACGTGGACCTGAGCATTCATCTGAACGGAGAACTGAGTCTCAACCAAGCGCATTCGATCGCACACGAGGTCGTAGACTGCGTGAAGACGATCCCAGACGTGGCTGATGTCGTGGTTCACACGGAGCCCCTCGAAGAAGAAGTGCAGCCTTGATGATCGCGCGAAGCGGCGCCGCTACTTTGGCGATGGACGGCGGAGGGAACCGAGCTTTACTCTCGGTTCTTCGGAGCCTGCGTTGAACCAACATATAGACGACGGGACAAGCTTCCATGAAGCCGTCGGCGGTGCGTTGCGTATCATCGGCGCGGTATTGACGCCATTCCTAAGACAACGGCGAATTCGCTGGGGTGCAACCGACGCCGAGCTCGCCCGGGCGTATCCCGGCGACGGGCTAGTCTCCTCGCCGACCTGGGGCGCAACCCACGCCATCAGTATCGCGGCGCCCCCCGAAAAGGTTTGGCCTTGGGTTGTGCAGCTTGGTCAGGGCCGAGGCGGCTTCTATAGCTACACCCGCCTTGAGAACTTGGTCGGCAGCCAAATTCGCAACAGCAACACCATACTGCCGGAGTTCCAGGCCCTGAGTGTGGGAGACGGCATTCGGCTCCACCGCGACATTCCTCCAATGCGTGTTGCGCTCCTCAAGGAGGGGCGGGCGCTTGTACTTCAGGGAGACCCCTCAGGTGCAGAGGAGACCTCTGATCTAGAGGGGAGCTGGGCTCTGTTGATCGAGCCAAACACAAACCAAACGACCAGGTTGATTTCGCGGACTCGATACCGACACGGGTCAGGAATCAGAAGCCGACTCATCGGGGGCCCGGCCCTCATCGAACCGATCAGCTATGTGATGGAGCGCAAGATGCTTGGCGTGATCAAAGGCTTGGTCGAGGCGAGCAACTCTCAAGGTTAAGCTCCTGCTTGCCTAACGCGGTCGGCAACTACGTCGTCGAATGCCAGGCCTTGTCCAGGGCTTCGAGCAGATCCCACTCGGACCCGGTGAATCCGTCCGAATCGGCGACATGATGAAGCAACTCGTAGAATCGCTCGCGCGCTTTCGGACGCTCGATGGCAAGTGCAGCGGCGTACGACGCGTCGCGATTTGGAAACCTACGGATCGCCTCCGACCACGCGGAGTCCCACTCTCGGCGTGGAAGCCCTAGCCGTAAACCCACATGCGCGGCGGAGGCACTCTCATCGTGCGAAACGAATGCGTCCGCCGTCATCATTTCTCGTACGCAGGCGGCCAGAGCGACCAGCTCGTCGCGATTCAAACCGTCCATTATGCGATCATCCTTCACCGCAAGTGTCGTCCCTCAACGAAGGTACAAGCTCCGACGCAAACAAGTCTCGACGCAAACAAGTCTCGACGCAACGACTGCGAACCGTTTAAGAACGGTGCATCGTGCGCCCAGCCACGATGTCGTCGGACTATCCGGTCGAACGTGGAGTTGCCAGGCTAGGTCAGCCAGCCGCCACTTTTTCCAAGGTCTGCAATGCCAAACGAATTACATCGGTTTCGCTTTTGGCGGGTAGAATTTCTTTGAGACGACGGAGCCTGGCGACGTCTTCGCGTCGTAGACGAAAGTTCTTAACTAGCGAGGGCGTACGCCCGCGATGACCGACTTTGTCGATCCAATGCAAATACTTGTGCGGGGGTACCTCTCGAAAGACCGGATAGTCGACGCCATGGCGAATCGCGCGAGTTACTTCTTTCAAATCATCGGGCAACTCGATCGGCTTGGCGAGCAAGCTCGGTCGTTTAACAACGATGGCGGGAAGGAGCTCAAGAATTCGGGGTTCGTGCTGGCCGGCCCACAAAAAATCACCCAGTGGCACCGGCTTGCGATGCACGTCTACCGCCACATTGGTTTCTAGGAGCTTGGCCGCAACCAAACGTCCGATTGCCCGTCGGAACCGCGGAGTACGACGAGCTCGTTTATCTCGGGCCAGTCGCGCTTTGGCACGTCGTTGCAACTCGTTCATGCGAAGAGCTCCAGATCCAAATTGTACTTCAGGGCGAGCGAGAAGAAACGGTCACTGGCGCCCTTCGCAAGGTATTCCGTGATCAGCGCGCGGTTCTTTGCGGGTGCTTTCAACGCTTTGCTCACGAGCACAAAATCGGGCTCTGCGATGAACGCGCGAACATGTCTCCCAACGTAGATCGGAGCGTATCGGGTCTCACGCGGCATCCACGCCTCGTGGCCCACGGGATCCAAATGCAGACCTTGCGCGGCGAGCAACGCCTCAAACTGCTTTTGCACCGCGTGTTCGTAGTTGGCTCGAACATCGAGATCTTTGGTCGCGACCAAAGTCAAACCCGTGTTGGCCAGCCGCAGCGCCGACTGGCCCAAAATCCTAATCCAACAGTCGCGATGACCGGGCAGTCCATCGGCCGTGAGCAGGGCATTCTGCTGTGCGACCCAGGCATCCAGATCTCTGAGCACTTGTTTCATATATACAAAAACTATATTCCGTATATACAGATTGGCAACAACACCGGCCGTACGGGGACCTACCGACGATCGACGCAGCTCGTGTCGCCATCGGCGGTTGAGACGACTTCCTTTCGCAACGCTCGCGCGTTCGGTCGTCGCCGAACACCCGATCAGAAGAGTTTGCCAACCTCGTGGATGGTCACGCCAACCGCAGTTCCACAGGCGACCCACGTACCGACAGCGGGACCTGCCGGCAATGCCACCAATGGGGGCGTAGTCGCCACGGTGAAGAGCATGATCGCCACCATGCCGCCGCAGGCTGCCCAGCTACCGAGCAACCAACCCCACGAAACGGGCTCGCTGGGCTCCGCATCTGCGGCTTCATCCATTTCGCCACTCGCCTGCGACCCGGAGGGCGCGGTCGACGGTTTCAGCAGCTCGGCGAAAGCCGCGAGAAGCGGCTGAAAGCCGGGGGCCATCGATATGGAATCGGGCACAGCGACGTCTTCGTCAGGTGGTGAGAGCACCCAATCCTGAATCGAGGTCACGGCGACTGCGTTGTTGTTGGAGCCCATCGACTGAGCAAGCTGGCGAGGCCTCAACGTCCCAGCGTTCCACGCGAAGAGCTCTTGCTCCGCGCTGGTGCCATAGCCCTTCACGAACGACAGCCCAACCTGGATCTGAGGCACATCCCCGGCAATAAGTTCGTTCTTCATCACCAATCGGTGCTCCGATAGGTCCGCAACCGTCGAGGTGTTATCGACGGCATAAAAGCTCCAGCGAGCATTGGGCTGGTCGTGGTCGTGCCGAATGTTGGAGGGAATGCCGTCTCGCAGAATCTTCTGTTGGTCGACGGTAGGCTGAACCTCAGCGACGCAGGCGGAAAGCACCGCGAGACAAATTGATGCAACGAATCGCGACGGGCTTGTCATGTGACACCCCTCCCCGAACTCACTCCCACGGCAGGTACACTGCAATGGGTGGGCCGGAGGCGCGGTTGAAATCCAACCAGAAACCGCGGCCCCCGGAGCCCAAGCTTGGCCAGTGCACCCGCCACTCTCAGGTTTCGAGACCACACAAGTGAGTACCGATGGCCAGAGAGTTAAAAGAATGGCCAGAGAGTTAAAAGAAGAAGGCCCGCTTCGTTTCCGAAGCGGGCCTTCATTAATCCGGCAGCGTCCTACTCTCCCACAAGGCTGCCCCTGCAGTACCATCGGCTCTGGAGGGCTTGACTTCCGAGTTCGAGATGGGATCGGGTATGACCCCTCCGACATTGCCACCGAAAAGTGTAGAAGCTCCATTCATCGCTAAGCCCTCAAACTCGATGAATGTTGTTCCAAGTAATCTCCACTCGTTGAGTGGACCGCGATTCGAAGTTGGTTCTTGCTTCCAACCCTGATCTCGAATCAATCAAAGCGTTCCAACGCTTTCTACAAAGTAAACTTTGTACTTGTGGACGACTCGTACCTTAGAGATAGGTCAAGCCTCACGGCCGATTAGTACCGGTTAGCTCCACACATTGCTGTGCTTCCACACC
The DNA here is from genome assembly GCA_965223305.1 of Pirellulaceae bacterium. Lineage (GTDB taxonomy): Bacteria > Planctomycetota > Planctomycetia > Pirellulales > Pirellulaceae > CBDCWT01. The sequence goes on along the minus strand of CBDCWT010000010.1, from coordinate 7,125 downwards.
CGGCCTATCACCTTGTAGTCTTCAAGGGGCCTTTAGGGGTCTTACGACCCGGGATACCTCATCTTGGGATCGGCTTCCCGCTTAGATGCTTTCAGCGGTTATCCGTTCCGCACATAGCTACCCGGCTATGCTCTTGGCAGAACAACCGGCTCACCAGAGGTGCGTCCAACCAGGTCCTCTCGTACTATGGTCAGCTTCCCTCAAGTATCCTCCGCCCACGGCAGATAGGGACCGAACTGTCTCACGACGTTCTAAACCCAGCTCGCGTACCCCTTTAATTGGCGAACAGCCAAACCCTTGGGACCTGCTCCAGCCCCAGGATGGGATGAGCCGACATCGAGGTGCCAAACCGCGCCGCCGATATGGACTCTCAGGCGCGATCAGCCTGTTATCCCCGGAGTACCTTTTATCCGTTGAGCGATATCCCTTCCATATGGAGATACCGGATCACTAAGGCCTTCTTTCGAACCTGCTCGACCCGTCGGTCTCACAGTCAAGCTCCCTTATGCCTTTGCACTCTACGGCTGGTTTCCAATCAGCCTGAGGGAACCATCGCGCGCCTCCGTTACTTTTTGGGAGGCGACCGCCCCAGTCAAACTGCCCACCAGACAGTGTCCCCGACGAGGATAACTCGCCTGGGTTAGACGCCCAGAACAGCCAGGGTGGTATTTCAAGGGTGACTCCATCGAGACCGGAATCCCGACTTCAAAGTCTCCCACCTATCCTACGCAGACTGTCCCGAGCATCACTGCCAAGTTGCAGTAAAGGTTCACGGGGTCTTTCCGTCTTGCCGCGGGTAGGGCGTATCTTCACGCCCAGTACAATTTCGCCGAGTTGCTGGCCGAGACAGTGGGGATGTCGTTACGCCATTCGTGCAGGTCGGAACTTACCCGACAAGGAATTTCGCTACCTTAGGCATTTTGTTACATCCGTTCTCTCGAACGATGGCTAGGTCGTTTCCGTTTCCGCCTAGCTCTCTATGTCGCCATAGAGTTCGGACCATATCTTCACCATGCGTTAGTTGGTGTCTGGCATATGGCCTCTGAGGATTCTATCAAGCACGGATTCAAGAGGGCGCTGTCGTTGCTTCCCCGCGTAGTTCATTTCGTACGCGAGTCGCACAATTCTCACTAGCCCTTCTTGTGTAAGGTGCGCACGTTCGTCGAAGAGACGAATCGCTTCACCAAACTTCGCGAAGTCGTCGTTGCGTGCCGAAAAGGTCATGTACTTTTCGAGAAACGGAATCACCCTTTCCGAAATGGAACGCCTGGATGTGATCGCATAGACGAGCACATCTTCATTTCCAGGTTTCGGATAGATTCGACCGGTCCCGAAGACCTCTTTGGCCAGCTCCAACACGCGAATTCGTTCTTTTCGCTGGTAGAGAAAGAACTCTGGGTCCACGTAGAACCCAAACTTGGCGCCTTTGTGTTTCTTGATAGAAATACAGCAGCTGCCTTCTCCCTCAATAAATCCAGCCAAGAACCAACGCTTCCGTTCGTTGCTCGATAGCCTTTCCTGCTGATTGTCTGCACCCATGGGATTTTCACCTTCTCGGTACCCTGGGATACTCCAGATGTTCCAGCATATAGCCAGATTTTATAACGGCCATACTGTAGCGAACACAGTAGTTATCAACCGTTATAGTTACGGCCGCCGTTTACTGGGGCTTCGGTTCGAAGCTTCGCCGGAGCTAACATCTCCCCTTAACCTTCCAGCACCGGGCAGGCGTCAGACCCTATACGTCATCTTACGATTTCGCAGAGTCCTGTGTTTTTAGTAAACAGTCGCAACCCCCAGGTCACTGCAACCCCCGGCAGCTCCGAGCGCAGGCTCTTCACCACTAGGGGCACACCTTCTCCCGAAGTTACGGTGCCAATTTGCCGAGTTCCTTAGCCAGCATTCTCTCGCGCGCCTTGGGATACTCACCCCGCCCACCTGAGTCGGTTTGCGGTACGGTCACCAATGGGGCTCAACGCGCAGCTTTTCTTGGAAGCATGGGATCACTGAGTTTCGGAGCCGAAGCTCCACCTCATCACGTCTCGGCATTGACTCCGCGTTTGTGGCTATCGCCTCCTACGGAATCTGCCTACGCGCTTGAACCAGCAAGACCAAACTGCTGGCT
>CBDCWT010000009.1:0-22890 GCA_965223305.1 Pirellulaceae bacterium | reverse complement strand
TGAGCGGACGACGGAGTGGCACAGGCTGCTACCCACCGCTGACCGGAGGGATGCAGGCAACCTCGGCGTCGCACGGAATGGCCGTCTGGTCGTCGGCGAACTCGGAATTGACGGCGAATAGGCTGTTGCTAACGACGAGGGCGAGCTGAGGATGTTGTTCGCACAGCGCGGCGCGCAGACCACCCACCGTAGCAGAGCTGGGCAGCTCGACCACCACCTGCTCGGTCCCTACGAGCTGTTTGGCGACTGCGAAAAGCTTGACATTCAATTTCACGTCACTACTAACTCTTCTCCGCGGGTTGTGAGGAGCTTACCAATCTCCGGCAACAAGCCGTAGGAGAGCGCCAACAGTTTGATCGGGATGGATAGTCGGTTTCGTGGTTCCTTGTCCATCTGAATCTTGCAGCTGCTGCATTCGGTCACACCCAATTGGACCATCGGATCGCGGAGCGCTGAGATGAGCCCCCAGCCCGCCCGGAGACTGCTACGATAATTCTTGCGTTTCAGGCCGTACGTTCCCGCCATACCGGAGCAGCCGTGGTCGATCTTCGTCACCTTCAGCCCGGAATCAGTCGCAGGATTTGTTCACTCGAAGACACTTCCTCCAAGGCGCGTGAGTGGCACGGCTGATGGTAGCCCACCGTGGCGTTGACCGGCTTCAAATCGAGCTCGAGCTTTCAGCCAGGTGGAGGTTCCACAGGAAAGTTGGCCGCTTCGTTCGTCCGGTCAGCCACCAACCGCACGTCGTCATCGTCCAGCAAGTTCGCGTACTCGTGGCGAAGACATAGAGCCGCCGAAGGCTCGGTCGTCACAATCTGGTAGCCTTGCCGCACGGCCTCGGCGAGCACCGCGACGTTTCGCGCCCGCATACCGTTTGGCGATCTCGACCGCCCCGACCGAGACCGCCGACATTCCCGAGGGAACTTGGCGCGGTTGCACATAGACACTAAACCCGTTGTGCTGCAGGACTTCGACGAAAGCTTCACCTAATTGAACGTCGAACCAGTTCGCGTAAATGTCAACGAAGTAGAGGACCTTCGCATCGCTGCCCCGGGTCGGCCGCGTCAGCCGACGGCGGTGAGCGAGCCGCATGAAGTCGCGCTGGGCAAACCTTGGCAGCTTGCGCCCCTGTGCGATGCCGAGCACCCGTTCCAGCAACCACCGCATCTGCCGGTTCCTAATCGCCCAATTGGAAAATGCAGGCAGCGCGGCGCCGCCTCGGGCGAGCAAGTCCAACCTGGTCATCAACCAGTCGCTGGGCCGCAATCCGTTGGTGGCCACGTACTGGGCTTTGCACTCCACCATCAACTTGGGAATATCGACGCTGGCCGGGCACTCCAACCGGCACTGGTGGCAGTTCACGCATAAGTCCGCGACCGACTTCAATGTGTCGCTGGCCAGCCGGCTGACCTCCAAGTCACCGGTCAGGATCGCTCTCATCAGATTGGCTTTGGCCCGAGGTGATGCCTCTTCGCGGGGAGCAAACCGGAAGATCGGGCACATCCGTTCCTCGTGCCACTGCGTACGACAGCGGCCGCAACCGTTGCACGAGCGGGCGGCGTGGACAATATCTTGGTCTGGCCACGTCAGCTGCAACTCCATGGGCAGTGGCCGGTCTTCGGCCGGACTCGTCTCGGCGACGGCAACCGGGCGCAGGTTCTTCGTCAGCGGCTGCGGGGCGTCCGCCACGACCTTGCCGGGATTCAAGATGTTCTGCGGGTCGAAGATACGTTTCACCTCCCGCATCACGTGGTAGAGAGGTCCGTGTTGCCGCATCGCAAACCACGTCCTGCTCAACCCGTCGCCGTGCTCGCCACTGATCGTGCCCCCGACGTCCAGAACTTCGCTATATAGGTCAACCGCCAGCTCCTGCATCTTGCGGACGTGGCTGGGATTCGCCAGGTCCAGAAACGGCCGCACGTGCAGCTGGCCATGGGTCGCGTGAGCGAACAAAGTTGCAGTGACTTGATGCGTCTTCAAGACGTTCTGCAATCGTGTCATGAAGTCGGGCAACTCGACAGGTGGTACGGCGATGTCCTCCACAAAGGGCAGCGGTCGTGTCGATCCTTTGAGGCGATACAAACGCGGGACTACGCGGCGCACCAAGTGCCAATACAGGTTGCGTTCGAAAGTATCCAGCGTGGTTCTCGCGTGAAATGCCAGCTTCTCACGACGATGGATCTGCTGGACGATCTGCTGCAGCCGCGTCCTCAGCTCCTGCTGATCGTCAGCCTGCAACTCGACCAGCAACATTGCTTCGGCATCCTGGGGGATCAACAGGTCGAAACGGACATCCACCTCGCGGGAAATGGAAAGCAACCTGCGGTCCAGCAAATCACAAGCACTGACCCCGAGTTCGGCCAACATCAATGCGCCCTGGGCCGCCCTCTCCAGCCGGTCAAAGAACAGCAGTGCCACGCCACGCTGCTGGGGCCGGGGATCGGTCTTGACCGTCGCCTCTGTAATCAGGGCCAGCGTCCCCTCGCTGCCGACCAACAAGCGAGCTAGATCGAGCTCACCGTCGTCGAGCACATCGTGAAGGCGATAGCCGCTCCGACAGACCACCGTCCTGGGACGGTGGTCGTCGATCGTTTGCTGGTGGCGTCGAAAGAGCTCGCCGAGCCGATGGCAAACTTCCGCGCGCCGCCACACGCCGGCATCGTCGCCGCCCTCAGCAGGTCTCTCGTCGAGTCGAGGCACCGTCGGTACCCGCTCGGCGCGGACCACCGAACCATCGGCCAGCACCACCTGCATGCTCACAATGCGGCTCCGCGCCGACCCATAGATGGGCCAGTGACTGCCGCCTGCGTCGATGGCCAGCACGCTGCCCATGGTCGTCACGCTGCGGAGCGCGGGATCGGGGCCGAACAACCGATTGTGGGGCAGCAGTTGGCGATTTAATTCCGCGTGAACCAGCCCGGGCTGAAAACGTACCGTGTCGTCGCCAATCTCGAGCAGACGCCGCATGTAGTAGGAAAAGTCCAAGATGAGCCCACGGCCCAGCGACTCGCCGGCCACTCCAGTGCCTGCCCCGCGCGCGTGGATAGGAAGCTCGTTCTCGGCCGCATACTGGGCGCAAGCGACCACGTCCGCCACCCCGCGGGGCCGCACGACACCGATCGGCCGAACCTGGTAGATGCTGGCGTCCGTGGCGTACATTTGCACGAACAGGTCGTCGCAATAGACATCGCCTTGCAACAACCCACGGAGGTCTGCCTGGATTCGTTCGCGCTCTTGGTCCATAGTGAGCTGGGAAGTCAGCTGGACGTTCCGCTCCGAGCTTTCTGCTGCCGAAAGCGTTCATGAGTCTCCAACTCGAACGGCGCGTGCTCCTCCAGCCCCACCAAATCTCGATAGATGGAAGAACACCGGTAGCACTGTAGCAGGTTGCCCACCGTCAGGTACAGGACCACATCGACGAATGCGGTCGCGAATAGAATACTGTAGGTGAGATAGATCCGGTGCCAACCCCAAGCAATGGAGCTGGACACCAGCCCGATCACCACAATCGTGATGCCCAATCGCTGCGAAAAGTCTTTGCGGATGTAAAGCTCGCCGCAACCGCAGACCAAACACCTGTCGATGCGATCGCCGCTGGCAATCTCGGCCGCCGTTGGGTGACAGTGGTCGCAATGCGGGCAGCGAAACTCGCTGGCACTTGACTCAATGTCAACACGTGCCGTGCGCTCACACTGTCGACAAACGAAAGTCAAGTTCATTGAAGATCACCGGCCTATCATAGTGGATAGAGAGCGCTGACGGACAGTAGCTGCGAGGTCAGCTCGCCAAGGAAGGCAACGACGACACCGGCATAGAGAATACCCGTCGCGCTCTGCGTGTTGGGGACCTTCAGCGTATACCAAGCCATCAGGGCAAACATAAGGGTGCCGAGAATGCCACTCAACCAGCGAAAGCTGACAAAGAGCCAAAACGCAGTGGGCAACGATTGCCCGGCTTGAGCTTGCAACACGAGCCCAGTCCCGCTCACCACCGTGCGAATCGCCACCGCCAACGCCATCAGCACGACCAGCCTCTTGATCGGCAGCAGCTGCATGGTCGGGGTATTGAGGTACCAATGCCCGAGAAACATCGCCGCCAAGGTGGCACCAAGCAGGAGGCCGCTGGAGGCCAAATCGGCGATCACCAAGATCACGCGGAGTGCCGCTGCGGAGGGTCTTTGCGGTGTCGCCAGGATGGCCGCCAAGAGACTTGTGATCGCGATCACTGCCAGCAGCACCAGGCCGATGTCACGCCGCTCGTAAAGCCAGGCCACTGCGGCAACATAGCTGCAGGCTGCCAGACCGATCGCCAGGGCCAGCACCGCAGTCGGCTGCAGGATTTCGCCTAACGACTCCGACTGCGAATATAAAGCCATCGCGGCGAGCGTGTTCAGCCCCATCAACACCCACAGATGCACGCGGAAAAAGCCGCTCGTCACCCGGCTGGCAGGGATCAACGACATGGCCAGCGTCAGGCCGAAGGAGATGCGAAACACGAACTGTACCAGAAGCTGAAGTAGATTCATGCTAGGCGAAATGGGCGGCTTCTAAGGTAGCAGGCACACTCCGTGTGCCGTCCGCCAGAAGCAGAGTAAACGCGAAACCGATGCGCGGCCAAACAGCTCGGCGGGAGCCTCGCCCTCCCGACCGGCGTACGGACTGGTACAGCGGAAGAGCGAGATGGCGTTCGGAGCCGTCCACTCCATCCTGCTGATTCATGTTAATCCTTCTCCTGTCCCTGACAGAAGGCGGACGGCACACGGAGTGTGCCTGCTACTTTGCTGCCAGTTACTGTTGCTGGTTGCCATATATCAGCTGCATCACTTCCGATCGCGACGATTGGTTTTTGCGGAAGAGCCCCTTCATGGCCGAAGTCACACATAAGCTGCCAGGTTTGCGCACGCCGCGAATCGTCATGCAGGTGTGAGTGGCTTCGACGACCACGGCGACTCCCTTCGCACCAAGCTCGCTTTCCAGCAAATTGGCGATCTCCTCGGTCATCCGTTCCTGAACCTGAGGACGTCTCGATACCGCCTCGACAACCCGGGCCAGCTTGCTCAGCCCGACGACTTTCCCATCGGGAACATAGCCGATGTGAGCTTTACCCATGAACGGTAACAAATGGTGTTCGCACATGCTGTTGAAACTGATGTCACGAACCAACACCACCTCGTCATACTTTTCGCTAAAGAACTTCTGCAGCATCTTGCGCGGATCTTCGTGCAGACCGCGGAACAGCTCTGAGTACATTCTCGCAACCCGGCTGGGGGTCTCGCGCAAGCCTTCTCGGTCCGGATCCTCGCCGACCGCGGCTAACAGTTCGCGCACCGCCTGCTCCAGTCTTGGCATATCTATGGGACTGGATCCCTCGCTTGTGTTCGCTTCTTTCGTCATCTGCTCCACGCCAGCAATCTGCTGCTAGTTCTCACTAAAACCCGGTGGGAACGGTGATCCGGCCGGTTGTCCGCCCTGCGCGAACCTGCGCAGCTGGTCCAGCAGCATCACCGCTCGCAAATCCACATTCCATTCCGCGAGCAATTGTTGCTTACAGACCAACTCCAACTCCAACGAATAGGCGACGATGTCCACTAAAGCCCCGAGCGTCAGGTGCTCGTCGTAGATCGCCTCAAACTGCTCTGCTCCCGCCACCGTCTCCGGTAGGAGCTCGCGAAAGCACTGCAACAACTCGCTCCTCAGACGGGTTCGTCGTGCGCCGCCACTCGCCGGATAAAGGTCTTCGAGGATCGCGACCTCGGCAACCCGAAACGACTCACCGCCCGGCTGCTCCTTGATCACTGTCGCTCGCCGCAACCCCTGCAGCAGCAAGTTATAACGACCGTCCTCGGTGAGACTATGCGAAATCACACGGCCTACGCAGACGACGGGGTGGATTGGCGGCCGGTCCTCATAGTGAGCTTCCCAGCCGGGTTGCAGCAAGGCCATCGCCAACAGCCGGTCTTTGGCCAGGCAGTCCTCGAGCATGGCCAGATAGCGGGGTTCAAAAATATGTAGCGGCTGGACGACGTGTGGAAACATCACCAGGTTCGGTAGGGGAAACAGCCGCACCCGCCCCGAAAAGTTAGCCGGCAGTCGTTCACCCTCATGAGAATCGCTCATACAGCTCCGTCGACCGGTGGATCAAGATTGAGTTCAGGAATCAGATCCGGAACGATCTCGACGTCCGGAAACTCCTCGTCGGTCTGGACAATCCCCTCGCAGCAGCGTGCCAGCTCGCCGAACAGACGCTCCAGGTCAATTCCCTCGTGATGCGGACGATACTCTTCGAGGTACTGGCGGCTCGTAAAGTACAGCTTTCTGGCACCCCGCGTGTTGCCGTTCCCGAAATGGTGCAAGCAGACGGCTACCTGGATGAGTCCCTGATAGAAACGCCTTGATGGCCCCTGGTGGTCAGCCCACAATTCCTCCCAGATCTCGTGCGCCTCGTAGAAATCGCATTCGTTAAAGTACCGTACACCTTCAACGAAACGCGGATCGTAGCGCGGCGGCATGGTTGCAAGGCCTTTCGAACACCGGACTCGAGCGACAAAACCAAGTGTTCACCTTTGCGAGCTATCGTCCAGGGGGGGCAGCGGTGGTTGAACTTCCCCAATTTGCTGCATTTTCCGTAAAATGAAAAGAGGGCGGGTTCGTTACAGACCGCGCAACCAGTAGGATCGCTCGACGACTCTAACTTGCTGCGGATACAATCATTAGGAGCTCAACGGCTTGCTCGCGAGCGGTTTACTTGGCCGGGCGTCAGGCGATGGCGGCCCTAACATGGCTTACCTATGGCGAAAACCTCGGCAACTGCGCACCTAGCCCCGGAAATCCGCCGAAAACTGGCGGCCCTCCGCTGGCGAATCCGCGCCTACGTCCTGTTGCAAGGCGCATCGGTGGCCGCCATCTGGCTCATCCTGACATTCTGGGTCGGCTTGGCGATCGACTACCTACCTGTCTTGCTCGGTGCGAGCGAGATGCCCAGGCTGGCGCGTGGCCTGCTGCTGCTGGTCATCGCCCTCGTGCTGGCCTACATTCTCTACCGCTGGGTGCTGCGACGCGTCTTCGCACAGCTGGCTGACCGCAGCATGGCGCTCCTACTGGAACGGCAGTTTCGCTTGGGCGAGAGTCTGATTACCTCGGTGGAAATGTCCGGCGACTCCGAGAGTGCCAGCCCACTGGGCAGGCAGATGCTGGCCACGACTCAGTTGCAAGCCCTGCGAAACTTACACAACCTCAGAGTATCCCGGGTTTTGAACTTCCGTCCATTGCTGGTCTACCTCGGCGCGGCCATCGCGATGCTAGTCACGCTGGGCGCCTTCTACGTTGTCAATGCGCACGCGTTTGGGTTAGGAGCTCAGAGGATCTACTTGCTTGACGATCGGCCTTGGCCGCGCAGCGCGCAGATCGAGATTGTCGGTGTCGAAACAACGGGATTGTCAATGCCGGGAGACGTCGAACAGGCGGTCGTCCCCTTCTCGGACCGCGGCGTGAAGGTCGCTCGCGGTTCCAGCGTCAGCCTGATCGTGCGCGCCGACGGTGCCGCCGATGTCGTGCCGCAGAGTTGCCTGATCACCTATCGCACGGCCGAAGGCGTGCGGGGACGAGTCAACATGACGCGCGTCGGTCAAATCCGGGATGGCTACCAGACCTACATGTACGATGGCAAGCCGCTCAAAGGCATTCTCTCGGACGTGCACTTCGACGTGCTCGGCTTCGACCATCGAATTCGCAATCATGTCATCTCGGTGGTCGACAGCCCAGCCGTGATTCACGCCGAGCTCGATTGTGTCTTTCCCGAGTACATGGTCGATCGGGCCACCTCGTCGCGGCTACCACAGTCCGTCGTACTCAACTCAGGCACACGGCTGCCACGCGGAACCAAGGTGACGCTGCGCGCAGAGTCCAACAAACCCCTCCGACAAGCCCGCATCCGCAATCCCCAACTCGAGCAAGTCGATACGGTGCAGCATGACACGCCGAGCCAGGAGTTTGACTATTCGCTGGGTGTGTTGGAGCGGGACGTGACCTTGGAAATCACCCTCGTCGACTACGATCGCGTCGTCTCCGAAAAACCTTACCGCGTCTTCGTGGAGGCCGTTGAGGATCTACCGCCGCTGGTCAACCTGCGCCTCCAAGGTGTGGGGACGGCGGTCACTCCAGAGGTGCTCATCGGAATCGACGGCGAAGTGACCGACGACTATGGAGTCGGCCGCAGCTGGATCGAGATCTTGGTCGACGACTCGGCGCCCCGAAACCTGCCGCTTGCCGTCTCGGCGGATCGCGTCGCCCAACAACTTGACTTCCGCCAGCTGAGTCGCGGTGAAGCAGCGATCCGATTAGAGCCCGGAGGCCGACTTCGTCTGGCCGGCAAAGCCCAAGACCTCCACAACCTGGCGGGGGGGCCCCACGTCGGGGTCAGTGACGTTTACCAGCTCGACATTGTGACGCCGCAACAACTGCTCGAGATGTTGGAGGCGCGGGAGTTGGGATTGCGGCAACGCTTTGAGCAGATCATTGACGAAGTGCGGGATACTCGCGACGTCTTGTCTCGAATCAAGAACGAGTCGCCGGCGTCCAGCGCCGCTGACGCGTCCCAACCAGCGGAACGGGTCGAGCCAAGGTCGGTCCCGCAAGCCGAGCAGGCGGACGACCGCAGCTGGTCGCTGGGGCTGGTTCGCGCGCAACGAACGGTGCTACAGAGTCAAAAGTCGGCCCAAGAGACGCTGGGGGTCGCGGCGTCGTTCCGTGACATTGCAGACGAGCTGGTTAACAACCGCATTGATAGCGAAGACCGCCGCCAGCGGTTGCAGGAGCAGGTTGCGTCCCCGCTGGAACAAATTGTCAAGGTCGACTTCGTCGAGTTGGATCAGCGGCTCCAGCAGCTCGTGGCAACCATGGATCACAGGCAACAAGCGGCCACCGTCGCAGCTGCCGAAACAGCCATCAGACAAAATGCGACCATCTTGCTGAAGCTGAACGACGTACTTCAAAACATGATGCGACTGGAAGACTACAACGAAGTCTTGGACATTGTGCGCTCGTTGATCGACGAGCAGGAAAAACTGATCGGGCGGACAAAAGAGGAGCAGAAGAAGCAGCTGTTGCGTTTGTTTCAGTAAACAGGATCTTCTGCAGTCGTGTAGTATGAGAATAAGAACCTTGTATTTTGCCAACTCGCAGCGCCGACCGCGGTCGAAAACGACTCTTGCTGTGGCGATTGGTTGCGGAGCGCTGGCCATCACGGCGTCGGTCGCCCCAGCCATTGGCCAGCGTACTGCGGCAGCGGCAGGAGAACCGAGCAACATCGAGTTGCTCGCCAGCGAGCAATCTCGAATTGCCGAACGATATCGCGCCTTGGAGCAGCTGATGCTCCGACTGGCGGAGTTCGATGCCGCCAACAACCCTCAGCGGGCGGCATTGCTGAAACGTGCCGCCCAGCAGTCGGCAACGCGGCTAACGCGGAACCAGTTGGTGGAGGTCTCCAGACTACTCACACCGCCGGCTCAGCTGCAGCGCGCAATCGAGGATCAGCAGGCTGTCCTGAAAGACATGCGCGAGCTGCTCGAGTTGCTGTTGACCGAAAATCGCTCCGATCGCCTCAAGCGGGAACGTGAACGCATTCGCGAGTACATCAAGGAAGTCGAGCGGCTTATTCGCCTGGAACGAAGCCTCAAGGCAGAAACCGAGACCGGTCACGAGCTCAAACCGCTGGCAAATAAGCAGGCCGAGATCGCCGAGCGGGCCGGAGAGCTCTCCGATCGCATCCGAGCCGATGCTGGACTGCCGCCGCGAGAACAAGATGCCACCGAGCCCGGCCGGGCGCAAGAGGACCGCAAACCAGCCCAGGAGTCCGAGCTCGAAAACTCTCGCGATCCAGCTGAATCCAACGGCGATCGACAGGAACCTTCGCCCGACGGACAAACTCCACCAACGGACCCCTCCCAACAAAACCCCTCCCAACAAAACCCCTCCCAACAAAACCCCTCCCAACAAAACCCCTCGCAGCAGGATCCCTCGCAGCAGGATCCCTCTCAGCAAGCGCAGCCGAGCTCCGAGCAACAACCGGACCCGCCGGATGCCCCGGGACAACAACGTCTCGAATCGGCTCGGCAACGAATGAAGCAAGCGCAACAGCGTTTGCAAGCAGCTGATCGCCAACAGGCAGTCCAACAACAAGAACAAGCGCGGCGTGAGTTAGAGTTGGCGAAGGCTGAGCTCGAGCGCATCTTGCGACAGCTTCGTGAGGAAGAGGTAGAACGCGTGCTGGCATCGCTGGAAGAGCGATTTCGACGGATGCTGGAGGCGCAATTAAGTGTCTACGAGGCGACGCAGCAGCTCGACGGGTTGTCGGCGAACGAGCGTGGCCGCGAGGCCGAAATCGAAGCCAGCAAACTCAGCTTTCAGGAGACGAAACTGGTCTTGGACACCGACAAAGCGCTCACGCTGCTTCGCGAAGAAGGTTCCTCGGTGGCTTTCCCCGAATCCGTCGAGCAGATGCGGGACGACATGGCCGAGGTTGCGGAGCGGTTGGCTGAGCTGCGAGTCGGCCTAGTGACACAAACTGCGGAAGAGTCGATCATCGACGCGTTACAGGAGATGATTGCCGCGCTCCAACAGGCCCAAGACAAGCTGGAAGAGCAGCGTCAGCAACCGCCAGCTCTTCCGCCGGCCGGCCAACAGGGCGAGATGCCGCTGGTCGATAAGCTGGCCGAGCTGAAGATGATTCGAGCGTTGCAGCTGCGGGTCAACAAGAGAACGGAGCGCTGCGCCGAGTTGCTCGAGGATGCCGACGACCCAGTAGGCCAAACTGCTGACCAGGATCTGCGAAACGTGCTGTCAACATTGTCGGCCCGGCAACGGCGCATCTATGAGGTCACTCGAAATATCGTGATGGGCAAGAATCAATGACAAGATTGGTAAAGCACCTGGCTGCGATCTGCGTAGTCGCGTTCGGTTGCAGCCAAGCTCTGGCAGCTGCAGCTGAAGACGACTTGCGCAAGCGTGCGAGCTGGCAGCCCCTGACACCCTCTGAGGTGCAGATCCTGCTGGAGGAATGGACGGACCGCAGCGGAATCGACGAACCACAGCGGGAACAACTGGCAGCGATTTGGCAGGAGCAGCTTGATCGCTCGCATGGGCTACTCGATGCGTTGGCCGCGGTGCTGGCCGCGGCCGATCAGCCTGCACGTGCTGTCCGCAACGTGTGCCTGTCCGGTCGACCTGTTTCGACCCCCCCTACTTTTCCCTGGCTGTTTGACGAGCAGGTCGATCCGCTGCTCCGCCACAATATTCAGCTACTATATGGTAGGTGGTTGGCACAACACTCGTTTTACGACGAGGCCCTCGAGCAGCTGCGACTGCTGACCCCCCAGGACGTGGTCGAGCCCGCCGCCCTCTTGTTCTACCGCAGCGTCGTTTACCACCGGCTGCTCGACAAGAAAGGATGCCTCGCCGATGTCTCCAAGCTGCTCGAGAACGAGGCGCTGGTGCCCGAGCGGTTCAAGGCCGTTGCGCGGCTGATGGACGCCGACATGCGTCCACTTGAAGAAGACTCGCTTGACGAAATCGCGCGGCTGATGGAAGACATCGAGCGGCGCCTACAGCTCGGTCGCGCGGGCACTCGCGTCCGCAAAGAAGAAGAAGACGTCGTCGCGAAGCTGGATAAGATGATCGAGGAGATCGAGAAGCAGCAACAGCAGCAGCAAGGCGGTGCGTCCAGCGGGGGAAACAGCCGGTCGAATAGCCCCGCCCAGGACTCGGCGCGGCTTGGTGGCAGAGGACCGGGTGACGTGGATCAAAAAGAGATTGGAAACCAAGCGGGTTGGGGAAACCTGCCGCCCAAGGAACGACAAGAGGCGCTGCAGCAGATCAGTAAAGATCTACCAGCCCATTTTCGTGAGGTCATTGAAGAGTACTTTCGAAAGCTAGCCCGCGAAGAGTCGTGAGCTGAGTACAGGTGCACCGGTGAATGGGCTGAACACGTCGATCAGTGTTGTTCTGCTGCTCGCAGTCACAAGGCTGCCTGCGGTCGAGGTTCGCGTCGAGCGGCTGGACGGAACACACGCCAGAGGACAGTTGGTGGCGGTGGCGCCAGAGGGCGTTACGGTCTCGACGGACGCAAACAGCCAGCTGATCCAACGAGACCGCTTGATGCGGCTTGAAGTTGTGCAGCTGGCCAGCCCCGAGTCCCAACGTTTGCAGAACTCGGTCGCCGTCGGGCTGCTCGACGGTTCTGCATTGGTCGCAGCCGATCTTAACACCTTCGGTGGCCGCGCAGAGATACTGCTGCTCGGTGGCGGCGCGATCCAGGCCTCGACGAGATCCATCAAGTGGGTCCAACTGATGCCACACAACCAGGCACTGCAGCAGCAGTGGCAGGCTATTTTGGACGGCCAGCGGGCGAGCGACACGTTGGTCATTCGCAAAACGTCTGCGGGGACCGACCCGATCGCACCGGCCGACACCGTACTGGACGAGGTGCAGGGTGTGATCGGTGACATCAGCTCCACACACGTCCAGTTTGACTATGATGGAACACCCGTCGCGTTACCGCGCGCCAGAGTCGATGGTGTGATCTATCGCCATCCCGAGGGCTCGGCTGCGGGGAGTTCGATCTGCGTGCTGCAGGACACAGCTGGCGGGCGCTGGGTCGCGACGTCACTCGAGCTGGTCGACCGAGAGCTGCACGTGACCACTGGCGCGGGAGTGCGTGCGGTCTTGCCGTTGGATCGGCTGGCCGCAATCGACTACGCGCTTGGGAACGTCAGCTACCTTGTCGACCTTCCCACAGATTCGATCGAGTTCGAACCGCGGGTCGGCGGCGCGCAGGCAGCCAAGCTCGTCGCCGACTGGTTCAAGCCACGCACGGAGCGTGGCGAAATCAAGCTGGGCCAACGCACCTTCAATAACAGTTTGTCGATCCACAGCCGGTCTGTCGTGACGTATCGGCTGCGGGAAGAGCACAGACGTCTGCTGGCGACCGCCAGAATCGACGACCGATTTCGCCCTAGCGGTCAAGTTCGCTTGGAGATCCGCGGCGGAGAGCGAGTGCTGCTGGAGCGAGAGATCGTCGGCGACGACGATCCAGTTGATCTCGATGTGGACATCCGTGGCGTGAGGCGGCTGACACTGATTGTCGATTTTGGGGCTGATGAAGACGACCGCGGCGACCACTTGATTTTGTTCAACCCGAGGCTGACCAAATGATGCGCTGCCAGTTCACCGTAACGCCGTGTTTGCTGGCGGCCCTGACGGTATCCGGGCTCGCGGCCGAAGTGACCGTGCCGCCGCAGGTCCTTCACGCCGAGCAACAACGGACCGCGGCCATCGCGAAAGCCACTCGGTCGTCTGTGTCGGTCTTTGCACCGGGCGGAGGTGGGGGCGGTTCGGCGGTCGTCATCACTGCTGATGGTTTTGCGCTCTCGAACTTTCACGTCACCTCGCCGATCGGCCGGTTCATGAAGTGCGGGATGGCGGACGGCAAGCTCTACGATGCAGTCATCGTGGGTGTTGATCCCACTGGTGACGTGGCCCTACTCAAGCTACTTGGCCGAGATGATTTCATTCCGGCGAAGATTGCAGACAGCGATCGGGTACAGGTCGGAGATTGGTGTTTTGCGATTGGCAATCCGTTCTTGCTGGCCACCGACCTTCAGCCCACTGTGACCTATGGAATCGTGTCCGGCGTTCACCGCTACCAATATCCGTCCGGATCGTTGTTGGAGTACGCCGATTGCATCCAGACCGACGCCGCGATCAACCCGGGCAACTCTGGAGGTCCGCTGTTCAATGCCGCCGGCGACTTGATCGGCATCAACGGGCGAGGCTCGTTCGCGATGGAAAAGAGGGGGCGCGTCAATGTGGGGCTTGGTTATGCTATTTCGATCAACCAGATCCTGAACTTCCTGGGACACCTACACAGCGGACGGATCGTCGATCACGCTACGCTTGGGGCAACCGTGGACAGCAACCACGCCCGGCAAGTCGTGGTGTCGAACATTTTGGAAACGTCGGACGCTTATCGGCGTGGGCTGCGCTACGGCGACCAGATCATCTCTTTCGGAAATCGCACCATCGACTCGGTGAACGCCTTCAAAAACGTGCTGGGTATCTATCCACGCGGCTGGCGTGTGCCGCTAAGTTTCGTCCGAGACGGCACGCGTTACGACGTCCACGTGCGGCTGACCGGTGTCCACGCCCGCGAAGAGCTGCTGACAAAACTCGAGCCTCGGCGTTGGCCCGGCGGGCCACAGCCACCGGATGGCGATCGCGACAGACCGAAACTGCCCACCCCGGCCAATTCGGACAGCGAACCGCCCGAGCACCTTGCCCGCTACTTCGTGGCCCGTCCGGGGTACGCCAACCACTACTTTAATCAGCAGAACATTGAACGCGTCTGGCTAGCTTTCGCTAAACAAGGCGCCTACCTCGGCGGCGCCTGGACACTAACGGGTTCGACGAATCGGCATCCTCAGATCGAACTCGAGCTTGATACGGAACAGTCCACCGGGCTGTTTGGCCTCATCGAAGCCCAGGTCAACGGCGACAACGACCTTTCCTCACAGCTCGAGCCCCGCCGAAGTGGCGGGCTACTGGTGGCCTTGCACCTCTGGCGGCGGATGCTGGTGCGTGGCCCGGAGAAGTTCGGAGATGTTTACTACCTGGGCACCGTGCCGCTACCGCACCGTACCGGCTTGTTTGATGTGCTGGTCGGGACCTTCGATGTGACCGAAACACATTTTGTGTTCGACCGGGAGTCGGGACGTTTGATTGCTCTCGAGATGTTTCCCGACGCTGGTGCCGATCCTTGCGAGCTCCACTTTGGAGACTATCGTGAATATCAGGGCCGCGCGCTGCCTCACCAGATAATCGTACGACACGGCGATGCGGAGTACGACGAGATTCACCTGCATCGATACGATTCTGTGGAGGAAGAGCCATCAGAAGCGTGACCGACCATCCCTTCGCCGTGCGTGTTCCCCCGGCAGGCTGTGTCTCAAGCGCCGGCCGGTGGGCCGGTTTCGCCATCGCTTTGGCAGCTATGCTGCTGTGTGGATCGGCGCGCGGCGATCATTCGTTTGCCCAGGTCGTTGCGAGAGTCCAACCCAGAATCGTGAAGATCTATGGCGCAGGCGGTGCACGCCACCTCGAGGCATATCAAAGCGGCTTCTTGATTTCGCCGGTGGGACATGTCTTGACGGTCTGGAGCTACGTATTGGATACCGATGTCGTCACGGTCGTGCTCGACGATGGACGTCGCTTCCAAGCGGATTTAGTCGGCGCCGATCCGCGACTCGAAATCGCCGTTTTGAAAATCGACGCCGACGACCTGCCGCACTTTGAACTGGAGTCATCGGCGGCCCTCGTTGCCGGGTCGCGCGTGCTGGCATTTAGCAACCTTTTTGGGGTTGCTACAGGAAGTGAGCCGTCCAGCGTGTTGCATGGCTGTGTCTCCGCCCAAAGCAACCTGATGGCCAGACGCGGCGCATTCACCACTCCGTATCGCGGGCCGGCCTATGTCCTCGACGCGTTAACGAACAACCCAGGCGCCGCAGGAGGGGCACTGACCAGCCGCCGCGGTGAGCTGGCTGGTCTGCTGGGCAAGGAACTGCGCAACAAGCTAGACAACACTTGGCTCAACTACGCGATTCCGATCGCCGAGCTACGCTCGGCAGTCGAAGACATCATCGCGGGGAAGGTGCGGCCCAGGGCCGCCGATGACACCGCGCGAAAGCCGCTCGAACCGGTCACGCTATCGCTGCTGGGAGTGGTCCTGGTTCCTGATGTGCTGACAAACACCCCGCCGTTCGTCGATCAGGTCGTTCCCGGGTCCGCAGCTGCCGACGCCGATCTGCGTCCCGACGACGTGATTCTGTTCGTAAATGACCGGCTCATCAGATCAGCGCGTGAACTTAAGCACGAACTGATGTACATCGATCGAATCGACGAGGTTCGCTTTGGAGTGATGCGGCAGAGCGAGTTGGTCGAAGTATCTCTCTTTGCCCCGCACGAATAGCACTCTCCAGACCGATACTTGATCGACATGCATACTTGCCAATCGCATTGCTCGCGATCCACGCATTTGGTCCTTGGGGCAACGGCCGTACTCAGCCTGCTGCTGACCCCGATCTCACGAGCTCAGGATCTCGGGGAACTCGAAGAAACCGCCATGCGCGCGGCCGTCGAGCAAATTGGGCCGGCCGTTGTACGAATCGAGACCTTCGGCGGGCTCGAGCGCGTCGGACGCATGCTCGTTGGCCAGGGTCCGACAACCGGCCTGATTGTCTCGCAGGACGGCTATATCGTCTCGAGCGCCTTCAACTTCGTACAAGAACCGAATTCGATACTGGTCACACTCCCCAGCGGCCAGCGGGTTCCGGCAACCATCGTCTCGCAGGATCACAGCTGCATGCTGGTTCTCCTGAAGGTCGAGCCGCCGCAACCGCTCAATCCTCCCGCAGCTGTCCCGCTCGATGAGATCGTTGTCGGTCAATGGAGCATCGCCGTAGGTCGCACGTTCGACGCGCCACTACCCAGCCGGTCTGTGGGCATCGTCAGCGCGCTGAACCGTGTCTGGGGCAAGGCGATTCAAACCGACGCCAACGTATCACCCAGCAGCTACGGAGGACCACTGATCGATCTGCGGGGGCGTGTGTTGGGTGTCTTGGTTCCGCTCTCTCCCAACTCACACAACGAACTGGCTGGTTCTGAATGGTACGACTCGGGGATCGGGTTCGCCGTGCCGCTGGTCGACGTCTACGACCGGCTGGAACGCATGAAACAAGGCGATCTTCACCGAGGAGTGATGGGAATCACTTTAAAGGGACAGGACATCTACGGCAGCGAAGCGCTGGTCGCCGCATGCCAGATCAAGTCGCCCGCTTATCAAGCTGGCATCAGGGCCGGTGATGTTGTCGTGCGCTGCAACGGACAAGAGGTCGAGCGCCAAGCCCAGTTGAAGCATGCCCTAGGTCCACTCTACGCCGGCGATCGCGTCGATGTGGCGGTCAAAAGAGGCGATGATCAGCTTGAATTTGAGGTCGAGCTTACGGACAAACTGACTCCTTTCATACATCCTTTCTTAGGTATTTTGCCGGACCGTTCGCCAACCACAGAGGCCGGGGTCGCTTTGCGCTACGTCTATCCGGGTAGCGGGGCCGAGGCAGCAGGTCTGCGCGTGGATGATCTGATCGTAGCCTTGCAGAATCAACCGGTTGCCACCGCGGAAGACCTGCGCGCCGCTGTTGCGAACCGTGAGCCTCGCACGGAGATTCCGGTAACGGTGCAGAGGGAGTCCGCTGAGCTTGTACTTACAGTCGGCTTGTCAGAACTGCCGCAGGAGCTGCCGGATTCGCTGCCGCCCGCGTACACGCTGGAGACCGGCCGCCGGGAACCCGAAGCGACCGCAGCGGTCGGAGAGATCGATATCCGCATTCCAGAAGAGCCAAACAGCTGTTTCGCATACGTTCCCGAAAACTACGATTCCCGCCGGTCATACGGCGTTCTTGTTCATCTGGGGATTCCTGGGGCATTGGATCGTGCTCAGCTGTTGGCAGGTTGGCGCCCCCTATGCGATGACAATGACTTGATTCTGGTCGCCCCTCAGTCCAACGATCCGGCGCGCTGGCAAGCGACAGAGGTTGATTTTGTTAGAAAGGTGCTCGACTTCACCAACACCAACTACCGCGTCGATCCGTTACGTGTCGCGGTCGCAGGCCAAGGCCCTGGTGGCTCCATGGCCTTCCTGGTGGCTTTTCGGCTGCGCGAGACAGTCCGTGCGGTCGTCGCCGTTGATGCACCGATACCTCGTGGCCTGCGACTCCCAGACAGCGACCCAGTCCGCATGTTGGCGTTCTTCGTGGCCACGGCGGAGAAATCTCGAGCGACACCGTGGATCCGCCGCTCGCTCGAGCTGCTCCGAGCGCGGAAGCATCCCGTCATCGTCCGCAGCCTTGGACCGCAGCCTCGGGCTCTTGAAGATGACGAACGCGGGGAAGTTGTCCGCTGGATCGACACACTCGATCGCATTTAGCCCGGACTCGTGGAGATCATCGTGTGACGTTGTAGCGGCGCCGGGGGAAGCGACCTGCGGAGTGCCAGCTCACGCGCCCGCTGCAACCATCGTGTACGGCGATCGGGAGGGCGAGGCTCCTGCCGAGCCGTTTTCCCGCGTATCGATTTTGTGTTTACTCTACTTCTGGCGGACGGCACACGGAGTGTGCCTGCTACAGTTACGGTGGAAACCGTGAGCTAACGCCCAGCGGCAGATTCGGATACGTTGCCGAACTCGCCAAAGCGTAGCCGAACTCGCCAGAGTTTGGTGGACTGACGGTTCGTCCAAATTCTGGCGAATTCGGCCACAAGAATTCTCTGTACGAGTCGTGGCAGCATGCCCAGTCAAACGATCGAACAACTACCCGGGCGCTCTGCCGCTCGTTCCAGCCGCCACTTTGCGGTGCTTTCGCCGGAGGCTTCCGGCCATCTCAACCCCATGACGACTCTCCTGGCCGAACTGCGGCGCCGGGGCCATCAGATCACATGGATCGGTACGCTCGACGGTGCCGAGCGCGTCCAGCAGCGAGGGCTGCAGGTGGTTACCATCGGCCATCAGCTCTTCCCAGCCGGATCGCTCGAGTCAACGTTGGCCGAGCTCGGTGAACTCTCCGGGTTGCCGGCCGTGCGACGGACACTCGCGGGCTATCGATTGGGAATGAGGATCATCCTCGAGGAGGCGCCTGCGGCGATTCGCGGCTGCGGTGCCGACGCACTGATTGCCGATGAGTCGATTTTTGCAGCCCGCACGGTTGCCGAGCTGGTTGACCTACCGTGGATCACCGTCTGCAATGCTCTGCCCATGCACCCTGACGCAGATCACCCTCCTCCGATTCCCGCCTGGAGCTATCGCCCGGATCGGTGGGGACGGATTCGCAACCGGCTCGGTCTGCTGGCCGCCAGACTGCTGCTCCGGCCGATCGAACGGGATATCCTCCAGGTGCGCCGACGTCATGGGCTGGGTCACTACGATTTGAAGAGGCAGAATGCGTCGGAACGCGCGACGCTGGCTCAGCTGCCCGAGGAATTTGACTATCCGCGGCGCGACAAGCCGGACTGGTTTCACTATGTGGGAGCACTACATAGCACCGCAGATCGCCTGCCGGTAGAGTTCCCTTTCGACCGACTCGACGGCAGACCGCTCGTCTACGCATCGTTAGGAACGGTGCAAAACCGTTTGCTCCCTATTTTTCGCACGATTGCCGAAGCTTGCTCCGACCTGCCACTCCAACTTGTGATCTCGCTAGGTGGCGGCGTCGAACCTTACAGTGTGGGGCGGCTGGCAGGTGATCCGATCCTCGTTCAGTTCGCTCCGCAGCTCGAGCTGCTAAAGCGGGCCCGGATCGTGATCACCCACGCGGGCATGAACACGGCAATGGAGACGATCGCTCAGGGAGTACCGCTGCTGGCGATTCCCATCACCAACGACCAGCCGGCTGTCGCGGCGCGGATCGCCTGGAGCGGCTGTGGTCGAGTGGTGCCGCTGCGCCGGGTGAACGTACAGCGGATTGCCGACGCGGTCAGGCAGCTCTTGGAAGAACCTTGCTATGCGATGCGGGCTCAACAGCTAGCCGCCGCGAATCGCCGCGCCGGAGGAGCCACACACGCAGCCAACATCATTGAGCGAGTTGTCTGAAGTCGAAGAACGTCGAGGATTCACAGGATCAACAGGATAGCCGGGCCCGCGATCCAAAATCAGCCGCTGGGCGTTAGCCCGGATTATTCATGAAGATCGTCGCGAGAGGTTGTAAGTACGTTCGTGGCAAGGAAGGCGAGCAATTCTTCCGCAGGCGTATTGAAGCAATACGTCGAGGGAGAATTGTGAAGCATGACGAAGCCACGGATGGACTTACGACCTCGCAGCAGATCGCTCATGAATCATTCGGGTTAGCCCACGGTTTCTACCGTAACTGTAGCAGGCACACTCCGTGTGCCGTCCGCCAGAAGCAGAGTAAACACAAAACCGATACGAGGGAAAACGGCTCGGCTGGAGCCTCGCCCTCCCGAGCGTCTTATACGGATGTCGCGGTGGGTGTGACGGGCATCCTTCCGTGGAGCTTGTCCCCTCCATCCTGTTCATCATGTTGATCCTGTCTGCTGCTTTTGACAGGATTCACAGGATCAACAGGAGAGCCGGGCCCGTGCTACAAAATCAGCCGCTGGGCGTTAGCCCACGGTTTCTACCATAACTGTAGCAGGCACACTCCGTGTGCCGTCCGCCAGAAGCAGAGCAAACACAAAACCGATACGCGGGAAAACGATACGTGGGAAACCGATACGCGGAAAAACGGCTCGGCTGGAGCCTCGCCCTCCCGAGCGTCTTAAACGGATGTCGCGGTGGGTGTGACGGGCATCCTGCCGTGGAGCTTGTCCCCTCCATCCTGTTCATCATGTTCATCCTGTCTTTTGACAGGATTTACAGGATCAACAGGAGAGCCGGGCTCGCGATCCAAAATCAGCCGCTGGGCGTTAGCCCACGGTTTCTACCGTAACTGTAGCAGGCACACTCCGTGTGCCGTCCGCCAGAAGCAGAGTAAACACGAAACCGATACGTGGAAAAACGGCTCGGCAGGAGCCTCGCCCTCCCGAGCGTCTTACACGGATGTCGCGGTGGGTGTGATGAGCATCCTTCCGTGGAGCTTGTCCCCTCCATCCTGTTCATCATGTTCATCCTGTCTTCTGCTTTTGACAGGATTTACAGGATCAACAAGATAGCCGGGCCCGCGATCCAAAATCAGCCGCTGGGCGTTAGCCCACGGTTTCCGCCGTAACTGTAGCAGGCACACTCCGTGTGCCGTCCGCCAGAAGTAGAGTAAACACAAAACCGATACGCGGGAAAACGGCTCGGCAGGAGCCTCGCCCTCCCGAGCGTCTTATACGGATGTCGCGGTGAGTGTGACGAGCATTCCGCCGCGGAGCTTGTCCCTTCCATCCTGTTCATCATGTTGATCCCGTCTGCTGCTTTTGACAGGATTCACAGGATCAACAGGATAGCCGGGCCCGTGCTACAAAATCAGCCGCTGGGCGTTAGCCGAGCCCTTTCAAGCTAGTACTTCCCTCGACTTTTGGCGAGGACGCGGGCTGTTGCGACGTGATTTCCGCGATTGCCGGATTTTCTTTTGGGCGGAGGTTTCTTGGGTCCACGTTTACTCTTGAGAAACCGCTTCAGGTTCACCTGTTTGCCGAGGAATCGTAAACGGGCTGCAAGTTGTGCTGCCGTTCGATTACCCTCAAGCTTGGCGAATTCTTCGTCGGTCAATGCGATTCGAAAACCTGACCACGTTTCCGATATTTCAAGTGCAATGTAGTAGGTCGATACTTCCTCCGCGATCTTCGGATTGTCGTGACCAACTGCGATTGCGGTTTTAATCACACTCAGAACATTGAACATCATCAGTCCCATGGAGAAGCTGAATAACGCTGCTTTGGGATAGCCCAACGTTTCGATCTCACAGTGAAGCACTTCGGCAAGTTGTTGAAATGCTGTTTCGATCGTCCATCGCTTGCGATACGCACAAGTAACTTGCCGAGCCTTAACCCGCTTGGGCAAGTTGGTCAAAAGATGAATCTCCTTATCACCCTTTCGCGTCGGTGTGGACAACTTGACCGTGATGCGGCGTAGCTTAAGCGTCTGCCCGCGGAACTCGATCTCAATCGATTGTTCGTAGAGCGTGTCGCCCCCTATCTTGCCGATCTTGACTCTCGAGCCACATGATTTCCATCCCGGCACGTTTCCCAAGCTGTGACGGAAGATGAAATGCGATTCCTTCTCCAAGGCCATCGCCATCATCATGGTCTTGGTGCCAAACTTTCGGTCTCCAATCCATAGTTCACTGGGCTCGACCAACTCAAGGATCTCGGGAAACATGGTGCATTCCGAAGCATGACCGTCTTCGCAAGGAATTACATCGTGTATCAAACGATGGTCGGGGTCGAGAATGGGGATGCATTGACCAGGCAGCGCCGCGGCCCCCAAGGTGCGAAGTTCTTCGATCCGATGTTGCGTGCCTGCGAAGTGATTGCCATCGATGATCCGAGTCTTGTAACCGCTCACAAATGAAGCAGGCAAGCCTTTCTTGAGCGATCCGAGTACCGTCTGTAGATCCCGCGCAGTCTCTGCAACCATCGCCCGCCCGACTGCAGGCTCGATACCCTGCAGTTTGTTGTAAATCGAGGCGATTGACACACCGACTTGTTCTCTTGTTCGGTGCTTGTACGCAGCATTGACTGACGGCTTTGCTTTGATTGCTACCAGTCCCATCAGGTCGGCAACCGTCGAAAACGCTAGATCTCCACATTTCTGCTGGACTGCATATTCCTCAAAGAGCCGATCGAGCCGATCGCTATCAAGAACATGCTCAAGCGTGGTGCGGGCCATAACCGAAATCGGACTCTCCTTCTCAAAGCGTTTAAACACTTCGGCGACTCGCATATTTGCATCCTCCTGCCAGATTACGAAAACGTACACCAAAGTGATTCTACGCCTGTCATCCGAGAGAAGAAGTCGCTAGCTTGAAAGGGCTCGGCGTTAGCCCACGGTTTCCGCCGTAACTGTAGCAGGCACACTCCGTGTGCCGTCCGCCACAAGTAGAGTAAACACGAAACCGATACGCGGGAAACGGCTCGGCAGGAGCCTCGCCCTCCCGAGCGTCTTATACGCATGTCGCGGTGGGTGTGACGGGCATCCTGCCGCGGAGCTTGTCCCTTCCATCCTGTCTCTTGCTTCAGATAAACCCGAGCACTTGAATTACCACGTAGCCCAACAGCAGTGCCGCGCCCACCGGACGCGACAGCTTGTCGTCCCGAGCACACCAGATTCCAATCCGAAACAGCAGCAGCA
>CBDCWT010000008.1:0-42170 GCA_965223305.1 Pirellulaceae bacterium | reverse complement strand
GCGAGATGGTGACGACAATATCCCGCTCGGAAGGACTGTCAAAGGCAACCCAAGTGGTGTTTATTGTCTTATTTTTGCATATGGACTGATCGTTTTTTAACTTGTTATTGACTCGTTCGGCGTACTCGCTAAAGTGACAGGCATGCGACGAACGCTGGTGGCAACTCCAAAGCGAGAGCGGGGCGTGAAGCGGGTTCTGATTCTGAATTCGTATTCTCTTACGGATAGACCTGCCGAGCATCAGGTCCGCGTGCAGTCCTTCCTGGACGGTCTAACCGCCTACGGATATCGGCAATACGACAATCTGCAGGTCGAGATCATCGACTCCAACGACCTGGAGCAGCTGGAGTCGAGTGCAATCGAGGCACTAGGGCGGTCTCCAGATCTGATACACGCGGTTGGCACCCCCAATGCAATTATTGCGTCGAGGATCTCGGACGATTTGCCGATCGTCTACTATGGCGCGCATCCGGAAGGCGCCGGGGAAGCCAGTTGTAGGAAGGCCAATATCGCGGGAGTCGTGCTGACGTTGCCTCTCGCGACAAACTACAAAACCTTCCGTTTTCTCCGCACGCTGCTACCCCAGGTCCGCCGCGTCTATGTGCCTTTTTTCGAGGGCACAGTCTTCTGCCAACCGGCGATGAAAGCCAAACACGTTGAGTTTCGTAGTGCTCGCAGCCGGTCGCCGTGGGTAAGTGGTGGATCAGACTATGTCGGTTATCGCTCGTTAGCGGGGTTGTGCTACGTTGTCGGCGTGGACTATCGGGAGCTTGTCTACCGAGATCTTGACGACTTGCGACATAGCTTAACGTATGTCGACCCCGCGCGGTCGATGATCATGCCCCACAACGACTCGGTCTATTGTCGGGATGCGCCACAGCTGCTGACACAGTTTGCCCTCGATGCCAAGATTCCTTTGGTTTGGAACAACAACCCCGAGGCGACACGCATCGGGGCCCTGGCAGCCTTTGCCGGTTGCTTCAGACAGGCTGGTTTAGTGGCGGGAAGACAAGCGGCGGCGATCTTGCGCGGTGCCACCGCACGCGATATAGGCCTTTGCCCGTCCACAGAACAGCACGCCTCGATCAACTTAGACCGGGCGCGTGCTCTAGGGCTGAGCGTCGCCGACGATTTGCTAGGCGCATTCGACGAAGTCATTTCCGATGCTGCGAAATCCCGGCCGGCGCCGCTCGGTATGACAGCAGATTCGGGTGGACGAGCGTGGCCTCAAACAGGGCGACCTGTAACCGGACCTCTTTCCAGGCCCAGCGGATAGGCAACTTATCGTGGAGGTGACATCACGCGGAGCGTGATGACTACGTATCCGTCACGCTCCGCGTGACGAGGCCCGTCGTGTGAGCGCCCCTGTTAGTTGATGGCCGATTTATCGAATCTAGGCCTGTCATCCGCTGGAATCCGCTGTGGGGTAGCTAACCTCGAAATTCTCGCTCACGACGCCAGTCCTTGGGGTTCTTGTCTCTGCATCCGCCCTAGCGTGAAACGCTTGCCGAATTTCGGTACTTATCGTAGAGGTGACATCACGCGGAGCGTGATGACTACGTAGCCGTCACGCTCCGCGTGACGAGGCCCGGCGTTTGGGCGCTCTTGTCAGTTGGTGGCCGATTGTCGAATCTGAGCCTGTCATCCGCCCGAAGCCGCTGTAGACCACCCACCTCACGAGGCGTGATAGTTGAGACTCTCGGCAAGGTAGGGGTCGTTCCGAGCAACGGGTCGCGCCGCGCGGAAGCAGCGGTCTACCCAAAGCCAACCCAAAACCACCACGCAGACAATGGTTGAAATCTCCCAGATCCCAAACCGTGGCGTCTCGCCCATGGTCGCGGGAAATACCATCAGATAAAGATCGACCCAGCGGCCGATCAGCAACACCACAGCAACCTTCATCATCACGCCGGCACTGCGTTTTGCCGGTTTCGGTAGGAGTACGAAAAATGGTACCACCCAGTTTAGGACGATCGACGCCACCACAATCGGCCCCCACGGGCCATGCGTCCGGGTGATGAAATACGACGTTTCCTCAGGAATGTTCGAATACCAGATCAGCATGTACTGGCTAAACCAGATGTACATCCAGAAACAACTGAAGCCGACCAAGAGCCTCCCCAAGTCGTGCAGATGTTCGGTGTTGAAAGTCCCGTGCAGAGGTTGGCCCGGCGTGGCGAGTAGGACGCACAAGATGACCACCACCGCCAACGCGGATAGCATCATGCCCGCGAAGTGGTAGACACCCCACATTGTGCTGAACCACAGCGGTTCCAGCGCCATCACCCAGTCGGCGCTCGCCAGTGAAAACGTCACAGCATAGACCGCCAGAAAGATGGCAGACAGCCGTACACTTCCCGCCAGACTTCCACCGCCGGTGCCGGTCGCATCTTGGTTGCGTGAGCGGCGGACGAGCCAGCTACCTAGGAGACTCCACACGACGACGTAGAAAACCGCCCGCAGCAACCAGAACGCCGGAGTCAGCCAAAACTCTTTGAACCAAAAAGTGCCGGCTCCCCCGTCGCCGTGATGATGCCAGCCGTAGTGCTGCATGCGGGTGCCCAGCACAACCAAGATGGCGATTCCGGCGACCGGGACCAACATCGCCATCGCCTCCGGAACGCGGCGGAACGCCACGGGCCAGCCGGCACCGCAGAGATAAGTCAACGCAACAAACACGGCGCCGCCCAGCCCAGCCGTTAACAACAGAAACGTGCCCACCAGCAGGTTGCTCCATACTCGCGTGGGCGCAATCAACATGCCAACCACCAATACGGCAGCGGCGGCAAGCGTAACAGCCACCCACGCCCTTCGGCGAGCGTCAGTCAACAGGGCTTTGTCGGGCATCGGCATGCTCCAAATCTTCGCAGACTGCTGGCGTTCACTTCTTCTCTCTCACCACCGCTTCGAGCGACTCCAGCCGTGCCGTAATCTGTCTTAGGTAGTCGATGATCACGGCGTGCGTATACTTGGCGTCAATGCCGACGGGCGAATCCGGTGAGCTGAGCTGTTCGATCAGTTCATCGAAGGCGTCTCTCGGTTTGGCAAGTGGATCGGTCATGGGTTCTCCTCTTCTTCAGTGCTGGGGGCTGGTGGGTCGGCTGGCGCCGCACTTGGTTGAAAACTGCGGATGTAGTTAATCACATCCCAACGCTGGTCGCGAGACAGCTGTGCCGCGAAGTCAGACATGCTGCCCTGGCCGTAGGAGAGAATGTGAAAGAGTTGTCCATCCTTCATCTGCAGGCTCTTTCCTGTTGTCAGAGACGGCGGTGGTGGAAAACCACGTTTGGCGACCGGTCCGTCGCCGCCGCCGCTGGGTCCGTGACACGAGATACAGAAAACCCGATAGACTTCTCCGCCGTTCTGTATCGAATCAGACAGTTGGGTGGGTTCAAGGCCGGCTCGGTGAAACGGGTTCCGTAGTTCCTCGCCGGCCCGCAGTGCGTCTTCCTTGGTGGCCTCAAAATGCAGTGGCAGCTGCCCGCGGGCAATCGTACCTGCCACAGGTGCCTGCAGCGTGCGTCGATTTGCAAAGACCGAGTTCTGTCGATATGCCAACCAGGCGGGCGTGTATTTCATGTCCGGTAGGACCTCGAAATTCGTCCGCGTGTAGTTCACGTGTGTCGTCGCGGCGAGCAAGGCAATCGTCAGCAGCACGATCGATAGGACGGTGTTGGTTCGGTTCAACATGTGGTGCATGTCCTTTCGTCAGCGAGCCTCACGCATGAGTCAATCGACGATCGATTTCCACAACGTCATGCTGTTCCAGCATCTCCTTGACGGCGTTGAAATCAAATGTGGCATCCCGCTCGTCGATCACCAGCACGAACCGATCATCGGTCACTCTTGGATCCACAATATGCGGTTGCCTACCCGGAAAAAGTCGGCAAGCAGCGAACAAAGCGAATACAGAGCCAAACCCTGCCAGCAACACAGCGGCCTCGAAAGCCACCGGCACATCCGATGGCAGCGAGTTCCAAGGTTTGCCGCCGACGTCCAAGGCCCAATCGACTGAGGCAGACCAATGCTCGAACCACAGCATGCCAAGAGCGCCCAACATTCCACAGGCAAAGCAGACCCACGTCAAACGGGACGGCCGCAGACCCATCGCTCGATCGAGCCCGTGGACGGCGTACGGAGTAAATGCATCCACGATGCGAAGTCCTCGCTCCCGCGCGGCCGCCACAGCGGTCAAGAGGTCGTCTTCGTGCTCGAAGCTGGCAAGAATTATTCGTTCGCTCATGCAGCCCTCTCCGGTGCGGAGCTCTGCTGGGAGGCTCCCTTCGCCAAGTTCGCGGCACCTTTGACTTCGGCGATCGCGATCACAGGCGCCAGGCGGCAAAAAACCAAAAAACAACTAAAGAACAAACCAAAACTGCCAATAAACGTGGCAATCTCGACAAGCGTGGGAGCATATCCCCACCAACTCGAAGGAAGAAAGTCGCGATGCAGACTGGTCACAATGATGACAAATCGCTCGAACCACATCCCGATGTTGACACAGATGACGATCACAAACACCAACGGCAGCGACGCCCGCACTCGGCGAAACCACAACAGCTGCGGAATGCCGACGTTGCAAGTCACCATCGTCCAGTAGGCCCAGCTGAAGGGACCCAACGCTCGGTTCTTGAACACAAACTGCTCGTAGCCGTTGCCGCTATAGAAGGCACAGAAGAACTCGGTGCCGTAAGCCAAGCCCACCAAGCATCCCATCGACAGCATCAGTTTGCACATGCGGTCGATGTGAGTCAGCGTGATGTAGTCTTCCAACTGCATGACCTTGCGGGCAATGATCATCAACGTCAGTACCATTGCCAACCCGCTGAAAATCGCTCCGGCTACGAAATAAGGTGGGAAAATCGTCGTATGCCAACCAGGAATGACGGACGTGGCAAAGTCCATGCTGACGATGGTGTGTACCGAGAAAACCAGAGGAGTCGCCAATCCAGCCAGCAACATGTAGACCGTCTCGTAGCGATGCCAAGTACGCGCCGAACCGGTCCAGCCCAGGCAAAGTAGCGAGGCGATTCGCTTTCGCCAACCAGGTTCACTCCTGTCGCGAATCGTCGCTAGATCGGGTAACAATCCGACGTACCAGAAGACTGCGGATATCAGCAGGTAAGTCGATATCGCGAACACGTCCCACAGCAGTGGCGACTTGAAGTTGACCCACAACGGCCCGCGCGTATTCGGGTAAGGGACCATCCAGAAGGCAAGCCACGGCCGGCCCATGTGAATCAACGGGAAAATGCCGGCGCACATCACGGCGAACAACGTCATCGCCTCCGCCGACCGATTCACCGCGGTCCGCCACTTTTGCCGAAACAAGAACAGTACCGCTGAAATCAGCGTGCCGGCATGACCAATTCCTACCCAGAATACAAAGTTCGTGATATCGAACGCCCAGCCGACCGTCTTGTTCAACCCCCAAGTACCAATTCCCTTGGTTATCTGATACCAAACGGCAACCACGCCAAGCAACAGCGCGGCCAGCGACAGCCCGAAAGCGGTCCACCACAGCCCGGTTGGTCGACGGTCCAGCGGAGCACAGATGTCGCGGGTCACATCACCGATCGTCTTGTCGCCTGTGACCAGTGGAGGCCGAAGTGATGTAGTGACTTCATGCATGATGATCGGCCTCCGTCTCCGCGCCCTCGGTGCCGGCGTCATCACGGTTTCGCACGATTCGCAAGTAGGAAACCGACGGCCTGAAGTTGAACTCCTCCAGCACTCCGTAGCGCCGAGGGTCCTGCAGCGCTCGGCCGATCTGGCTCTCCGGATCGTTCGTGTCGCCGAAGACGATCGCCCGGGTCGGGCAGGACTGTTGGCAAGCCGTCTGAATCGCCCCATCTGTTAACGGCCGCCCCAACCGCTTCGCTTCGAGTTTCTCGTCTTCGATTCGCTGTACGCACATCGAGCATTTTTCCATCACGCCACGACTGCGAACCGTAACGTCCGGGTTGAGCGCCAGATTCTGTAACGCATCGTCATGTTCGTACTTAAACCAATTGAAACGCCGCACTTTGTAAGGACAGTTGTTGGCGCAGTAGCGCGTGCCGACACAGCGGTTGTAGGCCTGCTCGTTGAGACCTTCCTCGCCATGGACGGTCGCGAGCACCGGACAAACCGTCTCGCATGGCGCGTTGTCGCAGTGCTGGCACATCATTGGTTGATGAGCCACAGTCAGATCATCGTTTTCTCCGGCGTAATAGCGATCGATGCGAATCCAGTGCATCTCGCGGCCGCGGCGAACTTCGTCCTTGCCAACCACGGGAACGTTGTTTTCCGATTGACAGGCGATCAGGCAAGCCGAGCAACCGGTACAGCAATTCAGATCGACAGCCAGACCCCAGTGATGGCCGGTCTTGGGATGGTCTTCAGCCCACAGTTGCTTGTCGCCGTGATGGTGCAGCTCGGGCTTGCCTGCGGTTGCGTCGTGCGTAAAGGCAGGCAATGTAGTTTGCTGGACAATATCTCGAACTTCCGCACCCCGCGGCGCCACGTCGCCAGGCACCTCCAAAGAATGATGCGATTGTGTCGAAGCGAGCTCGCGGCGCCCGGAGAGCTTGTCGAGCGTGACCACGGCCTGTGTGAACTGTAGCGAGCCGTCGCGAAATTCGAGGAAGTTCGCGGCATTCTTTCCCACCAGCTCGCCGGTGGTCACGGTCGGCCGGGCCTCCAGCCACCGGGGACCGATATCGGTGAAACGATTCGTCCCCTGGACGCCATATCCCAACGCGATGGACAACACCCGATCGTGTTGGCCAGGTTGCACCAGCGCGGGCAGCTCGATGTCCGCTCCGTTAGGAGCTGTCACACGCACCATGTCCCCGTCGCGGAGACCGTATTCGCTGGCCACCGCGGCGGACACGCTAACGTAGTTGTCCCATGTGACCTTGGTGACAGGATCGGGAAGCTCTTGCAGCCACGGATTATGCGCGTGACGGCTGTCGATCAACCCAACTCTCTGATAGAGGGACAGTGACAATCCGTCGCTCGGGGTATAGGTTGCCGGCACGGTGACCGCCTCCGTGCGAAACTCACCGGCCGGCTGAGACTCGGCTGCGACCCGCACGAAGCCGTCGTGCACGACCTGATCCCAAAACCGCTGAAACGGCTGCTGCGTGTCAGCACGAGGATAGATACGGTCTTGCCAGTGGTTCTTGATCAGCTCGTAGGCCGTCTCTCTGCCACCGCTCCATCGCGTCAGGCTTTCCAGCAACGAGCGCGTTTCACCGAGCGGGCGAATCGTCGGCTGCGAAACCGAGACCGTGCCCATCACCGGCTCAGCATCGATCCACGACTCCAGTGGGTGATGGTCGGGGCACACAAAATGAGCCAGCGACGAGAAGTCGTCCTGGCGTTCGGCCAGACTGACCACCAGCGGCACGTCAGCGACCGCCTTGGCAACCGCCTCCCGATTGGGGAGGTTGTGTGTCAGATCCGTGCCTGCCACGAATAGGGCCGATACTTTTTTGGCTTGCAGGTCGTCCACCAGATTTGCGACGTCGGCATCGTTACCTCGTCGCTGGCGGCTCGGGTGTTCCAGATCCAGCGTCTTCCGTAGTTACCGAGTGCGAAGTTGATGTAGTTGACCAGAAGCTGGGCGTGAATGTCCTGGCTATCGGATACCACCAAGCTCTCTCCACGTGCCGCCCACAGCCTCTCTGCTAAGTTGGCCTGGTCCAGCCGGGGCAGGGGACTGGCCGGCGCTGTCTCGCCCGCCGGTGGCGGCAAGTTCGCGCGACCGGCGAATTCAATCGCCAAGTGGCTCAGCACCGCTACATAGTCACCCTCAGCAAGTCGATAGCGACGGTCGGCGTTGCTTCCTGTCAGCGACATCCGCCCTTCCAATTGGACGTGATACGACATCTCCGGACGACTCCCCGCAGGAACACGACCATGTCGCCAGGCGATCGCGTGCTCGACGGGAGAAATCCAGGTGCCGAGAAAATCTGCGCCGAAGGACACGATCACGCCGGCCCGGTCGAAGCGATAGCGGGGTAGCAGCCGCCGGCCGTGCGTCTG
The DNA here is from genome assembly GCA_965223305.1 of Pirellulaceae bacterium. Classification (GTDB taxonomy): domain Bacteria; phylum Planctomycetota; class Planctomycetia; order Pirellulales; family Pirellulaceae; genus CBDCWT01. The sequence continues at coordinate 34,139 of CBDCWT010000008.1, read as the reverse complement.
CTCGTGCGCAGCGAGGATCGCAGAGCAACTTACGGCATCCAGCGTCACGTGACGTCCGTCACTAAACCGCTCCAGGAAGGCGTCGATGATTGTCTGCAAGGTGGGGCTGATGACACTCGAGGTGACTACGACCACAGCGCCCTGGTCTGCACTCTGTGCCAACTTCTCTGCGATCGCAGTGTCGACCGACTCCCAATCTGCCGCTTTACCCGCCGCCAGCGGATGCGTCAGCCGCTGACTGTCGTAGAGCCCCAGCGGAAGTGCCTGGCCCACCGAGCATAGTCCGCCGCGGGATAGCGGATGCTCGGCCATTCCCTCCATTTTTAAGGGTCGCCCGTCCCGCACACCGACCAGCAGCCCGCACCCGGCCGAACAGCCGCCGCAGGTCGCCGCGTACGACTGCGTACGTCCCGGTATCACTGCTTCGGGCTGCACAGCAAAAGGCAGCGCGACCTCCGTCGGCGCGCGACCGCACCCGCTTATCGCTGCGAGGGACATGGTGAACCCGGCCGCTTCCAAGAACTGCCGGCGGTTCCATTCGTGCTTTGGTTTGTCGTTCATCGGGATGTTTGGCTAGGTCGGCTCCGACGCAAACGAACGGCTAATAGTGGCAGACCGCGCAATCGGTTGATGCATGCACGGGTTGGCCGTTGACGCCGTTCTCCGTCGTTTCACGATGACATTTCACACACCACCCCATGGAAAGACTCTCTACCTGCCGCACACGCTCCATCGACTCGACCGGTCCGTGGCAGTGCTGGCAGGTCACGCCTGCCGTGACGTGGGCGCGGTGGTCGAAGTAAACATAGTCGGGAAGGTTGTGCACTCTGATCCAGGGGATCGAGGTTGGTTCCGCGTCGGCCCTTGGCTGTAACTCCTCATCTAAACCAAACGAATCGTAGAGTTTTTGCAGTTCCTCCGAGATGATCCGATTTGGCTGGCGGCTCTCTTCAGCTGCCCGATTGCCTTCGTCTTGCAGCACGTCAAAGGAACTGGTTACGAACTTGTGGCACTTCATACAGACGTCACTGGACGGAATTCCAGCGTGACGGCTCTTGTCTGCAGCCGTATGGCAAAACCCACAGTCAATCTGCAACTCGCCGGCGTGCAATCTGTGCGAGTAGTCGATGGGTTGCTGGGGCGTGTAACCGGTCTCGTGATCAGGTAGCCTCCAAGAAGACATCCCGTACACCAACGTGATCAGACCGAAGAACAGTCCGATCAGCAAGACAACCGTGATGATTCGCTGTTGCACTTGTCGTTTCCTTGAAGTCAGCTGCCGCTTGGTTCAGTCGGCCTGACTTGGTCTCACCCCGTTTCCATCTCTCCGGAACCCTGTCGAGGTCAACACTTGATCTCCGCGTTTCGGCGGGCGTAGAACCACCAATTCACCGCTAAACAGCTGGCGTAGTAAACGGCGAAACCGTAGAGCGCGTACTCGGGTGTCCCGGCCTTGATCTGGGTGGCGAATATCTTGGGAATCAAATAGGCACCGTAGGCAGCGATCGCCGATGTCCAACCCAACACCGGTCCCGCCTGTTCTTTGGAAAAGATGATGGGGATCATCCGGAAGGTGGAGCCGTTGCCAATCCCGGTGGTCGCGAAGAGGACGACAAACGTCACCACGAACGGAATAAAGTATTTTTCAGGGGTTGTCGAACTCCCGGCCAGCGAAACGATGTACCCGGCCAAAATGGTTGATGCCACCATGACCCAGGTATCCCATTGGGTCACGCGCGCGCCACCCAACTTGTCGGAAAGCCAACCACCGACGGGACGTATGAAGGCCCCCACCGCCGCCCCGATCCAGATGTAGTTGGATGTGTTCAGCCCGTTCGTGGGAGTGACGAAGACATCATCAATCAGCTTGGGAAAAGCATTGGCGTAGCCGATGAACGATCCAAAAGTCATTACGTACAGCCAGGTCATGACCCAGTTGTGCTTGTTGCTGAAAATGGCAAACTGCTTGCCAAGCGGCTCCTGGATTGTCTGCGGGGTCATGAACCGCATTCCGAGCATGGTGGCCACGACCGCCATGATCAGCACCAGAAAAATCCGTACGAGCTCCGGCACCGGGATGGGCACAAAGACCAGCAGCAACACACCCACAGCCGCGCCCATGAAACCGATCGCCTGCAGCCACAGGTACTTTCCAATCGCCGCCGGCGTCGGGCCGCAGTCGTGCTGTGGAAGGTTGTTCATGAATAACCAGGCGGCGGCGGCCAGGATCGTCATGACTGGTACCCAAACCAGCGCCGCATTCTGAATCCACTGCTGCTGGACTTCACCTTCTTGAACGAACTCCTGGGCCGGGCCCCCGAGCCCGCCGAACATGCCGAAGGTGATCGCCCAGGGAATCAGGAACTGCATCACACTGACACCCGCGTTGCCCAGCCCGGCATTGAGTCCCAGTGCCAGACCTTGCATGCGTTTCGGGAAGAAGAAAGAAATGTTCGACATGCTGGAGGCAAATGCCCCGCCACCCACGCCAGAAAGCGCGGCCAAGATGATGTAGACCCAAAACGGAGTGGCCGGTCTCTGCAGGGCCAATCCGGTCGCCAAGGCCGGCAAGATCAACAGCACGGTCGTCATGAACTTGACGTTGCGGCCGCCACAGATGGAGATCATGAACGAGTTGGGAATCCGAAGCGTAGCGCCGGCCAACCCTGCAACGGCAGGCAACGTAAACAACAAGGCACGATAACCGGCCTCATCATAGGGCTGGCCGTCGTTGCGAAATGTGAAGTTGAACAACTCCGGATCCGCGAAATGCAGCCGCTGCATGATCTTGATGATCATGCCCCAATAGAGCCAGACCGAAAAACCGCACAGCAGGTTGGGAATCGACACCCACAGATTGCGATTGGCAATCGACTTGCCTGTTGACTCCCAGAAGGCGTCGTCTTCCACGTCCCAGTGAACTGGCGTTTGGGCCATCGCGCCTACTCCATCCTTCTCTGCAGCTCGGGAGCTTCGGCTTTCAGCATCTTTTGGATGACCAGATGCATCCAAATCAGACAGACTGCAACCAGCACCGCGAAAAACATCCAGCACGATGTCCACAAGCCGGTGGCCTTGAGCAGGTAGCCGAAGATCACCGGACAGATAAAGCCACCCAGTCCGCCTAGCACTCCAACGATCCCGCCTACGACTCCTACGTCTGCCGGGAAATAGTCCGGGATGTGTTTGTAGACGGCAGCTTTTCCAATGCCCATCACCGCACCGATGATCAAACTGAGCACGGTGAACACCCAGATGTTGGCCTGGAAGAAGATCTGTGTGACACCGCGCGCCAGCAGCTCCTTCTTACTGACTTGCTGGCCTTCTTCGACGACCGTTTCCTGCCAAGACATCGAACGAGGAAGGACGAGCACTCCCTTGTCTCGCTCTGTCTGGGAAACTAGTTCACCCTCTTTTCGCTTCAATGTGTAGGTTCTCGGCGCTCCCACGCCGGGCTCGACGACGATTTCGGATTCCGTGACCTTGATCACTTTTCCTGCTGTCTTGGCCATGATGCCGCTGCCGGGAGAACGGATGTCCATTTGCGGCACGATCAACAGCAAGCAACAGATCAATGACGACCCAAGTACCCAATACATCACCGTCCGAGCGCCAAACTTGTCAGACAACCAACCGCCGAACGCGCGGATCACTCCCGAAGGAAGGCTGTTGCACGCAGCCAACGCTCCGGCGAGAGCAACGGTAGTGGCATACGCGTTGACGTAGTAAGGCACCAGCCACTGCGCCAAAGCGACAAAACCGCCGAACACGAAAAAGTAGTAGAGCCCGAAACGCCAAACGCGAACTTCCTTGAGCGGCACGAGCCGCTGGCCGAGCGACTTGGCGGCGCTGCCCGCTGGAATTCGTGTTCTCGTCGTCAATAGAAACACAATCCCGGTTATGACCAGCAGCGCCGCGTAGATCTTCGGCAACTGCCGCCAGCCTTCGATGTTCGCTCCGTCGTCGGTCAGCCAGTTCAGCAGATGCGGCGCCCCCAAGCTTGTCACGGCAGCGCCGGCGTTGCCTGCCCCAAAAATCCCCAACGCCGTACCTTGCAGGTGCTTGGGAAACCAGACCGAGGTGTAGGCGATGCCCACCGCAAAGCTCGTCCCGCAGAAACCGAACCCCAGCCCAGCAGTAAAGAACTCCCAGTAAGAGTTACAGTAGCTCACCAAGAACATCGGGGCCGCCACCAAGATCAGCAGTATTCCGAAGACAATTCGACCTCCCCATTTGTCGGTAGCAATTCCCAACGGCAGCCGGAAGATCGCGCCAGTCAACACCGGGATGCCGATCAACCATCCCATCTCGGACGGGCTCCACGAATGAACACCGTTGTCGACCAGGTAAGTAATCAGCACTCCGTTCATCATCCAGGCAGCAAAACAAACCGTGAACGCCACGGTATTCGCGGCCAGGATCCACCAGGCCAGACGCCTTTCCTCGCGGGTGGAATCGGTATGTGGAGGGTCGGTCATGACTAGGCGGGGCGGGTGGAAGTCTGGCGGGGTGAGTGCTGTCTGGAGGCCGTGGCGGCTACTTGCCTGTTGGTTGTGACCCCCGCCGACCGTACCAACGAACTACTTGGGGCTTTCGCCATAGATACGGGTTGGGAACCACAAGGAGGTGAACTAAACGTGTAAACGGAAAGAAGCCGATGGTGAGGAAAGCCAGCACAATGTGCAGCTTTACCAGGTGGGGCATCGCAGCTACGTAAGTGATGTCAGGGTTCAGCTTGAATACCGACCACAGGTAGGGTGACAAGTTGGTGGCAAACCACGATGACCCCCAGGGATGGAACAAAGCGATGCCAATACCGCTCACCGTCTGAACCACCAGCATGGCAAACAGGATCCAATCGGTCGGCGTGGTTACCTTGCGAATCTTCGTGTTCGAGAATCGCCGCACGACCACTCCGACCAGCCCGATCAAGGTCAGCAGCCCGAAAATCAGCGCTGACACTTCAAGTACGTAGAGCCGCAAGGGATGCCTGTTCCAGGCCAGAATCGTCCGCGGAATGAGCAGCGCGATCAAGTGTCCCGCCGTCACGACCAGGATGCCGTAGTGGAAGGGCACAACCGCCCAAAAGTGATGCTTGTTCTCAATGAACTGGCTGGAAAGGCTGGAATACGAAAAGGACTGCACGCGATAGCGATAGATCGTCATCAAGAAGAACGTGAACAGGCATACGTAAGGGAGGGCAATGAAGAGGAACTGATCGAGAAAGTTACTACTCATGGCATCAACCGATCGATTTGTTGTCGTCGCCAATAAGGTCTTCTACTGCTGGTGTTTCTGCATGCCGTTCGCAGCCGGGTTGACCTTCAGCCTCACGACTTCCGGTTCGCTGCAGCCCCCGCAAGTCACGTCGGCTACGGGAAATGCATGGAGTGGATCTGCGGCCGGCGCGCCCGACTCTAGTACTTGTTCCTGAGTTTCCTGTCTGGCGGCGCCCCAACACTGCGTTATCACCAACGCCAAACAAGCGACTACATGACGGTAAGGTGTTTCTTGCTTGGCTAACGCCTCGTTCATCTTCTGCACCGCCGGCTGAACGCAAGCGCGGACGAACTTCGCGGCCTCTTCAGCTGGCATTGATGCCACGACCGCTAGGACGTGCGAAATGTGATCGGGCAACTCGTTAGACTCCGGCAAGCTGTACTTGCGCAGTTCTTCGCGCATGCGAACCAGAAACATGCCGCGGGCGTACTCTTCACCGAACAGATGCCAACCGACCTCCAGGGCGCACGCTGGATTGACATCGAACGTGCCGGTGAAGGATTCTTCCACCTGACTGCCGTCGTGCTGTTCCAGGAAAAGACCGAACTTAGAGAGCTCGCTGGCGGCCGCTGGGATCTCACCGCTCAGCACCACGAACAACCACTCGGCCGTCTGTGCCGTATGCTGGTCCGGATAGCTGAGCAGCCGGGCCAGTCCGCCGAGGACCTCTGGAATGTGTGACATGATCCTCCTACAACCCCCGCCTCGGTCCTCCGACAAAACCGAAGCCTGTTTCTTCACGGTGTTCGTGTGGCTCGCGCATCATTTCGATCGCCTGCTCGCGGTGCATCGGCGGGATGACGAACCGGTCTTCGAAGGTGCAGAGCGAGGTAAGTTGGTAGATTTGCTCGGCCTCTTCGCGCGTGCAGTGCGCCTCGTGCAACATGCGGTCGGCGACTTCCCGACTGATATCACCGACTGTCTCTGCCCGACGATGCCAGCGCACCGCTTTTTGCTTGGCGAGCGCGTAGCGAACCACTCCCTCGTGTCCGGCTCCAAACAAATTGGCCAGGAACTTCATCGGCACGCGCGATGAGTCGATATCGTGGAACAAGTCCTCTGTCTCGTGATGGATCGTGTCCTCGGGCTTACTGGCTTGGACGGGCGACATCGGAGGAACGTAGAACAGCATCGGCAGCGTGCGGTATTCGACGTGCGGAGGCAGCGCGATCTTCCATTCCATCACGAAGCGATAGACGGGAGACTTCTGAGCCGCTTCGATCACGCTGTCAGATATGCCGTCGCTCTTGGCCTGGGCGATGATCGCCGGATCGTGCGGATCGAGGATCAACGATCGCTGTCCTTCTACCAGCTGATCGTCGGGCAGCTTGGCGACTTCTTCCAGCCGGTCGGCGTCGTATAACAACACTCCCAGGTAGCGGATCCGGCCGACGCAGGAATGAAAACAGGCCGGGGCTTGCCCCGTTTCCAGACGCGGAAAGCAGAGAATGCACTTCTCGCTCTTACCGGTGAACCAGTTGAAGTAGGTCTTCTTGTAGGGACAAGCCGCCACACAAGAACGCCAGGCGCGGCACTTTTGCTGGTCGATCAGCACAATGCCGTCTTCACCTCGCTTGTAGAGCGCGCCGGACGGACACGAGGCCACACAGCAAGGGTTCAAACAGTGGTTGCAAATGCGAGGAAGATAGAAAAAAACGAGCCGTTCGACTGAACTCAACTGTAGTCGTTGCTGCTCGCTAAGCCCTGCTAGGTTGGGGTCGTTTTCAGCATAGATCGGAGAGCCACCCAGATCGTCGTCCCAGTTGGGCCCCGCTTGCACGTCGATCTTTTCCCCGTCGATCATCGAGATCGGCTCGGCCGTGGGCTGATCGGAACCCTCTTTTGCGTTGAACAGGTTCTGGTAGTCATACGTCCACGGCTCGTAGTAGTCGTCCATGCTGGGCATGTGCGGATTGTGAAAGATGTTAGGTACGATCTTGGCTTTGCTCGTCGATTTAATGTCGAGTTTGCCGTTGCCGTTGGACTCCCAGCCTCCTTTGTACTTATCCTGATCCTCCCACTTCGTGGGATAGCCTGTGCCCGGCTTCGTTTCCACGTTGTTCCACCACATGTACTCGGCACCCTTGCGGTCGGTCCACACGTTCTTGCAGGCGACGCTGCAGGTGTGGCAGCCGATACACTTGTCCAAGTGGAAGACCATCGAAACTTGTGAGCGGATGTTCATCAGCGGTTTCTATGCCGAGTAGGAGGTGTATGTGACCGTTTCGAGCGGGCGTGGCGGTCGTCTCCGGATGCCGGTTGCAGAACGTGGATACAAGCACGTCGATGCCAGCAAGGGACAGAGGGAGAGTGACACTGCTAACTTGTGCGGTACTCCAGGTTGTGGTTGAGTTCGGTCAATAGATCGGCTCTCCGGGCAACTTCCGCACCAACAGATGGGTGTCCCGATTGCAGCCGACCGGACCCCAGTAGTTGAAATGGTAGGTAAACTGACCGTAGCCACCGATCATAAAGTTCGGTTTGAGACGCGTGCGCGTGAGGCTGTTGTGTCCGCCCGCGCGTCTACCCTTACGCAGTGGTGATTTGGGAATTCCATGTGTGCGTTCGGGGGCGTGATACTGCATGCAGATGCCGGGCGGGATCCTGGCACTGACGACGGCCCGCGTGACGATCACTCCATGGTCGTTGAACACCTCCACCCAGTCGTTGTCGTGGATCTCGAGCGCTTCGGCGTCTCCGTCGTTTATCCAGAGCGGGTAGATTCCCCGTGAGAGCGTTGTCATCCGTTGGTTGTCACCGTAGGTCGAGTGGATATGCCACTTGCCGTGCGGAGTGAGGAAATTCAGCATGATCGCCTGCGCTTCGTCTTCACTGAATTGCAGGTCCGAGTACTCGGTGGGTAACGGCTTGGGTTTGTAAGTGGGTAGGTGCTCGCCAAAGTCGATGTACACCGGATGGTCCAGGTAGAACGACTGCCTGCCGGTCAGAGTACGCCACGGTACGTCGGATTCGACGTTGTAAGTAAACGGGGCGTAAGACCGGCCATTCTCGATCAACCCCGACCACATCGGGCTGTTGATGAAACGCCGCGGTTGGCTCTGGATCTCCTTGAAATTCGTGCGGAATCCCCGGTTCTTTTCGGCGAGATGCACCAGCGGCACGCCGGTCTTCTCTTCCATATTCTGGTAGGACCGATAGGCCATTTCGCCGTTGGTGACGGTCGCAAAATGGAGGACCACGTTGCAGGCATCGATGTCGTCGCTTAGAGAGGGGTAGATGTTGCCGTCCCAGCTCTCGGTGCGGTGCGTGCGGAGATACTCGTCATACTCGTCGGCAATCGTGTACTTCGTACCGTGAGCTGCCAGGCCGTTCTTGCGGACCAGCGGTCCATAGGAGATGAACTGGCGGTAGACGTTCTTGTAGTCCCGCTTAACGACTTTGAACGCCGGCATCGTCTTGCCGGGGACGGCGTCGCACTCTCCCTTGATCCACTGTTTCATGTCCGGTTGGGCGACTTCAGCCGGCGAGTCGTGTGCCAGTGGTGCCGCAACCAGGTCCTCGACCGGTTCGGGGAAGTGCCTGGCGGCTAGTTCCGAAAAGCGTTTGGCCACCTCCTTGAAGATGGCCCAGTCACTCTTGGATTCCCAGCAGGGAGGTACGGCTGGGGACAGAGGATGGATGAAGCTGTGCATGTCCGTCGAGTTCAGATCGGCTTTCTCGTACCAGGTTGCTGCTGGCAGCACGATGTCTGAGTAGAGCGCCGAGGTGTCCATGCGGAAATTCAAGTCGACGACCAGGTCCATCTTTCCTTGCGGAGCGTGCTCGTGCCAAGCGACCTCGGTTACCGAATCTTGGGCCAGGTCCTTGCACACAGCGTTGTCGTGGGTGCCGAGGTAGTGCCGCAGAAAATACTCGTGTCCCTTCGCGCTGGCCATGATCGCGTTGCCGCGCCAAATGAACCACACCCGCGGCCAGTTGTCCGGGGCGTCGGGGTCTTCGACCGAGAACTTCATCTCCTTGTTCTTCAACCGCCCGGCGACCCACGAGGCAATTTCATCCTCCGAGCCAGCGCCGGCAGCGCGAGCTTGCTTGACCACCTCGAGCGGGTTCTCTGGAAACTGCGGATAGAAGGGAAGCCAACCCTGCCGCACAGCACGAACCTGCATATCCATCGTGTGCCCCTTGGCGGTGGTCTCCGCGCCGCCACCGATCGGCACCGTGTGGTAATCAGTAAAGTCCTTCTCATAACGCCACTGGTCTGAGTGAACGTAGTGCCAACTGGGCGTGTTCTGGAGACGTGAGGGGGGAAACCAATCTTTGGCTAGGGCGATGGAGGACCACGATTCCATCGGCGCCAACTTTTCTTGGCCCACGTAGTGAGCCAAACCGCCGCCGTTCTTGCCAACACAGCCGCAGAACATCAGCGCGTGGATCCCGGCGCGGTACATCAGGTTCGAGTGGTACCAGTGGTTGATGCCCGCACCAATCAAGATCGTGCATTTGCCGCCAGTGTGTTCGGCCGTCGTTCCCCATTCACGGGCAAAGCGAATCAGTACGTCGCGCCCCACGCCGGTGTACTTTTCGCTCCACGCCGGTGTATAGGGTGCATCGGCATTGTCATAGTCCACAGCATCGTCGCCTACGAGTCCGCGGTTCACTCCGTACTGAGCCATCAGCAGGTCGTAGGCCGTGGTGACGTGTGCTTCTTCGCCGCTGGCCAACGTCACGGTCTTGATCGGCACACTGCGCGTTATCGTTCTGCCGGCACCGAAGTCGTCCAGTTCAACTTGGACGACTCCATCGTGGTCCTCCAGGAAGCTGAGCTGTGGGTTGATCTGGCTGCCGTCGCGGCCGTCTTTGAGCAACAAGTTCCATTTGCCGTTGGTCTTTCCCCAACGGTGGCCGCTGCTGCCCATCGGCATCTTCGGCTGGTCGGACTTTTCATCCCACATCAAGAACTTCCAGTCACCGTGTTCTTCAGCCGAGTACTGCTCGAGCCGTCCCGCTCGCAGCAACTGGCCAGCACGGACCCGGCCATCCTCCTCCTTGATCTCCACCAGAAACGGTGCATCGGTGTACTTTTTGGTGTAGTCCAGAAAGTAAGGCGTCTTCTTCTGATGGTGAAATTCGGTCAGCAACACATGGTTGACAGCCATCCACCAAGCGCCGTCCTGTCCGGTGTTGACGGCAACCCACTCGTCGGCATATTTGGCTACCATGCTGAAGTCGGGTGAGAAGACCCACAACTTGGTGCCGTTGTGGCGGCCCTCGGCCAGAAAGTGACAGTCGGGTGTCCGCGTCATCCCGATGTTCGCACCCATCGAGACCAGCATCTTGGCGTGATACCAGTCGGCGCTTTCGGCCACATCGGTCTGCTCACCCCAAGTTTCCGGAGAGGCGGTCGGCAGGTCGCAATACCAGTCGTAGAACGAAAGTGAGATCCCGCCCACCAGCTGCATCAAGCGTGCGCCCGAGGCATAGCTGATCATGGACATTGCGGGGATTGGTGAAAAACCGGCGATCCGATCGGGGCCGTGTTGCTTGATCGTGTGGACCATCGACGCTGCGATGATCTCGAGCACGGTGTCCCAATCGGCTCGCCGTAGTCCACCCTTACCCCGCGCCTGTTGCCACCGCTGACGCGATGGCGGGTCGTTAACTAGGCTCGTCCAGGCGTCGACCGGATCCGCGTGATCCGCCCGTGCCTGGCGCCAAAGATCAACCAGCGCGCCCCGCACATAGGGGTACTTGACCCGCAGCGGGCTGTAGAGGTACCAGCTGTAGGAGATGCCCCGCTGGCAACCCCGTGGTTCGTAGGGTGGCAGACCAGCTTCGAGCATGGGGTAGTCGAGCCCCTGCATCTCCCAAGTGACGATGCCGTCCTTCACGTGGATGTTCCAGGTACATCCGCCAGTGCAATTGACGCCGTGTGTGCTCCGCACCACTTTGTCGTGTTGCCACCGATTGCGATAGAACTCTTCCCACTGCCGACCTTGCGGATTGACCTCATCTCGAATCCAGGCGATTGCGTCTTGGACGATACTCATCGAGTCTGCCTTTGTTGGCTGAGGTTCGGTTATCCGGACGGCGAGATCGACTCTCCCGAGTCCTGCATGCTCTGTGTTTTCGTGCCTACCCGCAGCGCGGTGGTTTCCACCAAAGACTGGCGGACGCTGTGAAACCTTTGCTTCCAGAGCGCGTCAAACCCGAAGATGACCGCCGCGGCGCCCAACAGTCCCATGAGTAGAAAGGCGACGCGACTCGCGGCCGGTTGCGCAGGGCTGTTGCCGGCCGACGTTTCGAAGTAAGCCACCAAGGCGTGAATCTCGTCGCCGCTCATGGGATGGTTCTTGAAGATCGGCTGCATCGTCTCGGTGCCCGGTGCAGCCAACCAGGCGCTGAGCGCCTTTCGTCCATCCAGTCGTTCGTAGACGTTGGTCAGATCCGAGACGCGGCGATCGCGAGCCAGCGCGCCACCACCCAGCAGCGGTATGTCGTGCATACTGTGACACGCGATACACGCCGGCCCACCGTTTTCTAGCCGCGTCCTTCCTAAAAAGATCTCGCGGCCGGTCACACGGTCGGCGTCGGTGAACGGCTTGTTGGAAATCTGCAGGCCTTTGAATTGCGATTCGGCCAGCTTCGATTCGGCCTCAATCAAATCGAGCAGATTTTCGCAGCGCTCCCGCGTCATCCCCGGCAATGCGGGCATCGGCACGTTGCGGGATTCCGCCAAGATCTTCATCGCGTACGGATCGCCACGGTCGATGTACGACTTGGGATTCATCATGAAGCCGATCAACCACTCGCGGTCCTTCCGCTGCGACACCTCCTTCAAGTCCGGACCCGTCAACCGCCCACCCCCGATCGTGTGGCAGTTCATACAGTTCTGCCGGAAGTAGTCCGGAGTGTCCTGGGACCAGCCGGCCGCCGGTATCAGGCAGGCCGTTAGGGTCAGAGCGAGCCACCCGGTCGGCCATCGCCGCCCGGCCATCGCCCGCGGGCATCTGAGAATCCGGCGGATTTGTGGGGAAAATCGCGGTTTGTTTGACGTCGTGCCCATTGCTCTCGCCATTTCCGGCCGGCGGAACCCCAAAACCCCACACAAATTGGGGATATGCGGGTCTCTTTATCTCAATTGCACGACAGATTAGCGGTTGCTATAACAGATGTCAAGATCTGGAATTCTTTTTTAGTCCCGATTTTCTATCCCCACAGGTTGCCGATGATCTCCCAGACCGTTGAATACGCGCTGCGGGCGATCGTGACGATCGCCCAGCATCAAGGAACGGCCTGCACAGCGCAGAGAATCTCCGAGATCACGCAGGTTCCGGCCCCTTATCTCTCGAAGTTGATGCAGGGTTTAGTGCGGGCGAATCTAGTGACGTCCAAACGCGGTTTGCATGGCGGGTTCGTGCTCACCAGGGATGCCGCGGAGTTGACGATCTGGGAGGTCATCGACGCGGTCGAGCCGTTCAAGCGGATCCGCGAGTGCCCGCTGGGGATTGGTTCCCACGAGGGAACGCTCTGCCCTCTACACCGCCGGCTGGACAATGCCATGCGGATGGTCGAGGAGTCGTTTCGCGAGACGTTCGTAGTCGAGCTGCTCTCGCAGACCGGCAGCGTGACACCTCTTTGTGAGGGGCAGAAGGTGTTGGCGATCGAAGTGCAGCCAACCAACCAGAGCCGGAAATCCCCCGCCCCGAAAGTCAAAGGCAAGAAGAAAAAGAAGGGCAGCTAAACGCAGCCGGGCACACTCCCTCTGTCGTAGTCTCCAACGTAGCCAGCACACTCCGTGTGCTGTGGCCCCCAGATAGAGCCGCCCCATTGCGGCTCAGTTTTCCAGCCATAACAAGCGGGTGACGGGCGCCTACCGCAGCCAGCCTCCAACGTAGCCAGCACACTCCGTGTGCTGTGCCAACATCATCGAGGTTCCCAACTCCGTGCGCGGCCGCGGCCGAGTACCGCCGAAACGGCCAGAACCAGATTCAACGCCTTTGCCGTGCGAGCTCCTGCATGTCGCGGAAAGCGAATCCGCCCTATTCAACCAGCTCGCTCGCAGTAGGCAGAAAGCCGTCTTCGCACCATGCGTCCTCACAGCTGCAGCGCCGTCAAGACCTCTCGTTAAGTTGACCCGCCACCCATATATTATTACATTGGTAATAATTCGCGAAGGTGAGTGTCATATGGGTAAGAGACGGAAGCGACAAAAAGCTGGCCTATTCCGGGGTGAGATGGAGTTGATGGCCATGCTTTGGAGCGAGGGACCGCTGACGCTGTCGCAGGCGCATCAGCGGTTCGGCAAGTACGGAAAGCCGATTGGCTATCCTACGATGCAAACTCGCTTGAACCGACTAGTCGATAAGCGGCTGGTACGCCGCAACGACGAGCGACCTGCTGTCTATAGAGCTGCAGTCACACAGACCGAGGTCGGGCTCGGACATCTTGCCCAACTGATGGAGAAGCTGGGTGGTGGCACGGTCGTTCCTCTGGTAGCCCAGTTGTTGTCGGAAGCAGATTTGACAGCGGACGAGATCGAGGAGCTGAAGAACCTTCTGTCGAGTGTGGAGAGGTCTCAGTCGGGCCGGAATCGCAAGGAGTGAGTTGGATGGTTCCGTGGGAAGATTGGTTGATTGCTCTCGGGCGGGCCAGTTTGATGCTGGTGGTGTCTGCGATCCCGGTGCAGGCCGCTATCTTGTGCCTACGGGTTTCTTCGCCGCGCGCCCAGCGGGTCTGTTGGGGCTGCGTCCTACTGCAGGGTTTGATTTTCTTTCGAGTACCGCTGCTGATACCTTGGTTCGAGCCTGCGGACCCGCCGGCTCGAGTCTCGGTTGGGCAACTGGCGAGGCAAGAACATCGAGAACCGCTCGCTCCACGTCTCACGGCTCCCGCACCCGCAATCGATGGACTACAGGATCCAACAGCCGTTGCGGCGGATGCGGTCCCTGCCGATACACCGAGTTCGCTACCTTTGAGCCCGCAGTCACCCGTGTGGACGTGGCCGCAAGTTGTCGGCTCGATCTGGGCGCTTGGTACAGTCCTCGTCGCCACCTCTTGGTTGGCAGCCTATGTTCGCTTCGTTCGGCGACTCTCTTGGAAGACCGCCTGCCGAGCGTGGCATGAAGAGTGGCAAGAGCTGGTGGTCGATCTCGGTGTCAGTAAATCAGTCAAGTTGGGCGTGACTGCGGACCTGGGTCCGGCCCTTTGTCTGCTCCCATCTGGCTACCACGTCTTCATCCCAGAGTCTCTTTGGCAACAGCTCGACGGACACCAGCGGCGCGCGATCCTCCTTCACGAGCTTACTCACTATCAACGTGGCGACCTCTGGAAGTCGCTGGCTCTGCGCTTGATTGTGATTCTGCATTGGTTCAACCTAGGCGCGTGGTGGTCGATACGCCGGTTCGAGGCCTCTGCAGAGTGGCTCTGTGACGACCGCGTCAAGGAGAAGTTCGGTGCAGTGCCTTATTCACGCGCTCTGATGCTGATCGGTCGTGCAGGTGGCTGCACGATCGCTCACGGTCAAAGCGGGAGTGGCGGGCAGGTTTTTCAGCGAGTGAACCGTATCTTGGCGCCGGTCGTGGACTCCGTTGCCAAGCAGTCTGCGTTGCTGGCCGTCGCCTCGGCGTTGCTCTTCTTCGGTCTGTTTCAAGTCCGGCTAATCGCTCAGCAGGACGACGCTGCGCCGCCTGCTGGGCTAACTGCCGCGTCAGCCACTGGCGCATCAAAATCGACGCCGGCCATAACTCCGCGGCTTCCAGCAGGTGCGCGGCAGCAGCTTGGCACCACTCGACTCCGTCAACCCACGAGTGTCTTCCAGATGCGGTACTCACCGGACGGGAAGACCTTGGCGGTCTGTGGAGACGGGTCTTACGACCCGTGGAGTTCCGTCTGCCTCTGGGATACGTCGACGGGTGAACTACGCCTCGAACTCCGCGTACCAGTGACAACGATCGCTTACTCGCCGGGAGGTGAAGTTCTTGCGGCGGGAGACGTTCAAGGGCGGATACACCTCTGGCAGGCTTCGACAGGTCGGGCCATTCGTGTGATGCAGAGCGAGCTCCTGGTGGCGGGTGATCTATCGGACTTGCGCATCTACGATCTGGCGTTTCAAGACGAGCGGACTTTGCTTAGCGCACATCGCCGGCAGATTCGACAGTGGGATATCGAGCACGGAGTCGAGGCGACGCACGACGGCAGACGAAACGGCGCCGCTGGGTTTTCGCCGCCGGTGTTGGCGGTTTCTCCTGACGGGCGCCTGCTCGCATCCACCACTCGCGGCGGTATTCTCGTTTGGAACACACAAGACAATGGGCCGCCGCAAACGATCGAGCTGCCGGGCATCTTTCAGCTCAAGGCCGTTGCATTCACGAATCGCAGTAGTTTGGCAACATGCGGTTGGGGCTGGAGCTCGATGGATCGAGCTCGTCCCGCCGCAAACATCCGGTTCTTTGATCTCGATCGTGGAGTGCCGTCGGCTACCGCACTGCCTGACGACGAGGTGACGCGATCGGCAGATGACATAGCGGTTGATTGGGGCCGTCAACAGCTAGTCACTGCTGGCGGGAAAGGTCTTCACGTGTGGGACCTGACCGAACAGACGATGCTTCGCCAGATACCACGAGTTCAACCGAGGGGTTCAACGCCAACGTCTGTGGCAGTCAGTCCGCAGGGAGATCAGGTTGCTGTCGCGGGCCGTGGCAGCAAGATTGATCTGTTCGAACTGGCAACCGGCGAGCTGTTGTGTCAGGATCCGCCGTCGCACAGCGATCAAGTCGTGTCTGTTGCTTGCTCCGCTGTTGGCGGGTTGGTGCTCACTGGCGGGCGGGACAACATGGTCCATCTCTGGGATGGGGCAGCGGGTGTCCATCTGCGAGAACTGTCGTTCTTTCCCGGCGACGCTCATCAGATTCAAGCGGTTGCCATCTCGCCGGACAGCCAGCTGCTGGCCGTCCTCGGCAACTTCTATCAGACAACCAGTGTGGATCCCGTGGGCGGCAGCACTGCCGTAACGTGGGTGCGCTGAAGCTCTTCGATGCTGCATTGGGAGAAGTGGTCGCTGAGAAGCGATTCCCGCGAGCCGGCGGTGCGCTGGCCTTTTCAGCAGATTCGCGACGCTTAGCGATCACTATTGGAGAACGTTCTTTCGGCCCGGACTCGAGGACCTCGATTCGCGTTCTTGATTCACGGACCGGCGAGCTGATCTCGAGGTCGAGAACCGGGCGGAATCGTATCACCGCGTTGGCATTCTCAAGCGACGACGATCAGCTGTGGTCGGTCAGCGAGAGCGCCGAGCTGCGAAAGTGGCGTGTCGAGTCGAGGAGGTTGGCGGAAAAGCAGGTACTGCGGACCGAACGGGTGGCGCTTGCGGCCATCTCCTCTTCGTCGGGGCGGCTGGTTACCTCGTCGGGTTTGGGAGGAGTTCAAGTCTGGGATTTGGGCGAAGGCGAACTCTTGCGGGTCATTGACACGGTCGGTGTGCCGGCGGGAGTCAGTGCGCTGGCGATCTCACAGGACGGCACGTTGTTGGCGATCGGGATGGACTCGAGGACGCTATCGGTCCATGAAGTTTCAAGCGGCAGGTTGGTCAGGGAGGTGCGGGATCTTGTGGCGAGCGTCAGTGCGTTAGCGTTTTCGCGTGACGGGCAGCACTTGGTTTCTGGGTTGCGCAACGGCACAGCGGTGACCTGGCGAGTGGCGGAGTTGCGGCGATGACTCCGAGACGTGGTGCGACCGACATGTCGAACAAGGTGACAGAGAGGTTCCTTCAAGTCATCTAGAAGATCATACAGCCACGTCATCTTTCTGTCCTAATTCTTCTGTCAATGAAAGCGGATTCAAGAAGTTCGGTCTAAGGGCAGAAAATCGGGACCGTCTGCGACACCCCTGTGCCGCAACATGACCCATGAGAGTGTTTCTAGGTCGAGGGGGTGTGATCTTAGTCAATCCGTCGCTTGCGTGATTCAAGCTGGCGTCGTATCTTATCGCCCGAAAAGGCTCCGTGTGATGCGTACGTTGCCTTCCTGCCGCCACTACAATATTCGCCGAAAGTCGGCGATTTATCGAGTGATCTTATATGTGAACCATTGATGGGCGTCCTTGCTCTGTACAAATCTAGCTCTAGCACTCCCGATTCATCAAAACCAACCACCGTCCGGTTCCGTATCATAGGTGAAATCGAAAGGTGAAAAGAGCTGTCTGAAGATCGCCCTTTGTTGGTCAAACGGCGATCTTCTGGGGGCTTTCCGTTCGCCATCGCAAGGAGCCATGCGCTCACCATATCTCGAACCGAGCGACGGCAGTGATTGGCCGCCCCCCACGGATCCGTATTTCGTGGAGTGGGGAGTTGCAGCGATTCAGGCCGCTGAATCGCTCGCAGAATTGAAGGCAATCCGCGATCATGCGGAGTCCTCGCTAGTGCCATATCGCTCGATGGGGGCTGAGATCATAAATCGGGCACTGCAAGTGCAGCTGCTCGCAGAACGTCAGGCTGGAATTCGACTGAGGCAGCTGAAGCTTCGAGGTGGCAACCGTCGGTCTGGTCGGCTGCGCACTAAGCAGTCACTCACCGATCTTGGGATTACAGAATATCAGTCCAGCAAGTGGCAAAAGCTGGCTACGATCCCGCAAGCACAGCTCTTCCAGTTCGTTCAAGAGTGCAACCACACAGGAAAGCCAATCAGTTTCGCGGGTGCCATCCGTTTCGCGAGGCTCATGGGCGGCACCGATCCGCCGACCTGATTTCTGCACTGCATGCGGTCTGCGCCTGCAGCCAATGGGCGTATTAGGCTGCCTTCTCTCCAGTTTGCCCACGTTGACTTCAAACTGTGCGGTGTCCAGTTTGGTCAGAAATTCTTTTTTCAAGCGGCACTCCATCAAAAGAATGGCCTGGTAAGAACTTGCACGCCCTGATTCTCACGCGCCGAAGCGTTGACCGCCATTTATTAGTTGCTTTTCTGTGAGACGCGGTACAACAGGTGCGAGTCCTCTCCAAGATTGAGAGTGTGTCAGTCTATATGTTGTCAATGAATTCTTGATAAGGCGCTGCATGATGAAGGGTCTTCAAGGGCTATCCGACCTCGTCTCCAGGCATATTCGTAAGCGACAACGGCGGATACGCCGGGAGCGGGCTTACCGCCAGCTGTTCTCAGAGGTGTTAGAAGATCGCCGTTTGCTGGCGGCCCAACCCCTCGACAAAGGGGCTGACAAGCCAGGGGTTGTTCCAGCTCCAGTGCTTGGCCCCAGAGAGCCGGTGGAACGTGAAAAGCCGGCGCCGGTAGATACGAGAGATTTGACCCGGGACAGTTCTACTATCTGGAAGCGAGCGGCCGAAGGGGTCTTCGGCAACCGAACGGGTGAAAAGGACGGGCCGCTGGAAAAGATAGGCACTGAACTTGCCCGTCTCTTTTTTGAGTTTGATGAGCACAAACAGCGTGTCCCAGAGAAAGCCGGTAGCCCTGTGGAGTTCGCTCCGACAAACCGGCTGCTGAAGATCGAAGACGAGAAGGTTGTCGTGGACGTGATTTCTGTGATCGAACCCGAACGCCTGGTGGAAAGTCTCAAGAAGGCAGGGATGGACGTCGCCGGAATCCAGCGTCCTGTCGTTTCGGGATTTGTTCCCATCTCCAGACTCGACGAGATTGCGGACCTGACAGGTGTCAGATCGGTACGCCCCTTCTTCGTCCAGGCAGCGGCAGGCGCCGCAACAACGCAAGGCGACCCGGCGCAACTCACCGACAACCTCCGCAGTACGCACAACTTGGAAGGCATCAATGTTACGGTGGGTGTGTTGTCGGACAGCTACAACGTCCTGGGCGGGGCCGCCGCGGATGTGCTCAGTGGTGATCTGCCCGGCACCGATAATCCCGCATATCCCGCGCCGGTCAACGTTCTCAGTGACGCAACCTCCGGCAGCGACGAAGGCCGTGCCATGCTTCAGGTGATCCACGACGTTGCCCCGGGGGCAAGGCTGGCATTCGCTACAGCCGGATTGGGCCAGGCTGCTTTTGCGCAGAGCATCTCCGATCTTCGAGAGATCGCTGCCGCGGACATCATCGTCGACGACGTGTTGTATTTCGCCGAGCCGTTCTTTCAGGACGGCCTGCTGGCCCAGGCGGTGGACACAGCACACGCTGCGGGCGTTGCCTACTTCGCGGCGGCGGGAAACAACGGCGATAATTCGTACGAGACTGACTATCGGGTTGGGACTCCATACGCTGCTGGCTATTTCTCGTCAGCAACTGGCGCACCGCCGTTTGCAGGCGGCATTGCCCATGATTTTGATCCAGATACAGTCACTGATGACTTTCAGAATTTCACGCTGGACGACGGTAGCTCAGTCACTCTCTCTCTGCAATGGGATCAACCTTTCGCATCCGTGACCGGCAACGAAGGTGCATCAACTGACTTGGACATCTACCTGTTGAACTCATCTAACCAGGTTGTAGCAGCTAGTCTAGACCACAACATCGGAAACGACGCTGTCGAAATCCTGCAGTTCACGAACACAACTGGCTCGTCCCAGAACTACAGTTTGTTGATCGTCAATTTCAGTGGACCGGATCCAAATCGGCTCAAGTACATCGAGTTTGCCAACGGCGGCACTGGGATGACGAACGTCGAGTTTGACACCGGCAGCAGCACAATTTTTGGTCACGCGAACGCGGCCGGAGCAGCGGCTGTCGGGTCGGCGTTCTGGAACGACACGCCGGAGTATGGAACGTCTCCTCCCCTCGTCGAGCCGGTCTCATCAATAGGTGGGACCGCCATCTATCTGGATCCTGTTGGCGGAGTGCTGGAATCGCCGGTTGACCGCCAGAAGCCGGACTTCACAGCGCCTTCCGGCGGTAATAACACCTTCTTCGGTAGCGACGTGTCAAGTGACGCAGACACGCTACCAAATTTTGGCGGAACATCGTCCTCAGCGGCACATGCTGCCGGGCTCGCAGCTTTGCTGCTGGAGGCGGTGCCGACAGCCACACCACGGCAACTCTATGACGTGATCGGCGAAACAGCTATCGATATGGGGACAACGGGTCACGATGCTCTTACCGGTGCTGGCCTTGTGGACGCAGAATCGGCTCGAACCCAGCTGCTCTCCGATGAAGTCGGCGTGAGCGCTGCTCTTGATGCTGTGACCATTAATGGCAGCAGCACGCATAGTCAGAACACGCAGGGAGGCTCGTTCACCGGAGACACGATTGTCCAGGTAGATACCACCAAGAGCTACACGTTGTCTGCTACGGCAAGAAGTGGTGACGGCCAGGGAGGACAGTATATTCCAACCAATCGTCAGTACCTGGGGCTAGCGCAGTATGACTCCGATGGGAATCAAATTGATGCGCATCACATCCAGAAAGTCTCGGGATCAACAGATACGGTCCTCACGCAAGACCTAGTTCAAGGCCAGTCAACGGAGATTCATCTAGCAAACGCCTCGGGTTGGTTCGACGGCAGCGTCGCTCACGCGCGCTCCATCGCTTGGTATCCCTATACCAACAGCAGCGGATACACCTATCCGGACTACACCTACACACGGCACACAGAATTGGATGACGTGTGGGCTGTCGGTGATGTTGATGAAGCAAACGACAAGATCACGCTGAACGGCACGTGGTCCGGGCCAACACTACTTGCTGGCACGAAAGTTCGCAACACAAAGCGAAACGCCAACACTCTTTACACGACCCTCTTCTACGACATCGTTCTGGATCAGTGGGGTCAATACACCGGCACTATCAGCGGCGTGGAGCAAGACGGCAACTACGATCCCACCAAATTCTGGCCGGGCACCGTGTCCGTGCAACCCGTCCTGTATCCCAACATCGCCAACGGGAACGGCAACCTCTTCACGATTACCAACATCGAGTTCGATTATGCCAGTCCCGAAGCTTACCAGGCCGAGGATGCGATCGATCTTCGTACAAACCAGCTTGAATATCCCGCCGGCAGCCAATCCTACAACTGGACTCAGATCTCCGGTCCAGAGGTGACTATCACTAACCCCACCACATCGACTGCCAGCGTCGTTGCCCCCAACCAGGCACACGACTATACACTTGGTTTTCAAGTCGACATCACAGATGGCGGAAACACCGAGACCGAACGTGTAATCGTTGTCGTGGGCGACGTCGGCTACGCTGGAGGGCCTGCCGGAGCTGCCTTGGCATCACTGGATGCAGTCACGATCAACGGCAGCGACAGCCACAGTCAGAACACGCAAGGCGGCTCATTTGTTGGCGATACCATCACCCCCGTCGATACGTCCCGGAGCTACACGCTGTCTGCCACCGCCAGAAGCGGTGACGATCAGGGAGGGCAGTATATCCCAACCAATCGCCAGTACCTGGGGCTGGCACAATATGACTCCGATGGGAATCAAATTGATGCGCATCACATCCAGAAAGTCTCGGGATCAACAGATACGGTCCTCACGCAAGACCTAGTTCAAGGTCAGTCAACGGAGATTCACCTAGGCAACGCCTCGGGTTGGTACGACGGCAGCGTTGCACACCAACGCTCCATTGCTTGGTATCCCTACACCAACAGCAGCGGATACACCTACCCGGATTACACCTACACACGGCACACAGCGTTGGATGACCTGTGGGCTGTAGGCGATGTTGATGAAGCAAACGATAAGATCACGCTGAACGGCACGTGGTCCGGGCCAACACTACTTGCTGGCACGAAAGTTCGCAACACAAAGCGAAACGCCAACACCATTTACACGACCCTTTTCTATGACATCGTTCCAAATCAGTGGACCCGCTATACAGCCACCATTAGCGGCGTGGAGCAAAACGGCAACTATGATCCCACCAAATTCTGGCCGGGCACCGTGTCCGTTCAACCAATCCTGTATCCCAACAGCTCCAACGGGAACGGCAACCTCTTCACAATCAAAGACATCGAGCTTGATTACAAGGAGCCAGAACCCTTTCACGCCGGTGACGCTATTGACCTTCACGCGGGCAGTCTCGCGGTTAGTGGAGGCAGTCTAACTTACAATTGGACGCAGACATTCGGCCCACCGGTAACGATCACAAATCCGTCGCAGAGCACTGCGAGCATTACTGCTCCCGACCAGCTTGCTGACCACACCTTGCGTTTTGAACTCGCGGTGTCTGATGGCACAACGACGGAGACGCAGACCGTGTCAGTTGATGTGACACCGGCTGCCGACTATACGGCTGAAGTTGGAGAGGCGCGCG
This sequence comes from Pirellulaceae bacterium, assembly GCA_965223305.1. GTDB lineage: Bacteria > Planctomycetota > Planctomycetia > Pirellulales > Pirellulaceae > CBDCWT01. The sequence goes on along the minus strand of CBDCWT010000008.1, from coordinate 11,688 downwards.
CCCTGCTAGATGCGGTTACGATCGGGGGCAGCGACAGCCACAGTCAGAACATCCAAGGTGGCTCGTTCGTTGGCGATACCGTTACCCCCGTTGATACCTCCGGCAGCTACACACTGTCTGCCACCGCCAGAAGCGGTGACGATCAGGGCGGACAGTACATCCCGACCAATCGTCAGTACCTGGGGCTGATACAATATGACTCTGATGGGAATCAAATTGATGCACATCACATTCAGAAAGTCGCCGGCTCAACGGATACGGTCCTCACGCAAGACCTAGTTCAAGGCCAGTCGACGGAGATTCACCTGGCAAACGCCTCGGGTTGGTACGACGGCAGCGTCGCGCACCAACGCTCCATTGCTTGGTACCCCTATACCAACAGCAGCAGCTATACCTACCCGGACTACACTTACACGCGGCATACAGAATTGGATGACGTGTGGGCTGTAGGTGACGTTGATGAAGCAAACGACAAGATCATGCTGAACGGCACGTGGTCCGGGCCAACACTACTTGCTGGCACGAAAGTTCGCAACACAAAGCGAAACGCCAACACTATTTACACGACCCTTTTCTATGACATCGTTCCAGACCAGTGGACTCAATACACCGGCACAATCAGCGGTGTGGAGCAAAACGGCAACTATGATCCCACCAAATTCTGGCCGGGCACGGTGGCCGTTCAACCAATCCTGTATCCCAACAGCTCCAACGGGAATGGCAACCTCTTCACAATCAAAGACATCGAGTTTGATTACCTCCAACCCCAAGACTACGACATTGGGGACAAAGTCGACCTGCATGTAAATAGCATCGACTTTGGTGGCGAGCTAAACTACGGTTGGGTGCAGAAGGTCGGCCCTGAGGTGCTACACACAGGTTCATCGACCTCCACCTTTGTTGTGCCGGATCTGGCAACAGACAAATTGGTGTTCGAGGCTGTCGTTGACGATGGATCACTCCAGATTGTCGACGAAGTTGTCGTTAACGTTGATCCATCTCCGGCCGACGTCGATGTCCGGCTGGGTCGAGCAACCTTCCTTCTGTAAATTCTGTCGATCTCATTTTCGCGTTTTGTAAATAGTATGGAGCGGCTTCGCCGCCGTTTTCTTTTGCGTTCACGCAGACCGGGGGGCTCATTGCCGCCCCCCTGGACCCCCGCTAGCCTTTCTCTGTGTTCCGTTTTTGGGAGGCGTTGTTTGCATTGTCAAATAGACTTTGCCAGTTTCCCAATCGTCGCTGGTCTCGCTGAGGATCGCGCTGACTAACCGCAGGAGCGACGCTTCGTTGGGAAACAGCGTTGCCACTCTGGTGCGACGTTTGATCTCCTGGTTTAGCCGCTCAAGCATGTTCGTCGTGCGAAGACGGCGGCGGTGAGAAGGTTCCAATTCGAACACCGTCAGACTTTCCGCAACGTTGGTCTCGAGCCAACGGGATAGATCCGGCGCCGTCTCGGCGTACTTCTCGACCATCAACTTGAGGAGACGATCTGCTTCGTGACGATCCGCTGCGTTGAGCACGTTACGCAAGTCCTGGATGACTTCCGGACGCATGGTTATCTTGGGTACGTAGTTCAGAGCGTTCTGGAGGAGGTGAAACTGGCAGCGCTGCCAGGCCACGCCTGCGAAGCATGCCTTGCGAGCCTGCTTCAGCCCCGCGTGATCGTCGGAAACGATCAACTGAACACCGTGCAAGCCACGGTCGATCAGACTCTTCAAGAAGCTTCTCCAGTGAACCTCTGCTTCGGAAAGTGAGACGCTGACGCCCAGGATGCTGCGTTGACCGTTCTCCAAAATGCCGGTGGCGATCAGTACCGCGCAGTCACGTACGCTGCCTCCGTGGCGAACCTTCTCGTAGCGAGCATCGAGAATCACATACGGCACCGTTTCCAGTGGACGCTCCCGCCAGGCTTGCAGTTCTTCGTCCAGCAGCTCGGCGGCCCGACTGACCTGAGTACTACTGACCTCCAATCCACACAGCTCCTGAGTGATCTCCGCCACTTTCCTGGTCGATACTCCCTGCACGTACATCTCCGCCACCGCTAATTTGAGCGCCCGCTCACTGCGTTCGCCCCGTTCCAATGTCGACGGATAGAACTCCACATCTCGGGTCTGAGGAACGTTAACGCGCAGTTGGCCGAGTCGGCTGTTGACCGTCTTGGACTTGTATCCATTGGCATATCCACGTCGCGCTTCGGTCCGCTGATACGGCATCGCGCCCAGGGCTTCCGCGCGCTCGAGTTTCATCGCCTCATTCATGAGAATCTCAATCGCGTGCCCCATTCCCTCAAAGCCATGTTCGCCGAGTAGTTGGAGCAGCTCTTCGAAACGAGTAGATTGATCGTCGTGGGCCATGTGGGTCTCCTTTCGCTAGAGTAGTGTCCTGCGAAAAGAAAGATCGACAGCGGCCCACGCTTTTTCAAGCCGCCTATCAGCGACGCTCCGAATCAATTAAGTTCGGCGCGCCACTGCGCTTTTACAGAAAGAATGTTACACCACCTCCGGCTGGAGCTCGTCGACAAACTGGGCAATCCGATCAGCGGAGCGGACGCCGGCGAAGAGTTCACGCTCAATGCCTACACCAAGGATTTGCGTGCGTCGGCGACGGGAGTCTTCAGTGCCTACTTCGACGTGTTGTTCGACGAAGAACTCGTCACCGTCCGTCAGACACCGGTCTTTGCGACTGATTATACGACTGCCCAATCCTACGACCTCACGACGCCCGGCCTCCTGAACGAGGTGGGCGCTAGTGCCGCCAGCTTGGCTCCGCTGGGGCCAAACGAACGGCTCCTCTTCAGCACGCTGCTGCGGGCCGAGCAAGCAGGTACGGCAACCTTCTACGCTGACCCGGCGGACGACCTGCCTGCAGGCGATGTCAGCGTCTACGGGCAGGATAACCCTGTTTCACCATACGATATTCACTTTGGGTCGGCACAATTGCAGATAACGGGCGAAGTTGGCAGCTGGACGCCCGGCTCCTTCGACCTCGGCGACTGCGAGCTGAGTATGTCGGCCGCCCCTGCCACGCTCAATGAAAGCGACGCCACCCCGGGGTCCTATGCCGAGTCGGTTGTTACCGTGGACGCCACTGGTCAGGGTTGTGAAACTTCGTTGACGCTGTCATTCGTCGACGACACGATAGGAAACGGCGCCGAACATCCGGACGACTTTTTCGTTGACGGTGCTGGACCGAATGAGGATACCGTGTCGCTGACCGGCCAGCCGCCCAACATGACGGGTCAATTCACACTTAAACTCGAACACGACACGGATGCCGAGGAGGAAAGTCAAATAAGGTTTACCGTCAGCGACTCGTTCGGGAATACAGCCACGACCGAAGTGACAGTCGTAGATGACGACAATCCACCAGGAGGTGCGATCACGATTACTGGCGACAATGGGCAAGAGAACTCGGCTCTCTACTACTGCAATGAGATCCAGGACGGCAAATTCACAATCAGTTTGAATCAGGGGCACAGCTGGAGTTCCTTCGGTAGCAAGCTCGTCTTCACGTTGGCTGGGAGCGCCGAGCACGAAGTCGACTATGAATTCGTTTCAGGTTCGAACCATGTGCTGGACGTGATCGGAGAGGAGCTCCATATCATCTTCGACAGCAGTCTGAGCGACCAGGACGACCTTGTTTTCGTGGTTGACGTCACGAGTGAGTTTGACGAAGAGGAAGGAGATGAAACCGTCACTTTGACAGGGCACCAAACCACCGGGACCGTTACCATTACTGACGACGCCGAAACAATCACCTTCACGGCGTCCGATCCGCAAGCGCACGAACAGAACGAACTCCCCGGGACTTTTACAATTTCGGGAGGCGCGAACCAGCTATGTTCCTCGTTTCGCCTGATTCTCAACGCGGATCCGGATCAGTTTCCCAACGCGGCCAAACCCCACGCGGAGAGCTTACTCAGGGGGCCGGTCGATTACACACTAAGCCGCGACGTGAATCCCGATCCCGATGTTGGATTGCCGATCGGTCATCTCAATGACGAGGATCCAGAGGTTACCGGTAAGCTCTTCGTCGCTCCCGAAGATCCGCTTCTGCTGGTTCTGGACCACGTCACCAGCGTGAACGTCGACGTCCTACCGTCGGATGACTTCTACTCTGAAGGGAACGAGATCGTACACGCCAATCTGGAGTCTCAGAAAGAGATCACGACACCGGACCCGGGTGCTTTCATCGACACAGAGTTGGAGGCCGAGGTCACCATCATCGACAACACGAATGCCGCCCAGATGCCCGACGAACGAGCACAAATTGATGGGACCTCCGACGAGCAGTGCAGCTGTGTCTGCATCGTGTGCGGAGCTGAGCAGATCGGTGCCAGCACGCACAGTGCCGCGGTACACACTGCCATTGTTCCGGACCTCGTGACCTATCTGGGTGAGGGCGCCCACGGCACACAAACGGTGGTCCGTGGCGAGTTCCGTCGGCTAGGTTCGGTCTGGCCCGACTCGATCGATGTGAGCGTCGCGGTCAACAAGTGGGACGGCAGTCCAGCACTACCTGGCAGCCCGCCGCTTGTCTTCACGCTCGATACGTCCAGCTTGCAAGATGAAACGGTTGCGTTCGCCGTACCAGTGGATGTGGACACGATCGATACCGGCTCGTATAGCTATGTACTCGATGGTACCGGCAGCAATACTTCAGACACCTGGAGTGTTGAGACGTCTCACGTCGTTGTGAACCGGTGGAAGAACAACGATCTGGCCCCCGGTTTGACGTTTCCTTTCTTGAAGCAGGCTCTGTCGACGAAAATGTGGGTCTACACCGCCACGGCCCCAGTGGCTACTGATGGGTTGGCCATCGTGCGCGGCGACAACACGGTGTCGTGGTATCCCAATGGTTCTGATAGCGCCGCTGATACGATCTCCAAACTGACGATCGACGACAACTCGACTCCTTCGACCGGCGACGATTTCTACGTGCTGACTGATCGATACGGGGACGTGGACCGCTTTCCAGTCAGCACCTATACCGAGTCCGTTGGCGGTGTGAACAAGACATGGCAGGCGGGTCGCCACTACAGCTACACTGACCGCAATGGCAACGAAACCCGGTTTTACTATGACAACAATGACCGTCTGGAGAAAATCTCGGATCCGTTTAAGCGGGAAACTACGATTGTCTACGATCAACCGACTGGGACGGTCACTTTCACCGATTTTGCCGGCCGTGTAAGTACGCTCGTCTATGACTCGGTCGCCGACACCATCGTGGTCAGTCTCCCAGATCCCACCATCGCGGGCTACGTCTCGGGGCCTCAGCCGGAAACGACCTTCCAGCTCGACAGCCAAGATCGTCTCGTTTCGATCACTCGTCACGCCAATGGCGCACAAGGTGTGGCGGGGCCGGAGAGCCAGGACCAGACGACCTCCCTTGTCTACACTTCGTCGAACTATGGCTACGCGCGCCAGTGGAGAGGTGCAGTAACGATCACTCGTCCGGATGGCTCGAGTTGGAGCCTGAATGCCTACCGCCAGGATGAAGAGCTACCGGTCGGCGCCGGCTGGACGCCCGGCAGCCAAAGCCCGCGTACACTTGAGGAATTCGAGAATGTCGCCGAGGTCAATGATGGACGAGGGTTTTTAACGAAGTACGAGATCGACCAGCGGGGCCGCGTGCTCGAGATCGTGGACGCGCACAACCAGACGTTCCGCTTCCAGCGGAAACCGGCCGAGGTGGACAGTTACGGCAATGTCGTGCAGGATCGAGGGGAGATCAAAGTCATCACAGAACCGGACGCAGATGATTTCACTCTCCGGCCCGACTTGGATCCGGCGCTGATGATCGACCACTCGGTGTCCGTCGAAAAGCGATACATCGGCTTTGACCACGATGTTGATAGCAACGTTACCCGCCAGCGGCTGCCCAAGCTCGCCCTGGCGACTTACACACTGGATTGGCCCGACGATCCGCAGGATCCCAACGATGGCTACTTTCTTTCACGGCCACGTGAATTCATCAACGAGTTAGGGCAGCTCACGCTGTTCGGTCTCGACGGCAACGCAAATCTCGACAGCATTACTGCCCAAGCCCCCGGTGCCCGCGTGCATCGCGGGCCGCAGCACTCGCCCTGGCAGAATCCGGTCAATCGCCACGACATCGACGACAGCGGGCTCGTGACTCCAGTGGGGGATGTACTGTCTCTGATCAACCGGATCAATCAATTGGGAGGCGAAACGCCTCTGCCCGACGTGCGACAGCCGCAAGAGCCTTTCTTGGACAGCAGCGGCGACGGAGGCTTCACCAGCATAGACGTGCTGAACGTGATCAACCGCATCAACGATCCGTCGCTGGCGGATAGTGGTCACGCATACTACGCCGCTCCACAGGATGCGATTACGGAGTACGTGTACTCGCCTGCAGAGCAGACATCGGCTCTGCCAAACGGACTGGTGGTGCGCGAAAAAGTGACCACTGGGCGGACCGCCAAGTTGGAAACCACCTATGCCTACTTTGATAATCCGCAGGACGTTTCCACTTATGGATTGTTGAAGTCAGTCACCTATGCGGCTCAGGACGGCACGCTGGCAGCGACTGTGCATTATGAATATGACGGCAACCGCAACTTGACCAAGTTCACCGACGAGATAGGTCGTTTCACGGAGTTCAAATTTGACCAACTGGACCGACTGATCCGAGTAACGTCGGCCGATCCAGACGGCGCGAACCCCGAAGCTTCGTTGGTGACCGAATACACCTATGATGCCTTTGACAATGTGGCCAGCGTGACACAGTTCAATCTCGATCCGCTGTCCGTCGCCTCCGTTCACACCAGCTGTTTCTATTACGACGGGCGGAATCGTCCTGTGTGGATGGTCGAACCTAGTCCGACGGCGGACACCACTGCTACGAGCTGCGACGTCAATGCGATGCCGGCCAACTGGTCTGCAGCCACCGGCGGGCATCCTGATTGGGCGTCCTGGCAAGGTCGACCTATTACGCACTTCATCAACTATGACGGCAACAACAATCTCACATCGGTGACGGACGCCGAAGGGAGAACCAGCAGCTTCGCCTACGACCATTTGGATCGTCTGACGAAAGTCGTGGCGCCCTTTGTTGATCTCTTCACAGTTACCGGGCAGATCGTGGAAGCGGGGCCAGTAACGACTTATGTCTACGACAACGTGGGCAATCTCTGGTCGACGACCGACGCCTTGGGCCACACCACCGATTTCCATTACGACGCCTGGGACCGCCCGCTCAGTATCGCCGAGCCGGATCCTGACGGCGGAACCCTGCGGCCGGTGACCAGCTTGCAGTACGTCTCGACTGGCTATGGGTGGATCGAGCGAATCACCGACCCTGAAGATCGCATCACCGAATCACAGACCGACTTCTTGGGACGCGTGCAATACGTGAGCGAGCCGGCAGTCGATAGCCAGCATCCCGTGACTTGGTTCAACTACTATCCGGACGGCCAACTCAAGAATGTGCACGACGCCGAAGGCAATGCCACAACCTACAGCTACGACGGTCGAGCGCGGATGGCTAGCGTGTTGGCGCCGGAAAGTACCTTGACCACGTATGTCTATGACGCGGCCAACCAGTTGAAGGAGGTCCTTGACCCGTTGAGCCGCAAGACAACGTACGACTACGACGGACTCGGGCGAGTGGTCTTGATCACTCCGCCGGATCCCGATGCCACCCCCGGTGGAGAACTTTCTCCGACGATGGCCTACACCTACGATTCGATTGGCAACTTGGTACAGTCGACCGACGCGTTGGGACACACGATGACGTATGAATATGACCATCTGTTCCGCAAAGCCAAAGCTACAGATGCCAACGGAGACGTGACTCAGTACACCTTCGACCTTGTCAACAACATGACCAGTCTGATTGATGCGGCCGACATCAACACCAACAACAATTCTCGCAATACTACCACATGGGAATACGACGGCTGGGACCGCGCGTTTCGTGAAACGAACGAGTCGGGTGACGTGCGGCAGTACAAGTGGGACGCAGTCGGTAACCTGCGTACGGTGACCGATCGCAACAATCGCCTGACCACCTACGACTATGACGACTTATACCGGGTGACACAGGAACAGTGGAACGACGTCAGTTCACGAACCTTCACTTTTGGTTACGACCTGGTGGGCAATCTTCTCAGCGTCACCGATTCGGGTGCGACGGTGGACTACCAGTTCACCTACGATGATCTGGATCGCGTTACCTCGGAGACACATCAGTACAGCAGCCTCACTGAAGATGTGGTTCTGGGACACTCGTACGACTTGATAGGCAACCGGGAATCGCTGGAAGCGGCGTTTGTCGAGAACAATACGACGACCAAAGACTTTCTGACGGCGTTTGCGTATGATGGTCTGTATCGGCTGGTAGAGATTGTCCAGGGTGGCCAAGCAGGTGGAAACGCGGTGGCTGGGAAACAGGTCGATTTCGCGTACGACGCCGCAAGTCAGTTGACTGACATAAGACGTTATGCAGTCGGTGGATCGAGTTCCGATCTCGTGGCCCATTCGCTGTATGACTACGACAAGGCCGGTCGTGTGACGAGCATCACACATTCCAAAGTCGAGACCACGACGCCGTGGAACGGCAGCGGCTTCCAAACTGGTGGTGACACGCTGGCCGCTTACTTTTTGGACTATGATGAGGGCAATCGGCTGACGAATTTTTCGTCGTGGCAGGACGGATTCGTGGCGACCTACGGGTATGATCTTCGCAATCAGCTGACTTCTGCGTCCTATGCTGCCGGTGCGGGTGCGCCAAGTCCATTTGTTCCTGCGTTCGAAGGGTACGACTTCGAGGGAAACGGAAACCGAACGCAGACCACCATGGGTGCCACGACCACCGCGTACACAACTGGCAAAGACAATCGCTTGGAGTCGGTAGGCACCGACGACTACCAGTACGACGCCGAGGGCAATCGCACGAGGAAAACGGCGCCGGATGGTTCGTACACCGAGTACGTTTGGGACTACCGCAATCGTCTGGTCTCGGTGATCGACCGTGATAGTGGCGGCACGATTCAAGAGCAGTTTGACTACAGGTACGACGCCTTTGATCGGCGAATCGGCAAGGATGAAGACGACGATGGCAATGGGACTGTCGATCGCTCAACAACCTGGGTGTACGACGGTGAGCACATTGCCCTGGAGTTCACCGAGGAGTCGGGCTCTGGGGGCGCGGAGTTGTCACACCGTTATCTTCACGGGCCGGTGGTCGACATGATCTTGGCGGACGAGCAGGTCGCGACGACATCGGCGAACGGAGACGTCTACTGGCCGCTCACCGACCACCTGGGGAGTGTGCGGGATGTCATCGATAACGAAGGCACGGTTGTCAATCATGTGGTCTATGATTCGTTTGGCAACCGCGTCAACGAGTCAAATTCGGTTGATTTCCTCTTTGGCTACACCGGCCGCGATTGGGACGAGGATGTCGGTTTGCAGTATAATCGGGCAAGATGGTACGACCCTGCTGTGGGCGGTTGGATCAGTGAGGATCCGATTGGGTTTGAGGGGGATCCGTCGAATCTGTATCGGTATGTGGGGAACTTTACGACGGGCGCGACGGACCCTGATGGGCTAATCGTCAATTTCATTGTTGGCGCTGCTACTGGCGCTGGTTTGGAGATCGCCTTTCAAGTCGGAACGAATCTGCTAGTTGGTGAACCAGCGCTTGACATCAACTGGACTGACGTCGGCGTCTCCGCGACAACCGGCGCATTTGGCGTGGGATTGTTGAAAGTTGGAGAAAAGCTTTGTGATGTTGTGCAGGTTAGTGACAAGATCCAACAACTGCACAAAATTAGGTCTGCCATTACTCAGGCACATAAATACAAGGACAAGGCGAAAGATTTACAAAAGATCCAAAAGAAAATCCAAAAGTTGCAAAAAATGAAACCAGCAGCGATTTCTGAAGCGACAAAGGCTACAGTGGCTGGTGCTGTAACCGTCGGGGCAAACAAAGCTCTTGATGCCGCGGCGGATTATGCGGAAGACAAAATAAAAAGCAACGACGCGCCACAGGTGCCGAATCAGGCACCTATGAAAGAGAACGAAAGCCCTTGGTATGTTCCCTTTGGCATGCAGCGCTGGTTTCCGAAGTCATGGGGAGAAAAGTGCTGGCTGTTGGATTGGTAGAATTACGTGGCGGTAGGCGAAGTTCCAGCGAAGTGCGGGGACTGCTTTCGGCAATAAATGGAATGTGTCGATACCACGCTCGTCTCATGTGAATAGACGTGTTTCACTATGTCAAGAGCGATCATTATCGGACTAATCGGAGCGACGATAGCCTATGTTGTTATGATTGGTGTAGCCAAGAGCCGCAAACATTCTGCGAGTTCCGATCTTGAATACGGTTGGGAGATGTTTGCCATTGGCATGGTATGTATGGTGATTTCGATGCTTGCTGCAAGTGCGATGGTTCGGAGTGATGTGTTCCCGATAACGCGAGAAGTTATGTCAATCGTGGCGTGCGCTGCTGGGTTTGGCATCTGTGCAGTGTATTGTCTTGTCGAGTTTTTTGGCGTTAAAGGGCGATACGATCAATCTGGTATGTCTTATCGCACGCCATGGCGTGGCTGGCGTTATGTCACTTGGCGCAATCTTGAGTCTATACACTTCAGTCGCATGACAGACTCATATGTTCTAAGATTTGCAGATGGCGAGAAGCTGCGCATATCTAAAGTCCTTAAGGGGCATGGGGAGTTGTTGGAATTGCTTGAGAGAAAAGTGAAGCCGGGGAGCAGAAGGGTATGACCGGCAACCCGCCGTTCGGCGGCGAGAGCTGAGAAATCTGGGTAAACAAGAAACGGCCTTCCTGCCATGATTCGGGTGTTCGACCTTCCGATTCACAAAGGCAAGGAGGCCGTTGCAATGAACGTCGTCGATTTAGTCACTTCTGACAACCCCGTCTGGCAGTGTAATGCTAGTCCTGAGGAGGTCTCAGATCAGCTGAACCTGCTCTCCTGCCAGCTTCGCGATATGATCTCGCAGCTATTCTGTGTCGAGTCCGCCATCAGTCGGCTGAGAATCTGGAAACGGTGCTTGATGACAAGTTCTCGGTTGACACGCTGGACCAGACAAGCCGGAAAATTGGGGGAACGAGCGAGCGTCTTTCTCGATGACTTGCCGGTGCCGGTTGCTCACAGCGAGCCAAATTGCCAAATTGTTGGTCGCCTCCGCGGATTGCCAGTTGACCCGTCTGGTTGGCCTACGGTGTTGGTTCCGCTGGCTGACGAAGGAGAAGTTGATCGCCAGCAATCCAACGGCAGAGCTGGAGTTCCCCAAGGAAGAACGTCGCTTGCCCGAGAACGTTCTCTCAGCACGTGAGGTGGACACGATCATGAACGCGTGTGACCTCAGCTACTCACTGGGCATCCGTGACCGCTCGATCCTGGAGACGTTCTATTCGACGGCAATCCGTCGTGGAGAGTTGATCAACTTGAAAGTAGACGACGTCGATTGGGAACGCGGCACGATCCTGATTCGCCAAGGCAAGGGCCGCAAAGACCGTCACGTACCGATTGGTGAACGCGCCCTCGGTTGGCTCGGTAAGTACCTGGAGGAAGTCCGTCCAGAGCTAGCCTGCCTGCGTAACGAGACAACGATCTATCTGTCGCGCCGAGGACGCCCTTTCGGCGCACCGAACCTGTCTCAGTTGGTTCGTCACTACATCCAGCTTGCGGGGATCACC
>CBDCWT010000007.1:0-134256 GCA_965223305.1 Pirellulaceae bacterium | reverse complement strand
CGATCAACGGCAGGGAACAGAACATCGATATTGTCGAGATCGGCTACCGCAATAGCACGATTCAAGTTGCCGTCCAGCGTGATGCCCAAGGCGAAATGGTCGTCGATGCCAACGGAGAGCCACAGATCGCGGACGACGACAGCGGCATCCAGTTTCCGTCCAGCGATGGCTTCTCCATGCACCTCGACTTTACTGCGATCTGGGGCCTGATGCCCGATCAAGCGCCGCACGCAATTCGGACGATCGGCAACGTCAGTGCGGTCGAACAGAAGATCGTCCTGCCGCAAATCGACTCGATCTTGAGGAACAATGGCTCGGAGTACAAGGCTGTCCAGCTGTTGGTGGGTGACGATCGGGAGGAATACCAGAAGGCCAGTCTGGAAGAGTTCCACTCCGTCCTGGATGCGAAGCAGATCACGTTGCTCAACGGCCTCGTGCGCCATGTCTACATACCGGAAGAAGTTCGCAAGCCGATTCAGATGTCGTTCATTGCGGACGAGTTGACTCTGACCCGCGAGCAAGAACAGGAAACTGCGAAGGAGGAAGCCAACTTCCGCGAGGCCGAGGAACAGGTCTTGCTGGCCAGCAAGACCGTCGAAGTCGACACCAAGAAACAAGTCGCGGCGAGACTGGCTGAAGGCGACCGCAAGGCGCAGACGATTCGGGCCGAGACGGTGCGGCTGGTGGCGGCTATCGAGAAAAAGACTGCAGCTCTAGAAGCAGAAGCCGAGAAGGTGAAGGGGGAAGCCGAGAACCTAGGCAAGCAGAAGATCGAAGAGGCGACCGCCGATCGCTTTCGCCTGGCGGTCCAGGCCTTCGGGACTCCGCAAGCCTATAACAACTGGATCTTCGCAACAGGCTTGCCGGACGACGTCAAGCTTCAGTTGCTCTACGCCGGCGAAGGCACGCTCTGGACCGATATGGACAAGGCAGGCGGTAGTTTCGGAGTACGCGCAACCTTACCGCTGCAGGCGGAGGTAAAGAAATAGAGCCGCCAGGCGGGGGTGGTGGCTGGCAGCTGCGCTGGTTTGGAGAACTCGACGATCTTGAGCCGCTCGGCAGCTGGTCCGTACAATGGCCAGTAAAGGAACAGCCGCCGTCCGCCCGTGCCCTCTCCCCTCGAGAACAGCATGAAGATCATCCTGGCCAGCCCCCGCGGTTTTTGTGCCGGCGTCAACATGGCAGTTGAGAGCCTCGATCTCGCACTCGCGGCGTTTGGCCCGCCGATCTACGTCTATCACGAAATCGTCCACAACCAGTACGTGGTCGACAGATTCCGCGATCAAGGCGCTGTGTTCGTCGAAGACCTAGACGACGTTCCGGTAGGTGCTCACTTGCTCTTCTCCGCCCACGGTGTGTCTCCGGAGATTCGGCGGATCGCCCAGCAGCGCCAACTGCATGCCATCAACGCGACCTGTCCTTTGGTGACCAAGGTCCATCTGGAAGCGCTCAGGTTCGCCAAAGAGGGTTACCGCATCGTGCTCATCGGTCACGAGGGGCATGACGAAGTTGTCGGCACGATGGGGGAGGCACCTGAGGCCATCGTCTTGGTGGAATCCGCCGAAGACGTTGATCGCCTCGATCTCCCCGCCAGCGCTAAGCTCGCGTATCTAACCCAAACCACGCTTTCTGTCGACGATGCGAACCGGGTCATCGGGCGGCTCAAGGACCGATTCCCGCAGATCGTCGGTCCCCCCAAGGAAGATATCTGCTACGCAACTCAAAACCGGCAGGAAGCGGTTGCGGTGCTTTCTGCGGAAGCCCAGGTCGTGTTGGTGCTGGGAAGCCAAAATAGCTCGAACAGCCAGCGGCTCAAGGAACTGGCACAGGAGCGTGGCGTACCCGCCTATCTCATCGACCGAGCGACTGATATTCAACCAGATTGGTTTTCGCCTACCGACGTGGTCCTGGTAACCGCCGGTGCCAGCGCTCCGGAATCGGTGGTCCAGGAATGTGTCAGCTTCCTTGAAAGGCAATTCGATGCAGAAGTCGAGCTGCGGTCGCTGCGCGAAGAGAAAGTGCACTTTCAACTACCGACCGAGCTGCGAGCTGTGTCGCTCGACCGCAAGCCGAACGTCAGCTTTGGATATAGCTGATCAGATAGTGGTTTTCCATGGTCAGCAGGTCATGCTGCGCTTTGACCACGTCGCCGATCGAAATGAGCCCCGCGAGTTTGCCGTCTTCCATTACCGGGAGATGCCGGATGCGATTCTCGGTCAATACCCCCATCGTCTTGTTGACGTTGTCGTCGGGCGATCCGGTGACAACTTCGCCGGTCATCCGGCTATTGACCGGGATCGTCTCCAGCGGCTGTTCCACCTGTGCCAGCGTGCGCAAAATGTCTCGCTCGGAGATGATTCCCACCATCTGTTCGCCGTCGCAGACAACTAGAGAACCGCAACGGTTCTCAATCAGTTTTTGGACGACGTCCGCCAACGAGGCGTCCGGGGCAATGGTCAGCACGCGCCGACCTTTGACGTTCAAGATGTCCCTTAACAACATTCGCATCACCTCCCAAAAGGAACGCCGGCTTGGGTTTAACGCTGTCTACCCCAGCACCAAGTGCGGCGACCATCGGCAGAAAACCACCACCAAAATAGCCTCCAAACCGGGGAGCAGTCAAATCGAGTCACGTGCTGAAATCGTGCATCTCGGCCGACGGCGGCCGACTCACCGAAATGCCGCCGCTATCCGCCCCAAACAACTCACACAACACACTACTAGAAAACAGCTTACGACGAGCACCGACGTCGCCGATTGAAAACGTCTCTTCGCGAGAATGCGGCCGAATGGCGGCTTGGCCGCCGAGGGACTGCAACAAAATGTCGTTTCTCGCCGCCGCAACGACTACGGTGTCGGCCCGGCTTCTGACTCGGGGTCGTCGGCACGGCGCGGCGCCAGCTCTGCAATCCGAATACTGCGAAACGACAGGTCCGTCGTGGCATCGTGACCTTGAATGATGATACTGCCGGCTGCCAACCGCTGGCCCCGGCGAGGGTTGGGATCTGCCTCACGTGTGTCGACCCAATCGCTGACCTGCACCCCGTTAACCCACGCCGCCATGTGAGGTCCGTCGGCAACGAGTGTCTTATGGAACCAGACCAGGTCGCCGGCAACCACCAAACGGGCCTCCTGGCGGTTGAAGATTCCACCCGTACCGTGGTCCGACGGCTGGCTGCGATCGCCGCCGACCATGCCGTTGTGAATCTGGCTTTCGTAGCCCATCATCGTGTCACCAGGAATGCAACGGAAGAAAATTCCTGAGTTCAAACCGGGTGCATTCACCTGGGCCTGCAGCTGCAGCACGAAATCGCCGTAAAGCTCGCTTGTCTCCAGCTGGCCAGGGCCGTCGCGAACATCGAGTGTTCCATCCCCGGACACCGAAAACCGACTGGTCATGTCCGGATAGCTCTTCCACCCCGTCAAGTCCACACCGTTGAACAGATCCTTGAGGCCTAACGGTTTGAGCTTGATGTTCCGGAAAGCGACACGTCCTGCATTCCGTTGCAAGCCGATACGCCCTCGCTTGATGGGATGTGGGTCCTGGTAATCCAGCACATCTGCGTCGTCCAGCACCACACGGATTCGATCTCCCACGACGTAGACCTGGTACGCTTGCCAACCGTCCCGATTCAGATCCGAGGAGGCCTTGGACCGCTGGACCAAACCGCCGGTAGGAAAAGGATTGTCGGCCGGAGCGATGTTCAGTTCGTAGCAGTCTTGGCTGACGTCACCTGGAACTAATTCCGTTCTCAAGAAGACCCCGCTATTGGTGTCGGGATCGCTGTTGAACTCCAACCGAAGAAGATAGTCGGAAAACTGAGTGGTGGTGCACAGCAGACCTTGCTCGCCGGAGTCGACAACGATGGCGCCGTTCTCCACACGCCAGTTTGCGTCGCTAGTGTTTTCCCATCCGTACAGGGAAACTCCGTCAAACAGACTGATCCACCCCTCGGCCAGTTCGGTATCGGTAAGCAACGGCAGCGGCAGGTCCGTCGAGTCCGGGGGATCTTGAGGTGTCGCCGCGGGACCACTTGCCGCGGGCTGCTCAGGTCGGCATCCAACGGCAAACAACAGCACCGCTAGTACGCAGCAGCTGGCTCGGCGTGTCGAACTGCACATCCAGTCGTCCTCTTGGGTGTTCAAAGTAGCAGGCACGCTCCGCGTGCCGTCCGCCGTTTGAAGTTAAGCCTGACAATTGACAATTAACGGCACACAGAAGTCCCAGCGCGGCCTTTGGCCGCCACCAAAGCCCCTTCTCCCCGTCGGGGAGAAGGTGGCCGAAGGCCGGATGAGGGGGGGGACCATACTGAAAAACTTGCGCACGGCGCGAAGACTTTGACTATTAGTATCACGAAGTCCGCCTACTACTACCAGTCTAAGTCTTGTCCCAAGACAAGGTAGTAGGCACACTCTGTGTGTCGTAGCTGCGCCACTTGGCGGACGGCTCACGGAGTGAGCCTGCTACTTTGCGGACGGCACGACGAGCCTAGCCCGGATTATTCATGAAGATCGTCGCGAGAGGTTGTAAGTACGTTCGTGGCAAGGAAGGCGAGCAATTCTTCCGCAGGCGTATTGAAGCAATACGTCGAGGGAGAATTGTGAAGCATGACGAAGCCACGGATGGACTTACGACCTCGCAGCAGATCGCTCATGAATAATTCGGGCTAGTCAGCTGAAAATCTCCAGGCGCACTTCGTCGACCAGCCCACCCGCCGGTCCGGCTCGATCCGCGCGGGCTGGGGCAGGGGGGCCGGAAGTCGGCCCGAGCCATTCCACATCCACGACGAGTCGGTTGCGGTGCAGCAGCCGGTCGGAGACATCGAAGCAAGTATCCCGTGCCGCCGCAGGAACGATCCCCAACGATCGATCGTTCATCGACACTGCGGCCCAGGCATCAACCCGAGCGAAAACCAGCTGCACGCGATCGGTTTGAGCTAATCCCGTGGGCTTGCCAAATCGCCGCATGTACCGGACGCGACCACAGTAGTCTTGGCCCAAGTGGGTGCTCCAGTCCGCTGGCAGCTGCACGGTTCCACCGGCCGGCAAGTCCCGCTCCTGCTGGCACGTCGAGCCGTTGTCCAAGAGCACCGTGCGGGACAACGGTTGGTACTGCCAAGGGCCACGCAATCGAATAACGTGCGGGGACATACGCGCCAAGCGGCTGAGAAACAGGGACGGGCAAACTACCTTGCTGAGGCGGCGTCGATCACAGCCCGGATGATCGCATCCAAGTCGTACTCCGCCTCGTAGCCGATCGTCTCACGAAGCCGCGATAGATCGGGGACTCGGCGGCGAATATCCTCAAAGTCCTCATCGTAGGCTGTCGAGTAACTCTGAAATTCGATCTTGGAATTCGAGCCCGCGGCCGCAATCACTCGTTGAGCCAATTCGAGGATTGAGATTGGCTGATCGCTACCGATGTTAAACACCCGCCCGACAGCCTGCCCGGTCTCCATCAGCGCCAACACGGCGGAGACGACATCTTTGACGTGGGCAAAGCAGCGGACTTGCTGTCCGTCGTCGTGGACAACGAGCGGGCGATTCTCCAGCGCCGCGTCCACAAATCGCGGAAGCACCATTCCATAGGCGCCCGTTTGGCGAGGTCCGACGACGTTGAAAAAACGGCCGATGACGACCGGTAACCGATACTCACGCCAACTGGCCAGAGCCAGGAATTCATCAATGGCCTTAGACGCGCCATACGACCAGCGAGGACGCGTCGTAGCACCGAACACCAAGTCGTCGTCTTCGCACCAGGTCGCTTTGGGGTTCTTGCCGTAGACTTCACTGGTGCTGGCCATGAAGAACTTGACGTGCTTGCCTCGCTTCAGCAACTCTCTGAGTTTGGACAACAGCATCTCGGTCGGATAGACGTTGCGTTCGATCGTCTCCATCGGCTTGCGGGCGATCAAGGCGACGCCGACCGCTGCCGCCAAGTGGTAGACTTCATCGGCCTCGTCCACAACGCGTGCTATCAACGCTGCGTCCGAGACGGAACCTTGAATCACTGTCAGGTTCGGATGGTCGCGAACTCCTGCCAAGTTGCTAAACGAACCTGTCGATTCGTCATCGACCACGACCACTTCATCTCCTCTGGCCAGGATTGCCTCGGTCAAATGAGATCCGATGAATCCGGCCCCGCCCGTAATCACTATCCTGCTCACGCGCTGACCTTACGCTGTGTTTGACGTTTGCAACTCATTGGTCTATCCCACACCCAACACCGTTAAGGACTTTTCCCAACGTTCCGCCGATTTCCGATCGCAGCCGAACTCGCCAGAGTTTGGCGGACTGCCGATTCGTCCAAATTCTGGCGAATTCGGCTACAAGCAATCCTCAACGGCGTCACCACACACCCGGCTACCAAGCCTAGTTGCTAAACGCTGACCGGACAACTGACCACCCGCCGGCATTTCGTCGTTGTCCCTTTCGTCCTTGCGTGTCCCTCTAACAAACGTGCCCAACCGAAACTTGGCCCGAACCAATCTGTCCACCTTTCCGCTAGGTCGGACTCGAAGCGGCGGCCAGCGGCACGCGCAACCGCCGACAGTGGCCTCGAGCCGGCTTGACGAGTACACTAGAAGATAACCTCCAGGGGGGGACATCAGGGCCGGGCAAGCAATCGACGACATCAAATCATCTCAAGCGGTTCATTCCAAGCCGTCCCGTGTCACCATGCCCGGTCTCTCTTTGTAATCTTGTCTGACAGGAGATATCAGCGGATGTCGCGCCTGCGGATCTGGACACCTTTGGTATGGTCACTGGCTGCGCTCATGCAAGTTGGCAGCGCGTCGAGCACAACGGCCCAGGACCCATCGTCACCCGCTGCCAAACGGGCCTTTGCAGCGGCGGCCAGATTCCAAAACAGCCAGCAGTTTGATCTGGCAGCCGAAGACTGGGAGAAGTTTCTAGCGAAGTTCGCCACCGACCCACTCGCCGGAAAGGCCAGGTACTATGCCGGAGTCTGCCGCATGCAGCTAAAGGCCTACGACGAAGCGGCAGCACACTTTCAGCAGCTCTGGGACACAGCGCCCGCGTTCGAACTGGCGGAGGACGCGCTATTGAATCTGGGCTGGTGCCAGTACACCCTGGGCGCTGCGGGCGCCGCGGAGATGTATGCCAAGGCAGAGAAAACGTTCGAAACGCTTGCCGAGCGATTTCCCTCCGGCAAACACCTGGATCAAGCCTGGTTCTATCTCGGGGAAACCAAGTACGCTCAAGATGACCGCGCCGCCGCGGTCGACTTCTACACACGATTGACGTCGCAGCACCGGCGGTCTCCGCTGTACAGTGACGGGCTCTACGCGTTGGGTGTGGCCTACGAGGAACAAGAACAACACCAGCAGGCGCAGCAAGTCTACGATCGCTTTCTCGTTGACTGCAAATCCAGTGAGCTGCTGACAGAAGTCCGGATGCGGCGTGCAGAGACTGACTTGCAGCTTGGCAATTTCGCGCAGGCGGAACAGCAGTTTGCCCGTGTCGTAGGAGAGGCGGGTTTTGTCTCCGCCGACCACGCGCTGTGGCGCCAGGCGTACTGTGTGGCGCAACAAGACCGTTACTCCGAAGCAGGTCAGTTGTACGCATCGCTGGTCCAGCGCTTTCCCAGTTCTGAATACCAAGGCCCGGCAACACTGGCGGCAGCTCGAAGTTATTACCGCGGCAACCGCATGGATCAAGCGGCGACGCATCTGGAGCGCGGGTTGCACATGGGCGGAGCTGATGCCGTCGAGGCCGCACATTGGTTGGCTCGGATCTACCTCAAGGAGAACAAGGCGGCGGCGGTAATCCAGTTGGCCAACCGCATCCTGAAGAGTTCACCGGCAGACGCCCCGTTTCGCGTTCACTTGCTGCTTGACCGCGCCGATGCGCTCCATATCGAGCAACCGCAGCGGGCGCTGGCCAGCTATCACGAGATTGCTTCGGCGCATCCTCAACACGAGCTCGGCCCTCAAGCTCTCTACAACACGGCTTTCACGGCGCTCGAATTGGAGAACTATCCTCAGGCCCGCCAATTCGGGCGGGAGTTCCTTGACCGCTATACGGCACACGAGTTAGCTCCTGACGTACGGCAAGTGGTGGCCGAAGCGGCGCTGCAACAACGAGACTATGCTGCCGCGGAGTCGAACTACCGAGAACTGGTCACACGCCGGGAACACCCGGAATACGCCGGCTGGCGTCTGCGCCTGGGCCTCGCACTCTACCTGCAGACGAAGTACCGCGAGGCGATGGCAGCCGTTCGGCCGATCTTGCCCAGTTTGAAGGATCCCCAACAACTGGCGGAAGCTCACTTCGTGCTGGGCGTCAGCCAGTTCGGTCTCGAAGAATACGAACAGGCGGCCAAGCACCTTTCGCGTGGCGTGGCAGCCGCGCCCGACTGGAACCAGGCGGACGAAACACTGCTTTACTTGTCGCGGAGTCATCGGGAGCTAGGGCAGCTTGAAGCCGCGGTGGCATCTGTGCAACAACTGCTCTCAAAACACCCTGACAGCGGTTTGCTCGACCGCGCCCATTACCGCTTGGGCGAATACCAGTTTGCACTCCAGCAGTACACAGCGGCGCGGACCGCCTACCGCCAGCTGCTCGAACGATGGCCCAACTCGTCTCTGGCTGCGCATGCCCGCCTGGGGTTGGGTTGGACTGAGATTCGCACAGGGAATCACGAGGACGCGATCCGGCACTTGAGCAGGCTGCTCGACTCGAAACCCGACCGCCAGCTCGTGGCCGATGCCCGCCTGGCCCGAGGGATTGCGCAGCGGCACACCGAGCAGTTCGAGTCCGCCCACCGGGACCTGGATGCCTACCTGCGATCCGGCGGCAGCCAAACAGCGGACGCCCTGTTCGAATTGGGTTTGGTCCACGCCGGCGGCGGCGACTTCGAGGCGGCCCAAAAGTCCTTCCGCCAAGTGCTCAACGAGTTTCCGCAGTATCCCCAAACGAGCGACGTCCTCTACGAACTGGGCTGGGCCTACAAACATCTTGAGGACCCTCGCCGTGCCACGATGGCCTTTCGAAAGCTAACCGAACGTGCTCCGCGCCACGCGTTTGCTGCAGAGGCTCATCTTCACATTGGTGAAGACCAGTACGCCAGCGAACGCTACCAGCAGGCATTGCGCTCGCTGACTCGTGCGAAAGAGTTGTCGGAGCGGGGCGACCTGGCAGAGCAGATCCTGCACAAGTTAGGGTGGACCTACTTTCGCTTGGAGCGCTTCGATGAATCGAGCCGGTTGTTTGGTGAGCAGCTGGCCGCCTATTCCACTGGCGAGCTGGCTGCCGATGCCCGCTTCCTGCTAGCCGAGTGCCATTTTAAACGGCGTGACTATCGTTCGGCTTGGGAGGCGTACCGAGCCGCCTCCGACCAACTACCCTCAACGGATCTGATGCAGGTGCTGGTCTTTCTCCACGGCGGCCAGGCAGCAGCGCAGCTGGAAAAATGGCGAGAGAGCCTCGACTTCCTCGAGCACATCACCGCCGAGCATCCAAAGTCGGTTTACTTGGCGGAAGCCGTGTTCGAGCAGGCCAGGGCACACCGCGAACTTGGGGATCGAGCCGCAGCACTCGAGGCGTTTGAGCGAGCCGCCACGCTCTCGCGAGGCGAAGTGGGCGCGCGGGCTCATTTCATGATCGGAGAGACGCATTTTGAAGATCGAGACTTTTCAGCGGCGATCAACCACTACCGCCGCGTCATGTACGGATTCGACGGCGAAGACGGGCTCAAACACTGGCAAGCTATGGCCGGCTACGAGGCAGGCCGCTGCGCGGAAGTACAGATTCAGGCGGCACCATCTGCCACAGCGCGGGCCAAATCGGTAGCAGATGCTGTCGGCTTCTACCGCTACGTCGTAGACCGACACCCTCGCCACGAGTTGGCGAGGCAGGCCCAGCGGCGACTCGCATCCCTGCAACCCTAGAGCGACTACCGGAGACTATCCGACCTCGTGAAACCAGCCAGCTACCGAGGACTCAATCGACGCCGCGCCCGCCGGCGCGACGACCGTTCGACGTGCAAAGAGATCAACACGGCCACACCGGACTGATGACAACATGGCGCAACAGCAACAATTAAAGCGAACCGTGCGGCTTACCCTTTGTTTACTAACCGCCTTTCTCGTCAGCGGCATGGTATGGGGACAGGACGCATCGACCCAAGTCGCCGACAACCCCGCGGGACTCAACATTCTTGATCTCCTGCTGATGGGCAAGTACTGGATGGTCCCGATTCTGTTGATGTCATTGGTGGTCGGCACATTTGCCTTCGAGCGCCTGATCGGATTGCGGCGGGGTCGCGTCCTGCCGCGGAGGCTTGTCAGCAAGCTAGATCGCCTGCGCGGACCGGCGTCCTCGTTCGATCCGCGCGAAGCAAGTCGCATCTGCCAGAGTCATCCATCGGCGGCGGCCAACGTGGTGCAGACGATGTTGGCCAAGCTCGGCAGGCCACAGGGCGAAGTCGAGCAGGCGGTCCGCGAATCGTGCGAACGGGAGGCCGCTCGAATGCACGCCAACGTGCGCTGGCTCAACCTGGCCGCGGCGGTTACCCCGCTCATGGGGTTGCTGGGAACCGTCTGGGGAATGATTCGAGCCTTCCACGACACCACCCAACTCGCTCCCGGCCAAAACAAAGCCGACCATCTTGCCGAGGGGATCTATGTCGCACTTGTGACCACGCTCGGGGGCCTGCTGGTTGCCATTCCAGCAGCCATTCTGGCCCACTACTTTGAAGGACGAATTCAGGGCTTCATGCTCAAGATTGAAGAACTGCTATTTGACTTGATGCCCCGTATCGAAAAGTACGAAGGTCAACGACTTCGGCGGCTCAAGCGCAATCGCTCGGGGGACGAACCACCACGAGTCGAACCGCCGCCGGTCCAAACCGAAGCGACAAGCCCGTTGAACTAGGATCGCGTCCCAGCATGGCCGTTCAATTCCAACCAAGCGCTTCGCTGACGACCCTCGGCCTGACCCCGTTGATCGATGTCGTCTTCTTGTTGCTGATCTTCTTCCTCGTCGCAACACGTTTTGCGGAGGAAGACCGCGAGCTCGACCTGCCGCTGCCCGACGCCAGCGAAGCTCGGCCGCTGACCGTGGAACCCAAAGAGATTTTTGTGAACATTGACCAGGACGGTCAGTACCTGGTCAGCGGCCAAATCGTCGGCCTCGGCGAACTGGAACAGATCCTCGGGCGCGCCGCAGCGAACAACCCCCTACATCAAGCGGTGATCATCCGGGCGCATAAGCTAGTACCGTTTGACTTTGTCGTGCAAGCTGTCAACCTCTGCAAGAAAACCGGGATTCAAAAATTCACGGCGAACACCGCCGGGCCAGAGTAGCGGAACGAAACCAACGAACGCAAAACGTCGAAGACACCCGCGCCGGCCACCGACCGCGGAGAGGGGCTGCGGTAAACGGTCGCTACGACCTAAGCACCCGCTCGCCGCTGCCGAGCGCCTCCACTAGTCCGGCCGCGTCGATCGCCAACCCAAACCACCTGATTTCGACCAACTGAGCCCCTTGAACCGTCAACGCGCAAACCGACGAAGCGACGAGCAGTTCTGGCCGGTCTGTCTCGCCATGCTGGCGCTCTGCTTCTTCTCGACCGCGGCGATCTCTGCGTATCTCACCACCGAGGATCCACGTTGGTTTGCCAACTCTTGGACCTGGTGTTTCGTCACACTCGCTACGACCTGTGTCTTGGTGGGTCTGTTACGCGCTCAGACCCGTTGGTTGCGGCCGACCTTGCAGGTCTCGGCCGTTCTCTGCCTGTTGTTTCACGCTGTTCTCTTCGTCGTCTGTGTGGAAACGAACGTCTTCGGTCGCTTCTGGGAAGAACTGGTTTCGGCAGCCAAGCCCGCTGAGCACGAACCTCTGATCGAGCCGGACTATCAGGTATTTCAGAGTCAACAACAACAGCACCAGCAACTCGAACAGCTCAAACAACCGGTCGCCGCAGCAACACCGGATGTGGAACGTACGATGTCACGTCCCGAGCAAAGCACCCAGCTGGCCCACAAGCCGATCATGCCGGAAGCGGCAGTCGAGCACTCCGAGTTCATTCCGAACCTCCTGGAAAGACGGGAGGTCGAGCAGACGGTGCCGAAGTTCAGCGAGCAGCTAACGCGAATCAGCCGCGCCAAAGCCACTCAGAACATCCGCCCACTTCCAGACATCGAGATTCCCGCAGCCAGGCAGCAGACTCCCGTACGCGATCTCGCCACGGAGCCCTCGCTTCGAGTGACTCGCTCGCGGCGACCGGTAACCACTCGCGCTACGGCGGCGGGGAGCCGCCAGATCTCTTCACAAGTAGCACCCGCGTCCGCCGAACTTCGTCCGTTGGCCCGCCGCGACATGTCGCAGCCGCCCGTCGCGGACGTCCCGCGGCCAGCCGCACTGTCGCGCTCTGTGCGTCAGCCGGCGAGAATCCCGGAGGGCGTCCAGGCTGAGCAGATTCAAGCTGCCGAGGCCCCGCCGAGCGAGCAGCTACAGGCAACCGCACAGCAACCTCGACGTGCCCCAACCTTGACGGCAGCGCGGGCGGCCCCGGACTTCAACGTGGCCTCACAACTCGCCGGTCTGCGCCAACTACGAGGTCGAAGGGTCGCCTCATCAGATGACCAGCCCGCTATCAACTTGCCCGAGCACGCTGCTCGAGCAAGCTACGGCCGCTCCGCGCCCGGTTCGCCGACGCTCCCCACACACGTCGACTTTGCCGGAGTCGCCGAGCCGTCACGACCCGTCCGAGAAGGCTCGCCAACGCGGCTGGTCCGGTCCGGTACAGCGTCTGGTCGATCAGGAGTCACCTCCGGGCCGAGGCGAGGACCAGATGCCGGGCCCGATCTGTCGTCGGCCACAGTGTCGGTCCAAGCCCGGAGAAACCGGCTCCACAGCGGTCGCTTGCCGAACGCCGCTACCGCGGCAGCCCCAGGCAGTCCATCGCGGCAGAGCGTGGGCCAAGGACCGCTGGATGTCAGCACGGACGTTCCGCTTGACGCACTTGCCACACCGGCAACCGGAGCCGACGAACAAGGGCCGGACTCACAGTCGGTGACAGACCTGGATGACCTGGACCTAGAGGATGGACTCGCAACGGGTGGCAGCAGGAAGCGGTCGACGTTGGCAACCGTCGAGCTACCAGCTATCGAGGACGTGGGCGGCTTGCAAGGCGGAATCGAGCTCAATCCTGGCTTGCCCAGCCGCCGAGCAAGTCGAGAGAGCGAACTGTTACAACCACGCGAGACACGCTTTCGCCGACGTCGAGCATCTGGGCCACCCGCCCCACGGACATCCACGGTGATCGCCTCGGAACCCTATCGCCGCCGCTCGGAGCGGTTACTGAACGGGCCGCAGGATTCAGATCAAGAAGGCCTGCTCACCGAACAAGCGATCGAACTCGGACTCGCGTTTCTGGCCCGTAACCAATCGCCCGACGGGCGCTGGAGCCTACGGTCGGTCGACCCCAGCGCCGTCCTTTCCTCAGACACCGCCGCCACCGGCCTGGCCCTCCTGGCCTTTCAAGGGGCAGGGTACAGCCATCGGGAGCATCAGTACGCCGGCGTTGTGAAAGCCGCCATCAACTACCTGACTCGTCACCAACGTCCAGACGGCGACTTGTTCGTCCCGCTAGATGATCAGTCGAATCGTAGCGTGTGGTTGTACAGTCACGGAATCGCAGCCTTAGCACTTACCGAAGCGTACGGCATGACGCTGGATCCTGAGTTGCAAGACAGCGCGCAGCGCTCCATCGACTTCATCGCCGCGACGCAGGACCTGACTAACGGCGGCTGGCGATATACACCCGGTATCAGCTCCGACACGTCGGTTACCGGCTGGATGTTGATGGCGCTTAAGAGCGCTCAGCTTGCCGAGCTGGAAGTTGACCAAGCCACCATTCGCCGTGCACGTCGCTGGTTCGACAGCGCTCAGGGCTCCGTAGAGGCGCCCCACTTGTATCGTTACAATCCGTTCGCCCCGGACACACCATCGCAACGGCACGGCCGCGTACCGAGTCGCACGATGACTGCCGTGGGGCTGCTCATGCGGCTCTACGACGGATGGCATCGTCGCGAAACGGCGATGGTACAAGGCGCGGCGTTCTTACGGGACAACCTGCCCGCACTGGGAACGTCCGATGACCCGCAACGGGATACCTACTACTGGTACTACGGTACGCAGGTCATGTTCCACATGCGGGGAGAGTATTGGCAAACATGGCAAGACGCCTTGCGACCGCTGCTCGTAGACACCCAGATCAAGGACGGACAACTGGCCGGCAGCTGGGAGCCAAAAGGCCCCATTCCAGATCGCTGGGCAGAGCATGCCGGCCGGCTCTACGTGACGACGCTGAACCTGCTCTCACTCGAGGTGAAATACCGCTACCTGCCACTCTACGAAGAGACCGGGAGGTAGCCGGCAGCGCGGCGAGCGGTAAAGCGCCCGCTCTCGTCAGACCGCCCCTCTACCACTGCTGTTTCAGCGAAATAACCCGTCCGCGACTCGACTCTTCGAGCTCAACTTTGTCTTCGCGGGCGAGCCAACCAACAGCTTGCATGACCGTATCCCTGGGCAACTCCAACTCCTTCGTCAACTTGGCAAGCGACAGTCGGCCGTTTTCCTCCAAGCAGTGCCAAACTTGACCCGCAGCTTCTCCAATCTGCTCGTTGCATGATATCGTCACGGTAACCATCACTAGCTCCCTCCCTAGGCAGTACGCAATTCCTTACTTCACGGACCTGGCATCCTTCGCCCACTGTCACACTCAACGGCCAGAAGGCAATCCACCGTCGCCGAATCCGGCGAACTACGTCAGCAACGTGCCTTGGCTGCTACGTCAGACAAGTGAATTGATCTCGGGTAAAGGCTTTGCCGGCGATCAGTATAGCGAAAAGGCAAAAAAAATCTCAACGGCCTTCTGTGTGATGCCCCCGACATCCACCTCACCCTCCCGCTGGGAGGCTGTGCAGCTTTTGCTGCATGCAGTCCGCCAAACTCTGGCGAGTTCGGCTACGCTCTAAATCAGCCGCTGGGCGTTAGCCCACGGTTTCCCCAGTGAAACCGACGCGTAGTGTCCGGCGAGTGCCCCCCTCTCCGGCCCTTCGGGCCGACTCTCCCCGAGGGGAGAGTGAGGAAAGACGAAATCACGCACTAAGTTAGAAGCTGCACGACCTCATGGTCTGGAGCGCAAGCTCTGAAGTTACGGATTGAGGGTGACGAATTTGCCTGGTTTTTCGGAACCCGAAGCGTAAGCGAGGGTGTTAGTGCATCGACGCAAGTTATTCCCTCGCTGACGCTTCAGGTTACGATTGGGGCCAAACGCGCAATTTCAAAAGGCTCACTCATCGACCCAAACCCTCCAAACTATGGCGCCGAAGTCGCGGAGCCCCGCATGGCTCAGCACGATAATTAACCCGAATTATTCATGAGCGATCTGCTGCGAGGTCGTAAGTCCATCCGTGGCTTCGTCATGCTTCACAATTCTCCCTCGACGTATTGCTTCAATACGCCTGCAGAAGAATTGCTCGCCTTCCTTGCCACGAACGTACTTACAACCTCTCGCGACGATCTTCATGAATAATCCGGGTTAAGAGGGCCCGGCTTCCAGCCGGGCTCTTTCCGCTTCGGACGGCTTCCGGCCAGTCCACCAGCCACAACAGCCCGCCGCTGCTAGCCTGGCATTTACCGCGAAAAACTGGCTTGGAGTTTAGCTCCGCGCGGTCACCATACCTCGGCGACGTGCCTTAGATTCGCGGTTCCAAGGCCGAGCGGCAGCCCTCCTGGGAACGACTCGATACTTGTGCAGATGGCGTGCCGCAGAGCCCGGTGAAACCTCGCCCGTCGCGGGAAGACTTGAAAAAGCCACGACTTGTGCGTCAACCGCGCTCGTCACCGTGTCCTGCAAACTGTGTAGATTTTGCAGGGATCACTCAGGGATCGCACGAACGGCCTGCGACACGTGATCGAACAAGCTCGTACTTATGGCGCGGAAAACCGGTTCTAGTTCACTGAACTCCCGATCCTCGGCCTGCCAAACCATCAGATAGGTCTGGCGCGCAGCCCGCACAGCCAGGGTCCGTGAGTTGACCAGAAAGTCGAGGCAATAGAACGCCAGGTCAAACCCAGACGCGACAAACTCGGCAAACTCTTCGGTCACCTCGGTCGCTTCAATATCGTCGTACTCCGCCTCCATCACCTCGGCGACCTGGTCGAGCAACGCACTTGGATCAGCGTCGTCGTAGACCATCAGAGACCAAAATGCGCCCGTGGGATTCTGAACTGTCACGGAGCGGGGCCACGACTTCGTCTCTTCGTCAGTGATCAGCCAGTTCTCTGGATAGAGAAACTCAATCCCCAGCTTGGTGTAATGTCCACTCATGCCTGCTGCTCGCACGGAAAGAATCGGGCGACGCCACAACGCACTCATCGTAACCCGAGCCTTGGCAGGGGTCGAGCGGTGCCGTGCGAGGAAGCCCGGAGGGGTGATCGCAGGGCGGGTGGGGCACTCTCTGTAGCCGAACTCGGCAGAGTTTGGACAAGCAGCCGTATTCGCCAGAATTGGGACGAGTAGCCGAATTCGCCAGAATTTGGACGAATCGGCAGTCCACCAAACTCTGGCGAGTTCGGCTACGGCTACGATGCAGTCCACAAACTCTAGCGAGCTGCAGCGGTTCGGCTACGATGCTAGCGGCCCATCTCTTGTTTCCCATTCAGCGATCTGCTAACTTTCGTCGCCTATTTCGGGCAACGCTGTCGTTCGACGATCGCCCGACGTATTCCTTGTGCACGTTTCCTTTTCGCCGATGCCTGCAGCCGCTGGCTTTTTTTCCTCGCTCCGCTGCCTGGCCGCGCCTATGCTGCTGGCCGGTTGTGTTGCGAGCGGCTGTGTCTCCATGCATCGCGGCCCGGTCGCGGAGAACGTGCTCGATTCACGCCAACTATCGTTGCGTGGGATGGCGGCGGTGCAACGCGGCCGTTGGTCGGAGGCAGAAGAGTTGTTTGCCCGGGCCATCGAGGTCTGTCCAGCCGATGAGCTGGCGCACCATCGCTACGCCGAATCGTTGTGGCGTCGCGGCCAGCGTGATGCCGCGATCCAACACATGGAAACCGCGGTCCGTCTGGCAGGTGCCAGCCCGCCGCTCCAGGTGCAGCTCGGTGAAATGTATCTCTCGACTGGACAGGCCGAATTAGCGCGAGCGCAAGCCGAGCAAGCCATCGCTGCTCAGCCTCAGAACGAGACTGCTTGGGCACTCCAAGGAGAGGTGTTGCGGGGCCAAGGTCGGATGTCCGAGGCAATGGCCAGCTACCACCGCGCACTCACCCTCCGACCCCACTATCCTCAGGTTCAACTTGCGCTCTGCGAGCTCTACCTGCAGCAGAACCGACCCCGCCGCGCCCTAGCGACGATCGACTTGTTGGCCAGCATGCACCCACCGAATGCGGTTCCGCAGCAGGTTCTCGCGCTCAAGGGTATCTCACTAAAGAGGCTCGGCAGGCACCCAGACGCCGTAGAGGCTTTGACGAAGGCGGTTGAAGAAAGCGAACCGACCGGCGATCTACTTCTTGAATTGGCAGAAGCCGAGTACCTGTCGGGCAACGCAGCCGGTGCCAGGCTGGCGTTGGACGCTGCCATCTCTCGTGGTCCAGCGAACAGCAGGGCCTTGGAGCTATACCATCGACTGGCCTCGGCAAGATAGCGACCGGTGCGATCAGCCCTAGAAGTCCGTGCTGGCTACGGTTTGTTCGGACCGCGTGTAACCGAGTGACTGGATTACCATCAGCATCTCTTCGTAGGTAATAAACCGACGACGGTGACGCAGTTTGTATTGGTCGATCGCCGTGGCCAAGTCAGAGGCCTCGGGCGACAACCCTGCATAGCTATTGGAAAACTGGCGGCGTTCAACAGCCGGTCTATCCGGGGAAGAGCTGCTGCGGCGATCG
Organism: Pirellulaceae bacterium; assembly: GCA_965223305.1. Taxonomy (GTDB): domain Bacteria; phylum Planctomycetota; class Planctomycetia; order Pirellulales; family Pirellulaceae; genus CBDCWT01. The sequence continues at coordinate 116,331 of CBDCWT010000007.1, read as the reverse complement.
ACAAACGGCGAGCGAATGGATTCGGTCATGTTTTTGATTCTCCGTCAGCGGGCGGGTAATACAACACAGATCGCCTCTCAGAAACCTAGGCCGCGCAATCGCCTTCGTCAAACGACTTTTGTGCCAATCAGGCTAATCGTGCTAATCGGGCTAACCCCGAAACAAGGGACTGGTCAGTTCGTCCGCGAGCAATAGCCCGACCGTCTTGCCATCCTCGTCGATCACTCGGGCCAGCTCTTCTCCGGCCGTTTGTAGGGAAATCAAAGCCACAATGTGCGATTCGTTGGCGGGGATGTCGAGCAGCGGCCGAACGGCGGCGACGGACTGCTGCTGGTCGAGGTACAAGTCGACGATCCGCACGTAGCCGACGAGGTTTCGCGAGTCCGCTTCGCTGACTGGCACGGCCGTCGTGCCGTGCCTGCGGGCCAGCCGATAGACGTCGCGCTTGCTGTCGCCCAGACGAACTGTGGCGACGCGTGCCAGCGGAGTACAAAACTCTCGTACGGGACGCGACGCGACGGAAAACAGGCTCTTGGCAAGGTTGCGCTGGGCCGGGCGGAGGATCCCGGCTTCCTGGCCTTCCTGCAGAACCTCCTGCAGCTCGTTCCGCGCTAGGGCCAACTGGACGCGCAGGGGCGGCTGGCCAACGATCCCTTGCAAGACGCGACCCAGCGCCCAGAGGATGGTTGAGACCGGGACGAAGATCACGGCAAAGAATAGGAAGACCGGTCCGAATTGCCGCAACATCCGATTAGGCGCGTAGAAAAATAACTGCTTGGGCAGCAACTCGCCGTAAACAAAAATCAGCGGCGACAGCACGACCGGTGCCACAAGCTCCAGGAAGTGGCCTTCACTTCCTAGCAGCTCCTGAATCCCCAACACGATGGCGAACGAGGTGATGTAGTTCGCCAAGTTGTTGCCCACCAGCGAAGTCGCCACAAAAAGGGCCGGGTTATTGGTCAGCCAAAGTAGAGACTGCGCGATCGAATCCCCGGCGAGCCCATCCAGGAGCAAACGGACTCGAGTGACCCGGTAGAAACCCGTCTCCGAGCCGCTAAAGAGAGCGCTCAACATCAACCCGACGACGAATAGGGCCGCGCTGGTGATCACTCCTTGGTCTCCGGTGGTGTAACCAACTTCAGCTCGATCAGCAGGTGGCCGCGTTCCGGAGCTTCCAATACCTTCAAGCGGAAAGGCCCCCAATTGCATTCGTCGCCGGCCCGGGCCAAGCGACCGAGCATCTCCTGAATCACGCCGGCGATCGTGACGCTCTTGCTGCGCGGCAGGTCCAGCTCCAGATATCGTGACAGACTGCGGAGACTCGTCACCCCCGCAACCAACCACATGCCATCAGCCAGATCGTGAATCGGTTTGCGGTCGAGGAGGATCTTGCTGCGACTGGGGCTGTACGTGAAGACGGTGTCCAAAATGTCTTCAAAGGTCAAGATCCCGATCGTCTCTCCATATTCGTTGACGATCGCCGCAACCTGGCGATTCTTTGTCTGCATGCTCTGCAGAGCATCGGCGACCGTAGCACACCAGGGCACGCAGACAACTGGCTCGGCATGAAATTCGAGATGCTCCGCGGGAACATCAAACAGTTCTTTGAGATGGATCGCCGCTGCCACCTCTTCCGTGTCCGGTTCGGTCACCAAGAGGTAGCCGCTGGGCGGCATCTGACCCCCGAGATCCGAGAGCGACACAGGAGGACGAAAGGTCTGGAATTGAGTTCTAGGTCGCATCCACTCGTCCACCCGAATATCGGACAACAAGACGATATTCTGCAGAGCCGCCTGTTCCTGCTCCACCAGCTCGGCGTCGGTAGTCGAGAGTTCGATGGCCCGCTCCAAATCGGACACCTCGAGCTGCAGCTCTGGTCGAAAACGAGGCCAGATCATCCGCTGTGACAGGGTGTTCGCCAGCCGCAGCGCCGGCATGAGCGGATCGACTAAGCGTACGGCGACTGCGATCGGAATGCTGATCGGACCTGCGAGCTTGCGTGCCATCAGCACCGCCAGGCTCTTGGGCACCATTTCGCTGAAGAAGATGATCAGTAGCAGCGCGGCGGTGCTGAAGGCCACCGCAGCGGGCTGCCTTACCGATTGTCGCTCCAGCTGGATACCCGCAATGGCGACGATCGCGAAGTAGGCAACATTGATGACCAAGTTCCAGAACAGAACGGCCGACAATAACCGGTCCGGATCTTCCAGCAACTGGGCTGCCAAGCGCTGCGCTCCGCTTCCCGTCAGCAGCCTGCGCCGGTCCTTTGCCGATAGAGAAAAAAGCGCGGCCTCGCTCGCCGAAAAGAACGCCGAGCCGATGATCAGCACGAACATCGCCGCCAACCAAGGCGAGACTTCCAACAGAGCGCTCAGGCTACTTCACTCCTCCGCCGCCGTCTTGGTCCTTCCCATCGCGATGTCAAACTCCGCAATCGCTGGAACCATCATCGACAGCGTGGTGAAACCGTACATCCCCACAATCACTAGGAAAATGGTCAACTCGCGATTGCCTAGCACAAAGCTGACAATAGCAAAGAACGTAGCAATCGGCAGCAACAATGACGACCAGAACACCGCCGGTGAAGGGTTGCGGAACCCGAGCGCGACATAGAGACCGATGCTGCCGCCGCCGACAAATGCCAAGAACGGAGCATACTGCACGTGAAACGAGCCGCTAAATGAAATCATGATCACCAAACAAGTCACCACTCCCACGAACAGGAAGAAGACGGTCCCCAAGCTCACGCTGATCGCCGTCCGCGAATTCGCGTAGGTCATCCCGCAGTGGATGCCCAAAATGGTCACGAAGACGTCCATCACCACCAGCCCGCCCAGTAGATAAACCAAATTCTCGAAACGAATCCCGCCACTCCACCACATCGCCAAGCAGAGCGCGATCGGCAACAGGACCATCTCGCGGGTGACCCACAGCACACCGCCTAGTTTGCCGAAAATGAACTCCCGAGGTGACAGATCGGTCACCAGCAACAGGTCGAGCGCCAACGCGTCCCGTTCATTGGTAATCGAATTGACCGCCAGCGCATTGACAATCACCAGGCTGACAAGGAAGAAAGGCGCCAGCGACTTGGCAGCAGCCGGCAGGATGGTACCGCCGGCCGGCAGGACTCCCTCTCCGGCGACAGCCGAACCGTACAAACCCGCAGCGGCCAACGCAAACAACAGCAGGTAAGCCAAACGGACCAACATGACCTTGCGACCATAGGCCCACGTGCATACTTCGCGCCACAGGATCGGATTGTCCCAAACCCGCCGGCTCTGGCGTGAAGCGGTCCGCTGCCGCGCGTCGACGTGCCCGGAGCGGGCTTCCTCCGCCGGCATAGACGCCTCTCGCTCGCTGCGCAAATCGTGCTCGGCCCCCCAAATGCTCGCCGACTCGGCCTCCGCCGACTCGGCTTGACCGGGCCGCACCTCCCGCGACGGATTCCAAACCCGCACGCGCAAGATGGCGCAAGCGTTCAGCAACCCGGCCACCAATAGAGACTGCAGCAAGTACAAGTTGACTCCGTCGCTGAGCAACACCAGCAACGGTTCGCTGGCAACCCGCGGCATCGCAGCCACCAGGATCGCCCGAAACGGACTACAGCCAGTGGCCAAAACCTGACAGCTCACGCCACCCAGGCTGTCGAACAACAGCCCCGAATAGGCAACCTCGCAGAACGCCACCCAGAGGACAATCGCCAACGCAGTCATGGAGATCGTCTGGAATGTCTTCTCACGCCAGAGCGCCAAAGTCGAACCCAGGCTGCCGGTCACCAACGCAGTCGTCAACGTCACCAGAAAGACGCGACCGACCTGTTCGAGGGAAACCCCACCCAACAGGGTGATCAACAAGAACACGGGAAGCGCGGCGGCCAGCATCGCGAGCACATCCAACAGGCTCGCCAGTAGTTTGCCCAGCACCAACTCGCTGTTGGTCATCCGGGTCATCAGCAGGAGGATCAGCGTACGCCGGTCCTTTTCTTGCGCGACGGCACTGCCCACGCCGAACGCGGCCAGGAACGCGACCAGGGCCAGCTGGAGCGGGGCCAAAATCTGAAACAGGGCCGATCCAAAGCGGGCCATATCCCCCACGTTTCGGATGATCTGAGTACCCGCCAAGACGAACCAGGCGGTGCAAATCAGAATCAACAACGCCAACACGTAAATCGATCGCTGGACGTAGTGGCGTGGCCGCCGCGGCGCGGTGGCCGCTTCGCGCGAGAAAACCGGACCGACTAACAACTTACGTCACCCCCCGTGAATGGCATCCCTCGAAAGGCCCCCGCGGTGTGTATCATGTAATCTTACGGGTTCCGGTGACAGGGGGTTTACCGGCCCCACCCGAAATAGCTGTTTTTCCCGAGAAAGAGGTATCATAGTCCCCTAAGGGGGGACTTGCCGAGTCGGCGGGACGGTGCCGTGGACCGTTCGGTCTCGTGATTCGGTTCCCAATCCCCCGTCCTGAACGACGAATTAATTAAGGGCGTGCCCACTTTTCTTTTTCAGTTGAACTCTTCTACTTCCCGGCTCGAGCCAGAATCTGGCAGATTCGTCCGCATCAGGGCGAAGGACTCCCATGCCGCCTCCTAGCAAAACCACCGGCCTGATGCTGTTCATTGTGGTCGCGATCTTGGGTGCCGCGCTGGTGGCACTACCATCCTGGATCGCAGGCCACGTCGAGGCAATCTCCCAGATTGGACCCCGCTGGCTCGTTTATCTCTACCTGACGGTTGTCTCGCTCGGGGCCGTGCTGCTGCTCGGAGCTACCGGGACGATCCTCTGGCGGCTTTGGAAGCGCACGCAGCGCAAACGGCACCAGCGCCAGGAACGAGAGAAGAACCCAAGCCAGCTGAGCGCCTCGCAAAAAGAGCGGGAGATTGCGGAGAACCTCGCCACTGCAGGTGGCCTTCGCTCAGACCTGCCAACGGCCGAAGAACTGCAAGCACAGCTTGAGCCATTAGCCAAACGCATCGAAGAAAAACGAGAGAGCCAGAGGCTGGAGATCGTGGCCTTCGGTGCTATCTCCAGCGGCAAGTCGTCGCTGCTGAACGCCTTGGCCGGTCGCGAGGTCTTCCGCACCGATGCGCGGGGCGGCACGACGGCTCAGCGGAATGAAATCCCCTGGCCGGGCATCGATCAGGTCTACCTCGTCGACACCCCAGGACTGGGTGAAATCGACGGGGTCGAACGGGGGGGCATCTCGACCGAAGCCGCCAAAGATGCGGATCTTGTGCTGGTGGTCGTCGACGGCCCTCTGCGTCACTGGGAGCATGATCTAGTCAGCCGGCTGGGTCAGATGGAGAAGCGCGTGCTCGTCTGCCTAAACAAAGAAGATTGGTACGACAGCCGCGAGCGAACACGTCTGCTGGACCAGATTGCCGGACAAATTGATGCTTTCGTTCAACCTGAGGACATCGTTGCCGTCCGCTCCAGAACCACGACTCGGCAGCGCGTGCGTGTGCTGTCCGGAGGCGATTCCGTTGATGAAGAGGTCGAGGTGCCGATCGATATCGCACCGCTGGCTGATCGCATGTTGCAGATCGTCGAACGCGACGGCCGCGACCTTCTGCTCGCCAACCTACTGTTGCAATCCCGGGGACTCGTCGAGGAAGCCCGGCAAAAAGTCCAAGCGGCGCTCGATCAACGCGCCTGGGAGCTCATCGACAAGTACATGTGGGGAGCCGGCAGCGCGGCGGCTTTGAGCCCGTTTCCCGTGTTGGATCTGGTGGCTGGCTGCGGGATCTCAACCAAAATGGTCGTCGACCTGGGCAAGGTGTACCGCCAGGAAATCGACCTGAACACCGCGGTCACGCTGCTGGGGCAGCTGGGAAAAAACCTGCTCGGCATTTTGGGGGTGAGCGCAGCGACACCGGCAGTCAGCGCGGCGATCGCCTCGCTGTTGAAGACCGTGCCCGGCATCGGTACCTTCGCCGGGGGGATGCTGCAGGGGCTCGTCCAAGCGCTCATCACTCGCTGGATCGGCGCAGTCTTCGTGCAGTACTTCAAGGACGAAATGCAGCACCCCGAGGGTGGGCTCGCCAGAATCGCTCGCCGCGAGTGGGAACGGTTGACGACGCTCGACGAACTCCGTCGTCTTGTACAAGCCGCTCGGCACCGCCTTGTCGAATCCGACCATGACCATCGAGAATAACTCGACCTTGCCCGCCGATCGCGTTGCCTGGGGGAATCTGTCCCGGAAGGTCATCCGTCGCCGAAGGGACCTCTCATGAATACTGTCGCTGTAGACCACGATCAAAACTACCAACGAGCGATCGGTTCTCTCGAGCAGACGCTGAGCAAGCTGCGCAACTGTTCCGATGACGAAAAAGCAGCTCTGCGCCGCGATCTGGGACAGCTGCAAGAAATGCTGCACAAGTTGAGCACCGGACGGGTCGAGATCGTGGTGTTCGGCGAAATCAGCACTGGCAAGTCGGCATTGGTCAATGCACTTATCGGTCGTGAAGTCACTGCGGTCGACGTGCAAGGCGGCTGGACAAAAGAAGTCTGGCAAGTTGCCTGGGAAGGGACCGGGTATCGCGTTCCCGGTCTGTCGAACTCTGAAGTCGTGCTCGTCGATACACCCGGCCTGAATGAGGTGAACGGCGGTCAACGCGCCGACCTAGCGCTCGACGCAGCCCAGCGGGCCGATCTGATTCTGTTTGTGACAGACTCCGACCTGAACGACACCGAGTTCTCCGCGCTGACCCGATTGGCCAGCATCCAAAAGCCGCTCATCGTGGTCCTCAACAAGATCGATCTCTACACGCCGGAGGAACAGGAGCGGCTGGTCGACGTTCTCCGCAACGAGCGGTTACACGACCTCATCCCGGCCAGCGACTTGGTCACCACGGCCGCCAATCCCCGTGAAGTCGAGTACGTCATCGAATCCGCTACGGGGACGCGCAACGAGTGGCGCAAACCCCCAGCAGACGTCGAGCGCCTCAAGGCGAGGATTCTGGAAGTGCTCGACCGAGACGGAGACGCACTACTCGCTCTGAATGCGGCCATGTTTGCGGCAGACAAATCGGACCGCATCGCTTCCTTGCGCGTACAGTTGCGCGCCAAGCAGGCCAACCAGACGATTTGGAGCTACGCCGTCTTGAAGTCTGCCGCAGTTGCGCTTAACCCGATACCCGGAGTAGACACACTGGGTGGAGTCGCGGTCGACGGCACGATGGTCGCCACGTTGGCACATATCTATGGCCTGGAAATGTCGTGGATGCACGCCCGCGGCTTGGCTACCTCGATCGGCCAAGCCGCCGGCCTAGCCATGCTAGCTGAGATTGGAACAGGACTCACCGCGATGGCCTTCAAGGCCTTGACCCTCGGCTACGGCACGATCTTGACCGCAGTGCCCCAGGGGGCCGCAGCGGGTTTCGGCTCCTATATCGTGGGCCAATCTGCTAAGTACTTTTTTGAGCACGGTGCCTCCTGGGGTGGTGAAGGCCCCAAAGCGGTCGTGCAGAGGATTCTGGAGGAAACCGACAAGGAATCCGTGTTGCAGCGGCTCCGAGACGAAATCCGCAAGAAAATCTCACAAAACCGGCACGCCGATCCGTAGTTGAAAGCGAGACAGGTCGGATTCTTGTCCGTTGCCGATAGGATAAAGTGACCATGCTGGATCTATCCGGAGAGTACCTATGGCAAATCGTCGTTCCGTAGACAAGAGTTGGGCGGTCGCAGCCTGCACGGTGGCGGTCGCAGCAGCGGTCGGCAGCTCCGCGCCCGCGGCACCCGAAACTCAAACCGTCCGAAACCTCCAGAGCTACTGCCAAACTAGCTGGCGGAACGCCGGGATTCGTCGGCAAGAGTGGTCCGACTGCACCCAGCAGGCCGTCGTCGAGTTGATCGAGCGAATCTCGTCCGAGAAGCTGGATGTGGCGCTCTGCGACCGCGAATCCCGCGAACGACGTGAGCTAAACCGGACCGTCTGGCGGATCATCCAGCGGTGGCGGCGCAGCCCTAGGCTGGTTCACTTTCAAGACGGACTGGCTGGCGATTCCACTGAGCACGCCGAGTCCGCCTGGCCTGAAATCGCCGCGGCAGCTCAACGGTGTTTGAGCGACCGGCAGCTCCGAATCCTCAGCCTGATCCGGGAAGGATGGCGTATCCCAGAGGTCGCGGATCGCTTGAAAATGACAACTGCTCGGGTCAGCGACGAAAAATACAAAGCCATCCAGAAGTTGCGCAAAGAACTGGAGATCCCGGCACCCTTCGGTCAACAATCTGGACGCGGATGAGCTGCCCTCTCGCGACGAACTTCGCGAGTTAAGCCCGGCTACGAACGTTGCCTGGAGGAATCCACGTACATAGTATTGAGTATTGGACGAGTAGTAGTGCTTTGAGAGATGAACCCATGCCCCGTACGACGACATCTAACGGGATTGTCTATGCCGAGTCGGACGGCAGGCCAATGGGTGAAACCGATCTGCATCGCGACTGGATGATCCGGCTGCTGGACCTGTTTCGCTATTACTACCGGTCGCAGCGCGTCTATGTGGCGAGCGATCTGTTGTTGTACTACGAAGAGGGCAATCCTAGCGAGTTTGTCGTACCGGACCTGTTTGTCGTGCTCGACTGCGATCCGGGACAGCGGCGCACGTTCAAGATCTGGGAAGAAGACCGGGTCCCCAATCTGGTTGTCGAAGTGACCTCACGCAGCAGCCGGAGCGCCGATCGGCGCACTAAGCCTGACATCTACCAGAGTTTGGGAGTGGAAGAATACGTGCTGTTCGATCCCACGGGCGACTACTTGAGCCCGCCATTGCAGGGGTTTTGGCTTGACGGCGCAAAATACCGACGGATCACAGCGGGCGTGAACGATGAAATCGCCTGCAAATCTATCGGCGTCACGTTCCAGCTTGCAGACAACCAGCTCGTGGTGCTCGACAGTCAAACTAGAGAGGTGCTCCGCACAGTCGCCGAAGCGCACGAAGCGGCGCGAGTCGCCGCGGAGCGTCGCGCCGCTCGTTTGGAACTTGAGCTGGCGGAACTACGTCAACAGCTGAACCGTGACAACCCGCAAGACTGAGTCTCCGGCGGCGCATCCCGGATGACTCGCGCGGCGAGCTACTCCGACCCCTGCTGCAACCAGGCGTCGTCGCCGAGAAAGTCCATAGCCGGCGAATGTTGTATCGCGTAGCTGGCGGCGTCCACCACTGCCATTCCAGCACGCCGTGCGGCGGACATGGCTTGTCCGACCGCTAACCCGGCCGCGTAGAGTTCGAGGATCGGCCGCGGACCAAGGTGGTACGGCTGGTAGCTGAGATACCCGAAGTCTTGAATCGCTTCCGGAAAGTAGTGCAGGCCCGAGCGTTTCAGACCGGCGATCTCCACATTGCCCGCGATCATACCGATTCGTATCGCTGGATTGATCTGCTGCAGCTCGTCGTAAGTTAACAATCCGTCGGAACCCAGCAGTCGAATCGGGTCGGCGTGTTCGGCGACCAGCAGCGCATCATAGGCGGCCCCTGCCTGCATGAAGTGAGAGCGCAGTTCTTTGTAGGGCCGGCTTTGCGTATCCGCGTCTGAAAACCAGGTAACCTCCATATCCAATTGGCGAAAGTGACGATAGATGCTCGCTGCCAGGCCCTGTTGGCCTCCCAATAGAAGCGTCCGTGTCCTGTAACCCTCCAGACCCAGCTCGAACAACATCTTCATCGCGCAGTAACCCGAGTAGGGATACATCTCCACCGGCGGCCGGGATTCAACAGTCCCCAACACGAGCACACCATGCTCTTTGCAGGCTGCAAGGTCGATCTCGTCTGGGCGGTATTCCCAGGTCTCCCACATGAGTGCCACCACGGCAGTTGGCTTCAGCTGCGCGATCATGTCGCGGTCGATGGGACGCACGAAGCCGGTATTGGTCACTAGGTCACTTTCCGCGATGCAGTGCGGCCGCTTTTCAAAAAAAACCTCGATCCGGCTATCGACTCCCCAACGAGCCGCAGCCTGCAGTGTTTCCTGCTTGACTCGTTCCTTGCTGCCGTACCTCGAGTCGGCGGTAACTGCGTGGACTTGGTCGGCGCCGGCAAGGGCCGCCAAAATCGGCGTGTGTAGGTACGGGCCTGAGGCTGCTTCGGTGAGCACCGTCAACCCGGCCAGATTGAGATGGTGCACCTCGATGCTCTCTTTGAGGATGCGGTCGAGGCGACCTCGCGAGGCTTGGGTCATCGGAACTTCACGGCGATGTCGCGAAGTCGCGAGCCGCCGCCCTGCGATTGCATCACTCGAACCACCTCGTGAAACATGGTACGGGTGCCGGGCCCGCGCTGCACGAATGGCGCCAGCTCAGCAGCCGACAGCTGTTGCAGAGGACCACGCTCTTTGACGCCAGCGTAGTTGTTCGGATCCGAGGAATTCAAGTAAACGTGCACGGGATGAAAGCTGAACACTTGTAGTCCTGGTGTGTCGTGGCCCGCCAGCTGCCAACATGACTCCGACCGTTCCATCTCGAAATAGTCTTCCCAATAAAACGGAATTCGCACCAAGGTTGTTTCGGCACGATCGTACGTGACGGGGACGATGTGGGGCATGCGCGGCAGAAAGATCGATGAATCGACCCAGATGTCGGTCTCCGCCAGCACGAGCTGATGCAGCCTTGCCGATTGAGCTAACCCGTGCGTACGCATCGAGACGGCTTCCGGCACCAGTTGCCGGCAGTGGTGGATCACCTCGAGTGGGTTCGCGCCGTGCGTCGAGCCCTCCATGAAGTTGGGATGAATCCCCAATTCAAATAGCTCCGGGCGCGCTCTCAAGCGGTCTACAGCCGAGCTGCTATGTGTCACAAACCAGGTCGATCGGACCTTGGCGTCCGTCAGCAGCTCGGCCACTGAGTCGATAACGCAGTCGGGGACCCAATCCATATCCAACGTGATGGCCACCTCACTCATCCACACCCCCTGTGGACTCGACCGCCAAGCCAAATCCTGCTCGCCCGCAGCCGTTCCCGCTGTAGAGCATATAATTGCGACCCTCGTGCCTAAAGACATTGGGGTAAGCCATCGCCTCGGAGTCCCAACCGGAAGGAGAAACGTCGATGCCCACTGCGTCATCCTTGCGCGTCCAGGAGTAACCGTCGTCCGACTCGGCATAGCCAATCCGGTAACCGCTGCCCGCCACGGATGAGTACCACATCCGATAGAGCCCGTTCTCTTTGATCACCGTCGGGCTGGCAATGTTCGTCTCTTGCTCGCTCTCGCGCAACTCGACGCAGACACGTCCTTCTCTCTTCCAATTTCGTCCGTCAGCTGACTCGGCGTACTTGATGTGATAGTACGAGTGAGCGCCGTGCGGCGACGTATCCCACCTCAACCCGGAAAGATACCACATCCTCCACAGGCCGTCCTCGACCAAGATGAATGGCGTCGAGGTCATCCAAGGATCGTATTCACTTCTTCCCATCAGCGGCGCGCGCAGCTCCCGATGAAACGTCTCGCCGCCATCACGGCTGCTCGCCAACCCGATCGACATGTAGTACAGGGGCGGTTCGCCGTTGATCCGTCCGATGTAGTACATCAGCAGTTGATGGTTGTGGGCAATGATCGGGCCGGGGTAGACGCCGTTGTGATCGAAGAAACCTCGTGGCCCTCGTCCCAGCACGAAGTCTTCTGAGATTCTCAAGATCTTCTGCGGCGATTGGATGTCGAATTCCACATATCCCGCCCGCGGATGATTGTCGCGATCGCGAGTTCCAAAGTAGACCCGATAGCGATCTCGGTCCAACCGCAAAGGAACCGGAACTGCCGCGTGAGATTGCATCCACGGGCGCTGGCCGCAGGGATAGAACACTCGACCGAGTTTTTTCCACGTCATCCGCGAGTACCCAGCGATCACGATCAATAGTAGTCGCTGACCGACGGCCGCAGGTCGGCATAGCCGCCCTTGAAGTGCACCCGCTCTTCTTCATCCTTGGGCGGAATCGAGCAAAACCCCAGCAGGCACTTCTGCCGGTCATCCAGTTGCTGGTAGATCTCGTCGGGAAGCGATCGAGTGATGTCGGTCCGCTGCTTGACCCACCAGGGCGTAAAGACCGAGAGGATGAACCATCGCGAGCCGCCCGAGATATTATCGCGGGTTCCATGCCAAATGCGGCTGTCCCAGATCACCAAATCACCCCGCCGGGCGAGGATCGGCTTTGGTTTCGCACGATCGTAGTCTACGAAAGTGCCCGAACGGTGCGACCTCGGCACGACGAGTGTACAGCCGTTGGCCAGCGTCGAGTCTTCCAGCGCCCAACCCACCTGCATGGTCCATGTTTTCTCCTCGGCCGAAGGGATAAATGTGTCCATGTGCAATTTCAACGCGGCGCCACTGGATCGTGCGTTGTAGAAGCCCAAGATGTAGTTGGGCACATCCGATGGCAGAGAATGGTAGAACGGATCCTGAAGGTGCTCCCTGAGCACCCGGCTCACTAGAGGATGGTCATGGACTTCAAACAAAACCTCCAAGAAGAACTTGTCCTTGTTGTGAAGGTTGTGCACCTGCTCGCCCAGCTCTTTCGCCGGGCGGCCGCGCAGCGAGAGTTCCCGTTGGCTCCGATGCTGCGCTTTGACTCGCTCCAACATCCGGTCGACCGTTGGCGCTGTGACAAAGCTCTCGACCAGCGTGTACCCTTCGACAAGAATCTCCTCTGCATGCCGCTCGATCTCATGACTGTCCATCGCGCGCATCATCTGGTGCTCTCCTCATAGGCAACGTGCGCCGTCCCACATGCAACACGCCGCAGCGGCTACAAACCGGTAATGGGCTGAGCCCGCCAACAGAGGCCTCCTTCCTCTCTCACTCCTCCTCTTTTAGCTCGCGCCGCAGAAACAACGACTGCACAGCACGAAGGTAGTCTGCGTTGTCTTTCTTGGCGAAACCATGCCCTTCGTTGTCGGCGTAAATCGTCCAAACAGGGCGACCACGCTGGCGGACCACATCCGCGATTTGAACGGCCTCCGAAAACGGTACCCGTGGATCGTTCTTGCCATGGGCTACGAGCAGTGCTGAGCTGATCTTGTCCGCATGAGCGGTCGGGTTGATGCGTTCGAACACGGCCCGCATCTGCGGATCTCGTTCGTCCCCATATTCGGCGCGGCGCAGATCCCGCCGGTAGTCGGCTGTATTTTCAAGAAACGTAATGAAGTTGGCGATCCCCACGATGTCGATGCCCGCCTTGATGCGCGGACCGAAATGCTCCAGGGAGGCGAGCACCATATAGCCGCCGTAGGAACCACCGGCCACGGCGATCCGTGACGAATCCAGCTCGGGCTGTTGGGCTACCCAATCCAACAGCGCTCCAATGTCCCGCACGCTGTCTTCTCGTCGCGCAGCGTTGTCGAGTTTCAAGTAGGTCTTTCCGTATCCCGCCGAGCCGCGCACGTTGGGGTGGATGACTGCCAAGCCCAACTCGTTGACGTAGTACTGCGTTGAACTAGAGAAGTAGGGCCGATACTGGCTCTCCGGGCCGCCGTGAATGTTGATCAAGACGGCCGCCGGCTCCGTCTCCGAGATATTACGAGGACGGAAGTAGTAGGCCGGAATCTTCCGACCATCAAAAGAGGGGAACTCAATGCGCTCCGGCACCACAAATTTCGTCGGGTCCAGTCCACCCACTTCGCTGAATGTCCAGCGCGTCAATTCGTGGTCGCTCAAATCCAAGGAGTAAGCGTCTGTCGGAGCGTCCGGTCTCGCCAACGAGAACCCAAGGTGCCGCGCGTCGGGCGAGAATTCGATACCAGCAACGATGCCCAAGGGGATCGCCAACTCGCGGCGGTCGTCCCCGTTCAGCAGAAAGAGGCGGCTTGCTCCGTCGGCATTGATGGTGAAAGCAACGAGACCACTCTTTGGCTCCACAACAACGTCGCGAACATCCCAGTCGATGTCGCCCGACAACCATTCGTAGCTGCCTGTAGCGAGCTCGTAGCGACCAAGCCGCCGGAACTCACCCATAGCGTCGGTGGTGATGTAGATCGACCGAGCATCAGGCGAAAACTGCAGCGCACCGATCGACGCCGGCTGACCGCCAGGAAGTTCGAGGTCCGTCTGTTTCCGCTCTGCGATGTCCAACAACGCGAAATACGATTCGTTGATCGAAACGTATCGCCCAAGCAACAACGTGGAACCGTCTTGCGACCAATCTGCTGCGTACCAATACTCACGGTCCGTCTGGAGGAGCATCTCCATCGAATCTGGTCTGCGCGGATCGGCCAAATAAAGGTCGGTATCGCGGCCGTTGCGTCCGGTGCTCGCGATCACCATCTGCTGGCCGTCGTGGCGGACCACATCGACACGATTGCGCGAGCGGCCGTCGGTCAGCATCACGCTGCGATGCCGAGCTGGATCGAGGTAGTAGACTTGATAATTCTCGTTGCCTCCGCTGCTCATCGACATCAGGATCGCGTTGTCGTTCGCTTGGGGGATGAAACCGCCGCGAACCGGCTCTTCGAAGAAAGTAATCTGCTCCCGCCGACCTCCGGGCATGCGAACGCGATGTAACTGTGTCGAGTTTCCGAAACGCGTCGAGACCAGGATCCCAGACCCATCGGGCGCCCAGCCGAGAAAGGCCGCTTGCCGAACGTGGCTGTATTCCCGCAATCGGGCAAACACCTCCTCCGGAACTGGTGGAACCTCAGCCGCCTCAATGGCAGCTGGCCGCCGAGGATCGACGACTGCTTCTTGGGACTCAGCCGGACTGTGCAGCAGACATCCCAGGATCGAAGTGCAAAACAGAGATCTTGAGAGAGGCTTTGACATAGCAACCCTTCGACTGACCGAAACATGCGAGGCGCCTTGCAGACTACTGATAACGCATTAGCCAGGCGATATCATGAACGATAAGCTTAGGCCTCCGATAACTGCTCGGCAACCGCTGAGACCGATCCATACAACCCACTGCAACGATGGCGATGGCTGAAAACACGGCGGAAACTCCACAACGACTGATCCGTGAGCTGGCACCACGCGGCGGCGACCCGATCCCGGTCGGCACGATCACAGCTCTGGTGGGCGCCTCCAATTCCGGCAAGACGGAGACGTTGCACGACATCCTCCGTCTCGCGGCTAACTTCGAGCCACTTGGTGACGAGCGCAGCCGGCCAACGACCGTACTGCGCGACGTAACGCTGCACGGGAAACTGACAATCGATCGTTTGACGCACGGCCTGAGGCGTTTGAGTGGCGACGATGGTACACAGGTAGTCCAAGGGTTCGGACCCGACGTCCGAACTGGGCACCGCTGCACGGTCGGCCCCGAATTGAAGGCCATCCTGCAGAGGCCCGTCCTTGGCGCCCAAGCGGTAAGTTCAACCGCATTTGGGGAGTTGATGCCGACACGGGCCCTCTATTTGGACGCCGATCGTCGCCAGCAGCTCGTCGAGCGCACGTCCCCGATGCCGCCGGATCGCATCCCTGAAAGCTTGATCCAAGCGCTGCACGATGCGCCCCCGCACCTCCATGAACAGCTCGCCGACGCGTTCGAGACTGTTGTTCCAGGAATGCGGTTGAAGTTGGATGATTCGGCGCGCGTCGAGCTCACACTCCGTGTCGCAGCGCAGTTTCCGGCGGTCAGTGGGGATCCGTTCGCCGATCAGCAGGCCTTCGACCAGCTGACACCGCTCGACGAATGCTGCACCAGTTGGCAGGCGGTTGCCGGTATCCTGCTCGGTGTCGTGCTGGTCCCCGAACGGATCGTCTTGATTGACCAGCCGGAATTGCAACTACATCCACAAACCACCCGCCGCCTGGGCCGTTGGCTAGCGGATCAAGCCAGCTCCAGCGGGTGCCAGCTCTTCCTGGCCACCAACAGCTGCGCACTGCTCGCGGGTCTGATCGACGGCAACTCCAAAACAACTGTCGTCCGCTGCATCCGAAACGATGGTACGCCGAGCCTGATTCCTGTCCCAACAGACGTCTCGGCAGGGCTGGCGCGCCACCCGCTGCTGGCGAGCCAGAACGCGCTTAACTGCCTGTTCCATAAGAAGGTGGTGGTGGTGCCGAGGGGCCTCGACGCACTAGTCTATGAGGCAATTGCAGCCCGCCGGCCGGAGCAGGGGGCAGTGCGTTTCGTCCATGCGCATGGCGCGCCCCAACTCGCGCGCGTCACCGGTTTGCTCAGGCAGACCGGGATTCCACTGACCGTGGTCACCGGACCTGAGGTTTTCCAGGACGAGCGACGATTTAGTAGTCTGGTCGAGGCCACGACGGGGAATGCGCCACCCCGCCCCTGGCTGGCGACTCGGGAGCGATTAGCGCAGCATTTAGAAGGAAAGCTAGATCAGCGGACGCTGGCGACAAACACTCAACAACTTGAAGAGTTTCTCGATCAGTTCCACGATCAGGACGATTCCGCAGACGCCGCCTTGTCGCGCGAGGAGCTGAAGGAAGCCCAACTGTCGTGGAACCTAGCCGAATTGGGTACGTTATCCCAACTGCCCCCGGAGCTGCGCAGCTGGGTCGAGGACCTGCTCGAGGAGCTCAAGCAGCAGCGAGTTTTCCTCGCACCGCTCGGCGGAGCTGCAAGCTGGCTCCGCAAAGCACTGCCCGCCGCGAGCCAGTCTCCCTGGCTCCTCGAGGCAATCAAAGCGCTGCACAAGGAAGAATGTCCCGCGGACCTGCGTACGTTCGTCTGGGATCTCGTGGATGCGTGAGTTGCCAACGAGTCGCCCAACAACAAGCGGGTAGTGGACAGGTGGGGTAGTGGGCCGGAACGAGCGGGTAGTGGGTAGGCCGGAACGAGCGAAGCAAAAAGCGTTTCTTGGCGTACGACTACCCGCCGCGCTGTTCCGGCAGTGGGGTAGGTCGGAACGAGCAGGTGGGGTAGTGGGGTAGGCCGGAACGAGCGAAGCAAAGAGCGTTTCTTGGTGTACGACTACCCGCCGCGCTGTTCCGGCAGGTGCTGAACACGAAACGATACCCCGTGCCGCCGGAACGGCGCGGTCACGCCTTGCGAGAAATCACCAACTGCGGCGCCGCTTGTTCCGGCCCATCTACTTGCTCAAGCTTTGTTGCGAGCACGAAAACGAGTCTCTTGAGCCTGCACAGCACACGTGCCGGCGACGGCACACGTGGCGCATCCGCTGCCGCATCGACTGCTGCCTTCGGTACCGCAATCGCTGCCACAGCCGACGGCCACTGTTTCAGTAAAGCTGCGAAACTGTACCTCCGCCTCGTAGGTCTCGGCCAACCTATCAGTCAACGCGGCCGCTTCGGGTGGGGTCTCGCCAAGGAAGTAGAAAAACAGGGACTGTCCGTCGAACAGATGCTCCACATCCACCAGCACAGCCGGCACGCCTTCGCTAGCCAAGAGCGCCGTGCAGGCTTGAAAGGCAACGTTCCTGCGGCGTTCGATGCGGGTGATCAGCAACTCGTCTTGTACGGTTACACGGCGCAGCAGGCGGCCGTCACAGGAGTCGACCGTTCCCGCACTGGGCCCAAGCACCTCGCCGACCTCCAGGCCGCGGGCGGTCCGGCAGACCACGCGTGAGCGGCGCGCGTAGCACGCCCCGTCAGTGGCCGCAAAGCGTCCCACCTGTCCCATGCTTCCGACACGCACCAAATGACAACCGTTGGCCAAAACACACTCCCCACAGCCGCCACCCTAGGCCGCTCCCAGCCAGGGCCCTCCGGGGGCAGCTGGAACAGATGGGCCCGTGTGATATCATTCACCTGCGTAAACGGGCGCCGAGCGCTCAGGGCGGCAACAAGTCACATTCTGGACCAAGACGGAGCCCCCGCCAAGCGCCGAACTAGCTGAAAGGCGTAAAAGCGGCTCAGCCCCGGACCAGCGGCAGTTTCGACCCGAACAACTTATCGTGCAGCAAAATTGAGGTGTGGACATGGCCAAAGCCATTTGGAATGGAGCCGTAGTTGCGGAGAGCGATCAGACGGAAGTCGTCGAGGGGAACCACTACTTTCCTCCCGGGGCAATTCGCAGCGAGTACTTTCGAGCCAGCGAGACAACCTCGGTTTGTGGTTGGAAAGGAACAGCCAGCTACTACCACTTGGACGTCGACGGCCAAACCAACGAAGACGCTGCGTGGTACTACGCATCTCCGAAACCGGAAGCCGAGCGGATCGCGGGCTTTGTGGCTTTCTGGAAGGGCGTATCCGTAGAAGCGTAGTTCACCGCCCGCCGGGCCCTATTGCCCACCTCTCACGATCTCAACGACCAACCACCCATCTCCCGTGACCAAGCGCGTCTCCCACAGCTTGCTGGACCCTTGGTTGACGACGCCGCTAAAGTCCCTTTACAGGTGGCTGCCGATTCCCCAGTCCTTGCCGCCCGAGGCGATTGTGATTGCCGGACACCTGCTGGCCATCGTGGCCGCGGTGGGCTTCGCCTACTCGACCAGCCACTGGTGGGGAGGAATCGGTGTCGCCTGCGGTGTCGCCGGCAACCATCTGGCCGACTGTCTAGATGGAACTCACGCGCGGGCTACTGGACAATGCCGCAACGGTGGGGAACTGCTAGACCACTTCTTCGACCCGCTGTCCTTCTCATACTGGCTCGTTGGCCTCGCGATCTCGTGCCAGCGGCTTGACCTGGGCTTGGTCGCAGTCATTGGCCTGTATGCGACCGCCAACCTGACCAATATCAGAGCCAAGATGATCGGTGAGTTCACTTTGGCTCGCTTCGGACCAACCGAATTCAAGACTCTGCTTGTCGGCTACGGCCTGCTGCTGAGTTTCCTGCAAACCAAAACCGTCGGCGGCTTACAGCCTCAAACAGTGGCATTGGTCTTTTTCTCGAGCCTGATCGTGATCGGCCTCACCCAACTGGTACTACAGCTGGTGACTTCTGTCGGTCGAGTCAATCGAGATGGTGCGCCGCCGGACAACAGTGAGTGGATCACGCGCAAGTCGGTACCGGACGGCCAACCTGGCGATCAAGCTTGATCTCGAGTGCGGGTGGCAAGCGGGAGCCGGCCGGCTACAACCCAAGTGACCTCAATCCGAGTGACCTCGCCTCGATCTCGGCAGCCGTTGCACGGGCGTTAACACGGCGTACTGATTGGCGTACGATGAGGCCGATGAACCCAGTCGAGTACGAGTACGATGTGCTGGTCGTCGGCGCAGGTCACGCCGGTACGGAAGCGGCGCTCGCCGCAGCGCGATTGGGCGCCCAGGTCGCCCTGTTGACCACCAACCTAGATACCGTAGCTCAGATGAGCTGCAATCCGGCGATTGGAGGCGTGGCCAAAGGACAGATTGTGCGCGAGATCGATGCGCTGGGAGGCGTCATGGGCCGCGCGATCGACGCCACTGGGATTCAGTTCCGGCTGCTAAACCGCCGCAAGGGACCCGCCATGCACAGCCCCCGGGCCCAGGCTGACAAGCGGGCCTACCAGCAGGAGGTCAAGCGGCTGGTCGAGGAACAGGCTGGCCTCAGCCTCCGCCAGGAAGTCGTCGAAGACCTGCTGACAGAGCAGTGCGACGGTGGACTGCGGATCGTTGGAGTGCGTGTCGCCGGACAAGTCATCTACCGGGCGCCGGCAGTGATCCTCACCACCGGCACGTTCCTGCAAGCAGTCATGCACAGCGGCGAGGTCAGGACACCGGGCGGCCGGGCAGGGGAGGGAACTACGGCGGGGATCAGCGGCGCCCTGCGCCAGCTCGGGTTTCGGCTCGAGCGATTCAAGACAGGAACGCCGCCGCGCCTCAACGGCCGCACGATCGACTTCGAGCGGACAGAGTTACAGCCAGGCGACGAACAGCCCCAACCGTTTTCGTTCTTGACCGACGAATTGCCAACAAAGCAGATGCCGTGCTGGATCACTTCGACAAATGAAAAGGTTCACCAGCTGATCCAGGCCAACTTAGCCCGAGCGCCGATGTACAGCGGGCAGATCGCCTCGAGCGGGCCGCGGTACTGCCCGTCCATCGAAGACAAGGTAGTGCGTTTTGCCGGTAAACAACAGCATCAGCTGTTCCTCGAGCCGGAAGGCTGGCAGACCCACGAGGTTTACGTCAACGGCGTTTCAACGAGCCTGCCGCGCGACGTTCAAGATCAGATGTTTCGGCTCATTCCAGGCCTGGAGCGGGCCCAAATCATGCGCTACGGCTACGCCGTGGAATACGACTTCTGCTCACCAGACCAACTTTGGCCCTCGCTCGAAACCAAGCAAGTCTCGGGCATGTACTTTGCCGGCCAAATCAATGGAACGACCGGCTACGAAGAGGCGGCGGCACAGGGCCTGGTTGCCGGCCTGAACGCGGCCCGCCAAGTCCGCGGCGATGAGCCCGTGATTCTCACTCGCGATCAGGCATACATCGGCGTGCTGATCGATGACCTCGTGACCCGTGGAGTGGATGAACCGTATCGGATGTTCACCAGTCGCGCCGAGTATCGGTTGCTGCTGCGGCAAGATAACGCCGACCGGAGACTGACACCCCTTGGCCGCCAGCTGGGACTCGTAGGCGCCGAGCGGTGGCAGCGCTTCCGGCAGAAGCAGGCCGAAATCGATCGCGTGCAAGAGCTGCTCGATCAGCGGCGCTACCAGGGTGTCACGCTCTCCAAATTCCTGCGGCGCCCGGAAACACAGTGGGCCGACCTCGTCGAAGCCTATCCTGACCTTGCCGCAACCCCGGCGGAAGTCGTTCAGCAGCTGGTTTACGACACCAAATACGCCGGCTACGTAGCACGCCAGGAACTTCAGGTTCGCAGGCAGCAACGGCTGGCAAACAAGCGGATTCCCTCCAGCCTCGACTTTCACACCATCAGTCATCTGCGCATGGAGGCGCGCGAGAAACTCTCCAAGATCCGACCGGTGAGCCTGGATCAAGCCAGCCGCATCAGCGGGATCACACCCGCCGATCTGGCCCTGCTGCTGACCCACTTGGAGGGTAATCGGCCGACCTAGAGCGCCGAGCGACGGCTCGTCGAACGCCACCTTCCGCGGTCGATGTCCAACTTCCGTTTTCGTTCAGTTAGCCACAAGTTCTAATCTACGTTCACCTTATGTCGATTCAATCAATATTGACTGTCACTCGCAGGTCGCTATAATTCGGGCGTCTGTGAAAGATCGGTAATCTTGACAGGTTTATGACGAAGCGATCGGCTGGAGCAGTCCAGAAAGGTGTGCGGTTTACGCACGCCGCGAAGTCTTGTTTAACGAGGGAGCTAGGGACTAGCAACGCGTGGCACTCCACGGAGGTTGAGGACGGATCGCGGCCGTCGCTTCTGGACTCTCACCTTTTGCTGGTCCGACCATCGGCTAGGAGGGAAGGTGCCGGACATGACTACGAAAACCGTCTTTACTACAGGGGAAGCGGCTAGGATCTGCAAGGTCAGCCAACAAACTATCATTCGGTGCTTTGATAACGGAACGCTGAAGGGCTTCCGAGTGCCCGGCAGCCGATTTCGGCGAATCCCGCGGGACCAGCTGTTCCAGTTCATGAAGGACAACGGGATCCCCACCGACGCCCTGGAGAGCGGCAGGCGGAAAGTCCTGATCGTCGATGACGACGAAGAGCTGGTCGAGCTGCTGGTTGACGTCTTTGCTAAGGATGGCCGATTCGACATCCGGACGGCTAACAACGGCTTTGACGCTGGCATGTTCGTCAAGGAGTTCCGTCCCGATATCGTGATTCTGGATGTGATGCTACCCGACATTAACGGCAAGGAAGTGTGCCAGCGTGTTCGCAGCGACAGCTCACTCGAAGCCGTGCAGATCATCTGCATCTCGGGAATGGTCGAACAGGACAAGATCGCCGATCTGAAGGAGGCGGGCGCGAACGACTTCATGCAAAAGCCGTTCGCGGTCGATCGTCTGCTCGATCGCGCCTGCGACCTACTCGAGATGGAACGGATGGCCACGGGCTAAGCCCAGCGTTGCAGCGCGCCGAAGTGAATGCTGGAAAGCGATGCGCGTTCGCGCTTTTCGTAACCCGAAGCGTAAGCGAGGGGGAGTTAGCGTACCATCGCAAGTTCTTCCCTCGCTTACGCTTCGGGTTTCGATTGAGCCAAACGGGCAGCTCCAAAAGGGCGAGGGAGAAGTTGGTGTACCATCGCCGATCGTTCCCTCGCTCACGCTTCGGGTTTTGAGTACGCGTCGTTTTCACCACACGCGTCGGATTGCTACGTCTGGCCCCCGGGTATTACCACGGGCATGTTCTTCCTTCCCGAGCTTCGATCCGACAACTTCACCGCACGCATTCCGGTCTCGGTCCGCGGAGCCGCCGAACTCGCCTGGGGACTACTCGAAGATGGGGACGCTCGGTGTGCGCATCTCGCTGACGTCTTGCCTCAGGAGCCGGGTCTGGCGCTGTGGGTCGTCTGCCGGGCAGGTCACGAGCTTGAGCCCAACATCGCTGTCGTCGACGTCGCCCACTGGCTCGCCGGAGCCGCGGAGATGCTCTTGGTCGATTGCGAGCCCATTACGGACGGTCGTACGCTGGTAGAAACTTGGATGCCGCTGGCCCTGCAGAGCGTCGCGGTGGCCCGCCGGGCAGTCGCCGGCAAGAGCAAGAAGTCGGCGGCGCGCAAGTCGCCGGCCTACCTATTGGGTTTGCTGCACAATTCGGCGAGCTGGCTAGCAGGGGCTCAACGCTCGGATGCCGGTACAGCGGCGCTAGCATGTCTTCCCGGCTGGCTTGCAGATTCACTTAAGCAGCTCGAATCGGGGCATGCGCTGCGTGAGCCTCTGGCCACCATCGCCGCCGCCGTACGACGGCATTCTCGGCGACCGCCTAAGAAGAAGTTGCTGCGTGCGGTATCCGGCCGCTGGATATCGACCACGGCGGAACCGAGCCTGGCCGCGGCGCTGCCTCGCCTGGCCCGCGTCCGCGGACGCCTCGGTCAGCTGGAGTCCGACTTTGACCGCGTGCTCGAACAAGAAAAGCTGGCCTCGCTGCGCCAGCTTGCCTATGGGGCCAGCCACGAGATCAACAACCCTCTGGCGAACATCTCCACACGAGCCCAGACGCTGCTGCGGGACGAAACGGACCCCGACCGCAGGAGAAAGCTGGCGACGATTGGCGCGCAGGCTTTCCGCGCACACGAGATGATCTCCGACATGATGCTGTTCGCCAAACCGCCGCAGAATGTTCCGCGGCCAATCGACGTCCAACAGCTGGTCTCGGCAGTCATCGGAGAGTTAACGCCTCAGGCAGAGGCCCAGGGTACGCTCTTACGACATCGATTCGAGACGCTCCCTCCACAGATGGTTGCTGATGACGAACAGCTCTCGGTGGCTCTTGCGGCGATGCTTCGCAACTCGATCGAAGCGATTGATCTGGGCGGGCAAGTTGAAGTTTGCGGTCGCGGCGTGCGTGTTGAAGACGACCAGTGGCTCGAACTGACGATCACCGACACCGGACCGGGAATCTCCGACGAAGTGCGTCGCCATCTGTTTGACCCTTTCTTTTCGGGACGTGAAGCTGGCCGAGGGCTCGGCTTAGGGCTCTCGAAATGCTGGCGTATTGTCACGCTGCACGGCGGCACAATCGATGTCGAAAACGTCCCACTCGGCGGCGCACGGTTTACGCTCCGCCTGCCCAGCGACCCGACGACATGTCCGAACATCCGTACGGCTGGCTGAGCCTACTCGCTCCGACGGTCGCGATCGCGTCGGCGATTATCACACGCCGCATCTTCAGCTCCCTGTTGGCGGGAGTCGTCGCGGGCGGGCTGCTGTTGACCGGCGGAAATCCCGTTGCAACCGTAGCAGCGGTTTGCGAGCAGCATCTGTGGCCGAGCCTCGTGGACCCGGACCACTTGCGGGTCTTCGTCTTTACTAGCTTGATGGGTGCCTTGGTTGGGGTGATGCGGCACGCCGGCGGGTTTGAAGCCCTGGTGCGGGGCCTGTCACCCTTGGCCCGTTCACGCCGGAGTGGGCAGCTAACCGTCTGGCTGCTGGGAATGGTGGTCTTCTTCGACGACTACGCCAACTCGCTGCTGCTCGGTAACACTATGCGACCGCTGACCGACCGGCTGAAGATCTCTCGCGAGAAGCTGGCCTACCTGGTCGATTCCACGGCGGCACCGGTAGCGGGACTCGCGCTCATCTCGACTTGGGTGGCCGGCGAGATCGGCTTCATTCGGGACGGGTTCTCGGAGGTCGAGTTGCCGGTTGATGGACTGCAAATCTTCATTGCAACGATTCCGTATCGGTTCTATGTGGTCTGGGCACTGGCCATGGTCCCCTTGGTCGCGCTATTGGGCAGAGACTTACCGCCGATGTCGCGCGCCGAACGTCAGGCCGTCAAACGCAAGGCGGAGGCCACCGGGGACACCTCAGCCGCGTCTGGACATTGGCTCGACGCCGTGCTGCCCATCGTGGCGGTGCTGGCGGTCACGGTAGCTCTGATCTTCACCACTGGAGCACGGGCCTCGGCCGCCGATCCGAGCAGTGAGCGTGGTTGGCTCCATCAGTTTGGCAGCGGCGACTCGTACTTAGCCCTCGTCTACGGCGCTCTGGCCGGGCTGGCCACAGCAGTCGTGTTGGCCAACAGGCGGGGTCTGCTGAGTCTCGAGCAGACGCGGGAGTGTGCGCTGGCGGGGGCACGTCAGGTACTGCCAGCCTTGGTGATTCTCTGGTTGGCCTGGACCCTGTCCGGACTGACCGACGACGAGCACTTGGGCACGGGGACATTCCTGGCAGGCACCTTAGCACAGACAATCGACATCCGCTGGATGCCGACCGTCGTGTTCTTGCTCGCCGCGTTGGTCGCTTTCGCAACCGGTACGAGTTGGGGCACAATGGGTATCCTAATGCCCTTGGTCATCCGCGCTGCGGTTCAGATGCTCTCGGGCGAAGCGGCGATCGGACCTGCTGCTGATCCGCTGATGATCGCCACGATTGGCAGCGTGCTGGCGGGCGCGATCTTTGGCGATCACTGTTCACCCATCTCCGATACGACCGTGCTTTCATCGCAGGCCAGCGGCTGCGATCACATTGCTCACGTCCGCACACAGATGCCCTACGCACTCGCCGTCGCTGCGGTGTCCGTCCTCTGCGGGACGATTCCCACGGGCTACGGTGTTTCGGTCTGGTTTCTCCTGCCATCCGGCGTCGTGGTGCTGGCCATACTGCTGCTCGGTTTCGGTAAAAACGCCGAATCCAAATAAGGTAGCAGGCACACTCCGTGTGCCGTCCGCCTGCCAAACGCAGAGCGGTAGGCCGGAACAAGCGGCGCCCAGCAGCCATCCCTGTGCCTACGATTTTCCCACGCCGCGCTGTTCCGGCAACACCGGTTGGATACGTCGCCGGAACAGGCCGCGCTCACGGAGTGTGAAGTCAGAGCTCTCCCGCCGCTTGTTCCGGCCTACTTTCTCGCGAACAGCCAATCGCAACTCCAGGGAGGACGGCCATCAGCCGGAATGCGTTAGCATCCGGTTTTCGGATGAACCGTGGGCTAACGCCCAGCGGCTGATTGGCAGCGTAGCCGAACTCGCCAGAGTTTGGCGGATTGCAGAAACCGCACAGAGCGGTAGGCCGGAACAAGCGGCGCCAGCAGCCATCCCTGTGCCTACGATTTTCCCACGCCGCGCTGTTCCGGCAACACCGGTTGGATGCGTCGCCGGAACAGCGCGGCGCTCACGGAGTGTGAAGCCAGAGCTCTCCCGCCGCTTGTTCCGGCCTACTTTCTCCGGGCTCTGAAGTAGCAGGCCGGACCAGGTCTAATGTAGTTCGTTTGGCGTTTGCTGTCTGTTACTGATTGCCATAGCGCTGACGAAGCTGATCGTCGAGCCAATCTGCCGCGACATGGACCACCTGGATGCGCCGATTGAGGATGAACTGCAACTTGTCAACGGTATCGATGTCGGTCGGATCGGCCAAAGCAACGATCAGGCTTTCGCGAGTTTCCGCGACGGGGAGAACACGATTTTCCCACGCAACCGAATGCGGGATAAGTTCAAGCAGATAGGTTGGGATGCTGATGTCGTCAGCAATATCTGCAGGCACAAGATCGCTGGGTGATCGGCTTGGATCGAGAATCGGAGCAACGTCACCAGAGGAAGCGAACCAGAGAAGTCCGCCGCAGTGAGGGCAGGGTGCATCCAGCGTTTCAGGTGAAGGCTCGATGCGAACATCCTTACCGCACAGCGGACATCTGTTTGGCCAGCCTTCGGGAGTTCTCGTCGAAAGGACCATGTTTGCTCGGGTGAAAAAAAGGAAACCGAGGTCAAGTGGGATAACCCGGATTATTCATGAAGATCGTCGCGAGAGGTTGTAAGTACGTTCGTGGCAAGGAAGGCGAGCAATTCTTCCGCTGGCGTATTGAAGCAATACGTCGAGGGAGAATTGTGACGCGTGACGAAGCCACGGATGGACTTACGACCTCGCAGCAGATCGCTCATGAATAATTCGGGATAAGATGCGCGAGGGGCGAAGACGCCGCTCCTGCAATTCCTACAGGCCGTCACCGCTAGCAGTTGAGTTTGATTCAGCTCCTTTCTGTGGGCTAAATGCCAATCCTGCCCGGACTAAAGGAAAGTGCCGTCGCGAGGCCACCCTGGGCGGCATACAAATTGCTTTGCTAACAGGCAGTCCATTTCACACAGGAGGATTGCCATGAGATGCGGGATGCTCGTGCTTGCCTGCGCTGGGCTGGTAGTCAGCGCCAACTCGCCGGTCTGGGGTCAAGGTTGCGGCAGCTTGGTGGCAAACCCATGCTACGGAACGACCTACAATTCGCCCTACTACAATGCCCCGGCCGCCTACGCGGCGCCGGCGGCTGCGATAGCGCCTGCACTGCCTCCCAGCTATCAAACGCAACCCATTCCATCCTACGGCGGCCTGACGACGGTCGCGCCCCCCGTCTACGCGAATCCCTATACGTCTCCTGGCTACGCGGCCCCGCTCTACCAACCCGCTTACTACGGGCAGCAGGCAACGCCGTACACGTCCAGCTACCCTGTCATGAACCGCAGGCTGGCCGGAAAGTGGCCCACCATCACCGCCCGCCCGTCGTACGCGCCACGCAGCGCCGGCTACGGTGCCTACCCATCCTATGTCGGTGCCGGTCTGTTAGGCCAGCCAAAGGCCTATGTGCCAGGCCAGCCGCTGAGAAACTTCTTCAGATACCTCACACCGTGACCGAGATCGAGATCGAGACGGCCGCGTCGCAAGCGCGCACTGGGCTCTGCAGTCCGCCAAACTCTGGCGAGTTCGGCTACGCTCCACGGTTCACAAAACCGGATGCTAACGCATTCCGGCTGATTTCTGGTGAGCCGGTAGGCCGGAACAAGCGGCGCTAAGTGCATCCGGCTGCGTACGATCTCTCCGCTGCGCCGTTCCGGCGGGGGCTGGTTAGGCGTCGCGCTAAAACTGAAACGCCTCGAGCCCTGGGCCCAGCCGGAACGGCGCGGCGGCTACGTCTGGCGAGAAATCGATATCTCTCCAGCCGCTTGTTTCGGCCTACCTTCTGTAGTCCGCCAAACTCTGGCGAGTTCGGCTACACTCCAGATCAGCCGCTGGGCGTTAGCCCACGGTTCACAAAACCGGATGCTAACGCATTCCGGCTGATTTCTGGTGAGCCGGTAGCCCCGAACAAGCGGCGCTAAGTGCATCCGGCGAGGGGCTCCCCCCTCTGCGGCCCTTTGGGCCGATTCTCCCCAAGGGAAGAAGACTATGCTCGCTCTTCCTCCCCACCATGGGGAATGAAGAGATGTTTGAGGTTCGCCTCGGCGATCGACTCCTCGTCGAGCAACGCCCAGGTGGCGTGCTTCGTTCCACACGCCGGGCAGTACGGGTGCGCCCCCTGGGCACGAATCTGGGGATCTTCGCGCACCTGCTCCAGGTCCTGCCAAATCAACTCACACTCGTCACAGACTGCCAGGATCTGCTGGCAGTCGCTGCAGCGCATCAAGCGCAACATTCCTTGATCACAAAAGCCACAGTGGGCTAGATGAGGCACCTGTTCTGGCCGCATGATCAACGTTCCCTCGGGAAGGCGGTGACAATGTTCTTGGTTCCCGGTTTCAAACACGATTTGAACGCGTGTCAGCGCAGGATGTCTTTTCCGTTTGCCAACACGCCCTCCCAGGTACCCAACCCGCCTGCCCATGGGCACGTTGTACAAGCTCCGATCGCCCTCGACTCTAGCTTTGAGCCGCTTCTTTTGTGCGATTTTCCACGCCTCGTCGATCGTGGCGAAGGCCACGCTCGATCCACCGTCGAACACGCCATGAGGACCATCCCGATCAGGAATGTCGCGCGCATGCCGCTCGACATGCTCGACACGCGTCAAGCCGCCGGGATCGTAGCCCTTGTAAACCAAACCCGCGGGGCTCAACCAGTGATTCCGCCGTATCTCCCTTAACTCAACGCCGGCGATCTTTGCCGGGGTTTCCGGCTGGACGATCCGAATCTGGCGTGGGTCACGCAAACGGATTTGCAGCTTTTCCTTGTATAGTTCCAGCCGGCCAGTCACCTCGACATCTTTGCCGCGGTAACGATCGGCCGGAGCCCCATTCTTGAAATTGGCGACATCCGCGGACCGGCAGATTACCGTCAGTTCGGTATCCCTGAAGTTGAGGAACTGATGGCCGCTGCGCGACTTGTTCGTTCTTTCCACGCGGCCATAGACCGTCACCTCTTTGTCAACACGGGCTCGCAGCGAGACCACGTTGGACACTCGGATGCGCGCGGGCGCGTCGGCAACTGCGGCCGGTGCGTCGGCAACCGCGGGCGGCGCAGCTGCTGTACCTGGTTCCCAGATCCCCAGCCTTCCGGCCACCACAAGGGCCAGCAACAGGACCATCGTTACAGCTGTCGCGGTTCGCTTGGATTTCACCGTTGCCTCCTACGGAACAGTCGTGGCCAGCGGTAAGGACGAGGATGGCAAAAGAAAAGGAGCGGAACGCTCCCCTCCCTTATACACCTCGCCGGCGTAGTTCTCCAAGCACGTTCTTGACAATTCGGGCAATCTGCTCGGGGTCAGCCGGTTGGCCGGCCGGGCAGCCCGCGACAGGCTCCTCGCTGAACCCTTCCTCTGCCAGCAGGCACTGCAGCTGTTCGCTGAGCCGCCCGAGTGCCTGCTGCTGGACTAAAGACTGCGGTTGCCGGCCGATGCCCGTTTCGATACCTCGCAGCCTCAGCGCAGCTCGAAATCCCTCGGGGAACTCGGAGGATCCAATCATGGCGTCGAACAACGTCAGCAGCCGGTATTGCAGGTCTCTGGCCTCGCTCAGGTTTCCTTGCACTGTCAGTTCGTAGAGGCGCTTGGTGATCTCAGGAACGACGCCGCTGGTCGCATTCGTCCCTCCATCGCAGCCGATCAAAAGCATGGGCATCAGCGCCGCGTCCCAGCCGGTCATGAAGGCGAAATCGGGGCGGGTAGGTCGAACCGCCGCAATCATCCGCATCATGTGCGGAAGGTCGCCTGAGGAATCTTTGATCGCGGCCACTCGCGGGCACTCGCCTGCCAACTTCTCGACGGTCGGAACGTCGATCGGCGAGGCGAACATGGGGATGTTGTAGAGAGTCACGTCGACGGGCGAGTTGTCGGCGATCTCCTTGAAGTAGGCATAGACGCCATGAGCCGACAGCTTGTAGTAGAAGGGGGCGACCACCGCCACCGCCCGCACGCCCAAGTCGAAGTAATGTTCGCAAGCTCGGATCGTCTCGCGAGTGTTCGCCTCCGCTGCACCGGCCAGGATCGGCACACGGCCGTCCGCTTGATCGGCCATGATCTCGATAATCCGGCGTCGCTCCTCAGCGGTAAACCGCGTGAATTCGCCGGTCGACCCGTTGGGATAGAGCCCATGGACACCGCGATCGATCAACCAATCAACATACCGCCGCAGCTCCGGCTCGTTGATCTCGCCGCGCGGATCCAGCGGCACGATATTCGGCGTGAAAATGCCTTTCAGCGGCACGTTGGCGGACATTGGCTCGGCAGTCGTCGAAGAGGTGATTAAACTCAGGGCTTCTTCAATGATAGCTCAGCCTAACAGGGGCACAAAATGAACGATGGCGTGTCCACACGGCACGCCCAACGCCTTGCCACCGACTTCGAGACTTCAGACCTGAACACTCCGCCCTCAGAACCGACTTCAGCCGCGCCGGCGCCCGGACGACAGTTCAATCTGCGGATGATCCTGTTCTTGGTCTTCGTCGCCGCCTATTATCTCGTTTTCTACGGCTGGAGCCCCGCTCGCGAAGTCGGCCTCCAGATACGGTTGAGCTGGCTGCTGGTCCCGGAAGTACCGTTGACCGAGTGGGTCGGGGGCGATTGGGGGCGTTTCGGTCTCGCAGATCGCGTACCCATTCTGCTGTGCGGCGCCGGCATGCTGACCCTCTCCTTAGCTGCGGGCGCGGTGGTACTCGAGCTACTCGGCTTAGCACGCGGCACAACTCGACTCGAATACTATCTATTTGCGCAAGCGATCGGGTTGAACTTGCTATCGACGTTTCTGCTGGCAGTAGGACTGGCCGGTGGCCTGCTATACGGCTCGGTCACGCTGGCAGCTGCAGGACTTGTGGTCGCCGTGGCTATCTGGCGGCGCCGCGCGCTGTTGCCGTTGTGGCGAAGTCAGGCGCCGCCGCATCCGGACCGCGACCAGGGGCCGTGGTTTCTCCGCGGCCGTTACGGGCTCGTCCTCGCAGCGCCGTTCGCGACCACCGTCCTGCTGGGATCGATGCTGCCCCCTTGGCACTTCGATGTCCGCGAGTATCACGCGCAGGTCCCAAAGGAGTGGTACCTACAAGGAAGCGTCGACTTCATGCCGCACAATGTTTACGGCAACATGCCGCTGGCCGCAGAGCTGCCGGCCGTCGTGGGCATGCAGGCCCTCCGCCGCGACGAATCCTGGTGGTGGGGCACGCTCGTTGGCAAGACTCTGATCGGAGTCTATGCCATCCTTACGACACTGGCGGTGTACTGCTTCGGGAGGCGTTTTTTCTCGCCGGCAACCGGCGTTGCAGCGGCCCTCGTCTTTCTCTCCACTCCCTGGGTGGGATTTGTTTCGATGGCCGGACTGATCGAAGGAGCCTCGGCTCTCTACACGGTGCTCTGCTTTCATGCGTTGTTTCTCTGGGCCGGGGCAGACGGCGAGCGGACGAAAGGACCGCTCGTTCTGGCTGGCTGGCTGGCCGGCGCTGCGATCGCGTGTAAGTACCCGGCCATCCTCTTCGTGGCGTTCCCGGCCGCAATGTTCCTGCTAGGCACGTTCTGGGCGCAGCGTTCTGGATCGTGGCTGGCACTTGCTGTTTTTCTGCTCGGTATCTCAGTTGGCTCAGGACTGTGGCTTGGCAAGAATGCAGTCCTCACGGGCAACCCCACCTATCCGTTGCTCTACGACCTGTTCGGCGGTAAGTCACGAACACCGGCCAAGGCTGCACAATGGACCAACGCTCATCGCACAAAACAGGGCGATTGGTCGTGGCCAGCGTTGCAGCGAAGCGGTCTCGTGCTGCTCGTCGGCAGCCAATTCACCAGCCCGCTGCTTGTTCCGTTTGGACTGTTAGGATTCGTTGCCTATCGCAGAAACTGGTTCGTGATCGTTTCGGTCCTGTTGTTGCTGCTTGTGGTTTCGGCGTGGTGGCTGCTCACGCATAGGCTGGAGCGGTTCTTGATCCCCCACTTGCCGTTTGTGGCCGTTCTCGCTGGGCTCGGCGTGACCCGCTGGCGGCATCCGCTCTGGAACCTCGCAGTCGGTAGCGTGCTGGCATTCAGCTTGCTCAGCAACCTCACCTTGATCAGCTCGCGCTCGGTCGGCGACAATCGGTTTTGGGTGAAGTTGGACGATTTGCGGCAGATCGGGCCTGAAGATCTGAACGAGCACAATCCCCACATTCACCCAGCTCACCTTTACCTAAATCACACCCTGCGGCCAGGCCATCGGGCGCTGCTGTGTGGTGAAGCCCAGGTCTTTAACTTGCGCGTGCCGGTACTGTACAACACCTGCTTCGACGATTGCGTCTTCGAGCAACTGTTTCGGGGACGGACGCGTCAACAGCGGATCGACGAGTTGCGCAGGCAGCGGATTTCCCATGTCATGGTCTATTGGCATGAACTGGACCGGTACCGCAGCCCGGGTAACTATGGCTACTCCTCGGACTACGTCACCAGAGAGGTCGTTCGCCGCGAGTTAGTCGCAGAGCAACAGATCCTGCGCCCCATACACCTAGATGTTGAAACAGAGAACAGCCAATTGTTCGAGGTGGTCGGCTGGCGGCAGTGGTAAGGATATTCGTTAAGGGCGCGGGAGGGCGAGGTTCCTGCCGAGCCGGGGGTCGGGAGCAGGAAGCAGGAAGCAGGAGCAGGAGGTAGGGAGCAGGCGTCTGAGGTTATCCGTCACGCTCGGGAGGGCGAGGCTCCTGCCGAGCCGGGGGGTCGGGAGCAGGAGCAGGAGCAGGAAGCAGGAGCAGGAGGTAGGGAGCAGGCGTCTGAGGTTATCCGTCACGTTCGGGAGGGCGAGGCTCCTGCCGAGCCGAAACACATCGAGTGCCGGTTAGGTTGAAACCGTGGGCTAACGCCCAGCGGCTGATCTTGTGTCGTGGCCCCGGGCCATCCTGTTGATCCTGTAAATCGAGAAAGGCAGAAGACAGGAAAAACCAGCAAGGATTAGGAGAGAGTAAAGGATGTGCTCGATTTCGCGAGGGGAACAGCCAGCGCAATGCGGTTTAGAAGTTGCAGCGGGCCAGCTCGAGACCGCGATTCAGTCGGCTGCCCAGTGGCTGGTCGCCCAACAGGACGAGGCAGGATTCTGGTGCGGTGAACTGCAAGGCGACACGATACTCGAAAGCGAGTACATCCTGCTGCAAGCTTGGCTGGGCCGCGAGCAGAGCGACGTGGTAAGGCAGGCGGCCCGGTACCTGCTGCAGCAGCAACTGCCTTCGGGAGGCTGGTCTCTGTACCCCGGCGGGCCGCTCGAGCCAAGCGCTAGCGTCAAGGCCTATCTCGCCTTGAAACTGACCGGGCACTCACGGGTGGCAGAGCCGATGAGACGAGCTCGGGATGCGATTCGCGCCAGTGGAGGCGCCGACAAGATCAATAGTTTCACGCGTTTCTATCTAGCGCTGCTAGGCCAGCTCTCTTACGACCATTGTCCGGCCGTGCCACCCGAGATGATCTTGCTCCCGCGTTGGGCGCCGGTGAACATCTATAGAGTCAGTGCCTGGTCCCGCACGATCCTGGTCCCGTTGTCGGTAATCTGGGCGTTCCAACCGATCCGCGTCCTGCCTGCAGAGCGGAACATCACTGAGCTGTTTCTCCAACCACCCGCGGAATGGCCTCCTCTACGGTGTCCGCGACCATCGTCCGCGCAGCAGGTCGCTCTTTCTGAGCGAATCCGGGTCCCGATGTGGGAGATGTTCTTTCGCTCTGTCGACTCGGCGCTTAAACACTGCGAGCGTTGGAAAGTTCGGCCGCTGCGGCAGAAGGCGTTGGCGGCAGCGCGCCAGTGGATGCTTGAACGGTTTGAGGACAGCGACGGTCTGGGGGCTATCTTCCCCCCCATCGTTTGGAGTATCGTCGCACTCCGATGCCTTGGCTACACACACGAGAGTCCGCAACTGCAGGAGTGCCACCGTCAGCTCGACGCACTGATCATCGAGCAAGCGGGGACCGTTCGCCTGCAACCTTGCAAGTCGCCCGTATGGGATACCGCACTCACTGTCAGGGCTCTCTCGGCAACCGATCCACAAGCGACCAGTGAGACGATCCAGCCGGCAATCGACAAAGCCTGCCGCTGGCTGCTGTCCAAAGAAACGCGCCGCTACGGCGATTGGTCTATCGCTACTGATGCGGAAGCGTCAGGATGGTTTTTCGAGCACCGCAACGCATTCTATCCCGACGTGGACGATACGGTGATGGTCCTGATGGCCCTGCGGGCGGCTTTGTCGGCGGGAGGTCTGCCCAAGCAGGTCGAAGAACAGATCTCCGCCACCAGCCGGCGCGGAGTCGACTGGGTGCTCGCGATGCAAAACAAAGATGGTGGGTGGGGAGCCTTTGACCGCGATAACGACTACGAGTTCCTCTGTCATGTTCCATTTGCAGATCACAACGCCATGATCGACCCCAGCACGCCTGACATCACGGCGCGAGTGATCGAAGCACTCGTACCGTTCGGGTTGCGGCGGGGAGATCCGGTCATCGACCGCGGCATCGACTTCCTGCGCGCTACGCAAGAACCTACCGGCAGTTGGTTTGGTCGCTGGGGCGTTAATCACATCTACGGCACCTGGCAGGTGTTGACCGGGCTCGCGTCGGCCGAGGTCCCTGCGGATGACCCGATCGTCCGCAACGCCATCAGCTGGCTGGTTGACCATCAGCAACCGGGTGGTGGTTGGGGAGAATCGCCGGAAAGCTACTCCGATCCCGCTCAACGGGGCCGTGGAAGGCCAACTCCGTCCCAAACGGCGTGGGCCGTGTTGGGGCTGCTGGCAGCGGGCGGTGCGGCGCTGCCCGCCGCTCGACGCGGCATCGGTCACTTGCTGGCCACCCAGCAGTCAGACGGAACTTGGCACGAACCGGAGTTCACTGGAACCGGTTTTCCACTCGTCTTCTATCTGCGATATCACATGTATCCGCTCTATTTTCCGTTGCTGGCCCTCGCCAAATTCGCTAGCCGGCCGTAGCTGCAACACCTAACTCCGCCCGAGGCGGTCACTCATGCCCCACGTACCTGCTTCCCAAATCTGGACGGTCGCCAGATACGTGCTGAGCCACAAGCTTCGTGGCGTCCGTCGATACCCGTTGGTTCTGATGCTGGAGCCGTTGTTGCGATGCAACCTGGCCTGCAGCGGCTGTGGCAAGATTCAGCATCCCGGTGAGGTGCTTCGGCGGCAGCTCAGTCCGGAGGAGTGTTTCCAGGCGGTTGAGGAATGCGGCGCGCCCGTGGTGTCGATTCCGGGCGGCGAGCCGCTGCTGCATCCGCAGATCGAACAGATTGTGGCGGGGCTTGTGGCCCGCAAGAAGTTTGTCTACCTCTGTACCAACGCCATCCTGCTGGAGAGCGCCTTGCCGCGTTTCTCGGTTTCCAAGTACTTGGCTTTTTCGGTTCACCTGGACGGCCCCCGCCAGCTGCACGATCGCGCCGTCGGCCGGCCAGGCGTGTATGATACGGCCGTACAGGCGATCCGTAAGGCAAGACAACGCGGATTCCGAGTAACCACTAATACGACCGTATTTCGAGGTGCCGAGCCGGCGTTGCTGCGACGGTTTTTCGATGAACTGATGGAGCTGGGTGTCGAGGGTATGACGGTTTCGCCCGGATACGCCTACGCCAAGGCGCCGGATCAGCGGCATTTCTTGTCACGCGAAGATACACGCGAGCTGTTCCGCAGCACCCTCAATCCGCTTAAGCGACGCTGGAGGTTCAACCAGACACCGATTTTTCTCGAGTTCCTAAAAGGAAACTACGAGCTGGATTGCACACCGTGGGGCAATCCTACTTTCAATGTCTTGGGTTGGCAGAAGCCGTGCTACTTGGTCGACGAAGGGCACTGCGAGACTTTCCAGGAACTGATGGAGACCACCGATTGGTCGCGCTACGGACACCACAGTCGCAATCCCAAGTGCCGTGACTGTCTCGTCCATTGCGGCTTCGAACCGAGTGCCGTTGCTGCCACCTTCGGCAGCTTGAGAGGACTTTGGAAAACCGTCGGATGGAGGCTTCGCTGGAACTCATGATGCTGCGTTACCTCCTGAGCAACTGGTTTCGACAGACGATGCATCAGCAGATCCGCCAGACCTTCAGCGATCCCGCTCAGCCTGCCGGAGCCGAGGGTGAAGAGGAATGGCAAGCGCCACCTCCGGCCGAGGTAGTATGTGTGTTTGCACTTGGCGCCGAGTCGGGTGGCGTCGTCGATCTGTTGACTCAATGTGTGTCTTCGCGCTGCGCTTCCTTCGTCGAATATGCGGGGTTTCTCGCTAACCGCCGCGTAGCAGTTGTTGAATCCGGCGTAGGCGCGCAACCGGCTGCCCACGCGACTGCTGATGCGATCGATCTCCATCGGCCGGCGTGGGTCATCTCCGCGGGCTTCGCAGGATCCCTGCACGAGGACCTGCGGCTGGGGCATATCCTCATGGCAACCGAGGTGATTGACATCCACGGTTCCCAGCTAAAGACCGGCTTGAATCTCGACCCCGAGACAGTCCGCGCCACCCCAGGCCTGCACAGCGGAAGGCTGTTGACTGTCGACCAGCTGATCCGTACCACTGCCGAAAAACGACAACTCGCCGCCGCCCACGGCGCCGTCGCCTGCGACATGGAAACGCTTGCCGTCGCCGACGTATGCCGG
The DNA here is from genome assembly GCA_965223305.1 of Pirellulaceae bacterium. Taxonomy (GTDB): domain Bacteria; phylum Planctomycetota; class Planctomycetia; order Pirellulales; family Pirellulaceae; genus CBDCWT01. Next base: position 80,153 of record CBDCWT010000007.1, on the reverse strand, counting down.
GATAAGAAAGTGAAGTTCTTGTCGGTCCGCATCATCAGCGATGCACTCGACGACGAACTGCCGCGGGAGATCGAACGGCTGCTGGACCAGAAATCGCTGGCTTCTAAGTTGGGAGCCGCAACGGCCGCAGCACTCAACCGGCCGTCCAGCATCAAGGACATGTGGAAACTCAAAGAGCAAGCCATCAAGGCTTCAGATCGCCTCGCTCGTTTCGTGTCCAGCACAATTGCCCAGTTGCCGCCGCGTGAGCCCCACGACTCGTGAGCGGCTGTTTTAATATTGCGCTCTTTGCAGTTTGCCGCGTGCTAGTGCGCCTTTGGCTCAATCGGAACCCGAAGCGTCAGCGAGGGAATAACTTGCGTTGCACTAACACCCCTCGCTGACGCTTCGGGTTCCGACTGTGAGCACGCAGCTCCAAGAAGTAGGCCGGAACAAGCGGCGCCGGAAGCTCTCCGTGAGCGTGGGATTTCTCCGCCGCGCCGTTCCGGCGAGCGCCGGCTGATGCACCGCGTCGGAACGCAACACCTCGCTGTCGCCGGAACGGCGCGGCGGTCACTCAAGGCGAGTAATCAGAAACCTCTCCCGCCGCTGGTTCCGGCCTACGGCTCTCGCGAGCGGCGACCGGTAAGCCCTGCCGGCCAAGTAAGGTGAGATTGCCAAGGCACACGGCCGGCCACATAATACCTGGTTACCCTTTTTTCAAGCTACCTCGCTCTCGGAAAGAGGAGTGGACACGATGGAAGATAAGCTGCGGTATACGGCCATCACCTTCGATGATGTCTTAATCGAGCCAGCCTACAGTGATGTCGTGCCGTCCACGGTCGACGTCCGGTCGCGACTGACCGACCGCATCCGATTGAACCTCCCGCTGCTCTCTTCGCCGATGGATACCGTCACCGAGAGTAACCTCGCCATCGCGCTGGCGAAAACCGGCGGGTTGGGTGTGATCCATAAAAACATGTCCATCGAGTCACAGACCGAGGAGGTCTACAAGGTCAAACGAAGTGCCAACGGAATTATCGTCGACCCTGTCACCCTCTCGCCCGATGCACCCGTCTCCAAGGCCCTGGCCATGATGGATCAGCACAACGTCTCGGGCATCCCGATTACCCACCCGGATGGGCGGTTGGCCGGTATCCTGACCCGCCGGGATCTGCGATTTCTGGAGCAGAGCGATCTCCCGATTGCGGAAGTAATGACGAAAGAAGGCTTGGTAACGGCTACGGGGAAAGTAACGCTTGAGGAAGCTGAGAAGATTTTAACGGCTAAAAAGGTGGAGAAACTTTTGCTGGTTGACGAATCATATGTTCTGACCGGCCTGATCACGATCAAAGACATCGACATGATCAAACGGTTCCCCAACGCCTGTAAAGATGGGCAAGGTAGGTTGCGAGTTGGGGCCGCCGTCGGGGTCCACGACTACGATCGAGTCGCAGGACTGATCGAGAGCGGAGTGGACGTGCTGGTGGTCGACAGTGCTCATGGGCATTCGGCCAATGTTCTAGAGACAGTCAAGGAGATCAAGAGTCGGTGGGACATCGACTTGGTGGCGGGCAACATCGCCACCCGACAGGGCTGCAAAGACCTGATCCGAGCAGGTGCGGACGCGGTCAAGGTCGGCATCGGCCCCGGGTCTATTTGCACGACCCGGGTCATATCGGGTGTCGGTGTCCCACAGGTATCAGCCATCTACGAGGCCGCTCAGGCGGCGAAAGAAACAGGCACAACACTCATAGCTGACGGAGGAATTCGCTATTCCGGCGACGTAACCAAAGCCATTGCCTCTGGCGCCCACGCGGTGATGATCGGAGGTCTGTTCGCAGGTCTCGCGGAGAGTCCCGGGCGCACGATCCTCTATCAGGGACGCACTTTCAAGGCGTATCGAGGGATGGGATCGTCGGGGGCGATGATGAAGGGCTCGAGCGAGCGTTATCGGCAGACGGTGGAAGCCGAAGGCACCGGAAAACTGGTACCGGAGGGAGTCGAAGGGCGCGTCCCGTTCAAGGGACCCCTCAGTGATTTCGTGTATCAGCTGATCGGCGGCCTTCGGGCGGGGATGGGCTATTGCGGGGCCCGAACCATCGATGAATTGCGTACGGAGGCGCGGTTTATCCAAGTTTCAGCAGCGAGTGCAAGAGAGAGTCATCCTCATGACATCGCGATCACGCAGGAAGCACCCAACTACAGTCCAGAACAACACTCCAAGGGAGAAGTCAACTAGCCACCGGATGCGTTCCGCGGCGACGGGACCGACTCTAGCCCTGGCAGTGGTCCTCACCTCGTCGCTCCTACAGGCCGGTGATCGTTCACCGCCCAGAATACTCTCCGCGGCCACCGCTCGCCCCATCGCTCCCTTCAAATCAAACTCGGCTGTCACCGCGCGTTGGGCAGATTCCAAGCAGACAGCGGCCAAGACAAAAACGACAAGAACCCGGTCGTTTCAAGCCAGGGCAGGTCGTACCAACCAAACCGCGCCCCCGCTATCACGCGTCGTCCGCATCCCGTCAATCGCGGTGCCCGGCGGACCCACAGTTCGCCTCACGAGCCAGCTCGAGCCGCTCGACCCGTTCGACGATCCCTTCGGGGACCGCTCGACTGGCCAACGGCAAGTCGAGTTGCCATCGCCCACCCTGCATCCGATCACATCGCAGCCAACAGGTGACAATGGTCCCGGCCAGCCGTTCGAGGAAATCGAGGATCCACTTCGCTCCGCCCCAGCGCCGCCAGCCGACAACTCGCCGAGAGAGCAGCCAGGGGCCGAACCGGCACCGCTCCCACCACCACCGTCGTCGTCAGAGGACACAGACCAGGACCCCGCTGAACCCTGCAACCGCATTTACAACGAACGCGACTGTTGCGCCGAGGACGACGCTTGCCGCATCGCACGGGAAGGGGTTTACAAATCGATTCGGGATATCTCGGTGGATATCACTCCCCAGCTCACCCTGGCCAAGCTGGCGACTGAGGACGAGGACAACGGGACCTACGAGCAAGAGTTGGAGCTGAGCCTGGCCGAATCGCCGTCTCGGATCTGGCGCAATACCCGAGGTGAGACCTTAGCCGACGGGCGGTTGGTCGACTTTCGAGATGGCCAGGTAGTAGTTGAGCAGGCAAATGGTGATACAGTCCGTATCCCCTTCGGTGCGTTGAGCGACGACGACAGCTGTTTCGTAACTGCATGGTGGAGCATCCCCACCGAGTGCCGGTTAGAGCGGGACGAATACGCCGGCCGCAACTGGATCGCCACAACGTTGACATGGAAGGCGTCGGCCCTGTGTCACAAACCGCTCTACTTCGAGAACGTCCAGCTGGAGCGGTACGGACATACAGCCGGGCCGCTGGTCCAGCCGGTCTTGTCGGGAGCCCACTTCTTCCTCAACATCGCGGCGCTGCCCTACAACATGGGAATTCACCCTCCCAACGAGTGCCACTATGCCTTGGGATACTACCGACCAGGCAACTGCGCTCCATGGTTGATGCCTCCCATCCCGCTGAGCATTCGTGGCGCACTGCTGCAAGCGGGAGCGATCACAGGAGGAATCCTCGTGATCCCGTAGTGCGGCGGGCCGGAGGGCGGCGGAGGGCGAGCGCTTCTTCGAGTAGGCTTTCTTTTCTGTTTTGGGAGCGATTGGCTCTTAAACGGCGAGGTGATTCTGTCACCTCGCCGTTTGGCTTTTTGGCACCCTCCTAACAGACTATCCCTCAAAACCGCACTGTCCGCCGCCACATTGGGGCAACCCGCAGCCACCGCCCGGCGGCGTGGATTCGCACAGCGGCAGTTGGCGGCCGCTACTGCTGTGAGCGGCAACGACGCTGAACCGCTTTTCCAAAGAACCACTCCCACAATCAGGGCACTTGGTCGTCTCACCGTTGCGAACCAGCGCCTCAAAGTCTTGGCGGCAACCTAAACAGGTGTATTCGTAAATGGGCATCGCTCACTCCTGGGTTACTGTCTGTCTAGTATACTTTCATGCTCCGAGTTGCGATACGCGTTTCGTAGGCGGAGATTGCCCGCTAGCTAAGCACACTTCTTCACGGATCCCCCCGATGACGCAGTACTTGACGCGGCACGAGGCACGTCTGATCGATGAACGCGCCGTGCGTGACTACGGCATGACTGGCTTGGTCTTGATGGAAAATGCCGGGCGCGGCTGCACGGACGTCCTCTGCCAGCTGGGCATCGATGGTCCGGTCTTCATCTACTGTGGCAAAGGTAACAACGGCGGAGACGGCCTGGTGATCGCTCGTCATCTCCACATCCGCGGCTACGAACCGCGTCTGGTCCTGTGCTGCGAACCCGCCGCGTTGTCGGGTGATGCCGCCGCCAACTACGAGATTGCCCAACGTGCCGCATTGCCGATCTTGCTGTGGGACGAACAGCAGCCGGAAGAACATGCTCGGGCGCTCGGCGAAGCATCCTGGGCAGTCGACGCACTACTGGGCACCGGCGCCAGCGGGGAGCCGAGAGGCTCGATCGCCGAGGCCATCCAGCTGCTCAACGCCAGCAGCACTCGCACACTCGCCGTGGACACACCTAGCGGGCTTGACTGCGACACCGGAGTGGCTGCCCAGCAGACGGTACGCGCAGAGGCGACCTGTACCTTTGTTGCCGCCAAAGCTGGCTTTCGATTCCGCCCGGCCGCCGCTTACCTAGGCACGGTCTATGTCGTCGACATCGGCGTTCCCCGAGCGGTCTGGCAATCGCCTCGGTCGTCGGCCGAGCCTGCTTGAGCTGCTACAACGCGTTGCGCGCCCCAAGCCTGTTGCGCGTCCTCAAGCTGAAGCCACGACTCACTCTCCGGCCGACTCCTGCATGGCGAACAAACGGTCCTGCCGCGTGAGGAACAACGTGTGGTTTGCTGCCACTGGTGAGGAGTAAATGGCGTCGCCCAGTTGGTGCTGGGCCAGCAGCTGTTTCTGACGAGCAAGCGCCAGCACGGTGACAGTTCCGCTCTCGTCTGCAAAGTAGACCTTGCCGTCTGCGACGAGTGGCGTTGAGTAGGTCGGCGCCGTCAACTCGTGCGTCCACCACCAAAGCCCCGTTTTGGCATCGAGGCAGTGTGCCGCCCCCATCACGTCGGCGATAAAGAGAAATGTGCCGTCGACGGCGGCGCTGGCGATCGGCCGCTCGAGTCGCCCGTCGTAGGACTCGCCGAATTCAGTGTAGGACCAGACGGCCGCCGAGTTGGCGTTCTCCATTTCTCGCTCACCCGCGTCGTGGGGCACTGCGAGCACGCGACTGAGGGGAACCGACTTGCCGGACATCGTGGCTGCCAGTGTGGGGCTGACGTCCCCGTTGTGGCTGGCGTCGACACACCACACGATTCCATGCCCTTGATCGGCACGCGTCTTTTGCATGCCGACCACGTAGACCCGCCCGTTCGAAACCGTCGGAGTCGCGAGCACGAGGTTACGACTTTGGTGCGGGTTCTCGATATTCGAGGTCAACGTTCCCAGTATCCAGTCGGTCAGCTTGGGACCGCAGTCGAACTGCCACAAAGGCTCGGCATCCTGCTGGCTATCGGCCTGCAACTCGAAACTGTAGATCCAGCCGTCGGCACCTGCAAAGATCGCTTGGTCACGTTGGCCCCCACTCGAGAAAGCCGGCGACGCCAGCTGCTGATCGGTCACGGGTGTCCCCGCCAACGTATGCGTCCACAGCAGCTGCCCCGTTCGCTTGTCGAGGGCGATAAAGCTGGGTGCTTTTTCTTCAGATGAACCGTCTACATTGCGTAGCGCGTGATGCGTGTTTGCCAACACCACACCTTCGACAACCGCCACGGATGTCTGGTCGGCGCGATCGGGCACAACCTCGAGCCACTCGGCCAAGTCCACCAACCACACGATGTCCGCATCATTCGCTCCCCCGCGTTCCTCTTGCTGGTAGGGGCCGTCATTCTCGCCGTCGTGAAAACCCAGTACGTCCAAGCAGCAGACCTCTGCGCGGTGAGTAATGACATAGAGCCGCTCGCCGTCCACCGCAGGCGATCCCCCCATTCCCAGCAGTCGGGGCGACGCGTCGGTGAGCGAAGGCGTCTTGTGCTGCCAGAGCAACTCGCCGGACTCCTCGTCCAGGCACAGCAGGCAGCCGGAATCGCCGCTCTCGCGAGCCTGTGGAAGATCGCTCCCACTCCTCGAACCGATGAATACACGGCCCCCGGCGACTGTCGGTGCCGCCGCGGTCCCTGGTCCCAAGGGGAAACTCCACCGCACGTTCCGCCCGGTTTCCAGGTTCCAGTCCGCGGGAACCTCGACGCCGGCCGCCACGTGACTCCGCCGCGGCGACCCGCCTAGTTGGGGCCAGTCCAGCTGGCTGGAGCGATCGCCGGTGAAGAAGCTAGGCGCGCAGCCGATTGACACCACGGCGATGACTCCGGCAAGCACGTCGCAGGCAGTGGAACGAGCGAAATAGCGGCGGGGCGGTGGCATGATTCTCTCAAATGAGAATAGCGTCACCAGAGCCCGTATTCCACCGGTCTCACACGGCGGTTCTGCGCCGTAAGGACGATCCACGCCTCCGCCTGCGCGGGCCAGAGCGGTCGATCTGGCGGCCAGATGACTTGAAACAAACGCAAAGATCGTTACCTTGAGGTCGGGCTCACGACTCCATCGTGCGCAGCGATAGCAGCCGACACCAAGTTAGTTTGCGGGCCAAACGTGGAGAAATCTCCGAGTTTTTTTCCGACCTCAAGCGTAGGCGCGCTCGAACATGGGGCGACGCGAGACATACGGGAAGGGAAACCTCTCGCGACTCCGACGGTAGGGGGGGAGTCGAAGATTCGTCGCTCGCGACTCAGGTTTCGTTCGCAACGACTTGCGGAAATGGGAGGCCTATGATGCCAACAGTGCTGATTGTCGATGACACAGCCGTAGACAGGAGGTTTGCCGGCGGACTAATCGAGGAGTCGCCCGGTGTCGACGTGATCTATGCGGACAACGGCGAACAGGCACTAGACAAGATTCAACAGCTGAAACCGGACCTCGTCGTCACGGACCTGCAGATGCCCGAGATGGACGGCCTGGAATTGGTGACCCGAGTGCGGCTCACCAGTCCGGACGTACCAGTGATATTGATGACGGCCAAGGGAAGTGAGGAGATCGCGGTACAGGCCCTCGAGCAAGGCGCCTCGAGCTACGTTCCCAAGTCGCAGATGAGCAAGACGCTGCGCCAGACGGCCGAAGAGCTGCTGGCCATGACGACCAGCGACCGAGCCCTCACGCGGCTCATGGAGTGTCAAAACCGCATCGTCCTGGACTTCGCACTGGAGAACGACCCGGCCCTCGTGGATGCCTTGATCGACCTCATTCAGCAAGCCATCGGAGGCATGGGTTTGACCGATCACACCGGCAAGTTCCGCATCGGTGTCGCTCTCAAAGAAGCACTCTTCAACGCCCTCTATCGGGGCAACCTCGAGATCTCATTCGATCAACTTCAAGACGCTCACGATCAGGCGAGCGAAAACAGGAAGTTGGTCGAACAACGCCGGGCTGAGCTGCCGTACCGGGACCGCAAGATCCATGTCACTGCAGAAATTGGCCGCGAGGAAGCCCGTTTTGTTGTCCAAGACGAGGGTCCGGGATTCAATCATCAGGTGACCGCCAGCGAAGCCGCGTCCGGTTCGCTTAGCTCCAACGGTAAGCAACAGGGACGGGGAATCGTGCTGATGCACGCGTTCATGGACGAGATGAGCTACAACGACAGCGGCAATCAATTGGTACTGGTCAAACGCCGCGACACAATTTAGGCGCTGTACAACAACAAGTTGCCGACTTCTGTTCCCTCTCCCGTGCCTCACGCAGCGAGAATAGCAGGGGGAGAGGGCAGAGTGAGGGGGATGAATATCGGCAACCTATTGTTGGACGACTCCTTAGCTCGCATCTCGGGACGCGGCAGCTCGAGTTTCTCGTGCTGAGCTGTACTCTCTGCTGTCGAACCCAACTCGGTCGTCTTGCGGCCCCTCGTAGCGACGGGCTGACCGGCTGACTTACTCCCCGGCCGCTGGCGGCTCGTACTTGAAATCCTTCCACTTCATTGCTCGCCGAAATGGCTCAACGCGGAGAATCACCTCGCCATTGTTGAAGAGCCGTACAGTTCCATTGGACTCGCTGACGACGACCGAGATAGCCTTCGTGTTACGACTGACGGCCGCCCCCGCCCAGTGGCGTGACCCCAGCCCCTTGGAGAGCGTCAGATGGGCATGATCAGCGTTGACCAACTGGCACGACTTCTCGACGGTCCCGTCGGGGGCGACGACGATGGCACCGTCTAGCTGAGCAATCTCCTTGATCCACTCTCTCGCGCGCGGGTCCTGCAGACTCCGCTCTTTGCGGCTGTACCCGCGCACCGGGTCGAACCCCATCGGGCGGCAATGATGGAGCACCTTGCGCGTGTCGCCGACCACAAACAGGGTACCCACAGGTTTGCCTTCACGCCCTTCGCGGCCGATCTCGATTGCCAAATCGACCACGGTCTTGAGAGTTTCCAGCGGAACGCTGGTTTCGATTTGGCGGAGGTCTCTCGCCGTCAACCGGCCCAGATTCTTATCGAGGCTGATGTAGCTAATCGAATCGATCGCCCCCGCCTCGAAGCCCGTGTAGACGGCCACGACCGAGGCACCGGGTGCCAAGATCTCTGCCGCTACGCTCTCGAGCAGAGCCTGGGTGAGTCGCTCCTGCATCGGAGCTTCATCTAGATCCAAGACGACCGTCTGCAAGCCCGCTTCTTCGGCACCAGCCAGCTGCTGGTCGGAATCCGCCACGACCAGCAGCTTGATGTCGCTGGCGCGCTTTCGAAGTTCGGTCCAATCAGTAGGACCGTCCAACATTACCAACAACCCATCGGCTTCAAACGTCTTACAGAGCCGCACCGCCACCTTGTAGATTGCCGCGAATTGTTCATTGAACGGTTGCAGTTTCATGCGTCGCCACGAGGTTGGGAATCACTTTGCCGATCGCAAACGCATCGTAAAGTGTTTCCGCCGGCATGGCAACGTCCGGTTCTTTGCGCCGCGCACTACGGTTTAGAACCAGTTGCCGAGCCGCTCCACTAGCGAGGGTCGCGGTACAGGTGGGTTGTTTCCGCGCAGATACTCGCGCCACGCGTAGACGCTGTTTCCATAATCGCTGTCCCCCACTTCGCGCAGCGATTGAACGGCAGCGTACTGCAGGGCGGGGTCGTTATCATCCAGGGCCAGCGACAATGCTTGGAGCACAACCGGCCCGCGAAAGCGCCGCAACTCGCTAACCGCCGTGATCCGCACATCAGCGTCCTGGTCGCTGCCGATGACCTGAGCCAGCGCGGTCGCCGCGTCCCGGCCGCCACGTTGTGCCCAAGCTTGACACGCTCCGCCGCGAACATCGGCCTCCGGATCAGAAAGTGCTGCCCGCAGAGCAGGAACGGCGCTGGCTGTCGAGGTGTATCCCAGCGTCAGCACGGCTTCTCGCCTCAGCAGATCGTTCTCCTCCTGTTGCAAGACTTCACTCAACTGACTGACCAGCCGCTCTTGCTGCTCGGCTGTCATAAGCGGAATCGACTCCCGCACCGCCCGCAGCTCATCTCGTTTCGCGTAAAAGGTCGGCCCGAGCTGCTCGTCCGCCGCCCACTTTTCGCGCACCATCGGGTTCAACGCCACGACGTCGAGCCAGAGTGGCTTGCCAGCACAACCCACAACAATGACCGTGACCAGCGAAAAAGTGGCGGCCCACAACTTCTTGTTCTTAGTTCGAGTGCTGTCCATTCGCGAGCTGCACGAGATGACAAGGCGCACGCTAGCTGCAGAGGCTCCGCGCTAGTTTTTGACAAGGCCGCGGACTGTAGCAGAACCTATCTCCACCCGCCAGACGAATCCGGGGGCTGCTCAGGACGCGGGTCCTCCATGCAACTAGTCCAAGTCTTCGCGCCCAGCGCAAGTCTTCACTCTGTTTCCCCCTCATCCGGCCTTCGGCCACCTTCTCCCCGGCGGGGAGAAGGGACTTTGGTGGCGGCCAAAGGCCACGCTGGCCCTTTACGCCTAAAGGGCCGGATTCAGCTCTCTTTCACTCTCCCCTCGGGGAGAGTCGGCCCAAAGGGCCGGTTGAGGGGGAGCCCTCCCCGGACGCTACGCGTCGGTTTCGCTGGGGAACCGTGGGCTAACGCCCAGCGGCTGATTTGGAGCGTAGCCGAACTCGCCAGAGTCGTAGCCGAACTCGCCAGAGTTTGGCGGACTGCATGAAGCGTAGAAGCCGCACGACCTCCGGACGGGAGAGTGAAGTGGACGCGCTCCGCCAAACTGCCTCCGGCTGCCAATCAGAGTGGCTCCAACGACCACCGCTCGCTGCAATCGGCTCCAACTTCTGCTACAAATGTGGAAAGCGCAAGCTCGTCATGCGGGGGGAGGCACCGACGTCATGCATCAACCGGTGCAACAGTTTGCCTGCGCAGAACTCGTGTCAACACGTCTCTTCTAGGAGGGCACAATCGGTGGTGGATCCTGCACAACACGCTGATTCACGGAACCTGGTGGAGTCGATCCTGCGGTACATCCCCGGGTTCCGAGGGTATCTCGAAAAAGAGTATCGGCGTCAGAGCGACGACCTGGCCCGTGACTTTGCTGGTCAGGAGCTCCAGCGATGCAAGACCAGCCTAGACAAGTATCAGCGAACGCTGCTGGACGGCGGCAATATCGATGCGCTGCCGCTGTGCGAGCGGTTGCGTGGCCGTCTCGATACACTGCAATCCAAGCTGCAGGGCGCCGTACAAGGCTATAGCGGTTTTTTTGATTTCGTACGGGTTGACGAGAAGATGCTCGATGAGGTCTACGAGCACGATCTGACCATCATCCAAGACGTGCGCAGCCTGTCCGAGGCGGTGGAACAGCTACCGAATCTAAAAGCCGAGCCCGCTGAGGCCGTCGCGAATGTCGAGAATCGCCTAGACGCTCTGGCTCGTCGCGTCGACCGGCGCTCCGAGATACTCCAGGGCCTGTCGACTCAGTGATACTTTGCCGAGCAGGAAATAAGGAAATCCAGACATGAAACTGGAAGTTATCAGTTACTTCGACGAATCAAATCGCTCACTGGTTCACCGCATCCCGCCTCAGGGTTCGGCCGACATCCACCTGGGCGCCCAGCTGATCGTGCAAGAGAACCAGGAGGCCATTTTTTTTCGAGACGGCAAGGCGATGGATCGCTTCGCGGCGGGCCGCTACACCTTGACGACCGCCAACGTCCCGCTCATCACGAAGATTCTCACCACGCCGTGGGAAAAGTCGCCGTTTCAAGCGCAGGTCTACTTCATCGGAAAACAGACCTTCGTCGACCAGAAATGGGGTACGCGTCAGCCGATTACGGTCCGCGACAATGATTTTGGGATGGTGCGATTACGAAGTTTCGGCAAGTTCTCCTATCGCGTATCGGATGCGGAGATTCTGTTGAATACTCTCGTCGGTACCCAGGGCAAATTTACAACCGACGAAATCACCGGCTACCTCAAAGATCTAATCGTTTCGCGGATGACCGATGTGCTGGGAACCCTGAAGGTCAGCATGTTGGATCTTCCAGCCCGCTTTGACGAGATTGGCGCAGCCACGCGTTTGAAAGTGGCCGAGGAGTTTGCCAAGTACGGACTCGAGTTGGTCGACTTCTTCATCAACGCCATCACGCCTCCCAAAGAAGTGCAAAAGGCGATTGACGCTCGCAGCAGCATGGGAGCCATTGGCGACCTGCGCTCTTTCACGATGTTCCAGGCCGCCAATAGTATGGCCAAAATGGCGGAGAGCGGAGGAGGAGGAGGCGGGACTGGCAGCGATGCGATGGGGATGGGTATGGGAGCTGGGTTCGGCATGATGATGCCCACCATGCTGCAACAGGCGATGCAGGGAATGGCGGCCGCCCCTACGACGCCTCCCACGCCAGGCGGAACTGCGGGAGTTGCGGCAGCAGGGCAGGGTGGGGGACTCGATTTCGCAGCGTTGGCCCCCGCCGCCAGCGATCCCAAGCAGCTGGTAAAAGCCATCGCCGAAGCATCTGGCTGGAAGATCACCGAGGCCGGCGACGTCTGGCAAGTCAACGTGCCGATCGGAAGCCTGCGCCAACAGGTCGTCAACGTCGGATTCGGTGGTCGTGACGACGCCGGCCACGCCGTCATCTCCTACACATCGATCTGCGGTCCTGCGTCCGAGCAAAATGCGATGCTCCTACTGAAGTTCAACCAGCAGATGGTCCACGGTGCCTTCGCCGTCCAAGAAACACCTTCTGGGGAGGTCATTGTCGTGCAGGCCAACCAGCTGGCGGACACTGCCGATTCACTCGAAGTCACACGGCTGATCACCGCCGTCGCTTGGCAAGCAGACAAGGCCGAAGAAAAGCTGCTGGGAGAGAACAGCAGCTAGCGCACCGCCTCTCAGAACGCTGTCTGCCGGAGGCTGTGCAGCATTGCGCTTCACAAACCAGCGGACATCCACCTCACCCTCCCGCGCGCGGGAGGGTCGGACGCGATAGCGTCCGAGGAGGGCTGCGCGAGAGTGATCGCCCCCGAGGGGTGCCCCCCTCTCCGGCCCTTCGGGCCGACTCTCCCCGAAGGGGAGAGTGACGAAACATAAATCACGCACTAACTTAAAAGCTGCACAGCCTCCAAGGGGAGAGTGACGAAAGACGAAATCACGCACTAACCCGAATTATTCATGAGCGATCTGCTGCGAGGTCGTAAGTCCATCCGTGGCTTCGTCATGCTTCACAATTCTCCCTCGACGTATTGCTTCAATACGCCTGCGGAAGAATTGCTCGCCTTCCTTGCCACGAACGTACTTACAACCTCTCGCCACGATCTTCATGAATAATCCGGGCTAAGTTAGAAGCTGCACGACCTCGCCGGGGGAGGGGGGGCGATGCTGGACGACTACCGCTGGCTTGTCGGTGACGAGGGCCGAGCGTATTTGGAGAGAGCCGCCGCCCACGAGGGACCGGAACTCGGGTTGGCCAAGGCCCTGCGCCGCGCATTGCCGTCAAATCGCGCCCGCCTACTGATCGAACAGACTGTGCTGCGGCGTCGGGCTGCAGCAAAGTTCTCCCGCGCCGCGTGTATGTTCTTTACACGCTCGGCGCTCGAACAGGCGACAGACGAGCAGATCGCTGCCTACAAAGCCCAACGGTACCGGGGACACTCGCAAGTGATCGACCTCTGCTGTGGAATCGGTGGCGACCTACACGCCCTGACAGCTGTTACATCGTGTCTCGGAGTCGACCGTGATCCTGTGGCCGCGCTGCTGGCGCGGGCGAACGGTGGGCCGTTGGGACAACCCACGCAAATCGTGCAAGCCAACGCCGATCTTTGGCGACTCTCGGCCGAAGAAGTGTGGCATCTCGACCCGGATCGGCGGGCACAGGGACGACGTGTGACCCGCATCGAGCAGTACCAGCCAGGGTTCGACACCATCCAGCACTTCGTTCGCAGCCACCCCACCGGCGCGGTCAAGTTGGCACCTGCGACCGAGCTGCCCAGCCATTCCGGCGACGTTGAATTGGAGTGGATCGGAAGCCGCGGCGAGTGCCGGCAGCAAGTTGCCTGGTGGGGAGCTCTGGCTCGTTCGACCGGCCGCACGGCCACGGTCATCTCTCGCGACGGACGTACGAGCCAGCTGTCAGCCAACGGTCCTGCTCCGCCAATGCGACAGACCAACTGTCCGGGACGGTTCATCTACGAGCCTGATCCCACCGTGCTGGCGGCCCACTTAGAGGCAGAACTCGCCGACCGGCACGGACTGGCCCAGTTCGCTGCGACCAGAGGTTATCTAACCGGCGATTCGTTTGTCCCCCACCCGCTGCTGACTGCATTCACAGTGCAAGAAGCGCTGCCTTTCGACGTAAAACGTGTCCGCGCACTGCTCCGCGCCCGCGGGATCGCCCATTTGGAGATCAAGTGCCGTGGCCTAGCCCTTGACCCCGCTGAACTCCGCCGGCGGCTGCGATCACGAAACGGGTCGCAGCACGCGGTGCTGATCGTGGCGGGCCGGCGAGGTGGCACCGTGGCGATCGTCGCGCAGCGGGCTGAGCGAACGCCGGCAGCCCACGACGTCGTGGCCGGCCCCATAGGGCCATCGAGGGGGGACCCTTGATGTCACGACCGATCGATCTCCTTGCTATGTATCTGCATCTAGCGCGCGCCAGCGAGCGGCGGCGGCAGCCTCATGTTCGCGATCGGATGCTGATCGTGGCTGCCGCGATCGCCGAGCGCTGTCGTCTCAGCCGCATCGCAGCCTACTGTCGCCAACAAGTGCTGGAAAGCAATCCTCGTCACCTGATTCGCCGCTGGCCGACGATCGCGGTCGCGCTGTACGAATCGGACTTCCAGCACTTTCTCAAGCAGCTGCAGCGCCGCTACCCCCAGGAAAAAGCCGAGCAGATGTTGCAGACGCTGAATATCGATATGGCGCACGAGCGAGATGCCTACTACAGCGACGAAGAATACGCCGCCGCCCTGCTGAACGTCACTCCTCAAATTCTCACCGAGTTGTTCGGCGAGTGATGCCGATTCTAGCTGCTGTTCCGGCTGCAAGGTGCCAACTGCCGGCGTTCAACCCGCATCGTGTCGACACCCGATGCTAGCCGCGGGAGTGCCTTGGTTTCGGAGGTAAAAGGGCGAGAAACGATGGGGAGAGCGGCAAGGCTTTTAGCGATTGTCTCGGTTGCCGGCGGCGTGCCCTATGCCTGGTTCAGCGAGGGTGCACCGCGACAGGTTCGCGAGAAGTTCCGCGCGGCCTGGTCAGCGGTGCAGCCCAATAGCAACCGATCGCCGGCCGGAACAAGGAATCCGTATGCCAGCCGAGATCTCGCAGCCAGCAACACTTCGCCACGACCTCTCGGCTACGCAGGCTTCACAACTACTCGGACTGGGGGAACCATCACTTCGCTCGAAGAAGCCCTGCGCCTCGATGTCAACGACCGCTGGGTCCTCAACCGCTGGCCACGTGTCTCGACGATTCTCTCCGATCGAACTCGCAAGGGACTTCGCGTACCGCTGGTCACCGGCTCCCAAGTCGGCGACCTGGCCGGGTCGCTTAGCTACTACTTCGACGAGCGAGGCAGAGTTCGCCGCATCACCTTCGAAGGGCACACCGGTGATGAACGTCCGTTGGTCGAACTAGCAATGCAGCGTTTTGCCATGAGGCGAGAACCGAGCCTCGGTGCCGGGCTTTATCTGACGCGATGGAACGGCCTACCCACCAATGGACTCCATGTCCGCCACGCGCCGGTGGTTCGCGACAGCACTCCGTACTCGCAGCTCGCTGTGCGATTCGAAATCAACCGGCCGGACGAAGGCTATTCGCTGAGCAGAGAGTTCCTGCAGGCCCTCGATTTAGAAGTAAGAGCTCGGCGATAAGTGGCAGCTGGTCAATCCAATCGCTTCTCCAATTCCGCGAGCCGCTTCGTCAGCAGCTCGACTTGTGCTCGCAGCAGCTCGACCTGTTCGCGGAGCGCGCGCAGCTCGCTGTCGCCCGCCGGCACTCCTCTCCCAGAGGCAGTAGGCGGCGCCTCGCCAGGCGGGATCGTGGCAATGCCCTCCAACACTCGACCAAGGCGGTCCAACAGAGGTCGTTCACCTACGCGTGGAGGAATGGCGTCCGGCGCCGGCATCGGCTCCGGCAAGGCTTCGGGCAAGTCTGGAACTTCCGGCAGCGGACTCCGATTCGGTGCGGCAGAGGGCGTCAAGCTCAGTCGTTTGCGATAGAGCCGCGATCCCTGGTAGTAGGTCAGCTCGATCTGCTGACCGGCCCGCGCCGAGCGGACCAGATTGACCAGCTGCGTGGGGGAGTCGATTCGAATTCCGTCGGCCGCCACGATCGCTCCGCCCACGGGCAATCCCGCCCGGTCAGCTGCCGACCCTGGCTCAATCTGCGTAATCAGGGCACCGCGGCGCACGACCAGGCCATGCTCTGAGATGGCTGCCGGCGTGACGTCGCTCACGACAACGCCCAAGCGGGGCTGCGAACTTGTCGTCAGAGGAGGCACGGCTGCCGGAACGCTCTGCCGCAGTCGCTCCTCCAACCGCCGCAGTAGAGGCTGGGCTTCAGCTGCTGGAACATCTGCCAGAGCCGCCCAACCGACGAGCAACAGGATGGCCACCTTAGGCATGTCAATACTCCCATTAAAGGTTGTTCTGAACTCGGGCAACACAAACACTACCTATTAGTTAGATAAAGGCTGAAGCACTCAAGCCAGAGGCCAGAGGCAGCCAAAAGGGATTCTGTCGTTGTCCTCGCTTGACCGATATCATGAACTGCTGCGATGAACGTACGTTGTTATCAGATAGTACCGCACGGCGTCGCGTGGCATACCTTCAAGCAAACGAAGCAAATTGATGAGTTTCAGACTTCGCTCTCTCTTGGGCGGTGTATTCTTGTTGAGCCTGCTATTCGCGACGTTCCAACAGCTTGGCGTCATTTGCGGACTACTTGTGGCATGCCTACTCGCGGTTGTGGTGTCGATCGTGGGAATGCGAACGGAACGCGCGGGCAAACGCAATGCATACTACGGTTGTGCTGTAACTATACTCGTTGCCGCAGTGCTCGCGTTTGCCATCAATGTGCACATGGTAATGGACAGGCACGGAATTCCTGTTGATACGATGAAACAGCTATCCCTGGGAATGACGATGGAGGAAGTTCGAAACATCGCCGGCACACCCAATTATGTTCGACTTCACCAGAGCGGGCGCAAGACATGGATGTACGATCGCAACACATTTTGTCAAGTGCGGGTCCATTTTTCGGACCTTGGCGAGGTCGACGAAATCATACATGACCATTAGTCTTGCACGATTGCAGGCCCACTGTCGCGACATCGTTCTGACCATCACTATGGAATCCCTGAAAACGGTGGAATATCGGGAAAATCAGCGATTGGCTTCGGGTTCTCAACTTCAAACGGGCAAGGCGTGAGGCCGCCGCCCTCCTTCTCACAGCTCAGTTGTCCGGCCCTCAACGCGTTCAAACAACAGCCCCAGCATGACTTCCCCTCCAGCGCCGACTTGTCACTTCCACAATCGGCCCCGACTGCATTGTTCCGCAGGTCCATCAGGTCGTCCCACCGAACCGTCCTGCCCAAACTGTCAAACGGGCTCTCGCGGCCATCCCAGAATGCTTTCCGACACGACTCACCGCAGTTGCGACGTGTCATGCAGCTTGACAGGCAGTGCAGCATCGCATTTCCCTGGAATCCGTCGCCTGCAGTATAGGGAGAAAACCGTATCCTCTCTCGCGCAATTGCCCCATTTGCTTTAGCGCAGAGCCGGCAGCAATTGCTGACTCCCGGTGGGACACGGTCCTCCCTGGGAAGAAAACTGCCAAACCAACCGGTTGCCCAGGTTATTGCGTAGCGGTAGGAACCCATTGCGCTGGTATCGCGAGATAACCACCTCGCAATGTCCGGCTCGAAGATTCGTCCGTGAACGGACCAGTCGCTCGTCGAAGGGTTCGCGTAGTACCCTAGCGCACCCCTATATCCGAACGGATTTGTCGTTGCTCCTGTGCTGGCCACTGATTCACCGAACGCCGAATAGACATCCGTGTCGGTGACATTCTCACTAGCGTCAGTCAGGGCTCGCGTCGAGCCCTGCCCATCGAAGTGGTAGAAGTTCGACGTACCGCCGCGCCGCTGTGATGCCAACTCGCCGAATTGAGAAGGTTCGTTCGTATAGACGGCGGTGGTTGACGTGCCGTCGTTCTCCGACAGGTAGTTGTCGTTGACGACATCCCAAACGTAACGAGTAGTAGCCATCTCAAATTTCTCCGTTGGAATTGGGGGGCTCTGTTCCAATCGTAGGGAGATGTCCAGTTCGCGAAAAGTCATCTACTGAGGCGCCACACGGATGGGGGGTGGGGAATGGCCAAGCCTGGCCCCAGGCAGAGCCGAATGTCGGTGCCCCACCAACGTCGGATGAGTAGACGTTTTGTTCGGTTGCAGAGCAGCGCCACCCTCCTCCCTGTCAGCGTGGGCCGCGTCCCGAGAACAGGGAAGTGATCCGGTGATGGCCAGCAACAGTTGTCTGAGGTGCCATCGTGAGCAGGTGGCGCGCAGAACATGAGTGCCCCCACCGCATGGGAGGGTTATGGCTGCGGCGATCGAGGCAGTGTATGGCTGGGAACTCATGATGTGTTAAAGGCCATTGGTGGCACCCGGACCGGTGTTGTGAGAGGAGTTGGCATCCGGCTGGGCTGTGGAGACAACTCGGTCTGCAGCAACTGAGCCCCACATTCGGGACGGTGGGCAATGTCGATCCCTGTCAACTCGAGCAACCAATCGGCAACAGTCTTCTCGGTCTCCTCAGCTTCAGGTTCTTCGGCGCCAAGCTGCTCACGGCAACGAGCCAGCGCCTGTTTCTTCGCGCGGTTGGCCAAAAACCCGTAATGGCGAATCCGCATGAAGCGATCCGGAAGCACATGCTGCAAGAATCTGCGGATGAATTGCTCGGCGGGCAAAACCGCGATCTTGCGACGATCATCCCGTCGATCTCGGTAGTAGAACGAAACTTGTCCGTCAACCAGCGATATGATACGAGGCGATGATTCGAGATCGCCACGCGATGTGTATAGCGTCCCAAGTAGTCAGGCGCTTTTTCGGGTCCGGCAAATGGTGCTTTCGAGTTAACGCCTTCTTCCAAAGAGGTCGAAGCCACTTTCGCAATCCGGATTTGGACGCGAGTTGCTGCAACTGGGGCGGTAGCTGAAGAGTGCCTGATAGGCACAGTTCCTTGAACTGGTCCAGGAATTTTCCACGAAACACCCTGCTAAGGGCGACGACCGGGAAGAGGAACTTGCGCCCCAAGGGAATCCAACTTTCGCCGTCGAGAGCCAATGCACCGGCAGCAATGACGGTGTGCACGTGGAAGTGGGGACGCAATTGCTGATCCCAAGTGTGCAGTATCATCGTGAAGCCCATTCTGCCGCCGAGGTTGTTCCTACCGAAATCCAGCAACGTTTGCGACGCGGCATGGAACAGCAAGTTCAACAGCAGACGCTGATTCTGCTCGCTAAAGAGAATCAAGGGGTTGAACTCGTGGGGCAACGTGAACGTGTTGTGGAAGTATGGTACTGGGAGGAGTTCTCAGCAACGGTTCTCCAGCCATTGGGCCTTCGTCAGGGCTTGGCATTTCGGGCAGTGGCGATTGCGACAGCTGTGGAACAGGTAGCGAACAAAGCCGCAATGAGGACACCAATCACGGTGTCCTCCAAGTGCGGCTGTGCGACAATTTTGGACCGCATGCACGACCTTCGCCTGAGTAGGTCTCAACCGACGCGCGCGGAGATAAGCGTCGCCATGGCGCTGGAAGATGTCCGTTAGTTCAATGTTCTGCCTGTCTGCCATCGCCACCGTCGAAGCGGTGGCAATCATGACGTCAATCTCCAAACTGTTCGTCGGTGTCTGGCAGACGAAGCAGGTCAAAGGGACTCTTGACCTCGGCAAGATCCTTGACCGTCACATGCAGATACTTCATGGTCGTCGAGATGTTCGTGTGCCCCAACAAGCGTTGAATAGTGGGCAGGCTCGTGCCCGCCTCGAGCAGGTGGGTGGCAAACGAGTGGCGCAAGCAGTGGATGCCGGCCCCCCGTTTGATGCCTGCTCGGGCTTTCACGGAGTAAAAGAGGCGTTGGGCAGTTCCGCGTGCCATCGGACCACTTCGGTCACGGCGAGGATAGAGCTACTCGCCCGGTTGGTAGGCTCTCCAATAGCTCCGCAGTTCTTCGAGAAGACGTTTGGACAGCAACGTGTAACGGTCCTTGTTCCCTTTCCCTTGCTCGACGCGAACCAGCATTCGCTCCGAGTGAATATGAATTGGCTTTAAGCGGACCAACTCGGACACTCGTAACCCCGTGGAATAGTCCGTCATCAACAAGACGCGATGTTTCTGGTTCTTGGCGGCGGCCAGGAGTCGAGTCACTTCCTCGCGACTGAAAGGCTCGGGCGGCGTGCCACTCAGGGGAGGGGAGTTGCGATGATGGCCCCGTGTCGAAGAGGGCTATAGAATAAGTAGTGGTGAACAAGTATTGGCTCACTATCGAAAGCGTGGAATCTTTGAAGGCCGCTTGGGAGAATTCCAAGAAGCGATTGGTCCACACCTTTCGTCACCCGAGTTTGTCGAAAACGAAGTCACGATCCTCTTGGCCATGTTGGCTTTCAACATGACCACCATGTTACGCAACGAGTTCGAGGACGCACTCGCTGGTTGCTGGGATCTGCATCGCTTCCAACAGTTGGTGTTGCGGGCGGGAGGCCGCATCGTCAAGCATGCTCGTCGACGGTGGCTCCACATCGAATAGGCTGTTGGTCCCTTCTGGCAAGTCGTCGTCGCACGCATTGCAAAACTACGCCTCCCTTCGCACTGGAAGTCACCTTCTGGCGCTCGACACCGCGACTGGGTCCCACCGCCATCCCACGCACATCCGACGTTGGTTCTCAATGACTGATCTTCTTCTCGTCTAACTTTCTTTCAGCTGGGGGAAGGGGGAGGTCTGCGCTCACCAACTCAGCCGCGACTATTGCCCACTTCTTGACTCTTACAGAAAACGCCGTCATGAATAATTCCGGATTAGATTTTATTGTATCCTGTTCGCATGCGGGACGACTCCTCTGACGATCTTCAGCTAGCACCGGCGACTCCCGAGCAGTGGCTACCCGCGCTTTCCCTGCTATTCCAGGATTTACCAGCGGCTGACCGCGTGCAGAGAGTGACCGGTGCGCTGAGTTCAGCGAGCCAATCGCCACCGTCGCTCGGTAATCTGCTGGTCGCGTCGCGGAAAACCGAGTTGGTGGCGGCGCTGTGGGGACAAGTCATGCCCGGCAAAACGGCGTTGGTCTGGGGGCCCTCTGGCAAGTCGGGAGAAGACGCCGCAACGGCAAAGCAGCTGGTTGATCTGCTCGTCTGCCGGCTAGCCACACAACACGTTCAGATCGCCCAAGCGCTGCCTGCATCGCAGGCAACCGCCGAGCTGCTCGCGCGGTGCGGCTTCGGCACCAGCGTCGAGCTCCTCTATCTGGCCGCCCAAGTCGACTCCGTGGCGACTCCCTCGGCACCATCAGCGTTGAGATTCGTCCCTTACCGACCCGAGCTGCGACCCGCCCTAGCGCAGGTCATCGAGGCAACCTACGACGAAACGCAGGACGCCCCACAACTAAACGGGCGACGGGACATCACAGACATCATCGAGGGATACATGCACACGGGGGACTTCCATCCGGAACGATGGTGGCTTATTCATGCCCACGACGATCCGGTCGGTTGCCTGTTATTGACCGACCACCCGGCACGCGGCCACTTCGAGCTTGTTTACATGGGGCTGGTGCCTGCGGTGCGGGGACGCGGCTGGGGAAAGCGCATCGTCGAGCACGCCCAACGGCAAACCGCGCGAGCCGGCCGGAGCCACTTGATCCTGGCCGTCGACGCAACGAATGATCCGGCGATCCGCATCTATACTCGCGCTGGATTCCAGCCGGTCCACCGACAGGTGGTACGGATCAAGTTTCTCCTAACAGATCAGTCCTAAACGGACGACGAGCCCTTCTCAAGATGTCCGATTACGTCTTTCGCAACCCGAAAGCGTCAGCGAGGCGAAGTTGGTAATCGCGTGAGTTTTGAAGCGGCGTTTTTTCACGATCCGTCAGAGGACGCGGATTGGCCGTGTTGTCGGAACCCGAAAGCGTAAGTCTTGAAGTTTGCGATTTTTGCTTTGTCGGAACCCGAAGCGTAAGCGAGGGAATGACTTGCGTTGGTAGGCCAACTCTCCCCCTCGCTGACGCTTCGGGTTACGATTGAGGCGAAATGCGCAACTTCAAAACTACGCCCCGCGCTGCTGATTAGCCCCAACATGCAACATCAACTACTACGCCTCGAGTTACGACCAATGCGACTGGCAGGCAACCGCATCTCGCACCCCGGTCTGAGACAAGTTTTCCACCCACGTATCAGTGGATCTCGAGGGACGAATCCGACAAATTATGCCTCCCTCCGCCGGGAAAACCGGCAACCACAGCGGCATCGTGAAAACTTTTCTCGGCGGACCGCGCCCAAGGTTTGACAGCCAAGCTAGCATGTTTAGAATCATGCGATCTTGACGTTGACTGAATTCTGATTCGCGCTTTGCTCGACAGCCAATAGGGTCCGTTGACCCAACAAAAAGTGTACCGGGATTGTGCACTACGGCGCTCGGGCTCTGCGCAAAGGACGCAGCAGTGGACGAGAAGGAAGTCGTTTCTGCAGTACAGCGGCAGCTAGTCGATCGCATCGGACGCGAGCGCTTCGAGCTTTGGTTTTCCAAGTTAGTGCGCCTCGAGGCACACTCCAACCGCCTGCTCGTGCGGGCGGCCGATCAGTTTCTCCTGGATCGCCTGCACAAGCAGTTTGGTGCAGACATCGAGCTGGTCGTTCGCCAGGCGACACCGTGCGGGGAAGCCGTTTATCAGGTCGACGAGTCGCTTCGTTCGACTCCTGTCGAGGTCGGTGTGGAGGCGCCCTCGCCAGCAGAGACTAGCCCCGACACGCCGGTTGTACCGATCCAAGCGGTCCCCCCCGCCGCTGGACCGTCCCGGAGACGCTCGTTCGAGAGGCTGGAGACACTTGTGGTGGGTGACGGCAATCGGGTGGCTCATGCGGCGGCTCATTCGATTGTGCGGCGACCCGGCACGGTCTCACCGCTGTTCGTCTACGGACCACCTGGATGCGGCAAGACTCACCTGCTCGAGGGCATCTGGTCGGCATTTCGCTACCGAACGGCACGTTCGCGGGTGCTGTTCCTTTCCGCCGAACAGTTCACGATTAATTTCCTGGAGGCGCTGCAGGGGCGTGGTTTGCCGAGCTTTCGTCGCAAATGCCGTGCGGTCGAGCTATTAGTCGTCGACGATGTGCAGTTTTTTGTGGGCAAACGAGCTACGATCATCGAGTTGCAGCACACGATCGATACGTTGCTGCGTGCCGGCAAGCAGCTGGTGCTGGCGGCAGACCGTCCCCCGGCACAACTCGCGGAGCTGGGCAGCGAGACGATCGCCCGCTTCTCAGGGGGACTCGTCTGCAACATCGAGGAAGCGGACTATCCTACGCGGTTAGCAATCACTCACCGCTTTGCCAAACGTCTGCAAATGACGCTCGCTGACGAAGTCTTGGAACTGCTAGCCGCCGAACTGGGCGGTGACGCGCGGCAGATCTGTGGCGCGCTGAACCAGCTGGAGGCGACCAGCCTGGCTCTGGAACGCAGTATCACGCTGGAACTAGCCCGCACCACGTTGCAGGATGTCTTCCGAGCCACGCAGCGGGTCGTTCGCCTGCCGGATATCGAGCGTGCAGTATGCGATGCGTTTGGCCTGGAACCCAAATGCCTGCGAGATACGACGCGGGCCAAATCGATCAGCCACCCGCGGATGCTGGCCATGTGGCTGGCGCGCAAATACACGAGAGCGGCTTTCACGGAGATCAGCGAGTACTTTGGCCGCCGTAGCCATAGCACGGTCATCTCCGCCGAAAAGAAAATCACCCGTTGGGTCGCCGAGGACTCCTCACTGCAACTGGGCCAACACGCCTGCCGAGCCCAAGATGCCGTTGAACGCGTCGAGCGCCGGTTGCGGACCGCGTAGGCTCTGCCCCCGACTAAGCAACTGGGAATTTGGTGACGCCTGGCTCGGCGATCGCGGGAACCGGAATGTCTCCCCATTCATAGGCAGCGGGCGAAAGGTCCTGAGGCGAATTCATGGCGTCCTGCCATGTAATGACATCACCGGTGTAACAGGCCTCGCGCCCCATGATGGCCATTAGCGTGCTGTACGACATGTATTTGCCGTTGTTGATGGGCTTGCCACCACGAATCCCCTCAAACAACTCGACGTGCTCGACGTCGTACATGCTCGGTTTTTTCGCGTCGAACTTCCATGATTGCTCGCCTTCAATCTCGTGCTTGAGCAGCCGCGCGCGGCCCTTGGTACCCAATACGTAGTCCTCCGTATCGTTCTTACATCCCTTCATCTGGCGCGTGTAGGCGAACGTCTTGACGCCGTTGTCCCACTCGTAGCAGACGGCGAAGTGATCGTAGATATTGCCCCAGCGCTCATCGGTTCGCATCTGGCGCCCTCCCAACCCGACGCAACGGGCGGGGGGAGTGTCCCCCATCAGCCACAGCGACTTGTCGAGGCTGTGAATGTGCTGTTCCACAATGTGATCGCCCGACAACCAGCTGAAATACAGCCAGTTCCGCAGCTGATACTCCATCTCACTCCACTCGGGCTTTCGCGGCTTGTGCCAGAGCGTACCCGCCAAGTAGTTCTCTTGGATGGCGACCAAGTCACCGATTGCGCCGTCTTGGATGCGGGCCATCGTCTCCCGCACTCCGTGGTCGTAGCGCCAGCACAGGCCGGAGACGATGCTGAGGTTCTTGGCGCGAGCCAGCTCGACGGTTTCCAGCACACTGCGGACGCCGGCTGGGTCGACCGCCACCGGCTTTTCGCAGAAAACGTGCTTGCCCGCCTCGATCGCGGCCCGCAGTTGGGCCGGCCGAAAGTGCGGCGGTGTCGTCAGGATCACGACGTCCACGTCCGCTTCCATCACACGCTGGTACGCGTCGAATCCCGCAAAGGAATGGTCACTGTCGACCTCAATTTGGTGAGCCGCGTCCTCGCCGATCCCACGCGCCACGAGCCGCTTGCTGAGCAATAGCCGGTCGGGAAAGGCGTCTGCCATGGCCACCAGCCGGTTGTTCTGATGTGCCCTCAGCGCGTTGACGGCGGCACCGCTGCCGCGACCGCCGCAGCCGACCAGCCCGACTCGCAAAATGTCGGACCCCTGGGCATGCACCGCCCGGGAGACTCCTAACGTCGCTGCGAGTGAACCACCGACCACCGCTGCTGAGGAACTCTTCAAAAACCCTCGCCGGGACGGTTCGGTAGACTTTTTCGGCGCCGCTTCATTCATGGGTCAATTTTCCTCTCAGGTCACTCAGCTCGTGAAAACTGTCTGTGGCTACGCGATCAAAACGGATTGCCTTTAAAGCGGCCCGTCTGCGACTGCCGCCGTCCTCTGCCGCCGAGTCGGCAGTCCATTGGAAGGACGTTAACTTTGCAGGGCCTAACGTCCAACACGCATCATATAACGTAAGAACTGCGAATCCAAATGCCGCAGATCTTCACCAAAAGCCTCGCGGAACATCGCAAGTCTCTCCTCGGGTGCGTCGTAGATCATCGGTCTCTTTTGCGACAAACCCCGCAGATACTCCCGGTAGTCCTTGGCCCGAGTACGAATTAAGAAGTAGTTCAGCGCCCACGCTTCGGCGTAGGCGTTGGCCGCCGAGCGAGAATCGCGGAAACGCGTATCGGTGCTGAGCAGCGTCTCGAGCGAATCGGCAGGGCGGTGCAGCAAGTACTTCCTGAATTCAGCGTGCCGAACGAGGTTGACGCGCCCGATCGTCCCCCACCCTTTCGATTTCTTCAAATCGGGTGTCTCAAAGTAAATGGCGATTCCCTCGCTGACCCAGAGCGGAATGTCGGCGAATCGAGTTTGCAGTCCGCAGTTAAACGCCAGCTGATGTGTCGCCTCGTGGATCATCGTGGCCACGGTCCGTTCGGCCTCGGGACGGGCCAGAATCTGATTGATGCGGGCCTGTGCGCTGCGTTGCGGCCACAGTCGCCCGTCGGCGCCGGTCAAGTCATACATCGTCACTCGATTCGTCGTGAGGCTATAGTAGCCGGTAATCGAGTTCGTTGATTGCAGCTCGGACTCGGCGTACGAGGCATACGCCTGGCGGCTGTCGAAAATGATCGCCACCAACGGCCAATCCGGGTCTCTTAGCTCGATCTTCTGCTTCCGCCAGTAGTTGCGAAAGCCGGTGTAGAGACGTTCAAACAACGCGCCACACCAGAGGGCATACTGTGGCGACGTGTTGTAGCAAATCACATAGTGATTGGTCTCGTGAATCTCAAAACCCGGCAGCTGCTCCTTCAGTTGGGCGCCAACCGCGGCGTGGTCGAGTGACTTGAAAGGACGTTCGTCCTGCTGACGCTCGATCAGCTCGTCGGGTGTCACCGTCCAGAGCACATGGGCCTGGTCAAGGACCAATAGGCCGCCGTCTTGCGCTTCGACCACCACACGGCCTCGGATTTCACGCTCCTGACCATCCCTCCGCATCCGCACGTGCTCCATCGCGAGTCCCAGCGATGGCAGCAAGCAGGCAAGAGTGAAAAACCAGAGGCGACAGCGTCGAGGCAAGATCATCATTCAAGTATACCTGGGCCGGTCGTCATTCCGAACAGCGGATAGCGCTCCGCTGGCATAGATCGTCAGCAGCGCGGTCAACGAGAACATGGCAAAGGTGGTGAGGCAGAGGCCGGCAACCTGGTCATCGACCCCCGCATGCAACAGTCCGAATACACGCATTGACAACGTCGTGATCCCTGGTGGGGCGACCAAGATCGTCGCCGACAAGTCTCCTAAGGCAACGGCGAAAGCGGCCAACCAAGCGGCAGCCAACACGCCAAAACGCTGAGGTGCTGCGATCCGCCACAGTCGCTGACTCGGACCCGCTCCCTCGACCGCGGCTGCCTCTAACGTGTCCGCAGCGATCGAACGCAACGCATGCCAGCAAACGAGAATCGCTAGCGGCAACCCCCGCACAAAAGCAGCCGCGGTCGGTGCGAAGATCGTACGGTCGTAAAGCCAATAGAAGAAATCCGAGTCGCGATTCAACAGTCCGATCAAAATCAAACCGATTAACGGCCCAGGAATCGCCAGGCAGACAGCCGTCGTCGTGAGAGCCAGGGCCGCGCCCGCAACGTGGCGGCGCGCCCACCAAGCTAACGGAATGGCCACGGCGATCACGGCAGTCGCCGAAACGGCACCAATCAAGAGCGTCCAACCGAACTCTTCGGAAAACTGCACGGCCGCTGGAAGCACAATGTCCCAAAACTTGGTGAACTGCCAACTCCGCTCCACCGTGCCGCCGACCGGCTCGACAACCATCCCCGCGTTGACACATAGGTTGGCCAGCGGCAGGCCTACCATCAGCAACACCACCGCCGCCGCCAGCACGAAAGCCAGGTGGCGGCCGGCACCCAGACGAAAGCGGACGCTGCCGCGCGTCGGAGCGGTCGGCGCCGTGGGTGCCAAGTGGAAGACTGCGATCAACGCCAACATGGCTAGCGCCGCGATCACTAGTATCGTGGACCCTACCTGCTGATACATGGGATCCCACTGTCGCAGTTGGATCGTCAGGTAAATCTCCTCGGCGTACGTCCGCACCCCATACCGATCGGTCACTGCAATCTGTCCCGCCGTAGTAATCTGCGTCCAGATCACCGCCACGCCGATCGCGGGAAGACAACGCCTCAGCGTGACCCGCCACAAGACACTGGCGGCCGAAACCTCCAACAGCGCCAACTCTTCGAATTCCGCATCAACAAACCACAGCGCGGTCCCCACTAACAACACCACCCAAGGAATACTAGCCATTCCATGAATCCAAATGGCAGCACTCCAGCCCGCCAGTAACGGATTGGCCAGTCCGCGTGAAAAGGAAAACCAACCCTGCAGTCCAAATCCGGCGTCCCAACCCGCGGACTGCAGAAAGAGCGGCACAAAGAGCATCACGACGACCGCGATTCCAAATAACCGCCTGCCAAACAGGTCGGTTCGAAACAGCAGAATCGCCAGCCCCGTCCCCAGAGGGACGGCGATCAGGCTGCTGCCAACAGCCAACATCAAGGTGTTGGCCAGCAATCCGCGAATACGCTCGTCGTCAAAGACCAGCAGACTCGCCACAGCAGCTACGGCAAGTAGCAGCGCGAGCAGTGAGATGACTCGGGTTCGTGAACGCTCCAGCATCCACCTCAGTCTAGACGAAAAGTGGCTGCTTGGCGGGAATAACCAAGGCTGTCGGCGCATCCGTATGAGCGAACAAGCTGTTTCCCCCTCCAGCTGGGCATCGCGAAAGGTCAGCGCCAATCATGACTACCAGACTGTCCCTGACGATCTCGGTATTGCTCCTCTCACTTGTCGCAGGCTGCAGCGGAGGCTCTGCCGGCAGCGCGCCGGATCGAACTGGCGCCGCGTCGCCGCCGGCAAACTTCGGCCGGGCCGACCAGGCCGCAGCCTACGTCGAACTCATGGACAGCGCCGCGGCGCCATCCGATCTGCCCGGCGAGGGGAGCGGACCGGAAATGCCAGGAGACCGCTTTAACTTGATCGTCGAAAATCCCTTTGTCCGGGTGGCCGACCAACCGCTCTCCACGTTTTCGATCGACGTCGACACTGCGTCCTACGCCAAGACGAGGATGTTCCTGCTCGAGCAGAACGTCCTGCCGCCGCCGGATGCCGTACGCATCGAAGAATTCGTCAACTACTTTCCCTACAACTACTCACCTCCTCAAGGAGACGATCCCTTCGCGTTGCACGTCGAAACGGCGGCGGCTCCGTGGTGCCGCGAACATCGCCTCGTGCGAGTTGCCATCAAGGGCCGCAGCGTCGATCGTCAACAGATTCCGTACAACCTGGTGTTCCTGCTGGACGTATCTGGATCGATGGACTACGCCGACAAGCTCCCGCTGGTCAAGCGGGGCATGCGAAAGCTAGTCACTCAGTTGGGCGCACAAGATCGGGTCGCCATCGTGGTCTACGCAGGCGCCGCAGGGACGGTGCTGCCGTCCACTCCGGGAGATCGTCACGAGCTGATCGAGGCAGCGCTCGAACAACTGCACGCCGGCGGATCGACAAACGGTGGCCAGGGAATTCGACTGGCCTATCGAATGGCCAGGAACCAGTTCATCGAGGGGGGCGTCAACCGTGTCCTCCTCTGCAGCGACGGGGACTTCAATCTCGGCGTCACGAGCCCCGCGGCGCTCGTGAGGCTCGCCCAAGAGAACGCCGAACACGGAATCTTCCTGACCGTACTTGGCTTTGGGATGGGCAACCATAACGACGCGCTGCTGGAGGAACTATCCAATCGAGCGAACGGCAACTATGCCTTCATCGACACCGAGCGAGAAGTGGAGAAAGTCCTGGGGCAACAAATCGAGAGCACCTTGGTCACGATTGCCAAGGACGTCAAGATCCAAGTCGAGTTCAATCCGGCACGGGTCGCCTCCTACCGTCTGATTGGCTACGAGAATCGCGCGCTAGAGGCCGCAGATTTCAACAACGATCGCATCGACGCGGGAGAGGTAGGGGCTGGACACACGGTCACCGCACTCTACGAGCTCGCGATGCTCGGCCCAGACGAGGCGGCCGATCCGTTGGTCGACCCGCTGCGTTATCAAACACCACGCCAGCTGTCGACCGCCGCAGCAACGCACGAACTGCTGACGCTCAAGGTTCGCTACAAACGTCCCGCAGCAGTAGCAAGCCAGCTCATGGTTCACCGCGTGCCGAACGAAGCTGCTCCGTTCGAGCAGGCGTCTGATGACTTCCGCTTTTCCGCAGCCGTTGCTTCGTTTGGGATGCTGCTACGGAATTCGAAGTACCGCGGCCAGACCACCTACGCAGCTGTGCGGAAAATGGCGGCTGCCGCCCGCGGCGCTGACCCTCACGGCCATCGAGCCGAGTTCCTCGTGCTGGTGGACAAAGCACGGCAACTGGAACGCTTTACTTCCTCCGCGCCGTCCGCGGCGTGGCAGGAAGTAGTTTCTCCTTAAAACGCGCTTGATACTCCATCAAGCTATCGTTGCCATTGAAACCAATCACTGTTTCGTCCCAGTCCATTTGGCGGGATATCACCCGCCCCGCGTCGACATCAAATTTGACGGTTCCATCGGCGATCTGTTGAACTAGCTGAGCCTTCAGGCTCGCATCTCGAATTGGTGTCAAGACTTCGGTTTTGACCTCGATGCTCGCGACGCCGGTCTGAACCTTCTTCAGCGTATAGAGCTTGCGGATCTTGATCCGCTTCATACGCTGGCTTGGCTCACGAAGCTGTATTTCAGCCGGCTCATGCCACTTACTCCCAGCCTGCACTGGCTTCGGCGGGAGGAGCATTACGATGTCGCCTAGCCCAAAGTTGGTTTGACCCCCGCGGCTGTCACGCTCGATCAACCGGCCTTCCGCGCTGATGGTGACGCTCGTCAACGGAACGCCAATCGTCTTGGCAACCTGCTCGTACTCGCTCGGCACCTCTTCGTCCTCGGCGCTGTTGTAGCGTACCTCGGGCCGGTCAGAGAGCTTCTGCCACATATCGACATTCTCGACCGAATGAGTGAAGGTGATGTTTCCTTCATCGCTGATCGAGTCAATCTGCCAGACCTTGGTCGAAACGCTGCGCGACTTCGAAGATTGGGTATTTCCTTGGATTTGGGTTTCCGTCGTCGCTAAGTGCGTCACCTCCCAGCGCACTTTCTCTCCCTCTGAAAACTGGTATCGCAGCAAGTACTTCGTCTCTTCCGCCGCGGGACTCGTCGCCGGCGTTGGGCTGCCCGCAGCCGCGGGGCCAGGAGAGTCCGCCGTTGTTTCCTGAGCGGACAGGCGCATGGCCCAGAGTGAGACCAGTACGACACAGCAGGAGCAAGTGAGAAGTCGTTTCATCGTTTCACATCCGTGCGATAAGACAAATTGTTCAAGAACAAATCAACGAGTTTGATTTTGGGAGTAAGAAATTAGCCGGAACACGTTAGCGTCCGGTTTTTGTCGCAGAGTCACGCTCGCCCATTTCAGAGACAGATCGATCGTTGCTGGTCCAGCACATTCGTTCAGCCCAGCAAGGCCGCTGCAACAAGAGGATCGCCAAGCTACTCGGCCGAGGCTCTTGGCTGGCGGCGGATGTTGCCACCCCAGCCAAGTTTCTCTCGCAAAGTCCGGTAGTAGGTGTGTCCCGCCACTTCGACCAGCTGAAATGTCGGGGTTGCCCGCCGCACACTGACCCGGTCCTGTGACGTCAACGCGCAAATCACGTTGCCGTCAACGACCACCGAAGTGTGTCCACCCGGCTCGCGGACGACCACGTCGTAGGTTCGATCAGCCGCGTCGACAACCGGGCGGACCGTCAACGTATGTGGGCTGATCGGTGAAATCACAAAGGCCTGCAGGTCCTTCCGTAATATTGGCCCGCCTGCCGACAAACTGTGAGCTGTGGAGCCGACGGGCGTCCCAATAATCAGGCCGTCGCAACTATAGGTCGTTGCCATTTCTGAGTCAACGTAGAGATCAAAGTCCAACGCACGGTAGGGCGGACCTGCGAGAATCGCCATCTCGTTCAATCCCAACTCGCGATGACGGATCTGCTCGCCCCGAATCACCCGGCATTCCAACATGAGATGCTCGACGACTTGGCACGCTCCGCTGCAAATCTCCGGCAACACCTGTTGAAACTGTGTGACAGAAAGATCAGCCAGGAATCCCAGCTTCCCCAAATTGACCCCGACAACCGGAACTTGCGCTTCACCCATCTGCCGGGCCGCGCGCAAGATCGAACCGTCACCACCGAGCACAATCGCAAGATCGGCAGTCAGCTCGCTCAGGTCGCGCTCGAATTCCAAGTCCTCCAGCACGATCTTCGCATGCCGTTCGATCAGCGGCCGGAGCGTCTCGGCCTGGTCACGAACATTGGCTCGATCGCCACTGCCCAACAAGAAGACTTTAGGACGTACCATCTCGCGCAGGTTTCACGTACAGAGTGTTGAGCCCAAGTTTCTTCGTTTTGATGTTGCGCTTTTCGCCTTCCTGCAGGCACAAGATAGCGGATTCACGGTGTTTTTCGTAACCCGAAGCGTCAGCGAGGAGGAGTTGGTGTACCAACCCAAGTGATTCCCTCGCTTACGCTTTTTGATGTTGCGCTTTTCACAGTTTGGCGGGCTGAGGGCGACGAATTTGCCTGGCTTTTCGGAACCCGAAGCGTCAGCGAGGGAGAGTTGGTGTACCAACGTAAACAATTCCCTCGCTTACGCTTCGGGTTACGATTGAGGCGAAATGCGCAACATCAAAACTCACGCTTCGCGCTTCCGATTGAGCCGAAATGCGCAACTTCAAAATTTCTTCGCCCGGGCAGCATCGCTCGTCAATTAATTCGTGCTAAGGCGCTGCACAACAAATAACAAAACGTTGGCGACTATCTGTTTCCTCTCCCAGCTCGCACAGCAAGAACAGCAGGGCAGGGGGGGTGAGCAGGACGAATATCGCCAACTTGTTTTTGGGCGACTCCTAAGCACTTCTCAGCAGCGAGCTCGCCCACTCCCGGCAGGTCTCCGCGATGCCCTCAGCATGCAGTCCCAGTTCGGCCAGCAGTTCGTTTCGCTCGCCGTGCTCGATGAACCGATCGGGTAGGCCCAAGCAGCGGACGCGGCGTGTATCAAGCCGGGCATCATTGGCTGCTTCCAGGACGGCGCTGCCAAACCCACCCATCAACGCCGCCTCCTCGACGGTCAACAGAAATGGTGTGTCGCGGAGAGCTCGGGCGATGATCTGCCGGTCCAGTGGTTTCACAAAGCGTGCGTTGACAACGCCGACGTCCATTCCTTCCTCTGCCAGCAACTCGGCCGCGGCCAGGCAGTTGCTCAACAGTGTTCCACAGCAGAGGATGGTACCGTCGGTTCCCCACCGGCGTACCTCGGCCCGTCCCAACTCGACCTCAGCCCGTTGGTCCTGCAAGGTCTCCGCGGCCGCCTTCGGATACCGGATCGAACAAGGGCCGTTGTGGGAGATCCCAAACTCGATCATCGCCTGGAGATCGGCTGCATCCCCGGGGGCCATCACGACCATGTTGGGGAAGGCCCGCATGTAGCCCAAGTCAAAGACGCCATGGTGAGTCGGTCCGTCTGGACCGGTTAAGCCTGCGCGATCCAGTGCAAACAGCACGGGGAGGTTCTGCAACGCCACCTCCTGAAAAATCTGGTCGTAGCTGCGCTGCAGGAAGGTGCTGTAGATGTCGACGATGGGCCGCAACCCCGCCCTCGCTTGGCCAGCAGCAAAGGCCACTGCGTGTGACTCGCAGATGCCTGTATCAAAGAAGCGGTCCGGGAACTCGTCACGGATCACTTCCAGCTTGTTCCCTTGGCACATAGCTGCGGTCATCACCGTAACGCGGGCATCGCGCAGCATCTGGTCGCGAATCGCCGCACTGGCGTAGTGCGTGTACGGCTTGCTGGCCGGCTTGGCCTTGGGCACCGGACGACCATCTTGGTTCTCGAAAGCAGGCGGAGTATGAAAGAAAACCGGATCTTCGGCGGCGGGTTGAAATCCATGACCTTTTTCGGTCACCACGTGCAACAGCATCGGCTCCTCCTGAACCTGGGCCATCTTCAAGTACTTGCGCAGTACCGGAATGTTGTGCCCGTCGATCGGTCCGATGTACCGCAGACCTAACTCTTCGAAGAGCATCCCGCCGTGTAAGCCCGCTTTGACGCCCTCCTTCACCTGAGCCAAGAAACGCTCAGCCGGATCTCCTAACACGGGTACGCAGTTTAACGCCTTGACGACCTCCGTCTTGAGGCCCGTATAGAAAGGATTCGTGCGCAGCCGGTCAAGGTAGCTCGCCAACCCGCCCACACGGGGACAAATCGACATCTTGTTGTCGTTGAGAATGACCAACAGCTTCTTGCGCAACCCACCGGCGTTGTTCATGGCCTCGTGGACGATACCCGAGGGGAACGCTCCGTCGCCAATCACCGCTACGGCGTGCCGGGATTCACCGACTAGATCGTCTCCCGTCTTGAGTCCCAACACCGTGGAGATACTACAGCCGGCGTGACCGGTCATAAACAAGTCGTACTCGCTCTCATTAGGGTTCGGGTATCCCATCAACCCGCCCTTGGTACGAATCGAACTGAATTCGTGGTACCGGCCCGTCACCAACTTGTGCGGATAGACTTGGTGCCCCGTGTCCCAGATCAAACGGTCGTGGCGGAAATCGAAGACGCTATGCAGAGCCAAGCAGAGCTCCACGACACCTAGGTTGGAAGCAAAGTGCGCAGAACGGTCGTACAGCAAGCTGCAAAGGACGTCGCGAATCTCGTCCCCGAGTTGATCCAACTCGCGCGTCGACATCTCTTGTAAGGGTGCTGCGGAATCAAGTTGTGATAACAGGTTGTGCATCGCTTAACGGTCCCTTTTCAACACAAAGCGGGCAAGCGACTCCAGGTGAGCTGCTTTAGCGCCCAGTTGTCGAGCTGCCGCGCTCGCCGCCTCAATCAGCTCGGCGGCGCGGTGCCTACTCTCGTCCTCCCCCAACAGCAGGGGGAACGTCAACTTGCCACGCTGACGGTCTTTGCCGGTCCGCTTGCCAGCCACCGCCTCGTCACCTCCGACATCCAAGAGATCATCCGTGATCTGAAAGGCGAGCCCGACACACTGGCCGTAACGATCCAGCAACTCCCGGGCACCCTCACCGGCCCCCGCTACTATGCCGCCCAGACCGACAGCGGCGCGGAACATGGCGCCCGTCTTACGGCGGTGAATCCGCTCCAGCTGCTCGAGCCCCGCTTGGGAGAACTCAACAGCCAAGTCATCCGCCTGGCCGCCGACGAGCGCCGAGGCCCCCGCAGCCGCAGCCAATTCGCGGCAACAACTGGCCGCCAGCTGGGGCGGCTCCAAGCCAGCTAGCAGCTCAAACGCCCTGGCAAGCAGAGCGTCACCAGCCAAAATCGCAGTCGCCTCGCCAAAACGGGCGTGACAGCTCGGCCGGCCCCGCCGCATGTCATCATCGTCCATCGACGGCAAGTCATCATGAATCAACGAGTAGGTATGGACCATCTCGATGGCGCAAGCGGCGGGAACAGCGCGGCCGCGATCGCCACCACATGCCTCAGCCGCCAAAAACACCAACAGCGGCCGCAGGCGTTTGCCGGGTGCCAGCAGACTGTAGCGAATCGCCTCGCAGAGCGTCGGAGGACAGTCGTCGTCGAACGTGCTGTAGCCGTCCAAAGCTGCGTCGATTTCCGCTCGAAGCTGGCAAGCGTAATCCTGAAATGAACTGACCGGACTCTGTACCATCGTAGGCTTATGGGAAATCGAAGCCACATTCGATAGTTCAATTCTAAAATAGGCCCTTCTGGATGTCCATGTCGGAGTCATCCAGTGCAGGAGGGCTGCTGCGATGAGACCGCCGGCGGCCACGCGCCTGCTGCTTCTCCTCAAGGGTCATCGCCGCCTCGTCGAATGGCTCGGTTTTCGCACTTCCCGAGTCGTCGATCTCTGTGAGTAGGGAGATTTTCTGTTCTGCGTGCCGCAACATGCCGTGACACTGTTTGATCAGCTCGATACCCTCAGCGTAGCAGGCCAACGACTCGCTCAATCCTAAATCGCCATCCTCGAGCCGCCTGGTCAGCTGCTCGAGCTGCTGCATCGCCGCCTCGAACGACGGCTCCGCCGAACGGCTCCCAAGCTCCTCTTCGTTCCCGCCCTGGGCAGTCGGCCCTGTTTCCGTCATTTCCGTCTCCCGTTTTCACTGTCGTCGTTACGAGCTGCTGCGATCTGCTGCATCACCCGCTCGGAGTTCCTGCACTCTTCCCGATCTGCTCGACTCGGCTCGTCACCGTCCCCTCCGCCAACGTTGTTGTGATCCGATCGCCCGGCATCACCTGCTGCGCATCCACGATGATCCGACCGTCATCCGATCGCTGGGCGATGCAGTATCCACGCGCCAAAACGGCCAGAGGATTTAGCGCCTCCAAGCGGACCGCGGCGTTGCCAACACGTTCAGACGAGCGACGATGCAGGACCCGCATCGCCCGCGCCATCCGCGACTCGCATTCGTCCAAGCGGCGCGTCCACAGCTGCAACCGCTCGTGAGGGCGGCGAAACACACGACTTTCCGCGATCGATTGCAACCTGCTCCGCGCAGCGACCGCTCGAGCTCGCAACAAAGCCGCCATCCGATGACGGTGACGATCCAGTTGATGAACCAACTCCTCACGAGCCGGGACCACCAACTCTGCCGCCTCGGACGGAGTGAGCGCGCGTACGTCCGCCACGAGATCGCAGAGCGTAACGTCGATCTCATGCCCTACGGCGGAAACGACCGGAACGCGTGCAGCAAAGATGGCCCGCACCACCGCTTCGTGATTGAAGGCCCAGAGATCTTCGGCGCTACCGCCACCACGGCCGACCACCATCACATCAGGAGCCGGCTGCAGGCGATCGACGGCTTGAATCGCCGCCGCGATCTCCTGGGCAGCACCGACGCCCTGAACGCGAACAGGAATCACCACGATCTCCGCGCTCCATCGCCGCGCGGCCACTTCGCAGAAGTCGCGAATCGCCGCGCCCGTCGGACTGGTCACCAGGGCAATCTGCTGAGGAAACCGGGGCAGTGACCGCTTGTGTTGCGAGGCAAAAAGGCCCTCGGCCGCCAGACGCGCTTGGAGCTGCCGCAAGGCCTGTTGCTGAGCACCCAGACCACGCGGCTCGACTGTTTGCACCACCAATTGGTAGCTACCACGAGGCGGATAGAGGTCGAGACCACCGCCACAGACGACCTCCATCCCGTCCTCGAGCTGGAATCGCAGGCGACTTGCGGCGCTTCGCCAAATCACGGCACGGATCTGCGCTCCCGCGTCCTTGAGCGTGAAGTAGATGTGGCCCGAACGAGGGCTGGAGACGTTGGTCACCTCGCCCCAGATCCAAATCGAAGGAAAGGCCGCCTCGACGGTTTCCTTCAGGAGGTGGGTTAGCGCCGTAACAGAGAACGGCTCCTGCGAACTCGCGTGCGTCATCCCCACATCGTCAGGGGTCTCACAATTTCCGTCAATACGTCAATACGTAGATCGGTTCGGCCACCTTCTCCCCGGTGGGGTCGTACAGCTTTGCGCTTCACAAAACCTGCGGACATCGACTTCTTACCCTCCCACGCGGAGGTCGTGCATCTTACGCTTCGCGCATTCCGCCAAACTCTGGCGAGTTCGGCTACGCTGCAAATCAGCCGCTGGGCGTTAGCCCACGGTTCCTCAGCAAAACCGACGCGTAGCGTCTGGGAGGCCCCCCCCCTCTCCGGCCCTTCGGGCCGACTCTCCCCAAGGGGAGAGTGAAGAAAGACGAGCGTCCACGTCACCCTCCCACTTGGAGGTCGTGCATCTTACGCTTCGCGCATTCCGCCAAACTCTGGCGAGTTCGGCTACGCTGCAAATCAGCCGCTGGGCGTTAGCCCACGGTTCCTCAGCAAAACCGACGCGTAGCGTCTGGGAGCCCCCCCCTCTCCGGCCCTTCGGGCCGACTCTCCCCAAGGGGAGAGTGAAGAAAGACGAGCGTCCACGTCACCCTCCCACCTTGGAGGTCGTGCATCTTACGCTTCGCGCATTCCGCCAAACTCTGGCGAGTTCGGCTACGCTACAAATCAGCCGCTGGGCGTTAGCCCACGGTTTCCCCAGCGAAACCGACTCTCCCCGAGGGGAGAGTAAAGAAACACGAGTCACGCACCAACTTAAAGCTGCACGACCTCCCCGGAGGGGAGAACGGACTTTGGTGGCGGCTACGCCGCTTTGTGCACTTTGGAGATGATCTGGGCCGCCTCACGGCGAACCGCCGACTCGCCGTGTACACGGCGTCCGGTAGTCGCCCACTCTTCAGCCTGCGCACTCACTCCATTCAACACCGACTCGACATGCTGCCTCGCCGACTCCAAACCCGCACGATCCAAGCTGGGATCGATCCTGATCGAAGGCCCTAAGATGCCCCGCGCTCGCGAGTAGGGTCGAGGAACCGCAAATGCGTCCCAGGTGTTCAGACGCCACGGCCGGTCGTAGCCGAAACCCGCCGTGATGATCGGGATCCCCAGCTTAGACGCCAGAAAGACGGGCCCAGTCGCCAGCCGCCGTCGCGGCCCGCGAGGACCGTCGGGAGTGATCGCCAAGTTCATCGAACGGCTCTTGCGAAGCAGCTGCCGAATCGCTGCCACCCCGCCGCGGTTGGTCGACCCCCCGCACCGTCTGAAATCCCATATGCCGAGCTGCTTGCGAAAGCCACTCGGCGTCCTGATGCCGACTCAGCAACATCGCGATGTTGCAGTGGCCGCGCAAGTAAAACGGAAACGGAATGTATTCGTGCCAAAACAGAAAAATTGCAGGCCCGCGAAACGCCGGATGTGCGGGGTCCATCAACGCACGGTCGTAGTAGTAAGCGCGGTAGTCCAGCGTGCTCATCCAGGCCCGCGTCAGCGACGCGATCGCCAAACCACCCGCCCTTTGAGTCAGTGTTTTCAACATTTCGTCCGTTTGCCTACCAAGAACCAACGCTCAGCCATCCTGCCACTCACCCGTAAAAACCTCTTCAGCAGGGCCTGTCAGATAGACATGATTGTCTGCTTCGTCCCAGTGCAGGTCGAGGCGGCCGCCGCGCAGCTGGACAACCAGTCGCCTTGCGGTCCGGCCGGTCAGCACACCGGCCACGCAAACCGCGCAGGCACCTGTACCACACGCCCAAGTCTCGCCCGTACCGCGTTCCCAAGTGCGCTGCCGTACCTCGTGAGGCGACTGTACCTCCACAAACTCGACGTTGGTCGCGTTGGGAAAAAGATCGGCCCGTTCAATCTGCGGCCCCCAACCCAACACTTTGTCGTCATCAGCTTGATCGACAAACAGGACGCAATGTGGGTTCCCCATCGAAACGCAAGTCGCCGGTAGTGATCTTGCCGAGACTGTGAGCGGCACGTCGACGACCGGCCCGCCATCGGCACCTCGTAGTCGGGTGGGAATCTTGGCCGGATCCAGAATCGGTTCCCCCATATCGACGCAAATCTGCTCAACCCTCCCCGCGTTCTCCTCAAGTCGTAGCTCGAGCACCCCGTTGCCTGTCTCGATCGCGAGCTCGCGCCGTGGACAAATCCCGCGTTCAAACAAGTACTTTGCCACACAACGGATCCCATTGCCGCACATCTCCGCTTCGGATCCGTCGGCGTTGAACATCCGCATCTTCGCGTCCGCCCGCCCCGATGGACAGATCAAAATGAGCCCGTCGCCACCCACGCCGAATCGCCGATTCGACATCCGCTGCGCGAGCGAGCTGGGATCCGCAGGAATCGGCAACTGAAAACAATCCAAGTAGATGTAGTCGTTGCCGGTACCGTGCATCTTGGTAAAGGGAATCACAGCGGTAGCCAAAACGATGAGAAACAGAAGGCAACCCCGCAAACAAAACCAACACTCAACCACTCAAATCGAGATTCGCGCCACACTCACCAGACGCGTCCTTGCTCAACGGCGGCTCTGGGGTGTCCGCTTGACCATCGTCACTGCGATCCTCACCCTCCGGGGGTTGCTCCCACAGACGGTGACCGTCTCCATCCCGATCGGTCGTCTCTTGGTCCTCGACCGTTTCGCCAACGCCGCTCGCCGATTCGGCACGCCGATCCGACTGAACCTTGCTTTGCTGGACCGAATTCTCTTGCTGAGTTCGATCTGGATCGCTGCCAGTCGACTGGGCAGTTCCCGCAACACTACTAGCCATTCCTAATGGTCCTACGCTCATGATTAGCCTCCGCTACGCGTTTGGTGACATCACTTGCGAATCATCCCCCCAACGGTGTTTCCGGGAATACTTGCTGGAACCCCTCGTTGACGTCCGGCAAAGCGATGGGCTCGGTCTGTGGGTCCTGCAAAGTGCCGGTGACGCGAATCGACATGAGATGGCGTCCGGCTTCCTTCAAGATCGGGCGCACCAGCATCCAGATCGGTTGGTCGTCATCCCGCCCCACCGAAGCAGCGAACGTGAGATTCAGCTTGCGTTGAAAGTCCATTTCACCTTGCCCTTCAAGGCTGATCGCATCCCCCTGAAAATCGATGTGATCGAAATAGATGTGATCGCCCACCACTCGATAGTCAAGGTCGCTGGAGGTGAACGCCGTTTCGTCGGGCGGGCGAATGCGGAGCAGTTTTAACAAGCGGGCCAACACGGGTAATTTGTAGATATCTGCTTCGCGCAACTGAAGCTGCCCCTGGCCACGCAACGTGTGCACGCCGTGACTGGATCCACTCAACTGGATCGAGCCAAACGCGTCGCCTGAGATGTCGTGCCGCCGGGCCGTCGCCTCCCGTGAAATCACCGACAGATCACCGGAGTGCAGTCGCGCCTCCAGCTTGAAGCCGGTATCGCCGAATCCCACTACAGCGCTCGTCGAAATTGTCCCACCGAGCCCGCGGGCAGACACGGCTGGTGGTCGGTCGTGGGGACCGCGGGGGAGCGTCCAACGGCCGAAGGCCAGTCGGTTTTGATCGATGCTCATCGGACCCCGCACACTCGTCAACTGCACACCCTGAAACACCACCGAATCGACCTCCAACAGGCCGTGCCCAGTCATGCCCTGTGGTCCGTGACCGCCCTTCAGATGGACTCCTCCGTGGATATGGTCAAAGCGTGTCCCACAATGAACACTACCGTTCTCTAGATCGAGGTCAACGTCCCACTCGGACGTGCGCACCGTCGGCTCGCCGCGCGTGCCACCGAGTGCGATCGAGCCACTCAGGTTCAAAGGGCCTTCGACGTCCAACTTCGAGGCCGCCCGCTGCAGCGGAGCCGGCAGCGCGGCCACCAAATCATGAGTCATCCTCACACCATCGGCATGAAGTTCCGAAAGTCGAAGTTGCCACGTGTCTGGAGCGGGCCGGTCGACCCAACCCGCCAGCCGAATCCGAGTTGGTCCATGCCGCGCTTGGACTTCACGGAGCGTGATCT
This sequence comes from Pirellulaceae bacterium, assembly GCA_965223305.1. Lineage (GTDB taxonomy): Bacteria > Planctomycetota > Planctomycetia > Pirellulales > Pirellulaceae > CBDCWT01. Next base: position 39,574 of record CBDCWT010000007.1, on the reverse strand, counting down.
GACCTTGAGAAAACTCGAACTGGCCGGTCACTTGGTCTAGTTGATACGGAAACCAGCGGGGTATGACCGTAATGCTGCGCCCACCCGCGTCCGGGATCCCGGCTGCCTTGCGCGCCGTCACGCCGACGTCGAGCTGCCGCGGAGCGGACTGAAATCTCACAGCCACGTGCAACTCGTCGATCGTCCCGCGGGGCCTCAACTGCTTCCACACCTGGCGCGGCCCTTCGTGCAGCGCATCTCTCAACTCATCGTCAAGGGGAACGTCCCCAGCGTGAAAGTCGAGCGCGACGCGGCAGCCGCCCAACCCGTCCGGTTGCCAGTTTCCGAGACAGCCGATGCTGCCGCTGCCGTGCCGCCCCCGCAGGTCGACAATCTGCCAACGGTCATCCTGCATCGTCAGCCGCCCGTGGATGCCGTAGATCCGGTACAGGAACTTGTCGTAGCGAACCGCGCAATCGTGCAACCCGATCTGTAGATGGCGGCTGGGAGCATGATCGACCGAGTCCCGTCCAGAACGCCAAAAAAACGTCAAATGTCCATGGGGATGCAAGGACCGCACGATTTCTCGCGGGCCGGGCTGGTTATGCGGTCCATTGGTACGCAGCGCAGTAATCAGCCGCTCGTCGATCGGAATCGGCTGTTCCCCGTGAGCTTCGATCCAGCCCGTGGCCTCGGCACCAGGATTTTGCAGCGTTCCCGAGATACGCACTGGTCGCCCGGCGGCAAGTGCCTGCAGGTTCTCGATACGCAGCTCGCGGCTGTCGCAGTAGATGTGACCTTGCGTATCGGTCAGGCGATAGGGGAACTGCTCGTAAGCGAACGAACAACCCCGGCACAGCACGTCGATCTCATGTTGCCACTGGCGCCCGTCGAATGTAAGCGTCACATCGGCGTCCACAATCCCCTCGGGGGCAAAGCGGTCCCAGTGCTCTTGCCAAGCTCCTCGCACCGCAGTTCGCAAAGACTGGTCGAATACAAACTGCTCGGCGCGCAACGAACAGCGCAGCGCGCTAGTCGGATCCCAGCCGAATCGCTTGCAACTGGCGACCAGCAGCGACTGGCCAAGACGTCCGGTTGCCCGCTCGACAACCAACGACCGCTCGTCGCAGCGAAAGGGAATCTGAACCTCCCGAATAGCACGCGGCAGACGGACATCGTCGATCTCGCCCCTGAACTCTCCCACAACCTCAAAAGCTGGTGGCTGTTGCGAATCACGGCTGAAGCGGTACTCGAAGGCTGCGGTCCCCCTGAGGGCTCGCAGCAGCGAGAGTTTGCCGGCCCAATAGCGAGGCAAGGCATCGATGGCGCCTGCTGAAACTGGCAGCTGTTGAACGGTTCCCGCCAAATCCCACCGGTTATTGGAAAAGTCGACTTGCCCACGGCACTCGACGCTCCCCAAGATGTCGTTCGCCAGACGGCCGCGGACCGCAAACACGGGCATGCTGTTATCCGCGGGAGGCCGGCGCGACTCGGCCGGTCCCGCGGGTCCAAACGAGGTCACCAACTCGGCGACCCGCAACAGGCTCGGCGCGCCGCCTCCCCCTTTGGCTGCCGGACGTTCCCGATCACGCCGAGGGTCGACGTGAAGTTCTACGTTGTCCACCGTCCAGTACTCAGGTTGCTGGCCACTGGCATCACAAAACTCGATCCTGCCAGACTCGATCTTCGCGGCAGGGGGTGTGCGGCCAAACTTGGGCAGCGGCAGCAGGCGACTAGTACTCCACGACCCGTCCGAATAACGCGTTGGACGGAGCAGCAACCGGCGCACAATCAACTGCCGGGCACCCGCTCGATCCGAGAGCAGTTCACTAAGCCGGGTGTCACAATCGACCAGCAACTCGTCCACCTGCGCTAGCAGGATCGCCGTCCCGCCCTCCGTGGGCGCTGCAATCGATAGCCCCCGCACCTCAATGCCACCTCGTGGGAGCCGGCGCGCGGACTTTATCTTGACCAGCAAGTCAGCGTAGTGGTCCTGGAACTTACTCTCGAGGTGACGGCGAATCTCATCGTCCAGCCGCGTTTGCAGCAGATAGAGTCCTGCCAGCCCGATCGAGGAAGTGATCAGCAGCAGGACCAACAACCAGCGCAGGTAGTCCCCGGCGCAATGGAGGAGGCCTCGCGAATCGGCTCGATTAGCTGCTTCCATGCCTTCGCAGTGCTTTCCATCCGCTGAAACTCGTCACGGCACCCGCGGCCAGCACGATCAGCGGCAACATCGCCGGCTGGCGGTACCGAATGGAGCTAACAAAGACGATGTGCAGCGCCGTAAAGTAAACCGCCGGCAGCAGACACATCCAGATCATCCAACCCTTGGAGAAAAAGCGAACACCACCCCACACCCCTGCAATCAAGAGCGGCAGATAGCCGGCTGCGGTCAGCCACCGAAAGGTCCTGCTCTGCAGCTCGCTGGCGTTGGGCCAAGGGCTCCACATTCTTAAGAACTTGCTTCCTGCCAGCTCGACCACGCGGCCAGGGTTCTTGCGAGCCCAATCGACAGCGGCAGCCCGCATCGCGTGGCTCAGACGTACTTCGTAAACCTCGGCGTGCTCCGGTGAATCGATCTCTGCTGTCTGGTACCGGCTGCGAAAGTCGTCCACGAACCGCATGTCGCTACCGCCAGTGGCCTGCGGGTTGAGTCCGTCGTAGAGGCTGGCACCGATCTCGAGCGTCGTGGGAACGAACGCCCCGGTGATCTGGTAGTTCCGGATCCACCAGGGAGACATCGTGACCGCCGTGGCGAGCATCATCGTGGTGGCAATGAACAAGTGCTGCCGCTGCGAGCGCCCGCAGAGAGCTGCTAACACCGCCACCAGCGGAGTGAACAGAATCCAGCTGGGTCGAATCAAGTTAGCGACACCAGCGGCGCAACCTCCTAGACCGGCATAGACCAACCAGCGACCGGAGGAACCGAAACGATCGGCAGCTGCGGCCCAGCAGATCAGCTGGGCCAACATGAACGGACAGAAGGGGGCTTCGCTCAGGATGAAGACACTCATCCCAATCGCGCCGGGGTAGCAGGCAGCAGCCAAACCGGCGATCAACGCAGCGGTCGGGTCGAACAGCTGCCACGCGAGATAGATGACCCCACCCACCGCGACGGTTCCCAATACCGCTCCCAGCCAGCGGCCCCAAATCACCGGTGGACGATCCTGCACTCGAAACAAACTTGCCAGCATCAACGGGTAACCGGGCGTGCGAAAAATGCGGGACTTGGCGTATTCATAGGGTTGCCGCTCGGCAATCACCCGGGCCAGATTCCAGTAGCTGTAGCTGTCGCCAAACGCGAACTCTTCGTTCGCTGCTCGGCGCTGCTGCTGCCACCAGCTGGCCGCAGCCAAGCGCAAGCCGAGTGCTACCAGCAGGATTGCGATGACGGCCGTAAGCTGTTGACGGGTCTGCATGCGGAAACCAGGCGCGGCGCGCGGAGCGGCAATACCGGGAGAGAACCGGGCAGCGAATCCTAGGGTGGCAAACACGGAACGTCAAGAGAAATGGTAACGCTGCTAGCTGGTGGCACGTCAGCTGTTGCGCACTCGTGTGTGCTGCCGGAACGGCGCGGCGTGAACGTCGTACGCGGATCGACAGCGGTTCGCGCCGCTTGGTCCGGCCTACTCGCTACTCGCTTGCTCCCGACACGAGCTGCTAGAGCCGTAGAGAGCCGTAGGCCGGAACCGGCGGCGGAGAGAGACGCCTGATTATCTCGCGCGATGTGACCGCCGCGCGTTCCGGCAACACCGGGTGCGAGGCTGCCGGAGCGGCGCGGCGTGAACGTCGCATGCAGATGGACAGCAGTTTGCGCCGCTTGTTCCGGCCTACTCGCTGCTCGCTTGCTTCGAACATGCGGCTGCTAGCCGTCGTCGAGCTCCACCGCCTTGTAGCCGCCGATCGTTTGAAAATAGAAGATCAACAGCAAATAGCAGATGGCCATCACCGCTGGCACTAAGGCAGTGTATCTCAGCGCCATCCGACCGCCATGCAGATCGGACTCGCCGACCAACTGCTCGGCCGGTGATCGTTCCTCATCCGACTTATCGCGAACAGCTGCCAACTTGACACCGTCGAGACCGCGGATCTTGGGGAAAAAGAGGAAACCGTTTTCCGATTCGGAGCGGTACTCCTCATAGAGCGCAGCGTCCTTCTCTCGCAGGTCAGTCGAGGCAAAGTAATCCTGTTTGTAGCCGATGCCCGGTCCCCCAAGCAGGCCAGCCGACAACATGCCGACACCACCCACCGTGCCGATCGTGATCGCGCCCCCTTTGGGGAAACGCTCCGAGACGACGCCAAGCATGGTCGGCCAAAAGTAAGTCTTGCCAATGCCGTAAATCGTCGCTGCAACCACGCAAGCCACCACGCCGGCTGCGCCGCCAAGCATGTACAACCCAATGGCACCAAAGATCGCGCTAAACAGCAGCAATCCCAGCGGCGAGATCTTGTGAACGATGGGACCCGCAAAAAACCGCAAGGTGAACATCAGGGTCGAAGTGTAGACGAACAACAGCAAGCCCTTCTGGGGACTGGCCATGATGTTCCCAGTAATGTTGCTGATCCAGGAGTCCGTGCCCAACTCGACGTAGCCAACCATGGCTTGAATCAGCAACAAGAACGCGAGCATCACGGCGCCTAGAGAGAACTTGGTGACAATGCCAAACAAGACCAGCAACACCCCGGCGAGTATGTACGCTAGGACATCACCAAATCCAAAATCGGCGGGAAGAATGAGGGCCAGAAAAGCGCGGAAAAAGAGGGCCAACAAGACGCAGATCACTGCTGCCCCCAGCAGGCCTACCTCCTTCAGCATGTCGGCATAGGGAACACCCTGAGTGCTGGCCTCTGACTTGGGAAATCGCTGTCCCACCAACATGATCCCGTACAGCACTGCTGGGATGAGGAAGAGCGCAAATTGGATTTCCCAGCGGACCTTGCCAACCATCCAGAAAGAGAGCAAGCCGCCCACGACCAGTCCGCCCGGCCAGCCAGCGTGCAAAATATTCAAGTAGTGCGTCTTGTTTCGGGGAAACAAGGTGGCCACTAACGGGTTCACAACCGCTTCAGCGATCCCATTGCCGATGGCAAACAGGAACATCCCCCAGTACAGGCACTGGTAGGCGGCGAACTTGGCCCCTGCCGATTCGATCCCTCCCAAAGATTCGAAAACCGGAGTCGCGGCCAGCGTCAGCACGGCCGACAGCAGATGCGCAATAAACGCCAACACCATCAGCGTCCCATAACCGAGTTTGTCGGCGAGCAAGGCGCCAATCAGGATGATGATCCCAAAACCCGTCAAGCCGCCGCCGGTGATCTTGCCGAGATCACCCTGCGTGAATCCGAACTGCTCGCCCCAATCACCCAGAATTCCGGTGCGGATAGAGAAGCCCACTCCGGCCGCCAAGATTGCCATGAAGCCTGCCCAGAGTAGACGTTGTGCGTTAGGTTGTGACCCGTCACCTTGCATGGATGTTTCCTCGAGAAGCTAAGTGGGCGTCGGCACCGAGCCCATCAGAGAATTAGAAAGGAAGCGTATCGCGAGCCGGTCTCGCCGCCTCGCAGGACTCCGAGTATACAAGCTGCTAGCACGAAGTAAATGTCCGGGGCCATTGAACTTCGAGCCACCCACGCCTGCCGAGCATCACCCAGCTTTCCCACGCCGCAGCGTCACGCGCCCGTCCCGGTTCTTGACCACCACGTCGCCTGGCAAGTTCAGAGCTCCACCCGGGTCCACTTGTCGGACAAACGTCGCCAGTTGCTCCCATTTGTCGTAGCTCATGGCCTGCAGCGGCCAGCCGTTCTGAGCCCAGACCTGTACGAGCATCTGCCGCACGATCGGCTGCGGAGCACCCTGGAGCGGCGCTGTGGAAATTACGATTTCGCTTCGCTCGCGCCCCAGCACGCTTTGCTGGGCAAGCGACTCGGCTAAGTCGGTCAGCGCACTCTGAGCGTCGGCGGCTAGCGAACCAAGCCGGAGCAGGGCCGCACCGACAGCGGGGTTGAATTCCGCCAGCTGAGGTAGCAGCTGGTGGCGAATTCGATTGCGAGTCGCTGTCAAGTCGCGGTTGGATCGATCCTCGCGAAACGGTTGGCCGATCCGTTCGAGGCACTGCAGCACCTCTTCTCGCGACACATCGAGCAGGGGACGGATCAAGGTCACGCCCTCGCTCAACGGGCGGGTCCGCGGGATGCCTGCCAGTCCCGTCAGCCCCGTGCCCCTCACGATGCGGTGGACGATCGTCTCTACCTGATCGCTCGCGGTATGCGCGGTCGCCACGAACCGCGCCCCGACTTGTCGAGCCGCCTCAGTCAAGAAACGATAGCGCTGCCGGCGGGCCGCGTCCTCCACACCGGCGGTGGCTTCAATCTTGTTTTCATGGCTGGCCCTGTCGACCAAGCAAGGCAGCTGCAGCTCCGCGCTCAGCCGTTCAACGAACGTCTGGTCCTGCTCAGACTCTTCGCCACGTAACCGATGGTTGAAATGCGCGACCACCAACTGGCCTGCTCCCGCACGCTTCAATTGCCGGGCACAACGCAGCAGGCAAACGCTATCCGGCCCGCCTGACACGGCCAACACGACCGTCACGTCCTCCCACTGCTCGGGGGGCCAGTCAGCAAGAAGTTTGGCACTCACCGGGTCGTCCATCTGGCAATAACTCACATCACCGCAGTCGTTTACGCGCCACCAGCCGTACCTCAAATCCGCTCCGGCTCGAGAGTTGAAGTTTTGTTCAGCCGGAGTTACCATACTTGGAGCGACGAGAAATTACTGGTCGCTGGGTACAAGTTCATCGTAAACGAATGCGGCGCGTTCCATAACGGACAAGCTGCGGAACCGATCAAAAGAAAAAATTGCAGTCCGGAACTGGTACTCGCAACCGATCCTCGACAAGCTGGTAAATTCTATGGATCTGCTTCTAGTCATTCTGCGAGTTCTTCTGAGAAACGACTCAGACGGTGAGCAGAGACTCCGCCCCGTTTATGTCCGGCGCGATGGCACAACCTGCCAGCTGCGGGACAACCGAGGCTGGCTGGATTCCTGGACGGGTTGGATGAGAACCCGCTGCGCGAAGTACGGCTCGGCGCCTCCCGCCAGCCTGCGGCGGCGGCAGCGATATCGGCCAGGGGAGAACCGGCACGCAGGCGCGGCGACGCCAGCGAATCGGGAATCGGGCGGGCCTCTCACCAAGCTCGTTCAGTGGTGGGTTGGGAACCAGGACGAAAACAGCTGACGCACCCACGCTCCAGCCTGTAAAACGGAAAGTCGGCCTGTGAGTTAACGACTCTTGGTCTGCCACGCGTTTTGATCACTCCGCAAGATCGGCCGGCACTCCTTCGAAGTGTTGGCTTCTCGTTGCTGTCCGCCCGGGCGCCCCGCGTAAGACGTAAAGGGGTGCGCCTGTGGGAGATACCAGTGTCGTACTCGTCTCAGCGGCCGTCGGCGCCGCGGTGACATTCGGCGTCATCCGGCTTCTCAAGTTTCTCCGCCAGCGCGAAGCCGAAGACGCCGCCGCGCGAATTCGGACGCAGGCCGAGCAGGACGCAACCGCGAAGCTGCGCGAGGCCGAGTTGGAGATCAAAGAAAAAGCGCTCCAGCAGAAGGCCGAGGCGGAAAAAGAGTTCGGCAAGGTCCGTGACGAACTACGTGATCGAGAACGGCTGCTCGACAAACGGCAGGAGACGGTCGCGCAACAGACAGACGATCTGCGCAAGCAAGAACAGATCGTCGAGGGCACGCAGCGCCGTCTCACTGAACGGCTGAGCGAGACCAACCAGCGCAACGAAGAGTTGGGCAAGGTGCTCGACCTCCAACGGCAAACGCTGCACGATCTGAGTGGTCTCTCCAAAGAGGAAGCGTCCAACCGGCTGCTGGCGATGCTCGACGAAGAGTTGGCACAGGAAACCGGCAGCATCGTCCTCCGCCACGAAAAGAAGATGAAAGAAATCTGCGACGAGAAATCGCGCGAGATTCTCATGACCACGCTGCAGCGGTTCGCTGCGGCACATACCGCCGAGTCAACAACGAGTACCGTCGACATTCCCAACGACGACATGAAAGGGCGGATCATCGGCCGCGAGGGTCGTAATATTCGTGCCTTCGAAAAGGCGACCGGTGTCGACGTCATCATTGATGACACACCTGGGGTCGTGATCGTCAGCGGGTTCGACCCGGTCCGCCGCGAAGTCGCCCGCCAGGCGCTCGACAAGCTGATTGCTGATGGGCGGATTCATCCCTCCCGGATCGAAGAGCTGGTCAAAGAAACTCGCTCGGAGATCAACCGCTATATCAAGCGGAAAGGAGCAGAAGCAGGCGAGGAAGCCAATATTCACGGGCTGCAGGAGCGGATTACTGAAATGTTGGGACGGCTGCACTTTCGCACCAGCTACAGCCAGAATGTGTTACGGCACAGCGTCGAAGTCGCGTTCATCACTGGCATGCTCGCGGAAATGGTGGGGTTGGACGGAGACCTTGGCCGCCGCTGCGGACTGCTCCACGACATCGGCAAGGCGTCCGATCACGAGCTGGAAGGCGGGCATCCCAAGATTGGGGCCGATCTGTTGAAGCGACATGGTGAAGGACCCGAAGTGGTCCACGCCGCGCTGGGCCACCACGATGACATTGTCACGGAACACCCCTATACGATGCTGGTGGCCACCGCCGACGCCTGCAGCGCGTCGCGACCGGGGGCTCGTCGCGAATCGCTGGAGCGGTATATCAAGAGGATGGAGGAACTCGAGTCGATCGCGGTTGGTTTTTCAGGCGTCGAACAGGCATTCGCCATTCAAGCCGGCCGCGAACTGCGGGTCATGGTCAGCTCAAAGAACACCGACGACTCCAAAGCGGCCAAGATCTGCCGCGATATCGCCAAGGCGTTCGAGGAGCAGTTAACCTACCCAGGTGAAATCAAAGTCACGGTCGTGCGAGAGTCGCGGTTTACCGAAACAGCGCGCTGAGCGATTCTCGGCTGTCAATTTCTGCGTCACCCAACGGAGGGGTAGGGACGAGTTTTGCGCATCCTCCTGATCGGCGACATCGTCGGCAAACCTGGCCGCAACATTGTCCGCGCGAAGCTTGGTGAGCTGCGTGAGCGCGAGCGAATCGATCTGGTCATTGCCAACGCAGAGAATGCAGCCGATGGTTCGGGAATCACTCCCCGGATCTACCGGGGGCTGATCGACGCGGGGATCGACTGCATCACGCTCGGCGACCACGTTTACCGGCGGTCGGAAATCTATCCTGTGCTAAAAAGCAGCCACGACATCGTTGTGCCCGCCAACTTTCCGGAGCAAGCGCCGGGAAGAGGCTGGACCGTTATCGAGCTGGCCGGTTGCGCCCCCGTGGCCGTGTTTTGTCTGTTGGGCCGAGTCTACATGCGGCCGGTGGATTGCCCTTTCGCAGCGGCAGAGAAGGTGCTCAGCGAAATCCCGGACGATGTGTCCGTGCGGGTGCTGGACTTTCACGCGGAGGCAACGAGCGACAAACAGGTCATGGGCCGGTTCTTGGATGGAAGGGTTGCTGCCGTGTTGGGTACTCATACTCACGTCGTCACGGCGGACGAGCAGGTCTTGCCGGGCGGCACGGCCTTCCAATGCGACGTCGGCATGACCGGGCCGCATGAAAGCATTCTCGGCCGGCGAATCGATCGTGTCATGGAAACGACGATCCACTTCCGCCCCACGCCGTTTGAAGTCGCTCACGACGATGTGCGCCTCCACGGCTCGTTGGTGGATGTCGATCCGGCAACTGGAAAAGCCACCGCGATCCGCCGCATCGTGGTGCGGCAGTGAGCTGACCTTCCCGTCGATGAGGTCTTGCAGCTTAATGCGTGATTTCGTCTTTCTTCACTCTCCCTTCGGGCATTGGTGTCTACACAGATTTCAAATCTTGGTACAGATTGCCGGATGGGATAAAAATTGCGTTGGAACAACGCCTGCAATCGCGTTATGTGAAATTGGTGAAAGCACATATGGACAGTGCTAGCCGTACAGCGTCGGGACCGCGGAGCCTTCCGGACTTTGGTAAATCCACCACAGCTAGCCAGGCAACCTGGCGTTTTTTCGCAAATGAGCGAGTCACGCTGGAGAAACTTATCGACCCCCTTCGGCAGCTCGGTCGCGATGGGTGTGCTGGCAGTGCTTCTCCGTTTGTATTGCTGGCGCATGACTGGTGCAAACTGGGCTTTGGCAACCAAACACGCCGAAAGCAAGATCTGGTTCAGCTGACCCACAAAACCGACATCGGGTATGACCTGACCACGTCGCTTCTGATTGAAGCGGAGACGGGAGTCACCCTGGCTCCATGCAAATTCATTTGAAAACCGCTGAGACGGTGTACAGTACTGGGACCCACCAACCGGCTTGGGACGACCACCATCTTGATCAGCTTGAGCCCACGATGGACGAAGTTGCTGATTGGGGGCTTGAACGAGAGGTGGTTCACATCATTGACCGCGAAGCGGATTCGCTGGGACGGTTTCGCAGTTGGCATGCGAAAGGGCATTTGTTTTTGGTTCGCTGCGATGATCGGCGTGTGAAATGCAACGGTGAATCGGTATTGCTCTCGGAATTGAACGAGCGATTTGATCAACGTTGTGAATTCAAGGATGCCGGTAAGGCGAGATACCATGGGAAAAAGGTGAGACGAGAGGTTGCCGAGGCAAGCGTTATTTTGAACCGCCCCCATAGTGCCGTCGTCAACGGAAAGAAGAAAACGGTTTCCGGTGAGCCAATCGAGGTTCGGGCCATTTTCGTACGACTGGTTGATGCCAAAGGATATATCCTGGCGGAGTGGACGCTGCTGACAAACGTTCCATCGGATAAGGCCGATGCCGGTGAAGTAGGCAAGTGGTATTACTTTCGCTGGCGGATCGAGAGTTTTTTTAAGCTGCTCAAGAGTCACGGACATGAGCTGGAGTACTGGCAACAAGAAACGGGTCATGCGATTGCCAAGCGACTCCTTGTCGCAGCGATGGCCTGCGTTGTTGTCAAGCAGCTCGAAGGCAGCGAGAGCGATGCCGCAATCGCATTCCGAAACTACTTGATCCGCTTGAGCGGTCGGCGCATGAAACACGGAGTCGACTTTACCGCCCCGGCACTGTTGGCTGGTTACTACGTGCATTTGGCGATGACGCAATACCTCGAAAACAACGACAACCTAACCATCAGCAACCTCAAATCCCTCGAAAAAGCAGCGTTAAGTGAGCTTCAACTTGTGTAGACACCAATGCCCTTCGGGAGAGTCGGCCCAAAGGGCCGGAGAGGGGGAACCCTCCCCAGATGCTTCCGCGCGCTATGACTAACGAAGAACTGGGGGAGCAGTATCCAGCCTGGCTGCTTACATCGCTGTGGGGCGGCAGCCGTCTGGAGAGTCAACTGGCTAGCATTTGAGCTGGTATTGCGGCATGCTGAGGTCTTCGCTACCTTCCCCGACCGAATGGGCATGCACCCGTGACGCAAGCGCCACCGGATTCGTGGTATTTGATGCCATGGCAGCGCTGGTGGCTGGCAGCCGCGGGCAGTTTGCTCCTCGGCCTGTTGGCAGCGGCGGCCTTCCTGGAGCCAAGCCCGACGGGCGTAGGCACTCATCAACAACTAGGACTTCCACCCTGCTCGTTTCGTGTGACGATGGGCTTCCCGTGCCCGGCGTGTGGGATGACAACCTCCTGGTCCCATTTCGTGCGGGGCCAATTCGTTCAAGCGGCGGCAGCCAACGTCGGCGGAACACTGCTCGCCATGGCAGCAGCCTGGTGTGGGCCTTGGTCGTTGATCTCCGGCGTCCGCGGCCGCTGCTTGTGGGGAGTGCCCAATCAGCGCCTAGTGCTCGCTGGTAGCGTTTCCCTGATCATTGTGACCTGCGTCGACTGGATAATACGTTTGCTGATTTCGTGAGAGTTCGCATGGACGCACTGAAAAACTCATTCCCGACCGCTACCAGCCGTTCCAGCTCGCCCGTTTGCTCGGAGCGCGAGCCGTCGGGGGCCACCGCCTGGCACCTCTCCCAGCAGCACACCCTCAGACACATGCTGCTGTGGTCCGCCCTCACCGTCATTGCCCTGCCGACCGCTGGCTGCGCAGGCCTTTGGGGGCATCTGGGTTATTGGTCAGGAGCGTCATTTGTCGAACCGGAATACCAGGGGTTGGAAGGACAACGAGTGGCGGTGATTTGCGTCACCGACGGCGCATCCTACGGCACTGGCACCGAGGACAAACTGTTGGGTCGATCGCTAGCCGGGATGCTAAAGGAGAATGTCGACGACATTGAAATCGTGCCGGCTACCGAGGTCGCCGATTGGATCGACAAGAACGACTGGGACGCCGTGGACTACCGGGAGGTTGGTCGTGGCGTCAAGGCAGACCGCGTCGTGGCCGTCGACATGATCGGCTTCCGGTTGCACCAGAACCAGTTGCTCTACAAAGCAAACGCCGACTTGACTCTCACCGTTTACGACATGGCCGACGGTGGGAAGGAAGTCTTCCACCGCAACTTGCCGGAGATCACCTACCCCACAACGGGCTACTACCACACCACGGAAACCAGCGAGTCCCAATTCCGCCGGGCTTTCCTGAAGGTACTCGCCCAACGCACGGCGCGTCACTTCTACCCTTACGACAGCCTGGCGGAATCGAATCTGGACCCGGCACACCTCCGTGGCGAGCTATGAGCAGGCGAGTCGACTTGTCGCCGTTGACGCTAGGAGCCTCTTGGTCGCCGAATTTGGGCTAATTCTCTCGGCAGCCGAATTCGTTCTCTTGGTAGCCGAATTCGTTCTCTTGGTAGCCGAATTCGCCAGAATTTGGCCAATCGACGGACCACTAGTAGCCGAATTCGCCAGAATTTGGCCAATCGACGGACCACCAAACTCTGGCGAGTTCGGCTACCTCTGGCGAGTTCGGCTACCTCTGGCGAGTTCGGCTATACCTTTAGCGGAGTTCGGCTACAACATTGCGAGTGAGGGATCCGCCAGCTACAGCTTGGGCGGAGGTCGTTTCGGTGGTGGCGGCCGTGTGGGCCGCGCCCGATCGTCCCGTCCCGCCGTGGGACGTCTCGCGGCGCTCGGAGCCTCTCGGCGAGCTGGCTCAAGCCGCGTGTACCGCTCCTGCCACCGCCAACCCAGCGGGGTCTTCAAGTCACGAGCCGCCAGCAGCGCCCACGGAGTTCCTGCATGTTCCGCGGCGACTCGCTCTAACAACTCCCGCGCTCGCTCGCCGTCTTTCGCCAGCCGGCTGCTCGCACGAATCTCGTCGGCCGGAACCAGTAGCCAGGTGTTGTTTTTGGCGTCGCGGAATTCCATTCCCCTTTTCGCTTTGGCCAACATCGCGTTGTAGCCTTCGGTGCGGACTTTGGCTGCCAGCACTCGGCCGACTGCCAGGTCGTACCCGGCCTGCCAACGCGACGCGGTCTCTTTGGGACGATCCTCTGCGCCAAATTGCAGCGTCTCGAAGAGACCTAGCAATTGGGGTTCCACGGTAGCCGCCGCTTTCTGTGCTTCGGATAGCGCCTCGTTCAGCGCGGCTTCGCTCCTCCTTACAAACCGCCTGCGGGGTGCTTTCATCTGATTGACCCACGACAACTCAGCCGCCTTGACTAACGCCGCCCGCGCCCGGTTGTCTTTGATCCGCCGCATGTACTCAACCGACGAAACGTAGTCCGGACGGTACTTGCGCATCACATCGGGATCAAAAAAGTGATTCAAGTGGGCCGAATAGTTGGCCGTCTCAGTCCAGCCAACTCGGCGTTCCACGTGGCGATTGGGGTGGACGGCGAAGTAGATGCCGCCCGTCTCGTAGCAGAGCCGCGTCAACGCAAAAGGGCCAAACCCCGAGTCGATCAAGCCTGGATCGCGCCCCCCAAAGAACGCCAACCTGATGCGCTCAAGCAGCAGCGATTCGGGGCCCTGATCGACCACGCCCTGTTGAGGCGTTTGGTCGTACTTGGGATCGGGATCCACCCACTTCACCATCGTTTCACGGCGACCGAAGGGGGCAGGGACGCCGACGACATAGACCGGCATCTCGTGACGGCGGCAAAGTTGAACCGTGCGATCAACGCCGTTCTGATCTTCACCCGCCTCGTCGGTGAAGACAACCATCATCACGTTGCGACGCGGCCGTCTTCGGCGATAAGACTTATAGCGTTCGGCGGCCATGTAGACAGCCGTAAAGACACGCTCGATGCCGGTTTCGTCCAGCGGCACATCCGCGATCGCCGTCTTGATTTCCTCGACGTCGTTCGTCGGTCGGCTGGTCAAAAAACGGACCTCGCTGCCGAAGGCGACCACCGATCCCAACAGCGGCTGATCCCGGTGCTTCTTAAAGGCGGGGTTGCCCGACGCCTCGATGATCCCCAGCTCCTGGTAGACGCGGTTCAGTCGGTCGTGGATCTCGCGCCGCTGCCGCAGCAGGCTGGCCGAACAGTCGAACAGCCAAACCACGAGCGTCGGCCGTTCCTCGAGCGACAGCAGGATGTCCTGCGTGATCCGGTCAATCGCTCCGGCAGCACCCGTCGTCCCCTCACCGACAGCCCCGCGGACCGGCAACTGATCAACTTGCAACGCAGAGGAAATCTCGACAACCGAGTCGGCGGGAACCCGCGAAATCTCGAGCGGAGCCAACGAGGAGGGCGCGGGAATCTGCGACAACTCCGCCAATGTCTCGCCGGCCGAGAAGGCGACTTGAGTACCTCCGTCGCTGTGCGCGCCCACCTCCGTCTCCGGTGTGGCGCTGATCTGAAACTCCTCAGGGAACTCCAGCTCTTCCTCATCCGCCCGCTGTGGCGCAGCAATCGTCAGCAGAATGGACTCCTGTTGAAGTAGCACCGGGGCCAGCGCCAGGCCAATGAGCAGACAAAGATGAACCACCATGCTGACCAAGAACGGCAACATATCCACGGCAGATCCGGGGCGCTCCGTTTCTTCTTGCCAATCGAGCTGTAGGCCGTCGGAAGCCATCGTGGGCAGATCTCCTTTGCCTAACCTATTTTCTACTATGCATTTTCTAGACACAAGCAAACCGCCCGAACTCCTGCAGGCGGGCTGGGCTCGGCACCGAAGCACACATTATTCTAGAAAGTCAGCGGGCGCACCTTCACAGCTTTTCGCGGCAGAACGTGGTGAATCGAGTTTTCCCACCCCTCGACGTGTGAGATCAAATGGCACACGACGCAGGTCACTTTCACCTATGCTCTTGCACGCACAAGATGTCAGATTCGCCACATTCTTCGTAACCCGAAGCGTCAGCGAGGGGAGCTTGGTGTACCAACGCAAGTCACTCCCTCGCTTACGCTTCGGGTTACGATTGGGCCAAGATCGCCACTTCAAAGAGCGTCCGCGAGGGGGGAGTCGGTATACCATCGCAAGTTGTTCCCTCGCTTACGCTTCGCGCTTCCGATGGAGGCGAATTGGGCAAGTTCCGACGCTGCACGCCGCGCTCCCGGCTTACGTTACCAATCGTTGAGGCTCCTGGAATGTACTCAACCTAAATTGACGGTTCGGCATCTGCTATCTAGGATGACCTTAGGGGCCGTAAGTTACTCGGTGAAAGCTAGCGACCGCGTTTTAGGTCGAACTCGCCGAGGTTGTGGAGGCTTGAAGGGGCGAGCTGAAAACCGCGGGGTTTCTGATGGTATCGAGTCTGCAGTGGTCTAAACCAACTGTCTTCGCTGTCGCTCTGGCTTGTCTCAGCACGACGATGTCGCATGCCCAGCGGCGCAAGCTGGTTCTGCCCAAACCTGAGCTGGTAACCGTCAGCACCAACGACGGAGTGCGCGTCCGGTGCGCCTACTATCCGGGCGGGGTTGTCCAAAGCAGTAAGAAGGGTGAGTTCGTGCCGAAGAAGGGCAAGGAAGTCGTGCCTGTGATTCTGCTACACGGTTGGGAGGGTAGCAAGAGCGAGTTTGCGGCGCTGGCGAACATCCTCCAACGGAGGGGACACGCTGTAATCGTGCCGGATCTACGCGGCCACGGGGATAGTATCACGATGCGGTTTCCCAATGGTGCTGAGCGGGAAATCGACCGGGACCGCATGCGCCCCGTCGACATTCAAGGCATGATCCGCGATGTCCAAGCTGCCAAGAAGTTCTTGCTTGAGAAGAACAACGAGGGCGAATTGAACATCGAGCTGCTCTGTTTGGTGGGAGCCGAGTTAGGTTCCATTTTGGCCGTCAATTTCGCCCAGCTTGATTGGAGCCGGCAACAGCTTCCGTCGTTCAAACAGGGACAAGACGTCAAAGCTCTCGTGCTGCTCACCCCCCGCCAGTCGTTCAAAGGGATGACCGCTAGCCGGGCCTTCAAGCACCCGATGGTTGCCTCCAGACTCGAGACGCTGATCGTGGTGGGCGACAACGACCGCAAGGGCCACAGCGAAGCCAAGTCGATTCACAAACGCCTTGAACGGATGCGACCCGAGCAAACCGATCCAACCAAACAGTCCCTGGTCTTCGCCGAACTGCCTACCAGCCTCGCTGGAACCGAGTTGGTCGACCCGAACGCGCGTTTGAACGTCGATAGGCTCATCGCCGCCTTCATCCACAAGCGACTTGTCTTACGGAGTTCGCGGTTCGCTTGGAAAGAGCGTAGAAACCCGCTGGACGTCACGGAGTAGGGCGCCGCAGAGGAATTCGCAGCTCCGCGCCCACAGGTAGCCGCGCAGGGTCCTTCAAGAGATCGCGATTGGCGTCGTAGATCTCGCGCCAGCGTTGCTCGCTGCCCAAGTAGCGCAGGGCCAGCGCTTTGAGTTGATCCCCGTCGGCGATTGCGTGGCGGCGCTCGATCTCCCCATCTCGAACCGCTGGCACCGATCCGCCCGGCAGCAGGCGAGCTGCTGGTGATGACTGAGACTGCGTGTCGGGCTGAGTAGCCGGCGACATCTGGGCGGACCCTCCAGCGCGAATTCCCTCGAAGGCCGGCGACATGCTGACCGGGGTGTGGCCGCTGGAGGCTCGAATCTGCGGCACTACCCGGACCGCCGCCCGCCGAGCTGGCTTGCCGAGCGGGTCTTTGCGGATCGGAACGGTCACGTCAAGCGTGGCGTCGGGGCTGCGCCAGACAACCCCGACCTCCGCCCGCGGCGCCGCGACAGGTGGTGAGGGGCGCTGAAAGGGAATCGCCGCGACGATGCCGACAGCGACAATCAACAGGCCAGCAAGTTTGCGCAAGGACCCAACCATGAACAACTTGGACTCCGCCGGTGCGAACCGGGAGATCGACACTTCATCCTGCATCGGCCAAGCCGCGGCCCCACGATGAGTTGGATACGGCCCGCCGCGACCGCTTTACCTAACCCGAATTATTCATGAGCGATCTGCTGCGAGGTCGTAAGTCCATCCGTGGCTTCGTCATGCTTCACAATTCTCCCTCGACGTATTGCTTCAATACGCCTGCGGAAGAATTGCTCGCCTTCCTTGCCACGAACGTACTTACAACCTCTCGCGACGATCTTCATGAATAATCCGGGCTAACCCCCGCCAGCCTCTTCACTCTCCCCTCGGGGAGAATCGGCCCGAAGGGCCGGAGAGAGGGGGCACTCGCCGGACGCTACGCGTCGGTTTCGCTGGGGAACCGTTGGGCTACGCCCAGCGGCTGATTTGCAGCGTAGTCGAACTCGCCAGAGTTTGGTGGACCTCGTCTCTCTGTCACTCTCCCCTCGGGGAGAATCGGCCCAAAGGGCCGGAGAGAGGGGCACTCGCTGGACGCTACGCGTCGGTTTCGCTGGGGAACCGTGGGCTAACGCCCAGCGGCTGATTTGCAGCGTAGTCGAACTCGCCAGAGTTTGGTGGACCTCGTCTCTCTGTCACTCTCCCCTCGGGGAGAGTCGGCCCGAAGGGCCGGAGAGGGGGCACGCATCGGGGCGATCACTCCCGGGCAACCCTCCCCGGACGCTACGCGTCCGACCCTCCCGCGAGCGGGAGGGTGAGGTGGATTTCCGCTGGTTTGTGAAGCGTAGAAACTGCACGACCTCCGAGCGGGAGGGTGACTCGATTTCCCGCAAGTTTGTTCAATAGCGCGGTGTAAGAGCGACAGGATCTTGCTGACGGGAGGGCGACGCTCCTGCGGAGCCGTTTTTCGACGTCGGTTTAGAGGTCGTGCGGCTTCTAAGTTGCTGTGCGACCTCGTCTCTCTGTCACTCTCCCCTCGGAGAGAGTCGGCCCGAAGGGCCGGGGGTATGCCAGGGACGACCGCTCCCCGGGCAGCTGGCCCGTCCAACCCTCCCGCGAGCGGTAGGGTAAGTCGATGTCCGAAGAGCCCAAGTTGGCCCGGTCAGGCCGCAGCGGACTTACTGCGAGGAGCGTCCTTCGCACCAGCCATCCAGAGCAGGGCAGGGGAGGCTACGAAAATCGAGCTGTAGGTACCAGCGATGACGCCAACAACAAGTGAGAAAGCAAACCCGTGGATTCCCGCGCCGCCAATCCCATACAGGATCAACACCACGATCAAAGTCGTCAACGAGGTCAACAACGTGCGACTCAACGTCTGATTGATGCTGACATTGATCATCGTCCCGGTCAGGTCCGGGCTCTTGCCCCGGACTTCGCGAATGCGATCGAAAACCACGATCGTGTCATTCAACGAATAACCGATGATCGTCAACAGCGCCGCGACAATCGGCAAACTGATCTTGAACTCTTCGATGAGCAAGAAGCCTAAGGCCCGGGCTAGCCATGCGCTAACCGCAATCGCACCCAAGGTGACTAGCACATCGTGGATCAAGGCCACCACCGCAGCCAAGCCAAAGATCACTCGTTGGAAGCGGATCCAAATGTAGACCACAATCCCCAACAAGCTGGTCAGCAGAGCAGCAATCGCCTTGTTCTGCATGCGGTCAGCCACCTGGCTACCGATCTTGTTCGACGAGGGCCAAACGGGAGTACTCGAGAACTTCTCTTCCAACCGGTCCAGCAACTCAGCCGTCTGCTGTTTTGTGCCGGGAATCGACAAGGTCCAAGCGCCGAACGAATTACTGCTCTCACCATCCCAATTGGGATTCGAGACTTCGAAGTCGAACTCGGTGAGCGTGTTGCCTTGTTCAGCAGCCGCAGAGACGATTTCGTCACGGAGTGTTTCGGCGTTGATCTCATGACCGAACGTCAGATCGACTTCGGTTCGCATCGACACCTCGTCGCCGGCCGGCGCGGCCACCTCGTCGTTGGTCTCAACCTCCGCAGCGACCTCGTCTGGCTCGCTGGTGGTCGCTTGGGCCAGCATGCCGGACAGCTCGTCGGCGAACGCC
Source organism: Pirellulaceae bacterium (assembly GCA_965223305.1). Classification (GTDB taxonomy): domain Bacteria; phylum Planctomycetota; class Planctomycetia; order Pirellulales; family Pirellulaceae; genus CBDCWT01. Next base: position 20,365 of record CBDCWT010000007.1, on the reverse strand, counting down.
AACTGCGTGCTGTCGCCTGAGGCCCCCAGCCAACTTTGCTGGTCACCCGACGGTACCTGCTCATCCAGCGGAGCTTCTTCCACCACCTCCGACTCTGCTGGCTCGGCGGCTGGCTCGGCGGCTGGCTCGTTCGCGGCCTGCTCCTCCTCGGCGGCCGGTTCATCTTGTGGCTCCAATGGGGCGGTCAACGTCGCGGCTGAGCGAATCTCGCCACGATCGAGCGAGTAGGTTGCCAACCGCGGCTCGCCATCCTTAAACACGTCCCGCAGGGCATCCTGCAGTTCCGTCACTTCGACGAACGACGAGTCGACTTTGAAAGTGTTGTTGAACTCCTCTCCGCCCGTGTTGTTCATCGCGGTGACCGTAAACCGCACGTCGTCGAATCGATCCTGCAAGCGACCCCGGACCTCGTCCGTGTCGACCGGTCCGGTGAACATCATGTGTACGGAAGTTCCGCCGCGAAAATCGATATCGAACATGTCAGCTCCCCGCGCCACGATCCCAGCGACACCAATACAGATCAGGACGGTGGAAACGACCGCGGCCAAACTCCGCTTACCGATGAAATTAATGCTCGTCGCACCTAGCAACTGGGTCATGTTGAGTTTCGTGAGCCAACGTGACCGTTCGGCCAAGTCGAAAATCACTCGGGAACAGAAGATCGCCGTGAACATGCTCATCAAGATGCCGAGAATGAGTGTCACGGAGAACCCGCGAATCTGGTCCGTACCGATCGCATATAGCACAAATGCCGTGATCAGGGTTGTTACGTTCGCATCGACAATGGTCGTCGTGGCCCGCGCGAAGCCATTGCGGATGGCCATCCGCAGCGCGGCGCCTCGTTGGAGCTCTTCCCGGATACGTTCGAAGACCAAGACGTTCGCGTCCACCGACATGCCCACCGTCAGCACCAAGCCGGCCAGCCCCGGCAACGTGAGTGCGGCACGGATCGAGATCATCAACGCCAAAATGAACAGCAAGTTGGCCAGCAGGGCCAGACAGGCGACAAATCCAGCAAAGCGGTAGTACAGGCAGACAAAGACCAAGACGAGGCTGATCGAAATCACGATCGCAATTTTGCCTTGCCGCACGGTCGCCTCGCCCAGCAACGGGTCGATCAAGTTTTCGCTGATCGGGTTCTTATTCAACACCACCGGCAGGCTGCCCGCACGAAGGATGTTCACCAAGAAGGAAACTTCCTCCTCGGTGAAGCGACCACTGATTTGCCCGCGGCCCTGAATCCTCTCGTTGATGTTAGGAGCGGACAGCAACTCGTTGTCCAACAGGATCCCCAATCGTCGAGCGAAGTTGCCTTGCGGAGCAAACTCGGTCGTCAATCCTGCAAAGCGATCGATCCCCTCGCCTTTCAGATTGAAGTAAATACACGGCCGCAACCTCTCGTCGTTCCCCATCGACACAGCACCGAGATGGCCGCCGGTCACGTCGTAGCCATCGTCGGTGGCCATCAAAATGTCAATCTCGTCGATTTCCAGGCTGGCCACGTAGTCTGTGAACATCTCGACGTCATCGCCACGATGCTCGATCGGAACGTCGAGCAATTCACCCGTGCTGGCGTTTCGCAACGTAGCACTGGCGACTTCGAGCTTGAACGGGAGCCCTTCACCTTCTCCCTGCTCCCGAGCGACACGCGCCCACAGGCCGACCTGCCGGTTGCGTTCGTCCCGAATCACGCGCCGGCGTCTGGAGAGGGCGTCGGGCGACTCGGCCAGTTGCTGGGCCAGCTCGATGACGTCCTGGTGATCGCGGCTGTTGGCAACAATGCGGAACTGCAACACGCCGGCGGTCGTGATCTCGCGCTTGATGCGCTCCACCTCGTTTTGATCCACTTCAGGGATAATGATCTCGACCTGCCGCTCCCCGACCGGTCGAATCACAATCTCCTTCGTCCCGCTGGGATTGACGCGGCGCGACAGGGCCTCCACAAGTGCGGACATGCTGAACCGCCCGTCGCCGCCCCCTTCCTCCTCTTCTTCACCTGGCAGCGGTGCACTGTCGTCCACTTCGTAGATCAAAATCACTCCGCCTTGCAAGTCGACCCCTAACTTCAAGTCGAAGCGGCCTATGCCTCCGTCTTCCGCCGGCGTCCAGGTGCGCCCGACGATGATCAAAGACATGATCACCGCCGCCAAGATCAAGCCGATCTTCCAACCATAGTTTTCCATCCGCATTCGTCGCGCAGCGTAGCGACCGATGACGAAGGGCAACACCAGCGCCACCAGCACGACGCCCAAGAAGTACACGACCTTCATGGGCGTCGAATCGACAGCCTGGGCAAACAGGTTCGAATGGGTTGCAAACTGCAAAAGCATAGCCAGGTTCCCCGAATTGAGGACTAGTACTCAGTAGGTAGGTGCTTCTAAGCTGGTTGTCATTCTTCGTCGTCTTCTTCGTCGTCGATCACCCGCTCGACAGCGGCGCGACGGATTCGCAAGCGAGTATTGGTGCTCTCGTCGATACGGAGCGTAATGTCTTCGGCGCCCTGGGGAGCATTGACGACAACCCCATGAATGCCGCCGATGGTGACAACCCGGTCATTCTTCTTCAAGTTGTCACGAATCCCACTCAACTCCTCTCGCTTGCGACGTTCGGGTCGAATCAGGAGCAAATAGAACATCACGCCGATCAGCAAGAAGGGAATCCAGGGGCCGTTCAGGATCCAGGGAATCTCTTCCCGCGCCGCCTCTTGCGCGAACAGCAGTGGCACGTCAAAACAGACCAAGCCGGCAACAGGGAGACTGTCCAGTTTTTGTTGTCCTTCACAAGAAAGAAGAAACATCAACCCAAAGGTGCAACGACATTGCCACCGGTCGACGAGTCCTCGCCAAGAAAGTCTCTCAAAGAGGAAATGACCGTTCTGCCACCGGTTCTCGCCCTGGCTGCGCGTCGATCGTCAAGTTCACCGGGCGGAACACCAGTCGAGCTGTGTGGCCGTTCCGGCAAATTGCCAGGTTCCCGGCGGGGAAAATGGGAACAAAACGGTTCTCTTCCGGGCCGGACCGGCAAAAGCGCCGCCAATCTTAAGATGTTGCGGCGCAACGGGCAAGGCCTCCTGGGCTCTGCCGCGGGAGACGAACAGCGGGCAAAACGCCGCCCAGTGCACGGACTAGCCGCTCAACCAACCGGCCCTCTTCTCGTGCCAATACTCGACGTAGCGGTCCTGCTCGATGGCCTCGCGAGCTGCGGCCAACAGCCGCTGGTAGTAGGTCAAATTGTGCGCAGAAACCAGGATCGGGCCCAACATCTCGCCGGCTAGAAAGAGATGCCGCAGGTAGCCGCGGCTGTGCCTGCAGGCAGGGCACGGACAGCCAGCTTGGAGCGGCTGAGGGTCCCGCTGATGGACCGCGTTCCTCAGCCGCAACGGGCCCTCGTCCGTGTACGCCAGAGCGTTACGGGCATTGCGGGTCGGCAGCACACAATCAAACATGTCGATGCCGCGAGCAATTCCCTCCAGCAAATCCAGCGGAGTGCCCACGCCCATCAAATATCGCGGCTTGTCGACCGGCAAGAGTGGGCACGTCACGTCCAGCATTCGGTTGCGGTCCTGCGGCTCCTCCCCCACGCTCAGCCCACCGACGGCATAGCCGTCAAAGTCGCAGGCCACGAGCTGCTCGGCGCAACGGCGACGCAGCCCTGCATCCAGTCCTCCTTGAACGATCGCGAACAGCGCCTGGTCGCGCCGCACCGCAGCCCGGCGGCAGCGCTCCGCCCACCGTACCGTGCGATCGCATGCCTCGCGTACCAAATCAGGTGAGCTCGGTAGGGCCACAACATGGTCCAGCACCATTGCCACATCGCTGCCCAGCGCCTCCTGGATCGCGATACTCCGTTCCGGAGACAGCTCGAGCAGCCGACCGTCGACGTGGGAACGAAACGTGGCGGCTTGGTCCGTGACCCGCGTCTGCTCGGCCAAGCTAAACAGCTGAAATCCACCACTGTCGGTCAAGATGGGACCGCTCCAGCCCGTGAAGCGGTGCAGCCCCCCTAGCTGCTCGACGACTTGCTCGCCCGGACGAAGCGCCAGGTGATAGGCGTTTCCCAACACCATCTGCGCGTTGGTCGCGGCGAGCAACTCGACAGGCAGCCCCTTCACGGTCCCCTGCGTTCCAACCGGCATGAACGCTGGTAACTCGACCGGCCCATGTCCGGTCACCAAGGTCGCTCGCCGCGCCGCGCTTCCCGAGTCGACATGATGGAGGGTGAACATGGCGGCACCAAGACCTGACAATCACCCCGCAAGCATCAACGCCGACATGAGGGCATGACGCCCACCTCAATCCCCGCGCAGCTTGATACCGAGCTGAGAGAGCTTGTCGCGCACCTCGTTCAGGCTCGTGACCCCGAAGTTCTTACACTCCAAGAGATCGTCACCCGTCTTGCGAATAAGCTCGCCGATTGTGGTCATTCCCAGACGCACCATGCATTTGCGAGCGCGAACGGAGAGATTCAGATCCGAGATGGGGCGATCCAACAGCGCTTGCTCGTCGGGAGACATCGAGGAGGAATCGTAGCTCGGTTCCGGCTCGCTCCGCTCGTGGGCAAATTGTCCTAGCTCGAGTGTCTTCGAGCGCAGCATATCGCGAATCTCGACCAGCGACGTTTCGCCGAAGTTCTTGCTGGTCAGCAGCTCCTGCTCGGTCGTCCGGGTCAGATCACCTAAGGTGCGGACACCCATCTTCTGTAGGCAATTACGACTTCTCACCGACAGTTCGAAGTCGGTGACCGGGATGCTCAGCACCTGTGACAGCCGGTCATGCCGCTTTTGGGCTTCCTCGTCGTACAACATGTCTCGCGAGGCGTAGGCATCCTTGAAGAAGAGCCGCGCTCGGGCATGATCGGGATAAGCGTCCAGGATGCGCTGGTAGCAAAGCTGCGCTCGGTCGTAACGTTGCTGATCTTCGTACATGACGCCCAGATTCAATAGAGCGCCCACATGCGAAGGAAAACAGTTCGCCGCCCGCTGGTAGAGCTCGAGCGCCTGCTCGTCGTTGCCGCGGCGGTCGTTCTCCATCGCCAACCCGAACAAAGCGCCGGCGTGCCCCCGGTCCGCCTCAACGGCGCGCTCGTACAAGGCAACCACCTCATTGGGGTTCCCCCCTTTTGCCGCCACCGTTGCAGCTCGCTGCGCCAAGTACTCGGCGGTCTGCTCGACCGGACCAAACATCTGATCCAGCGTCTCCATCGCCTCGTCGATCTTGGCCTCGTAGCGCAGCGATTCAGCCACTGCGAGCAAACACGTGTCTGCGTTGTAGCCGGCCACCTTGGCAGCGTTGAAACACTCAATCGCCTGAGGATAACGATGCAGCGAAAAATGGGATTTTCCCAGGTAGAACTGAGCGACCGCGCCGCCATCGGCCTTTTCGAGCGCCTCGATCGCACGCTCGTAGCGGCCCAGCAGAAACAAGCAAACCCCCAAGCGAACCGCGGCCGCTGGGCTGCGATCCTCGCGTCCTTCCAGGTCGGCAACGGCGTCTCGCAACAACTGGAACTGCCCATAGTCCTCCGCGATAGCCTCCGACAATAGCTGGATCTCGTGAGGACCAAACGAGTTGTTGGAAAGCACGATTTCCTTGAGATCAACCTCGAGCGCTTGCGACATTCCTCTTCTCTCCAGGATCAGTAATAAACAGGCCCTTGATGCAGGCTGGAGAGCCAGCGGTGGGAGTCGAACCCACAACCCCCGCATTACGAATGCGGTGCTCTGCCGATTGAAGCTACGCTGGCAACCGTAGATTGCCTGGTGCACATGTTGCAAAGTCTAGCGACTAAAAACCTTACCGACAAGGGATGTGGACCGGATCGGTCGCAGAAGGGATGGTCGACACTCGCGACGCCAGATCATCTGACGGCAGGGCCTCTCTGCGTCTACATCGACTTCTACTCTCCCGCGGGCGGGAGGGTCGGACGCGACAGCGTCCGGAGAGGGACTCTGGCGAGTTCGGCTACGCTCCAAATCAGCCGCTGGGCGTTAGCCCACGGTTCATCCCAAAACCGGATGCTAACGCATTCCGGCTGATTTGTAGCCGGAGAGCTGTAGGCCGGAACAAGCGGCGGGAGAGCTCTGGCTTCACACTCCGTGAGCGCCGCGTTGTTCCGGCGACGCATCAAACCGGTGTTGCCGGAACAGCGCGGCGGGAAAACCGTAGGCGCAGGGATGGCTGCTGGCGCCGCTTGTTCCGGCCTACCGCTAAACCCTGGCAAACAGATAACTTAAAAGCTGCACGACCTCCAAGGGGAGAGTGACGAAAGACCAAATCACGCACTAACTTTGCTGCACCACCTCCGAGCGGGGGAGGGTAGACCTCCGCAAGTTGTATCAGCCCAACAGTTGCGGAGAGGTGAACGAGTGACAGCGCCGGTCAAAAGGCTTTGAAATCAAAACCGGAACGGCGAACTCCGCCCAACCGTCAGAGTCCGCATTTGGCAAGAGAGAACGCCGACACTGTCACCCCGTCACCCCAACTCTAACTCTGTCGCCCCGAATCTCGCCCTAAACTAGATTTCTGATATCTCGGTAAGTAGAATGACATGTAGGGGCCTCTGGTGTGCCAAATACAATTTGGCGAACCGGATGGCCAGGGGCAAGGCAACCATCCCGCCGACGTCCACCAGAGGCCCCACGGGCCAGTGCCCGGTCACTAATGCACGCGGCGCGCCAGCTCAGCACGGACTGCTGATTTCGTGATGCAAGTTGTTTTAAAAAAAAGACTTCCTGCATTCCGATATTGGTCGGCCGCTCTCTCAGTCGCTCGGCGACGATCTACACCCCTTTCAAAAGGGGGAGCATGCGTTGATTCACTGTAGCGAAACGCAACACCTGCATCAAAATACCACAGCCCGGACCCTTCCGAGACAAACTAGCCCCTCCTGAATCTGGCTTCTTGCCACTCGCTCCTAAGAGAAACCAAGGATGACATTGGTGTGAGTAGCCGACCTCTTCCACGCCAGGTGCTCATATTTCGCAATCCGAAAGCTGGATCGGGATCTGGCCAGCCGCTCGTCGAACGCTTGCAAACGATGCTCGACCAGCACGGCGTCGAGGTAACAACCGTTGATGACGTCGATCGATACGCGGCCCTGGTGGGCGACATCGAACGGCAAGGCGACCCGTGCTGCGTGGTTGCCGCGGGAGGAGATGGAACGGTTTCCTTGGTGGTCAACCTGACTCCCGCCGAGATACCGATCGCCATCATGCCTCTGGGGACCGAGAACTTGCTAGCCAAGCAGCTCGGTGTGAAACCGGACGCGGACTTCGTCTTCCGCGTGGTCTGCAGCGGCCGGCCGACCAGCATCGATGCCGGGGATGCAAATGGACGTCTTTTTCTGTTGATGGCCGGTTGTGGATTTGACGCCGAAGTGGTCCAACGCCTCCACCGTGTCCGCAAGGGACACATCCACCGGCTGTCGTACGCCAAACCAATCCTAGATTCGATCCGTAGTTACGAATACCCGGAGCTGCGAGTATATTGCGAGCCGCGCCCCGAGGCTGACCAAGGGCCGGAGGCAATCCGGGCACGCTGGGTGTTCGCCGTCAATCTGCCTCGTTACGCGGGCGGCCTCCAGATCGCGCCCCAGGCCAGCGGGAGCGACGGGTTGCTCGACGTTTGCACGTTCAAAGAAGGTTCGCTGATCAATGGCCTCTGGTACCTCAGTGGTGTTGCCCTGGGCTACCACGAAGGATTGGACGACTTTCAGTCGTTACGCGCAAGCCGGTTGCGAGTTGAATCGGAACAGCCGGTTCCCTACCAGCTGGACGGAGATCCCGGCGGGACCCTGCCGGTCGACATTCGAGTGCTGCCGGCGCGGGCAACCGTGCTGGTTCCGCCCGAGTAATCAACGGTCGTTCGCGGCAGCGAGGCCGAGAGTGGGAGTTTTGAAGGTGCGCTTTTTGCCTTTCCAGAGACAAGATGGCAAGTTCGTCGCGTTTTTCGGAACCCGAAGCGTCAGCGAGGGGAGTTGGTGCACCAACGCAAGTCAGTCCCTCGCTCACGCTTCGCGCTTACGATGGAGCCAAGAGCGCAACTTCAAAAAGTGAAGCGGGACACGCCTGCAGAAATCGGTGATGGAGAAGAACTTGAGCACGCAGCAAGTCGTCCCTAACAACCCTGTACGAATCGCCGACTATCGCTGCGGCGCGGGCTGTCCGTTGCTGTTGATCGCGGGACCTTGTGTGATTGAAGACGGGCCCTCAACGCTGGCCATCGCCCACCAGCTGCAACAGATTGCGAATCAGTTATCCCTGCCGCTAGTTTTCAAAGCCTCGTTCGATAAGGCCAACCGTACCAGCATCGAATCCTATCGTGGGCCAGGTCTCGAAGAGGGCTTGAGGATTCTGGCGCGAGTTAAATCGGAAACCGGGCTACCGATCGCCACCGACATTCACGAACCGCAGCAGGCTGCAGCGGCTGCGGCAACCTGCGAGCTGCTTCAGATCCCAGCGTTTCTCTCGCGCCAGACCGACTTACTGGTCGCGGCGGCTCGAACCGGTCGCGCGGTCAACGTCAAGAAGGGCCAGTTTCTGGCGCCCTGGGACATGCGTCATGCAGTCGGCAAACTGGCTGCTGCCGGCTGCGCCAACATCTTGGTGTGTGAAAGGGGAACGTTCTTCGGCTACGGCCGGCTGGTGAACGATATGCGCTCGTTGCCGCAACTCCGGGCGCTAGGAACACCCGTCGTGTTTGACGCCACCCACAGCGTTCAGGAACCCGGCGGCCAAGGAGCGACCAGCGGCGGAAACCGGCAGATGGTCGAGCCGCTGGCTCGTGCGGCTGTGGCCATCGGCATCGACGCGCTCTTCCTGGAAACCCACCCAGATCCGGACAACGCGCCCAGCGACGGACCTAACATGTTACCCTTGGACCAACTTGGCTCGTTCCTGTCACGAATCTGCTCCCTTCGTGAACTCGTGGAGACTCTCTCTTGATGTCGATCGCCGCACATCTGCCCGTCCAATCGGCGCGTTTCACCCAGCGCGTCACGCTCAGCCTCCGCCCTCGCGGGACCCTGTTGCCGCTTTCTTCGATCCTGGTCGGGGCGCTCCTGCTTACTGGCTGCGAGCAACCACAAGCTCCGCTTCGCAACCGTTCCAGACCCACCCAGCGAACTGCCAAGAGTCACCTGGACAAGGCAGTCGAGTTCCTCAAGCGGTTCGATGAATTCGAGAAGCAACAGGCGGCCAGGCAGACCACGTATCACCTGAACAGCTGGATGGACCAGCAGACGCCACCCGGGGATTGGCAGGCTGACGAGATGATTCGGACCTTGCCCCGCGCGATTCGAGAGGGTCCGGCGATCGCTCAGCTCGACCGGACACAGTTTCAAATCAGCGACGCCGACCAGTTGCGCGAGGTCGCCTGGCTGCAAAGCCTGGCTGGCTGGGTGCCCAACCGGCCGGATCCCAGTCCCCTTCAGGACGAACTGGCGCGGCAGGCAGCCCAACTCGAAAGTCCCGCCCGCGAACAGTTGATGCTGGCCTATCGTCTGTTCGATTGGACCGTTCGCAACGTGCATCTGGACGAACTGTTGGAGTACCCGGCGGACCCTGTGGCAGTCGGCTCCGAGTCCAGCTGGAGGCCGGCGCCCATGCGACTGGTTCCCGGGCCAGGCTACCAGCTGCAGCCATGGCAGGTTTTGCTGTACGGTCACGGTGATGCGTTGGGCCGCGCCCGCGTTTTTCTGCTGCTGGCCCGCCAGCACGGGATTCCGGTCGTGATGCTCGCCTTCCCCGGATTGACCTCGACCCCGCGACCCCGCCCCTGGATGACCGCGGCCCTCATCGATCAGCAGCTTTATCTGTTTGACACCCAATTGGGCATTCCGATTCCTGGACCAGAAGACCAGCTTGTGGCGACTCTCGAGAACGTGCTAGACGATCCAGAACTCCTGTCGTCTATGGCGGTGGGGAACGAATTCAGCTACGAGATCGCTGATCGAGACAAGAAACGGATCCAGGCCTTAATCGATGCCTCGCCCGCGGCCCTCGCGCTCCGCACACAGATGGTCGAAGAGCAGCTAACTGGCGAGAACCGGTTGAAGTTGACGGTTAACGCCAGCCGTCTGGCCAAGCAGCTAAAGGCCTGCCGCGGGATTGATGACGTCAAACTCTGGACATTGCCGTATGAAGCAGCCTGGTATCGTGACGCGTTGGAAGCCGCCATGGAAAAGGACGAGCGGGTGGCAGCGCAATACTACCTGCGGTATGGCGTCTTCGAGACGCGGGCCACCCTCGTACGCGGCCGCTACGCGCATTTTCGCGGCCAGTTTGAAAACGAGGGAGAAAAGAAAGGCGCCAAGATGCTCTATCTCGAATCCCGTATACCGGATAGCCGCATCGAACAGATCGCGACCTCTCCCGAAGTACAACAGGAATTCGGTCTGCAGCGGAGACCCAACGAACACGAACAGGCATATCTCAATCGGCTCACCAACGTCCGCATCATGGTGATGCAAACCAAAGCCTACGCCAGCTACTGGCTCGGGCTTGCGCACTTCGACGCAGGTGATCCGGAGTCCGCGATCGAGTGGTTCCAAGGACGCATTCTCGAGGACGACGACGAAGCCAACCCCTGGGCGGACGGCGCCAGCTACAACCTAGCGCGGGCCCACGAGGCGCTCGGCGATATCGAGAAGGCGCGCGATATCCTGTTGGCAGATCGATCGCATCAGCAACACGGCAATGTCCTCCGCGCCCGCTTGTTGCGGCGAGCACGGAAAACCGCTGCTGAAACGGCACCCGACGCCGCACCGTGAGCCCGCTGCGCCGTTAAGAACTTCTCCCAACCTTCGGCCGCTATCCAATCGTAGCCAGAGTCGTAGCCGTACTCACGCGAGTTTCGTGGTAGCCGAACTCGCCAGAGTTTGGTTCGGTGGACTGACTCGCCAGTAGCCGAACTCGCCAGAGTTTGGCGGACTTGTTTGGTGGACTGATAGGGGTAGGGAGGTCCGGTTGGGCCGGACTTCCCTCCCTCCGAACCGTACGTGCGGTTCTCCCGCATACGGCTCTCCAGTTAGTAGTTGACGGATTGAGCGAAACGAAAGTGGGCCTCTCGCAGACTATAGAGCCCCGCTTTCGTAAAGTACGCATTTGGCCAACGTTGCTGACGTGGTAGACGCTCGGGGTTTTTCCGGTGTCGCTTCAGTAGCAACCGCCGGAGGCGGCTGCGAATCTTGGCGTCAAGGTCTTTGTAAATCGTCCAGCGACAGTGTCGAAAATAACCGAACCAGCCGACGAGAACGCGGTTTAGTTCGGCCACAATCAACTCCACAGAACCGGGCCTTTTACGAGGCGTCAGTTCTTTGATCCGAGCCTTCATCTTCGCAAGGCTCTCGCGGCGAGGGTAAATTTTGTCCCCGCGAAACGAGTAGCCCAGAAACGCGAAGCTTCGGACGCGACTGTCAACGATCTTCGTCTTCGTTGGATGCAGAGTTAAACCGGCTTGCTCAACCCATACGGTGATCAACCGAAGAGCCTCTTCGGCTTCGGATTGGCTGCGACACAGTACGACAAAGTCGTCCGCGTAGCGCACCATCTCAAAACCGGCGTTGGCCATCTGATGATCCAGCGGGTTGAGGTACAGATTCGACAACACGGGTGAAAGCACTGCCCCTTGCGGCACGCCGGCAATCGGCGTCCATTCGCGGAGTTCTTCCAAAATGTTCTGATCAAGAAAGAGCTTGAGCAGTTTCAGCATCCGTGAGTCCGAAATATGCTCTTTGACCAAAGCCAGCAAGCGGTCTTTCGGAATCGTATCGAAGTAACCTCTCAAGTCCGCATCGACCACGTAAACGTAACCCGCCTGAAGTTTCTGCTCGACGATGCGAAGTGCATCATGAGCTCCCACTCCATGACGAAAGCCAAAGCTTCGCTCATGGAACTGGTGATCCAGGATTGGTTCGATCACGTCGAGCATCGCCCGTTGGACGGTGCGGTCGCGGACTGTCGGAATGCCCAGCGGGCGGGTCTCGTTCGGTCTTCCCGGTTTGGGAATGTGAACGCGAAGTACCGCACTGGGGCGATAGGTTTGTGCTTTGATTTCTTCGGAGAGCTGCTGTGTTTCCACGAGCAGATGTTCTTCGAACTCTTCGCAGCTTTGCCCATCAACTCCGGCCGATTTCTTCTTCCCGGTCACTTTGCGTGCGGCCGTGTAAAGATTCAGCGGGGCGTAAACCTTGTCAATTAACGCGTGCCATTTGCCTCCTTTCACTTTGTTTTCCAAAAGTGTCGTCAACATTCGGTCGGTCCATACAGCAGGCTGAGCCCACCGGCGAATGTCCGGCGTCTCTCCAGTCGGTATAGCCGTAAACGGCACTCGTTCTGGCAAAGTATCTTTCGATTTGCTTTTCATGTGTTAGGGCGTTCCGAATCTACTTCCCTGCCTCCCTTCGCTCGCGGTGGGTTTGGTTCCCACCGGTCAGCACTACTATGAAGGCTCTGACTCCTCAGCTGAGCGCATCATAGGTCTGCACGCTGCTGAGGCCTCCCTGCTTATCTCGATTGAACTTCCGAACATTCCGTCTCCAACAACACTACTGCCATTTCGCTCGCCTCGGTTTGACACGTTACCGTTTCCATTCACCGTGCGAGCCGCCTCACCGACCTGCGGTGTCTACCGCCGCCCGGAGTTGGGCCTCGTCTGGGACGTTGTGTGAGGTCAGGGGTTCGCGAGTCACTAGGACGCTCCCCGACAGGCTTGGCCGAATCGAGTTCACTTGCGTTACGGACTGTTCTTTCGTCTCCGGTTGCTCCCCACCCTTTCTGTTGAAAACGCAGTTACCGTCGACTACGGAGTGGTAACGTCTTCTCCGATCAGGACTTTCACCTGATAATTCAATCGCCTTCACAGGCGCACTAGCCGAACTCGCCAGAGTTTGGCGGACTGTTTGGCGGACCTCCGATTCGTCCAAATTCTGGCGAATTCGGCTACAAGAAATGCTTCACGGCGTTGAGTGACCAATGCCGTGTGGCCGGTCGTTCGTGACCGGTCCCTGCTACGTCAGATGCTCGCGGCGGAGCTGTGCCATTGTCTGCAGCAGCGGCTTGGGCTGCAGCGCGGCGTCGAAAAGGCCACTCTCGGCGTACTCGGTGCGCCCGGCGTCGCCCAGTTGGTTCCAGATGATTCCCTGCACGTATGCCTTGGCCAATAACACCGGCAGGATATCCGCAGCTAAGTCCCGTTGGCGCGTCACACATAGCTCCTCGCCGCCGATCGCCTGCGGCCTCTTCGCTCCCGGCTGTGAGTCTGCGGCCGCGGCGCCGCTGGGCAGACGGAGGAAGACAATCAACGGTAGGTTCAGCACGCTCCAACGGTCCAGCATCCGGCTGATCTCCAACCGTGTGCGGGGGAGCGTGCCGCCCGGCCAGTAGCCGAGGTTGATCTCCAGTCCGATTCCCGCCACGCCCAACTCGGCGCGGATCAGCGAATCCGCGAAATGCAGCGGCGACAAATCAAGATCGTCAAACGCCAAATACTCGCCCCACGGTTGATCGAAACTGATAATCATCGGCGTATTGGGATCGGTGCGACGGATCTCCTCAATCACCCTGACGACTAGCCTTAGTTTTTGCTCCTCGCTCAAATCTAGATGAGCGCGAACGTTCATTCCTGCGGCACAATTCCAGATTTGCACTTTCCCTTGGTAACGCTGCACGGTCGACTCGACATGCTCGGCAATGCTGTTTTGGATCTGATCGAAGTCGTCGTCCCAGAGGTAGAGCCAATCGGGTATCGACTGGGGATTGAGTTGCAGTAGGGGCCCTCCGACAATCCGCAGCCCTTGAGTACGGCACCAGTCGATCTGCCGATCGTACGGTTCCCAGACCTGCTTGCCGGCCGCCTGTTCAATCTCGCTCCAGCGCAGCGCTACCGCCACGCTGTTGATCGCCGGCAGCAGGACGTCGGACATCGGTTGCTCGATGGCGTCAGACGTGATCGTGGCCCCCATCATCGTGGGCAGTTGGGCAGCCTGTTGGTGGCGCACCGCGAGCGCTTGGTGGACGTATTCATCCATTAACAACTCGGCGGCCGCCGCGGCTGTCTGGATAGCCTGTTCGGCCAGCTCTACACCCTCCGGTTGCTGCTCGGCTGTGACCGCGTTGGCAAAATGCGCGGTCGCTTGGTCCATCTGTCGAGTCACCTCGGCAGGTAACTGTAGGCCAAGTAGCTGCCAGTCCGCCGCTTGGTTACGCAGCTGGTTGACCAAGCCCCGCGCCAACTCCAGCACAAGGTGGTAGGCCGCCGGCCGCTCCATCAAACTGGCCGTCGAGAGGACTAATTCGCCGAACCCTTCAACATGCCAAGGCAGGAAGAGATTGCCGGATTCGTCCACATTGCGGCTCAGTAAGAATTCTCCGCACTGGCCATCGTCGCCCGCCACCCAGTTCGTTCTCGATCGCCAAGGAACTCCTTCAATCCCGCACAGGTAAGCGCGTTCCAGAGCGCCCGGAGGTAGCCGGTCTCGGCTCGGAACGACAAATCGCATTTGGCCCATAAGCTGAGTGTCGCGTCGCGGTATCGGGTCACGAAACAGAGGGATGAAGTGAAAAGACAAACCAGGTGAATTGGGAGATCATCGACCCCGCCTGCTGGCCTCACAAACCCGCTCGCTTGCTAGGGTTCTATGCTTCTATTCTAGCGTGATCCATGAATAACAGCGTGACGGTCGTTGGGAGGGGCGGGCTTAACAGCCTACCGTCAAGCGCGACCGCTGGCCATCCTCACCCCGGGTGGTATACTTCGACTTCGGAACATCGAGGTGGGCAGGATGAAGAATCTAGTATGGTTACTCGCCACTTGCCGAAGGATCTGCCATGAGTACGAGTCCCGTCTTGGAAACGACACTTCACGATTTGCCCGTCCGGCGCGGTAAAGTACGCGATATTTACGACCTGGGCGATCATCTGTTGCTGGTCAGTACGGACCGGATCAGTGCCTTTGACTGGGTGCTGCCGACCGGGATTCCCGACAAAGGTAGGGTGTTGACGCAGATCAGCGAGTTCTGGTTTGAGCGGCTGGATGTTCCCAATCACCTCCTGTCGGTCGATCTAGAGACTGCGGACCTGCCAGCGGGCACTGATTTCGAGCTGCTGGCCGGACGAAGTATGGTCGTACGCAAGTGCGACGTGGTCCCCATCGAGTGTGTGGTGCGGGGCTACTTGGACGGATCCGGGTGGCGTGAGTACCAACAGGCGGGGACCGTCTGTGGCATTCAGCTGCCGGCGGGGCTCGCGCAGTGCGAGCAACTGGCGGAACCGATCTTCACGCCCGCGACCAAAGAGGACGAAGGGCACGATATCAACATCAGCTTCTCACAGATGGTCGACATTGTGGGTCAAGAGACGGCTGACACGCTGCGGAACAAGAGTATCGAGATCTACCGGCAAGGAGCCGAGTACGCCGCCGGGCGGGGTATGATCATTGCCGATACCAAGTTCGAATGGGGGTGGTTCGACGGCGAACTGATTTTGATCGACGAGGTGCTGACTCCGGACAGCTCCCGATTTTGGCCCGCGGATCAGTACGAACCGGGACACGGTCAGCCCTCCTTTGACAAGCAATTCGTCCGCGACTGGCTTGCCGAAACCGGTTGGGACAAGAACAGCGCGCCCCCGGCATTGCCCGACTCGGTGGTGACCAAGACGCGTCAGAAATATGTGGAAGCCTACGAACAACTCACGGGCAGTTCGTTCGCGTGGAAATAGCGGCTGACGATTGACCGAGTTACCCCGGCCCGCATTCTTGTCGGCAAAGCGGGGCCCACCATCGGGCCTCACGCCTGTGCAGCTGCACCGTCAAGTTTCCGCTGCAACACGACCAGGCACATGTCATCGTCTTGAGGTCGGCCGCTCAGGTGAGCTCGCACGTTCTCCAGCAGTCCTTGACCGAACGCTTTCGGTGAACCGTCCGACTCGGACAGCAGCGTGCGCATGCGATCCATCCCATACTGCTCCCCCTCGGCATTCATCGCCTCGGAGATGCCGTCGGTAAACAGCGTCAGCGACTCGCCGGGGCTCAGCGTGATCGAGGCCTGCTGGTACTCGGTATCCTCCAAGATACCGATCGGCACCCCCGCTTCGGCAGAGCCAAAATCTTCTTCATCCCCGTCGTTGTGCCGGTAGAAGGCGGGCATGTGCCCCGCGTTGACGACCGTCGCTTGATGCAGCTTGGGGTCAATCACCACCACGATCAAGGTCACGAATCTGTCGAGTTTCAATTGGCAGAGGCGGGCGTTTAACTTCGTGACCGCGCCGGCCGGCGTCGGCTCATTGGCCAGACAGAACCGCGCTTCGGCCGACAGCTTCGCCATCAGCATCGCGGCCGCCACGCCGTGCCCCACGACATCGGCGACCACCACCGCCAGACGGCCGTCGGACAGCCACAAATAGTCGTAGTAGTCACCGCCGATTTGATTGGCGGCCCGATAGTAGTCAAAGAAATCGTAGCTGGGGAGGTCCGGTGGTTCGTGCGGCAGGAACGCCTTCTGGACATCGCGAGCCAGCTGGAGGTCGCGCGCCAGCGACTGCTGGTTGAGTGCTTCCTCATGCATTTGTGCGTTGTCGATGGCGATCGACGCTTGGGCCGCGGCGCTGACCAACAACGCCAGATCCTGCTCAGAAAATCGCTGCCGCTGATCCATCGTATCGATCTGCAGCATTCCCAACACGTCTCCGTCGGCATCGACCAGCGGCGCGCACATCATCGAGCGGATGCGGAAGTCGGCGATGCTCTGGCTCATCTCGAAACGCTCGTCGTTGGCAACGTCCGAGGAGAGAATGGCTTCTTTCGTTTGCAGGACTTGATTGGAAATCGTGCGGCTGATGCGGATCGTTCCGCCGTCGTCGTGCCGCAGCTTCGTCCAACGAGGAATCAGCTGATCGTCTTCATCCAACAATCCGATAAAGCCACGGTCAGCTTGCACGAAGATCCGAAAGAGGCTGTCCAACACCTGCGGGAGGACCTTATCCAATGAGAGTGCTTTGCCGAGGCTTTGTGTGATCTCGATCAGTGCGTTTAGCTTGGCATCGGCGGAAGCTGCGAGCTGAACACCTGAGCGGCCCGCCAGGACGTCGAGCTTCGACATGATTGTCGAGCCACTTTGTTCGCCATCATCGTCGACAACCACAGCGCGGGACTCGGAAGAGGTATCTGCGGCGGTGTAGTACTTGAAAACCACATCGCAGATCCGCACGCGGTCACCGTCGAGCAGTTTGGCGGGTTGTTGGATCGCTTGATCGTTGAGGAAGGTGCCGTTGCGGCTCTCGAGATCCTCGATAGTGCATTCGTTTTCGCGCACGGTGACGCGGCAGTGATGACGGCTGACCGCGCCGACATCGATCACGATGCTGCAGTCGGGGTGGCGTCCGAGGATGTACTGCCCCTCGGACAATTCGTATTGTTTCCCGGCTTCGGGCCCATTGACCGCCATGAGAAAGGCCATCGGGGCGATCCTTCCAGCACGAACGTAGTTTAGCGCCAGCACGCGCGGCCGTGCCGGAGGGGTGACACCTAACGCCGTTAAGACTTTTTTCCCAGCGTTCCGGCCGCCAGCCGATCGCAGCTCGCCAGGGCGTAGCCGAACTCGCCAGGTGTAGCCGAACTCGCCAGAGTTTGGCTTGTTTGGTGTGTAAGCCGAACTCGCCAGAGTTTGGCCTGGTTCAGTCGACCGCCGATGTCGTCCAAATTCTGCCGCATTCGGCTACAGCGCGTTGGGTGACACCCGAATTCTAGTAACGGGCCCGGGCCATCGTCAACGGCTTGGCTACTGGCCTCCAGGCAGCTGGCGGAGTTCGGAAGGCACTTTTGGAGCGGCGCGGTGACCGGAACTAGAATCCAGGCCGTGGACCTGCTCTGTCATCCGACCACCGCGGTCGATTTGCCACCCGTCTCGCGAGACCGTTGCCCTCTGACCACAAGTCACCCGGACAAGTCACCCGGACAAATCACCCGGACAAATCACCCGGATAGATCACCCGGATAGATCACCCTCACCCGGATAGATCACCCGGATAGATCACCCGGATAGATCACCCGGATAGATCACCCGGATAGATCACCCGGATAGATCACCCGGATAGATCAGCCGGAATGCGTTAGCATCCGGTTTTGCTGCGTCAGCATCCGGCTTGGTACGTTAGCGTCAGCATCCCGCAAAGTGGGGAACCATCGGCCAGATCGGCTTGAGCCCCGACCGGCCGACGCCCGCGAATCGCGCCCTGGTCATTAGCTCCGAGCGGTGCGGAACGGCGGTCATTCGACCAAGAGCATTCCTGCAGCGGCTCGCGGGGGCTTCGCGACCGCTGATCTTGACCTGTTGAAAACGGTGCTCTAGGCTGAGGAAGCGTCGTGCGCGGTGCCCTTCGTCAGGGGAGGGGTGGGATACTGCCGACAAGACTTGGCCCTTAGTGTAACGGCAGCACGACTGACTCTGGATCAGTTAGTCTAGGTTCGAATCCTAGAGGGCCAGTTTTTTTGTTGCGCGGCGCTGGCGAGAATCTTTCGCCCTCGTTTGATGGTCACCTCACCGATGGTGGGGTGTTTCCGCGATCGGATTCGTGAACGTAGGCGATGTAACGACAAAGCGCCAACGATGAGAGTCTTAGGCCTTTGCGGAGGCAGCTCGACTTCGTGACGCGGGATTCGCCAGCGTCCTTGTTCGTCTCTCTCGGCCTCGATGCGGCCACCGTGGCAGCAATGCTCGCGAACGGTGTACTCGCTTCTGCCCATGGCGGCCTCCCCAGTTGAGTAGCGCCTGATCAGATGACTTTCCGCCGACTGGACATGCTCCTATTGTCTAACGCCATCATGGTCGCAGCGACGTTACTCTATGCCCTAACAGCATTCAACATTTTTCCTCGTGTCGAACTCGATGGACTTGAATTCCGACTTGATCGCGAGCACCACAGACACGGCTGGCCAATTGTCTACATGACGCGAGATCCAGGTGTTGATGGGGCCGATATGGGAGGAATGGTACATGCTCCGTGGCCGTTTGGGGCGACTCGCTTGATGGAGTTTCGGTTCGCTTTTCTGGCAACCGACGTGGTCATCGCAATTCTGTTAATTGGGGTGGCTGCGAGGCTCGCCGCGTTGCGCACCGACTTCCTAATGGCTCCGCGGCTTAGTTTGCGGCGGGCCCTTTTGTTTCTTGCCATCGCATTTGGAGCTGCTTCATACCTATTACCTCTTGAAGTGGCTCTTTCTGCATTGATGACAATCGTCATCCCGATGGTAATTGTCTACGGTACCTTGTCTTGTTTCGCCTTGTGTGTCGTTGCAAAGGTAGCGGCGCTGATCTGGCGAAGTCCATAGGGTGCAGGTCGACGTTGTGACAACGAGCATTGCGCCGGTGCCGAGTAGGGCAAACCACACCGGCGAGGGACGTGGTGTCCTTCAAGCCGGGTTGTTTGGTCGCCCAACATGGACTGTCGTCGGCCCGTCCGGTTACCGATCCGTCCGGAGAGAGAATCGGGGCGTGCTTCAAGCGAGCATCATGATCGGCCGCCACCCACTTCGAGGGAGAGCCGGTTAAAGCCCCTCGGCGTCCTGGACGTTAGGACCCCACACAGCCAAAGCCAGTGCGAAGCCTTGTCCGCCAAGTCGAACTTGACCATACTTACGGCGTCGGAACCAGTCAGTGAAGATTGCCAGAGTGGCGGAATTGGCAGACGCGCTGGATTCAAAATCCAGTGAGCTTAACGCTCGTGAGGGTTCGAGTCCCTCCTCTGGTACTCCTACTGTGAAACGACTTACGGCGATTGTTCGTGAGTCGTTTTTCTCGTGGATCATCTCGAATGTACCTAGGTACAGGGGGCAGAATGGCATGAGCTACGTCGACTTCGACGAAGCCGATGCAAAGGTGATCAGCGTCCTCGTAGATTACTATGATCAGCATGGTGCCTACGTTGAATTCGAAGAGGTGACTGCAGAGGTCAAGCTGGATAACCAGAAGGTCGAGCAGATTCTCGAGCGTTTTTGCAGGTACGAACTAGTCGAACGAGTGGATCGCGGCGGTACATGGCAAATCATGCCGCAGCTCCTCAGCGTAGCTGACCAACTGAGTGCTCCAAAACCCGAGCCAGACTACCCTAAGGCAGTCGAGAAGTGGTTTCGTGCCAAGTGGTGGTCGGTCCCATTCTACTTGACCTTCGTTGGCCTACCGGCACTCGTCGGTTACATCACGATGCTTCGCACGCTTCTTGCGTGGCTCGGTCTGTCTGGTAAGTAGCTCCCCTTTCGAGGTACGTTGCGATCCTCTCCGCCTGCTCAACGGCACGATGGCGAAGGTAGTACTTCTCTGTCGTGGTGAGATTCGCGTGCCGCATGATTGCCTGAAGGTCTCTCGGAGGAAGTCC
>CBDCWT010000006.1:0-54873 GCA_965223305.1 Pirellulaceae bacterium | reverse complement strand
CACTGCCTTAACGATGCTGGCATGCAGTGCAGTCTTTCGTGCTATCACGTCCCAAGCTGGCGGCTAGTAACGATAGGCAGCCAGCTGGATAAGATGCGGCGGCTTGGCTTGCCTGACAGCACTGCCGCGATAGCGTGACTAAACGTCATTCATCAATTGGGTTACACCTTAAGCTAGATGGGATGAAAAGTCCGTCGCTCCGAGACCTAGATTTAGGGAGTGTTTGACTTCTTCCTAAGTCTTCGGTCAGGAGCGACGGGATGCATAATTTACCGAATTTACAGGCGTTTGTGGGTTTGGATTATCACGACTCGGTAGTTCAAGTGTGTGTGTTGGACCGAGAGGGTGCGGTGTTAGCTAATGGTCGAGTGAACAACCACCAGGGTGCGATTCTGGACTTCGTCGATCTGGCGTTGGAGGCGGCGGCTGGTGATGGGAGCAGCGCTTGAATCGTGTTGCGGTGCGGCAAACCTCGCCGAACAACTGCAGCAACAGGGATGGGACGTGGCGTTGGCGAATGCCGGCATTTGCTCGCGGATGAAGCAGAATCCCGACAAGACGGACTTCAGCGACGCGCAGTTGCTGGCGGACTTGGTGCGGGTGGGCTATCTGCCGCGAGTATGGTTGCCACCGGAATCAATTCGTGATCTGCGGCGTCTGACACGGCATCGTCAGCAGTTGGTGGACGAGCGTCGGCGAATCAAACAACGGATTCGGGCCATGCTGCGTGAGGAACGAATTTCACCACCGTCCGATGTGGGAAACGTGTGGACGGTTTCCTGGAAGCAATGGCTACAGTCGACCACTTCACTCCGGGAGCATAGCCGTTGGGTCATGGACGTACATTTGACAAACCTGAATCGCGTATCCGAACAGATTCGAGATGTCGAACGACGCATGGAGGCGAGCACGACGGACGACGCGGTGGTGCAAAAACTGCGCGAGGAAAAAGGAGTCGGCTTGGTGACTGCGGTGACCATGCGTGCGGAGATCGGCAGTTTTCAGCGATTTCAGTCGGGCAAGCAGTTGGCTCGCTACTGCGCCGTAACGCCGAAGAACGCATCCAGCGGCAAGAAGCAAGCCGATGGTGGCTTGATTCAAGCCGGAAACTTGCACTTGCGAACCATGCTCATCGAAACGGCTCACCGGCTGGCTCGCTTCGTGCCGAAGTGGAAAACCTTGAAAGACCGACTCAAAGCAGCGGGCAAACCCGCCAGTGTGGCCGCGGCGGCCGTGGCCAACCGCTGGATTCGCCAACTGTACTGGCACATGACGTTGCCGACGGAGATGCAAACGGCCGCGTAAGAAAGGAGACGCCATGTCGACTGTTGAGTGTGCAATCAAGCTTCCGGTTGTGAGGTGAGCTCGTAATGGCACTGGGCTTTCATGCTCGTAGCTAGGTGGGGCAGCCTCACACCTTTTCGAATCCCAACTTGGGCTCAATGCTCGGATAGAAGAATGGAACACCGGATTGCCACAGGCGACGTCGCAACGGCGAAACCCAGGCCGTTTTGTCACCGCAGGATCAGCAGGAGAACATCCATGTAGCAGCAGTCGCAGCATCCTGCCGCGAAGGTTTAGCGCATTGCGGCCAATCCCGAAATGTAAAAAAAGAGGCGGCCGAGAACTGAAGCCCAGCCGCCAAACTTCGGTCTTGGCCCCAGCGCGGCGCTCGGGTCGCACCTCTGCGTTGCCCTATCCTCCGTCTGGGCTGACCCAACTGTAGCTCACAAAACAACGGAGCAAAAACAAAAGAATACCTGTTGACTAACGAAACGTTTTCATAGAAGTGCCATTCGTCCCAAATGTGTGTCGCACCAAGTAGGTGCAAACATCGTCAGCCAGCGCATGCCTTTTGCGAATGCGACCCATTGCCAACCGTAGAGCATTGGACGTCCAAGGTCTGCCGCGGGTGTTGACGAAGACGAATTTCGATATTGATCGGTCGCGCAGGAACTTCATCAGTCGCTGCATCGCGGGGGTGAGGTAAATGACGCGTGCCTTGCGTGTCTTATTGCCGGTCTTGTGTTCCTGAAGTACCCACCGATCATCGCGAACGTGTTCCCACTGAAGTCGGCGTAGTTCCGAGGGGCGCGCTCCAGTCATGCGGAGAGCCCAGAAAAAGATCCGGAGTCGGCCATGTGACGCGGCAACCAGCGTGCGGAACTCCTGCTCGGTCAGTGCCCGCTGCCGAGTCTTGGCGCGGGGGCTCTTCATGCCGGCCAGCGGATTGGCGGCGATGAGCCCCTCTTCCTTGGCCCAGGTCATCACCCGATGGGCGACGCGGCGTGCATTGCGTTCGCTCGTCTCGTTCCAAGGATGTCGATCGATCCACTTCGTAACGTGAAACGGCTTGAGTTCGCTGACCGATCGCTGGCCGCAAGCTTCCGCGAACTTCTGCCCGTAGAAGCGATAGTTACGATACGTGTCGGCAGCGTAACGTTTCTGTGCAAATCCCAGAAATGCCTCGATCAGGTCTGCCACCCGCGCATCGGCGACGTCCGGCGACTCGTGCCGGGCGATCATCAACTCGTGGAATTTCTTCTCGGCGGCCTTCTTGTTCTTGCGGCCTTGGGCTAGGCGGACCTTCTTTCCGGCGATGGTGACCATCCACCAGCCGGTGTCCTTGCGGAACCAAACCTTGTTGGGACGAGGCATGCGGCGACCCCACGTTGCGTGCACCTGTGAAAACCCAGGCTGACCCGCAGGGTCGGCGAAAAGAAGCTCGCGAACGGCTGGTCCCCGGCCGCGAACGTTGATTTTACCGCGAGTTTGGTTCGGAGTTTAGTACGGCGGTCGCCGTAACTCTAGTACACCCCACAGGATTCGAACCTGTAACCTTCGGTTCCGTAGACCGATGCTCTATCCAGTTGAGCTAGGGGTGCTTGAAAATGGGCACGCCGGATCGTGTCAGTTTTCTGTGACTCCGCTCGCGCCCCACCGACAAACTCCGCACAACCGCAGTCGCCAGGACCTCGTCGCCTCCAACAAAGAAGATACCAAAAAATCATTCCCGAGTGCACCGGTTTGCCCGCCGCCGCCGGATTGCCAAGCCGCCAAGTGCGTTTTTCTCCTTCCCGACGTTCATACGCGGCCCCAAGCACAATCTCGGAGTGCCCTCGAATTAACAAAAAGTGCAGACAAAGGCAGTGAACTCCGACCCCACCCGTCAACTCGCCATCCAAAGAACGATACCTGTCGCTTGCTTGTGCTCGATCTCGCTCACCATCCCGCGGCCGCGTCACACGCAGACATAATGAGCAATCAATCATGACGCTAGGGGGAAACTTGGACTCAGCGAGTAGCCCACGCATTGGCCGTCCCATCCTGGGATCGCTAGATAGTTCGAACGAGGACAACACCGCAGAACGTCTGCTCCGCGTTTGCTCTGCCGGTCCACGTTGTCGCTCTCCACTGGCTTTTCCGCATTTGCATTGCGCCCCCCGCCTCCTTAAGATCATCGTTGGTCGCCTAACGCTCATTCCTGATTCGAACAGCGCGGGGCGAACCGACTTCTCATCTGCTGTGAATCCCAATGATGTTGCCCCGGATACGCACCGCCCTACGACGATCGCCAGAGACTGGGGTTGCGCTGCTGGCCATGTGGCTAGTGGCAACCTTGTCTGCCGTGCCTACAAGCCGCCAGGCCCGCGGAGAAGGTGTCGGAGCTGAGCGATCCCAGCAGCCAAACGTCGTCATCGTGCTCGCCGATGACATGGGGTACGGGGATCCCGGCTGCTACAACCCGTCGTCGAAATGCCCGACGCCAAACATCGACCGCCTCGCCGCCGACGGAATGCGATTTACCGACGCTCATGCCGCGGGAGCATGGTGCACTCCGTCGCGTTACGGGTTGCTTACCGGCCGCTACGCTTTCCGTACTTCTCTGGCCTGGCAAAAGCAGCCGGTCATCGCTGACGAGGTAGCCACACTGGCCGATACACTCCGCGAGGCCGGCTATCAGACCGCCCTGGTCGGAAAGTGGCATCTCGGTTTTGAGGGCGGCACGAAGATTGACTACGCCGTCGAACTGAAAGGCGGACCCTGCGATCGTGGATTCGACACCTTTTTCGGGCTGCCAGCGTCGCTCGACATTCCGGACTACTACTGGATTCGCAACCGCCGCGTTCCACATAAGCCGACCGTTCCCATCGCAGATGGCAGCAGCGACGACTGGAGCCCCGTCCAAGGACGCTTCTGGAGAGGTGGCCTCCGCGGCGAGGACTTTGTCCTGGAGGAAGTATTGGACCGCCTCGCTGCAGAAGCTGAACGGCAAGTCGAGACGATGGCGAAAGCAGAAACGCCGTTTTTCCTTTATCTGCCGTTGACCTCGCCGCATACGCCCTGGCTACCCAGCCCAGCTCACGAAGGTGCCGACGAAGCGGGGTTGTATAGCCAGTTCGTGAATCATACCGACGCCGTGGTGGGAAGAGTCCTGGCGGCGCTCGAGCGGGCTCAGGTTGCCAGCGATACGGTCGTGGTCTTCGCCAGCGACAACGGTCCGGTCTGGTACCAGGCCGACACCAAGCGGTTCGGGCACGACTCGATGGGTGGACTACGAGGGATGAAGGGCGACGTTTGGGAAGCCGGTCATCGTGTGCCCTTCATCGTCCGCTGGCCTGGCAACGTGGCCGCAGGCTCGGTCAGCGATCAGTTGATCAGTTTCGTCGATCTGCACGCCACGTTGGCAGAGCTAGCCGGCACGACTGCCCCACCGTCGGCCAGTGACAGCATCAGCTTCGCCGGCGTTTGGCTGGGCACCGACCAGCGCATTGCACGGTCCGAGCTGATTTCCTTTCAGACACCCATCGCGATTCGTTCCGGGAGCTGGAAGCTGATCACTCGGCCGGGATCCGCCGGCTTCTTGTCACATCATCGTGACGGTCCCTCTCCATTCCTACAGAATGACGAATTGAATCCGACCGCGTCTGCCGCCGCCAATCAGCCGGCAGGTCAGTTGTACGATCTCTCGAACGATCTGGGAGAAACAAACAACCTATGGGATGAACATCCGCAACAAGTCAAGAGACTTCGCCAGCGGCTCGTCGAGCTGGCGCGGTAAACGTCCCGTGGCGGTCGGGGCCTCTGCCGCCAGCAACCTTCAAAGATCAGTACAAACGCTGGCGGTCACATCTTGGAAATAGCTTGCCTGTCTACCAGCTGTATTTCCCGATAATCCCAGCCCAGAGTCGAAAGACAAGGGACGAAAAACGCCGAACCTGCCGGCGCCCGATCGCTGACGTACCTAATCAAGCTCGATCACTACGGAGGATTATATGGTGCGAACGCTTACAAGAATCGGTTTGGCGCTCGCCGTGGCCCTGGTTGCCCCATCGATCAGCGCAGCGCCGCTCCAGAGCGACAAAGCGGTGGAGAGGTGGTTCGGTAAACTCGAAGTCGGTGGCGCGACGCTGCGACTGCTGGCTGAGGTGACACCAGGTAGCTCGCCCGGTCAGTATGTCGGGCACGTCCTCAGCTTGGACCAAGGCAACAGCAAGCTGCCGTTAGACGACTTCACGATCCGCGAAGGCAAGCTGCAATTCAAAATCAACAAGGTGCGGGCGAACTTCGAGGGTGTGCTGAACGAGAAGCGTGATGTCGTGAAAGGCACCTTCACCCAGTTTCCCTTGTCGCTGCGCCGTGTTGAAAAGGTGCCCACGGAGACCGTACTGGCCGCTTGGGTTGGTACGATCCAGACAGGCGCGCAATCTTTGAAGGTACAGTTCCGCTTGCTTAAGGGTGAGGGCGGAAAGCAAATGGTCGTCTGACGAACGACGGTATTGCGGTGCTGCGCTATGATGAGCGCGGAGTCGGTGAATCGGAAGGCGAGTTCGCCCCTGCGACAACAGCCGACTTTGCCCGAGACGCCCGCGCGGTGGTCGAGTGGCTGCAGCGGGACGCCCGTGTCGATCCCGAGCGGGTGGGCGTTGTGGGGCACAGCGAGGGCGGCTTGGTTGCCACGATGTTGGCGGCTTCGATGGACGGCCTGTCGCACGTGGTCCTGCTGGCAGGTCCTGGAGTGCCGGGCGATCAGATACTCAGGTCCCAAAAAGTAGCGATCATGAAAGCGCTGGGTGACGACGCTCCGGACACCGAGTTGCTGGACGCCGTCATTGATGCCGTTAAGCAGGGAGCTGATAGTGAACGCGTGGCCGCTGTAGTCGACGCCCACGATGAAGCAGCTAGCAGCGAAAGTCAAGAGAGCGAACTCGATTCGGCCAAGACACCCTCGATGGTTCGGCACGCCTACACGAGCATGGCCAGCCCTTGGTTTCGCTACTTTATTTCATACGATCCGCGCACCGACCTGGAACGCGTAAGATGCCCCGTGTTGGCGCTGATTGGCAGCAAAGACCTGCAGGTTCTGGTCGATTTGAACTTGCCGGAAATCGAGAAGGCGCTGAGCAGATCGTCCGTATCTACGTCGCGTTGCGTCAAGCTGGACGGGCTGAATCATCTGTTCCAAACGGCGGAGAGCGGCGCGCCGCATGAGTACGAAGCGTTGACCGAGACATTCTCGCCGCGCGCCCTGCAGCTGATCGCGACATGGGTGCATGAACACTAAGCTCAGACCCACGAACGGGCATGCTCCGTGGAGCTGCTTCTCTTGCCCACTTTGCGGCTCGGCAGGAGCCTCGCCCTCCCGAATTGGACTACCCTGCCTGCGGGAGAGACCCCTCAGCTTTCTTGCGCGGTTCTCAAATAGCAGGCGAAACGTGCTGACCTTGAATCGCTGCTTCCGTTTTGAGACAAAGTCTAGGCGACGTACCGGCAGACAGGACTTATCGCAACCGGCAGCCAGGAGATCGAGGTCAACAGATGGATCAACTCTACAATTCCCTATCTGAGTCAGTTGTCACGTACGGCGGGAAAGTCGTCGTGGCCTTGGTCGTGCTGTGTGCCGGGTGGATCTTTGCTGGCTGGTTGGGGAGCGTTGCTCGCAAAGCGCTGACTCGAGCGGAGATCGACGAGACGCTGGCGAAGTTCCTTAGCCGGTTGGTCCGCTGGGCCGTGTTGTTGCTGGTCGTGCTCGCGTGCTTGAGCGTCTTTGGTGTCGAGACGACGAGTTTCGCAGCCGTCATCGGATCGATGGGTCTCGCCCTCGGTCTCGCTTTTCAGGGAACACTCGGTAACTTCGCAGCGGGTATCATGCTCTTGATGTTTCGCCCGTTCAACGCCGGTGATGTCATCACCGTTGCCGGTCAGACTGGCAAGGTTAACGAGATCGAGCTGTTTACGACGACGCTCGACACGTTCGACAATCGTCGGTGGATTGTCCCCAACGGCGAAGTCTTCGGAGCTCCGATCGAAAACATCACCTATCACCCAACGCGGCGGGTCGACGTTGCCGTAGGGGTGTCGTATGCCGCGGATATCGACCAGACGAGGGAAGTACTCAGCAAAGCTGCTCAGGGTGTTCCCGGCGCGCTTGATGATCCTGCGCCGGCGGTCATCTTGGTGGATCTGGGCGATTCAGCCGTGAATTGGTCGGTGCGTGTGTGGGCGAAAACGGAAGAGTTCGTCGCTGTCAAACAGGCCGCAACACGGGCGGTTAAGCTTGCCTTGGATGAAGTCGGGATCGAAATACCTTTCCCGCAGCTCGATGTTCACATGACAAAAACCGACTAGGCTCTCTCCCCCAGCAAGCTGGGCGCGAGAGCACTTGGAGGTTGTCCGTCAACGCTCGGGAGGGCGAGGCTCCTGCCGAGCCGAAGTGCATCGGAGTGATGGTCACGGTTCCGGCGTGTTACTGATAGTCAGAGTCCTCGCGCCTGTGCGAGGTTTTTCACTCTGGCTTCCCCCTCATCCGGCCTTCGGCCACCTTCTCCCCGGCGGGGCTGTGCAGCTTTTGAGTTGGTGCGTGATCTCGTCCTACTTCACTCTCCCCTCGGGGAGAGTCGGCCCGAAGGGCCGGAGAGGGGTGAGCCCTCCCCGATGCTACGCGTCGGTTTGCTGAGAAACCGTGGGCTAACGCCCAGCGGCTGATTTGGAGTGTAGCCGAACTCGCCAGAGTTTGGCGGATTGTATGAAAAGTAAGCTGCACGACCTTCGGCGGGGTGAAGGGAACCGGCCGCTAACGCGGCTCGGCTGATTTTTATCATGGTCGCCGGCCACCCTGCGCCTGCAAGAAAGTTGCCCACTTTCCCCTTCGTGAAAATCAGTACGATTGCCCGCTGCGACCTTCTTGTGTCAACAAGGCTGGTTTCCACTGATGTCGCACGACCGAGGCCCTGTGAACTGGACGACGATTTTTTGGTCGGTGATGTTGATGCTGGCATCGCCTGCTGCGGGGTCGCGCGGTCACGCTGCGGCGCTCTGCGAGAGCTGCCGACAACTGGACGCCTTGGTCATCACGCCGGACGACAGATTTCAGCCGGCGGCGTTCCCTCGGACGTGCCATTGCTCGGGCTTCGACTCCGCACAGTTGTTTGGCGGGCAGGAGGCGAGCAATCTGCCACGCCCACACGGTCCATCTGCCGACCGGAACACCTGGCTGCGCCAACCAAATCCGGCGCCGAGTCGAATCCGGTTCTTGACTGCGGAGCGGGCGTTCCTCGCTCCGCGAACCTGGCACGTCGAGCATCTGATCCATGGCCGGAGGGCTTTGGCGGTGGTGGAGTGTGAATCACTGCTCTGGCACGACCATTTCTATCGTCCCATCTGGAGGTTTACCGGTGACATTGTTCATGACCATTGGAACTTCTACACCTGGGAGACTGCCGGTTTGCTGGGGTTCGGTCTCGGGGTCCATGCCATCTTGGCGAACACCCAGATCGACGAAGAGTTTCGTCGGTATATGCAGGATCACATCGTCGACAACCCAAGCGACTTTGAGTTTGCTCGGCATATGGGCGACACCTGGCTTGTGCTGTCGGCGCTAGCAGCTGTTTGGGTGGCAGACGGGATCATGGACCACCGCGACTGGATCGAGCGTGAGCGCAATCCGGGGCTGGCCGACTGGGCGAGTCAATCGTCGCGAGCGCTCCTGGTCGGAGCACCGGTGACCGGCACACTGCAAGTACTGATTGGATCATCCCGGCCCGGTGAGTCGGCGGCAAACTCGCGTTGGAGGCCGTTCCAGGACAGCAACGCGATCAGCGGTCATGCCTTTGTCGGCGCGGTTCCGTTTCTCGTGGCTGCGAAGCACATGCAAAATATTTTCATCAAGTCAGTTCTTGTAGCAGGCGCTGTGCTGCCGGGTTACTCGCGAATCTACCAAGATAAGCACTATCTTTCTCAGGTGTTGATTGGGTGGTTGATCGCGTACCTGGCCGTCGAGGCAACGGATCTGACAGAGCGGTCTCTACTGCAGTATCGTGTCGTGCCGCTGAGTCTGGATGGACTGATAGGCGTGGGGCTCGAGTTTCGGAGATGAGTCGCCGGCCAAGTTAGCCTCTCCGCCGGCAAGTCCTCGGGAATCGGAGAGGGGGTAATATCCCAACGAAGACGGCAGCTGTGGCCGATAGTACTAGAGGTACTAGAGAGGGCGCGCCGGCATTTTGTTTACCAAGCGGCCTTCATCGCAGCAGTGTCGGGGGAAGAGGGGCAGCGTGCAGCTGGCGAGGGGTTTGGGCGGGGGCTGAGCGGGGCTTTCTGACCGCGGGCCGAAGCGTAAGCGAGGGGGAGTTGGTGTACCAACGTAAGTAATTCCTTCGCTTACGCTTCGGGTTCCGATTGAGGAGAACGCGCAACGTCAAAACTCACGCCTCGGGTTCCGATTGAGGGCGAAATGCGCAACATCAAAACTGACCATTCGGGCTGCAACTGATCATAGAGTGGAGTCATGGGAAGTCGGTTACTCGCTGTCGTCACGGGGCTCTTTTGTGTCACCGCTTCGCCGCTCGGGACAGCCACGCAGGCGCAAATCGTCAGCTCGGAGGCGGAGCTCATCTCTGAGGACGAAAAGGCAACGCTCGACGGACTTGGGCCTAGCGACCTGTGGGAGTCCTGCGCGTGCCCATGTGGCGGCTGCCGTAGGCGTCTATTCGAATCGGCTTGCGATGACCACCGACCTTGGTCGCCAATCGGTCGGCTGTTTGACGCGGATCGCGAGCGAGTTCTACCGCTACTCGGCAGCCAGGCTCGGGCGGCTGGTTATGAGATTCCGCTTCCCTTCGGCGTGGGCGCTAACATCGCTTATATGGACCAAGGAATGGACATCGAGCAGATTCGGCTTGGCGTAGCCGGTGGTCCCCCTGTGGCTCTAGACGATATTCCCCCATTTCGGATCGAGAGCCGCGATACGAACATCAGCGCGAGATACGATGTGTGGATCTTGCCACTTGTCAACATCTACGGCGTCATTGGCCACACACGCGGCAGCGCGGTCGGCGATGTGACCGTTACGGGAGTGCCCGGTTTGTTGCCCGATACGGTTCTCCCCGTCCGAATTGACTACGAGGGACCCACGTATGGCGGCGGCTGCACCGGGGCCATCGGGTACGAGAACTTCTTCGCCGTTGTCGATTGGAACTACACGGAAACAAACCTCGAAGGAATCGACTCATCAATCACTGCACAGACTGTGGCACCCCGCGTCGGACTTCAGTCAGATGGAAAAGCAATCTGGGTTGGTGGCTTCTACACCAATGTCGCCAAGCAGCTTTCTTCGACGGTCGATGTAGGGGGAGTGCCGGTCCGGCTCTTGGTCGACCTCGACGTTGCCACCCCTTGGAATTTCATTTACGGCGTGCGTTGGTCCCCTTCGCCTAACCTGGAACTGGTTGTAGAGCACGGGTTTGGCGGCCGGAATCAGATCATCGGCGCGGCCGCAGCGCGGTTTTGACGAGCCCGACCGCTTGGGCGCGCCAGCATGATGCAGGAAGAGGCGAGCTGAGGATCGTTTAAGCGGCAAAGAAGTTCTTGAGACCTCCGAGCAGCATTTGGGTGCCGATTGTCGCCAGCAAGAGGCCGCCGATCCGCATCAGCAGCGCCGTGGCGCGTTCGGAGAGGCTGGCCAGTATTTCGCCGAACCAACGGAAGCTGACAAAGGTGAGTATTGCCACCAGAAGCACGGCGATGAGCGCAGCGACTTCGCCGGTGCCGGCGTTTGACGTCGACATGGTGACCACGGTGACGATCGCTCCTGGTCCCGCGATTAGGGGAATCGCCAAAGGCATGATCAGGCCGCTGTCTTCGTCGGGTCCGGCGGTTGCTGCGTCCCGGCCTTGTGCCTTGCTAGTTGCGCCGCCGTAGAGCATCTCGAAGCCCATGCCTGCGACCACGATGCCTCCTACGACGCTGAATGCATTGAGGTCGATGCCCATCAGGTTGGCGACTTGTTCACCACCGACGGCGGCACCTCCAAGCACAAGAAACACAACGAAAGCCACCTGGAGCGCCGCGGCGGCCCGCGACTTTCCCGTCTTAGAGATGATCGAGTTGAAGAAGATCAGCTTGGCCGGGTCGGGAGGAGCGGTAATCACAACCAGGGCGATGATTGCTTGTAGGTAGAAATCGAGATCCACTACACGCTCCGAAAACGCTGCACTTTCCCGGACCGGTGATGCGGTCCTACCCCGAGACACTCTTCGATTTGAGAGGGGATTGTACGTCATCTTGTGGCTTGTGCCTACGACCGCCATGCGCCGGTGAGGTCGTACAGCTTTTAAGTTAGTGCGCGATTTCGTCTTCGTTACTCTCCCCTTGGGGAGAGTCGGCCCGAAGGGCCGGAGAGGGAGGGCGCTTGCCGGATGCTACGCGTCGGTTTCGCTGGGGAACCGTGGGCTAACGCCCAGCGGCTGATTTGCAACGTAGCCGAACTCGCCAGAGTTTGGTGGATTGTAGAAAGCTCAAATCGCTAAGCTGAGGCCGCCATCTCGTGGGGAGCTGTCGGAGGCTGCTATAACGAGGCTTTGTCACAAGAGCGATTGAGCGGTTCCAACATGCTGCAGGTGCCGCCTGCGAAATAGCGCAGTTACGGCACACGGAGTGTGCCTACTACCTTGGCCTGCCTCCTGCGGAGGGCGGCGGTCGGCCGGCCGGATGCCAAAAGCTTGGCAATTAGCTAGAGTGCCTATATGGGCTCAAACTAACCGACACTGTGTGCCTACTTTGCGAAAACTCCGTTACTGGCTGACCGGGATCACCGCACTCGCGCTATTGGGCAGCGCTGGGTTTGCGATTTCGCGCGGCGGCTGGAGGCAGCCGAGTCGGGCGTGGCAGCAAGTGATTGGACAGTCCGATTCGAACGGAGTGGACCAGCATGTCGATGAGCTCACCCGGTCACGCATTGAGGCCTTCTGCGGCGACTGCCACCGCGTGCCACTTGTTGAGAGTTTTCCCAGCGACGCCTGGCACGACATGGTCTGGCGCGGCTACGAGTTTTATGCGAGATCCGGGCGCACCGATCTAGACCCTCCTCCTGCTGCGGCGACCGCGGCCTACTATCGGGCGCGGGCGCCGGCCCAGTTCTCGTTTCCCGAGTTGGCGGACGCTGCACATCCGCTGGGCACCGCATTCGTCAAGCGCAGGCTTCCCGGTTCGAGTATTGCGCCGGCCATCGCCTACCTCCGTTGGTTGCCACTCCAGCAGCAAGCCCCAGCACGCCTGTTGGCTTGTGATATGCGAGACGGACGGGTGATGGCGGTCGATCTGCAGCAGCCCGAAGTACCGCGGCAAGTGCTCGCTCGGCTCAATCATCCCTGTCACGCGGAAACTTGCGATCTCGACGGTGACGGTATCTTGGACCTGGTCGTCGCGGATCTGGGCAGTTTTACTCCGGACGACCACGATTTGGGTCGCGTTGTTTGGCTGCGCGGACGCGGACAATCGGCAGACTACGAGGAAGTGGTCCTTGCCAACGGGTTAGGCCGTGTGGCCGATGTTCGCCCCGCTGACGTCGATCTTGACGGAGACCTCGACCTGATCGTCGCCGAGTTCGGACTTCATGCGACAGGCAGTATCCTGCTGCTGCAGAACACTGGCGGTCGCGACGGGTTACCGAAGTTCAAACCGCGGCCGATCGACCCGCGTCCGGGGACGATCCACGTGCCCGTGTGTGACTTGAACGGTGACGCATACCCTGATTTTCTGGCTTTGATTAGCCAAGAATACGAGTCGGTCGAGGCCTTTGTGAATCAAGGCAATGGAGAATTCCGGGCCTACCCGCTGTGGTCTGCGCCCGACTTGACGTTTGGATCCAGTGGTATCGAACCGGTCGACATGGACCAAGACGGCGATCTCGACGTGCTCTACACCAACGGCGACTCATTTGACAACTCTTTCGCGAATCCAACTCACGGTGTCCAATGGCTTGAGAACATCGGCAACTTGACATTTGAGTATCACCGGCTGACTGATTTGGTCGGTGCCTTTCGGGCTTTGCCGGCGGACGTCGATTTGGACGGCGACTTGGACATTGTCGCAGTTGCCTGGCTTCCGGAGGAGGTCAAGCCAGCCAGGCTGGCCACGATGTCACTACCGGCGCTTCTGTGTTTGGAACAGACGTCACCCGGCGTCTTTGTGCGACACACACTTGAGGCCGGGTTGCCTCGCAATGCAGCTCTAGAAATCGCCGATCTGGATAACGACGGCGACCCCGACCTTGTCGTCGGTGCGGTGGGGGCGCATTGGATCACGGTTTGGACGAATGAGGCGCGGCGTACTGGGGGCGACAACCGTGACGGGGGCCGCGCGCAGCATGTCCGGTAAGACTCGATCCAGCGACCGACCCGGAATTTTTTCATTTAGGCGGCGGCTGGTGTGGATTCTAGTCTTGCTTGCCGGCGTCACGACTGCGCTGGTTGGGCGCGATGGCGCGCGGTTTTGGATCCAGTCTGTGGCCAGGCGCGACTTGGAACGCGGCGCTCTCAGCCGGGCTCAGCAGTGGTTGCGGTGGTCTGCCTGGTGCGATCCTAGCGATGGGACTACCGACTTGATGCTGGCCAGCTGCTATCGACAGCGTCAGGAAACGGATCGCTGGAAGGCGGCGCTGGAGGTTGCGTCCAAGAAGGGCCTTGATGCAGCTCGACTGCAGCGTGAAGCTCGTTTACAGCTCGCTCGCGAGGGTGTACTCGGCGACGCCGCGATCTCACAGCTGATCGCATCCGCCGACACCTTCCCACTTAGCTACGATGTGCCGGCTTCGCTCGTGTATGGTTACCTGGCCAAGCGAAGGTACGACTTGGCCGAGCGACTGCTCGATGCTTGGAACGCGGATTTTCCCGACAGCCCCCACGTCGACTACATGCGGGCAAGATACTGGGAGGCCCGCGGCAACCGAGAACAGGCACGCGAGTTCCTGCGCGCTGCGTTGGACGCCCAGCCACGGCACGAATTGGCCGGAACCGCACTGGCAGAATCGTACGAGAAGACCGAGGAGCTCGAACAGGCACTGCAGCAGTACATCGAGCTCGCCGTTGCCTCCCCCGCAGCGGAGACCGCGACAATCGGGATCGCGAGGATTCTGCGCAGGCGGGGACAAGGCGAACGGGCACAAGCATTGCTCGACGAACTTGCAGAGCGGGCACCGCTATCGTCGGAAGTTGTGGTTGAAATGGGCCGGCTGGCCTTGGAACGGGGTGACTATTCGGCGGCCGCCGCGCGGTTTCAGCAGGCGGACTTGATCAAGACCGAGAACATTGACTTGTTGGCGACAGCGCTGTCACTGGACGGCAGGTTTGCCGACGCTCGGCCATATTTTGAATGGGCGACCCAGGCTAGGAACCGTCTCGTGCGGACCTACGACTTGAGAACCCGTCTCTCGCTGGACCGAGGAGATTCTGCTGCGGCTGCGGAGCTTCAGCAGTTAGTGACGGAACCACAGCCGCCACCCGACTTGGAACGCTCCTTGTCAGCAGCGCAATCGGGCCGCGAGTTGTACCAGGCCCACTGCGCGACATGTCACGGGGCGTCGGGGGAAGGTGATGGTCGTGCGGCTCGACATGTCTTTCCCGCTCCGCGAAATCTGAGGTACGAACCGGCACGGTTGGTCAGCACGGACAACGGCGTCCCAACTCAGGACGACATCGTAGCCGTTCTGCGGCGCGGTATTCCTGGAACTGCGATGAGTTCGTACCGGCACCTGGATGACGCACAGCTCGTGATGCTGGCGGACGAAGTACGATACCTGCGGCAGCAGGGACTGCGGCAGGAACTGTCGGAGCTACGCGCGGCCGAGGGCGAAGAGGTTGAGCTTGAAGAAGTGCGGCAAGACGTCGAGCTGCGGATGACGCCGGGTGAGACGGTTGTGGTTCCGTCGCTGGGAACCCCGACAACAGCATCTCTCAGCCGTGGCAAGGTGCTGTTCCAGCAACAGGGATGCGCTAGCTGTCACGGGCCGGATGGGATCGGGGCCGCTGGGTCAACTTGGTATGACCGAAACCAGCGTCCCCTACGTCCGCGCGATTTGGTGCACGAGCCGATGAAGGGCGGCGATAGTCCAGCTGCGGTTTACTTGCGGATTGTCGTCGGAATGCCGGGAACACCGCATCCAGCGAGCCGGACGCTCGACAGGCAGCAAGCCATCGATCTGGTTCACTATTGCCGCTCGCTGTCGCAGGTACCCAAGCAGGTGCTGTCGAACTTCCAAAGAGCGCAGTTGGCGACCAGTGAGGCATACTTGCGGAGAGTACGACCGGACAAGTGACCCGGCTGCGCAAATCAGCCGGAATGCGTTAGCATCCGGTTTTGTGAACCGTGGGCTAACGCCCAGCGGCTGATGTTGCGCAGCGATTTCGGCTCGGCAGGAGCCTCGCCCTGGGATGGTGAAAAGAGGTTGAATCTAGAGAAGATCGTAAAAACTGGTATTTCAAAAATGTTGCGCTCCAACGTATTGGTTGTTTTTGGCAAACATCCACCAAGCGAAGGAGCGCAACAGTGGCACGAGTATCCTCTTTTTCGGTCGGGCGTTACAAGTCTTCTTTATGGGCGCTTTGTGCGTCATTTTACCGCAGTCGCGAAAGACTGCGTGATCGAATTGACGAGTTGAAACGCGAGAAGAGCGAAGCCAGGCAGGATCATCAACGCGTTCGCGATGAAAACAGAAGCCTTACTAAGAGTCTTCAACGAGCCGAAAAGCAATTGGCTGAGTACCGTAGACTGGCAGCCAAGCAGCAAGCTCTACCATTCCAACTCCCCGACGATCCACCGTTAAAAGGGCACCAGTTTGGACCACGGACCATGGCTTTGTGTTGTGCACTAGCAAGTCTTATTGGCTTTCGTTCGACCGAACGGGTGTTGCGTCTGATCAGCCACTGGCTGCAGGTGGAATTAGACGTTCCGAGCCACGACACGATCCGTCTGTGGACTTGCCGCAAGGGTGTAACCGCGGTTCCGCTTGGCCGATCTGATTGGTTGCGAAATCTGGGTAAACAAAAAGCGGCCAACCTGCCATGATTCGGGTGTTTTATCCGTTTCATCAAGGCAAGGAGGCCGCTTCCCATGAAGGTCGCTGATTTAAATGCTTCGGGCAACCCCAACTCGGAGAATGTGACAGCAATCGAAGACGCGCTCGAGATGATCGACTCGGTTACTGAGCAGCTGAAGCAGGCCGTTCAGGACGCAGCTCAGAGCGGCAGTTCGTTCGATTCGGTGGAACGAAGCATTCGTGATACGGTGTTTCAATTGGGTCATCAGACAATCGAATTGTTCATACGCCTGCAAGGAGAAGGCGATTTGGGTCCTGAGATCGCTAGCAACGACGGTAAGCCCCTCTACCGGAGTGAGGAGGCTCATCAGACAACGGTTCGATCCATCTTCGGAACTCATCGGTTCGAGCAGTTTACCTACGCACCAGGTGCCAAGAAGGCGATCCAGCTGCGGCCGATTAGCGCTCGCATGTCGCTGCCACCGCGGCAGTGGTCCTATTTGCTGCAAGAGTTCTCGCAAATGTTGGCGGTTGACTCGTCGTACGAACAAGCGATGACCAATTTGGGGGCGATCCTCGGTGGTACGTTTTCGGTCGATACGGCCGAAAAAATCAATGCCGAACTTGGGCGGGTCGCAGGTGAGTTTTTCGACGACTTGCCGCAACCAGAACCTGGCAGCGAGGCAAAGTTGCTTGTAGCCACTGCGGACTGTAAGGGCGTACCCCTGGTGAAAAACGATTCGTCCAAGGTCGCTGCATTCGAGACGGCAAAGAAGAATCCTGGTAACCGACGGATGGCCACAGTGGCCAGTGTCTACACGGTTGATCCTCACGTCCGCTCAGCTGAAGAGGTCGTCGCAGCGTTATTTCGCGACGAACCCGATGAAGAGACAACGCAAGTCAAACGCCCTCGACCTCAGAACAAGAACACAACCGCTCACTTTCCCACGCTGGAAAGTGATGGCGTGGGCGGTGAACTTCCCATCAGCGGAATTCACGTAGCCATAGCCTGGATCATCGGTCAGGTGACTGCACGCCGACGCAGTGGACAAGTCTTGATCACGCTCATGGATGGCCAGGACAGCCTTTGGGAGACGATGAAGCTGCATCTGTCGTTCGGTGCGCGGACAGTTCCGATCTTGGATATCCTTCATGCCTTATCCTATGTCTGGGAAGCAGCCGGTCTGTTCAAAAAGGACGATGCTGGCCGCAAAGCGTTCACTCGCACACGTTTGTTGCGAATCTTGCGAGGTGAAGTACGGTCTGTCATTACGGGCCTGCGCCGCCTCGGAACCACGGCGGGGCTGACTGGGAGGGCCGCAAAAGACCTGGCTCGAATCTGCGGCTATCTGGAAAAAAACGCCGACCGAATGCGCTATGACGAGTACCTGCGTCGAGGTTATCCGATTGCGACCGGTGTCATTGAAGGCGCGTGCCGTCACTTGGTGAAAGATCGCATGGAACGCAGCGGGATGCGCTGGACGCTTGAAGGTGCTCGTAGCATGCTCAACCTGCGAGCTGCATTTCAAAGCGACCACTGGCGAACGTTTCTGGATCACCGGATGGCCGTCGAAGGGGCATCGACACACGCCAACCAAGACCTGCTTGACAACTATCCAGCGATGACGCTCGCATGTTGACCGTCGGATCGACGGTTACACCCTTGCCGCAATGGCGTTGCGATCTTACAGGAGTCCGTCCAATTTGCACCCGATTGGATCTGGTTGATCGACCATA
This sequence comes from Pirellulaceae bacterium, assembly GCA_965223305.1. Lineage (GTDB taxonomy): Bacteria > Planctomycetota > Planctomycetia > Pirellulales > Pirellulaceae > CBDCWT01. The sequence continues at coordinate 36,827 of CBDCWT010000006.1, read as the reverse complement.
GTGTTCAGCTGGGAAAAATGTCTGTGCTGATCGTCCTTGGGATCCGTCAGTCGGAACTTCCTGTAGGACGCCCCTTGCGACGGGACGACATGAAACCACTGGCGGTGGTGCCAACGCTTTCACGAAGGAAGGAGCAAGTCGGTGAAGCACTCGTAGAACTGGCCGATCAAACCGGCGCACCAATCAGTATCGCCAGTGATGGCGCCTCTGAGCTTCATGAGGGTGTCAAATGGCTTGAAAACAAGGGGTTTGAAGTCGTTTTAGTGGCTGATGTGAAACACGTGGCGGCCAATCTTCTCAAGAAGATACTCGGTCAGGACAAGCGTTTTATCCAGTTCGACAGTCAGATTGGAAAGACGACCGCTGGCATTCAACAAACAGAATTAGATCATTTTCTTCCACCCACCAAGAAAACGAAGTGCCGGTTCATGAACCTAGGCAAGTTGATGGATTGGGCTGAGATGGTGCGTTTCCACTTGAAGACCCCGCAAGCACCCGGTAACCGAGATGTGTCCGCAGAGCGGGTCACCCAGAAGCTCGGCTGGCTTTTAGACTTCGAAGAGGATTTGGAGCATTGGCGCGAGTGCCGGCAGGTTGTCTCGGCAGTGCTGGAGTTCACTAACCGCGAAGGAGTGTATGCGGGTGCGACAGAGGCTCTAAGAAAACAGCTGGCAGAATTAGACTTGTCGTCCGCGATAGCCCAACAACTTCTCAACAAGCTAGTCGACGCCTACGCAAAAAACGAGCGGAAGCTGGTCAGCTCCAGTTACGCCAAACTGAGAGTTCCTTGTAGCACGGAGGTCTTAGAGTCCTCTCTCGGCCGTTTCAAATCGCTTCAGCGTCATCACAATCGGGGGACGTTTACCACGCTGCTCGCAATCTATCCCACGCTGTTTGAAACGACGCCCCCACACCGTCTGGCCGCACGCCTCAAACAGGTAGCAACGAAGGGACTCAAAGAGTGGCTGCAGAAAGCGGGCCTAACCAACTCGACCCAGGCGCGAAAAGCGGCCGCCTACGCAGCCTGCCGCTGATCGCATTCAGCAAGAAAACAACTAGATTTGAGCATTACAGACGATTCGTCACCCCAGCCTCGCCCTCCCGAGCATCATGCACGGCTGCTGCCGCGGTGTGATGGACCGCGCCGCAAATCAGCTAGAATGCGTTAGCATCCGGTTTGGTAAACCGTGGGCTAACGCCCAGCGGCTGATGCAGCAGCTCCTTCTAGACCGCTCGCGCGGGGCCTTTGTCGAGGGCTTTCTCGATGACCTTCCCGCCGACGTCGGTGAGTCGGAACTGGCGTCCTTGGAATTTGTAGGTCAGCTGTTCGTGGTCCAAGCCTAGCAAGTGCAACAGCGTTGCGTGGAAATCGTTGACGTGTATTGGGTCTTCGACCGGAAAGTAGCCAAGCTCGTCCGTGCTGCCCACGGCAACACCTCCCCGCGAGCCGCCCCCGGCAATCCAGCCGCAGTAGGCGTTGTTGTGATGATCACGGCCCGGCTTTTGGCGGTCGCTTTGCAGCAGCGGCGTTCTCCCAAACTCGGCACCCCACACCACCAACGTTTCTGCCAGCAGTCCGCGCTGTTTGAGATCTTTGATCAAAGCGGCGATCGGCCGGTCCACCTGCTTGCACTTCTTGCGCATTCCTCCGAAAACGTCGTTGTGATGGTCCCATCCCTGGTCAAACAGCTGGACAAATCGAACTCCACGTTCCACCAATCGCCGCGCCAACAAGCAGTTGTTGGCGAAGTGGACTTCTCCGGGTTTGGTACCATACATTTCATGGATGTGCTGCGGTTCGCGCGAGATATCCATCAGCTCTGGAACGCTCGCCTGCATGCGGTAGGCCATTTCGTATTGGCTAATCCGTGTGGCTATCTCCGGATCTCCTACGTCCGCCAGCTGCGTGCTGTTGAGGTAGTTGATGCTGTCGACGATTCTCCTCCGAGTCGGGCCGTCAACACCGCTGGGGTTGGACAGGAAGAGCACCGGGTCACCTTGACTGCGGAATTCGACACCCTGGTAGACGGTTGGCAGGAAGCCGCTGCCCCAGAGGCTGTTTCCCGCGCCGGCGACACTTCCGGTGATCAGCACGACGAACCCTGGCAGGTCGCTGTTCTCTGTCCCCAATCCGTAGTTGACCCACGAGCCAAGCGTAGGTCGGCCGAAGCGCCCGAAGCCGGTCTGGAAGAAAAGTTGTGCGGGCGCGTGGTTGAAGTGTTCGGTGTGCAGTGTCTTGATGAGGCACAGCTCGTCGGCGACGGTCGCCAGATTGGGCAGCAACTCCGACAGTTCCAAACCTGATTGGCCGTGCCTGCGAAATCCGAAGCGGGTACCCAACAGTCTGGGATGGCCCCTCAGGAACGCGAACCGCTTGCCTTCCAGAAAACTGTCGGGACACAGATCTCCCGTGTTCTGTCGTAGGACAGGCTTATTCTCGAACAGGTCCAGATGTGAGGGGGCTCCGACCATGTGGAGAAAGATGACGTTCTTCGCCCGTGGCGGAAAGTGCGGCGCGCGCGGATCTAGCGGGTTTGTGATACCAGGGGCTGGCGAGGCGGCTCCGTCGCGCCGCAAAAGGGACGCTAAGGCAACCGACCCAATGCCGGTTCCCACCTGTTGAAAGAGCTCTCGGCGTGACAACGTTCGCAAAAGGTCGCGGGTGTCAATCATCTCGTTTGGCCGTCGTAGAGACAACTATGGGACATCGTGGCACTTCCTAGGATGCCGCGACTACCCTTTGGTGATGGTTTCGTCCAAGTTCATGAGGATGTTGGCAACATAGAACCAAGCAGCAATCTCCAGGCGGTCGAGGTCATCAGGAGCGACATGGCTGCCCACGAGTGCGTCGGCAGACTCGGGCGCTTGCTCGTACCTGGCTCGTTCCCGCTCGTAGACCCACAGCAGATGCGACAGCTCGCCCGGATTGGGTTGCCGTGCCGTGCAGCGGCGAAAGGCGTCCGCGATCCGTTCCGGGACCGTCATCTTCTCAGGCAGTTCTGCCAAGCTCTTCGCCAGCGCCAAGGACATTTCGACGTAGGCTGGATCGTTAAGCAGCGTCAGGGCCTGCAGGGGAGTGTTTGTGCGCGGCCGTGCAACAACGCATGACGCTCGGTCCGGGGCGTCGAAGTTGGTAAAGCTGGGATACGGTGCGCTCCTCCGCCAGAAGACATAGATACCGCGGCGGAATCTTTCGTCGCCCTGCGACGTACTGTATTTGGGCGGATTGCGGCCCACGTGCCGCCAGACGCCAGCAGGTTGCGGTGGATAGACCGGCGGCCCATCCATCTGCTTCGACAGCAGCCCGGAGATGGCAAGCGCGTTGTCCCGTACGGTCTCGGCCGGCAAGCGAAACCGAGGGCCACGTGCATAAAAGAGATTGCTCGGATCTTGTTCGACCGACTCCGATCGAACGCGTGAAGTCTGTCTGTAGGTGCTGGAGATCACAATCGACTTGTGGATGTGTTTGCGAGACCAGCCGGATTCCATCAATTCGACTGCCAGCCAGTCCAGCAGCTCGGGATGCGTCGGCCGTTCACCCTGGCTGCCGAAGTCGCCGAGCGAGGTCACAATCCCCTGGCCGAAGATCTCCGCCCACCAGCGGTTGACGGCGACGCGCGCCGTCAATGGATTGCGGGGGCTGACAAGCCAAGCTGCTAAGTCACGCCGATCGTTCGACCGAGAGCCGTCTAGGGCAGGGAGGATGCGCGGTGTCAGCATGGCCACCTGCTCGCCCCGATCTAGGAAATTACCGCGGCGAAACACTGCTGTCTCACGACGTTCGCCTTGCTCGACCATGACCAAAGTGGTGGCGGGCTGAAGACCGTCGAGCTTGGACTTTTGGTCACGCCGCTTTTTCTCGAGCTGCTTGATCTCTGGATCGTGTTCGGCCAGGTGGTCGATCAGCTTCTGAGTTTGCTGGGGGTCGCGCTCACCCGTTGGGATTGCCGCGATCGGAGCGATCGTTTCTGGAAGTTCTGGTGTTTTATCGTTCAGATGTTGCTTCACCAGTTGCACCAGGCGTCCTTGCAACCGTTCGTACTCGGCTGTCTGCCGGTCCCGTTCTGCTTGCTGCCACGGAGCGACCGGCAGCTCCATCTTGGGTCCTGTGAAATTAAAGGTGATGCCGTCCCCCTCGACTTCCATCGGCGTGTTGTTAAAGAACGCGAACAGCTGGTAGTAGTCGCGCTGCGAAAAGGGGTCGTACTTGTGACTGTGGCATTGAGCGCACTCGAGCGTCGTGCCGAGCCACACCGTCCCAGTTGTGTTGACGCGATCGATAATCTGGTTAACACGATTCTCCTCAGGATCGACTCCGGCTTCGACATTGCAAGTGGTTAGGCGATGAAACCCTGTGGCGACTTTTTGAGAGACCGAGGCTTGTGGAATCAGGTCACCAGCAATCTGTTCGATCGTGAATTGGCTAAACGGCATGTCGGCGTTCATTGAGTCGATGACCCAATCTCGGTAGGGCCAGACGTTGCGGTACTGGTCAGCTTGGTATCCGTTGCTGTCAGCGTAGCGGGCTGCGTCTAGCCACGGTCGAGCCCACCGGGCGCCGTATTCGGGCGAGGCGAGCAGGCGATTGACGACCCGTTCATAAGCATCTGGTGCGCGATCGGCAAGAAACGCATCGAGCTCTGCAACCGTGGGTGGGATGCCGACTAGATCGAAGTAGACGCGACGCAAGAGCTGACCGCGTTCCGCTGCAGGCGACGGTTGCCAATCTACTTGCCGCAGACGCTGCAGGATGAAAGCATCGATCGGAGAACGCACCCAGGCCGAGTCGACGGCGGGCGGCAGCTGCGGACGTTGCGGAACCTCGTAGGCCCAATGCTTTCGCGGGGCTTCGACCACTGTGCCGACGCCGACGGGCCAAGCGGCGCCCTGGTCGATCCAGCGTCGGATACGATCGATCTCTTCGGCGGTCAGCGGATCCTCGTCCAGAGGCATGCGATCGCCTTCACCGACTCCGGCGATTCGTTGGTACAGCAGGCTGGCCGCGGCGTTGTCGGGCGTTAGCAGCTTACCGGAGACCCCACCTGGCAGGGCCACCGCGCGGGCGTCGAGCCGCAGCTGACCCTCTTGGTTATCCTCGCTATGACAGGCGTGACACCGTGCGGTGAGTATCGGTTGGATGTCCCGAGCAAAGTCAATTCGTTCACCGCGTGGTTCAGCGCTCTTGACGTCGTCAACTACGATCAAGCTTGCCAGAGCGACAACAAGGACCATGAAGGGAGTGGTGGAACGATGAGCGAGAGACAAAGGAGGTGTTCCCATGCGAAGTTGCGTGAAATTGGCGGTAGAGCGTTGTATGTTGGAACGGTTGCCGGCCGCGGGGGAGGGTTTGACAGCTACTAGGCTCAGCTTCAATTAAAGCAGAAACAGGCTCGTAGAGCCATCTCGCAGGTCGAGCGTCGGGAGGGCGAGCGTCGGGAGGGCGAGGCTCCTGCCGAGCCGCAACACGTCGGAGCGATGGTTACGATGGAAACCGTGGGCTAACGCCCAGCGGCTGATTTTGTGTCGCGGGCACACCCCCTGCAACAGTTGCGTACGACGCTCGGGAGGGCGAGGCTCCTGCCGAGCCGAAGCACATCGGAGCGCTGGTTACGGTGGAAACCGTGGGCTAACGCCGGCTAACGCCCAGCGGCTGATGCAGCAGCACGGCCTACCGGCTCACCACAAATCAGCCGGAATGCGTTAGCATCCGGTTTGTGAAAACCGCGGGCTAATGCCCAGCGGCTGATTTTGTGTCGCGGGCACACCCCCTGCAACAATTCCTCGCGAACGGGAGTCTGTCTGGGTAGACTATGCGGACGAACTCGGCCCGAGTTATTCACGATCGTCCCGCGTGAGCTTCGGGCCAGAACCATCGGGGCTCGTTTCCCCAGTACTTCGGAGTCTTCGCTCGTGTCAACCATCCAGCGCATTACGATCCTGCTGCACGTTGCCGTCGCCTGTTTTGCTGTCGTGCATGATGTCTCAGCGGCACCGAAGTTAGAGGCGACGACAGAGAGGCTCGTGCTTTCGGACGGACTGAACCTTCGTTCGACAGGCCGCAGGTTTTTCTCTCGGCGCCTGCTCCCTAGCGACGACAGTATCAGCAAGGCGATTCTCTCCGGAAGTTGGACGTTTCCCAAATTGGGCGACAGGGGTACTTCTACGGACGAGTCGTCAGATAGCTGGGAACCGGTGGAAGCGAACGCCGAGGGAGTTTTCGAGCGAGCGCGAGGGTACCTTGCGATGCAGGTCGAATGTGAGGAGGACATGGTGGCTGTTCTGGAAGCCAGTGGCCATAGCATCGCCTATATTAACGGTGTCCCTCACACCGGTGGGCTCCATCTCACGTATCAGCGCAGGGGAACTTCGACGCCGGTGCCGGTGGCTTTGCGAAAGGGCAGCAATGACCTCGTCTTCCGCGGACGCGGAATGGCTTTCCGCGCGGAACTTGTGAGACCGGCTCAGTCACTTGTTCTTTACAATGTCGACGCGACGTTGCCCGATTTTATCGTCGGCGAGGAGGAACCGGCTTGGGGCGCGATGCTGGTGCTCAATGCGACGGACCAGACAGTTCAAGGCGCGTCTTTGGTGGTCCGCGCGGGCGCGGAGCGAATGACGACACAACTACCGTCTCTACCTCCTCGCGCATCTCGCAAGGTTCCCTTTCAGATTCCAGCGGCCAACGCAGACAAGTCTGGGAAGCTGGAAGTACGTGTCCAACTGTTTCAGGCCGAAGGCGCGGAGCCGGTTGGCGAGCAGCGCGTGACGTTGAACGTTCGCGAACCGGGACAAACCTATAAGCAGACGTTCCGCAGCCGTGTGGACGGTAGCGTTCAGTACTACGCGGTGAGACCGGCCGCTCCGCTTCCGCAGAGCAGTTTGGTACCCGGTTTGGTGCTTTCTTTGCACGGAGCGGGCGTGGAAGCAGTTAACCAAGCCAATTCGTACGCATCCAAGAGTTGGGCGCACATCGTAGCGCCGACCAACCGTCGGCCATACGGCTACAACTGGGAGTACCTTGGTCAGCTCGATGCGATCGAAGTGCTTGAAGATGCTCAGCAGCGGTTGCAGCCGGACCTGGCCAAGACCTACCTGACAGGGCACTCGATGGGAGGGCACGGGACGTGGCATGTCGGGCAGACGTTCCCCGATCGTTTTGCGGCCATCGCGCCTAGTGCGGGGTGGGTGACGATGGGTCGGTACCGTTCGCGAGGAAGACAACTTGCCGCAGATCCCTCGCCTCTGGAGCTCCTGATGCAGCGCCCGGCCAACCCGAACGACACCGACCGTTTGCTTGCCAATTCGACGAACCAAGCCATCTACATTTTGCATGGTACGGACGATCGCAGCGTGCCGATCTCACATGCCCAACACATGCGTGATTTGCTGAGCGAGTTTCATCGTGACTTTACCTACTACGAGGAACCGGATGCCGGCCATTGGTGGGATCGTGCTCCGGCCGCCGGTGTTGACTGCGTCGACTGGCTGCCGATGTTCGAGCTCTTTTCACGGCGGACTCTTCCAGCAGAAGAAGCGGTACGTCAGGTTTCGTTTGTCACTGCGAACCCCGCCAGATCGGCGCGCTGTTATTGGGTGACCGTTGAAGACCAAATCCGCGCTCTGGATTTCAGCACGGTCAAGCTGCAATGCGACCCGCGGCGACGTGTGATCTTCGGCGATACGGACAACGTGGCTCGCCTGGCACTGCGACTCAGCCCTCTGCAGCCAGGAGAACCCGTCACGGTCATACTTGACGATCAGGAGTTGAAGGATCTCGAGTGGCCGGCTAGCGGTGTGTTGCGGTTCCAGCTGCGGGATGCTCGCTGGTCCGGCGCGGAACTCCCAACTCCCGACCAGAAAGGACCCCATCGCTACGGGCCGTTTCGAGCGGCATTCGACAACAACGTGTTGTTTGTCTACGGAACGCAAGGTAGTCCTGAGGAAAACGCAGCGATCTACAACAAGGTTCGTTACGACTGCGAGACGTACTGGGTCGGCGGCAACGGTTCGGTCGATGTGATTGCCGACGACGAATTCGATCCGGCGGCAGATGCGGACCGTAACGTTGTGCTCTACGGCAACGCCGATACCAACTCGGCTTGGTCAACACTGCTCGACGGATGTCCGGTAGACGTTCATCGCGGCGGCGTCACGATCGGAACCAGTAACATCACGAGCGACAGCGCCGCCTGCACCTTCGTCTACCCACGTGCCGGCTCGGATCGGGCGCTCGTGGGTGTCGTTGCCTCGACGGCGCCGCAGGGGATGAGCGCGACCTTTCAGTTGGGGTATCTCGGACCGAGGATCGATTATCCTGACTGTACTGTTTGGGATGCGGATGGAAGTCCAATCGTCGCCGGGTTCTTCGGAAGCGACTGGTCTCTGGAGAACGGCGAGTTTGAGTGGCGCGAGGATTGACGCAAACTCCCCTTTTGGGAGGTCGTGCAGCTTTTACGCTTCATGATTAAGCAGACCTGCGAACATCGACTTCACCCTCCCGCTCGCGGGAGGGTCGGACGCGATAGCGTCCGGGGAGGGCTGCCCGGGAGTGGTCGCCCCGAGGCGTGCCGAGCGTGCCCCCCTCTCCGGCCCTTCGGGCCGACTCTCCCCGAGGGGAGAGTGAAGAAAGATGAAATCACGCACTAACCCGAATTATTCATGAGCGATCTGCTGCGAGGTCGTAAGTCCATCCGTGGCTTCGTCATGCTTCACAATTCTCCCTCGACGTATTGCTTCAATACGCCTGCGGAAGAATTGCTCGCCTTCCTTGCCACAAACGTACTTACAACCTCTCGCGACGATCTTCATGAATAATCCGGGCTAACTCAAAAGCTGCACAACCACTTGGAAAGCGGGGCTCATCAGGCCTGTAGTGAAAGGATCGCAAATGTCTAATCGACTCTCTCGCCGGAAGGTTCTCCAGAGTTCCGCGGCCATGGCGGCAGCTGCTACGCTCCCCGACTGGTTTATTTCCGACAGTCGGAGTTCGCTGCGCGCGGCAGATTCGGAGGCCTCCGAGCGACCTGGGATTGCGTTGGTAGGATGCGGCGGGCGAGGTCGAGGCGTCGCCAAACAAGCAGCTGAGTTCGGTCGAATGGTTGCCGTCTGCGATGTCGACGACAGCCAGCTTGCTGCGGCCCGTAAGATTTGGCCGGATGCAGTCGCCGAGAAGGATTTTCGGCGCGTTGTGGAGAGAAACGATGTCGAAGTTGTTGTCTGCGGGACGGTCGATCACTGGCATGCGTTGGTTTCGAGTGCTGCGATGCGGGCGGGAAAGGATGTCTACTGCGAGAAGCCATTGACGCTCACGGTTGACGAGGGCAAACGGCTGGTTGAGGTTGCCGAACAGACAGGACGTATACTCCAGACCGGGAGCCAGCAGAGAAGTGACGCCAATTTCCGGCTGGCCTGCGAGCTGGTGCGCAACGGACGGCTGGGAAAACTCCAGCGAGCGGATGTCTTCTTGCCAGCCGGGCGTCGCGAGGGTCCGTTCCAACCAAGTCCCGTGCCCACGGGGTTTGACTGGGACATGTGGTTGGGCCCGACCTCTGTCGTCGATTATGTGAAGCAGCGCACGCACGGGACGTTCCGCTACTGGTGGGACTACTCGGGCGGGACAATGACGGATTGGGGAGCACACCATAACGACATCGTGTTATGGGGAATCGGTCTGGAACGGAGCGGACCAGTGGCGGTCCAAGGCGAACAGCTAGTCGAGATGATTCCCAACGGATTCACTGCGGCGAGTGAGTACCGAGTCGAGTATCGGTACGCAAACGGAGTTGTGCATACGTGTCAGAGTACGACAGCGAGTGCTTGGAACGGTCGAGTGGTCGATCCAAACGGCCAGCTGCACGGGGTTCGTTTCACGGGCAGCGACGGCTGGGTTTGGGTGACACGTGGTGCGATTGAGGCGAGTTCGCCGGAGATACTCGTCGAGCCGTTCGCATCCGATGCAATCCGGCTGCCGGTCAGCGACAATCACATGGCGAACTTTTTTGCATGCGTCAGGGATCGTAGCCAGCCCATCTGCGACGTCGAGATCGGACACCGTTCTGCTAGCCTTTGCCACTTAGGCGTGATCGCGATCAGGCTGGGCCGGGAGTTGCACTGGGATCCGGACGCTGAGACGTTTGTCGACGATGCAGAAGCCACGGGTTGGCTGGCACGCGTCAAACGCGGCGACTGGCAGGTGTAGCGAGCCCTTTCGAGTCATCTAAAGAGTCGTAGGCCGGAACAAGCGGCGGGAGAGACGCTGGTTTCTGGCACGGCGTGATTGCCGCGCCGTTCCGGCGAGCCAGACGTAGTTTGTGTTCCCGTACCTAGAGGGCGGCCAGGCATTGGGACAGGTAGCCGCGAGCTCGGTTGATCTCGGCCGTAACCTGCTGGGTGGTATCGAGGATGGGAATGCCTCGAGGAAAGGGATGCATGAAGATCTCGGTCCACCCCTGGTAGTTCACGTCGCGCAGGGCTGCCAGCAGCGGTGTGAAGTCCAGGTCCCCACGTCCCGGCATTTGTAGCAGCTCTTCATGCTTCGGCAGCTTCTTCATGCACCCCCTGCCATGCTGCCAGGCGTAAAACGTGCTGATGCCGTGACCCACATCTCGAATCAGGTTGCTCAGCTGCTGCGTATCCTGTGGCAGATGATAAGGAGCGAGCGCAATACCCAGGTGCTTGGACGGGCGCAGTTCAACCAGCCACTTGAGCGCATCGGGAGAGTCAATCAGGTTGTTCCCGTGGTTCTCGATGGCGATGACGACATCCGTTTCGGCCGCGATCTCCAGATGGGGTTTCATCTTTTCAATGAATTTGCCGACAGCGACCTTTAGCTCTTGGCCTGTTAGACCCACCGGGCCTCGTCCGCCCGTCACGATAGTCTGGCAACCGAATCGTTGAGCTAGGTAGAGTTCGTCACGCAGCCCGAAGGGACCGAGCTTGTACTGGGTGATGCAACCAAGCTGGACGTGGTGTTGGCTCAACAGATCGCGAAAACTCTCTTCACCCATTTCATCTAACTGTTCCCGTTGACTCCCATGTACCTTGGGCCAAATGTCCACGGCGATTGCGCCGGTTTTCTTGACTTCTGGGATGACTTCGGCGAGCTGGGTGTAGCCGTACATGCACGAACCCAGTATGTACTTCAGCCTAAACGACGTGGAGTCATCGCTGTGGCTGGCCCGGGCCAAACAGACCGCTCCGGCGGCGGACGCCATGCCGGCGCAGAACTGTCGGCGATCGATGCCTCGTACTGAGCCGGGATGTCGACTGTGCTGCTTCATGGCAGAGCTCCCACGCGTTTGGCTAGGTGAGCAGCTTCGGCGGCCAGCAGCCGGCGCTTCATCCGCAGCCCCTGTGGTGAAGAAAAACCGCCCAATGAGTTCGACGAGACGACGCGGTGGCACGGGACGATCAGCGGAAATCGGTTGCAGGACATGACGCTCCCCACCGCGCGGGCGGCGCGGCTATGGCCAGCTCGCTCGGCGAGTTCACCGTAAGAGATAGTCTCGCCGATTGGAATTAACCGGCACTCAGCAGTGACCGACTGTTGGAAGGCGGTCATCTTGGCGGTGTCGATCTCGACGTCGTCGAAAGAGTCGTCGCAGTTGCCAGCTCCCCATCGTCGCAGCCGGCTGACGAGCTGCTGCATGAAACGATCGGGGCTCGACGGTTCGACACAGGCGACCGGTAGCTTCTTCAAGGCGGTGAGCGGGGTGGCATGTCCGAACGTCAACGACAACACCAGCGTGTCCATCCAGCTCGCCGCCATCCAACCAAGGGGGCTGTCAAATACCGTGACGCGTGTCCGATTCATGTGCCTAGCCTCGAGCGGGTATACTGCCTACGATTATTGAGGAGCAGCTCTGTTTTCGCCAGCGCCGCTTTGTTGGGCGCTGCTTTGGTTGGCGACATGCCGCCGTTTCCCGCTGCACGTGGGGATGCTTGCACTCTGAGCTTAGCGAGTTCCGCTGTTTTCTTTCCGCGCGCGGGTCTCGTCAACCCCCGTCAGGATTGCGCTGACGTTGTACAGTATAAGTTTCAGTAATGGTGGCCGGGCACGGGCACCGAATTGACGCTAGGCATTATTGCAGGCTGAATTTATACTGGAGGTACTGGTCAGTCTTTCGGTGCACCGATCGGTGTCGCCATTGTGTCTCCTGAAAGGAGCTCTCGGATGAACCATTACAGCTCATTGAGTGACGACTACTATGTGAACATGAACCTCAACACCGAGATGGACTTGCCTCAAAACAGAGAGACGGTGTTGCATTTCTTCGAGCAGGTTCAAAAGCACTTTCCGGAAATGCGGAACTTTTACAATCGTGATCGCGGCGAGTTCGTTTTGGAGGAGGACAAGGACCAGGGGGCCTACCGGTGGGCAACCGTTGAGTCGCGCCGCGTTTGTTCGGGCCACGTGAATCCGGTGTCGGCCGAGGAGGCATTGAGGCAGCACGCTACGGCTCTCGATATTGCGCCCTACGCGTTGTCGGTCAGTCCGATCGATTGCGAATCGCTCAACGTGATGTTCGGCTTCGACTTCACGTATCGTGGCAATCACAACGCCCTGCTGGTCGAGGCGCTAGGGGTAACTCCGGCGTTGGAACGGATGTCGGAGATGCCGGGGGCCACGATCATCTGTCACGAACCGTCGCTGCAGTTGTCGCTGGACGACGAGTGCCGCACTCAGTGCCGGGTCAGTGTGGAGACGAGGACCACGGCCTACCATGTGCGCACCGGGGAGTTCCCAGAGGAGCAGCTAAGTGTCTACCTCACGGCTCGGCGGTACGGAAGCCTAGAGTCCGGCGAGACATTTGTCTCCGCGATGGAGAAGCTGTCGGGAACCTGCCACGAGTTGTTGGAGCACTATCTGATCGAGCACGTGCTGAGGCCGTTGCAGCAGGCGATTGCGATCAAATAGCCCCAACCGACCTATTCAGCTCCGGCGGCCTCTACGGCCGCCGGTCCTTTCCCGGTTGCCCAGATTGGTGGCGACGATTACCTCAATGGCCTCGGACCAAGAGGGGATTTTCTTGTGCCCTGGCCGGCCTTCCTGGCTGGAGTCTTCTGTATCCTCCTCCAGGCGGTCCCCTTCATCACCGCTCTCACGAGCCCGCGGGCGTCGTCGTCGCCTGCGGCGGCGGCGACCGGTCTCGGCTTCTTGTTCTTGGTCGCCGGCGGTGTCGGTGTCGGTGTCGGTTAGCTCGTCGCCGGCGGCCACCGATTCCGCCTGATCCTCGAGTCGTGCCTCTTCTGTGTCGCCGGCTGTCTCCGTTTCTTCGCTACGTCGTCGTCTGCGGCCGCGTCGTCGTCTGCGCCGCTTCTCGGGCCGCTCGTCTTCTTCAGCTCGAGCTTCTGCCTGGGCGGGCGCGGGCTCCGGCTGCGCCTCCAGCGGTTCGTCGTCGTTTCCGTGAAACATGTCCGCAATTTCGTCGACGAAGCGTTTTTGATCCACCGCCAGCGGATCCTGGTCGTCTTCTTGGTCCAGCGCCGGTGCCGGCTCGGACGGGCGGGTGGGCGGCGGAAGGGGCGCGTCGGACGACTCGCCGCTCGGCTCACGTTCCGGTGGCGGCGTCGATTCCAAGCCTAGCTCGCCGGACACGAGGTTCCAATGATTTTCCCGGGGCCGGGGAGTGGGGCGGGGCTTGCGCTTGGGAGGCTCGACCGGCGCGTCGACCGGGGCATCACTAGCCTGTTCTTCTTCGCTCGGTTCGGGTGTTGCGGGAGCTTCGGCGCCGATTGAATTGGCGAGTTCCTGCCAGTGGTCAGGGTTGTGGTCGGGCATAGGGCTTGCGAAGTATCCGTGGGAACGGTTTGGTGCGCGGGACCAGAGCCAGCTTTGGCCCGCAGGTCCTCGAGTATACCGCTGCGATGACTTGCTGAACAGATCGCCCGGTCATCTGTGATTGACCAGTTGCCAAGCGGCTGATAAAGTGGCGGGTCTTGATTTTGTTTGTCGCAAGGCGATATCACGTATCGAGTTGCGAGTGTTCCAAGCCTTTTTTGTTGTCCGCCTTTGAGCGAAGGCCTGTATCGGCCTGTGCCGCGCGACTGCGGCATGACTCGGCGGCCGACGGGAGTATCTGATCTGTGACAATGCCTTTGGTTCAGGAGTTGGTTGACGCGGGCGTGCATTTCGGGCATCGGGCCAGTCGCTGGAATCCGAAGATGGCGGCGTACATCTACGCCCGCAAGAATCTGATTCACATTATCGACATTCGCGAGACAATACGCGGTCTCTTACGAGCCCAGAAATATCTTGGGCAGGTCGTAGCCGGCGGCAGTCTTGTGCTCTTCGTGGGAACCAAGCGGCAGGCGAGTGCCAGCATCGAGCGAGAGTCTTTGCGGTGTGGGATGCCCTTCGTCAGCGAACGGTGGTTGGGCGGTGCATTGACCAACTTCCGTACGGTGCGCAGCCGGCTGACTCGTCTCGAGGAGCTCGAGAAGCTTTGCAGCAGCGAAGAGTTGGACAGCTATTCGAAGAAGATGCAATCCGCGCTCAAGCGCGAGTATCGGAAGATGTATCGCAACCTGAACGGGTTGCGGACGATGAATCGCTTGCCCGAGTGCATCGTAGTCGTCGATCCAAAGAAGGAACGAAACGCGGTTCGCGAAGCACGCAAGCTGGGCATCACCACAGTTGCGTTGATCGATACGGACTGCGATCCGGACAGCGTCGACTTGCCGATCCCCGGAAACGATGACGGAATTCGTTCGATCGAAATCATCATCCGGCAGTTGGCGGATGCCGTTGGTGCTTCGCGAGTGGCAGCGGCCGCGGAGGAAGCGAAGGGCGACGACGTACCTGCCGCCCAGGACAAAGGGGACGGGGACGTCGAAGCGGTAGCGGCAGCCAGTGGTGAGCCAAAGGACAGCCAGGAATCCCCATAGCGCCGCGCCAACACGCTCTTAGAATGAGCCGCCAGACCTACGGGCGCCGCCAGACCACCACGCGATCGGCGAGCAGTGTCAGTGAGTTGCTGGGGTGACACAAGGGACCGGTCGGATGATTCTTTTTCGACTGGGAGCTGGCGGAGCGGCTAGTAAGAGGAACTTCCCTCCCTACTTGATACTTTGATTGATGAGACAGAAGGAGAAGCAGTGATGGCGGAAATCACGGCGGCCGCGGTCAAGGCGTTGCGGCAACAGACTGGCCTTCCAATGATGGACTGCAAGAAGGCGCTTACCGAGTGTGGGGGCGACTCTGAGGCGGCGATCCAATGGCTGCGAGAACGCGGCGCATCGGTGATGGGAGGTCGCGCCGACAGAGAGACGGCTTTCGGAAGGTTCGGGCTCTACACAGGCCTCGACAAATCTTCTGGAGCGATTGTCGAACTCAAGTGCGAAAGCGATCCTGTCGCCAAAAACAACGAGTTCGTGCAACTGGCGAACGACCTTGCCGAGCAGCTGGCCACAGGCCCCGGCGCCGCTGACGCAGACGAACTTCTGAGTCAGCCGTCTCCGAGTCAGAGCGGGGTGACCCTGGCCGAGCAGAAGGACGAGTTGATGAACCGCATCCGCGAGGTCTTCAACGTGGGTCGCTTTTACAAGAGCGATTCGACTTGCGGGGGCTACAGCCACAACGCGGGTACGATCTCAGGGGTCCTGATCGAAGTCGAGGGGGGCAATGATGAAGCGGCCAGAGATGTTTGTATGCACATCGCGGCGATGCGACCTGCTGCATTGACGACCGACGATCTCGACTCAGCGGTCGTGGAGAAGGAACGATCGATCTTGCGAGAGGCTGCTTTGAAAGAAGGCAAGCCGGATAACATCGTGGATAAGATTGTTGACGGCCAGCTGCGTAAGTTCTATGCCGAACAGGTACTGCTGGAACAACCTTTTGTGAAAGAGCAGAAGCTGGCTGTTGGCAAGTATGCCAAAGAGAACGGCATGCAAATCAAACGCTTTGTGCACTGGGAACTCGGCCAGAAGTGACGCTCACTAGCTACAGACACATCGATCCTGCGTCACTCCTCATAATGCCAACCGCGGTTGACTGCACATGAACGCTACGGAATCCACCTACGGTCGAGTAGTCTTGAAGCTCTCGGGTGAGAGCTTCTGTGCTGCCGGCGAGCGCGGCATCAGCATGGAAGAAGTCGTGCACATCGCCCGGCAAGTACAACGGGCACAGCAGATCGGCTGCCAAGTCGCAGTCGTGATCGGGGGCGGTAACATTCTGCGGGGAGCTCAGTTCAAAGAACGCAGCGCGAGCATCCATGAGGCCACCGCCCACTACATGGGTATGTTGGCGACGGTCATCAACGGGTTGGCGCTGCAGGATGCACTCGAATCACTCGGCTGCCAAACGCGTCTCATGTCCGCAATACGTATGGATGGGGTGGCGGAACCGTACATACGTCGTCGCGGGAAGCGGCATTTGGAAAAGGGTCGGATCATCATCATCGCGGCCGGGACCGGGGGGCCGTTTGTCACGACAGATACGGCCGCCGCTCTGCGCGCGTTGGAGCTGGAGGCCGAGATCGTTCTTAAAGCCACTCGAGTTGAAGGTGTCTTCAGCGACGATCCTGAGAAAAATCCGCACGCTGTGATGTACCGCGAGTTGGAGTACAACGAAGTGCTCAGGAAGAACCTCCGCGTCATGGACAGTACGGCGATCGCGCACTGCATGGAGCACAAGATGCCGATCATTGTGTTTAACTACAACAAAGACGGAAACATCCTTCGCGCCGTCCAGGGTGAGAAGGTGGGAACCCTAATCAAGCCTTGATTCGTGGGGGCTCGTCATGTCTGCCGATGATATCTTGTTGGACGCAGAGGACCGGATGGAGAAAGCGATTACGGTTCTCAGGTCAAGTCTGGCCGGCATCCGCACCGGTCGAGCGAATCCGGGGCTCGTCGACTCGCTTCGCGTCGACGTCTACGGATCACCAACACCGATCAAACAGCTGGCTTCGGTAGGTGCGCCCCGAGCCGACCCAGATCGTGATCCGACCTTACGATCCGGGGACGATCAAAGACATCGAAAAGGCGATTGTCGCCAGCGACCTCGGTTTTAACCCGCAGAACGATGGCCGGCTGATACGCATCAACGTGCCGGCACTCTCCGGCGAAGTGCGGCGGAAAATGGTTTCTCGTGTCAAGGAACTGTCCGAAGAAGCAAAGGTCGCGATTCGCAACATCCGCCGCGATGCCAACAAGGCTGTCGAACAGGCCGAAAAGGCGAAGGAGATCAGCGAGGACGCGCGGGACGACGCCAAGAAAGAGATTCAGGATCTGACAAAGAAATACGAGGATCAGGCCAACGACATGGCCAAGTCCCGCGAGGAAGAGGTGTTGGAGTAGCCTCGCGGTCGGGCGCCGCATCGAATGTAGCAGGCACACTCCGTGTGCCGTCCGCCAAACAGGATGGCGTGGGACCTCGATCCAAAATCAGCCGCTGGGCGTTAGCCCACGGTTCACAAACCGGATGCTAACGCATTCCGGCTGATTGTGGTGAGCCGGTAGGCGGCCGTGCTGCTGCATCAGCCGCTGGGCGATTAGCCCACGGTTTCTACAGTAACCCGCTGTCCCTCGGCTCGGCAGGAGCCTCGCCCTCCCGAGGAGCTTCGCCCTCCCGAGGAGCTTCGCCTTCCCGAAAGGGCTTGCCCTCTACGCGAGAATCCGTGCAGCGGTTACCAGACCGGGGTGCGTTCGCGCAGTCCTGCAACGTATTCCTCGATCGACTTGCTCCGCTTCTTGTTCTTCAAGGTCTGCTCGATGTCGACCTGAGCTTCCGTGAAAGGAATCACGTGCGATTGCTCGCGCTCCAGCACGCGAACGATGTGTAACCCCTCGTCGTCCTTGAGCACGCCGCTTAGCCTGTTTCGCTCGATGCTAAAGACGACGTCGTTGATCTCTCGAGACACCTCGAGATCTCCCCATTCGGTCCAGTCGCGGAGTCCTCCTTTGTCGGCGTTGCTGCCGTGCGAACTTCTTTTAGCGACTGCCCAGAAAGGCGCACCGCCGTAGTAGATTTCGCGACCGAGGGCATTGATCATTTCGTCGGCTTGGGCTTTGTTTTCGCAGCGGCTGAAGCGGATCGTTATCTGCTCCCAGCGAGCGCGAGCGGGAACCTGAAACTCCTCGTGATGCTCGTGGTAGTAAGCTAACATCTCCTGATGCGTTACTTCCGGGTCGAGCACGACCTTGTGTTTCATCCCCTCTTGGCCCATGATCCGCTCGCCAAACGCTTGACGTTGTTTGTTCAGCGACGATCCGTTGGTGCGGAGTACGGCTTCCAGTTGGCCGAGCGAAGTCAGCTCCATCAGCTTCATCAAGTTTGCCAGTCGAAAGATACGCGGATCCCGCCGAGCTAGGTGCTCGTGCTTCTCCTGTGGCAGCTCCGCTAGCTGGTCGATCATCTTGAACAGGCTTTCCGAGAAAGCATCGTTGATCTGAGCGTCGATCTTGGGCAGGATCTCGTCCAAGTTCTTGGCGGGGAGGTTGCGGCGGAACTCGATGTACATCAGTTTCCGCTCGATCGCGTTCGCCAACAGTTGTTTCATCAGTCGCGGCCGCTCACTTCGCAACTGGCTCCGTAGCGCGCCTCGTTGCTCAGCAGGTGCTGCCTGCAGCAGCGTCTCGATCATGATGTTGGCGTCCCCCTGCAGCTCGCCGTAGAAGATATACTGGTCGCCCACTCGGGCTGCCGTCTCAGCAGGTTCAAACAGCTCTTCGGCCGGGGCCGGGTAGGCAGCCGAGGCGGGTGGAGGCGTGAAACCAGGTTGTCTGGGCGGAGGAGGTGGAAATCCGGGCTGCGGCTGTTGCGCTTCTGCGCAGCAGGCGACAAGCGCCAAGAGAAGTCCGCACGCGCTGCGGCGGGAAGCTGAAACGGCAATGCGAGCCACGGAGCACGCCTCTGTCATGGGTGAGGACGAGCGGGAGGAGACCCGGCGCGAAAAGGGGTTGGCGCTGGGGGCGGGAGTTTACTGCTCGATGCCCTCTGGTCGCAACACCGATTTTGCGACTTCGAGGTGGTCGATCACTGAGGCCTTCCAACGGAGAATAGGCGTGGTGCCCGTCGACGATTCGCAGCTTTCGCCTCGATCGGTTCTGTAACTCCCTCATGCGACTGGAGTCAGCAAATGCTAGCACAAGATACCGATCTTCGAGATAAACCGATGTGATCTGCCAGCGGGCCGCATCCAGCCGCAATTCGGCCAAATCCAGCAGGCGGTTGACCGGCTCACTGGGTGTCCCAAAGCGGTCGACCAACTCTTCTCGATACTCTCTCAGTTCATCGTAGCTGGCAGCCCGCCGTAGACGGCGGTAAAGATCGATTTTCAGCCGCATGTCAGGGACGTAGTCATCTGGAAAATAGGCCGTTCCGGGCAAGTCGAGATCGACATCCACCGACAAACGACGCGGGATCTTCTTCAGGGAGCGCACGGCAGTCTCCAGCAGCTGGCAGTAGAACTCGTAGCCGACCGCGGCAATGTGCCCGCTTTGTTGATGCCCCAGCAGATTCCCGGCGCCACGGATCTCCAGGTCGCGCATGGAGAGCGCGAAGCCAGCTCCCATCTCGGAAAACTCTTCGATGGCGCGCAGCCGCTTAGCAGCGTTTGGTGTCAGGTGCTTGTGTTGGTCGATCAGCAGATAGCAGTAGGCGCGGTGTTTGTAGCGGCCCACACGGCCTCGCAGCTGATGGAGATCGGCCAGTCCGTAGCGGTCTGCCTCGTCGATGAAGATCGTGTTCGCGTTGGGAATGTCCAAGCCGCTTTCAACGATGGTGGTGGCCAGCAACAGGTCGAACCTATGGGCGACGAAGTCGACCATTACCTGTTCCAGGTGATCTTCAGGCATCTGCCCGTGTGCGATCTCGACCGTTGCCTCTGGAACGATTTGTTTCAGCTTTTCAGCCACCACCTGAATGTCTTGCACGCGGTTGTGAACGAAGAAGACTTGCCCCTCTCGATTCAATTCGCGAAGCACCGCTCGGCGGATCAGACCACGGTCGAACCGCGATAACTGGGTCTCGATGGCCACGCGGTCTTCAGGTGGCGTCTCGAGATTGGAGATGTCTCGTACGCCAACTAGACTCATGTGCAGAGTTCTGGGAATTGGCGTGGCCGTCATGGTCAGGATATCGACGGTCGCGCGGAGCTGCTTCAGGCGTTCCTTGACTTCGACCCCCGAAACGTTGTTCTTCGTCAATGATGACAAGCCCAAGGTTATGGAACTGCACATCCTTGGACGCCAGCCGATGCGTTCCGATGACGATATCGATCCGTCCGCCGCGCAGACCCTGCACAATCTCGCGTTGCTCTTTGGTCGAGCAAAACCGGCTCAGCCGAGCGATATCGAAGGGAAACTCGGCCATGCGTTCCGAGAAGGTATGGTAGTGCTGTTCGGCGAGCACCGTTGTCGGCACCAGCACGGCGACCTGGTAGCCGTTGTCAACCGCTTTGAACCGCCGCCCGCATTGCCAGCTCGGTCTTGCCGAAACCGACATCGCCGCAGAGCAGCCGATCCATCGGTTGCGCCGACTCCATATCGGCTTTGATTTCGCGAATCGCGACCAGTTGGTCGGACGTTTCTTCGTAGGGGAATGAGGCGTCGAACTCCTGCTGCCACTCGGCCATCTGTGGCCAGCGCATTGCCCGGCCTGCTGAGCCGCTCGGCCTGCAGTTCGAGCATCTCGGCAGCCATGTCCTGCACGGCCGCTTCCGCTGCCTTTTTCTGGCGTAACCAAGCCGCTCCACCTAGCCGCGCCAGCTTAGGGGTTGTCTTGGTTCCTCCTACGTACTTCTGGACCAAGTCGATCTTGGTGGCGGGTACGTAGACCCGGGCCCCCCCGGCGAACTCGATCAGCAGATGCTCTTCTACATTGCCCTGTTTGTCCAACAGCTCGACGCCGCGGTAGCGGCCGATGCCGTGACTTAGGTGCACGACGAGATCGCCGCTGCGCAACTCGACAAAGCTGTCAATCGCCTTCCGAGATGACGGCGCGAAAGACGGCGCAACGAGCTGCGCTGAAACAGTTCGTTGGCCGATACGAGAACCGCCTTCTCGGCGCGGAAGCGAAATCCCTCGTTCAGAAACCCGACGACGTACTGCAGCCGGCCAGCCTGAGCCAGCTTGGTCGAGCCCAAGATCTCTTGCAGTCGGTCGACTTCTGCCGTGGTGGTTGTGACCAGAAAAACGGTATCGCCCTCACCGACACGCTGCAGCTCTTCGCGGACGCGGCTCACTTCGCCGCTGAACCGTTCAACCGACTCAGCCTGCAGCTGGAACGCCGCACCCGACCGGCCTTCCGCGATCCCCGTCGCCGTGGCCAGTGGGAAGGACTTCCAGCGGCTCGTCACTTCTTTCAGACTGTGTGATTCGGCCGGCTCCTCCAGCAGCTGCAGGTAGTGGTTCGCGTGCTCATGCGCAACTTCGGGATCCAGCGACAACAGCCACCAACCAGACTTCAGGTAGTCGGTAAAGTGTGCAGCCCACCGCTGGGCGGGCCGCAGTACGGTGATCTCCACTTCCTTGAGCGCCCGCAAACTCCGTTGGCTCGAGACATCAAACTCGCGAATCGATGCCACTTCATCGCCGAACAACTCGAGACGCACCGGGGCCGACCAATCGGGTCCAAACAGATCGAGTATCCCACCCCGTGCGGAGAACTCGCCGGGAAGCTCGACGGCACTAGTGGCGTGAAATCGTTGCTCCGCTAGCCAACGGAGCAGTTCCGGCAGATCGAAGGCGTCCCCGACGCGCAGCCAGCGAGTGTGGTTGCTCAGTTCCTGAGGGCTGGGCACAGGCTGCAGCAGACTTTGGATGCTGGTGGCCACACAGGGCTTGGCGGCCCCGTTTCGCCGGGTGCCGAAGGGGGTGCCCAGCACCTTCAGTGTCCGGAGTCGCTGGCCGTAGATCTCGTCGTGGACCAGCCTTTCGTCCGGCATCGATTCCCAGGCCGGAAACCGTAGGGGCTCGACCCCTGAGAATAATGTCAGATCGTCGTATGCCGCATCGATGCCCTCGGCTGTGGGGCAGACAACCACCAGCCCCGCGGGCGCATGCTGCCATAACGCCGTCGCCAACAGCGCAGAAGAAGATCCCCAGACACCCTCGAAGCTCGCTTCGCCCTCCGCCTGCAAAGCGGCGACGGCTGAGAGGAAGTCCTTGGCCCTGCTCAAGGAGTTAGGCAGCTGCCGCACCTGGTCCAGTGCGGAGGTTGCCGATTCCGCGATGCTCATGCTGCGCGTTATTCTATCGTTTGACCGCCGATTGACCCAGAGTTACGCCGGTCGACTCGCGCTGCTTTTCCACCAGTCGACCGCGATGCTGCTCGGAACCCAAGGCGTGAGTTTTGAAGATGCGCGTTTGGCCTCTATCGGAACCCGAAGCGTTAGCGAGGGAATGACTTGCGTTGGTGCACCAACTCCCCTCGCTTACGCTTCGGGTTACGAAAAACTCGACAAATCTGACATCTTGTCCCTGCGGAAAGGCGGAAAGCACCACTTCGAAACGCGGGCCATACCTACGGCGCCTTGCGAAGCTGCTGTTTGATTTCTCGCAACTCCTCGAACTCGGCAAGCTGTTTGTAGTGCGGGTCAAGCGGGAAGCAGCCTGAGACGAGACCATTGCGGGGCGCGCTGGTGCAGTCGCTGAAAGTGCGGCACACGCGTTTCCGCTGCAGGGGCCTGCCTGCTAACGTGTCGGCCGGGAGATCAGGGTACGAGAGGACCATGCGGCCGATGCCGACCGCATCGATCCAGCCATTGCGGACGACTGCCTGCGCCACATGGGGCAGGTAGTCTTGCAAGTAGGTGAAACCGCTGCCGACCAACGGCAGCTCGGGGAAGGCCTGTTTGCACTGGCGGGCGGCGGTGATTTGCCTAGCGACGCTGATCAGCGGATCTTCCGGAGGCTGGTAGCCGTCGCTGGGGGGAAACATCGCCGGTCGCTGGATGTGGGGGTTGTAGTAGGGGCTTCCCGCAGATAGGTTGACCGACACAACGCCGAGTTCGGTAAGCCGTTCCATCAGCAACAGCGGTTCGCGCAGGTCATACTCCAGCGGATTGGATGGGTCCGCGCCAAAAGCGAGGCGATAGGGCAGCAGCTCTGAGAAGTTCATGGGCCGCCCGACGTCGGGGCCTTCAAAGGGGGGCATGTCAAACAGACTCAACCGCACGACCACCATCAAGTCCGGGTACTCGGCCCTCACCCGACCGATAATTGTCCGCAGCAGTCGCGTCCGACCCTCAAAGTCGCCGCCAAACTTGCCAGCTCGCCGCTCTGCGCTGAGGAACTCGTGCATTAGGTAGCCGTGGCAAGTCTTGATGTCCACGAACCGGAACCCGACATCGCGTGCGACCCCTGCCGCGGCGACGTAGGCGTCGATTAATCGCTCCAGGTAGTCGTCGCTGCAGACGACCGCGGCGTCCTCTGGATCGATTCCAAATTTGGCGTCCAGCAACGGGTGATGGTAGGCGAGTCGGGGCTGGAGCTGCTTGGAGTCGGGTCGGCAAAAGCGGCCGGAATGGGTCAGCTGGAGGCCTACCAAGAGATCATCGGTGTTTCCAAATCGCTGCTTGTGAGCGTCTTGGAGGGTCTCGAGCAATGCAGCCAGCCCGGCGCGGTTGGCCGGGACAGCGAGCGTTTGGTTGGGGTTGGCGCGGCCATCTTCCTGGACCGCGGCTGCCTCGCCGCCCCAGATCAGCTTCGCTCCGCTAATGCCGAAGTTTTTCCAGCGACGCAAGGTTAGTTCTGACGGGCTCCCGTCACGGTTCGCGTCCCAGCCCTCCATGGGATGAATACACCACCGGTTGCCGACGCGAAAACCACCGATTTCCAAATCGGCAGCGAGTGGCGAGTGTTCGGCAGCCGACAGGATGTTCTCGTCAATCGGCAGCTCCCAGCCCAGCTGCTGCAGGTGTTGCTGAAGTGCGTGGATTGTCTTGAGCTGCGCGACCTTCGGAAAACTGGTGCTCATGACTCTCTGGATTTCACTGGTTGCAGCTGGCTGTGAATCAGGACGAATTTCCTTTCTCGATCCTGTGTGAAGAATTGCACGGTCGCCCGCCGCTTGCTTGCGGCACCGCTTAGGGCGACGATCTTGCCCAACCCGAATTCCGGATGTTGCACCACCATTCCACGACGAAAACTATCCGGGTCGGCGCGGACCGGCGATGGACTTTCTCCCAACAGCTCAGCCGCTGTGATCACGGCCGGAGGCATCGACTGCGGCGACTCCGAGTCTGTTTCCGGCAACTGGCTCACTTGGTCGTCGACTTCGAGCGTCTGGTCGTAGGCGAAATCCCCTTCTTCGTCCGCACCCTCGAACTCTGGGAGATCCGGCCTGAAGGCACTCTTGCCCGGTGGCTCGCGAACGTCCATTTCCTCGCGTGGCAACTCTACCAGGAACGAGCTGGGTACCATGATCCTCGGCGAGCCCTGTAGGAACCGGCGGCACGCCAGGCTGATCTGCAGGTTCTCCTCGGCACGCGTGATCCCCACGAAAAACAGCCGCCGCTCTTCTTCCATCATCATGGGATCTTCCAGGCTGCGGTTATGGGGCATGAAGTGCTGCTCGACGGCCATGATGAAGACGACCGGAAACTCGAGACCCTTGGCCGCATGCAGTGTCATCAGGGATACGCGATCGGTTTCACTTTCCCACTCGTCGACATCGCTCGACAAGGCAACTTCTTCGAGAAAGCTCTCGAGGGGTGAGCCTTCGGGATGGCGGACGTCGTACTCACGGGCGTCGTTCAAGAGTTCGTGGACGTTGGCGAGGCGTTCGGCGTCCTCCTCCTGATCTGAGTTCTCCAACCATTCTTGATAGCCGGACTCGTCGATCAGCCGTCCCACGATCTCTTCCAGCGGAGCGGCCGCGTGGAGACTCAGACGGTCGTACATGGCAACGAATGCCGCCACGTTCGTGGCAGATCGCTTGCTCAACGCCTCAACGAGCCCTGCTTCTCGGGCTGCATCGAGCAGAGATAGATTGTAGCGCCGCGCATGGTCTGCCAACTGCGTGATGGTTGCCTTCCCAATCCGCCGGGGAGGTACGTTGATGACGCGTCGCAGAGCTACATCGTTCCGTGGATTATTGATCAGATGAAGATAGGCCAAAATGTCCTTAACTTCCTTACGTTGGTAGAACTCCAAGCCGCGGACGATCTGGTAAGGGATGTTAAAGTTGCGCAGCGCGTTCTCCAGACCGCGAGAGAGCGAGTTGACGCGGTAGAAAATCGCGAAGTCCCGTGCGCGGCGTTGACCGTTGTGAATGAGCGTCGAGATCGTCGCAGCGATGTCGTGTGCTTCATCCCGGCAGGTTGGGTAGACGGTCAAGCGAACGGGTTCCCCAGCCGGATTCTCGGTGAACAGAGCTTTCTCGTGGCGGCGCCGATTGTGGTGGATCAGCTGGTCCGCCACACGCAGGATGTTGCCGGTGCTACGGTAGTTCTGCTCGAGCCGAACCACATGCACGTTTGGGAAGTCGTTTCCGAAATCCAGGATGTTGTCGAGGTTTGCGCCCCGCCAGCCGTAGATCGACTGGTCCGGATCGCCCGTCGCTGAGAGATTGTCGTACTTTTGCGACAGAGCCCGCACGATCGCATACTGGGCGAAGTTCGTGTCCTGGTACTCGTCGACGGAGATATAGCGATAGCGTGCGTCTAAGTCGTGTCTAAGCTGTGCGTTCTCTTGCAGCAAAGTGGCGACGTGCAGCAACAGGTCGTCGAAATCTACGGCATTGGCGGTGATCAGCCGTTGTTGGTAGTCCGGATAGATCTTCTCGACGAGCGAGCCAAGTGGGTCCCCGCGACGAGGTTTGTAGCAATCGGCAGGCAGCAGGCTGTTCTTGGCGGCGCTGATTTCCCGCGCGAGCTGTTCGGGAGTGACATGCGTAATGGTCGTTTCGCTCGCTCGCAACGTTTCGGCCAGCAACTTGCGGCTGTCTTCGGCGTCGTAAATCGAGAAGTTCTCCGCCAGACCGACCTGGGCGGCATGAACTCTCAGCAGCCGCGCACAGAAACGATGAAACGTGCTCATCCAGACGGGTTGGTTTGGCGCTAGCCGATCGAGCCGCAGCTTCATTTCGTCCGCAGCTTTGTTGGTGAAGGTGAGCGCCAAGATCTGCCGTGCTGGCACCCCTTGTGCTAGCAGGTAAGCGATGCGATGGGTCACCACCTTGGTTTTGCCGCTGCCAGGGCCGGCCAGAATGAGCAGCGGCCCGTCGACGTGGCAGACAGCCTCCCGCTGCGCGGGAGTCAGTGGTTTCAGGATATCGTCCGTGAGTGACTCATGTTGGCGTGTGCGAAGCTCCATCGTCTCCTAATTATACGGGTTGGACAGCTTTTCGCCGAGGCATCGCGCTCACCTCAGCGTCGCTCCATCCTCCACGGCGAGCCACACGGCACCGGCGGCCAGATGGAATCGTGAGACCGCGCCCCGCCGCATTCGGCTACCGGCTGTCTGCGCATCGGGTCTATCTTTGGAGCTAGCGGTGATAGCCCCGCGGAGCGAACGACAGCGGCCGCTGCAGGTGCGGTTTGTCTGGCCAGATCCGCTGTTATACTAGGCAACCGAGCAGAGATGCTTTGGATGGGCATCAGGTGGTGCGGGCTGGCCTCAGCATCAAAGCGGATAGTTCCGTCACTCGACAGGGAGGGACCCCAATGACTCGCATTCCTCTAAGTGCAGCCGAAGAGGCATCTCGCAGTTTGGCAGAGCGTCTGGAGATGAGCACGGCCGAGATTGGGCTGACTGTGCGGACGACAAATTGCCTCGAGGAACGTGGCATCTTTACCGTGCAAGATCTGTTGAACTGCACGCCCGATAACCTACTGGCGATTTCGAACTTTGGCGAGAAAACGCTGGAGGAAGTGTACCAGGCCTTAGAGAGCATCGGATTCTACCGGCAACGCGCCGAGCATTAACCCGGATTATTCATGAAGATCGTCGCGAGAGGTTGTAAGTACGTTCGTGGCAAGGAAGGCGAGCAATTCTTCCGCAGGCGTATTGAAGCAATACGTCGAGGGAGAATTGTGAAGCATGACGAAGCCACGGATGGACTTACGACCTCGCAGCAGATCGCTCATGAATAATTCGGGTTAAGGATGCTGTGGGGCGCGCCGTGTCGTCTGCCTCACAGTTCGAAACACCGCAGCCGCCGCGCATCTCGCAGGAAGAGCCGCCCATCCGAGAGGGCCGGCAGGGCTCGCGTTGTACTGTCGGTAAGCCTGGCTTCGGCTAATGGGCGAAAGGCCGCTGGGGTCGCCTCGACCAACCAGATATTTCCTTCCACGCCGACTAGGAGTAGTCGGTCGTGGACCAAGATGGTGTGGGCGATACCGACTTGCCGTGCCTGCCAACGAATGTCACCGGTACTCGCTTCGATGCAGCGCAGTTCGCCATTGTTGAAGTCCTCTCGTCCGTGCACGCCGTACAGGAACCCGTCGTAGTGGACGCACGTCGTATATTGGCTGGACATCGCCAAGTCGTTTTGCCAGATCGTCTCGGGCGCGCCCGAACGCAGACGGGTGAGCTTTGCGCCGATTCCGTAGCTGGCGGAGATAAATAGACGCTCGTCGAAGACTAGCGGTGTGGCGGCATTTACCGTTGTTCGGCTACGTCCGAACGGAAACCGGAATAGCAGCTGGCCGGCACTATCCACGGCGACGGTGTTCAGACGAGTGACGAAGATCACCGCCTCCCGTCCATCAATCGTCGTCGCGGTCGGCGAGGAGTAACTTGCTCCTTCGCCGGGCAGCTGCCAAACGGTTGCTCCGGTTTCCAGGTCGAAGGCGACCAGTCCGGCCCGCGGACCTCCTACATTGACCAGCAACTTGCCTTGGCTAACGATGGGAGTGCTGCCTGCGCCAAAATATCCCTCACGGCCGTCGAAGTCGCCGTAGGCGTCGCGCGACCAGATCGGTTTCCCGTCCGAGGCGTCGAGACAGTACAGATTACCAGCGGCTCCGAACAGGAAAACGCGGCCGTTGTGCACGAGTGGGACACAACGAGGCCCGGAATCGGGATTGACCCGCCCGCGGTAGCTGGCCGGGAAATCGCGCTGCCAGACACGCTCGCCCGAACTTGCTCGCCACGCCTCAGCTCGCTCGCTGCCGTTGACGCGGTGAAAGGCGAAGACAATGGAATTCGAGACGGCGGGCCCGGCAAAGCCCTCACCGACCTCGACGCTCCAGACTTGCCGCGGACCGGTTCGCCCCCAGGGTTCCAAGGCGGGTTCGTTCATCGCCTCGCCGCTACGGTGCGGGCCTAGGATCTGCGGCCAGTCGCCTGCATACAGTCGCAACAGGCCTGTCTGGCCAGCGAAAATGAGGACGACAAACCCAAAGAAGTACTGGGGCGCTCTTGCCAATTTTAGGCGGATCATGGGTCACTTAGTTCCGGCGGATTGTCGGAACGCGTCCGGGACCGCGGGGATCTGTCACATCGGCGATTTCATGTCTAGGCGATTGGAGTACAATACCGCGCAGGCGTCAAGCTGCGCGGCGAACAGCCGTATCTGTGAGGAGATTGGCCAGCGGAAGGAAGTCGACGTTGCGGTTCAAGGTTTTTGGAAAGAAACGGGGCGACCGCCGGACCGGTTCACGGATCGCCGGCAGCTTGGGCGAAGCAGTCTTCTTCGGCTTGCTGTTCCTGCTAGGCACGATGAGTCTCTCGGCACTCGTAGCCTCTCAGGTAGTGAATCCCACGCCACACATCTATCAGCCTGGATTTGGGTTTTGGCTGGTTGTCCTGGTGCTAGCGTCGTTGATGCTGATCGGCGGGTTGGGTGTGTTGTACGCCGTCGCCCACGCCGGGGCGTCGGCCGAGCGTCGTTCAGCGATAGTGCGGCGGGCGGCGGCAATCGATTTGATCCGCGAGGCGCTGCCTTCTCCCCAGCAGTACCCGAATGTGCCCCGTGATGAGCGGATGACTGACAGTCCGGGCGTCAACCTGGCCTACCGACTTCCTGCGGAGGTCCAGCGGACCGTCTGGAAACTGGCCACGATGGCGGTGTTGGCGATGCTGCTTTCGGGTTTTGCTTCGGTGCTAGCCGTCTTGTTCGTGGCGAGCGCGTTGATACGAACTCCCAACTGGATGCTACTTGGCTTTACGGTCCCTTTTCTGGGTTTCAGCGTCTGGTCGATTAGGCGTCTACTGAGTGACGTATGGCGTTTTGGAAGGGTGGGGCCAACCTATATCGAGATTTCTGACTTTCCTTTGCATCCGGGACAAGAATATGAAATAGCCGTCTCGCAGTTAGGCCGATTTTCGCTAAACTCACTCCAGCTGACGCTTGTTTGTGAGGAGGAGGCGACATACCACCAGGGGACCGACGTCCGCATGGAAACGCAGGTTGTCTCCAGGCACGACATCTTGCGGCGCGAACAGATCGAGTTAGAGCCGGGAAACCCGTTTGTGGCTCAGGCGTCGCTCGCTGTTCCGCAGAATGCTGTGCACTCCTTTCAGTCTGCGCATAACGCGGTTCGGTGGAAGCTGCTAGTGGAAGGAGAGCCGGTCTCCTGTCCGGCGTTCGTTAGGAACTTTCCTGTTATCATCTACCCCAACCGAAATGGCACACACACTACAGCGGAGAGTTAAACGGTGGGCGGCAGGCAGGTCGACCATGGAACCGCTGATCAGTCTTCAGATTCTGAACCCCCAGTCGTACTTCGCACCCGGTGACGTGCTGCGTTGCGAGTCGCAGGTTGACGCTGTCGATCCAGACGATGTGCTCGCCGTCGAATCGTCGATTCTGTGGTATACCGAGGGCAAGGGCGATGAGGATTTGGGTGTCCACTACTTCGAGCGACGTGTGCCGGGGGATGCGGACGATGGAGATTTGTGCCGTCTGCATCGTTTTCAAGCGGCTCTGCCGAACAGCCCGCTGAGCTACAACGGGTTGATCGTCAAGATTCGATGGTGTGCGCGGGTGCGGGTGTTCTTGCGTCGCGGCAAAGAGACATTCTTCGAGCAGCCGTTTACGTTGGGAGTGACCTCGCCGGCGCGAGTCGCCGATGTTGACGGAGAAGTGAGTTGATCGCACAGGGGTGACGGTTTCGCGGATGTATGTGGATCGCCGCGCATGACAACAATCAGGTCGACGACCCCCATAAGCACAATCCACCGCCGTAGACCGCCCATTGCGATGCGAAATCCCTTCTCGACGAGCATGGTACGACCCGGCGCGCTCACCTATCGATTTCCAGACGGCGTGTCGGCTGCGGGGTTGGTTCGCACTTTGGCACGCCACGGCTGGTGGGGCGAGATCGTAGGGCCGCACGGGTCCGGCAAGTCGACATTGCTGTGCCAGCTCAGCCGCCACGTCCGGGAGAGCGGCCGTGCTGTCGAGCATGTGACGTTGCATCGGGGGCAACGTCGGCTGCCCTTCAACCGCGGCCAGATGAGTTGCTGGAATGAAAAGACTCAGGTCATTGTTGACGGATACGAGCAGTTGTGGTTGCCGGCGCGACTCCGGCTGCACAGCCAATGCCGGCGGCGATCCGCCGGATTGCTGGTGGCAACACACCGTTCGGCGGGTTTGCCGGCGCTCTGGACGACGCGGGTGACTCCGGCGGTTGCCAGCCGCTTGGTGCGCGGGCTCGATGCAGCGAGCCTGATCCGTCGCAGCGATGTCGACGCCGCTCTGCGACGACACAACGGCAACTTACGCGAAGTCTTCTTCGAGCTGTATGACCTCTACGAGCGCCGCTCTAGGTGCCGAGCCAGTCGTCCATCTGTGGGACGAGCGGGAGAAAGGGCTGACGCGCCCATTCTGTGACCTACTCTTGAGTAACCGTGCCGTCGGTACGGTTGCGCCCGTGCTGTGTTTGCGGGTACAAGCGGCACGAACGGTATTTTCGTAATCGCTTCGCAAATGCGTGATACCACGGCGGCTGCGGTTGACAGATCCGACGGTCAGGCGGTCTAACGAGGGTGGTATATCACGTTCATGCAAATAGGTAGCCGAAAGATGAGCAATTTGACACGGTTTCGTTTTACCATCTGCATGATGGCCTCGGTGTCAACAGTCACTGCGTCGGCGACGGCCGAGGCTTGTCCTTTCCGGGACTGGTTGTGGGGTCGCTCGCCCTATTACCAAACGCGGCGCTACCCTGGATATCCGGTGACCGCCGGCTACACGGCGGCTCAGTTACCCGCTTACTCTGGAGTTGCGCAGCCCTTGTCCAG
This sequence comes from Pirellulaceae bacterium, assembly GCA_965223305.1. Lineage (GTDB taxonomy): Bacteria > Planctomycetota > Planctomycetia > Pirellulales > Pirellulaceae > CBDCWT01. The sequence continues at coordinate 5,687 of CBDCWT010000006.1, read as the reverse complement.
CTGTGATCCGTGTGCGCAGGCGTACGGTGGAGTTGCGACGGGTTTGGCGGCCGCTCCCGCCTGCCCACCGCTGTATCCGACAGCGCAACCGCTGACCTCAATGTACGCACCTAAGCAGTATTACCGCAGCTCCTGGCTGCGAGTGCCGGTGACCCGATACCGTCCGGTTGGGATGGCGCAGCCGTGGACGGGCTTACCGACCACCCAGCTTCAAGCGTGCAACAGCTTTGGCTACCAAGTCCAACGAGTGCCTACGGTTCGCTATCGCCCGCTCTGCTCATGGCTGCGCGGCCCCCAGGCAATGGCACTGCCTACTTACTACCGTCCGCCCACGGCCAGTCTTGGGCAATGCGGTTCTTGCAGCACGACCACCACTTCTGGGGCGGCCACGTCGAGTCCTTACTACGTGCCGAACTCCGGTGGCTATCAGACGCCGGGTGGGCAGAATGGGCTCGTTCCAGCACCCGCCCAGGCGCCCGGCAGCGGTGGTTCCGTCGCGCCGGCTGACCAGCCGCCGCGGCTGCCCGCGGAAGGGTCGCCGACTTCAGCGGCATATCGTGGCTCGGCAAACTCGAGCTTTCCGGGGCCGTTGAGCACCAAAAGGCCGTCGCCCGGGCCGACAGCGACCGATATTGTCCCGATTCCCGATCCAGATTCGAATCGGCCGAGCGACCGTGGCCGAATCCACGCTCCACCGTTACTCGATCCACAGAACCACACCGCAGCGCGTGCTAGGCGCCCTTCGAGTACGACTCCGGTCTCGTGGAGCGAACCGCTCAGACAGGAACGTCGAGTTGTCCGGCCAGCGGCAAAACCGGCCACGTCCCTGGGAGACGGCGGCTGGAAATCGGTCCGCAGCGGTGGATGATCCGCGAGAAGCCCGCCGCGCCACATCAGCCGCTGGGCGTTAGCCCACGGTTCACAAACCGGATGGCTAACGCATTCCGGCTGATTTGTGGGTTGAGATGTGGAGAGATGTAGGCCGGAACGAGCGGCGAGAGAGGTGCTGAGTTACTCGCTTTGCGTGACCGCCGCGCTGTTCCGGCACGCGCGGTTGTCCTCATTCCCGCCGGAACGGCGCGGCGGAAAAGTCTTACGCTGACGGTTAGCTCCATGCGCCGCTTGTTCCGGCCTACTTCTGGTAGCCGAATTCGCCAGAATTTGGACCAATCAGCGTTCCGCCAACTCTGGCGAGTTCGGCTACGCTCCAAGATCAGCCGCCGGGCGTTAGCCTACGGTTCACAAACCGGATGCTAACGCATACCGGCTGATTTGTGGGCTGAGATGTGGAGAGATGTAGGCCGGAACGAGCGGCGAGAGAGGTGCTGAGTTACTCGCTTTGCGTGACCGCCGCGCTGTTCCGGCACCCGCGGGGGTGGTTGTGGTCGTCCTCATTCCCGCCGGAACGGCGCGGCGGAAAAGTCTTACGCTGACGGATAGCTTCATGCGCCGCTTGTTCCGGCCTACATCTGGTAGCCGAATTCGCCAGAAATAGGACCAATCGGCGTTCCGCCAAACTCTGGCGAGTTCGGCTACGCTCCAAGATCAGCCGCTGGGCGTTAGCCTACGGTTCACAAACCGGACGCTAACGCGTACCGGCTGATTTGTGGGCTGAGATGTGGAGAGATGTAGGCCGGAACGAGCGGCGAGAGGGATGCTGAGTTACTCGCTTTGCGTGACCGCCGTGCTGTTCCGGCACCCGCGGGGGTGGTTGTGGTCGTCCTCATTCCCGCAGGAACGGCGCGGCGGAAAAGTCTTACGCTGACGGATAGCTTCATGCGCCGCTTGTTCCGGCCTCCTTCTGGTAGCCGAATTCGCCAGAATTTGGACCAATCGGCGTTCCGCCAAACTCTGGCGAGTTCGGCTACGCTCCAAGATCAGCCGCTGGGCGTTAGCCTACGGTTCACAAACCGGATGCTAACGCATTCCGGCTGACTTGTGGCCGGACCTGGCAGCCTATTCTGTCACGCCGGTTTCACGCATCCAGTCGAGTAGCTTTGTTTCGAGCTCCTGCTGGACGTATTGCGCGGACGGTTTTCCGTACAAGTTAGCGAGTTCGCCGGGGTCATCCTTCAAGTCGAACAACTCATGGCGGTCGCCCTGGTCGAGTGGCTGTCCGCGTTCATCATGGTAAAGCACCAGCTTCCAGTCGTCCGTGCGGATCATGCGCATGTGTGGCTTTTCGCCGTTATCGCCGAGATAGATCATGTCGTAGGTGTCGAAGTAGGCGTCCCGCCATGCCGCTTCGGAATCGCCTGCTAGAAGCGGCAACAGACTGCGACCATCGACGCCGGCGGGAATCCTTGCTCCGGCGCTCTCGGCCAGCGTAGGAAGAATGTCGATCGTCGAAACCAGCGCGTCGCTTGTTGTGCCGGGCTTGGCCACGCCCGGCCAGCGGACGATGAATGGCACGCGTATGGAATCTTCGAACATGTTTGCCCGCGTTCCCTTCGCCCGGCTGTACAGGGCGCCACTCCCGAGCTGCTCGTCGATGTGTACTCTTCGTGCGTTACCCTTGCCGAGCAAGCCGTGTTGGCCAACCATGAAGCCATTGTCTCCGACAAAGATGACGATCGTGTTGGCGGTCAGGTTGAGTTGGTCGAGAACATTGAGTACCCGTCCCATGTTCCGATCAGCACAAGTGATGTTTGCGTAGTAGAGCCGCATGAGTTCTCGCAGCTGGTCTTTAGTAACGCTGCTGTCCGCTACCAGTTCGGGAACCTCCACGGGGCGGTCCCTGTAGAGGTCGAAATCTTCGTCGGGTACCGGCCGCCATCTCAAATGTGGCCGGTAGAAGCTGAGGAAAAGGAAGAACGGGTCCTCGGAATGGGACCGCAGAAACTTGATTGCCCGATCGGCCAGGATGGTCGTGCTGTCAGATTCGATAACCGACGATTTTCGGAAATGCCCAACTTCCTGGCCGTCGATTAAGTACGGGATTTGTCCACCCCGGTCATACCGCTTGCCCGGAGCGATATAGCGGTAGCCTTCGGCTTTCTGGAACCCGAACCGCTGGGGATAGTATTTCTGGCCGTAACCCAGGTGCCATTTGCCTACGAGCCCAGTCGTGTACCCGGCACTCTTGAGCAGCGACGCGATGGTGGCCGTGCCGGCCGGTAAACCGTTGTCGACATGAACTGGATTGCCATAAGGAATGTAGTCGGGAATGCCGAGGCGGTGGCTGTATTGGCCGGAGAGCAACATCGCCCGCGAAGGAGAGCAGACCGGCTTGGTGAATCCCTGGGTGAACCGCATCCCTTCGGAGGCCAGGCGATCCATATAGGGTGTGTACACGTCCTTGTTTCCATACGCGCCAACCGCCCATTGGGCATGATCGTCGGTGTAGATGAGTAGGACGTTAGGACGTTTCTCCAGCGGCTCTTCCGCTCTGAGCTCCGCGACGGCTGACGCCAGCAGCGCAAAGGCAGTGGTGACGATGACAGTTGTCGCGCTCATCTCGTCGCCTCCTGCACACTCGTAGGTGCTGTACTTAATGGACGGCCCAGGGAGTACTCTGTGCTACTAATAGTCAAAGTCTTCGCGCCGTGCGCAAGTTTTTCACTCTGGCTTCCCCCTCATCCGGCCTGCGGCCACCTTCTCCCCCGGCGGGGAGAAGGGACTTTGGTGGCGACTACGCTGCGCTGTGTGCTGAGTATTGTAACCTGAACCTCCGCGCTGCAACTCTCGGGATGATTGGCTTCGGGTTGTCCCCTACAATAAGCGCATGCCAGCGAATCTGACTGCACAATATCACAAGGCAGAACAAGAGTATCGCCGCGCGGCGACTCCCGACGAGGAGCTGCGGTGCCTGCAGGTGATGCTTCGCGAGCTTCCCAAACACAAAGGCACCGACAAACTCCAAGCGGATTTGAAGCAGAAGATCAGCCGGGCGAAACGTGAGCTCGGAGCAGCATCAAAAGCGAGGGGGCGGCCGCACGGCGGCCTTGCGGATTCCGCGCCAAGGGGCCGGGCGGGCGGTGTTGATCGGCGGTCCAAATGCCGGCAAGAGCCAACTTCTCTGCAGTCTGACCAAGGCCACGCCAGAAGTCGCACCGTATCCCTTCACCACACGCCAACCGATCCCAGGCATGATGCCCTGGGAGGACGTGATGGTCCAGATCATCGATACTCCGCCCATTACTACCGATCTCTTCGATCCAGTTGTCCAGGGGCTAGTGCGCGGTGCGGACTTAGTGCTGTTGCTTGCCGACTTGGGTGACGACGAAGGCATCGATCACTATCAGGCGGTCGTTGAAAAGCTGGGTTCCACCAAGACACGGTTGGCTACGACCTCCTATCTAGATGAAAACGATGTGGGTGTTTCTTTTACCCGCTGTTTGCTGGTTCCGAACAAGATCGACGCCGAGGGCGCAGAGGAGCGACTACAACTGCTGCACGAATCTGTGAACTCGAGTTCCCTGAATTCGTCATTTCCGCCGCACAAGGAACAGGGCTCGATCGGCTGCGGGAGGCGGTGTTCGAGGCCATGGACGTCGTGCGGGTGTACACCAAGCACCCGCGCCAGCGAGAGCCGGACTACGAAAAACCGTTTACCGTTCGGCGAGGAGGAACTCTGTTGGAGATTGCCGAGATGATTCACAAGGATGTCGCCCAAAATCTGCGGTACGCCAGGGTTTGGGGCAGCCAGGTGCATGACGGCACCACGGTGAAGGCCGACTATGTGCTGCAGGACAAAGATGTCGTCGAAATCCATGCCTAGGAGGCGCCCGACAATGCGTTGCCGATACTGATCCCACTTTCACCGACGTCGTTAAGGACTTCTTGTAGCCGAATTCGCCAGAACTTGGCCGAGTCGGCAAGTCCACCAAGCCAAACTCTGGCGAGTTCGGCTACGGCTCTGCGAGTTCGGCTACGACCGGGAGAGCCAACAGAATTCGGCAACCGTTGTTTTGCATCGTCTTAGCCTCAAAAGGGAGAGCCAGCAGCTCTGATTATCGCTGCGCCAACCATGACGAACGACAGGATCGCTGATGCTTTCGACCAGATGGCGGATCTGCTCGAGTTTCAAGGAGCCAATCCATTTCGCGTGCGTGCGTACCGCAACGGCGCGCGCGTCGTCCGAGATCTGCCGGACCCTTTGGCCGCGATGGTTCAGGACGAGTCTGTCGCGTTAACGGATATCGAAGGGATCGGCAAGGATCTGGCGAGCAAGATCGAAACGCTGGTCGAGACCGGCGCACTTCCCCAACTGTCGAAGTTGCTGGAGGAGGTACCGCAGAGTGTTCTATCGCTGATGCGGATCCCGGGGCTGGGGCCCAAAAAAGCGGCGGTGATCTACGATCAGCTGAACATCGCAACTCTGAGCGAATTGCGTGCTGCCTGCGAAGAGGGAAAGATCCGCGGGTTAAAGGGCTTTGGCGAGAAGACGGAGCAGGCGATCTTGGCCGGCATCGATATTGCCGGGGCGGCCGGCCAGCGGATCTTGTGGGCCGAGGCCGACAAGATCGCTCAGGCGATGCGTGAACATCTGGGCGACTGCAGCAGCATTGTGCAGCTGGAGTTTGCCGGCAGTTACAGTCGAGGCAAAGAGACCGTCGGGGACCTCGATGTGCTCGTCGTCTCACGCGACCCGCAACAGGTCATGGATCGCTTTGGCGAATTCCCCGAGACCGCTACGGTGATCGGTCGGGGGGACACGAAAATGTCCATCCGATTCTCAGTGGTTT
>CBDCWT010000005.1:0-12585 GCA_965223305.1 Pirellulaceae bacterium | reverse complement strand
AGTCCGCGCGACAATCCAGACCGCTTAACCTGGAGTCGAACGAATGCGTTGCCGGCTTCGATGTCACGTCTAGCCATCTGCTTGCTCCCGTTTGCCGTCCCCGATCATCTCGCGGACAAGTTCGAAGTTTTGCTTGATTACTGTGGCTTGCGCAGTTTGCGCGTCGACGAGTCTCTGCAAGCACTCGCCTGTGCTCTTTCGGAAGTCTCGCAGCTCGTCTCGGAGCAGTTGTTGTTTGCCGAACAGCGGCGGAAAGATTGATACCGTCGAGTTTGACTTGACTAATTCGACGATGGCGTCAATCTTCTGGTCGCGGCTTAGAGCCGCATTGTCCACTATCTGCTCGGCGGCTCTTCTGACATTCATTTCATTTTGACCTCGCTGTTCACCCGTTTAGTAATCGATCATTGCCTGATACAACTGTTCATTTTCAGCAGCCGCAGCCGCTAGCCGCCGGCTGATAGAGTCCAATTCTTCCCTAGCTCGCTCCACTTGCCCTCGGTAGACTCTGGCCTGCCGGTCCCCGCTCGCGGTAGCAAGGCAAGCTTCTCTTTCGTGCACGTGACGCCGAGCGGCTTGAAGTTCATTCTGCAACCGTGGGATAGTTCTCTGAACAGAACGGTGGCGGGCGACGAGCGATTCATCGGGACACGAAAGAGCGAGCTCCTTCGACAGCCCTTTCAACGCGATCATCGTGCGCGAGATTTCTCGGATCTCGGCATCGAGAGGAGCCACCGCGGCGGCGTGGGATTGCTTCGCAGCCTGCAGTTTGTCGGTGTGCCGCTGGATCTCTTGTTTCGCCTCCACCAGACGGGCCTCTATGTCAGGAATGGTGGCACGCTGCCGCTGCAGCTCGGCACGTTCCTGTAGACGATCAACGTTTCTCGATAGCTCATTCGGCGTCTTGCCGGCAGCATCCAGAATGCTGCGAACCTCACCGGCGTCGACTTGCTCGTCGGCCGCCAATCGGCGCGCCAGTTCGCGGTACTCTGCAGCTCGGCTTTTGTCTTGCTCTCGGAGTTCTGTGATCACGTCCGTTGCAGTTGCCATTTCGTTTTCTCTCCATGTTCAAAAAGACAAATGAATCTTGTGGCGGTTGCCGCTAGTGCTGTCGTAGGCACTTGCTGCTTAAACCACTCACTGACGTCGCTACGCCAGAGCTCGATGAATCGCTCGGGAGGTCGTGTGGCGAGCAGCTCGGCAAAGCTGCCGTCAAACGTCTCGAGTTCGTCAACAATTGCATCGAAGTAACACCAGCCGGGCGACACTTGATACAGGCTGCTCGGCAGGAGCAACGTCCAGCAGGGCCGCATCCCCAGGAGTTGTTCGGCGCGGTGGGAAACATGGCAGAGCGCGCGGATCCAGCGACCGTCATGCCGCTCGAACGGTATTGGAGGCAGCTTTGGTTCTTCGGAGCAGTACCATTGAAGTTGCAGCTCTCGAAAGTCGACAACCTCCTGGCATGGTTCCTCAAGGTCAATTCCGTTGTCTAGGACGTGCGCGAGCTCGTGAATGAAGTAGGTGACTAGCCTTTGGTCGACAAGCTCGCGTCCGAATTCCATATCTCCGCCAGTCACCCCCCCTACTTCCTTTTCGATCGATAGGTCGTTGACGATGATGGCGGGCCCTCGGCCGCTCCATCGATCAACCGACTGCAGCCAAGTTTGTAGGCTGAGGTCCAGCTGTCGCGACGTGCAGGCACTAACGATATCGTCGAGGCGCAACTCACCGGGCAATTCACTGCTCCACACGACGTACAGCGGAACGCCGTCTAGGTCCCTAGGTGCAATCTGCCGTGACAGCTCGACGAGATCTTGAGACTGAACCATTTCTTAGTCTCCGTACCCTGGTTCATCTGTCCAAAAGTCGAACCACTGGTCTCGTGGCAATGTCCTTCCCTCGTCGTCATGCTGCTGCGCGATCATGTATTCGCCACCGGGCCAAATTGACGCGATACTGTTACTCTCCCCGACGCGATAGATCTCAACCGAGTCACCTGTCTCTTCGAAGACCGTTATCGCAATGCGTCGCGCCTCTTCGTGATCGAATGGACCAAACTCCGCCACTTCTTCGTCATATTCATGAACCGCCGGCGGGAAGTCTTCTTTTTCCCTGTCGTCACCGGTGACTGGAAACGTCCCCATTCGCTTGACGATGTACTTTGCTTCCATACTGTCGGCTCTTTTTCCTTAGTTTGTCACTGCTGCCAACTCCGCCAACGACAGCCGCTTGCAAGGCGATCGCTCAGTGAAGATTCCCTGGCCGGCCATCTCGGCGGCGGCAAGTATGAGCGCCGTAGCGTCGAAAAAGTGGTTGTTGCCGCTGTGCTTTAGCCACCGCGAACGCTCACCCTTGCCTGGCACAAAGTCAGTGATCCACTCCTCGGCTAGGATATGTGCCGAGTAAGTTTTGTGGTCCCGGTTGCCGCGAGGGATGAACAGCGTTAGCGAACCGGGGTTAGGGCGGCCGTCCTCATCAATGGGGTCCGTCATGAATCGTCCATGTACCTGCCGCTTCCAATGGTCCGCATCCAGTGAGTACAGCCAGACTCGCCCCGCCTGCTGCTGGGCGAACCAGTGATTCCCAACACGACGGCTAACGCTGCGCTGTCCTGGACGGAACGGCGAAATGCCTTTCGTCGCTCGGTACGGCTCGCCGAACCGTCGCACGAACTCGTACGCCGCATCCTGCGAATATCCGGCGTCGATCAAGACGCAACTCAGGTTGACTGCGTTGTCGTCAGCGTCTCGAAACGGCTGATCGCTGATCATGTCCTTCCATGCCGTGAGCGCCCGAAGGATCGCTCGCTCGATGATTTCGGCCTGCTCGGTCCGTTCGGTGCCGATGACTTCGATGACTCCGTAGTCAACCACATTGCAAATCGCGCCCGGGCGCATGGCCGCTACAACAAAGTGGCAGGCATGCTTGCCCAAGTCGATACCAGCGACCAACTGGCAGGCTGGCGGCAATTCGCGTCGCTCGAGCCCACCCAACCTCCGCTGGACGATCTCACGCGTGATCGCAATCTTGCCTACTTCGTTTTCCTCGGACGGTGGATCATTCTGGTGCTCAGTCAAGAATGCCGGCATTCCTCGATCAGCGATGAAGTCGAAGCACTTCTGCAATGCGGACAGGTGCGTTGGTGTTCCGTCCGCCAACGGATCAGCCACGAAGTCGTGCTCGTTCGAAAGTACGGCGCCGGAGTGCATTGCCTTGAAGTTTGACTGGAGAAAAGCAAACGCTTTTCGGCCGAACGGGTCTTTGACAGGGCTGGCGGGGTCGTCCGGATCAACTCGCGTGTTTTGTCCGTTAGCGCGTAGCTCGATGTACTGGTGCCAGAGGTCCATCCTCTCCGGCCATGCCTTGATCCGCGGCAACCTAATCCCGGACCAAGCGGCCTTCTGCTTCGGGTCGCTGTACTTGAACGCGGCTGACCTGGGAGACGTGATGGTACAGAGCATGACTTGGCCGAGCCGTCGTCCTGGTCCGCCAAGCCCAGCGATCGTCTTGTCGACGATCTCTTCGATCTTTGCGGCCACGATTCCATCTATAGCCGCCAGCGAGTCGCGGTTGTCCAAGTCGTCGAGCATGACAAAATCCGGACGGACATCGAGTACGTTACATCCTTGAAGTTGTTCTGATTCCCAGCCAAGCGCGTAAAGAATCGGCCCGACGGGTTCGTCATCAACGAACGTCGGCAGGATCAGCCGCTTGGCGGACCATTCGACATGAACACGACGTTCGCCAACAGTGACGTTGTTTGCTCGCTGCGGCGCGGGTCCCACATACGCACCGACATCGGACTCTACAGGGAAGTCCTCCCACAATGGAGTTCCCTTGCGGCGGAGCTGTCCCTTGATCGCTCGCAACGCTTCGTCGGACTTCGTGTCAGTTGCACAGACCACGAGGCCAAACCGGATCTGTCTATACATTGCATACTTGAGAAGCAGGTAGCGCGTGATGCTCGACTTGCCGTCGCCGCGCGGTGCCGCGATGCACTTGCTAGTGCCGTATTTCAGCGACTCTCCGATCTCATGAACGATCGCAAGCTGGTCATCAGTGAATCCGTGATAGAACACGCTGGGCAGATAGGTTCGCAGCCACAACGCATCGTCGTGTTCACACTCGGCACGCCGTTCGGGATTGGCCACCGGCCGCAACGCGATGTCTCGCTCTGCTGCAGCTCGATTGGCTGACTTGAGCCGCTGCCGTTCTCGTTCAGTGGTACTGACCATGCGGTAGGTAGTCTGTCCGTAAAATACGCGGCGGAGGGAAACTGCGAATAGCAGGCGATTCAGGAAGGACCCATTGGCTTCGGGGACCACGGCGTGTCGTCACCCACACCGTAGATCACTGGCTGCCGCGCCGCTCTATACCATTGGTTGCCGTCGGCATCCTCGCGCCAGAGCTCCAACTGGCCACTCTCTTTCCCTGCCGCGATCTCCGCTTCTGTAAGGTCGAGCTCACAAAGATATTCGTGCTCGCTCATGTCGTCGTCCTTGGTGAAAGTTTGTTGCAGTCGGCTAACGATCTTGCGCCACATGGCGGTCGTCCTTTTGTGCGAAGTAGCTTGCGAGTCGATCGATATCCCCGGCCGAGAAGTGCGGAACAGAGTTGATCTGCAATGCGACTGTGAGCCCGAGCTCTTGACACGCTCTGTAGATCGCAGCCGGGTGCTGATGCAAAACGGTTGCTGCGCGCGCCAGGCTGATAACGTCGAATTCGGCTGGAAGGTGAAAGGTTGTCATGAGCCCAACCTAGCAGGTCTCCAAATATGATGGTGCTAAACTTTAGCGCGCGACTCATTCCAACTCTGCCCAGAACCGCCGGCCGCATGCCCGACACTCCCGATACTGGATTGATGAACCATCTTCGGGGTGATATGTCGACCGCAGCGTCCTCGGTTTGGGTTCGGAGCAGTTGGGACAACGGACGCGCGGGAATACCAGCGGGTTGTAGGAGCTGGAGCCAGGGCCAGTGTGGTCGTTGGTGTGGTCGGGATGTCGACTTGATTCGGTCATGTTTCAAAACCGACCAACGGTCAGAGACGAGCCAACCCGCAGCCGGCACCGACGCGACTGGTCGCCGGTCGGCTTGCGGATAGGGGCAAACGTCCCTTGATTTCTTTGTGGCGTTTTCACCGGAACAACCGAGCTGTCCCGGTGACCTTCACTCACAGGGTCCATCGCACGGACAGGGACACAGGGGGACAGGGCCCCCCTAAAGGGGCCCTGTGTCCCCCTGTGTGTTCCCCTGTCCGACCACACAGGGGGACAGCCTGTTCCGGTGATCTGTCCCGGTGTCATTTTCCTGTCCATTTCCACCCCTCGTACGTCTGGTTGTTGGCCTTCTGGATCTCCGTTTTGACGATCCGTCCGTCTTTCACGGCGACCGTCAAAGCCTGACCGAAATTCGTGTGATTCAGACCCGACAGGACGCGTAGCGCCTTCTCGGTATCACCCTGTTCACCCACTGTCCTTGCCGCGTCAATCAGCCGCCGATAGTGATCACGTTCTCGCTCCTCTTGGTCTTTGATCTTGCGGTCCTGGTACTCCTGTTTGACCTCAGCCCGGACGTCGGTGGTCGTTCTTACCACCACGTCCCAATGGCGACTGTCAGGCTGCTCAGGCTCGTACACGCCCTCATCAACATCGACGGCGTACAGGCCGGAATGGCCGAATGACCCTCCAGCACGCATCCACAGTTTGTGGTGACCGTCGGCCTGGTAGGGTTGTCGGCGCTCAAGCAGAATCCATTGGCGGGCCCACTCGACGATTCCCGATTGTGCAAGCTCCTCCAACGGCGCTGGCTCTTCCCGGTCGGTCTGACCGGTCTTTCTGTAGTGGTGCAGCACGATGATCGTGACGTCAGTCGCCTGAGCGAGCTCAGAAAGGGGCTGAAGCATCGATCCCATGGCGAAGACGTTGCCGGCCATGCCAGCCGTCTCCGGGCTCAGGAGAGCCAGATACAGCGGATCGATCACAACAACGTCGAGGGCCTGCTCCGCGATGACATCAGCTAAGGCCAGCAGATGGTCGCCACTGGACAGCTTCGGTAAGTCAAAGCCCCAAAACACGGGACACGCGGCCAAATCGACTCCTCTCGAACTGGCAACGCGTCGAGCAGTTTCCCGGATCGTAGTGGCCCCGCTCTCGCCGGACCAAAAGGCCACACGTGACCGTTCTGTCGCAAACTTCTCGAGGAAGGGTGACCCTGATGCAAGGGAGACGATCAGATCGATCGTGATGCTGGTCTTGAGTGTCTTGCTACGGCCGCCGACAACGCAAGGCTGCCCGCCAACAAGCACCTTGCGAATCAGAAAGCGCGGCTTCAAATCGAGCGCCAAGAGAGCCGGAGTGTCGATCAGCTCGGTGATGAACCGCGGTTTCTTCGACTTCTGCTGGCCATCCAGTGGCGAGCCATCCTGTCGGCACAGGTCAGTCTTTGCCAACTCGACTGTCGCTTCCTGACCACTTGGCGAGACAAAGTGGACCGAGCACGTCTTACCGTTGTCCGCTACGACGCTCCCGAAGTTCTCCCGGTCGTTAGCGCGAACGATCGTCCCCTTCGGCACCGATTCCACTGGAGTCCAAGGTGGTGTCTGCTCCGCCAGCTCGCCCAATAGCTCCAACGGATCTGCAGCTTCTCCAAGCGAGTCCAGCCAATCGCTGACGTCACCTTTGTCTGGAAGACCGGGAAGCTGGACTATGCGTACGTGGGCCGCGACACCAACCAGCGACAGGGCGACTTGCTCAGCATGCTTGCGGCCCGCTGGGTCGTTGTCTGGAAGAACGACGACATCGCGATCGGCGAAGTAGGGCGCGTAGTCGGCGCGCCACTTGCCGGCACCACCCACGTTGCAGCTAGCGACGATGCCAGCCGCAGAGAGCCGGTCGACGTCCTTTTCGCCCTCGGCGATGTGCACGGCGTCGGCCGAGGCGAGTAACTGTGGAAGGCGATAGGGGATGCGTGTAATGCCCTTCATGTTCCAATGCCATCCACCGTTGCCGTCGGGTTGGCGTTGCCGGAAATCCTTCGGTTCCATTCGAACGGTTTGGTAGACGAGTTTTCCGTGTGCGTCGTGGTAGTCGTATGTCGCAACGATTCGAGCCTTGCCGTTCGTCTGCGAGGATGGCATCAAATCCGACATCTTCAGTCCCGCCGCCTGAACGACGCTCTTGGTTTCACAGCCGGCTTGACAACAAAGCAGAATCTTTTCGTCACGAACGCCGATACAGAGACTCGCCCTGCGATCTTCGTGAGCGGGGCAGCGGGCCTCGTACTGGCCTTCGCCTGTCGCACGAGCGTCGGGAAATCGCTGCAGTACTTCGTTAGGTGTCACCGTTGGCTCCCGAAATGGCTTGCTCTCCCAGGAGCGTTCGAGCTTCCCGCCAACGCCGACGTGCGGCGATGTACAACATCCGACTCACAAACTGACCAGCTCGTCTGTGATCGCCGGCCATGACCACTGGAAGTCCATGTGCCATCCATCCAAGTAGTGATCCGATTGCTGCTTGGGGCTTCACTTGCCCGCGCCATTGGCCCATCTCAATCTGCGGCCAAGTGGCTTCGACGACTAATGCTCGGACTGGATAGGCCAGCAGCCGCTGCACTTCGCGATCGAATCTGTCGCGTTCCCGCCCGACGCAGCTGATCAGATCGCCAAGTGACTTTCGTTCGATTGCGATGATGTTCTCGAGTCCGACGAGCGAATAATCTCCCGTCACCAATGTCCCCGACTCCTGCTGCAGTGGAGACAAGTCAAGCGGCGTCTGTTCCCGCGAATCAACGATCGCGGTGAGCTGCTCGGGCTTTGGGGCGGCTGGTATCACCGACCTGTTGAGTTGTTGTGTGTCGCTGCTCACCGCTCGCTCCCCCACGACGCATGCGAGATGGCGAGCCACCGTACCGTCTGCCATGCGCCGCTACGGCCGACGATATGGCTCGGGTCGCCGAGATAGTGCTCTATCGCCTCAAGTTGCTGGCGTAGCGTTCCAGGCTGGCTGTGATGGGGGCGGCAGTGGCGAGTTTCAGATGGTCGACTGACAGCGAGATAGCGGGTACGATTTGGGTACACGGCTCCTGATCCTCTGGTCGTGTAGATACATGCAGCGTCCCGGTGTGACGGCCGGGCGCTGCCTCACTTCTGGTCTTTGCCGTGCGACTCGATGTAGTCGATGATGTCTTGGCCCCTCACGTATCCGCGGCCGGACACGTATCGAACACGAAGGCCCGCACGTCGTGCCGATCTCATCGCAGTCGCCTTCCAGCCGAGAATCTGCTTGGCTGACTCGATGGGGTAAAGGAAATCAGGCCGGATTGCGGCCGGTTCGGTGAGAAGCATTTCTGAGACTCCGTGGGACCAACTTTCGTTAATCGATGTCCAGGCCAGTTCATGCGTGCAGCCTAAACAGAGTCTAGAAGTGCGGAACCTCTCGTCGAGATGAATCGGGTCGGATGTTCGCGCGCGAACACCTTATAGCACGATGTTGCCGCGTTTACGTTGGCGCCGTAACTCCGAGAGCAGGCTCTTGGCCTGACTATCGTCGCCCGGGGATTCATCCGTCAATTCACGAGCAATTCCAATCATCGTCCTTCCAGGACCAAGCTGATTCTGTAGCCTGATGGCGAGCTCTCGCACCTGTGGATTTGCGGGCTCGCCTCGCGGAAAAAGTTTCGGAATGTTCGCGCTGTTCGCGCGCTGAGCCTTCGCTATCTTCTCAGCCTCGATATCTTTGCGTTCTGACCACGCAATCGCCCACTCATAGATGTCGCCGAGCGACAGGCCTTTGGGGTCTCTTTCGACCACTCTGGCTAAACGCATCCAGGCGTCGATATCGTTGCCTGGTGGCTGGAAATCTCTGTCCGCCAACTTTGCATCAGTCGCTGCTGTGGCTTCCTGAAAGGCCTCTCGAAACTCGTCGAGCAAATCGTGCATTTCTGCATCGTGTTGACGCTGGAGCTTTAACAAGGGCCGTTCGGCAAGCTTTCGGACAATCTTCTCGATGGCTGCAGTGAGTTTGCCGGCCCAGGCGAAGTGCCGCAGCCGTTCCTTTGCCGTGACAAGCGCTCGAAAGTCGCCACGACGAAGAGACTCTTCAGCGAATGCTTGACCTGCTGCTCTTTCCATCTCGCACTTGTCTTTCCGCCAGGTGGTCAACCGGTCGCTGCGACAAGCGAAACAGCGACCGATCAGCCAACGCGGGTAGCTACTCCCGCTCCCGGCAAAGTGGGTACACTTTCGAAATGTGTACCCAGTTTTCGCTCTCAAACAGCCATTGAAGGGCCGACTGCCATTTGCTTCATCCTACAAATTCAGTAGTCAAACGGTAGTCGGATGCTAGCCAAAACGTTCGAGAGAATTCAAAATCCAGTGGGCTTAACGCCCGTGAGGGTTCGAGTCCCTCCTCTGGTACTTTGACACGCGATGCCTCTGGATGACGAACGATGCCTAAGTCGTCGTCTTTCAGAGGCTTCTGCGTTTCTTGGCCGTGGAGCCTGTCAGCAGGCTCGTTGCCACGCGATGACGCACGCGGACACGGAAAGTCGGGAGTTGGTACAAGCGCAGGTACAAGCGCTTTCGAGCCGCCACCGGTGGTGTCGTCGGTTCCGGTCGCCTTCAGCTGCGCGGCAGGCTGCTTGCGTGCAATCTCTGGGATCGCTGGCAGGCCTTCGACCGCCGCCGACTGGTCGTGAATCTCCAGCGTCGTGTAGGTATTCATGGTCAAGTTGATGTCGCTGTGGCGTGCAAGCGTCTGGGCGAGTTTCGGCGATACGCCCGCCCGCGAGAGGTTCGTGATGAATGTCTTTCGCAAGGCGTGGAAATCAGCATATCGGCCATCGGCGTCGACGTAGCAAAGTAAGCATGACTCTTCCCGGTTCTTTCGCTCCGTGGCGTTGGGTGCATCCTTGATCCAACTCTCGCGAGCCGCCGCGAGGTCAGTCCGCACCATATCGGCAGTCCGCTTCTTGGTGACTTGGAACAACGGAGCGTCGTCGTCTTTGCTGGGTGAGTTGCCCAGCCATTCCCGTATCAGCTCTGCGAAGTCCTGGCGGAGCGGAATCACGTCACGGCGTCTTCGTTTCGAGTAACCGGCCGCGACAGTCAGTGTTGGAGGTGACGACTCGAAGTCAAACGACCTCCGCGTGACGGATCCAATCTCGTTTCGTCGATACCCGGTGTAACAGGCCACGACGTAGAGGATCACACGATCAGTCCCCGATACCCCTTGAATCTCCGGTCCCCCAGCAGCAGCCTGCAGCAGCCGGTCGAACTCCTCCCAGTCCAAAGGTCGGCGGACTCGGCGTCGATCCGAGTCTGTGTTCTGCCTCGACATGCCGGCGATTGGGTTGTCAGCCGTTCTTCGATCCTTCACCATCCAGTTGATGAACATCTTCACGGCCGTCAGATAGTGATTGCTGGAGGCCGTGCTTCGGCCGGACCGCCTCAAGTCCGCGAGAAAGGCCTGCACCTTGGATGGTGAGACATCGGAGATCAGGACAAATCGGCAGCCAGCGATAACATCTCGAACGCGTTGAACCGTCGTCTGGACGTAGTTGGCGTCTCGGCCCTTGTCTTGCAGGCAGCGTTCGTAGTCGCTCAGGTGCTCGCTGAGCGTTCGCTTGCGATGCTGCTTGAACGGATCAACGACTCCGGCTCCCGCTTCAAAAGCCGCTTCCTTCTCTTCACGAGCTGCGAGCTGCCGCGTTGCTTCCTTGTCTTTGAAGCCCTTTCGCTTGACGATCCCATCGGTTGAACGAAACTTGTAGTACCAACACTCCGACTTCACGAGGCACCGTTCTCGCGGGTCATTCTTGTCTTTCTTGTTCTCGACGATTGCAGCAACAACCTTACGACCGTCTTTGCCTTTAAATCGGGCGTAACGCTTCCCCTTCCGCTGAATGATCTCAGAATCAGCCGGAATCAAGATCGAGTAGGTTGGTTTGAAAATGCATGCCATGGCGCTTATCTCCAAGGTGTTGAGTCGTGAGTCATGAACCTAGCTTCCGCAATTCAAGCTTTAAGTACTTGCAGAGCCGGCTGAACGTCTCGTCACGAATCTCCCTCTCTCCCCTCACGAATCGCGACAGCTGGCTGATATCGACCTCGGATTCCTCCGCAACCGCTTTCAGGCTACCTTTTGCGTTCTCCGCTGCCACGATCTCTCGCCGTAGCTGTTCGCTAACCGTAAGTCGTCGCACGTTCGGACCTCTTAGCTTCCGAGTACCGCTTAAACCAACATTTGTCAGTTGACAATCGTTTTGCGACTCACGACGCGAGGAGCCAGAAGCCATAATTGTCAGTTGACAATCAACTCTACCATTTGCTGATGGCCGAGCAAGTGAATCGTGAGACCTGACTCCGTCACTCTTCTTGCCTTGTTCGCACCGCGTCATCGGGGCCTCGCCCGACATAAGCGGACGCAGTATACCCACCATCGGCTCCTGCGGCCCCGTCCGACGCACGTTCGACGGCCAAACACGGGGACGCATGGATAGCGATTCATCCACTCAGACGGCAGCGAGGGGCGCACAAGCGAATCAACGGTTTCTTCGTTAGATCGCAGGGAAATGCGATCTGACAAATTGTGAAGTAAGAGAAGTATGTGTGTTTTGCTTAGACAGATGAAGAAGGATCGTTGTCGTCGAGTGTTCGCTGCCGCGAATGAACGAACTAAGCGAAAAACAAAACAGACTGGCGAACTAAGCGAAGAAAGGCTCAGATCGGACCGCTGCGAGGCTCCGGCCCGATCTGAGCGCAGTTTTCGCTACTCGACAATTGACCACAGTTCTGCCGGCCGTCCGCCGGTCTGAATCATCTCGCACTTGATCAATCCCTTGATCTTGAGATCATCCAATCTGCGTCCCAGATCCACTGCTTTGACATGCCGATTCAACGCATCATGAATCTCCTTCTTGGTGATCGGCCCCATCGCTCGAATTATTGACAGCACTTTGTCGGTCAACGTGTCACCGGTCGAGGAGCCAAAGATGTGCCGAGCTGAATCCTCAGCATACCTCCATAGGGCGTATGCTGCGTCGAGGTGTTCCAGACGAATCGCGCTCGCCTTATCGAGAAGAGCATAAATCAAGCTGAGTCGCAGAATCTGAGGCTCGGCTCGACTCGTAACCGATCCAAGCAATCCAGGGTTGCCGCTGGCAAGATCGCAGTAAAGCCTGGCCCATGCCACCTTGGCTCTTTCATCCCAATTGATTTGGCCCAAGCTCTGAGCGAAGAGAACGGCATCTGTGAGTTGCTCACGCTCACTCGACAGATCGACCGCGCCGCCTCCGAACGGCTTAAGTGGGCCGCGTTTGACACAGATCCATAAGAATCGATTTGCGAAGCCA
Source organism: Pirellulaceae bacterium (assembly GCA_965223305.1). Taxonomy (GTDB): domain Bacteria; phylum Planctomycetota; class Planctomycetia; order Pirellulales; family Pirellulaceae; genus CBDCWT01. Next base: position 234 of record CBDCWT010000005.1, on the reverse strand, counting down.
TTGAACAGTTCAACGTCCGACAGACATCTGCCTAGTTCTTCCTTTGTGATGTGCCCGACAATCGAGATGTGCGCCCCAGTTGCGGAATTTCGGGAGTTCTTGGTCATCGTCCGAAGAACGCCCCCGTCCCACGCCGAGCGAATCGTCGCGGACAAGTTGTTTCCGTCTCTTCGCATAACTTGCAGCGTCTGTGCGAACTCGTTTTCCAGCACCAAGAGTCTCTTGTCGTCAACA
>CBDCWT010000004.1:0-95093 GCA_965223305.1 Pirellulaceae bacterium | reverse complement strand
CCCGTCCAGCCGATTTCCGGGCAGATAGCTGTATCGTTGGGGGCCCAGGCCGGTGTCCTGAAGGCCCCAGAAAGTGTAAAAACTTGTGCCTGTACAAAACTCAAAGCTCCTAGAGCATAACGCAATGTGCCAGATTATTCGAGAGGCCCGTGACCACAGAAATGTCCTGGCGACCGATTTGGATGGAACGCTGATTCCGCGCGTCGAAGATCGCGAAAGCCGGCAAGCACTGAGGGTTCTCAGCGACGAGCTGCTGCGCGGGGAAATCAAACTGATCTTTGTTACCGGCCGGCACTTGGAATCGGTTGAATCAGCGATTCGCGACCACAGGCTCCCCGAGCCAGATTGGATCATCTGCGATGTCGGCACGACGATCTGTGAATGCAGCTACGGTCTGCTGGGGGACCTCTGTCTAACACCGCTGGTGGCGTACGAACGCCATCTCAGCACTCTCGCGGCTGGTTTCTCAACTTCGACCCTGCAAGAGTTGTTTCTCGACGTTGGCGGATTGCAGCTACAGGAAGAAGAGCATCAAGGACGCTACAAATTGAGCTACTACGCTGATGCTCAGCAGCTAGAAGCAGTAGTCCAGCTGATGCAGCAGAAGTTAGCTGAGGAGTCCGCACCCTATGCAATCGTCCACAGCGTGGACCCCTTCGACGGACGTGGTTTGATCGATCTATTACCGCGTAACGTGTCCAAGGCGCACGCGCTGCAGTGGTGGAGCGACCATGTGGATTGCGATCGAGATGCTATCTGTTACGCAGGCGACTCTGGCAACGATCTGGCCGCCCTGGTTGCTGGCTACCGAACGATCGTCGTTGCCAACGCGGATCGCTCCATCGCTCAGCAGGTTAGTCGAGCCCACCAGGCGGCGGGATGGCAGGATCGGCTTTGCTTGGCGGACAAGCCAAGCACCAGTGGCGTGCTCGAAGGATGCCGCTGGTTCGGAATCCTGTAGACAGCGCAATGGTCTATCTGTTGCTGAACGTCGTTTTCGCCTCGGCTTTCACGCTGTGCATCAAGTGGGTGCAAGTGCGCGCCAGAGAGGACATTCTGGTTGTGGGGGCAGTCAACTACCTGGTGGCTGCGGCGCTGACATTGCCCGAGTTCCTTTGGCACGACAGCTCCAGCACGCCCACTGTGGCGGCCTCCGCTGGGGCGACGATGGGCGTCTGTTACTTCGTCGCCTTCTTCCTGCTGATTCACGCGGTCCGTTGGATTGGCGCGGCAAGTTCGACCGTCATCGGGGTCTTGTCGATCATCGTTCCGATTGCCTGCGGCATCCTGATTTGGCAAGAGCAGCCAAATGCGCATCAAGTCTTGGGGGTCGTCTTGGCCTTGATTTCGTTGGCGTTGATCGGTGGCAAACGCCCCGCGGACTTTGCAAAGGAACGCCCCTGGTTTACCCCGTTGGTGCTGGTGTCGTTTTTCCTGTTGGCAGGAACGAGCCGCCTCGCGCAGGAGGTCTTCAAGCACGTCTGCGAACCAGACCAGCGGCCGATCTTCTTGTTTGCAGCCTTTGTCACGACGGCGCTACCTTCACTCGTGATTCTAATAGTCAAAGTCTTCGCGCCGTGCGCAAGTTCTTCACTCTGGCGCCCCTCCTCATCCGGCCTTCGGTCACCTTCTGCCCGGCGGGGAGAAGGGACTTTGGTGGCGGCCAAAGGTCGCGCTGGGATTCTCGTGGGGCGCCACAGGGAGTTCGTGAAGTGGGAGTTTCTGATCGGCGGGCTAATGGGCTTGGCGAACATCCTCCAGTCTCACTTCATTCTCAAGTCACTTGAGCACTTTGATGGATTTGTAGTCTTCCCGTTCACCTCTGCCGGTGGCCTTGTCCTGACCACGGTGGTGGCCACGCGGATGTTGGGCGAACGGCTGCATCGTCGGACCTACTGGGGGATCTTCACCGCCGTGCTGGCCCTGTTTCTGCTTCACTGGGTTGGATGATCTGAGTGAATCCACATGTCGGGTTGCACGCACAAGTCAATTCTGTATAAAGCTTTACAAGCTTCGGGGTGTAGCGCAGCCTGGTTAGCGCGTTTGACTGGGGGTCAAAAGGTCGCAGGTTCGAATCCTGTCACCCCGACTGACCGGGGTCATTTTGAGTGCCGCTTTGGAATCCACAAACGGCTGAAATGACTCGACTTACGAGTTGGTGGAAGTGTCATTTTTCATGCACTGTTCCCCGCCTCACGCGATTGCGACGCGGCAGTGCTTCCTGTTTGTTGATGCCCGCGGGAGCGTACGGTTTCAATCCTGGGGTTCTTCTCGCTCGCGTAGCGCAAGGACTCGAAGGATCGCATCCAGCACCTTGTCGAGCCGCTTGCCGACGTCTTCTACCAGGAACGGCAAAACGAAATAGCCGTGTCCCTGAAGCAGAGCATCTTTGCGTCAATTGCCCGACACATTCCGGCTGGCTTGGCGCGGTTCAATGCCTTGCCCACAGCCACACGGCGGTTCGAGCATCAAAATCTCCGGGACGGAGGCCAAATGCGGCTGTGCCAGGAGACCGGCGCTGATTTGTTAACTGGATTTCTGCGGAGGCGCAGCAGAGTTGACTCGGTGATGTGTTTAGACATTAGGAGTTCGATTGGCGCGAAATGAGGTTACAAAGATGCAAAACACAGCGCTGCGCTTTTGTCGGTTGACGTTGTTGTGCCTTGGAACGGTTGGATCGCCTTCCTTTGTCGCACATGCTGCTGATGAGTACAGCGAGGAAATCGAGCCCTATGTCGCGTTCCTGCAAATGCAGAAAGAGAGTCCGGCGGACTACATCATCGGACTCTTCGAAGAGCACGGCTTGGTCATTCTGTGCGAACGGGACCATCGTGAGACGACGCAATATGATCTGATCTTTGACGTGATCAGCGACAAGCGCTTTATCGACGATGTCGGACACATCTTCTCGGAAGTAGGCACTAGCTCCTTGAGACAGGAGGTCCATGAGTTCCTTTTCGCCGAGGATCTTAGCGAAAGGGAGATCGAGAAACAGGCACTGGCGATTTACCGTGACATCGAATACGCGCCCATGTGGGATAAATATAACTTCTTTGACTTCCTCAAGAGACTATATTCGCTGAACAATTCGCTGCCGACCGAGGAGAAACTGGAGTTGCATTTCTCGGACGTGCCATTCTCGTGGAAAGGCATGACGGCGGAGAAGTATCGGGAGTTCTCGGCAACGCTGGACGAACGCGACAAGACGATTGCGACACAGATCATCGATAAATTCAATGAGATTCGTGCGTCCGACTCTGGCCGAAAGAAGGCGCTCGTGATCCTGAATAGCGGGCACGCGTTCAACGATCGGTTCGAGCTGGTTGGCCAGACACCGAACGTCAAACTGGCCGGCCGGTATCTGTTCGAGGCTTACCCCGGCAAAGTCGCGAATGTTATGCTCAACTTCATGAAACATGGCGGCAAGATGGGACTTGTTCACGAAGGCAAGTGGGATGCGGCTTTCAAGGTGAGCGGCAACCGCAGCTTGGGCTTCGATTTCGCGGCGTCGCCGTTCGGTCGAGACGCATTCGACTACATTCCTGGGAGGGCGAAGAACCTGACTTACGGCGATGTCTTCACCGGCTTCGTCTTCTACAAGCCGCTGGAAGAATTCAGGATCGCGATCGGCGTTCCTGGTCTGACAGACCATGGCTACGGCGAGGAGATCGTCGCAAGATATGCGATTGCCGGAAGACCATTGAATGAAGCTAATGCGAAGGCAGTGATTTCAGCGTTCAGCAAGACCGGCAAGGTTCACCGATTCACCTATCGCGACAAGGGCATCTTCGGCGATCCGAATCAAGCTGCACCTTTGTCGGAAAAGGAAACATGGCTCAAGCGGCGACGATGATGCCGCCGTCGCAAACCAACTGGCAATAATTTGGGAACCTACCGATGGCTAGAGATACTTGTACTCAGGCGAGGGGACTAACCGAGATGCAGAATAGCAACACAACCGGTATCACTCCAAGTCTCCATCCATGTCTTCGCAAGGAAGTGAGTCCGGCGGGAACTTTCGCCAGCGGTGGCAGTTCGTGACTGGCATTCACGGTCAGTTTGATCAGGCTAACAGCGCAGACGAAGAATAGGCCCAACGCGGCGATGGCTACGGAGCTTGGCGGCGCCTGATCGCGTAGCAAATAGCTCACCGTGAACGCCGTCGTGTTATTCGCGGTGTGCATCAGCATCGCGGGCACGATCGAGCCACTACGTTCGATGAGTGTGCCCAGCACCGCGCCGAGCAACGCGGCCGGCAGGATCACTGACGGATGAAGATGAGTTCAATCTTCTCTCGACCAAAGACGAGTGCCAGCCAGTTCTAGATTAATGCACCTCTCCGGAAGACTAACACAGCGGCACCTCAAATCTGCTACACAATAAATCTGCTACACAATTCGCAGCAAGCTCACCTGCTGCGTCTGTTTCCGCTTGGTTTGACTTCCCGGAATTCGATCAGCAGATGGGAGACGTTCGCTCCCTTCCGAAAGTTGCGTCAGAACGACGCAACTTTCGGTGGGAGGTGAGTTGCGTGCGACGAGGGGTGGCGATTAGCGACATGTGCAAAAAACAGTGTTGAGTCGCTCACAGTTTCCAATGTAGGCTTCCCAAAATGCAACTCACCATCGAAGGTTTGAACAAGCGATACGCGAACGGCGTCGAGGCACTTAACCAAGTGTCGCTGACGATCCCAATCGGCATGTTTGGGCTGCTGGGGCCGAACGGGGCTGGGAAGTCGACGTTGATGCGGACGATTGCCGCGCTGCAAGACGCTGACTCCGGTAGTGTCTTTCTTGATGATCTGAATGTCCTCAAGGAGAAAGACGAGGTGCGGAAGGTGTTGGGGTATCTGCCGCAGGAATTTGATCTATATCCGAAAGTCAGCGCGATTCGGATGATCGATCACTTTGCGGCGTTGAAGGGAATTCACCCGGCTCGCACAAGGCGCGGGGTCTGCGAGGAATTGCTGCAGCAGACCAACTTGTACGACGTACGAAAACGACAGCTTGGAACATTTTCGGGCGGGATGAAGCAACGGTTCGGTATCGCGATCGCGTTGCTCGGTTCGCCGAAACTGATCATCGTGGATGAACCGACGGCGGGACTTGATCCGGAAGAACGAACGCGGTTTCACAACCTGCTGGCCGAGATCGCCGAAGATATCATTGTCATTCTCTCGACGCACATCGTTTCGGACGTGAGCGACTTGTGTCAGCGAATGGCAGTAATGAACTGCGGCGAAGTGATACTGGAAGGCAAGCCTCAAGAGCTTGTTGAACGACTCGACGGTCGCGTTTGGCACAAGAGTATCGAAAGGTCCGAAGTGGCAGACTGCCAGTCCCAGTTTCAGGTGATTTCCACGCGATTGTTTGGTGGACGCTCCGTCATTCATGTGTTGGGCGACGAACGACCGGATAAGTCTTTCGAGGAGGTCGTGCCGGATTTGCAAGACGCCTACTTCGCGGCAATCAAGCAGCATGATGCGGTCGCGCACGCCGTCGAGTGAGTTTCCAGGGCCATCGTACGGGAATCCACAACAGGCTTACCGATGCAAGCTCCAACCTGGATAGTCGCTCGATTTGAACTTGGCAATAGCCTTCGGCGTGTGTCAACGTATATCTACTTTTCCGTTACCTTCGCTCTCACCTTCGTCCAATTCGTCAAAGCAGCGGACGGCTTCAAGTCAGTCAGTGCCGTGATTGGTGGAAACGCGGCAAACTCGGCTTACGTTCTCTATTTCCTGGCGAGCGGAATGACGATGTTTGGGATTCCCGTGATTGCCGCGATCGCAGCACAAAGTGTTTGTCAAGACTTCCGCCACAAGGTGTATCCACTGATCTTCACGTCGCCTATTTCTAAACGGCAGCTGCTGCTGGGGCGATTTGTCGCCGCCTGGACCGTGGTGTTGTTTGTGTTCGCGGCGGTGCCGTTAGGTTGTTTGGTGGGGAGCTTTGTGCCCACGGCTGACCCGGAGCTGCTTGTGCAGAACCGCTTGGCCGCCTACTGCCAACCACTGCTGATGGCCGTACTTCCCAACACATTCATTTTCGCCGCGATCTTCTTTGCGATGGCTGCCCTCCAGCGGAATGTGATGTTTGTTTACGCGAGCGCCGCGCTTGTACTTGCCGCTCAAGGTGTCGCGGAGGTTCTGTTATACGATGTCAGCAATGAAGTTTTGGGCAGCATCCTTGACCCATTCGGCCACTTTGCCTTTGCCAAGTATGCCCGAGCCTCGACGATCGCGGAACGAAACGTCGAGCTAGTTCCCATCACAAGCGTGATGCTGCTCAACCGCTTCGTTTGGATTGTGTTTGGGGTGTCGTCGTTAGCGGTTGCAGTGTGGCGATTTCGTTTACAGGAGCAGCAACAAGCCGATGGCAGTTATTCAACTCGATGCGTTTCGGAGGTCTGGCTGCTGAAACGGACGAAATGGCAACGCTTCAAGCAAAGTCTGCTGTAGCCCACCGGCCCGACCAGTCCTTCCCAAGCGGGTTGCTGCCGCGACTTGCGTGGGACGACTTTCGGGCGGCGACGATGCGTCTGCCGTTCTTCGTCATCCTGTTCGTGATCATTTGGGTCGTTGTCAACGCGTCGCGATTCATCGGAGCGCAGCTTGGTTCGTCTGTCCATCCCGTCACGTCGAGCTTGTTGGTAATCGGTCAGAATTCGCTCGATCTTTTCGTGTTCGTCGTGATCGCGATCTACTCCGGACAACTGGTGTGGCGCGAGCGTGAGGCAAACATCGCCCCACTTTGCGACACGTTGCCGATTCCGAACTGGTTGCCATTGGTCAGTAAACTGCTGGCGCTCATGTTGATGCAGGCCGTGTTGTACGTGGTTGTAATCCTATGCTTGATCGTCGTGCAGGCCAGCCGGGGATACTACAACTTCGAGTTGGACGTCTACGCCAAGGCGTTCTTAGGAGTTCATTGGATTCACGCTTGTCTCCTGTGCATCCTTGCGATGGCAGTGCATGTTGTCGTGAATCACAAGTACCTCGGCTACCTCGTGTTGGCGTTGTTTTACGTCACGTCTGATCGGTTGAACATCGAGCATCACCTACTTCGTTATGCATCTCATCCTGGATATACGTACTCTGACATGAGCGGCTTCGGCAACTTCGTCAAACCGATCGTGTACTTCAATCTCTACTGGGCGAGCGCTGCCGTGTTGATTGTGGCTGTTGCGAGTCTGCTGTGGGTGCGCGGTTCGGAAGTGCGCACGCTGGCGCGGCTTCGGGAGATGCGTCAGCGCTGCACTGGGGGATCTTTGGGCATCATGCTGGCCGCCGCAGTCAGCTTTGTCGGGCTGGGTGGATTCATCTTCTACAACACGAACATCTTGAACGAATTCCGCACGCCAGCGAAGGAAGAACGCTACAAAGTTCACTACGAGAAGCGATTCAAGCGTTTCGAGAAGATGCCACATCCCAGAATCGCGTCGGTCGACGTAACCGTGGACATCAATCCTGATGATGGCAGCTTGCGTTTGGCAGGCAGCTATCTACTCATCAATCGAACCGACAAACCGATCACGACAGTGCTTGTTGGCTCACTGCCAGAAGTCGACATCCTGCGATTTGCGATCGGATCAAAGGAGCGGCCGTTGGATCGCGACCCGCGCACAGGCTGGGCCGTTTATGAACTGTCGCATCCGATGAAACCGGGTGGTGAACTCCAGCTTGAATTCGAGCTGGAGTACGCGCCGCGCGGCTTCACCAATCGCCGGGCAGACACACGTGTCGTAGGAAACGGAAGCTACTTCGACATGACGGTTCTTCCCCGGATCGGCTACATCAGCGGATGGGAAGTACGCAACGCCAAGGACCGCCGCCGGTACGACCTGCCACACAAGCAGGTATATGCCAAGGTCGACGACCTTGAGGCCCGCAGGAATCAGATGCTCTCCTTCGATTCCGATTGGATCGACTTCAAAGCAACCGTCAGCACGGCTGCCGATCAAATTGCAGTCACTTCCGGTTCGCTCAAACGCCGGTGGCAGGACGCTGGCCGCAATTACTTTCGCTACGAATCCGACGTTCCGATGCCGTTCTTCTTCGCTTTCGTTTCGGCCAACTACGAAGTACGCCGCGATCGATGGAAGAACATCGACGTCGAGGTCTACTACCACGCCGACCACGACTACAACATCGACATGATGATCAACGCAGCGAAGAGTTCGCTCGAGTACTGCTCAGCAAATTTCGGACCTTACCCGCACAAGCAACTTCGGATCGTCGAAGTTCCTCGCACACATGTGGCCGCGAGGGCCTTTCCCACGCTCGTTCGTTTCTCCGAAGGCGCCGGCTTTATCACTAAGGAACACCGGAAGAAGTCGCGGGAACTCCACTATCCGTTTCATACGACGGCACACGAGGTAGCTCATCAATGGTGGGCTCATCAGGTTGTCGGCGGCAACGTGCAAGGCGCGTCGATGCTCACGGAAACACTTTGCCAATACTCGGCCTTGATGGTGATGAAGCAGGAGCTTGGCAGCGGAGCCGTCCAAACTGTTCTGCGATCCGAACGTGATCGCTACTTGCGCGGCCGATCGCGGGCGAAGAAGGAAGTTCCGATTGCGTTCGATGAAGTGCAACAATGGGTTCACTACAACAAGGGTAGTCTGGCCATGTACGCGCTGCGGGAGTACATCGGCGAGAGAGCGGTCAATCAAGCACTAGCCGGTTTCGTCCGCGATAAGGCTTTTCAAAATCCGCCCTACACGACATCGACGGAACTCGTCGAACGGTTTCGCGAAGTGACACCCGACGATCGCCGATACCTTATTGAAGACCTCTTCGAGACGATCACGCTGCACGATCTCCGCGCCACATCGGCCACCTACCGCCGGCGAGACGACGGCAAGTTCGAGGTGCGCCTAAAAGTCGAAGCCCGTAAGTTCCGCGGCGAACGGTCCGTCAGCGAGACAGAGATCCCGATCAACGACTTCGTCGAAATCGGCGTCAAGGACCGCATCGGTAAGTACCGCTACTTGAAGATGCATCGAATCGACACAAACATAAAGACATTCGATATCGTTGTCGACCATGAACCTGCCGAGGCCGGGATCGACCCTCGGTATCTCGCGATTGACAGGGATATCGAAGACAATGTGGTATCCGTTTCCGGCTTTCAGCCTTTGCTTCATTGACCGAGTGGTCGTATGGGCAAGGGTCTTGGAAATCGACTACAAGAATCTCGATTAGGCGATGCTGGTGCATAGCCTTCTGGCGACTCGCACTAAACAACGAGCGGAGCACACCAAGAGCCTCATCCTGATCACCGCACGCCGGATAGATAAAGTCACCGAATTCCTCACCTCCGCGGCAGATTCCACAAGATCTGGTGTTAGATCTCTTGGACCCTGGATCGACGAGGGGCTGTTAAAATTTGACTTGATGCCGGACAACGTCGTAGGAGATTTTCACAATGGCTGGAAGGTTCGCCTTAGTTCTCGCTAGCAGTCCTCTGCTGGGTTTCATTTTAATGTTCGTATTCTGCTGAGGGCATCCCCTTGACGCACTCGGTTCGAGTGTCCTCATAGGTGGCGTTCCGCTCGCTTTTGCGGTTGCGGTCTACGCAAGAAAAACGTCTCCCGGTTGCCAGATTTCACAAAGAGCATTTCGCTTCACCTTATTTGAACTTATCGTGTTGCTGTTCATTCTGGTATTGAACACCACCGTACTTCTACTCCTCTGACAGCGACATTCCGATCATTATCATCCGAAGAGGGTGCTACTAGCGGGCCTGGAAACGGCATCTAACTCGCTGCGCGAATTGTCTACGCTAGCGAGCGCAAGCGTTTCCGCTTCAGTTCACAAGACTCAAAGTAACAGTCCCATGAGAATATCAACGCGTATGATCGACCGACCTCCTATTCGGGATGCCGCCTCATCGCTGCGGTAACCTTCCTTATCATTAATTCGGCGCAAGCTGACGAAGCGAAAGGCCAAGCCAGCGATAAGGCGCAGGCGATGTCCGCCGCGATGGAGTCGTCCCTCTCAGATCTGCCGAAGCTGTACGAGGCTGTTAGCAAGTCGATCGTGCGAGTCGAAAGGACGGGCACGATCGACAGAACGACGATCAAAACCGGAGTTATCGTATCAACCCAGGGGCACATTGTGGTCGGGAACGGTTTCCACCTGGTCAATGGCATCGAACCGGAAGACGTAAAAGTCCATTTGAGCGATGGCCGAACCCGTCGCGGCGACAGCCGCTGGCTGGTCATGCGAATGGAGACTCGCCGTTCTGAAGATCAAGGAAGAGGGCCCGTGGCCCGCGATCGAACTGGGAACAACAGAGGATTTGAAAGCCGGAGAACCTTGTTTGGTGATCGGCCATTCTCCGCGCTGCGGTCTTTGATACTGACATCGCACTTCACAAACAACAAGTGGGCTGTCCCGTGATTGACGGCGAAGGCCATATTCGTGGCATCGCTATCGCCAGTCGAGGCCCCAACGAAACACAACGTGGCCCCACATCCGTTCTGCCGAGTCACATCGTCAGTCGCGTGATAGAGCGGCTGATGGCTGAGCGATTTCCAGATACCGGTCCCGCAGCCGATCAGATGCAAAGATGATTACCGAGAGCCAGCCTGGAACGCGTTTCCGCCACTCTCAGCGAATTGTCTACCCGGTAGCGAAGCACATCCATCGCCCATCTTCGAGATTTCGCGGCAGATTGGGCTGGCTAACGTGTTAAGTCTTACGAGGATGTTGTATTGCCCGCGGCGATCAGACAAATGACCAGCCACATCGCCGATGCGTCACGGTCCCAAAATCCCTTCACAGACATCGGAGTGCGATCGAATGAAACAGGTATTGTGCCTTGTGCGTGCGGTGCATGGCTATGACATCAATGGTGAAGCGGAGGTTGGGGTTTCGAGTAACACCCTGCACAAGCACGTGATGTTGATTGTCTCGATGCTTGCTAACAATGGTGTACACGAGATCGAGTTCGCGAGTCGCAAACTGGTGAATACGAAAGATGCTGGTAGATGAGCCCATGACATCGATGAGATTAAACGTGAAATGGCTGAAAACGGAACAGCCAATTCGACAATGGACGCGACTTGTCGCCATCTTGGTAGCCTGCAGTCTGCCTGCTCATGTAGCCGAAGCACAGCGGCTTGCAACCGGTCACGATAAAGATGTGGTAGACCGACTAGACAAGTCGCGTGCCAAACTAACCTCGGTGCTGAAACATACGTTCGACGAAAACAAGTCCGCGACGACAGTCATACGCCACAACGGGAATCCCAAGGACTTCAAACCGGAACCCGGCGGGTTGCGTGTCGAGGTCACCGGGAGTGGCCGATATGTCGAAAACAATTTGGTCGCGCAAATTGGACTGAGTGGCGACTTTGACATTGCCATCGCGTATGACGAATTGGAAACGAAACCTGAACGGGAGGGTTATTGTTCCGCGATTTTGCAGGTCTTGCTCGACGACGATTCTTCCACCGAGATCAATGTTAGGCGACGGCACAACCTATTCGGCAGCAGCGTCGAAGGACAGCATGTGATCTTTGGGGACGTGACACGGCGAAACGTCTCTGGCACTCAGCAACGATCAACCTTCGAGCAGCCTTGTGCGGCGGGTCCAACGGGTCGGTTGCGGATTGCGCGGCGAGGGAGCACTGCATACATCCTGTATGCCGAAGGCGACAATTCTGAATTCCAGTTGGTTGGTCAGAGGGAGGTGCCGACAAGTGATGTCGTCTTGGGTGGGATACGACTTCGCGTGCAAACGTTTCGCAAAAGCTTCACCAGCGTGCGTGTCAAAGACGTGGTGGCCTTCGCCGAAAAACGGGTCGAGCAACCAATGACGGCGTGGCCCGCGGACCGAATCCTTGCCGAGATCAACAAACGGCGGCAAACGCTGCCCGTGCAACTCGATGCCGACTTCGCGGCGTATGAACAAACCGAACGGCTTGCCGCCGAGGTTGCCGCACAGTTGCGTGAGGAAAAGCAGTCTGATAATCCCAAGGAGTCGCGTATTGTGAGCCTGCGGGAGCAGCTCACGCAGCATGTGAAGCTGGCTTTCGAGTTGCGGCTTCGGCTGCAAAGAGCTCAACTCGACAAGACGCAATCAGAACTTGAAGCGAGCCGAAAGCGGCTCGACGAGCGGCAGTCGATCGCAGACGCCATCGTTGATCGCCGCACCAAGGAACTCATGGCACGCGACAGCAAAGCGAAGTAGCGGTACCGGACCATCCGTGCGTTAGAACTCTCAGGTATCCACGTCGAGGCCATCAGTGTTGAGGTATGAGCAGCCCCAAGTGGCGCCTTGTGAAAAAGAGACTTGCCGAACCTCGATTGAGCGTTCACTATCGGCACTCGATGGCTTAAACCTCAATAAACTCCGATCAGATGCCCGGCCAACATCGTGCATCTTTGGGGTCCCTCGCTCAAAAAAATGTTGTTCGCGGCAGAAACTTTACTCGGCTGTGTTAGGCATTGTAGGGTCGCCGATTCGAAACACTTCTGCCGGTATAGCCGACGAGGCTGTAGGCTCAGGTTCCAGCGGACTCAGCAGTGTGCCGATAGTCCAGTCACTCCGTGCCCGATCACCAGGGAATCATCATGAAGCAAGGCACCATGGCCATTTGTTTGCCCCATGACAAGGTGTTTTACAACCGTAAGGCAGGTCCACAGGGGCCAGCACGCTCTGCCTTTGAAGGGACACACAAAATCCTGCCCAATGGAGCCACGTCATCGGCCGCTCCTATCGTGACGTCACTGGCCGCCATAGTCCGGGCGGCGAATCCAAAGCTGCGTGCCAAGGAGACAATCAGGCTGATCAAAGAGGGTTGCGACGATCTCACTGAACCGGGTTTCGACGAGTACACGGGGCACGGCATGGTGAACTTTGGCCGCACCATTCAGATGGCAAATGCAACCAATCCTTAGTGAAAGCGTGGCCACACATTTTGAAGCTCAAAAGTAAGGGGGCACCTATTATCCTGCGACGTGGGTCTAGTTTTTGGCTGGATGCCGCTTCGAAGGGTGTTTGTATCCACACTCCCCCGGCTGGGACGAAACCACTGCACAGCCCCGAGTTGAACCTCTCTCGTCTGGAAACCACAAACTACATTGAGTTGGTTGTGGACGGAGACATCGTCGACTTAAACCGGATTTCGCTACCACCGGATACGCCGATCATCGATGAAAGGTTTAAGACCGCGCCAACAACCAGCCGCGCGAAGAAATGTAAAGCAAAAAACAATGCACCGCGAAGTCGGGGGGCAAATGGAAAATCAACCGCGATCGGTCGTGCGCAATGCAGTGCTTTCCATTTAATGCCAATCGACCATCGGAAGATCTAACCTGTCGGAGTAAGGCATTGGAATGTGCTATGGAAGTCAGGGCAGAATTTTCTGAAGATCCTGTTAGTCTTTTGGAGGCACTATTTGAACGAGTTTCCCGAAACGCGAGACAGCCTGCTCGTGCAGGTCAAAGACCCGGAGAACCGGGAAGCTTGGGAGCGGTTTGCGCAGATGTATCGACCGGTGATCTATCGCATTGCATTGGCTCGCGGGTTACAGGACGCCGATGCTCATGATCTGGCCCAACAGGTGTTGATGAGGGTGGCTTGTGCGATCGGGCGTTGGGAGAAGGCACATGAGCAGACCAGGTTTCGGAATTGGCTCAGCAGGATCACTCGGAATGCAATCCTCAATGCACTGACGCGGCGACCAAAGGATCGGGCGCTAGGCGGCTCGTCAGTTCAGGATCTGCTCGAGGAAGTGCCGGACTGCGACGAGGGGACGGACGAGCTGATCGCCATGGAGTATCGCCGCGAGCTTTATCTGCGGGCGTCCGAGCTTGTTCGGCCAATGGTGACATCGGAAACGTGGGAAGCATTCCAGCGAACGGTTGTAGAGGGTCACGAGATTGAAGACGTTGCGAACGATCTCGGCAAGTCGGTCGGCGCGATCTACTCGTGTCGAAGCCGTGTGATGCTTAGGTTACGTGAAGCCGTAAGAGAAATGGAGGAAGTTGGCATAACCACTGACCAAATAGGCTACGTACCCTAGAGGCTGCTAATCCTCTTTGAATGAAACAAACATGAATCCATCCGAACAAATCTGCTTTCCGCCGGAACGACTTTTGCAGTTCCTTCGGGATGAACTCAACGAAACGGAAGCGCCCGTCGTCCAGCATCATTTGGACGAATGCGGGACGTGTCGATCGTTGCTGGAAAAGACGGCTGCGGATCGACAATCATGGCATGAGGCAAGCGTGCTGTTGACCGAGGACCCTTGGCGAAGGTCCGTTTGCCAGTCGGAAAGCCAAGTCGGCAGCACATCTCCGTCTCTCCAAATCAAGCAAGTGCTCGATCTGCTTCACCCGACGGATGACCCGGCGATGCTGGGGCGCGTCGGTGGTTACGAAGTTTCAGGCGTGGTCGGCAGTGGCGGGATGGGAGTCGTTTTGAAAGCGGCTGATCGCTCGCTGGATCGAATCGTGGCGATCAAAGTACTCGCGCCGCATCTCGCATCAAGCGGCGCCGCGCGGGCGCGTTTCGAGCGCGAGGCTAAGGCTGCCGCAGCGGTCATCCACCCAAATGTGATCGCCATTCATGGCGTGGCAACGAATTCGGAGTTGCCATATCTCGTGATGCCGTACATGCGCGGCGTGACGCTGCGAACGCGAGTTGATGCCGAAGGGCCGTTGCCGCTGGTCGACATCTTGCGCATCGGCGCTCAAATCGCTGCGGGGCTGGCGGCGGCTCATCGGCAAGGTTTGGTCCATCGCGATATCAAGCCCGCCAACGTTTTGCTGGAAGACGGCGTCGAGCGGGTCGTCATCACGGACTTCGGCCTTGCCCGCGCGGTCGATGATGCATCAGTGACTCGAACCGGTGTCATCGCGGGAACTCCGCAATACATGTCACCCGAACAAGCGAGGGGGGATGCTGTCGACCATCGCGCGGATCTGTTCAGTCTGGGAAGTGTTCTCTATACGCTCTGCACAGGCCGTCCGCCGTTCCGAGCCGACACGAGCTTCGGCATCCTCCGCCGCATCACGGACAAGACTCCTCATCCGATTCGAGAAACGAATCCGGCGATTCCGGAATGGCTTTGCAGACTCATCGACAAACTCCACGCCAAGTCAGCCGACCTGCGCTACCAGTCCGCCGAGGAAGTCGCGGATTTGCTCGAGAAATGCCTAGCTCATGTCCAGACGCCGAACACGCCGCTGCCGCATGAGTTGAAGACTTTCCCAACGCGATCTCGGTACAAGCAACTCCTCGCTGCAATCGGTGTCGTGGTCGTGCTTTACGCCACAGTGATCGGGCCATACGCGTATTTGAATCAAAACGAGAAGACCGGTTCGGGTAAGGAGAAAGTTGGGGAGGCGACCGACGAACGCGAGCGTGCTGTTGCTCAGGATCGCAAAAGCTACGGAGAGGCGCCAAGCAAGGCGTTGCTTGATTCGGATGCCGCAACCCAGTGGAACGACGACTTCGGCCCTTCACCATTGGAAGTCAACCGCAAAGCGCTCCAGCTCAGTGGACAGACAGAAGCTGCTTTCGCAGTTGGACCAACCGGCAATACCAAGATCGAGGAAGTGTACTCAAATAGTGAGAATGACCATGAAACGAAGTAGACGACACATGAAGCTTTCCGTTTTCTTGGCATCGATTGCCATGTTGCCACTCAGCATTTTGACGTGGTCTCCAGTGTCAGCGCAACAGAATTCAGGGCCGGATACTCCAGCGACCTCCAGCGAGAAAAGTCCCTCCACCAGAAACTCGCGATCGCGGCTGGCCGAACTCCCCCCCGGCCTTGTGATACGCATCGACGCAAGCGGAATGGCAACGGTCGAAGTGCCAGCGGGTTACGAAGCCGCGAACGTGGCGCAACTTATGGAAAAGAAGATGAGGACGTTGAAGCCTGCCGGGGGCGAGCGGTTTCGAGCGATTCCGCTATCCGCAACGAGGGTCATGTGTCGTGGCAATGTTGAGGACTTCAAGTTGCTTGCCGCATGCATCGTGACTGTCAATGACGGTCGCGAAAGTGGCAAAACGGCCGAGCCGCCTAAGGATGTGGACTTCAGCGAGGTCATTCGAATCAAGCAACGAGACTATGAGCAGGCTGAACAAGCCGCCGCACGTATTGCCTCGTACTTGCGTCAGAAAAGAAATGAACTCGACGCGCAGCGCAAATTCGAAAAATCCTACGGAGTCACCGGGCCGCCCGATTTTCTACCAACCGGGCGGATTCAGCGGAGCATCACTGAACTTTCGGCATTGCTGAAATCGGCAGTTCAATCCGCCTTCGACCATCGTATGCAATTGCAACAGGCCCAGCTTGATCAGGCTGAAGCTGAACTAGACGCCAGCCGGCAGCGACTGGACCAAAGACAGAAACTCTCGCGTGAAATCATCCAACGCCGTGTCGAGGAACTGGAGAGCGGCAAGGATGCATCGTGGCTTGGCGAACAAAACGCGAAGGCCGTGTCAGGCGGCGATTCGGTTCAGCGTAGAAGCTTGGAGGTCGACGCGAGTCTGCTTCCACCGGACGAACTGCTTCTCAAGCAACCTGAGCAACCCCGCCTTCCGAAAGCGATCGACAGCACAAACTGAACGGAAAGACGCGAACAGCGCGCATTCGGCTCAAGCCGGTCAGCCGAACACCGGTTTGCTCAAGACGGTTGATGAAGTCGAGGCTCACACTGCGGCAGCTGTGTCCTTGATAGAGATCGTCCAAGTTGAACATCGTCTTGAGGATGAACAGTTTCGCGAAAATAACGTGAATCACTGAGTGTCGGCTAGCTGAAACAAATAGAGCTAGGTCTACTTTTTTTACGTGCAGGAAACCGAGGCAGCAGGTCGAACCGACCCCTGAAGCACCGAGGCCTGTAGGATAGTCCTTACTTGTACGGACGCCCAGGACGGTGTTTTTCAACAGGCAGCTAGCCCACGATGCCGATGCGGCCCGTGTAGTCGATGCGGTTTAGCAGAATGCGAACGCCGTGAGCCTGAATGTACTCGTCCACAGCGCGGCGGGCACCAGCCCAGTGACCGTAGTCATCGACGATCAACACTCCCCCGGAGACGACACGTGGGAACAGATGTTCCATTTCATGCCGCGTCGACTCGTACCAGTCGGTGTCCAACCGCAGCAGAGCAATCTGGTCAGGTGCCCCGTCGGGCACGGTATCTTCGACTTTCCCCGGCCTATAGTGAACGCGATTGTCCGGATAGCCGGTTGACATCACGTTGGACTTCACCTCGTTCAGGCTGGAGACGCACCAGATGGAGCGTGGATCTTCGCGGCTGGCTTGGGCCAGCAAGTCGGCGGCATGTGATCCGTCCGCTGCTACATCGTGCTCGCCGGGAGCCGACATTCCCTCAAAGGTGTCGAATAGATACAGATCGCGCACCTCACCCACCTGTTGAAACGTGATCGCCGCCGCCATGGTACTGCCGCCGCGCCACACGCCGCACTCGACAAACGAGCCCGGAATGTTGTTCCGGGATATGTACTTGACAGCTTCGCAGAGGGCCGACACTCGCTCTGTGGAGGTCTGAGTGAACTCGTGGACGCGGATAATTGTCCGAACAACTTCCGCGTCGAGATCGCTGGGGTAGTTTTCAGGGCGATCAAGTCGTCGCCGTCTTCGCCGCAGCCTCAAGCGTTCGACGAACTGTCTCACCGTGGGCGAATCCTTGAGTACGAGTGCGGTGTGAGCGGTTAGGCGATTCCTCTGTCGCGGGCAAGGTAGCGTGCCCGGTCGTTTTTTGCAATGCGAAGACGATCAAACATGCTCTCACGCTCCTGACCCACTGCACAATCGAAACAGCATCGGTGCTCCACACCTGCATCCACGCCTCTGAACTCCTGCCGCGTCGGTAGCCGCGGCACAAGGCAGCTGCATCGTGGTGGGGCCACCGCGCTGGAGTTCGCAGGTATAATCGCTCTGGGACCGTGACTCTCTGGAGGAGTTTTCCAGACGCTCCACTGCCGATCCGAGCCACGAACAGCTTTACAAAACCACCGATGGCGATAGGAGCCACCAAATGGAATCTTCGGATGATAAAGTCGTCAAAGCCGACTCCGAATGGCGTGCCCTGCTGACCGACGAGGAATACGACGTCACGCGACAAAGCGGCACGGAGAGGGCCTTCACGGGCAAGTTCTGGGATCATCACGAGCCAGGAGTTTACAAATGCGTGTGTTGTGGCCAACCGCTTTACGAATCGGCAACTAAATTTGACTCGGGGAGCGGTTGGCCAAGCTTCTTTCAACCGATTAGTCCGGCGAACGTTGACCAAGAAACCGATACCAGCCATTTCATGGTTCGCACGGAGGTCAAATGCAGCCGCTGCGATGCGCACCTCGGCCATGTCTTCGATGACGGGCCCCAGCCCACCGGCCAGCGGCATTGTATTAACTCGGCAGCGTTGAATTTCGAGCCCCGCAAGTGATTGAGGCAATCGTCCCGATGAACTTGGCCTCAGTGGATTCCTCGGGCTTGCAAGCTCCCTGCCACGCGTAGTTAGGAGACAAAATGGGCATAGTCGAGCTGACCCGTCTTGAATCACACGGTCCGGCCATGGCAAGCCTCGGCCTGGTGCAAAGAATCGGGTCGACAATGCATGCGGAAGAGGGCCTTGCGCACTTCGGCTCGGCAGGAGCCTCGCCCTCCCAAGCGGCTTTGCCCTCCCACGGGGTCTCGTCCTCCCGTGGGGTCTCGCGCCGCCAAGCGGCCTTGTCCTTCCGATTGCTTTGCGGCGGAGCTGCTGTGGCGACTGACTCTCCTGGTCCCGTGCCTGCTCGGAATGACCCAGAGCGGGACACTCTGCGCCCAACCACGGCGCGCAACCCCCGCGGCGGACGTCTCATCGACGGGCACCATTGAAGGGGTCGTGATCTATGAGTCCGACCGTAAGCGGCCTTGGAGGTTCCGGCGGAACTATGTCGCAGATCGCAAGCAGGGATACCTGGCCGAGGCGGTTGTCTGCGTTGAAGGCGACTCCGCGGAGGTGGCTCCAGCTCCCGCAAGACCGCAGCAGTGGACGATCGACCAGAAAAACTACCGTTTCATTCCCCAGACGCTCGCCATTCGAGCTGGAGATCGAATCCGCTTTACCAACAGCGATCCGTTGTTGCACGACGTGACGGCTCGACAAACAGAAGGCAGCTCAAGCGAGATCCTTCTGCAGGACACTTTCTCGCTTCAACAGCGTGAGGAGGTTCAGCGAACCTATCGCCACGCAGGTGGCACTCAGTCGCCAATCGCATTAACTTGTAGGTTCCACGGCGCCATGCAGGGTTGGATCTACGTGTTCGATCACCGTGTTTTTCAGGTTACCGGAAAGGACGGTCGGTTTCGACTTGTCGGCGTTTCCGCAGGGCGGCGTCGGCTGATCATGGTCCATCCGGGTGGCCAGCTGCGATGGGAGCAACTCGTGGAAGTCAGCGAGGGCGGATCCCAGCGGCTAGAGATCCGCGTTACGCCCGACAACCTTGTGACAGCCAAACAGTGAACCTCGGTAATCGGAGGATTTGTGATGACATCTAAGCCACAGACGAGACGGCAGGCTTTGAAGACAAGTGTCGCGGGTGTCGCTGCTGTGCTGGCGTCACCCAAGTTTGTGTTTCCCGGCCAGGACGACGAAGAAGAAGCCGTTCCTTTTCTCAATGCCCAGCCGCCGCAGCCAAATCGCTTAGATTGGGAGATGCTGACCGATTGGATCACGCCGGCAGACCAGGTATTTAACGTGCAGCACTACGGTATTCCAGAGTTCGATCTTGAAAATTTCAAACTTGAGATTACTGGGATGGTGCGGCGTCCGAAGACGCTGACCATTGAGGACATTCGTGCCCGATCCAAGGACGATCAACTGATGACGCTGGAATGTTCCGGCAACGGAGCGAGCGACGGATTCATGAACGCCATCTACAACAGCAAATGGACCGGTACTCGGCTGGTTCCGCTACTGGAGGACTGCGGCATTCGAGACGGTGCCAAGGAGGTTGTGTTCATCGGAATCGACCGGAACAAAGAGACACTTCGCAAGGGCACTGAGAGAGAGCTGACCGTCGAGGTCCCGTTTGGCCGCAGCATGTCGATTGCGGATGTGATGGCCAAACGACCGCTGCTGGCCTACCAACGCAACGATGAATCGCTCGAGCTTCGCAATGGTGCGCCCCTACGGCTGATCGTTCCAGGATGGTACGGGATCGCGAACGTGAAGTGGTTGACCAGGATCGAGGTTCGGGACACGCGCTATATGGGCCGCTACATGGGGAGGGACTACGTGACCGTGCGGGGCGAAAGACGCGGCGGCGAGGTTGTTTTTGTGGAAACCTCGGTCAACAAGATGAACCTAAAGTCGATTGTTGCGCGCGTGACCCGCCGAGAGTCGAACGCGGGCCTGATTCCCGCCAAAGCATATGGCGCCGTCTGGAGCGATGGAACCGACATTGCCAGGGTCGAAGTCAGAGTGGACGGGGGCGAATGGAAACCGGCACGACTCGCTGCCGAGCCGCGTAGCCAGTTTTGCTGGACGTTCTTCTCAATCGATCTTGGCAGCCTCAAGCCGGGCAAACATACCCTTGTCTCCCGCGCGATCGACGTCCGCGGCCAGGTCCAGCCGAGCGTTGAGGATGATGAGATTGCTTTGAAGAAGACCTACTGGGAAGCGTACCAGCAGTGGCCGCGCGAGGTCGAGCTGGAGGTGTAGTGTGCAGCAAACAAAGTAGCAGAAGTTCCGCGGCCAGCGCAGCTCGCTCATCGAGTGTACAAAGTGGGTGACGAACCCCGTCAATCGCGAACAAGCGACTCGATGTCAAACTTGAAATGGCACTCCACGCTCAGCTCGATCGCCGCATCGTGCTCCATCTCCAGCGGCTCTAGCCGCTCGCCGACCAGACGGTATGCCTCAAGCGTACACTCCTGAGGATCCGCGAGCAGGTAGAACTCGACTCCCTGCCGCTCGTACAACGAACGTTTCTCATTGCGATCCTTCGATTCAGTCGATGGCGAAAGGACCTCTACGATCAGCGATGGCGCCGATCGTAGGTGTTCGGCGGGCTGGTGGCCGCAGACCACCATCACATCTGGTCGAACGACCGTGTCGCTGGCAACGACCCAATCTAAACCGGCGTAGACTTCACAATCACACTCTTGTTCATCGATCTGATTCCGCAGCGTCTGGACGAATCTGGCGACGATGCGTTCGTGTGGTGCAAAAGGTGATGGTGTCATGGCAACCGCGTTCCCATTCCACAGCTCCCAGTCACCCGACCATTGGAGGTAGTCTTCGTACGAATAACGCGGCTCATACCTCGGGACGCTGGACATTGTGCGCACCTTCTTTTTTTGCGGCTCACGCATTCTGACGCACCGCGCCGCGGTCGCTCGTGACCGACCCGGCTGGGGACTTATACACATAGAGAATTATACGAGACATAGACCAGCGACCAAAGTGAACGCCCGGTGCCGGAGCAACGGAGACCTTCTGCACGGGCCGGACCCACTGGACAGTCCTATTTACGTGGCCGTCGGCTTGACCTTGCCGTCTAAGAGGCAGCTGACGTTGACGTCACCCAAGACGTTGATCGTCGTGCGGCAGCGGTCTAAGAACCAGTCAACCGTAAGCAGCAGGCCGATGTACTCAATCGGCAGGCCGACCGCCGAAAAGACGAGTGTCATGGTCACTAACCCCGCCTCCGGAATCCCAGCTGCGCCGACCGAAGCGATGATCGACGTGACGACAACGATCAACTGCTGGATCACGGAGAGGTCCTGGCCAATCAATTGGGCGACAAACAGCGCAGCGGCCGCCTCGTAGAGCGCCGTCCCGTCGTTGTTGAAGTTGGCCCCGACAAGAGCTCCCATGCTGGCCGACTCCTCACGTACACCGACTTTTTCTGTCAGGCAGGCGTAGGTTACCGGCATCGTTGCCGTCGAGCTATCCGTCGAGAATGCCATGACCAGCGCATCACGCATGCCCCGCAACATGGCCCACGGCCTGACCCAAGAGAACAAGCGAATGCGCACCAAATACCAGCTTGTCTGAAGCAGCAGAGCCAACAGAACGGCGACGACGAAGGCGAGCATCGCCTTGAGGGGCTCGAATCCTTCCGTGCCAATGACCTTCGCTACGATGGCAAAGACACCGATCGGCACCAGTTGAATGATCCAATGCAACACCGTCAGCAGGACATCGTAGGCGACTTCGACGAAGTCTTGCACGTGGCCGATCTGCCGCTCCTTGACGCCCCGTAGGGCAACGCCGAAGGCGACGGCGATGATGATGACGCCGATGATGTTCTGCTTGTCGCCCAGTGGACCCAGCAGGCTTTTGGGCACGTTCTGCACGATCAGCTCGAACGGCGAAACACCTGCAGCGTCTTCGACGTCTGCAGCCTCCGGGGGGTCGAAGTCGGACCAGGTGCCCGGCTGCATCAGATTAGCAACCGAAATTCCAATCACGATGGCCACAGTAGTGTTCAACAGCAACAGCCCCGCCAGCCGGGCGGCCGACCTGCCGGTGATGTCCGTGGTCATCAAGACATGCGTCACGGCAATCAAGATGAGCGGTGGAGCCAACGCACCCAGCAACTGCAGGATCACTTTGCTAGGAATCTCGAAGATCAAAGCGTGCTCGCCGATCAACAAACCCGTGATCAACCCTGCCAGCATCGCCGCAACGATTCGCAAGTAGAGGGGAATCGCATTCCAGCGACCGAGCACGCCTTTCGGTTTGGAATTGTCGATGTCCATGCTCCATCTCCGATCTTGAGTAGAAGGCGTCGGTGCGGCGGTTTAGCCCGGATTATTCATGAAGATCGTCGCGAGAGGTTGTAAGTACGTTCGTGGCAAGGAAGGCGAGCAATTCTTCTGCAGGCGTATTGTAGCAATACGTCGAGGGAGAATTGTGAAGCATGACGAAGCCACGGATGGACTTACGACCTCGCAGCAGATCGCTCATGAATAATTCGGGTTAGTCTAGCCGAGTTTGGACTTGTCTCAAGAGAGGATCGAGCGGTTGAGACCAAGCAGGCTCCGCGATACTGCCCGCGCCGATACGGTACTTCGTAAGGACGACGTGGTGACGGCACACGGAGTGTGCCTACTACCTAAAACAGCGCGGGACGGTCGACCTAAAGATCGAATAACTCGCTGGGACCTGCCTCGGGGCCGGGCATACTCCAACTGCTTTCGCTGCTCAGCTCCTCTTCGAAGAAGAACTTCTCCTCGCCGAAAGCCGGACGAAGCTGGTCCAGCCAAGTTGCCTTTGGGTCGTACTTGGCAAAAAATGGGCGTTGCACCCAGTCTGGATGACGACCTTGGATGAAGCGGAGCACAAACACCTTCTCGCCTTGCAACTCGGTGACACCCTGAATCTCGACCTTCCCCGGCAGGGCGCTCATAGACGGGCCGCGCGCGGTGCGCGCCAGGCCGGAGACCTGCTGGATCGCTTCGCGGTAAACTTGCCAGGCACGTTCGAGCGATATTTCAAAGTAGCGACAGGCCCCTGTATCGCGTTCGACAAACATGTAGTACGGCACCATGCCCAACTCGACCTGTCTCTGCCACATCGAGGCCCAGACTTGGGGGTTGTCGTTGATGTGACGTAAGACTGGCGCTTGGGTGCGGATGACGGCGCCAGTGGCGAGGATACGGCGAATCGCTTCGCGGACAACCGTCCCCTCCATTTCGCGACCATGCTCGAAATGGGCCATGACGGCGACGTGCTTGCCTTCTTGCACGAGTGTCGAGAACAGCCGTAATAGCTCGTCTGCGTCAGGGTCGGTCACGAAGCGATAGGGCCAGTACGTCAACGACTTAGTGCCGATACGAATTGTCCGGACGTGCTCGAATTCGGCGGCGGTCAGCGGCTGCAGGTACTCCTTCAGTCGCGCTGACTTCATGACCAGCGGGTCACCGCCGGTCACCAGTAGATCCGTCACCTCCTGGTGGCTCTGCAGGTACTCATGCAGCGTAGCAACCTCGCGAGCAGAGATACGAAGGTCCTTGTTGTCGACAAACTGTGCCCAGCGGAAGCAGAACGTGCAGTAGGCGTGGCAGGTCTGCCCGTGACTGGGGAAAAAGAGCAATGTTTCCCGATATTTATGCTGGGCGCCCTCGAGAAGTTCATTACCGGCTCGCGGTACATTCAGGGTCGTTTGGCCGGCGGGATGGGGATTTAAGGCCTCTTGGATCTCCTGGACCGCGCCTTGAAGAAGTGGTTTCGGGGCGTTGGATTTTAGAAGATCAGCGACCCGCGAAAAGTGCTCCGGGGCCAACATCTCCGGTTGCGGGAAGACCAGGCGAAAGATCGGGTCGTCGGGGACATCTTCCCACTCGATCAGGTTGTCGACGACATATTGATTGACCCGGAAGGGCAGCACTTGGGCCACAACGCGAATGCCGAATAGCGCTTCGGCCGAGAGGCGATCCAAGTACGGAATCTGCTCGAAGTTGTGATGGGTGAAGACGCGAAACGGCTGCGGCCGGATTGCTGTCGACGCAACGATGGGTAGGTCGGTGTCGAACCTCAAAGCGTCTCCTGCTGCAGGCGTTTTTGCCGGGCTAATTGGGCCGGCGGTTAATAAACGATCGAGCTATCCCGTCGATTATCGCAGATTATGACCGCGCTTTCCACTCCGCGAAGCTTGCGTGCCATATGGATCACAACAGCCTAGCCAGGCGCTAGGAGCGCAATCCTTTGATACTAAGGCACTTTGATCGCAAAGAGGTAACGGCCAAAGAGGTTGGGGAACAGAGGTCTGGCGAGAACTGTGCGGAAGAGTGGAAGCGATCGTTGCCGCGTCAATCATCGCGGCGGCCGATAGCGCTACGATGTACCGGACGCAGGTGGGCCGGTGGTTTGGGCATTCGCCATATGAAGGAACGAACAGATCTCGAAGTTGTCGGAATCAGCGCAGCTGATGATGAGATTTGATTTCTGAACGGCGGCCATCTCAGGATGCCGAATCTCGAAGGCTTGGCCGTTCGACATTTGTACGACGAACGGATGGAACGGCTGCTGTCGCAGTAGCTTGATTACCGTTTCCCTCATTGCCGCCTCCTTCGTCTACTCTGATTCTAGGCATTCGTCCTACCGGCGACAAGTTTGTCGGCCCTCGGCTTTGTCAGCTCTCAGCCCGGGGCGCGGACCTTGTCATTCAGCCTTGCGGCTCGGCAGGAGCCTCGCCCTCCCGAAAGTAGCAGGCACACTCCGTGTGCCGTCCGCCCAAAGCGAAGTACGAAACCGACACGCGGGCAAACGGCTCGGCAGGATCCTCGCCCTCCCGAAACGACATGCCGCATCAAAGTAGCAGGCACACTCCGTGTGCCGTCCGCCAAAACGGCTCAGCAGGATCCTAGTCTCGCGGCTTTTCGCAGCCAGTCCTTGCCAGCTTGCGACGGAACCGTCAAGCTTTAGCGGCGTATTTGTGACTGACTACTGCAACAGAGAGGGTATGTCATGAACGATATCGCGGAGAGCCCTTTTCGCCCGTTGAGGCTTTGGCCCGCCGTGCTGCTGGTTGTTTGCATGTGGGCGTTCCGTCTGGTGCCACAGGTGGTGGAAGAAGTCTCGATGCCGATCGCCATGCTCGGATTTATGGGACCTTCACTTTGCGGTCTGCTGCTGCTGTTGTGGTGGCTTCTGTTCAGCCGCGCCACTTGGAAGGAGAAGGGCCTAGGGGCGTTGGGGCTGCTGGTGATTGGGGTGGCGACGGCATTCTTGTCCGACAAGTCGATCCGTGGTTTCGGGACGATGGCCTACGCCGTGCCCTGGGGCATGACGGCTTTCGCGCTGGGCTTGATCGTGTGGCCCCGCTCACTTGCGCCGCGTCGAACGTGGGTTGCGCTGTTGGCGGCACTGTTGGGATTCGGTTACTGGGATTTGATCCGCACGGACGGCATCTGGGGAGACATGCGTTCTTCTTTCAGCTGGCGTTGGGCACCGACCGCGGAGGACCGGTTTCTCGAAACGCTGGCAGATCGGCCCCAGGCGCCGGCCTTGGAGGGCTCGAGCGAGTTGTTCAGCGAGCCGGAGTGGCCCTCCTTTCGTGGCCCCAATCGCGATGGAGTCCAGCCAGGCGTGACTCTGTCAGACGATTGGGAAGCGAATCCACCCACTGAAGTGTGGCGGATTGCAGTCGGTCCAGGTTGGTCGTCCTTCTCAGTCGCGGGAAGGCGGCTGTTTACTCAGGAGCAGCGGGGTGAGAGCGAAGTCGTGGTTTGCTACGACGCCGAAACAGGGGCAGAGTTGTGGGCGCACTCCTACGAATCACGCTTCTGGGAGGTGGTCGGTGGCGCAGGTCCACGGGCGACTCCGACACTGAGCGACGGCTCGCTGTACGCCTTGGGCGCAGAAGGCCTCCTGTTTCGGCTGGACCCGCAGACGGGTGACGAGATTTGGAGGCGCGATCTGAGGAAGGACGCTGAGCGGGAGCCGCCAACCTGGGGGTTCTCTTCATCTCCGCTGGTCGTCGACGACATCGTGATTGTGCACGCCGGGGGAGCCGCGGAAACAGGCGTACTAGCGTATGACTGCCAATCCGGTGAACAGCGTTGGGGCGCGGCCGCTGGAGACCACAGCTACAGCTCGCCGCAGTTGAGCGAGATTGGCGGCGTGCCGTCCGTACTGATGTTGACCAATCATGGGCTGACGGTCATCGACCCAGCTGATGGGGCCGTGCTTGGCGAAGTGGAGTGGGAATACCAAGGCTACCGGGTGGTTCAACCGCTGCCTGTGAGCTCCTCCAGCGTGTTGCTCGGCACTGCCATGGGTACTGGCACGCGGCGGGTAGATCTGTCGCGCGATGGTGATCAGTTCACGGCCCGTGAACTATGGACGTCCCGTAAGATGAACCCGTACTACAACGACTACGTTGCCCACAAGGGCCATCTCTTCGGCTTCGACTCGAACATCTTTGCCTGTGTCGATCTCGACACTGGCGACCGCAAATGGAAGAAGGGTCGCTACGGCAACGGCCAGGTGTTGTTGTTGCCCGAGTCGGACCAATTGCTGGTGATCTCCGAGACGGGTGAGCTGGTGTTGCTGCGTGCCGATTCCGAGAAGTGGGTTGAGCTAACTCGGTGGCAGGTTCTCGAAGGCAAAACTTGGAACCATCCGGTTTTGATTGGCAACCGCCTCTATGTACGAAATGGAGAGCAGGCGGCGGCTTTCGAGATGCAGACGATGTAGTCTCCCTTGGCTGGTCTCCGTATCAATGTAGCAGGCACACTCCCGTGTGCCGTCCGCCAAAAACGGAGTAAATACGAAACCTATGACGCGGGTAAACGGCAGGCGCCTCGCCCTTCCGTTGCCTTACTTCATGCCGTTTCGTGGCGTGGCCCGCGCCGAGATCAGCGAGGCCCTTCTGTGAGCTGACTCACGTTCTCGCGGCTGGAATCGCGTACGGTCACGAATTCTTCACTTGAACTGAAACGCTTTAGGGCTGACAATCCTTTAGGGCTGACAATCGAAGAGAACTGGGCTCGACCGCTTGTGCCGTGTCCCCACGACGAATCTATAGAAGCCACGGAGACGCCACATGTGTCGATTCATGCATTTGCCGGTCGGTCTGTTGCTAGTCACGTTGATCGGGTCCTCATCGACTGGTTGCAATCGGGACGGGAGTGTTCCCGAAACTGCTGCAGCAGTTGCGTTGGAGAGTCCCGAACGGGTCGCAGACGGCACGGACACCGTTCAACAAGTAGTCCCGCGGGAAACCGAGTCCGCGTCCCAGCCGAGCGGCGAGCCGGGCAAGCTGGGAATCGGCGATCCAGCGCCGCCGCTGGGTGTCGCCGCGTGGGTCAAAGGGGAGCCGATCGACTCGTTCCAGCCGGGCCATGTTTACGTCGTCGAGTTTTGGGCAACTTGGTGTCCACCCTGCCGAGACAGCATGCCGCATCTGAGCCAGCTCCAGGAACAATACGCCGATGAAGTGTCGTTTGTCGGCATCAGCGATGAGGACTCGGCCACAGTGGGCGGCTTTCTGGCTGGCGCATACGGCTCGTCTACCAGTCGTACTTGGGATGAAGTCGTGACCTATCGGCTTGCGCTGGATCCAGATCGGGTGGCTCATGCGGGATACATGGATGCCGCCGCTCAGCAGGGGATTCCCACCGCGTTCATTGTCGGCCGCGAGGGGCATGTTGAGTGGATCGGCCACCCGATGTCGATGGACGATTCTCTGGCGAAGATCGTCGCTGGGAATTGGGACCGCGCTGCGGCAGCCGAGCAGTTTCGCACGGATCGTGCCGCCAACGAGGCCAAGGCTGCACTCAGTGCGCTGTTTCGTAGAGCGGAGCAGTTTGGGGATTTTCGCCCCGTTCTGAGCGAGCTGGACAGGTTTCTCCAGGAGTATCCTGGTCATATCGAGTTGACGCTCCTCAAGATGCAGGTGTTGCTACATACGGAGCAGTTCCCAGCAGCCGTCGCACTCGGCAGCGAATTGGCGGATACACACTGGGAGGACGGCCAGGCATTAGACCAGATCGCCTGGGCGTTAGCTGCGGTCGTGCCGGCGGAGCACAGAGATTTGGAGCGCGCGCTGCAAGTCGCCTTGCGGGCGAGTTCTGTACAGGAGGATGCCGACAGTTCGGCGCTGGACACGGTTGCTCGGGTTTACTTTGAGCAAGGAAATGTTGGCGAGGCGATCAAGTGGCAGAAGAAGGCAGTCGACCAGGCACCGGGTCAGGAAAAGCTGCGCGCTACGTTGGAAAGGTATGAAGCCGCAGGCGGAGACGCTCGCTAATAAATGAGGCTCGTTTCGGCGCACTGCCCTCACGGCGACAGCTGAAGCTCCCGTACTTCTACGGCGGCCTCGGTTTCTGGATAGTCGGCCAGTATTCGGTCGTAGTAGCCGTTTACCTGCATCCAAGGCCTGTTCGTCAATCAGTTGCGACTCGCCTGCAACACGTCGTCGTAGCTTACCAACTTGATCCCGTGACGCTGGACGACTTCCCGCACCTTCTGGCTGCAGAACGCGTGAGTCACACCCGCGCGATCTGCTGCCACATTCTCGTAGCCGCGATGGGCGATGGCCCTCATCTCGGCGGTGTCGAGCCCCGGGTGCTCAACAAAAAGCCAAGTTCCCGGCGTTAACCCTCCTAGGAGCTCGATGAGCTTAGCTTCTTTCTCCTGCGGGCTTAACTGTTTTCCGCCGAACCCACCCACCCGCTTCAGATTGGGTAGTGTGAGCGGCAACTTGTACTCGCCGGCCAAGTGCTCGACCATCGCGCGCAGTTCCGGAGTACTGGTCGCAGTCCCCATATGTGCTGAGAGGTGTGTCACCTTCGGCAGAAGGCGCAGAGCGGTCTCGATTTGGGCACGCAGTTCGCGCTCGACTTCAACAATGCTCCAGCCCGACTGTAGAAAGCCGGTGTTGGGCGGCCAGCCGTCACGCTGCCGCGTCATGGGAAAGAAGTAACCGTTGACGTCGACCAAGCTGGGCACGTTCTTGAGAACGGGTCCCCACTTTACTCTCGACCACTCGCTGGTAAGGTCCAGATGGATACCGACATCGATCTCTGGATGCTCGTTTAACATCTCCACCGCCTCTGGGAACCAGGGCGCCGGCACCAACACTTCGATGGATCGAGCGATCCCCTCGGTCACGCTCCGCAGGCAGGCCTCGTTGATTGCGTGCGCGGCCCCCATGTCGTCGCTCCGCACGATCAACCGGATTTCTCCTTCGCTCGTCTGCTGGCCCTGGGCGAATTGGAGTGCGGTCAGCGCGATAGCGAGCGTGGCCACGATGGTCTTGCAGCTGTTCATACAATCGTCTTCCGTTGGTTACACAGTTGGTGGGCCTGGATATTGGAGCTATTCAGATTATAGCCGTCAAATCAGCCGGAATGCGTTAGCATCCGGTTTGTTGAACCGTGGGCTAACGCCCAGCGGCTGATGTTGTGTGATCCGCTCGGTTATTGGTCGTGGACGATCGGCCGGAATGCGTTAGCATCCGGTTGTGTTGAACCGTGGGCTAACGCCCAGCGGCTGATGTTGCACTGAAACAAGGCAACTTTGGGCGAGATCGCTCCCAAACTGCAAACCGCTTCGTTAGACTAGAGTACTTAAGGGGCTCCCGCCTGCCGATTGCAGGCAAGGTCGCTCGGACCCGGTGGTCTTTTTAGCGGCGCCCACCTTTTTCCCTTGAGGCATTGATTCGATGAGGCGATCCCGAGGTATGGGGGAGCGGTCGTTGGTGGCTCTGCTCGTCGTGCTGTCCGGGCGCCTGGACGCCTACGGTGTTGGAGTCCGCCGAGCAGATTTCGTTCAGCACCGACATTCGTCCTCTCTTGAATCGTCGTTGTGTGTCATGCCATGGCGGGGTTAAACAAGCTGCGGACCTGACGTTTCTGATGAAGGACTCGACGCTCGCTATCATCGAGCCGGGAGAGCCTGACGATTCCTATTTGCTCGAGCGGGTGACCGCAGACGATGAGCAGCGCATGCCTCCGGCGGATCACGCGCCCCGACTTAAAGATGAAGAGGTGGCGTTGCTGCGGCAGTGGATTCAACTCGGAGCGCACTGGGAGGAACACTGGGCCTACATCCGTCCAACTCGTCCTCCCACGCCGCAGGTCTCGGACCCGGAGTGGGTGCAGCAGCCATTGGACGCCCATGTACTATCGCAGCTCGAGGCCAACGGACTGCAACCCGCACCCGCAGCGGACCGCATCGAATGGTTGCGGCGGGCTACATTCGACCTTACCGGCTTGCCCCCATCTCCAGAGGCGATCACCGCTTTTGTTGAGGACTCCTCGTCGACCGCCTACCAGACGGTCGTGGATCGCTTGTTGGAGTCGACCAGGTATGGTGAGCGTTGGGCATCCCTTTGGTTGGATCTTGCCAGGTATGCGGACACACAAGGTTACGAAAAGGACAACGGGCGGACGGTGTGGCCGTTTCGAGACTGGCTTATCCGGGCGCTGAACGACGATCTATCATTCGACGCGTTCACCATCCGCTTGTTGGCCGGTGATCTGCTGCCAAACGCTACGACCGCGGACCTGATTGCGACGACGTTCCATCGCAATACCCAAACCAATACCGAGGGCGGAACCGACGACGAGGAGTATCGACTGGTGGCGGTCACCGACCGGGTCAATACGACTTGGCAAGTGTGGCAGGCGACGACTTTCGGCTGCACTCAATGTCACGCTCATCCGTACGCGCCCTTCGAGCACGCTGACTACTATCGGTCTGTAGCGTTCTTCAACACGAGCCTCGACCATGATCGCGACGACGAGTCACCGGTTCTGTCGTTGCCGCTCGACCCGGCGGAGAACGAACGGGCCTTTATGTTGGATCGTACGATCGGTGAACTCCGACGGTCTGTACACGCTCAAGTTTGGTCCCAGTTTGAGGTTGGGACTTGGCAGAACTTGAGCCCGGTGAGCTTGGCGGCCACGGGCGAGGCGACACTATCGGTTGCAGTTAGCGAGCACGAGAACCAGCAGGTCGCGGAGATAGTCGCGGGCGGGACGATTGCACAGGGAACCGAATATACGATCGAGTTTGCTGTCGGCGAGCGTGCTGAGGAGATGACGGCGCTGCGCATCGACGCGTTACCGGTTAATCTTGAGCTGGCCCGCCGGACGCCAGAACACGGGTTTGCGGTTTCGCGATTGCAAGGGGCGATCGTGACCGGCGCCGACGAGGAGCCGCAGCCGATTTCGTTCGCTCTGGTGTTTTGCGATGAGGCGGAACCTCTGCTTGTTCCGCAGGAGAGTCTCAAGAAAGGGTCGCAAGGCTGGGGCGACTATCCGCGCATTTGGCGAGCTCGCTCGGCCGTATTCATTCCGACTGGCAGTGTTCGCTTATCAGCCGGCAGCCGCCTGCAGCTGAGAATCTCGCAGCAGATGGCTGCGACCGGCCAGCTGCCGATGGTCTTACGGCGTGCCCGGTTCTGGTTGTCAGCCGACGCGGGGTGGACCGAGCTGGCTGGGGACCCACAGCTTGTCGCGGCTCAACAACAGATCGAGCAGATGCTCAAAGAGCGGAAGGAGATCAAGAGTCTGGCGCTGCCTGTGATGGCCGAGTTGCCACAGAGACTGTCCCGTGAGTCTTATGTATTCGAGCGGGGTAATTGGCAGGAGAAGGGCCCGAGGGTGACGGCAGATGTCCCGCGCGTGCTACCGCCGCTGCCTGACGATGTTGTCGCCGATCGGCTCGCCTTGGCGCGGTGGTTGGTGTCGGCTGACAATCCGCTAACTGCACGAGTGATGGTGAACCGGCTATGGGAGCAGCTGTTTGGTACTGGAATCGTGGAAACCGTTGAGGACTTTGGGCCCGTAGGCGCACCGCCCTCCAACCAGGGGCTGCTGGATGACTTGGCGGTCCGCTTCCAAACCGACTATGGTTGGAGCATCAAGGAAGTTCTACGCGAAATCGTGCTATCGGCGACTTACCGGCAAGCCGCCCGAACAACAGGTGAAATGCATGAGCGCGATCCGCGCAACGAGTTGCTGGCGCATGGACCCCGCAACCGGTTGAGCGCCGAGATGGTGCGCGATCAAGCGTTGGCCGTGTCGGGCTTGCTATCGGCCAAGATGTACGGGCCGCCTGTGATGCCGCCTCAACCTGACGGTGTGTGGCGGTCGGTGTACAACGGCAGCGAGTGGACCACTTCGGAAGGCGAGGACCGTTATCGCCGCGCCGTGTACACTTATTGGAAACGGACGAGTGGTTATCCCAGCTTCATCACCTTCGACACGCCAACTAGAGAGGTTTGTTCGTTGCGACGTCTGGCAACGAATACTCCGCTACAAGCGCTGGTGCTGATGAATGACCCGGTTTTCGTGGAATGCGCTGTGGCGCTTGGCCGACAGATGACTGCCGACGCCGCAGCGCCGCGTGAGGTGGTTCGTCGTGGTTATCGCCTGGTGACCGGGCGTGATCCGGATGAGGGAACGGTTGCCGATCTCGTAGCCCTGCATGAACGTGCCGCGGGAGAGTTTGCCGTCGATCCGGAAGCAGCCCGCTCTTTGGCACCTGACGCTGCAACCTACGCCGCGAGTGCTGTTGCCAACGCGATCTTGAATCTGGATGTTGTTTTGACCAAGTAGTTGACTCAAGGTCGAAAGTAAGATGCATCGTTTCACGCATTTCCAGCAGCTGACTCACGACGCGTTGCAACTCCAAACGCGGCGACACTTCTTAGGACGCTGCGCGGCGGGGTTGGGCGCGCTCTGGCTGGCCCAGCAAGGGCAGGCTGCGACAGGAGTGCAGCAGCATGTGCCGCATCCGCGAGCCAGTGCCAAACGCGTTATCTATCTGCACATGGCAGGTGGGCCGAGTCATCTCGAGATGTTCGAGTACAAGCCGGAGTTGAAGAGACTGGACGGCAAGGACTGTCCAGAAGAGTTCTTGAAGGGGCGGCGTTTCGCGTTCATACGCGGAGTCCCGAAGATGCTGGGGCCCGTTCACCCATTCCGGCAGGTTGGTGAAAGCGGTGCTTGGTTAAGCAACCAGCTGGTCCATTTCGAGTCGGTGGTCGACCATGCGGCGATTGTCCACACCGTCAGCACCGACCAGTTCAACCATGCGCCCGCGCAGCTGCTGCTCCACACTGGCAACCAAAACCTGGGCGCGCCCTCGATCGGATCGTGGGTGACCTACGGTCTTGGATCCGAGAACGAGAATATGCCGGGATACGTCGTATTGATCTCTGGAGGGAAGTTTCCCAGTGCTGGAAAGTCGGTTTGGGGCAGTGGTTTCTTACCTTCGGTCTATCAAGGAGTCCAGTGTCGTTCAGAAGGCGAGCCGGTGTTGTATTTGGCGAATCCGCGTGGCATCAACGCGCGTCTCCGCGGGCATATCGTGGACGCGATCAATCGCGTCAATCGCAGGACTTTCGAGGAACTCGGCGATCCTGAGACAGTGACTCGCATCTCCCAATACGAACTGGCGCATCGCATGCAGCTGGCGGCCAGCGAAGCAATGGACACGTCACGGGAGCCACGGCACATTCATGAGCTGTACGGAACTCAACCGGGAAAAGAGAGTTTCGCCAACAACTGTCTGCTCGCCAGACGTCTGGTCGAAAGAGGCGTTCGTTACGTACAGCTCTTTGATTGGGGATGGGACACGCACGGAAACTCAGAGGAAACCTCGCTGCTGCATGGTTTCCAAGACAAGTGCCGAGATATCGATCAGCCGATGGCTGCCTTATTGTCGGATCTCCGCCAGCGCGGGTTGCTGGACGACACGCTGGTGATTTGGGGAGGAGAGTTTGGCAGGACCCCGATGCGTGAGAATCGAGGTGGAAAAGAGATGAAGTTTGCCGGTCGCGATCACCACCCATTTGCTTTTACGATGTGGATGGCGGGTGGCGGCGTCAAGCCGGGGGTCAGCTACGGCGAGACAGACCCGCTCGGCTACGCTCCCGCTCGCGACGCGGTCGAGCCACGCGACTTACACGCGACCTACCTGCGGCTGCTAGGAATCGATCACACGAAGCTGACGTACAGGTTCCAAGGGCTGGACCAGAGGCTTACCACGGTGCTGAAGCCGGCTCGGGTTTTGGCAGAACTCGTGTCATAGCTCTTCGCACGATGTTAAACCGGATTGTTCACAGCGCGACTTTTGGTCGCAACCAAAGTCCTTCTCCCCGCCGGGGAGAAGGTGGCCGAAGGCCGGATGAGGGGGAAGCCAACATCCATCTCGGCAACTTGTTGGAGAGTACCACTACATACGGTCATCACAGGAGCGAATGATGAATTTTCGTGGTTGTTTAGTACTGGTTGTCCTCGTTGTCGGCGCAGACAACGCTGGCGGCTTGCACGGTGCGGACTGGCCCCATTGGATGGGGCCCAACCGAGATAACGTGTGGCACGATACCGGAGTTCTCGAGCGGTTTCCCCAGCAGGGGCCGCAAGTGCGATGGCGGACACCGGTCGCGGGTGGATACTCTGGGCCGGCTGTAGCCGACGGGCGTGTCTATGTCACCGACTATGTGACGAGCGATGACGTCAAAGTCCCCAACTTTGAACGCAAGGACTTTACTGGTGTCGAGCGTCTGATCTGTTTGGATGAGGCTTCGGGAGAAGTACTGTGGAAGCAAGAGTATCCGGTCAGCTACTCGATTTCTTACCCGGCCGGCCCTCGCTGTACGCCGGTGGTCGACGGTGACTACGTCTACACGTTAGGAGCTGAGGGTGATCTCGTATGCCGGGCAGTTGCCACGGGGGACGCCAAGTGGTCTAAGAACCTACCACGGACTTACGGGACCAAGACGGCGCTCTGGGGTTACGCTGGACATCCGCTGATCGACGGTAACCGCCTGATCACCTTGGCCGGTGGGGAGGGCACGCACACGGTGGCGCTGGAGAAGACCACGGGTGAGGAACTTTGGCGGTCTGGAACTGCCTCGGAACAGGGATATTCACCTCCTACGATCATCGATTATGCGGGCGTACGGCAACTAATTCTGCTCAGCCCCGACCACGTGCGGAGCGTGAACCCCGAGAATGGTGCCGAGTACTGGTCGGTCGACTATGAGTGTACGAATGGCTCGATCATCATGTCGCCGGTGCTGTGTGGTGAGTATTTGTATGTCGCCGGTTATTCACAACGTAGTTTGTTGCTGAAACTGGATTCGGACCAGCCTGGAGCTGAGGCGGTTTGGCGCGATAAGCGAAAGCAAGCGATATCGCCGATCAACGTGCAGCCTTTCTACGAGGACGGCGTGCTCTACGGACTCGATCAATCCGGAGACCTGGCCGCCATCGAGTTGCCGTCCGGGCGGCGCCTTTGGGCAACGCCGCAGCCGCTGAGTGATCGTCCCCTTGGCTCGGGAACGGCATTTATCGTCAAGCACGAAGATCGTTTTTGGATGTTCACCGAAAGCGGCGAACTCGTGATCGCCGAGATGGACCGGGAGGGATTTCAAGAACTCGATCGCACTCACGTGATCGACCCGAGCAATGTTGCTTTCGGGCGGGACGTCGTATGGAGCATGCCGGCGTTCGCTAACAAACACGCCTACATCCGTAATGACAACGAGATCATCTGTGTTGATCTCACGAGGCGCTAGCAAGTTGTCAGCATCGTGATTTCCAACCAACCAGAGAGTGGTGTGCCTGACCGCAGGCTAAGGACAGTCACCGCTTCACGAGCGGGCCGGGGCGCGGCGATCGCGATCGCCTGCTGCCTTGTTTGCCTGGTGGGCCTCGCCACGCCGCTGGCCATCGCTCAATGGCAGGATATGCGATCTCCAGACGTACGGAGGCGCACTCGATGGAGTCGAACTCCTAGCGACACGGGACCTCGAAGACCTCGTCGCATGCCGTCCCGTAGCGAATTCCCCACCTGGGAGGTCGATGACGAATTCGAAAACGAGGTGTTCACTTTCGCGCGGGTAAAATACGACTCGTTCGGCCCCTTCGGCTGGTGGGACCGTTGGGACAACGACTATCCGGACGGGGATTGGAACTTCTCGCATCGGCTGCAAGAACTGACGACGCTTCAGGTCGCTCCCGACAGCGCGGTCGTCCGGCTCGACGACCCGGATCTATTCGAACATCCGTTCGTTTACATGGCGGGTGTTCAGACGATGATGTTCAGTCCCGCTGAGCGGGCCGCACTGCGGCGATATCTGCTTAACGGCGGCTTTCTGATGGTGGACGATTTTTGGGCATCCGAGGCTTGGACCCAGGTTCAGGATGAGATGCGCGGTGTCTTTCCGGATCGCGAGCCACAAGAGCTGTCGTTGGCGCATCCCATCTTCTATATCGTCTATGACCTGCAAGAGTTACCGCAGGTGGTGGACATCCGCACCTGGCGCGGTGGTTATGCTTACGAACATTGGCACGGTCGTTCGGACGGTGACACCGCACCTCACTTTTGGGCCTACCACGATGATCACGGGCGGATGGTGGCACTTCTTTGCCACAACAATGACTTGGGAGACGGCTGGGAGCGCGAAGGCGAGAATTCCAACTACTTTCGCCTGTTTTCGGAGAAGTTCTCGTACCCGATGGGAATCAACGTGGTGACCTACGCGATGACGCATTAGCCCCGTTGCCAGACCGCTACGATCCTCCGAGCCGGTTCGAATCGCGATTCGCCGCTGCACGAACAGTCGACTGACAAACGTGCTGCTGTAGTGAATCCGAACGTCTGTCCGCTTCCTGGTGTTTGGCGGGGAGTCTCTCTTCCTTCAAATGCACGTCCTTCTGATCGCGTTGGTCGGATTGTTCAGTTCGTGAGCAAGGCTGGCGCCGTGGGAAGACACGAAGACCTTCTCAGCCTCAAGCTCTAGGCTGTCTTTGCCGATTAAGGTGGCGATGCAGCACATCGACGAGTCACCTAGAAACCGTGAATCCTCTCACAACCTCGAGTCCATGCGAACGGAGTACTGGGGCTTGGTGGAGTCACAATGCACTATCCGCGAGACAACGCACCACGGGTATTGATGATTGCCCCCTACCCGGTGCTTCCACCGTCCACCGGCGGAAAAATCCGTATTGTCGAACTAGCCCGTCATCTTTCACGAACGGGGTTCGACGTTTGGGTCTTGACGCCCTACAAACCTGGTCAACGGGATCACCACTGCTCGGACTTTGGGTTCAAGCTGCGGGAGGTGGCGTACCCGTTTCTGCTGCCCCTGCTGTTAACGGACAAGCCGTTTCCCTACGGGTACCTGGTTTCGTTTCACCCCGGGTTCGCGAGCACCCTCCGGCAGTTCTTGCACTCATTTGATGCATTCCAGTTCGAACACGTCTTTTTTGCCGACCTAGCAGCTGCTCTGCCGCCGGGGCGTCCAATCGTCTACGACGCTCACAACGTCGAGTACGACTACGTGCGCTCCGAGTGCACACACGCCAAGGTGCGGGAGATCGCCGGAAAACGGATCTTCCGCATGGAGAGCGAATTGGTAGCACGAGCCTCTCGCCTATTGGTTTGTTCCGATCGGGAACGGCGCCGGTTTACGGATCTGTACGGCGTGCCGGAATACCGACTTTCGGTGACGCCCAATGGCATTCAGGACATCTTGAGCCACACGCCCACGGGTGCCGAAGAGGCTTTGAAAAGTCGTTTCCCGGGCCTGTCGCGTTTTAAGCAGTACGCGGTCTATACCGGCAGCGATGTCGAGCACAATCGCGAGGCGGTGCGGTTGATCATCGACTGTTTCGCGCCGCAGCTACAGGACGAATGCGCTTTCATCATTCATGGGACCGTCGCCAATGCATTCCGGAATCAGAAATTCAATAATGTCTACTTCGACTCGTCCTATGGCGGTCTGGAGCTCTACTCAGTACCACAAGCGATTGGGCTCAACCCAGTCACCCAAGGTGCGGGCACGAACCTAAAACTGATTCAGTACTTGGCGCACCGTCTTCCGGTCGTCTCTACGGAATTCGGCGTGCGGGGGTACGACGACTTAAGACAGTTCGTGACCGTGAGACCGATCAATAGATTCGTTGAAGCGATAAGATCGCAGCCCCATCTGGACGCGGCCGTCTTGCCGTTACTGCAGAGATATGTTTGGGGGGAGA
This sequence comes from Pirellulaceae bacterium, assembly GCA_965223305.1. Classification (GTDB taxonomy): domain Bacteria; phylum Planctomycetota; class Planctomycetia; order Pirellulales; family Pirellulaceae; genus CBDCWT01. The sequence continues at coordinate 56,602 of CBDCWT010000004.1, read as the reverse complement.
TTGGCTCCGAACTGAGTCAAACCTACTTTGCACTTCTTGAGGAAAACTGTCACGTACCATGTTAATTGACGCTAACAAAGTCTCCGATCATCACACGTTTCAGACAGACGTCTGCGTCGTTGGCGCAGGTGCCGCCGGTTTGGCATTGGCTAGCGAACTCGACCAAACACCCCATGAAGTGCTGTTGGTTGAAAGTGGCGGCTTTCATCCGGACAGCAAAACCCAACTCCTCTATGAAGGAAAGTCGGCGGGTGAAGAGTACTCGCTCAGCGAGCACCGAGTAAGACGTTTTGGGGGTACAACCCATCGCTGGGGGGGCATCTGCGTTCCCTATGACGCGTTGGACTTTGAAGTGCAGCCCTGGCTGCCATACAGTGGATGGCCCTTCCGAAAAGACGACTTACAGCCGTACTACGAGCGCGCGCACGTTATTTGCGGGCTTCCCGATACCTCCTTCTATGATGTCGACCTGAGTGCACGTACAGCGGGACGTCCACGGTTGTTCGCAGATTCTGAGGACGTACTCACGCGGATGCTGCATTTTCCGTCCACAGCCAACATGCGTTTCGGCCATGCCTACCGGGCGCAGATGCAACGATCGAAGAACGTCATGACGCTACTCGGGGGTAATGTTACCGAGATCGAAACCCATGAGTCGGGGCAACATGTCGAACAACTCAAGGTACAGAGCCTAGCTGGGCGCACACTTAATGTCAGAGCCCGCCACGTCGTTTTGGCGACCGGAGGAATCGAGGTTCCGCGCCTCCTGTTAGCCTCGAATCGTGTTCATACAGACGGGATCGGCAACGAGCATGACTTGGTAGGCCGCTTTTTTATGGAGCACTTCTATGGTGTGGTTGGAGTCATCAAGCCACCCGATGCCACGAAGGACTTTTCCTTCTACACAGACACACACCGTATCGGCCCGGGTTCTGTTGCCGGTTATTTGACGCTCTCCGAGGAAGTTCGCGCCCAGCACGGATTGTACGGTCTGCAGCTGCGACCGTATCGGCTCGTTGAGGCAGAGGAGACGCCGGGCGTGGTGGCTTACAGGCAGCTGCGGGAGGAAGTTCTGGAGCGAAAACTCGGCGCAGCCTCTTTCGGCCACTTGGGGACCATGCTGGAGCAACGCGGCAAGCTGATGCGATATTTCCGCCACCGAGCTCGCCTGCACTTATCCCGTGAGGCGTCGCTCTCCAACCCGATTTTTCTCGTCGGCGGGTTGGAGCAGGAGCCGGATCCAAACAACCGAGTCACGCTCTCGAGCGAGCGGGACCAGTTGGGGCAGCAGCGCGCCGAGCTCTACTTTCGACTGACTGATGCTGACTGGGACAGCTGCCGCCGTACGATGGCGCTCTTCGACCAAGTCTTTCAGGAACACGGATTGAGCCGTTTGGAAGCTGCAGATCATTTCGATGTCGACGCGGTCAACAAATTTGGTGCTCATCACATGGGCACAACGCGGATGCACGACGATGTCACACAAGGAGTGGTCAACAGCGATTGCCGAGTACACGGCGTCGGTAACCTGTTTGTCGCCAGCTGTTCAGTCTTTCCGACCGGAGGGAGTGCGAACCCGACACTCACCATTGTCGCGCTCGCGGTAAGGCTGGCTGACCATCTCCGAGAGCTGTTGCAGACGTCGTCAACGGCACCATTGAGCGCGGCCGTGATGTGACGGTTTAACGTCTTCTGAATGCCGCGCGAATCGAATCGACTCATTTTTAGAGGGTGCCGTTACCGTGACCGCCTCGAGAGAGACCGAATCCGGCGTTGCCCGCCCGCTCGGGAATCCGATCAGGGCGTTGCTGGGAAAGGAAGACATCGGTCAAGTATTGCGCGGCGCAGGGGTTGCGATGGTGATTCGCGCGGGGGCTTCGGCCATCAACTATCTCGTGATGCTGCTGCTTGCGCGTTGGATGGGCGTTTTTGATTTTGGCTTGTACACGTTCGCAATTGCGCTGGTCACGATCTTGATGTTGCCCGCCACATTGGGATTGGGCACCGCGAACGTCAAGTTCATTCCCTCCTATTTGGCTGGTACGGATTGGGTCGCTGTCAGGTCGCTGTTGCGCCGATCAACCGAGTTTGTGTTGGTTGCGAGCTTGCTGATCGCGCTGGTCACAGCCGGCATTGTACGACTGGTGCTGCCGAAAGGGCCTTATACCGATACGACACTGTTAGCCTGTGCGGCACTCCCTTTGTGGGCGTTTGTCTACCTGTTTTCTGACGTGGCGCGCGGCTTTGGGTGGATTACGATTGCGTTTGCGCCAGCTCAGCTCGGCACCGCTGTCTTGACGCTCATCGCTGCTGGGGGACTGCTCGTCACAGACCGGTTGAATGCCATGAATCTCGTCTTAGGGACGATCGTGGCCTATGGCCTGGTGGTCGTGCTGCAAGGCGTGCTGTTGGCCCGCCGCCTGTGGCCCAACCTGAAAGGCCGCGCCAACCGGTTTTGTACGCGTGAGTGGATCACGACCGGGCTACCGTTGCTACTGTTCTTGGGATCGTATCTGGTCATTATCCAAACCGATGTCTTGATGGTGGGCGTATTTTGTGGCCCAGACGACGTAGGACGATACGCCGCTGCAGCGCGGACCGCAATGTTGGTCTTGTTCATCCAGCAGGTGATGTCTAGTCTCGCGGAACCGCACTTTGCTCGTTACGCCACCGAGGCGCGGTGGCCAGACTTACAGCTCCTCTCGGCTCAGTTGTTGCCGTGGACGATTTGTCTTTCCCTGTTGATTACCTCATGTCTGGCCACGGCAGGCACTTGGCTCCTGAAGATCCTTGGCGACGACTTCGTGCCGGCGTATATGGCGCTCTGTATCCTCTCGGCTGCCTATCTAGTTCAGTCCGTGTTAGGCCTGTTGTCCGGCTTGCTCAATATGACTGGCCATCACCGCGTTTGTGCCGCCGCGCACGCCGTCGGGGCCACCTTCAACATCGCGCTGAACGCACTGCTGATCCCGTTTTTCGGCATCAACGGAGCCGCCTTCGCCACGGCTACGACGATCGTCGGCGTGAACCTTTGGCTCTTGATCCTGGTCCGCCGCAGGTTGGGAGTGGACCCGTCCTTGCTGCAGTTCTGGCCGGCGATATTGGCGCCCGGTGTTGGTAGAATTCGCGACTGAGAAAGAAGGACCACAATGTCCAACAGCGACACCGAGCCACGCCAGGTTGACTCCCAGTCGGGATACGCGCGGCGAGATCACCGGGTTGTGGACTATCAGCTCTACCGCTGCTCCGACACGGGCCTCGTTTTTCGCGGACCAGAACCGCGCGACCTAAAACAGGGCCAGTACTTCGCCTGTTTGGGCGCAGCGCAGCCTTTCGGTTGTTTTTGCGAGCGGCCCTATCCAACTTTGTTGCAGGAACGACTGGGTCTACCGGTCCTCAATCTTGGACACGGTGGTGCAGGTGCCTCCTTTTTCTTGAAACATCAACCGCTGCTGGATCGTGTCAACCGAGCGGCGTTTGCGATTGTTCAAATCATGTCGGGCCGTAGCGAAAGCAATTCGATGTTCGACAGCAGCGGGTGGGAGTATCTAACGCGCCGCACCGACGGCGCGCGGATGAGTTCCATCGCGGCGTACTCGGAACTTCTGCGATCGGCAGCTCCCGCCAGCTTCCGCATTGGGCAAAGGGAAGCTTACTTCCTCTTGCGCCCCCCACCGCACGTCGAGAAAGTCGTCGCGGAAACACGAGCGAACTGGGTCCAGAGTCACAAGACTTTGCTGTCTCGAATCTCTGTCCCCACGATCTTGCTTTATTTTTCCAAACGGCAACCCTCGTATCGCGAGCTGTATTGCAACGTCCATTTACTGTTGAATGACTTTCCTCAGCTAGTCAATGCCGAGATGATTCAGCAGGTCCGCGACGAGGCGTCGGCCTACGTAGAATGCGTTACCCGGCGAGGCAGCCCCCAGCGATTGGTAGATCGTGAAACTGGCGAGCCGACGAGCGTTGATCTAAGCGCCAATCGCCCCGATTTTGTTGGTAAATGGACGCACAACGCGTACTATCCTTCTCCGGAAATGCACGTTGACGCCGCGGACCAGCTCGTGTCCGCCTGTCAGTCCATCTTGGCCAACTTGGCTGGCGGAAGAGTGAACGGGTGACGCAGTGCAAGATACTGCCCAAGCAAGCAGAGACCGCGTAGACCTGGCGGAACGGCGAATCGCAGTGACCGGGGCGACCGGGTTTCTTGGCCGCTACCTCTGTGCAGCGCTACAGGATCGCGGCGCACAAGTAGTTGGTGTGGTGCGCTCTCCCGCGCGTGGCGTCGATCTTGCCGACCGGGGCGTCGAGTTGCGGACCGCCGACCTAGCCGACGCAGCTGCTTTGCAGGAGGCGGTCCAGCGAGTTGACGCGATTGTTGCGAACGCCGGATTGATTTTCTCCCGCCAGAGCTCGGATTTCGTGCGCGTCAACGTAGAAGGAATGGAGAACTTGATCCAGGCCGCAGCGGCGGCCAACGTTCGTCGGCTGATCGTAGTGTCGACAGTTTCTATCTACCGTCACAACGGTCAGAACAACGACGAAGGCGCGCCACAAGTTCCGTACACTGACGCCACGATACAGAGTCAGCCGTATGCGGCGACCAAGGCTCAGGGCGAGGCTCTGGCCTGGCAAGCGGCAGAAAAGCATGGGCTCGAAGTCACCGCGGTGCGTCCCGGCTACCTCTACGGCCGGGGTGCGCACGTCATCAAGACCTTCAGAAACTGGTTAGCCGGGCCGGTGGCGTTGATTCCATGTTGCCGTAGAATTCCACTTGCCTATGCGGCTGATGTGGCGGAAGCCGTTAGCCGCTGTCTGGAGCGTCCGGTCTCGATCGGTCAGGCCTACAACCTCACCGGCCGCGAAGATCTGAGCTGGCGAGATTTTGCCAACTCGTGGGCAGCGGCCGGCGGACCCACGGCTCGCATCAAAGTCCCAGTTCCCCGAGTTGCGCAACATCGATACGACACGTCGCGGGCCGTGAGCGACCTGGAATGGACGAACACCAGTTTTGTCGACGCCTTGTCCGAAGTTCTGCAACCGTCAGATGCTCAGTTGAGATAGCCCAGTTGGCGCAACAGCTGGCCCGCCTCACGCTCGGCCTCGGCGACCTCTTCGGTGGTCAACTCCCGGGACCAGGCGCCGACCGAGTCAGTCCGGCTTTCGCTCACCGCGGCATGCAGCGCCTGGCGGGTCGACGCGTCCTGCAGCCCAAGGAACTCCAGAATCTTGTCCGCTTCTGGAAGCGGGTCCGCGACGAGTGTTTCGTAGCGCAGTTCGTGATATCGTTCGGGGTCTAGTTTTTGACCCCACTGGAGGGCCACCTCCGTCAGGCGGCGCCAGGACCAGATGCACCGGTGGAAATCACTGGTCGCTTCGAACTCGGCAGCTCGATCTGGTTCGACCCAATAGTGCGCGTAAGGGCCCATCGGGTAGCCTCCTGGCTCGTATTGCAGCTGCTTGGTGCCTTTCTCGGTAATCCAGGGTTTCTTGCTCAGCGACAGCGCCGAGTCCCGGCCGTCGCGGTAGATATGGATGAACTTAGCGTCCGGAAACGCCTCCGCCAGGAAGCCGACGACGGTCGTGTTGCGGGGGGTCTTCTCCGCGAATCTCAAGTCACCGTCGAAGTAAAACCGCATCAACCAGGCGTAAACGGACCGGTAAAAACGAGCGGCTTTTTGCTGCGTCCAGCGACCTTCATAGACGTAGCGCGAGCCGGCCTTGGTCAAGACAGGTTCGTGATGATACGAGATCCCGGGCAAAGTGCCGAGGCAGTCGCCCAGAAAGGTGGTACCTGAACGGCCAGCACCAATTAGGAAGATTGGCTCGCGGAGATTGGGCCACAGCAAGCCGTGGAGCCGAGACATCGTGATCGGCCGTTTTTTCCGCTGGTAATACCAGAGACTCGACTTGATGGTCTCCAATATCCACCAGGGAAGGTTCCACAGCCGAATGTCCAGGGGCGGCTGACTGGGCGTCGCGTAGTGACGCGGCGGCGAGAGGGGAGCGCTATCGGAAGGAAGTTCCATATCATCTTCTCATGTCGCGTTTTTCATTCTAAAGACTTCGTGGATCCTCGAATAGTTGGTGTTTCGTCGTTGACGGTGGTGGGCAGCTTTCGTGCATTCTTGTGAACACCACGGCGGGCATGCCGGCATAGAGGCACCCAAAGAACCCAGTGATGAAGTCTAGACCCGGCGAGTAGGCCAGCAGCACGCGCTGTCCGGGTTCTCCCTGATCGAGAAGTGCGTTGGCGACCGCCCTTGCTCGCTGCTGCAACTCTGCGTTGCTGAGCCGTTGAATCGATCCATCCTCGGCCAGGTAGTGGAACCGATTGCGTGCCGGGGACGCTGTTGCGCAGCTGTCGAGTAGGTCCGTCAACATGAGAACTCGTTCCATCAGTTTACTGACAAGGACAATGCCCGACAGATGGTACGGAAAAGGCGGTTTGGTGTCAGGATCAGAAATCGTAGCAGGCACGCTCCGCGTGCCGTCCGCCTTTGGCGAATGCCCTTTCCGTGCGGGTGCGGCGTGGGCAGGGAGTGCGGGGTGGACGGCGCTATCTTGCAGGGTGGGCTGCGGCACGCGGAGCGTGCCTGCTACCTTGTTACGGTTGGATGCGTTTCCTGCTCAGCGCTAGCCAGCGCGTGCCGGAACATCGCGGCGGGGAATTGTACGGAGTGGAACGCTCTTCGCGCCGCTTGTTCCGGCCTACAACTTCTCCGTGCGGGCGCGGCGTGGGAACGGAGTGCGGGGTGGATGGCGCTATCTTGCGGGTGGGCTACGGCACGCGGAGCGTGCCTGCTACTTTAGGGAGGCAGCTCTAGCAGACTCTGGCGACTGCGGATCTTGCGCGTGCCATCCCAGTTGCCATTCCCCGTATGACGATAGTTTTTCGGGAGCGTGGTCCATTCCGGTCGGGAAAGCCCGTTCAACTCATAGACGATCTTCCCTCCATGGACGGTCATCTCACAGACGATTTTCTGGCGGCCCGTGAGCCGCGCGCCGTGCATGTCGAGGAAGCCAAACCTGCCCTCCCTTACCTGCAGTACGGCGATGTCTGCTGGGGCGCCCTTTGAGAGATGTCCCAGCTGTGGTTGACGGATCGCTCTGGCCGGGTTCCAGGTGGATCGTAGGATGACATCCTCCAAGGACATTCCCAGCGCCAGAAACTTGCTCATCAAGTTCAGCATGTCCTTCATGCCCGAGTTCATGCTACCGATGTGCAGATCGGTCGAGATCGTGTCGGGCAGAACGCCCTGGTTGACTAGCGGCACGGCCACACGCCAAGTAAAGCTTCCTCCACCATGCCCGACGTCCAGAAAAATACCGCGCTCACGGCCGACAAGCAGCGCCGGGTTGGCGTTGCCCCAAGGGTCCAGTTCGCCCCGCAGACCCGAATAGAGGTGCGTGTAAATGTCTCCCTCGCTCAGCTTGATGCGGAGCAGCTCACTGAGGGACTTTTCCGGATACGCGCGACCAAAGTCGACCATCACGGGAATGCCCGCCGCCTGTCCTACTTCGACGGCTCGCTCGACAGGTGTGAATTCGACCCCCATATAGTGGGCGGTCTTGATTCCCACGATCACATCCTGGTGCCGCTGCGCTGTAGCGAGCGTGGGTTCGACCTGCATGTCCTCCAGCTGGCCCTCGAACCTCTGCCCGCGCATGCCGTGGCCGACGATGTTAAGGAACGCCAGCACGCGTGTTCGCGATCGGTCGATGACGTGCTCGCGAAAGTGCTCGAAGTTTCGCCAGCCGGCGCCCCCAGCGTCCACGACGGTCGTCACGCCGGTACGATAGGTAAACCCGTCGGGGTAGACACTGTTATCGCCGGCGTATGAACTCCGTTCGCCGGTTCCGGCAAACACATGGACGTGGATGTCGACGAGTCCGGGCGTCAGGTAGTGACCGCTGACGTCCACGGACTTGCCGGCCAGTGATGAGTCGATATCCGGCCCCACCGCGGCGATCGTGCCGTGCCGGATAGCAACGTCTTGCACCTCGTTGATGTTGTTCTTGGGGTCGATGACGTGCCCGCCTTGCAGCAACAGATCGTAGCGTTGCTGGGCGACGGCGGACTCGACGCACAGGAGGACGAGAATGGCACAAGGCAGCTTCATGGACGCGTCTCACAACTTTTTGTTCACCAGTACCTTGTTTGGTTGCGATGCGGTTGTCAAGATGTTATTCGAAACGTGCGCCAGGCGCTCGGCCCAATCGCTCTGCAGAGGAACAACGTCATGATCAGAATCCTGCCAACGGAACGAGGCTTTGTTTCACAACAGGTTCCTCTTACTTTAGCCGGTTCACGCCGACGGCTGGAGCCTCGGCGCGGGCTAACTCTCGCTGTTGGTCATAGTCTGGTTTCGATCGTCCTGGTGCTGGCGGCTGCAGTACCCAGCTATGGCCAGCTTCCGGCAAAGAAGTTTCTGACGTCAAACGGCGAGCGGCCCAACAGCCTGTTCGCGCCGGGTTTGATGGTCGGCAAGACGGTCTATATCGCCGGCAAGGGTGACTACAGGCCGAACGAGCCATTTCCGGTCAAGGTTGACAACTGCTTGAACGAGATCCGCAAGACACTGCAAGTCGCCGGGCTCGACTTACAGCATGTGGTCAAGTCATTCGTCTACCTGGAAGATCACGACAAGTTCGGCGAGTTCAATGAACACTACGCCAAGTTCTTTCCAGACTCACCACCCGCCCGTACAACTCTCGGGGTCGCGGAAGTACCCGGCGAATCGAGGTTGGAGATTACTTGTATTGCCTACAGCGACTTGGCGGAGAGAAAGAGTGTCGGTGACCCACCCGGCAACTTTCCTTTTAGCCAAGGAGTCCTCGCCGGTAACACGCTCTACGTGTCGGGCAAAGGCGACCATCAAGCGGACGGCAGTCACCCGGCGACGTTCGAGGAACAGGTCCGTCAAGCCATGCGCAACGTTGAAACAGTGTTGTCCGAGGCAGGACTGGATTTCGGCCACGTCGTGATGAGCCACGTGTTCCTCGACGACGACGACAACCTAGAAACGGCGAGCAAGGTCTACAGCGAGTTTTTCGAGGAGGGAAATGAACCAGCCTGTGCTACCGTTTTCGTTGATTGGATTCCGGGCGACTCGCACGTCGAGATCACGTGTTTTGCGACAACCGATCTTGCATCCCGCAAGGTTGTGCGGCCTCGCCGCGCGATGGACTTAGGTGATGCCGCGGTGGCGGCAAGTCCAGCGGTTTGGGCAGGCAATACGCTTTACGTGTCGGGGCTGTCCGGCCGTAAACCCGGTCAGACCGGCGCGACAGGAGAGCTTGACGGGCAGGTCCACCAGATGGGGGCCAACCATACCAGCGTTCTTGAGGCCGCCCAGCTGAACCTAGAAGACATTGTCTCGGGCTGTGTCTACTTGCGCAAGATGACAGACTACGGCGACATGAACGCGATCTACCACGGGTACTTCTCGAAGGGGCCTGGAGTGCGCACGTGTCTGATGCCGAATCGCAGCTACGAAAAGAACGACGTGCTGGTGCGGGCCTCTTTCATCGCGGCGCGGACTCAGTAAGCCGTAGCAGGCATGCTCCGCGTGCCGTCCGCCTCTGAGTTATCCGGGCTCGATACAAAATCAGCCGCTGGGCGTTAGCCCACGGTTTCCACCGTAACCAGTACTCCGACGTACTCCGATGTACTTCGGCTCGGCAGGAGCCTCGCCCTCCCGAGCGTTGACGGATGACGTCAGATGGCAGTTTCAGAGTTGTGATTGCTCATGAACGCCAGGAGCCCGCGGAATACGGAGCAGAAGAAGTAGGCCGGAACAAGCGGCAGGAGAAGCGAGCCGTGAGCGCAGAATTTATCCGCCGCGCCGTTCCGGCAGCTGCTGCTCAGTATCGAACGCAGCCACCCCGGTAGGGTTTAGCGCTACATTTGCTGCCTGGCCACGGCACACGGAGTGTGCCTGCTACCTTGCCGGCTTGTTACTCGCTTCGCAAGAACGCGAAGATGTCAGCGAGTTGTTGGGGCGTCAGGTCCTTTTCGAGTCCTTCCGGCATGAACGAGATTCCGGTACTGGACAGCTGGTCGATATCGACCCGCAGCAGCGTTGCCTTAGTGCCGTTCGCTTGCGCTAAGGTGATGCTGCTCGTCGACTCGGACACGATCATACCGTTCAGCACACGGCCATCTGTAGTGACACAGACGTAGTTCTTGTACTTGCCCTCAATGGCCCGGTTCGGATCGAGTACCGAAATGAGCAACGACTCGCTTGATTTGTCTTGCAGCGCAGCCAAACTTGCTCCGATGTCATTACCGGTTGACTGGTGCCGATGGCAGGCAGCGCAGGTTTTCTTGAATGACTCAGCGCCCGAGCCTGCGTCGCCTACGAGGCGCATCACTGTCTGATATTGTTCGATGACACTCTGTCGATCGGTTTTCACGTCTCCAAGCTGCTTGCGCACGCGGTCGCGAAACTCACGGTTTCCCACGGAGACGAGCCGGTTGCGCGTCGATGCGTCCAAGTCGCTGACCGCAACCCGTTGCGACTCAATCGCGGCGAGCAGCTGCTGCTGCCAGGGTCGCTTCGAGAGTAGCGCTCCCAAGACCTCCGACTGAACCCGAGGGGAGAGCTGCTTCCAGTTAGCAAGCAGGAGCGTAGGAATCTCGCTGGCTGGCATCCGGGAGAGTGCCTCGACCGCGGCCAACTGGAGTGGGAGCGGATGGGCGGCTGAAAGGAAGCCGGCCACAATCGCGCGGTCTGATTGCTGCCGGTCGAAGCCGCGTCCCAGCAAGGGCAGTGCTACCACGCGCTCGGCGATGGCGGCGGTTTCGTCTTGGGCAAGTTCTCGGGCGGTGTCGACAATGAGTGCGGCGCGGGCGAGTGGTTTAGACAGCTCGCCAGCCGCCTGATCTCGCAACTTGGCCAGGCTCTCGTTCTGCCCGCGGATCGCCCGATCGAAGCTGGCCAGCGCTTCCATCTCCCAAACCTGCGGCGGGCCGGCGCCTGAGGCGGTCAGCGTGCGCAGCACCTCCGCGAGGCGCTCGGCCCCACCCCCTCGGCTCGCCGTGGAGATCAAATGTTGCAACAACAGCGAGTGATCGGCCGAACCGCCAACGCGTCCCAGGATATGGCCCAGCATTTTCGTGGCATGGTTCACCGACGAACTCAAGACTGCCGTTCGGAGCCAGCTGTCGCCGACATTGTCGATGGCAATTTTGGCGAGCGCCTCGGCCGCAGCGTCGTTATCCCATTCGCCCAATGAGAGCGCGACTTGTAGACGTACGCGAGGCGCAGGGTGACTGCCGAGTTGAGTGATGCGGCGAGCGAGTTGAGGATGATCGTCTAGCAGCCGCTCGCTCAGCAAGATCGCGCGACGCAGGACTCGCGGATCCGAGTCGCTCAGGGCGAGCGACAGATCGGACGCGCGCAACGCGTCGAGGCCCTGCAAGGTGCCCAGTGCGTGGACCTTGGCGATTGCAGTGCCCGACCGGAGAACATCTCGAATCGGTGCGACGGTCGAGTGGTCGCGGCGTTCGACCAACAGCTGCTGAGCCGTATCGCGCCGCCATCCGTTGGAATGCTGTAGCTCACCGACCAACTCCTGAGACGGCCGATCGTTCAAGGGGGAGATCTTTTGCAGTTCGCCATCCGAGCGGTAGACGCGATAGATTCGGCCGCGGTCGTGGCCTGCGCGGAGGTCGAGTTGCGCCTGCCAGGACTCGGGAATCCACTCGGGGTGTTCGATCACGTGGCGGTACATGTCGGCGATCCACAAACTGCCATCAGGGCCGGTTGCCGTAGTGGTGGGGCGGAACCAATGGTCTGTCGACGACAGAAACTCGCTTTGCAGTTCTTTTGGATGCCGCGCTGCTCTGAACGACACTCCGTCATCCGTCAAGACCGCACGATGCACGAGGTTGTGGACTGGCTCTGAGATGAAGGCGGCGCCTTCGACATCGGGTCCCAGAGAGGAATCCCTAAAGATCATCTGGCTGCATGCTGAGGTGAACCGGTTGAGCGCGAAAAGGTCGTTGAAGCGGTCCAGTGTGCGGCTGGTGGGGTAGACCGGCGGGGCGAGGGCCGGTGTCATGAGGTGAACAAACGGATCCGGCGCAGGAAAGTACGGGTTGCGGCTCAAATAGCGATCGGAGACGACGTAGTGATAAATCGGTCGACTGTTGTCGCCACCAAACCAGTTGCCCCAGTCGTCTCGATTGCGGCCAAACTGGGTCCGGCCACTGACCGCCTCGATGAGTCCTTTGTCGGGTCGGATGCGCACGTCCCTACCCGACATATCGATTGTCGCCCCGCTGGAGACGCTTTGGATTTCGTGGTTGTTCGTACCGCTGGCTAGGTAGAGCCAATTGTCGAGTCCATAAGCGAAGCCAGCCACTCGATGTTGGGGATTGTCGGCTTCAAAGCCGCGATAGAGCGGCTTGGTCACATCGGCCCGGTCGTCTCCGTCAGTGTCCTCGGCGTAAAGAATCGCGGGCGCGCCGCTAATCAGTACCCCACCGCCCCAAGGAAACACTCCGTTGGGGTACTCCAAACCGTCCAAGAAGAGAGTACTTGTGTCGTAACGACCATCGCCGTCAAGATCATCCAGCACTTTGACGCGGCCGCCCGGCTTACCCTGATCGTCTTCGCCGCGGGGGTAGTCTCCCATTTCGACCACCCACAGCCTACCGTCCGCGGCGACTGCGAAGTTCACAGGATCCGCGATCAACGGTTCGGCCGCCACGATTCCAATCTTATAGCCCGGCTGCAGGTGAAAACGCGCCAGCGCCTCTTCCGGTGTCAATGGGCCGGTAAAACTACCCTGTTCGACCAGCTCGTGTACGCGACGGACAACGACCTCCTCGGTGCCCTCAGCCCAGGGACCCGGCTGGTTGTAGTAGATCATCGATCCCGACACTTCATACCCGCCCTCTCGACGGACACGCTCGGAGGCGACATACCCGAAGAGGTCGTTGCTGTAGGAAGAGAGCCAAACCAGCTTACTGCGGATCTCCTGCTTGAGCCGCAAGGCGTAGTCGACGACCACTTCTCCACCCAGAAAGACCATGCAAAGTTGGTCGCCAAACGACCAAACCTGGACAGGTGCTGGGTACGTCTCTGGGAGGCGCCCCATTCGCTCCCGCAGGTCGAGCATGTTTTGCGCATGCCGGCGAAACTGCGGGCGGCGGTCGTCGAGCTGCGTTTTGAGCTCGGGGACTGTCGGCCGGTCGACTGGAAGACCGGCGTAACCGAACGATGTACGAAGAGCCGCGGTAACCTCCGACATCGGCTCTGCAATGATCCTGGAGACCTCGTCGGCAACTTCTTTGCCTTGGGCGACCGCCAGGGCTTTGGCCTTCGTCGCGTCATTGTCCCGTTGCGGATTTTGATCAGCCCCACAGCCGATCGTGCAAAGTGCGGTTGCAGCCGGATAACGCTGCTCGAGCATCCTCGACGCGTGGCCAGCCCAATCGCCGTTGACCCGGTTATAGCTGGGACCAAAGGTCGTGCAGTGACAGGCGTAGTTGAACACCAGGCCGCGCACGGTCCCGTCTTCATCGGCGATCTTCAGTACCGGCAGCGAATGATCGGTCGGTCCTCCAGCCTGAACTCCAAATCCAGTCCAGCTGCCGTCTCTAACGGTCCGCCGGTTTCGAGCAAAGCCGGCTTCCCCCTGAGCGGCAAAGAGCTGGCCGGGCCTCAGCCGCTTAACAGCCTGTCCGACCGTCTCCACGATCGTGTCTGCCACGCGCTGGGTGTACTCTTGTGAATCTCTCTCTTGTTCCGCTGTCAGTGGCACCGCGAAGATATTGGTCAGCCCAGCGGAGATGTGGGGCGCGGTATGAGAGTGCGTCCCGCAAACGACGATCCGGTCTCGCGGGATGCCATATCTCTTGTTGGCTCGCGCCGCGATGGACTTGGTCAACGTGCCAGGTAAGCCTATCGTATCGACAGCGATCAGCGCGCTGACCCGTCCGTCATCCGTGCGAACCACCATCACGCGCACGAACAGCTTTTCGTCCACACCCTCGAAGACGTCGGTGCGGTTCCCGTAGCCGGAGAGTCGCAGCGCAACACTGGGAGTAATGTCTGATTTGCCGAAACCAAACTCGAGAGAGGTCTCCGCCCGCAGGGAAGCCAAAGAACACAGGCAGACAACAATCACGGCACAAATTGTGCGAGGAGTTTTCATCGACGGTACCCCAGTATTGCTAGTTTGGAGAGTACCGTGATTGTCGGTCGTCGGCGGGTAGCCAGCAAGTAGAATGTAGCAGGCATGCTCGGCGTGCCGGCTGCCTGGCAACGGGTGTTCTTAGGGAACGCTCGGCCACGGCACACGGAGTGTGCCTGCTACTTTGGCCACGGCACACGGAGTGTGCCTGCTACTTTGGCCACGGCACACGGAGTGTGCCTGCTACTTTGGCCACGGTCGCGGGGGTGAGCCCGCTACTTGGGCCGGGCACACCGGATGTGCCTGCTGTGGCGCGCTGGCTTCAGCGAGAGCTGGCTATAAGCTCGGTGCGTTCCTGATGATCGGAGTGACATCCACCTTGGATTTCTCCAGCTCCTCGACCTTGTTCGCTAGCCTTTGGATCAGCTCGGCGATCTCTCGGCCAGCTGTTTCACCCAGTTGCACGGTCAGCGCCTTGCGGCAGTTGATACTGAGTAGCCTCTCCATCCTTCTTCTCCCTAGCGAGCGTTAGAATGCCTAAACTCGGTTCCAAACGTGGTACTTGACCTGTTTTCGTCGTTTTTCGGTAGCAAACTTGTGTTTAGCCCCCCTTTTTGGGGGATCGCCGCCACCGCACGCCGCCAGTTTTGGTGCCTCGCCCCCCTGCCCCCTGTGGAGGCTGTGCGGCTTTGCAGTCCGCCAAACTACGCTGCAAATCAGCCGCTGGGCGTTAGCCCACGGTTCCCCAGCGAAACCAACGCGTAGCGTCGGGGAGAGTTCCCCCCTCTCCGGCCCTTCGGGCCGACTCTCCCCAAGGGGAGAGTGAAGAAACACAAAATCACTCACTAACTTAAAAACCTGCACAGCCCCTGTGGGCAGGCGAGGCAAAGTCTAGTAATCGTATTTCCTTTCACTGTAATTGGGAAAGAGACCGCGCCTACAGAAAGAAGTCGGCAACTTCTGCCGAGCGGAATTCTCACGTCTCACAGCCGGTACAGTCGTCAAAAATACTCGGCTCAGGAGGAGATCCTCGGGACAATGGAGTAGGCTGGTGCGGTCGCAGTGCCTCACGGCGCGGGGTCGCTCTTGCATGGGTCGGGACACCTTGGCACTTGAAAGTCAGTCGTTGCGGACTCGTTCGCCGGATCTACCTACAACATCCAGCGTCATCGGCAAGATAGAGGGGGGAGATTAGCGTGACTGAACGAGATCACAGGTTAGGAGCTCAGGTCGATGCAGAGCTTAGTTTGGCTGGCCATAGCACCCCGTTGCGACTTTATTGGGGAGATCTGCATAACCACAATGCCGTTGGCTACGCGAAGGGATCGCTCGCCCGCTCGATCGAGTTGGCGCGGGAGCACCTTGATTTTTTTGCTTTCACCGGGCACGCGTCGTGGCACGACATGCCGAAGATGCCGGGTGACCGTCACTTGAAGTGGGTTCATGGCTTCGACGCGCACCGCCAGCACTGGCCGCAGACGAAGCAGATGATCCGCGCCGCGAACACAGATGACTTCGTGGCTCTGCTGGGTTACGAATGGCATTCCAGCCATTTCGGCGACTACTGCGTCATATTCCGCGAGCCCGATGGCGAGCTGTTCTTGCCGAATGACGCCGACAAGTTGATCGACTTCGCTCACTTTCACGGTGCCTTCGCGATTCCACATCACGTGGGCTACAAACAGGGATGGCGCGGCGCCAATTGGGACCACTTCAGGCAGGAGGCATCCCCGGTAGTCGAGATTTTCTCAGAACATGGCTGTACCGAGGCTGCCAACTCGCCGTTTCCGATGATTCGGCATTCGAATGGCGGCCGCTCAACCGCCAACCTGATCGACCGGCAGCTTAAGAAGCGGCGCAGGTTCGGTTTTGTGGCGTCGTCCGACGACCACTTGGGATACCCGGGGGCGTATGGCGAAGGGGTTGTGGGCGTGTGGGCTGCTGGGTTGACCCAAGCAGCGCTCTTCGAAGCGATCGAGGCGCGACGAACCTATGCCGCGACCGGCGACCGCATCCAACTCGAAGTGACACTGAACGGCCAGCCGATGGGCGCCGAAATGGGCTTCACCGACGAGCGTCAGATTGAAGTACGCGCGGTCGGCCAGGATGCGATTTCGATGATCGAGCTGATTCGTAATGGGCGAGTCGTTCAACGGCATTTTCCTGGTGATCATCTGCGGGGCAACGCACAACTTCCCGGCCGGGTAAAGTGTCGTCTTCAATACGGCTGGGGGCCTTGGGCCGCGCTAGGCCTAGGCCGTATTTGCGATTGGGACCTGAGCATCAGCCTAGACGGCGGTCGTATTGTACGGGCGCTTCCTTGTTTTCAGTCGGCACCCTTTGATGAGCAGCGACGGGATCAGCTGACCGTCCTTTCCGACACGCGGCTGCGGCTGCGATCACCCACGACTCGTGTTGAATGTTATGCGGAAGATCCTACCAAGTCGCTCGTACTGGAACTTGATGGAAGGCCCGACTCCCAGCTCAATGTCGAGTTGACTTCTCCTGTCAAGCAAACAGTGACTGCCAAGCTCGGCGAGTTGATAGAAGACAACCTAGTGACCTTCACCGGCGTGTTCACGAGTGAGAGTTTCATCGTTGGGCAACTGCTCAGTCCCGAGGAATACTCAGTCCGGCTCAGCTGGAACGACCGCCGCCAGGCGACGGCCGAAGCCGATTGGTACTATGTCCGTGTGACCCAGCACAACGGGCATCTGGCTTGGTCCAGCCCGATATGGGTAGGCTGAAACGGTGTTTCAAATTTGCCGCGGTTGGAGTTCGCGCTAAAATGATGCCGGAGGGAGAAGTATGGATCTAAACTCGATTCGGAGTGCTCTAACCCGGCAGCCGTTCCGCCAGTTCGAACTGTGCTTGGCCGATGGTCGGCGGGTACCAGTAAAGCATCCAGAGTTCGTTGCGCTAAACCAACGCATCGTGATTGTCACTGACGAGGAGAGTGCTACGAAGTTTCTGGAGCCTCTGCTGATTGTCTCGCTGGAGCCGCTGGCCGAAGGGCATGAGCGGGACGCAAAGTAGTAGGCACACTCCGTGTGCCGTCCACCTTTCAAGCAAAATACGTCTCTGGCGCCACGGCACGCGGAGTGCCTGCTACGATGGTGAGGCGAACGTGCACCGTTCGCGTACGCTCAACAGGATCCCCACTGCGACCAGGTAGGCGCAGATGGGAATGGCTGTCAGCTTCTCGCGCCTGCGGAACTCGTCGCGGACGAAGTTCCACCAGTTCGACGACGTCAGGTGGCTCGATACCACTGAGATCGACGGCCCTTGCATGCGCGTCGTATGCCACCAGTCTGGTGGTACAAAGAGTGACTCGCCCTGCTTGACAACGCAGCGCAGAGGTTGAGCCTGTGAGAACAGTGGGAACCGTTCCAAGTCTGGCGAGAAGGGATCGACCGGCGATCGGCGGCGGTTGTCTTCCCGCGGATAAAGCAGCCGCGTCTGGTCAGGAGAGAAGAACACACATTCTTTGTCTCCATGCAGTTGGGTCAGCAGGGAGAACACGCCGCGGAAGTCTGTGTGCAGGTCCGGAAACTGACCGCCGGCACCTCCAATAAACAGTTCATACCAACCGGTTTTCATGAGTCGGCGAGGTAGCAGCCGGCTGTTGACGCGGTCCGGCTGCGCGTACTCGAAGTGCGGTACTTCGGGCAGTAATTCAGGAAATCGGCTCACAATCTCCACATTGTGGAAGTAGGGCGCCGGGTCGGAATCGGTCGATTCCACGACCCGATCGATGAACTCGGCGAGCTGCTGTCGCTTCCCGGCAATCCGGAATTCGCGCGTGCCGAACCGTTCCTTGAACATGGTGGGAGTCCACCGTCGTGCGGATTCCCAGTGCCTTGCCGCGTCGCTGATGATCACCGGCCGCTGCGGCAGGGCATATTCCTGGACAAACTCAGCATACGACAGGTTACTTCTTCGCTCGATTTTCTTCATGCTCTGCTTCTTCTGAGCCGCGAGTGGTCAACAGCTGACTATTTGCCAGTATGATCATGGCAATTTATCTGTCTAGCTCGAAAGAAAACCTACGCTCTCCCGCTGAACTCGGTACAGCTGTCAGAATCGGCTCAGACCGTCCAGTCGAGCTAACCGGCGTTTTTCACCTCATCGTTAGCGTTCGCCACGAGTTAGCCGGTTACGGGTAATCTTTCTTTTCCGGCCGCTCCCCACCGTGCCGATTTTCAGGGAGTACGAACCAAGCCAACGTCGCTTCAGCAGGGAGTATGGTCGGGCGAGATGGGACTTCTTCGGGTTAGCGGACTGACTAGCAGCTGCCTGCGACGGATCCGCCAGAGCAGACTCTGGCTCTTTCGGATGGCGGCGCTCATCGGTGGGCCAGTCAGCTGTTTGCTGCTGACGGAGCTGGTCCTCTGGATCGCCGGATACGGCCAGCCGGCCGCCTTCTGTGTACCGACTAAGTTGGCAGGTGCGCGGCGTGTTCTGAGTAACCCCGGGTTTGCGAACAAGTACTTCGGTCCCGAGTTGGCGCGTGCGGGAATTCCTTTCAACTTGCCGGCTGACAAGCCGCAGCAAGATTGCCGGGTTTTACTCTTGGGAGGTTCGGCTGCGCGAGGTTTTCCCCAACCCGCATTTGGGATGGCGCGACAACTCGAGCAACTGCTGCTGGCGTCTGAGGCTGCTGGAGCCGGCACGAGATTCCAAGTGGTGAACACCGCCATCACCGCGATCAACTCCCACGTTGTCCGCGAGATAGCCTGGGATTGCGTGCGTCTCGAGCCGGATTTGTTGGTGGTATACCTCGGCAACAACGAAGTGGTTGGTCCCTTCGGGCCTGGGACAGTTTTCTCTCCGCTGGCGGGAAACCGCAGTCTGATCCACGCCAGTCTGGCTGTCCGGTCGACACGTTGCGGCCAGCTGTTGCACGGTTTGCTGCGGACCGCCGCACGTGCCCGTGGCGGACACACGAAGCAATGGGGCGGCATGGAGATGTTTCTCGAAAACCAGGTGCCGGCAGGCGATCCGCGGTTGGAGATCATGTATGGGCACTTCGCGCAGAATCTCCGCGACATTTGCGCGGCGGGCGCGCGCAGCGGAGCTCCGGTTATTCTCTGCACGGTGGGTGTGAATGAGCGAGATTGCGCACCGTTTGCATCAGCACATCGGCCGGGATTTTCAGAATCGGATCAGGCGCCGTGGGCGGAACAGTTCCAACGAGGCGTAGCGTTGCAGGCGGTTGAAAAGTGGGCCGCGGCTTTGGAGGCGTTTGATACGGCTGCGGCGATCGACGGTCAGTTCGCCGAACTGACTTTTCGCCGCGCGATTTGCTGCTGGCATCTCGAGCACTTCCGCCGGGCGCGCGACCTGTTCGCGCGAGCGCGGGACCAGGACACGTTGCGGTTTCGGGCCGACCGCCGCATCAACTCGATCATTCGTTCGATCGCCGCCGAACTGGATCACGTCCATCTGGTGGACATCGAACAGGTACTTCGGCAGCACAGCGACCGAGGCGTCCCAGGCCAGTCTTTGTTCTACGAACACGTTCACCTTCGATTTCGTGGCAACTACCTCGTCGCGACTTCGCTGCTGGAGAAGGTCGGTCGCGTGCTGCCGAGTTGCCGCGCGATCGCGCAACCTGGCGGATCGATCATCTCCGAGTCGGAGATGAAACGCGGCTTGGCTTTTTCGGCCTTAGAAGAACGCGAGTCGCTCGAGACGGTATTGACCGTCGCGGGTCGGCCCCCCTTCACTTCCAGTTTTCACCGCCAGGAGCGCGAACGCCTGCGTGACGAGCTGCGCAGCCTGCGGCAGCACACGTCAGGAGCCGCTCTCGCAGAGTCGCTCTCCATTCACACCTCCGCGCTTGACCTGGATCCGGCGGATTGGACGTTGCGCGATCGCTACGCGTCGATGCTGTTCCGCTACGCCCACGATCTGCCGGCCGCCGAGCGGCAGTGGCGGACCGTCTTGGAATGTGTGCCACATAGTCATGAGGTGAATCACCATCTCGCCGTGGTGCTGTCGGCCCAACGCCGCCCAGCCGAGGCGCTAGGGCTATTCGAGAGAGCTTTAGCGGCAACACCGTATTCTCCGAGCGTGCTGTTGAACTACTCGCGGGCGCTGGTTGGCTGCGGCCGGTTCGAACGTGCTGCCACCTGTCTGCATCGGGCCGGCCGTTTGTTGCCGCAGGACGCCGCGGTGCCTGCAGCGTGGGCTTTGTTGCAAACTCGGCAAGGTTCATACGATGAGGCGATCGAGTCCTACGAGCAGGCGCTGCAACTCAATCCGGGCGACCCTTTCGTTCATGCGGACCTGGCGCAGTTGCTCGCCTCGTTGGGGAGAACTGAGGAGTCGCGAACTCGCTACCTAACAGCGATCGAAGTAGCTGCTGGATCGGGGCAACAGCAGCTGGTGCAGGAACTCAAGAAGCGGTTGGCCGGGATGAACCAGCCGGACCTTGCGCCGCATCGCCAGCACGATTCGTGAGTTTATCGCCACAGCATGCGCTGCAGCCGTGGGAAGAGCTCCAATGCATTACCGCGCATGATTTGGCGCCCAATGAAAATCGCGTGTTCTTCGCGTAGCTCGCCTCGCTCGACTTTTTCGGCGAGCGCCTCAGCCAAGCACTCCCTCGTGAACACGGTAGCTCCGTAAATGCCTTCCGGCAGAACCGAATCGGCGCCCCACATGATGCGGTTCGAGGGCACACACTCGAGCCATTCTTGGAATGCCCGCTTCGCCATGCTGTAGCTGAGCGTGGGAAGCCAGGTCGAGTCGATCCAGACGTTTTGGTGACGCATGGCGATGACTCCAGTTTCACCAATCCAGGGATAACCGCCGTGAAAGAGGATGAACTTCGTTTGTGGGTTCGCGGCAATCGCATCGACAAGCAACATCGGATTGGAGCCCTGGATGCGGGCTTGCCCAGTATGGATCTGGAACGGTAGGTCATACCTGACACTCAGCTGACAGATGTGCCAAAACATAAAATCTTCGAAGTCCCGCTGCTGCTGGGCGGTCACGTTTTGAGGCAGCTTGCCGTAGGCCGCGGCGGCTCGCTCCCGCGAAACCTGTTCGTAACGTAACGATCGTTCGTAGGCTTGCGTCGATTTGAGACAGATGGCATCTGCGGCCCGGGCCCGCTTGAAGATCTCGTCGACAACTGCCAAGAACTGATCGAACGTGTCGATCTCCATCTCCCACGCGTCGGCGTAGTAGTAGGGACCGTCCAGGGGATTTTGGCAGCGGTCTGGATGGCTGGCTTCGATCAGCCGGGAAACGTTCAGCACTGGCACGGCGAACTTGTAGTTGCGTTCGATCTTCAGCCGGGCCCAAAAGGGGTCCACAAACATCAGCTCGATGTTGGCGCGATCGATGACCACTTCCTCGATCCACTTCGGATCGCGGTAGTTGTCAAAGATCTGTTCGTTCAGATCCCGTGCTTGCTCCTTGTTAATCGTGTCAAAGTCCACTCCGTAGAGGTCCTGGAAGGCGGGGAGCATATACCGATAGAAGCTCGTCGCGCGCGCGTCGCGGAACGTAAATTGACCTCGTTCCCACCAATCGTCAAAGCTTCCTGAACTCGGCCAGCGTGACAAGCGATGAATCCAGTTGTAATAGGACGCAGCCCAGAGGCTGGGCAGTGTCATTCCATGTCCGCGTTCGGTGTCGACGCGTCCCGGCAGCGCGTCGAAGGTGTTGAGGTGGTCGTGAGTGCTGATCGCCGGCATCGCTTCGATGGCGGTCTTAATCCTACGAAACAGGTCGGTCTGCTTGATATCCGCAGCGGCTACGGTGCAGGCGCCCAGCGTGACCAGCGCTGCGGAGAGGACCAACGCTGGCAGCGACAACCCACCGCCCTTCCAGCTTCTCGGAGTGCAGCAATTCGAGCGGCCGGCGGTCCGCAATCGGCGGTGGCAGTACATTCGGTTTTCCTATAGTTGTGGTGATTGAGGAGGAAGAACATCATCCGTGTTGCTCGTAGCCTGAAGTATCGGTTTGGAAGTTGCGTTTTTTTGCCTTCCTGCAGGCACAAGATAGCGAATTCACCGTGTGTTTCGTAACCCGAAGCGTCAGCGAGGGGGAGTTGGTGTACCAACGCAAGGTCATTCCCTCGCTTACGCTTCGCGCTTACGATTGAGCCGAAAGCGCAACATCTAACCGCGTCAGCGAGGGGAGGTTGGTGTACCAAATCGGAACCCGAAGCGTCGGCTTCGCGCTTTCGATTCGCGTAACGCACGCCTACGTTGCGCTATAAGGATGCCGCCGCTGGTGTCGGGGAGGCGTCGATACGAGGACGCGGATTCCAAGCTGGCATTGCGTCGAGTATCGGCTGAAGCCGCTCCCGGGCCCGCTGCGCGTCGACCTGTTCCGGTCGAAGGGCGTTTTCTTCCAACACGTCTGCGGGGACGTTGTAGAGTCGCCCGTCTAAGTAGAGTTTGTAGTTTTGGTCGCGGACAAAGCGACCTCGGTGTTTGTCGAGCCGGCCCCAACGCGGCTCATAGTGGCAAAACGTGAACTGTCGCGGAGTGCCTTCTTTACCGCGCAGCTGCGGGAGAAAGCTGCGCCCGTCAGTTTCCGCCGCCTGAGTCGGTTGGTCGACGATGTCGGCCAACGTCGCAAAGAAGTCGGAAAAGTCGATGAGGTCCGTGTTGACGATCCCCCGGGGCGCCGTCCCAGGCCAGGATGCGACCAGCGGCACGTGTGTGCCGGCGTTGGGTGTGGTGCCCTTCCCTCCTGCCACAATCGTGCCATCCTGCATGGGGGTCGAGATGCCGATCTTCGTGCCGTTGTCTGCAGTGAACAGCAGTAGCGTGTTCGTCTCTAGGCCTAAGGAGATCAGTTTCCGCTCGATCTGGCCGACCAGCTTGTCGGCATAGGAGACCATTTCGGCGAAAAACCGCTTGTGACTGCGCTGGCGATTACCCGATTTCCACTCCGGCGAGTCGGGTGTCGGTACGAATGGATCGTGAGTCAGCACCATTGGATAGTAAACGAAGAAAGGGCTTTCACGATGCTCTTCGATGAACTCGCAGACAAAATCGGCGAACAGTTGTGGGCCGTACTCGCCCCGTTGCGGGGGCAGCAACTTTCCGTTGCGTTCAATCAGTGGATCGGCATAGCGTTCGCCCACCTTGCGCATCTTGGTGACTTGCCAGAGGCAGCTGGCCTGGAAGCCGGCAGCGAATGGCCGGTTTCCATCTTGATTGCCAGGAAGGTCATAGCTGAGCCCATTCAGCTGCCATTTGCCAGCGATGCAAGTTCGGTAGCCAGCTTCTTGAAGCAGATGACCGAAGGTACGTTCCGCGGGGTCCAGATACCCGAACTCGATATAGTTGCGATGATTGTACTTTCCCGTCATGATCTTGACTCGAGACGGAGTACATAGCGGCTGCGAGTAGCAATGTGTGAAGCGGATCCCGCCTGCAGCCAAGCGGTCAAGATGCGGGGTCTGGTAGGTCGATCCGTTGGATCCAAGGCACTCGTACCCCATGTCATCTGCCATGATGAGCACAATGTTCGGCGGTCTGTCGACTGCTTGCTGCCCTGCAGCGAAGCTGGGCAGCAGCAGGGCGACCGTCATCCAGCCGCGGGCACCATTGCGCAGCCACGGTGATCGCGGCGCTCTGGTGGCCGGCGGCTCGGTCTCGCGTGACCGACTGCCTTGCAAACGCGGAGTGGTATACTGTCGGTCGGCCGAGCTGGGCCCCAGCCGTGTGCAATTGACTTTTGGCCTGACACTCTTAATCATTGACGCGGTTCCTATCGGTCCTGAGGGCAGCGTTCGGGCCGAAACCGCCACCCCGGGTTCGGCTCCAGCCAGCAAACGTACGGATAGTTTCTGAGAGGCTTTGTCGGTGTCCGTGAGACATCTTCTGATCCAAACTTGACCCGTTGGGCACTTTCCTCGTCACCGATCACGGCGCAAGTGCCCGCATTTTGAAACGAGGCGTGTGATGCCTTTCCGCTCACTACCGGCTTACCTTTGTATCACTCTTCTACTTGGGATCCCAGTCTGCATGTTGTCTGCCACGGAACCGAAAAGAATCGCGTCGATTGAAGGCATCACCGAGTACCGGTTCGAAAATGGTCTGAGACTGCTGCTGTTCCCAGATCAGTCCCGGCCGACAGTGACTGTGAACCTAACAGTTTTTGTGGGTTCCCGGCACGAGGGATACGGCGAATCGGGAATGGCTCATTTGCTGGAGCACATGTTGTTCAAAGGAACCCCCGGGCATCCCAATGTTCCCAAAGTACTCCAGGAACGTGGTGCACGGTTCAACGGCACGACCTGGTTGGACCGAACCAACTACTACGAGACCCTGCCGGCTTCGGACGAAAACCTCGAATTCGCGCTCCGGCTCGAGGCGGACCGCATGATGAACAGCTTCGTGCGTGCTGAGGACTTGGCATCGGAGATGACCGTCGTTCGCAATGAGTTCGAACGCGGTGAGAACTCTGTACAGAGTATTCTGCAACAACGGATGACGGCGGTCGCCTACGAGTGGCACAACTACGGCAAGTCAACGATTGGCAATCGCAGCGACATCGAGCGCGTGCCGATCACTAACTTGCGTGAATTCTATCGTCGCTTTTACCAGCCGGACAACGCGATGGTCGTCGTTGCCGGGCAGTTTGACGAGGACAAATCGCTCGAGTTGGTGCAAAAGTACTTCGGAACGATCCCGGCTCCAGAACGGCAACTTGACAGGACTTACACCGAAGAACCCGAACAGGACGGCGAGCGAACGGTCGTACTGAGACGAGTGGGCGACACTCAGATGGTCGGCGTCGCCTACCACATTCCGTCCGGTCCGCACCCGGAGTATGCGGCCGTCGAAGTATTGAGCTACATTCTGGCCACCGAGCCCGCCGGGAGGCTGTACAAAGCGCTTGTGGAAACCAAGAAAGCCTCGCAGATCGTCGGTTGGTCTTACTCTCTTCACGATCCTGGCTTGATGATGATGACGGCCGAGGCGCGTGAGGGCGACTCGCTGGATGATCTTCGTGACACGATGGTCTCGGAGATCGAGCGGATTGGTACTGAGGGGGTCACGGACGAAGAAGTCGAACGGGTGAAGCAGCAAATTCTCAGTCAGCGCGAGCGCTCCTTGAGCGATACAAGCAGTGTTGCCGTGCAGCTCAGCGAATGGGCGGCGCAGGGCGACTGGCGGTTGTACTTTCTATTTCGCGATCGGATCGAGCAGGTCACCGCGAGCGATGTCCAGGAAGTCGCTGCCAAGTACTTGCGCAGGAACAACCGAACTGTAGGGACCTTCATACCGACTGAGGAACCACAACGGGTCGAGATTCCTGCGACGCCCGACATCGCCGAGATGGTACGAGGCTACGAAGGCCGTGAAGTTGTTTCTGCCGGGGAACAATTTGCAGCCACCCCGGATAACATCGAGTCCCGGACGACCCGGTCGGAGCTGCCAAACGGACTCAAGTTGGCACTGTTGCCGAAGAAAACACGAGCCGAGGCGGTTCGCATCCAGTTGACGCTCCGCTACGGCACTCCCGAGACCTTAGTGGGCAAGCGGGCTGCGATGGAGCTGTTGCCGCGTTTGATGGCGCGTGGCACAAAACAACTGACCTACCAGCAACTGCAGGATTTGCTCGATCAGAATCGGGCCACCGTGCGGGCTTCCGGCAGCGCCGGACGCGCGCAGTTTTCGATCGACACCAAGCGTCCGTACTTGAGGACCGTGCTCGATCTATTGGGACAGATTCTCCGCGAGCCAACTCTGCCGGCGGAAGAGTTGGCGGTCCTTCGCCGCGAGCAGCTGGCGCGTCTCGACCAGAGAAAGACCGATCCCCAGTTTCTGGCGTTTCGGCAACTGCAGCGCACGATTTCGCCGTATCCCGAGTCCCACGTCCGCTATACCCCCACCATCCCGGAAGAGATCGAGTTGTTTTCGGCCCTTCGCATTGATGATGTGCGTAGTGTTTACGACACCTTCTTGGCTGCCGGGCACGGCGAGTTGGTGATGGTGGGCGATTTTGACATCGCCGAAGTTCAACCGTTGCTGGACGAAATGGTCGGTCATTGGACCAACGAGCAGGCCTATGCCCGGATTCCGCAACGTGCGTTTACCGAAGTGCCCGGCGGAAGCGATGCCATCCTTACGCCCGACAAAGCCAACGCTTTTTATGGTGCAGGGATGTCGATCGCGATCAAGGACACGGACCCAGACTATGCTGGCCTGATGATCGGCAATTTTCTGTTTGGCGGCGGTACGCTCAGGTCGCGGCTGGGCGATCGAGTGCGGCAGCAAGAAGGACTTTCCTACGGAGTCCGCTCGCAGTTTTCGGCGGCCAGCCACGACTCGTACGGCGCCCTGTTTATCATGGCTATCTCCAACCCGGACAACACTCCGAAAGTAGTCAAGGCGATTCGTGAGGAGTTCGATCTGCTGCTGGAAAAAGGTATCGGCGAGGAAGAGCTGGAGCAGGCCAAGCAGGGATACTTGCAGCGCGCCCAGCTCAATCGGACTCAGGACGGCGCGTTGGCCGCGGTCTTGTCCAACACGCTTTACGACGAACGGACGATGGAGTACTACGCCGATCTCGAGCAGCAGATCGCCGAGTTAAGTGCCGATGAAGTGCTGGCATCCCTCCGACGCCACTTCGACCCGGAGAGACTGATAGTCGTCACCGCCGGAGACTTCGAGAAGGAGTGACCCGGTCAACGTGCTCCAAAGTAGCAGGCACGCTCCGCGTGCCGTCCGCCAGCCAGCACAGTGTAGCAGGCACGCTCCGCGTGCCGTCCGCCGGTTGCGGCACGCGGAGCGTGCCTACTACGTTCCGACCTTAGGAGGACCAATTCACCCCGAACTCGGGATAGAGCGTGAGACCACCGTCAACATACAGGGTCTGACCCGTAATGTAAGACGCGTCGTCTGAACACAGGAATGCAGTGACCGCCGCCATCTCCTCGGAGGTACCTGACCTGCCCATCGGGATGTGGCTCTCGACCACCGCCCGTCTTTCCGGGTCGTCGATCCAACTGTTGTTCATAGGGGTGATCGTGGCACCGGGTCCGAGACCGTTGACCCGAATGCCGTGGGGAGCGTATTCCAGTGCCAATGTCCGCGTCAAGTTGCCCATGCCGCCCTTGCTGACCGAGTAACCGACGAAGGTTGGTTTGGGGATGATCTCATGCACGCTCGATATGTTCACGATGGCTCCTGGCCGCTGGACCGACAACAGATGGCTGATCGCATGCTGGGCGCAGAGGAAAGGCACCAGTGAGGTTCGTGGCAATCACGCGCGCGAAATCGTCGGGGGCAATCGCATGAGACGGGCCGCAGATTTGATAGCCGGCATTGTTGATCAGTAGGTCGACGCCGTTCAGCTCCGCGAGCACGGTGCCGAACATCCGGTCAATATCTGAGCCGGCGGCCAGATCGGCCTGGACAGTAAGCGTCTTGACGTCTGCACAGGCGTCGATGCGGCTCTGGGTGACACGAGCGCCTTCGTCGTTGCGGTTGTAGTGAATCGCAACGTTGGCACCTTCTTGGGCCAGCCGGATCGCGATGGCTTGCCCAATCCCTGAGCTGCCGCCGGTGACCAGCGCGTTCTTGCCGCGGAGACCTTTCATCGCTTGTTGTTCCTTTCGAATAGGTGGACCCGGACGGCTACGCCGTAAATGACTTTTCCCCGACGTTCCGCCGCTATCCGATCGTAGCCGAACTCGCCAGAGTGTAGCCGAACTCGCCAGAGTGTAGCCGAACTCGCCAGAGTTTGGTTTGGTGGACCGCCAATTCGTCCAAATTCTGGCGAATTCGGCTACAAGAAGTCCTTAACGGCGTTGCCCGGACGGGATCCACGGCTCAGAGCTTCAATCGCTTGAAAATCGACTCGGGTAACCAGCGGACCACCACGAGGATTGGTAGCCAAAACCAGGGAGTATAGAGCACGTTGCGACGACGTTGAATGGCGCGGTCGATGTCGATGGCGACGCGTTCTGCACTGGCAACCAGCGGCGAATCTGGATCGATGCGGTTGGCCGTCATGGCTGTGTCGATGAAACCTGGTTTTACCGTGAGTACGTGAACGCCGTGTGGGAAGAGGCGGTTGCGAAGCCCTTGTAGGTAGGCCGAGAGTCCGGCCTTCGAGCTTCCGTAAACGTAGTTGCTTTGTCGTCCCCGATCACCGGCAACCGAAGATATCACGGCGATCCAACCACGCCGGCGGGCCTGCATCCGATTGGCGATGGGTGTCAGCAGGGAGACGACCGAGGTGAAGTTGATGTCGACGGTGCGCCGCGCCGCCTCGAACTGTGATTCGGCTTCTTCCGCTACGGGCAGTACGCCGTGGCAGATCACAACGCCATCCAGCTCGCCCCCCAGCCCCTCGCAACAACGCTCTAACAATCCGGGATGCTGGTCGAATTCGAGCGCCGCGAAGGGCTCGACGACGGGTTCCGTCTTGAACTTCTGCCGCAGCTCACCAGCAATTTCGTCGAGCTGCTCGCGATTGCGGCCTGCCAATGCCAAGCGGCAGTTTCGTCGAGCCAGCAAGGGGATCAAGGCACGGCCCACACCTGATGTCGCGCCGACGACAAGGACATTCTCGTGGCGGGCTGCCGCCGCCCATTGGTGGCGTCCAATACCCTTGGTCCAGGAAACCAGCCTTCCGGGACGAGCCTGAAAGAGCCGAGTCACGGACGTCTCTAGGACGAGCCGCCGCAGCACGTGTGCGGGCGGATCGACTGCGTACACCTCGGCGGCGTCCTTCCAAACCGCTAGGTCGGCGGAGGAGTCCCCAAAGTAACCAAAGCTCGTCCAGTTCCGCTCTGCACAGATCTGGTTGATGGCCGCCAGTTTTCGCCTGCTCTTGAGGTTCACCTTGCCGTCGCTGGCCAGTACGCCGGAAAAAATCCCCAGATGCTCGGCAACTTGTTCGGCGATTTTCCGGTCCGTTGCCGTGGCCAAGAAGAGCGGCCGTCCGCACGCGCCGGCCTCATGGAGAACATCTAGTACGTCTTGGCGGTACGGTAACGTTGCCGGGTCCGGGCCCCAACCGCCTTCCGCCAACTCCCGCTTCGCTACCGGGCGGCCGCGGCACAGCCAGAGGGCCAACCGAAAGACATTCCACGGCCGGCTGCTCAGGAACCGCCAAATCGACTCGCCGAATGTGTCGGTGGCGACCAGCGTACCGTCCAAGTCAACAAACAGAGGGATCGATGCCAAGGTTCAGCTCGACGACTCGGCGCCGGAGGCAGACTGAGAGCCGGGTTGGAGGTTTAAGATGCTCACTGGGGATCATAAGAAAGTCGTGACGCCTCGGGGTGTCGATGGTTCGCGGCGACCCGCACGTCGAAATGGAGAAGCCTGCCAGCCGGCAGAATCCTGCCGATGCGAGCTCCAGCCGCGCCTATCGATTGTGTACAATCGACGCTGCCCTCGCCAGGGTGAGGTGCAACGCTGTTAAGGACTTCTTGTAGCCGAACTCCCCCAGGATTTTGGACGAATCGGCAGTCCACCAAACTCTGGCGAGTTCGGCTACGATCGGGTAGCGGCGAAACGTCGGCGAAAAGTCCTTAACGGCGTAGGGTGAGGCGGATATCAAACCGGGAACCGAAAACTCAATCAAGGACTGCGGAATGAAAAACACCTCGTTTGTCGTAGCGGCCGCACTGGCAATCGGATCGGCAGCGATCGATGATCCACACCAACTTTACGCCGATGACAAGTCCTCAGATGGTTTTGTGTCGCTGTTTGACGGAAAGAGCCTTGACGGATGGGTCATCGAAAATGATGGGCAGTTCTCCGTCAAGGACGGCATATTGTTTGTCAACCGAGGAACCGGATGGTTGCGATCGCAGCGCGAGTACGGTGATTTCGTGCTCAAGATGGACTTCCGTTTTCTGGATAAAGAAGCGAACAGCGGTATCTTCATCCGCACCGCAAAGACAAGCAAACAGGACGAAAATGGTTGGCCGGACAACGGCTATCAAGTGCAGTGCATGGACACGATCGACGGCGGGCGACCGTTGGCCACCATGATCCCCTACGGCGCGCCGCCCTACAAAGACAAGTCTGACTTGGCGGCGCTTCGCAAAGTCTACCGGCCCGCCGGTGAATGGAACTCCTATGAAATCACCTGCGTCGGTGAGGAGCTCACCGTGAAACTAAATGGAGCGGTCATCACGACCGCTACGGACATCAAACGCCCGAGCGGACACGTGGGAATTCAGGGTGAGCACGGCCGCGTGGAGTTCCGCAAGCTGCGCCTCAAACAGATGTAGCGTCGCAAGTCGGTTTTTTCGTAACCCGAAGCGTCAGCTTTGAAAGTTGTGCTGTTGGCTCAATCGAAACCCGAAGCGTAAGCGAGGGACTGACTTACGTTGGTACACCAACTCCCCTCGCTGACGCTTCGGGTTCCGAAAAACGCGCCGAATCCGCCACCCGCCGGCGAACGCGAACACCAATCGCCTCGACGCGGCACAAGAGCTGTTCCCGGTCTCCAGGCGTTTCGCCCGTCAAGTCACGGTGAAGGAGCGAACTGCGCCACGATTCTCTCGAGCATTTCAACGGTCATGCTGTCGATCTTGATGTTGGCTTGGACCATGGCGTCCAGTACTTCGTATCCAACGTTGCGTTCCAGGAGGTAGCCCTCGATTCGCTCACGCCGCCGGTCGCTGAGTTGGTCCATCTGTGCCTTCCTACAAGCAGTGGTGGATACTGGTCGCCCGAGCGTCCGTTGCTACGGCCAGCGCTGCTGGTCGACGTCATTGTCCAGTTCAGCTGGGGGGACGTAGTGGAGCAACCGGCGTGCCAGACCCCGTCACGCATGGGCGAACGCGGCAGCGACTGCAAAGGTGTCAAGACCGGGAAGTGATCGAGGCTTCTGACGGAGGAGGTGCCGCCCCTGATGGGAGGGCGACGCTCCTGCGGAGCCGTTTTTTTCGCGCCCCGCCAGCTCGGCAGGAGCCTCGCCCTCCCGATCGCTTTTCGCGCTTCCCGATCGCTTTGTGTGGCAGAAAAACCGCGACATACCCCGAGAGGTTGAAGGAGACAGAGCCCAGCATGTCGGCATCAGACTTTGGACGCTAGCGAGTTCAAATCGACTGCGCCTGAGGAGTTTCCCGCGCGGGATCACCTTCACGGGGACGGTTCTCTGGGGAGCGCAGGCGGTTCGACTTGAGGCGGTTGCCCCGACAGCGATTTGAGAAAGGCGACAAGAGCGGTCATCTCTGAGAAACTCTGATCGAAGAGCGGCTCGACGTCTAACGGTCTGCTCGGTGTACTGGCCGGCACCCCGCGGTAGTAGAACATCACCACATCATCCAACGTGGCGATTGAGCCATCGTGCATGTAAGGCCCGGTCTGGGCGATGTTGCGTAATGTCGGTGTGCGAAACTTGAAGTCATCCTCTTTTTTCCCGGTGATCTCGCCGCGCCCGCGGTCGCGAAAGGAAACACCTAAGCGGTAGAACTTGCCGTCGCTCAACAACGCACCATTGTGACAGCGACCACAGCCAGCGTCACCGCGAAATAGACGGAGCCCCTCCTTGGCTGTTGGCGAGAGGGCGTTCTTGTCACCCGCCAGAAAACGGTCAAACGGTGAGTCGGTGGTCACGAGAGTTCGTTGAAAGGCGGCCAGCGCCCGGGCGATTCCTTCTCGTGTGACCCGAGTGCCAAAGATCGACATGAACTGCTCGGTGTATCCAGGCAGCTGGTTCAGTTCAACCTCCAACAGATCCAGCTGCTGGTTCATCTCGTCGGGTGACGTAATCGGCACCAGCGCCTGTTCCTCCAAGCTCTTGGCTCGTCCGTCCCAGAAAAACGACTCGTTGAAGCCGACGTTCAGCAGTCCTTGGGTGTTGCGGGGAAGCAGCTGGCCGTGGCTTCCCTGCGGCCGCTCGACTCCGTCGCCGAACGCTTTTTCAGGGGGATGGCAGGTCGCGCAACTCATCTTGTTGTTCCCCGACAGGCGAGGGTCAAAGAAGAGCTGCTTCCCGAGGGCCACCTTGGCCGCTGTGGTAGGGTTCTCCTCCGGTGCCGGCACTCGCGCCGGCAGCGCGCGGGGCTCAAAAGTCACTCGCTCGGGCGGCTCACTGCTCCATACGAGTGCCGGTAGCAAAACCAGGAAAGCTAGGCCGACAAAGGTCTTCATGCCCCACCGTCTACCAGTTATGGGTCCGGAATGCCGCCGCGGGCAAGCCATCCTTGTTTGCCAGGTTGGGCTCGGCCTCCTGGTGCCAGGCAAAGCGCACAGCAACCGGATTCTGTACTTGCGGTGAAGAGACGAGCACCGTGTCTCCATCGATCTTCGCCACGGCGTCGACAAAAACTTTGTCTTCCCCGGCAATTGAGAACCAGTTCAATTTACTTCCATCGCGAGAAACGAGCCCTCCTCCAACATGCTGAAAGCTGATTCGAATCGCGTCTCCTTCGACTCGCATTGCATCGTAGAGAGGTCCGGAGTAGACGAGGTCACTGTGTCCGTAGTTCTGGGCCAAGACCGAGAGTGCCAGCCGGCGCCCCACCTCTTGCTTGTTCTTGGGGTGGATGTCGTCCAGATTGCCGATGTCAAGCGTGACCGCCATGCCGGTATTAGGTATCGACAGTGTCGTTGTCTGTGCTTCCCAGATGGCTGGCAACAAGAGGGGCGACTCCTTGTAGCGAAACGGTGCCAGCTGTACAAAGTGGAAGGGCAGGTCCAGTCGGCCCCACTCCTCGCGCCAGCCTTCAATCAAGGCCTTCATCTTGTCGTGGTAGAGCATGCCGTCACGGCGGTTCGCTTCGCCCTGGTACCAGAGTACGCCGCGGACCGCGTACGGAATGATCGGAGATACCATGCCGTTGTAGAGCGCTAAGGGTGTCTGATGGTTGACCTTGCCTTCGTCGTTGACCGACGGAAACTCGTCTAGCTTCTCGGCAATGTCTTTTAGCGCTGCGACTTTTCGAAATCCAACCGGTGGGGTCCAGGGTTCGATTCTTGTTCCGCCCCAGTTGCAGCCAATCAACCCGATCGGCACGTCCAAAGCGTCTTGCATGTGCCGGGCGAAGAAGTAACCGACACCCGTAAAGCCGGCAACGGTCTCAGGGTGGCACACTTTCCAACCATCGCTCGGCACGTCACTCTCCGCCTGCCGTGAAGGCCGGTGAGGTATTTTGATGTGGCGGATTCGCGGGAAGTCGGCGCCCGCAATCTCCTGTTCCGCGTCGAGACAGCGGGAAACCGGCCACTCCATGTTCGATTGACCTGAGCAAAACCAGACGTCACCGAACAACAGATCTTCAAGTTGGATCTCGGACGTTCCGCTGATCGTCATTTTATATGGGCCACCGGCGGGAAGTGCCGGCAGCTCCACCATCCAGCGTCCGCTGTCGTCGGCGGTCGCCGTCAGGCGGGCGTCGGCCAATGCGACGGTGATCGTTGTTCCGGGCTCGTCCCAGCCCCAGATCGGCACGGGCTGATCCCGCTGCAGCACCATGTTGTCGCCGATGACCGCAGGCAGCTTGACCTCAGCCAGCAGAGTCAGGGGCAGCAGCGCGATCACTGCGGAAACGTATCGCACAAGTCGAGTCCAGTGGGTCATCGAGGTTTCTCCAGCATGGTGTTGGGGTCCCGTTTAGCTGCCATCCTACTTTCAGCTACCAAATCGTCAATGAATTGCGAAACAATTCGCCTAGCTCGGCCTCACCGGCGGGGACCGGCGAGAGCTTGGTGACCCGATGCTGGGGCATGGTGCCTGCGACTAAGTCGGAAATGTCACCTTCGGCATATCCGACCGCCGAGAGTCCGTTGGGAACCTCCATGCTCCGCATAAATTCGACAATCCGATCCGCCAGCAGATCGCCGGCGGCAGATGGGTCGATGTCACGAGTGTCCGCTCCGAGTGCAGCAGCTGCCCTCAAGTGGCGCTCAGGGCTTGCCGCTGCAGTAAAGCGAAACACCGCTGGCGCATTCAGAATCACTGAGATGCCGTGAGGCACGAGCGGATGGTCGACTTGGTACCCCTCGGGCAGAAATTCGCGCACCATACCGGCGACCGGATACGACATGCCGTGCGGCAGGTGGACCCCGGCGCTGCCGAAGCCGATTCCGGCCAGCGAAGCGGCCAGCAGCATGTGGCCGCGGGCCTCTCGGTCCGTCGGATCGCGGACCGCACGTTGTAAGTACTCGCTGACGAGCTCGAGGGCGCGCAGCGCCCAGACGTCGCTGATCGGGTTCGCACCTTGGTAGGCGGGCCGTTGCTGGGGTCGCTCGGGGAGTGGACGAGCGGTAAATGGGATGGCTGTGAATGACTCGAGGGCATGGCTGAGCACATCTAGGCCCGTCGATGCGGCCACAGCCGGTGGCAGCGTAGCGGTGTTCTCGGGGTCGACGATGCCCAGGGTTGGCTTGAGGTGCCGGTCGGCGATCCCAGTCTTTGCTTTCCGCTCCACGTAGTCGAAGATCGAGATGCCGGTCGTTTCGCTTCCTGTGCCGGCCGTGGTGGGAATGGCGATCAGCGGTTTGAGCGGCCCCGGGACCGGCTTTCCCTGGCCGATTGGCGCGTTGACATAGGTGAAAAACTCTGCCGGATGCGTGGCGTACAGGTTAGCGGCCTTGGCGGTGTCGATAGTGCTGCCCCCGCCCACGGCCAGAAAACTGTCAAACTGTCCGTCGCTGGCTACCTCCGCGGCCCGCCGGAAGCTGCCGTCTGTTGGCTCGACCGAAACTTCGCTGAACGTGTCAAAGTCAATTTTGGCCGCGCGCAACGACTCCAGGACTGTCCGCCCTGCCGGCAAATCGATCAGAGCCGGATCAATCACCAGCAAGGTGCGCCGCACTCCCAGATCCTGCAGGTCCATTCCGACCTCACGTGTCACTCCCCAACCAAAACGAATATTGGAGGCGGCCATCTGAAAGGCGATGTCATGTTCCATTGCAGTACTCGCTGCGATGCAGTTTGTCTTGTTGATTTCTGTGCCACAAAGTCGTGGTCCAGTCCGCCATTAGATTTCGCTTAACCGAAGGTGTCAAACGGCTGATCCGGCATTGCCTTGCCTGGGCGGGTTCGGGGGAAACGCGGCAGTTTCTCATCAGTCGTGGGGCGGACCCGGCCACACTCGAAGGTGATCACGTTCCGTACTCGACGTGCCGACGGTCGTGACAGGTTGGGGCGACGAAGATCATCAGACCACCGGCAACCTTGGCGAGCAGTGGCAAGAGTCAGTCTTTTCGCAAGGAGAAAACTGCTCGGCGCGCATCCGCACCTGATTCGTCAGAAGCTCGTCGACAGGTGGAATCATTGGCCATACGATCCCCTCTACAAGGCTGTCGAGTTCGGCAACTTACGGATGGTCAAGCTGTTGGTTGAAACCGGTTTACGGTCCGGCACTTATAGGCGGCTAGGTAGACATCGATACGATCGATTAGACCGACCTGAGTCAGTAGCTACTACGCGCCGAGTCGATCAAAGTCGCCACACGACAAGGAGTCACGCTCTTCAGTGTGGCGAGACATTTGATCCTGACCGTATAATGAAGATGTGCTGATCCCGCCGAGCGTGACGTCACCATGGCTCGTCGGTAGGTACTCGAGCTTGTTTGCAGTTCGAACTGTCATTCGGGAGTCAAGGGATGGAAGTACGCATTCCAGCCGAACAGGTTGCTATTGTCGAAGGACTGGTGGCAGCGGGGCGATTTGCGACGTTGGACGAAGCGATCGTCGAAGGCATTCGGTTGTTGGCGTCGAGTGAGAAACTGCGACGGCAGGTACAGGAGGGAGTGGGGCAAGCCGACCATGCCGATGTCATCGATCACGACACGGTATTCGCCGAGCTCAGGAAGGTGGCCATTGCCATGCAGGCTGACGGCCAGAAATGAGCAAGCCGTTTTACACTTCAGCGGCGCAACGTGATCTCCGAGATATCCTGACCTACATCGCGCAGGACAAACCCGACGCTGCACTTGCCTGGGTCGACAAGATCGAGGCCAAGTGTCTGCTGATCGCCTCGACGCCGAGCATCGGAGAAGCCACGCCCCAGTTCGGTGACGGTGTCCGGGCCAGCTTCGTGGGGCGGTATGTGATCTTTCATCGCCAGGCGAATCAACGAGTGGAAATCCTCCGTGTAATACCCGGTGATCGACAAATCACCGAGCTCTAGCTCCTTGAAGCCAGCTGGGCTCGCAGATAGCTTCCCCGTTTCTGGCCAAGATTTTTCGCCCCAGAACGAATAGCTAGGTACCTGAAGACTAGAAAGGCAGCTCGCTATGAATCCATTGCCAAAACAACAATTCAATACACACTTCATTCCGCTGGGATACGCCCTCTGGCTATTCGGTTTCCTGGGGGCTCACCGTTTCTACTATGGGCGGCCGGTGACCGGGACGATCTGGTTTTTGACGCTAGGGTTGCTCGGAGTCGGCTGGTTGATCGACCTGTTCCTGATCCCCACGATGGACCGCGAAGCGGAACTTCGTTACCAGGCAGGCCCAGTCGATTACAACATCAGCTGGCTGCTGTTAACCTTCCTGGGATGGGCCGGTATCCACCGCTTCTATCTGGGAAAGGTAATCACGGGCGTGATCTACCTCTGCACCGGCGGGCTCTTCGGTTTAGGACTGCTTTACGACTTTTGGACGCTGAACGAACAAGTCAGTGAGACCAATCAGACGCTGGAATTCGCTCTTGCGTAAGTCTCGCCGGATTGGGCGGGTATCAGTTACCCCCGCTTCCGGCGGACGGCACACGGAGTGTGCCTGCTGCGTTGATGCGGTGGCTTATGTTTCGGGAGGGCGAGGCTCCTGCCGAGCCGTTTGCCCGTGTATCAGTTTCGTAATTTGCTCTTGTTTCTGGCGGACGGCACACGGAGTGTGCCTGCTACATTGGCGGACGGCACACAGTGTGTGCCTGCTACGATGAACGCTTGTCTTTTGCACAAGGCATAAGGTAAACTGGGAGGCACTCCCCACGGTACCTACCTAGCCTCTCTGTGCGCCCGAGAATGCCAAGACTTCCCATTCTCCTGTTGGCTCTGTTGTTAGCAGTCACGCCTCCCTGCTCCTCTGCGGCGGACCACGCGGTCAGCTTCGAGTTGGAGATTCAACCGATCTTGGCGGCGCGCGGGTGTAGTACCGGGCCATGTCACGGGAAAGCCCGCGGCCAGAACGGCTTTCAGCTGTCGTTACTGGGATTCGATTCTGATTTCGACCACGCCTCCTTGACCAAACATGCGCGCGGTCGGCGAGTGTTCTTTGCTGCGCCCGAGGAGAGCTTGTTGTTGGCAAAGGCAACGGCACGGGTACCACACGGAGGTGGTGAGCGGCTGACGAAAGAGAGCGATGAATATCAGACGCTGTTGCGGTGGATTGCCGCGGGCGCGCCCCGCAGTTTGCCGGACGAACCGGCACTCGAAAGAGTCCAAGTGACGCCAGAGTCGATCTTGATGCAGCCCCATCAGGAAATGCCGCTGCAAGTTCACGCGCACTATTCGGACGGTTCGATGCGAGACGTCACCAAGATGGCGATGTTTCAGTCGAACGAGAGCGGTATCGTCAAGGTGGACGACCGCGGGTTGATAACCGCCGGGCCGTTGCCGGGTGAGTCGTCGATCATGGCCCGCTATATGAACGTCTTCGCCACATGTGATGTGGCCATTCCGCTCGAGGGTGCCGTTCCCGATGAACTTTACGAGCGGTTGCCGCAGCACAACTTTATTGACACCTTGGTTTGGAAGAAGCTGGCCACTCTAGGGATTGCTCCGTCGCCGCCCGCGGGCGATGCCAAGTTCATGCGTCGAGCTTTCGTCGACGTGATTGGCACGTTGCCAACGCCAGCCGAGGTTCGGGAGTTCATTGCCGATGATTCGCCAGACAAGCGGGCCCGGCTGATTGATCGACTGCTCGAGCGGCCGGAGTATGCCGAGCATTGGGCTAACAAGTGGGTCGACCTGCTGCGCCCTAATCCATATCGCGTCGGCATCAAGGCGGTCCTAAATTACGACTACTGGATACGCAGCGCGTTCCGCAAGAACCTGCCGTACGACGAGTTCGTGCGGCAGCTGATTACGGCTCGCGGAAGCACTTGGCACAACGGAGCCGTCACGCTGTTTCGCGACCGTCGGTCTCCAGACGAGTTGACCACGATTGTGACTCAGCTGTTTCTGGGGATCCGTCTCGAATGTGCCAAGTGCCATCATCACCCGTTTGAGAAGTGGGCTCAGCAGGACTATTACGAGTTTGCAGCATTTTTCGCCCGCGTTGGTCGGAAAGGGACCGGGCTGTCGCCTCCAATTTCAGGCGGCGAAGAGCTGGTGCTAACCGCCGAGCGGGGCGAAGTCAAACACCCGACGACCGGCGAGGTTCTCGCCCCGCAGCCGCTATTCGGCGAGCCAGCAAACGTGATCGCTGCCCATGACCCGCGCGAGGTCCTGGCGGCCTGGATCACGAGCGATGACAACGAGTTTTTCTCACAGGTCATGGCCAATCGGGTGTGGGCTGACCTAATGGGTCGCGGGCTGGTCGAGCCGGTCGACGATTTGCGAGCGACCAATCCACCTTCAAACGGACCGCTGCTGGAAGCTTTGGCAGAAGAATTTCGCCAGCAGAACTACGATCTTAAGGAGCTCATTCGTACGATAACATCTTCGTACGTCTACGCGCTTAGTTCGCTGCCCACAGAGCGCAATCTGGCTGACACACGCAATTACTCCCGCCGCTACCGGCGGCGGTTGCGGGCGGAGGTCCTGATGGACGCGATCAGCGCCATCACGGAGGTGCCTGACACTTTTGCCGCCATGCCCGCAGGGAGCGCTGCCAAAGAGATCTGGACTCATCGCGTCGGGTCGCTGTTTCTGGACACTTTTGGCCGGCCCGATCCCAACCAAGATCCTCCCTGCGAGCGGATTGAAGAAGCCACGGTGACGCAGGCGCTGCACATGATGAATGCCGTAGATATTCACGCCAAAGTAACTTCTGACAAGGGTCGAGCTGCGCGACTTGCCGCGGCCGATCTACCGGTCGACGAGATCATCGAAGAGCTCTACCTAGCGGTCTACGCACGGCCGCCGGATGGGGAAGAGATGGAGATCGGTCGCTCGTTGTTCCACAAGTCGCAGTCTCCTCGGCGTGCCACCGAGGACTTACTGTGGGCGTTGTTGAACACGCCAGAGTTTTTGTTCAAAGACTAGCAAGAGTTTTTCAAGACGGATTGAGCAGTTCAAAGCAGCGGCACGATCCACCAAGCCGCCGCCATTTGAAGGTAGACTGACGGTTACGGCACACGGAGTGTGCCTACTACGTTGTTTGAGGCGCAGCCTAGGTGTTAGAAGGGTTCGATCATGTTGCGGAGAAACTGTGCGGGAGTGACTCGTCGTGACTGCTTACGTCTGGGGTTGGGCGCGCTCGTTCCCGGCGGTCTGGCGGGTGCCTTGCGGGCTCAGACGAGGTCAGCAGACCTCCCCCGAGCGGCTCGTGCTTGCATTCTAATATGGATGGATGGCGGACCGACGCACTATGAGACCTTTGATCCCAAACCGGATGCACCGGTCGAGATCCGGGGTGACTATCCAGTCATTTCGACGCAGATCCCCGGAGTGTTTTTCTCAAAGCACCTGGAGCGGTTGTCAGCGATCGCTGACAAGTTGGCGATTGTGCGTTCAATCCGGCACAACCAGGGCAACCATGGTGCCGGGAACCACTACATGATGACGGGCGCCCCGCCCCGCATTCCCGTCGGTTGTGGAGCCTATGTCAGTTTTCATCCCAGTCTGGGTTCTGTGGCTGCTCGCGAGTTGGGTGCACCAGCGGGCCTGCCAGCCTATTTCAGCCTGCCGCGCATGACACGCAGCGGTGGTCCCAACTTCTTGGGTGCGAAGTACGCGCCGTTCGTCGTGGCGGACAACCCGAACTCCAAGAACTTCCGCGTCCGCGATGTCGCGCTGCCTCGCGGCATCACGCAACAGCGATACCTTGGGCGGCAGGATATCCGTCAGCAAGTTGACCGGATGGTGCGGATCAACAACGAGGCTGCAGGTGACCCGCTTGTTGCGGTCGACGACTTTTATCAGCAAAGTGCTCAACTGATTTCGTCCACAGCAGCCCAGCGGGCTTTCGATGTGCACCGCGAGCATGAAGCCACACGCGACAGATATGGCCGAAACAGCTTTGGGCAGCGCGCTCTCTTGGCGCGGCGGCTCGTCGAAGCAGGCGTTCCGTTCGTGACGCTCTACCACGGCGGCTGGGACCACCATGTCGATCTATTTCCGCGACTGGACGCGAAGCTACCGCCATTCGAACAGTCGATCGCCGCGTTGCTCGACGATTTGGAGGACCGCGGAATGCTGGACGAGACGTTGGTTATCGCTATGGGAGAGTTTGGTCGTACTCCCAAGATCAACAACCGTGCTGGCCGGGATCACTGGTCCAACGCGATGTCGGTGATGGTCGCGGGGGGCAAGACTCCTGGCGGACAGGTGATCGGCGCCACAGATCGCAATGGCTACACCGCAGTCGAACGTGTCTTGGCTCCTGAGAATCTCGCCTCGACTATCTACCGAAAGCTGGGAATCGATCCCAACAAGATCTTGTACACTCCGGAGGGTCGGCCCGTGCACT
Source organism: Pirellulaceae bacterium (assembly GCA_965223305.1). GTDB lineage: Bacteria > Planctomycetota > Planctomycetia > Pirellulales > Pirellulaceae > CBDCWT01. The sequence goes on along the minus strand of CBDCWT010000004.1, from coordinate 15,915 downwards.
TGGTCAGCGATGCGACGCCGATTGACGAGTTGATGATGGGATAGGACAGCGGCATCCTGCGGTCTCTGCGGAATCCCGCTTCGGCTTGGGACGGCCAAGTGCAGGTCGCAACCACCAACGCTCAGGTTCTTCAATGCGGCAAAGTTTGTTCCTTGTTGTGACGGTGTTTTGGCTTGCCAACGGCGCGACGGCCGCAGCCGCGCCTCCTACGCTCGATCGTCTGTTTCCTGCAAGTCTACAGCGCGGTCAAACGGCAACGATCGCGGCGGAAGGGAAGTTTGATGAGTGGCCGGTCCGAGTCTGGAGCGAATCGGGCGGTCTCTCTGTGGAAACGACGGAAGAGAAAGGCCAGCTGCGGGTCCGCCCGCACGATGATCTGGCTTGTGGCGTCCACTGGATTCGTCTCTACGATTCGACGGGGGCATCGGCACTCAGGCCGCTGGTCGTCGGCACGACCGCAGTGCAAGTCGAAGCCGAACCGAATGAGATGCTGGCCAATGCACAGTCACTCGACGCGCCGGTCGTGCTCGGCGGGAGACTGGAAAAGGCTGGCGACGTGGACACCTACGTGGTCGAGGTAGATGCTGATCAGCAGTTGGTTGTCTCGCTGGGCGCGAACAGGCTCTGCGGCTCACCGATGGACGGTGTCTTGCAGATCGTCAGTAGCGAGGGATTCGTTGTCGAGCAGAACGACGATGCCCGGGGGATCGACCCGCTGATCGTCTTCACTCCGCCTGCGAGTGGAAAGTACTTCATTCGCGTATTCGGTTTTCCCGAGACTCCGAACCAGCAAATCAGGTTCGGCGGGGGAAGCTCGTTTGTCTACTCTTTGACTGTCACCACGGCTGGCTTCATGGATCATTGTTTGCCGTTGGCAATCGCGCGGCAGCGCCCCGGTGATCTGCGGCCGTTTGGCTGGAACATCCCGACCGAGGTTGCTCAGCTTCGTACCAGCCAAGTGGCAGGGAAACCGTCGGTATATGCGTTCCATCCGCAACTGGAGTCATCGCTGCTCCTGCCGCAGGTAGATTGTCCGGTCGTCGTGGTGGCACGCGAGTGCGACTCGGAGCGGCCGCAGTCGTTTTCCGTCCCAGCCGTGCTTAGCGGCCGAGTCGAATGTGCTGGGGACGCGGATGTCTTTGAGTTCACAGCCAATAAAGACCAAATGCTTTCTTTCCGTGTCGAGGCGGAAGTGTTGGGTGCCTTGCTTGATCCGCACTTGACCTTGCTCGACTCTGACAACAAGGTACTGGCCACGGCCGACGACTTGGGCCGTCAGCAACGGGATTGTCTATTGAAACACAAGCTGCCGGCCGATGGTGTATTCCGTCTGCGACTCCGCGATACCTTTCATCACGGCGGATTTCGTTATTTCTACCGCCTGTCGGTCCAGGAGGTGCGGCCCGATTTTCGGCTGAGTGTCTCTGCCGATACGGTTGTCGTCGAACGCGACAAGCCAGCGGAGGTTAAGGTGACCGTCGATCGGCAGGACGGTTTCAAGCTGCCGATCGAGATCGACGCCGTCGAGTTGCCGGATTGTGTGCAGGTGTCACGCGTCGTTTCCGAGCCCGAGGGTGATTCATCGAAGAGCGTGCAGCTCAAGTTGACGGCGTCCGAAGGCGACTATTCCGGCGTCTTCCGGATCCGCGGCAAATCGGCAGGCGAGGAGCCGCTGGAGCGCTACGCGAGCTGGGAGATCGCGCGCCCGTACCGCCACGTCGAACAGCTTTGGCTGACGGTCCGAGGGGAGTAAACCAAAGCCGCCACTAGGCTTAGGTTTGCCTTGTTCCCACCGCATCTTCCTGATACGATCGCCCGCCCAATTTCGTGACCGGCTCCGGCACAAACCTCGCTAGCATTCGCGGACGGAACTTCAGATGGACACAATACTCTATGCGCACGGCAGCGCATCTTGGCGGCGGAGTTACCTGCCGCTTTTCTCTTTTCTGACGTTGCTTTGTACCGCCGATCTCCAAGCTCAGTCGCTGCGGCTTCCAGTTCAGTCTCCGCCGCCGGCTCAGGCTCCGATTGTGCGGACCGCTGCCGTCCAGGAAGTTGGCTCGCCCACACCATCCGCGAACCGCATCGAGCCTTTGCCGGCTGTATCCGCAGCGTCCCCGCAGACAAAGCGCGAGCAGATCACCAGCGAACTCCGCGTGCGCCAGCAGACTTTGGAGTCGGCGAAGCAGCAAACTCCGGCGCAGGAAAGCGGCCAACGTCACGAACGACTTCAGCGCGAGGTGGAACTACTAAAACAGATCGAGGTCGTGGTGGCGCAGCAGGAGGCGGCGAGGACCAAGAACGAGGACTTGCGTCGGCGGCTCGGCGACCTGGAAAACGAGCTGGCGGCGCTGCGGGAATCCGGGCCTTCCGAACAGCCGCCCTATTCCTTCCTTTTACTCGACCATCTACGGGACGACCTAACAGCCAAGCAGGCTCGCACCGAGGCGATGGGGGTCGCGGTCGGGAGCGCTGCAGAATCTGTGTCGCGAGCCAAGCAGTCGTTGGAGGCCAAACAGAAGACGCAGCGACGAGCAGCACAGGCAGAGCAGACCAACACGCCTGACGAAAAGCAGTGGGAGTTTGCCGCGGCGACAAAGTTCGCAGAGTTGGAGGTCCGCATCGCGGCTGAGATGTTGGAACTGCAGAAGTTGAATCAAGCTAATCAGCAACTCGCGGAGAAATTGCATCACGACCAAGTCGCCTACCTGCAAGAGAAGGTCCGCTGGATTGCAAAAGCCGCTGTTTTCTCGGACCGCGATCTACAGGATCAAATGCTCGAAATTGACAAGCAGGAAGAGGACCTTCGGAGTGAATTGAGAAAGGCGGAATCGAGCCTGCAGTATGCCGAGAGCGGCTGGTCAAGGGCGCGCCACGACCTCGATATGTCCTTGGAGAAAGAGGCGGAACTGGTCGAGCAGGTTGAGGCGAAACAGTTGGGGCGTGAGTTGATCCAGACGCAAATCGCGCTGCTCAATGTCCGATTGCAGCGACACAGTGTGAGCCGCGAGTGTTGGCAACGCCGGTTTCACGTCACCCGTGACATGGCCAAGACGGACGAGTTGATCGAATGGGCGGCGGAAACCCGCACGCGACTCGATCAACTCGATCGCGAGAAGCGCTTAGAACAGATGCGAATCGACGAGTTGCGACAGGGCATAGCTAGTCGTGAAAAGAAGTTGCAGTCGGTTGGAGAAGAGGCCCGGCAAGTCCGCTACTGGATCGACCAGCAACGCGGCACAACCAGCCAACTCGTTCAAGTGCATGACGCCAACATTGTCAGCATCGAGGCAGCTAGACGTCTCTTTGAGAAGTTGCTCGCCGAAATCGAAGGAGACGTGCAGACTTGGTCACTTGCTGAATGGTGGGAAACCGCCGGCCACTACGTGAGCAAGGCCTGGCACACCGAATTATTGACTGTTGATGAGCACCCGTTGACCAGTGGCAGGCTGATCCTGGGTGTGATCCTTGTTTTCTGCGGATTCCTGCTCTCGCGGATGCTAAGCCGTTCCTTGGGCCGGCGCCTGCAACACGGCCGAATTGCCATGCACGAGAGTGCGGCATCGGCTCTGCAGTCGCTGTCGTTCTATATCCTACTGGTGTGCTTTACGTTGACCTCATTGCGGTTTGTCAACGTGCCGTTGACGATGTTCACGTTCCTCGGCGGCGCGATTGCGATCGGTGTCGGTTTTGGTAGCCAGAACATCCTGAATAACTTCATCAGCGGCTTGATCCTGTTGGCCGAACGGCCGGTCCGCGTGGGTGATCTGATTCAGCTGTCCAACCTGCACGGTGTGGTCGAGCACATTGGCACGCGCAGCACACGAATCAAGACCGCATCGAACATGGAGATTATCGTTCCGAACAGTTCCTTCCTTGAGAACAACGTGCTGAACTACACGTTGGGCGACAATAGAGTTCGCGCTCAAGTCCAGGTCGGTATCGCGTACGGCTCTCCTACGCGTGATGCCGAACGGCTCTTGCTGCATGCCGCCCGAGACCACAACTTGGTGCTCGTCAACCCAGAACCTTTCGTGTGGTTCACGGAGTTTGGAGACAACTCGCTGATCTTCGATCTACATTTCTGGGTAGAGGTCCGCAGTCTCAGAGAGCGGAAACAGATCGAGAGCGACATCCGTTTCAAGATCGACTCTCTTTTCGCCGATGCCGGGATCACGATTGCGTTCCCGCAACGCGATGTGCATTTTGACGCCGCGCAGCCAATTCCGGTCCAGGTCTTTCCACCTGCTTCAGCAAGCCGCGCCGATATGTCGACACCTGCGGAAGTTGCCTGATGGGCCCGTCGATTTTTCTGTCCCGATTTTTCTGTCAACAACCGAGTTCGTAAGTTCGGTTTGAATGACAGAAAGATGAGGACAGAAAGATGCCCGCAGCTTCAGCCCTGTGTGTTGGGTGCATGCATTCAATTCTCTGTTTGATGTAGGCCAGCATTCCGGCGTCCTTCTCAAGACGCGATGGCCCATCGATTTTTCTGTCCCAATTTTTCTGTCAACAACCGGGTCCGTGAGTTCGGTTTGGATGACAGAAAGATGAGGACAGAAAGATGCCCGCAGCTTCGGCCCTGTGTGTTGGGTGTATGCATTCAATTTTCTGTTTGATGTAGGCCAGCATTCCAGCGTCCTCCTCGAGGCGCGATGGCCCATCTATTTTTCTGTCCCAACTTTTCTGTCAACAACGGTTCGTGAGTTTGGTTTGAATGACAGAAAGATTGGGACAGAAAGATGCCCACAGCTTTAGTCCGCGTGTTGGGCGCACTCAATCAACTTTCTGTTTGATGTAGGCCAGCATTCCGGCGTCCTTCTCAAGACACGATGGGCCCGTCGATTTTTATGTCCCAATTTTTTGTCAACAACCCGGTTCGCGAGTTCAGTTTGAATGACAGAAAGATTGGGACAGAAAGATGCCCGCAGCTTCAGCCCGCGTGTTGGGCGCACTCAATCAACTTTCTGTTTGACGTAGGCCAGCATTCCGGCGTCCTGCGCAAGACGTGATGGGCCATCTATTTTTCTGTCCCAATTTTTCTGTCAACGAACCGGGTTCGTGAGTTCGGTTCGAATGACAGAAAGATGAGGACAGAAAGATGCCCGCAGCTTCAGCCCGCGTGTTGGGTGCATGCAATCAACTTTCTGTTTGATGTGGGCCAGCATTCCGGCGTCCTGCGCAAGACGCGATGGCCCGATCGATTTTTCTGTCCCGATGTTTCTGTCAAGGCAGGCCACTTTCGTTCGCCGAGAACTTTGCCAGAATTGGACGTATTGCCGCCCGGATGACAACGAACGAGGCCCTTATGAGGAGCATTGAAATGGACCGGCGTGACTTTCTAAAACAGTTGGCAATAGCAGGGGCTCCGTTTTGCTCACTTATCCTGCCCGAGTATCTGCGGGCTAAGATCCCCACAGAGATTAAAATTACTGGCCTGAAGACTTTTCGGGTTGATGATGAAGTCTACCTCAAAGTGCTCACGAATCAGGATGTTGCGGGCGAAGGTCATACGACCGTGCACCGGAAGGCCGCAACCTGTGAGGCCGCTGTCAAAGATCTCGAGCGGGTTTTGGTAGGCCACGATCCAACTCGGATCGAGTTCCTCTGGCAGGCGATGTATCGCTGGCCAAGATGGCGCGGTGGACCGATTCTCAACGCTGCGATCAGCGGAGTCGATCTGGCTCTGTGGGATATTCTTGGCAAACTGCTTGACACCCCTATCTATCGTCTGCTCGGTGGTGCGGCCAGAGATCGTATACGTCTGTACGTTCATGGTAGCGGCCGAGAGGGCGTGCAACGAGCAAAACAAGCTGGGTTCACCGCCATTAAGACGAGCCCCCATGTGATCGACATCATCGACGGCCGGCGAGTGATCCAACGGCCCTGGAACCTCAAACGCGCTGTGAAAGTCATCGAACAGATGCGGCTCGAAGCCGGAGAGGACTTCGATATCCTGATCGATGCTCATGGTCTGTTGACGCCGGTCATGGCGCTCGAGTTTGCCAAAGCGATCGAACCCTACCGGGTGATGTTTCTGGAGGAGCCAGTACAACTCGAGGGTAACGATGCGCTGGACTGGCTAGGAAAACAGACGACCGTGCCTCTGGCGACGGGTGAAAGGCACACCACGAAGTGGATGTTTGAAGACATCATTGCTCGCCACCTGGTCAGTTACGTTCAGCCGGACGTGATCCAGTGCGGAGGCATCACTGAGTTGAAGAAAATCGCTGCTATGGCTGAGGCTCAGTTTATCGAAGTGGCTCCACACTGTCCCGGCAGCCTGTCGACGGGACTCGGTTTGGCCTCGCTACATGTCGATGCCTCGACTTCGAATTGTGTGATTCAGGAATCCAGGCCGAGTCCGACCGGGCAGCGGCTGGAGCTGTTCAGCGGGCGGACAGTCACCGTCAAGGACGGTTACGCAGAGTTACCGCAGTGGCCCGGGCTTGGGTTGCGTCTCAATGAGGAGGTTGCTCGAAACTACCCGCCTCCTGAGCCCAACCCTCGAGTCTACTTTGAAGACGGATCGGTGGCAGACTATTGATCGCACGCTATGATGGTCTGCATCTTGCCGATGCGTTGCTTCGCTCCGCGGCCGCTCGACCCTGCCGTCACCGCCCGCGACGGTCGCGCCGGCGTATATTGGTTTGTCCCTGCGAAACCTGCTGACAAAGTCCCATGACGAAGGCGACACGACGAGGTCCACTGGCTCATCGGCTATTTGTGTTGATCTGTGTCCTGTCTGCAGTTATCCGATTCGTCGCGGGCCGCTGAAGTACATGGCCTGGACGCGGCGCAGCATCCGCAAAGCTAGCTGGCAGGCGAGCTCTCCCAATCAGGCCGACAGCGACGAGCCATATACGTGTCCGCTGTGCAGCACGAGCTTGTTTGAGCCCTGCGAGCGGTGTGAAGCGATTTGCCACTCCCTGTTGCCGACCTGTGAGCGCTGCGGTAGCTCGAAGTCACTCGATTCGGCCGAGTGACTTTGATGGTTCATGCCGATTCATCCATCGGCAGGGCAAAGCCGAACTGATGGCTAAGGACGGTGGTTGCTGCTGGCCAGCTGAACTGTCAAACCGTCGGGATCTGGGAAGTAGATGCGGCCCGCATCCCGCACCACACGTGGCTCGATGCCCTCTGCCTTGAGACGCTGTTCGGCCTGCTCTACGTCGTAGTCTTTGATGGAGTAGCAGTAGTGGTCCATGCCCGCTTCGTCCCCGCGGAAAAGTGCGACAAAATTGTCCTTGCCGCACATCAGGAAGCAATTTCGTTCGCCACCGTCACGAACTACAGTCATGCCCAGATGTTGTTTGTAGAACTCGCGGCTGCGCAGCACGTCGGTGACGCGGAGCGCGATGTGGTTGAGCTCGACAGCCTTGAACGTGCTATCGGCCTCTTCTGCGGCCGATGCTTTGTCAGCGCTCAGGACGGCGACCAGCGATCCCAGGGCCGCGACAAGTTGGCGACGGTCGATCTGTCCTACCTCGAACAGTTTCACCAAACGGCTGACTTCGTTTTCCATGTTTGTTCTCCTTGACACATGAGCTAATGAAAGGAACTCTCCGACCGCTATGATACCCGGTAGTTGTTTCCTCAGTTTACATTCAGCAACGGGAAGGCGTGTTGCCGCAAATCCAGATCTTGAACGCCTTAGGAACCGATTTTCCCGACTAGCAGGTACTCAATATCAGCGCAGTCGCGCATTGAGTAAACTGGGTGTGATGCCGGACTCGCAAAAACTGCCGGGAGACAAGTTATGGTCATTGGTTCATGAAAGTTGGGACCTACTCGCTGAGAGTTCTGTTTCTGGCGTTTACCGTGATAGCTGGTTCGCTTGCAGCGTTGCTGCGGCCAACCGACTTCGCGGCCTCTAGCTTAGGCCTCGTTGTGAGCGTGGCGGTGGTTGCCGCGATTGCGATAGCTTTCGGGACGAACAAATCCACTCGTGCCGCTTGCGTGGCGTTTGTCGTCTGCTGTCTGCTGATTCTGTATCAAAACGACGAGGAGCGGAAGGTTCTGAAGGCCCTCCCCCCGTTCAACCACGTCGTGGCAGATTGGCTCAATGAACGATTCGGTTGGGCCGAAGCTAAAGGGCCCAATACTTGGGTCTACTGGTCGCGCGGCAGTCGCATCTACTACGAGGCATTCGACACCGACGGAAGGCGTCGTTCGGGGGGTGGAATGAGCCGCCGCAACGCGCAGAGGCTCCGAATCAAGGTTGACCTAGACAACCTGCCGGAAGGCCCACCGGTCCACGCAAGCCAGACGGCACTCCGCCAGATCGTTGCCTTGGTCGCCGCGTTGGGTGGAGGATTGCTTGCCGCGCTGCTGGCCCAGGCAGCCAGTAGACGCTCGGCCCATGAGGCGGTGGAACGACGTGGCTGAACCACCGTGCTCATGTTGCCGCCAGTGTCGAAGCAGTTGTCGGCGTTTCCGTCGCGCCATGGGGAAGAGAGTCAGAGAGTAACCCGAAGCGTAAGCGAGGGAATTGTTTACGTTGGTGCACCAACTCCCCTCGCTTACGCTTCGGGTTACGAAAAAACTCGACGAATTCGACATCTTGTCCCTGCGGAAAGGCGAAAATCGCAACTTCAAAACTAACACGTCGGGGTACTACAACGCGACGAATCGACCTCTATGCCTGACAGGCGGCAAGGCGTAACTTCAGAGCTCGCACGTCGAGTGCCACAGACTCGCCGAGAATCGGGATGGTCCCGACTAGCGCTCCAGCAGTTGCTGCGCTAAGGCGGTCAGTGACGTCTCGTCCAGCAAGCGGGACTCGAGTGGCTCCGCCAGATAGTCGTCGATCGCTGCATCGGTTTGTTCCACGAGTAGTCGATGGCGGTCACGCCCACCTAGCCGCCAGTCAGACGACTCGGCAGGTGATCTGGGGCGCTCGGCCAGGCCATCCGCGGAGAGTGAGCCGGCGCCCGAGGAGCCGCTCGGCAGCGGGTCCAACGTGCCAGCTTGGCGGGTCGGTATGTCGGTGGCGAGGAGTACCGCATAGGCGGCGTTCGGTTCTAGCCTACCATCGGCGGTACTGGCGGCCGTCAGCCCAGCGGCGGGCGGCAGTGGCAGTGGTGGGATTTCGGGTACCGGTAGCAGCGCGGCAAACTGCGCTAGCCGTGAGGCATCGGCGGAGTTGAGTCTGCGGTTGCCGGTGATATCGCTGAGGATCAACGGATCGACAAGATGTGATGCGCTAAAGCCTGTTTCCAAGAGGGCGGCAACGCGCGCCACCTGTGCCGCGTCGGCAGCGTTGATGCGACCGTTACCGGAGACGTCACCGAAGTAGGAAGCCAGCTGCACTCCGGCGTCCACGATCACTGGGAGCGGCACCGCTCCACCTTCGGTAATCCGTACTTCGTCGATCTGCAGCATCTGAATCCGGCCATAGTTCGGGTCGCCGGTGGTCCCGGGAACAGTGGCCACCAGTTGAGCGAACGTGCCCGTATCGGCCGGCAGCGGAGTAGGACTGGCGAGCGTTACGGTCAGCCGATTGGGATCGGGCTTCTCGAATTCAATCTCCGTTCCTGCCGGCATGGCGTCGCCGACTTCGACGGCGGCGATGTCCAGCAGCGACGGATCAAATACAACCTCGAATTGGATATTGCGAACGCCTGCCCCGTTGCTGATTGAGAGTGGGATGCCGATGGGTAGGTTGGCCGGCACGTTCACATCCTGCCCCGGTCCTCGCACGAAGTCGACGATACTGACCGTAACGGCGTTTTCCGGTGCCGCAGCTACCGTGAAAGTTGCCAGAAAATCATCTCCCGGTGTGCCGTCTTCGTTTCCATCCAGCGGTCCAGCTCCGCTACTGAATGCGTCAGCTCCACTGCGCAACGTCGCGGTGTACTCGTCGACGGCCAGTGGCTCGCCCGTTTTGATGAACGTCACTTTTGTCAAAGACGGATCGACCAGCAGCGAACCAGAGATTGGCCCACTTGCCGCGCCTTGCAGGCTCGCGTCGGCGGCTCCCAAGCCGGCGCCTTGAGTGTCGTAGAGATTCAGCAGTTCCGCGTTGATGGCAGCGTTGAAGTGGGCCACAAACCCCGTACTAGTGGGTTCGAAGAGCGTCACGACAGTGTTGGCAACTGTTGGCGCGACTCGGATCAGATAGTCTTCGACTTCGCCATCGTCTGCAGGCCCGTTCGCAGATAGGCCTCTGTTGGTTGAGAGCCGAAATCGGACGCCGAGATCGGTTTCAACTCGTGCACCGGCTGGTACCACTAGATCGACCTGGATCATCTGGCCCACCGAATTATGTTCGACACTCACGGTGGTTGATTCGTTGGGGCCGGAGAATCGCCCGTCGCCATTCCAGTCCACAAACGCGTAGAGAGTCGCCGAGTCTCCGGTCCTATTGGTGACGGTGACGTCGAAGTCGATGGGCTGGCCAGCGACGATTGATGACGGCAGCACAACACCGTCTTCATCGTCCGGTGTGCCGCCGGCGGTGTCGTCGCCGTCCGCCGCGGCGGTTGGTTGTCCGTCCGATTCGTCGTCGCTGCTGGTGCCAAGAAACAGCGTCGGCAAGATCACGTGGCTCGGGCCGCCATTTGCCAACAGTGTCTGATAGTCTCCTGTGTCGGTACCGGCCGTTAGGTCAGGTAGGTCTCCGAAGTCCAGCTGCGCGTCGACGATGTTGATGGTCGACGTGGCGGTGTTGCTGGTGTTGTTGACCGACTCTCCGTCATCGACGGTCACTTGGAACTCGCGCGCGTCCCGCGTGGGGATAGCTGCCAGATTCCGGTAGGTGGTGCTGCTTAACAACGATTGAACAGCACTATGAGTAGCTGCGCCGGTTTGTGGCAACACAGAAACCAGCAAGCGGCCCGGTGTCGCCGCGGTGACTGCGATGTCGAACAACACTCCACCCATGGTGGCGGTTCCGGTGTTGCCACTGACAAGTTGGAAGTCGAGACCCCCAATGGTCAGGATTTCATCGGAGCCACTGGTGACGCCGGTAGCCTCCAGGAAAAGTCCGGTGACCACAGCGTCCGCATCAGGATCGCTGATCTGTGTGTCGCTGTCGGCGATGTTGACCGGGGCGTCGGCGATTGTCGAATAGGTCGTTTGGTAACCGTTGGCTGAAGCTCCACTGGAATTGTCCGCATCGAGAGTGATCGTGGGAGGCAGATTTGCGGCGGCGGTGACCTGGACGAGATAATCTTCGACCTCCCCGCTGGTGGCCGCGCCGTTCGGTCCCAAAGCGCTATTCTGGGAGAGTCGGAAGCGAGCCCCCACTGGTGTGGCCGGCACCGCGCTGATCGGCACACGGAAGTCGATGTCGACCGCAGTCATGCCTGGTGCCGGAAGCGCCGCGCTTGTTTCATCGACGTCGTCGAAGTCGCCATCGTTGTTCCAATCGACGAAACCGACCACAAACGCCTGAACTGGGACCACATTTGTGATGTTGACCGAAAACGTTACGGGTTGTCCGGCGACAATCGAGCTGGGGATCACCACTCCGTCGTCGTCGTCCCCCTGACCATCGCTGTCGTCGCCACTGGCCTCCGTAGACGGCTGACCGTCGAGGTCAGCATCGATTGCCGTTCCGATAAACAGCTCCGAAGTAACCTGATGGCTTGGTCCGCCATTGGCCGCTAGGGTTTCGTAGTTCCCTGCGCCGGTGCCGGCTCCTGTGTCTGGTAGGTCACCATAGTCACTCGGCTGGGGCGCCAGAACACGCACCAAATAGTCTTCGACTTCGCCGTTTGTGGCCGGTCCAGTGGCAGAAAGGCCGGCATCGGTGGAGAGTCGAAAACGGACGCCCAAATCAACATCTAACAGGGCTTCAGCCGGCACGGTCATCTCGACGTTGAGTGTCTGACTAAGCGCTCCGTCATCGACGACCAGCGAAGTAGACTCGGAGGGCCCAGTAAACTGACCGTCGCCATTCCAATCAACGAAACCATAAAGCGTCGCCGGTTCACCCGTCCTATTGATCGCGGTAACGTTGAAGCTGGTCGGCTGTCCCGCGGTGATCGACACGGGCAGGATGACACCATCTTCATCGTCTGGTGCGGCGCCGGAGGTGTCGTCTCCGTCCGCCGCGGCGGACGGCTGTCCATCCGGTTCCTCATCGTTGTCTCTTCCCAGGAACAGGGTGGGCACGATCATGTGGTGGGGGCCGCCGTTGGCCTGCAACGTCTGATAGTCTCCTGGCGCAACGCCCGCGGTTAGATCTGGCAAGTCTCCGAAGTCGAATTGATCGTCGATGACATCGACTGTCGTGGTCGCCGTGTTGCTGGTACTATTGGCCGGCTGCCCGTCGCTGACGGTCGCATGGAACGCTCGCGAACCTAGCGTAGGAGTGGCTGCCAAGTTCTGGTACACCGTGCTGCTCAGCAATGTCTGCACCGTACCGTGTGCGACCATTCCGGTTTGCGGCACAAGCGACACCATCAAGCTGCCAGGTGTCACGGGCGATACCAGCACCTCGAAGACGATGCCATCTACTGAAGTCGCACCGCTACCTGCGCCTCCGAGTGGGATGTCCGTGCTGCCAACCGTCAGCACCTCGTCGGCGCCGTTGACAATGCCCTCCGCAACGAGCGTGAGCGTGGTGATCATCGAGTTCGCATCCGGGTCGGTGATCGCCGTGTCGATATCCGCGATGGCTACTGGTGTGCGGGTGATGGCGGAAAAGACCGTTTGGTAGTTGTTGGCCGTGGCGCCGCTGGAACCGTTGGCGTCCAGCGTCAGTGTGGGAGGAGTATTCGGTAGCCCGGCAGCTTGGGGCGAGCCACCTTCGCCGACCCCTCCGACGACTTGCACTCCCAGATCGGCGCCTGCTGCGGCAAGCAGCCGACGTTCTTCGAGTCGCTCGAAGCCCAGCAATTTGACTCCCGTCCTCGAGGTGCGTCGAGTGCGATTGCGGAGGCCGGCGAGAAAACACTGTCGTGCTGCATCCGACGAGCGAAATGGATAGCGGCTGGCGCCGGCGGACATAAGCTTCCTCCTACGAGTCCAAAGGTCGATGCGGACGGCTTCACACCCCTGTGGGTGCCGCGCCGAGCACGAGATAGCATAGCGGGCTCGCCGTGGTTATCAAACAAAAGGCAGAGAAACTTAGCGCTAATGTGCGTTAGTTGGCCTTGGACAAAGTAGCAGCCTCACTCCGCGAGCCGTCCACAAGAAAGTAGCAGGCTCACTCCGTGAGCCGTCCGCAAGAAGTACTGGCTTGAAAGTGGAGGAACTGTGCCTATGCGATGAGGTTGAGCGCCAGGTGAGACTTCTTGTAGCCGAACTCGCCAGAGTTTGGCGGACTGGCGATTCGACCAAACTCTGGTGAGTTCGGCTACGATCCGATTGTCTCGCATCACTCAGCTATTCACCTTCCTCGCCAGCGGCACCCGACTAAGCCAGGCACGTTCAAAAGGAATGTGATCTGCCCAAAGCGGGAAATCGATGAGCGGGTTTCGATTCCCCTGTGCCTTTTCGATCTCCGCGTTTCTGTGGCGTTCATAGTCAGTGATCTCGTGGTCTCGATGCCACTTGAGCAAGATTGGCAATCGGTCTACACCGAGTGATCCACCAATCTGATCTGAGTATCGTAAAAGAAAGTACAAGGTTGCCCGGGCAACAACGCCCTTGTTGGTAGCACTGTAGGACGGGCACTCTTGCCCGTCTCCTCGAGGGAACGGCGTCTGACCGTTTTCGAGATGATGGCTGGCAGAGGTGAATTGCAGGGATGCTATAGGCACTCATGGCCACACGGCATACTCACCGACGGGCAAGAGTGCCCGTCCTACAGCCCTAGCTGAGGATGTTCTTAATCACGTGCCCGTGGACGTTGGTGAGTCGCCGCTCGATCCCGTTGTGATAGAAGGTCAGTCGCTGATGATCGATTCCCAGCAGATGCAGGACTGTGGCGTGAAAGTCGTACCAGCTGACAGGGTGTTCGACAGCCTTCCAGCCAACGTCGTCGGTCGAACCAAAAGTCACGCCCGGTCTAAGGCCTCCGCCCGCCATCCACACAGTGAAGCCGTATTGATTGTGGTCGCGCCCGGTTCCCAACTCGTTGTCGGCGGACTGGGTGAACGGAGTACGGCCAAACTCGCTCGTAAAGAGCACCAGCGTATCTTCCAGCATTCCAGTTCGACGGAGGTCTGTCAGCAGGGCGGCGACTGGCTTGTCGATACGACCCGCTTCGCGCGAGTGGTTTCTGACCATGTCTTCGTGCCCGTCCCAGTTAATTCGTGGACTTCCAAAGGCGCCCGCCCGCGAACAGTTGCACGAATCGAACGCCGCGCTGCAGCAACCGCCGTGCTAACAGGCATGATCGGCCGAAATCCTCCGTCCGCTCTGCGTCAATACCGTAGAGCGAATGTGTCTCGCTGGTTTCGGCATCCAGTTGCGCGACCTCCGGCACGGCGAGCTGCATGCGGGCCGCTAATTCGTAGCTGCTGATTCTCGCAGCCAGCTCATCGTTGGCGCCGCGACCATCTAGATGGCGACGATTCATTCTCTCCAACAGACGACGGCTGGCCAATTCTGTGTCGGCACTGATGGGAACGGCAGGTAGGAGATCGTCGATAGGTGTGCCGCGGCTGCGAACGACAACACCCTGGTGCTGGGCCGGCAAGAATCCGCTAGTCCAGTTAATCGAACCACCGGCAGGCACGCCGCGCGTATCAGGGATGACGACAAACGACGGCAGTTCATCGGTTTCGCTCCCCATCCCGAACGACAGCCAGGCCCCCATAACGGGAAAGCCATTCAATCGAAAGCCAGTGTTCTCCTGAAAGGTGGCCGGCGTGTGGTTCGAAGTCTCCGCGACCATCGAGTGGATGACGGTCAACTCGTCCGCGACGCCGCCCAAATGTGGAAACAACTCTGACACCCACAAACCACTCTCTCCGCGCCGCCGAAAACTCCAGTCACTCTTGCGCAGCAAACCCACTCTTCCGAAAAACACGTCGGGGCGCTCGTCGGCTACGAGTGATTTTCCGTTCAGCGAGGCAAGTTCTGGTTTGTGGTCAAAAGAATCGACCTGGCTCAAGCCACCAGTCAAACAGATGTGAATTGCCCGAGTCGCCTTCGGCGGATGGTGCGGCGGAGGATCGGCTGCCTGTCCTACTCCAGCGGCATGCATTTTTCCGTCGCGGCTCAACAAACTCGTTAGGGCCGCTCCGCCCAGTCCGCACTTTACCCAATGAAACCACTCGCGACGGTCGATCGTTGCTCTAGTCGACATACAAAAACTCGTTGCTGTTGAAGATCACCCGGCAGAGTTCCGAGAGGCCGTGAGCCTCGACGAAAGCTGAGGCCTCGCGCGACTCTTGCTCGTTCGGATTGCGGCCGTAGCCCAGCCGGTAGGCCTGCCGTACTTGTGCCTCGACATCGTCGCCCGACACGACCCGCAGCCGATCGGCAAAGTAACCGGACATTCGCAAGACAAAAGAGTTGTTCATCAACGCCAGTGCCTGGATGGGCGTCACCGTGACCGCGCGGCGCGGCGTCTTTGTTGAGGGGTCCGGACAGTCGAAGACGTCGAGAAACCGGTTGCGACCGGAACGAATCCACGTTCGGTAAACACTGCGGCGGTTGTATACGTGGCCGATCCGGTCCTTCATCGCATAGAACTGTGTGTTGTGCGTGAAGGTCTCAAAGTCACGGTAGCCCGGTCCGCCCATCTGGTTATTGAGATGGCCCGCCACCGAGAGAATGGTATCCCGTAGGGCTTCGGCCTCCAGTCGCGAAGGGCTCTTTCTCCAAAGCAAGCGATTCTCGGCATCCACAGCGGCTGGGCCCGCCCGGTAGCGGGATGACTGTCGGTAAGTGGCAGAGCAGACGATCAGTCGGTGGAGTGCTTTCAGGCTCCAATTGGAATCGACCAAAAAGCGGGCCAGATGATCAATCAACTCGGGGTGTGACGGACGGCCGCCGTTGAAACCGAAGTCGTTT
>CBDCWT010000003.1:0-142147 GCA_965223305.1 Pirellulaceae bacterium | reverse complement strand
CTCGCGGAAAGGACCCAGCTGTTTATCACAAGCGGCGGAAAGAAGTCGAACTCCACCATTCTGAGGTAGAGAAGTATGGCATCAATGTAAATCAAGATGACTTCAAATTCGGTTATGTTGATTGGGTTGAGAAGATCAGGATCCCCGCTCCTCCAGGATTGCCGGACAAAATCGGGAAGGATCACAAGGTTAAGTTCTACGTCGCTTCCAACTTCCCAGCGAATGCCTCACTTCTGAACTTGCGCGCTGACAAGTACTTGAGTGGTAGGACAAAATACTGCAAGATGCTTGCCTCTAAAGTCCGGGGGTGGGAGTTCAAGTGTATTGATCGGCAAAAACAGAAATACATGCTTCTCTGGGATGGAAGGGCACTGGATGGCGGGAGTGGTGGGCCTCCCTACATGCACCACGAGCCTAACGCAGACAATCGATGGCAGGTGTGGACTCTGAAGAGAGAATTCGTGGCTGATCGGCTCCACGTGATGTTGATCAATCGCAATCGGGCCATCGATGGTGCCAGTGGCGACGATAAACGCCCTAAATTCAATGGGAATCCAAGCTCCAGAAACAAATGGCATCTTTGGAAGATCGGGCGTTGACTGAATTGCACCGTGGTTTTCTCAAACCTCACAATTGATGGGGCTGAAAACGGTTTGTCGACCTACAACTACTTGACAGTGGGTAGGCGGATGACGCAAGAGCTCAGGATGACTTTATACTCCCACTTTGAGTGAAACTTTCCGGGGTCGCAGCTGATTGGCAAACACCGGATTCGCGGTTCCTGGGTCAAGCAAACTTACCGGCCCGGATTCAGAAAACACGTCGAAATACACTTCTGCGGTCATTGCCTGGAGGGAGTGGGCATCGCTTCGTCGCCACCAAGGTCGCCTGCAAAATCAATCCGCCGATTCGGGCACCCGAAATCCGAGTGCGATCCCGTAGTCTGCCAAGATATCTTCCGTGCCGCGGATTGTCGGTGCCCCGATCTGAATCCCGCTCACGCTGAAGGATGCAACTTGCGCGCACAGGCCCCGTAGACTAGTCTACGCGTCGTGCGCGCGCTTCGATTCTTAAGTAACTCCGAGTATCTGAGCGCATCCGCGGCGTTGAATCGCCATTGGGTGATCGGCTGGACCATCGACCGCGGTGGGCTCCAATGAAACTTGAACGAATCCGTTTTTTTCACCCGGTTACACTTCCCCTCATACGACGCGAATGCGTAGAATGAAAGCAGTGCGAGTTAATTATTGAAGAGGGTGCCACGGATGGCGACTCACGATACAACTGCAAATGTCCTGGCGTGCTCCTCTTCAGCAACTCGCACTTGCTTGTTTGCACGCACTAAGCGAAGACCCTCGGCGCCCGAAGCGTCGGGGGTCTTTTGCTGCGCGCACGAGGAAGAGGATAGGACATCTCGCACCGCGAGACGGGTTGTTGAGGACGATTTCTTACCCCCGACCCAAAAGATAATCGTCTATAAAGAACGCCGTGCGGTTGAAACCTCCCCACGGCGAGAGCGTACCGGAAATGCGACGGCCACACCCCAAGACAGCAGCCGGACGCGGTCAGGTGTGGTGACCCCAGGCAACGACATGGTAGTCGATCCATGCACGGCGGCGGCGTCCTGGTCCAAATGTCAGATTCACGAAAACGGTCGCAGTATAAAGGCGCTGTCAGGGTCGGCACCTGCAGCACACGCTCTCAATCTGTCCTATTCAGCCGTAGCTCGTCAGCTGTAAGTACCGGTCACTGCGGAAGTGCTCTGTATAGCCTATCTGACGAGGGACGGCCGCCTTGTATCTACTCATTGCCAGTGAAGCTCGGGACACCCGCAGATATCTCATCCAGTCGGGAGTCTTCGCAGGCATCGTTAGGGACCGTGGTGAGAATCTCCCGTCGCAATGACGACCCCGCCGGAAATCCAGCAGAATCTGACGCCGAGGTCGTTCGGGAGACGCAAGAGCCGTCGTGTTAACGATTTGCTGACATGCGACCGAAGTCTCTTGCGACCTGGGGGCCCATGACAATTGTCGAAGGCACCCATAGAATATCCACGAAGTTGCCGTCCTGCTATGTGCTAGGAGGCCATTCGGCCTCAATTCATCTCGTGCAGATTGGGGAGACGCGTATTTAGGCTCCCCAGCATCGCTCGGAGCGGCTGTTGTTTAGCCCGGGGAGGAATCTGACATGGTCGTAGTGCCAGATCACGATCCACTACACCGGGTACTTAGCCTACTGTACCGAGCCACTCAGTACGGTAACAGCACCGGAGACGTTTGGCAGTACTCGATATCTGGCGGAGACATGAGAGCCCAGGGGCTACACAACATTGATATCGAATTCCTAGTTCAGACCGGGTTAGTCGAGCACCGAATGGAAGTGCCAACTGAAAGAGGCGGTCCGCGAGCATTTCTTCCTCCGGACCGCCTCATGCACGCGGCATCGAACTCGTGCTGCTTTGTCCTCACAAAGAGTGGGCTTGAGTTTGCCGGTGATCGGTTAGACACCGTCCGCCTAGGACCGGCCACAGCCGGGAACGACACGGAATCGCCCAAGTGGGATGCGCGCAGGCGAGAGCTTCTGTTCGGCGGAAAACTCATAAAGCGGTTTCAGTGTCCGGCCAAGAACCAAATCACGATAATCTCTGCGTTTCACGAAGAGGGGTGGCCTTGTCGAATCGATGACCCGCTGACGGTGTCGCAGCGAGTTGATCGAAAGCAACGGCTCCGAGATACAATCAAATCCCTCAACCGCGCACATGTAAGCCCGAATATTCTTCACTTCGGAGCAGACGGCCAGGCTTCCGGAGTGATCTGGGACTCTCATTGACTCAGCGCTCAGCGGCCACCACAAGGCTTCCCCTACGTCCCCCGTATGCCTTCCGTGCACAGAAGACGAACAATTGTTCGTACAACTTCATCTCCCAGAGGATAAGTCTGCATGAGTCGCATCTCTACCGCATCCTCAGATACTTCGTCAGCTCCTTTCGATGCAGGAGAACCATCAATGAGACGTTTGTTATTAACCGCGATCGTGTTCCTTGCCTCTCCAGTGCTAGCAGAACAATCGGAGACCGTTCACCCGCGAGATATCGTCAGGGTAATCTACGAAAACGCAGATCCTGACGAGTACGGCGCATTCGGACCAGTTGAGATCCACACAACGGTCAACAAAGGAGCCACCCACACTTGGATCAGCTACTTCGCGTACCAAATACGGGTTCCAGCACATGGGGAATTCAGCGAAGCCAAGATCACGTTGACGGAGATAGAAGACGGCGACAACGATGCAGTTGTGTTTCGAATGCTCGCACCATTTAGTGGATCTGGGATACCGACGCCTGCGGCCGTGATGACCAGTTACAACGCGGCAGACTTTATTGCCAGCAAGGTCGTGCCGGCGTCAACGTTTACCGGCTCCGGAACAGTCGACATTGACCTCACTACGGAGTTCAACGCTCTAGTGGACGATGGCGACTGGGAAGATGAGTACATTGACGGGACCGGAGGTTGGGCTGTGATCGTTGCTGAGATCACAACCAACAATAACGACGTTTACAAATGGGAAGGATTCGAGGCAGGCGCCTCAGAACCTACAGGCCCACCGCTGTTTATCGAATACGAACTTGCCACGGACTTTGGACATCTTTGGCTGTTCGAAGAATCTGGCTCTGCAGCAAGGACTGACAGCGAAACCAACCCAGCCTCCACTACTCAGAATCTGGAACCCGTCGACGGAACGGGCCTTCCGCCAGCATCGACATCTCTAGGGACTCGGTCCGATCCGCAAAACGCACTAGGAGACGGGGCGGAGTTCGCTCCCCCCGGAGGAACTCACGGCCGTCAGTATTTGCGAGGCGCGATAGACTACTGGGGCTGCAATACGTTGGACTTCACGGCACTCTTCTGGATCGACAACGACATCAACGGCAACGGCACTATAGCGGCGTTCGGAGAGCACGCTGGCGGGTACAGAGGATGGAGTATCTTCACCAACTCCGGCATTATTAGTGGTCGGATTTCCGGAGATGATGACACAGGATTTACCTCCACCCCCATCAACCCTGCTGGCGATCAGAGCAGTGCGACTTCAACGTATTCCACAAACGTATCAGGGCGCCACATGGTTGGGATCATCCACGATGACTCAAACAACTCGGTTCAGGTTTTGTTTGATGACAACTCTGGCTCGGCTGCTTTCCTACCAACCGGAGTTGAGAATTGGTGTCCGCCACCTCCGAACAGGCTCGCAGTTGGCGCGGCCGACACGTCAGATCCTCCGAGCTTTGATGGCGCAGTGTACTGGGGCGCCTTCTGGTACCGAAAGCTGCTCCAAGACGAGATCGACTATTTCTACAATGACGGCACAGGTCGCGAGCGATAACCTCACTTGCATCTGCACAGCATGCTATCTGGATGCTATCTGGCAGTACGCTAGCACCTTACCAATTGCCGAGCCCGCATTTCAGGCAATCGATCTGGAGCTTGATGCGGGCCTCCGGTACCCTCTAGTGTTGTGTTGGTGGGCGGGTGTCTATCGCCGGTTGGTCATTGCTTGGCCTAACGCTTTTCTACGACCATTTCAACTCTTCGGCGGAGGCTTGAAACAGTGGAAAGACTGTCAAGAAGGGCGAGAACGTTGCGGAGTAGCGTCCATGGGTCTGCGAGCGTGCTGCGTTTTGAGCAGCTTGAGGACAGAACCCTCCTGACAACGATGTCCAGTTTCGAACTGGACAGTTTTAGCGACTTGAAGTCAATCGTCGATGCCGCCAATACAATCGCCGACCATCGTTTTGTCATTCGCATGGCCGGTGGCACCTACAACTTCACAGAACCTATCGTGTTGGAAAGCAGTGCGGAGGTCTCGATCGGTCCACTTGGACAAGTCGTGTTCGACGGTGGCGGTTTAGACGGCGACAGCATGTTCGTGAATCGTGGGACGCTTGAGATTGCGGACCTATCCATTCGCAATCATCGAGGCCAGGAATCTGCTCTAGTGAATAGCGATGGGAGACTGCGAATTTCCAACGTCCGATTTGATGACATTCATGTCGAGGATGTCGATGGCGGGGCCATCAGTGGTTCCGGCCAAATCCTTGTGAAAGGAAGTGTGTTTTCCAACATCTCAATTGACGGCGGATCCGGCGCCGCGATGTCCATCTTCGGTGACAACGCAATCATTTTTCAGAACCATTTTCAGAACTTATCAGCGCAGTCAGCGTCAGCGCTGGACGTATCTGGAACTGTGCTCGTAGAGGCGTCGACTTTCTTCGACAATGAGAACCAAGTGGACTCAGAATCGTTGGGAGCAACGGTCTACAGCCGGTCAGGAGTGACGCGCATACGCGACAGCGTGTTCGTCAACGGAAAAGGAAATCCAGGTTCAGCAATCGCCGCCGCCGAAGAGCTGGTGCTGACCAACTCAACCATCCTCTTCAACACGCCCCGTAGTGCAAACCACGGTGCCGTCCATCTAGTTGGCGAAAGTAGCACTGCGACCCTTTCGGGTAATATCATCGCCGCATCGCTTGGTGACGGAATTGATTTGGGTGGGGATGGTGCGGCTGAAAACTTCGTCTCTGAGGGTGGGAACGTCTTTGCGCAAATCGACCCGAAGTTTGTTGAGCGACTAGGAGAGACGGACATGCTGCTGTTTCCACCGATTCTGGTTGCACGTCCTCAGCAGAGAAGTGTGATCCCCGATCAGCAGTATTCGGACGCCGCGGCGAGTACGCCGTCTGAGACCACCATCCTCGAACCCGCGGACTACTTAAGAGTCGAGGAGACCGTTGGTGATGCCCTGTTCGACGATGAGAACGCTTACCGGCACGAACCCGAGGAAGAACTGCTGGACTCGATCGCCAGCGACATTTCTGCTAGGCCTGGTGGCCATCCGGTGAATTAGGGGCGGTGCAGCATATAGACAGTGAGGCGTTTCTCCGCCCAATTGCTGGCTAGGAGCTGTAAGGCACAGGCACGGTCAAAGGTAGGGGAGGTCGGACGCTGGACCCGCTGTAGTGTAGAATCTGGCGACTCGCCAAGAATCTTGCTGCACAAGGGGATCAAGCGCCGTGTCTCGAATTCCAGCTTCGATGAGCGAATCGCAGACTGATTCTAAGTTCCCAAGAGTGCGCATCAGCCTTAAAGCCGCACTGTGTGTGACAGCTGTGGTGTGTGCTTTTTTCGCAGGAAAGAGATCTGAGCGAAATCGCGCCGATAGAGCGGAGAGCTTAGCTGTGTATCGGGCTAACCATTTTGTCAAGGCTATCA
Organism: Pirellulaceae bacterium; assembly: GCA_965223305.1. Lineage (GTDB taxonomy): Bacteria > Planctomycetota > Planctomycetia > Pirellulales > Pirellulaceae > CBDCWT01. The sequence goes on along the minus strand of CBDCWT010000003.1, from coordinate 135,878 downwards.
GATCCTTCGAGCGCGAGTCGCGCTTAGTCCACGAAAGGTCGAGCGAGCACCTAAACCTGCTAAGGAAGTCGAACTCAGATCTGCGAGCAAGGCTGGCCGAGTGCCAGGAGGAAAAGAAGAGGGGCTACTCGGAAGGCAAGTAGTTCGGTTCTTGATTGCCACGGACGCTCCCCGGAGCTGGCTGTGGATCAATGCGTTCCACCTTTGAATAAGAAACCCTCGCGAACCCAAGCTTTTCAAGAGCATCGAGTTCGGAGGGTTGCAGGTTCTTTCAGGCAGCCGGGATCGGTTATCGCTGTGCCCGATCCAGCATCTCTCCCCTCACGCGGTCCGGCCACCGGAGGACAAATTGAACCCTCCCGCGACGCGTCCTCCTTTTGAATCGGACGGAGATCCTGGACTGCCTCCTTCTTCTGGACATTCTGGACATTCGGTCATCTCCCTAATGCGGTCAATAACTAGGTCAGCCAGGAAGATCCAGCGATTCCGACTGCGAAAACACGGGATCCTGTTCCTCCTGACAAACAACTTGAAAGCCTTGGCATCACTGAAACCGAAAACTGCCATCACAACCTGGTGCGAATACAAATGCCCTGGTTGCAACAACTCCTCAAACGTCTGGCGCTTGGCCATAGCAATCTCCTTGACTCGTGAATTCAGATCAAAACGCCACCGTGGATTCTCCGAACTCGTTAGGCTTTCTTAGATCGCGTCGTCAGGTTCTCGCCGCCACAGCACCCACACTTGGTGGCCATAGGATGCACGGTCCGACGGCAGTCCAGGCACTTCGCCCGCTGATCCGGCAGTAGCACGATCGCCAGCCACCCCAGCGGCCCACAAATCACGCCCAGCGCTCCACCACCCACTGGCTGTGCACGCCAGAGCTGTCCGATCAGTGCCCCGATCGCAATGTTGAAGATCAGGCCCACGAGCAACATTGCCGCGTCAAAAACGAACGAATCTCCCATCATCTCGCCCCTTTCGTTGTTGTTCGGACTCTGCAAAACCGCAGAGCCTCTGAAGAGCCCCGTTGCTCCGAGCTCGCCAGAGGTGCGGTGTTCCTGCTCATCCTCCCGCCCGATCCAGCAGCTCAGATGCCGTGTCAGCCGAGATCGGTACTGCCTTCGTGGCCAGGTCCCCGTATCCGTCATTGACGGCCTTGCAGAACCGCTCCCGTGGGTCATCCAGCTTGACCACCCGGGTGACCTGGCCGTTGACGCACATCGCAACGTACGAGCCCCGGAGGTCGTCCGTGAGTAGATCGCTCTCCACCGTTCCCGCTTTCACGCTTACTGAATCTGTCATCTGTCGTGTCTCCCGTGTCGAAGTGTCAAAAGATCAAACGTCCAAATCCGCTGCCCGCAGTAGCTCTGCGGTCAGTCCCTCACTCTCTGCCGCACCCACCTGCATTCGCCCTTCGCAGTGGGTGTCCACCAAGCGAACGAAGTCTTCCCGATCGTCCGGAAAGTGCAGTACGACGGCCCAGCGCTCCTTCTCGCCGGAGATCGCGTCCTCCGTGTCCATGGCTGCGTTCGCGTACAGCTGCCCAATCCTCCGCAGCTCGCTGACTAGCTGCTCCGCGAGCGATGCGTCCTTGCGGTCGTCGAGCGTCAGATAGTGCTCGTCATGCGGATCCCGCATCGCGCCGGAGTAGAGATGCCCGAGCGACTCGTGGTCACGCTCGAAATGCATCCTTCCCTCATGGGTGATCCTCACCCGGCCTCGAGTTAGTCGAGTCAGCCGGTTGGCGTCGTCGTGCTTCGCCTGGATTGCTAGTACGGCTTCTTTGCTGACTTCCGGTGTCGAAATCATTGGGTTCCCCTTTCGTGTTGCGGCCGTAGCGGTAGATCCGACGAGGACCTAGCGCAGTTACGGCCAGGCGCTCACTCACTCACCAGCGACGTGCTGGCTTTGATCCTCGGTAGCCGGCTCAGGAAGAGCCTCAGAGTCCCGCAAACCCAGCCATCCCGCGTTTTGCAGTTGAGACAGGCCGTCAATCAGAGCCCGAGCATCAATCGTCCAGCGAACCGGGACCACGAAGTCACACTCTCTCGATTCCGCGTCTTCGAGATACCCGATGCACCAGGCACTGCATTCTTCGTAGCTACCGACCTTCACCGCGCAGAGGTCCCCGTCGTACGACATAGACACCACCGCGAATAGCTGAGCAGCAGGAAAAACCTTGATTTCGCTTAGTAAGTTCGATTGCTCGACCTCACTCCTGCCTCGCTCACATCTTCTCCCATTCGCCATAGCTCCCACTCCCTAACAAAGTTGAGCCGTGCCGCGTCAGGTCCACGTAAACCTAGCGCGACACCGGCCAGGTACATGGATTACTGGCCAGCAACCTGCCGGCTTTGGTCCTCGGTAAGCAGCTCAGGAAGAGCGTCCTGAGCTTCAGCGTCCGCGATGTGCAGCAGCTCGTCGCGGGTCTCTTCCGATAAGAACGCCCAGATGGCCATCAGCCGTTGCAGGCGGGCGTCCGATACCGGTTGGACGATATTGAAGCCAGCGGATTCAGTCACCGCGAACGAAGTGTCAGATTTGGCTTTTCGTGCACGAGGTGCGCCGGATTCTGCGCCACTTCGATTTGGCGTTCGGCGTAAGTTGTTGTCTGAAACGCCATTTACGGAAACTGGTTCGAGTCCCGCTCCGGCTACTTTGTGGTATAGAGACTTGCGTCTCTAACCCGCTCTGAATCCGGCGGCGGTTACCGTGTCGAAGTGAGTAGTAACTACTCAGTTTCCGCAAGGGGAGGTAACCGCCATGAAACGAGTCCCGTCTTACCGATTGCACAAAGCCACTGGTCAAGCTGTTTGCGTCATTCGCGGGAAGAGCTACTACTTGGGCAAGCACGGCACGTCCGAAAGTCGCGCCAAGTACGAGAAACTGATCGGCGAGTATCTGGCAGCCGGGCGTGAGGCGGAGTAGTTCACGCCGCGGCGTTCGACGGCAAGGTTCTGCTCGGACAAGTGCCGCGTCCATGCCCGCCGCCGCAAGAAGTGACCGAGCTTCTTGTTCCGCCGTCCGAATATCTTACTGAGAACTAGGTGCGTCAATTGGTGGTCTCGTCAGAGCCGACAAGATAGAGGATCTGAGTGTTGTTGTGCAGCTGTTCGGCAAAGTTCGCCAGCCTCTGAAGCCGGACACCGCGCGCCATCTGCAGTTTTAACACCTCTTTCGCTGCGGGAATCTGCTTATTCAGGGCGTCTCGCTGATCGAGACGGAGGCTCTTTTCTGCCGCGTCCTTTGCTACTCGCGACGCTAGCCAACTATTGATTGTGGCCAGCTGCCGCTGCATCGTTACTATGCCTCCCTGCATCTTGCGAACTTCGCTGTCCAATGATCGATAGCTTCGCTTGATCGACGCGAGGTTGAAGTCCAACGAATCCCCGTCGGCTACAATTTTCGGAGTGATCCGCAGCAAGTCGGCGTTTCCTCTCCGGGTCAGCGCGAACTGGACGAAGATCCCCAGCTCTGCGCCATTCTTGTCGGTGATAGCCGCAATGACTTCGTTCCCGACTTTCACAACGCCGTCCACTGGTGTCAATTCGTAGCGGCAGCCAGAAATGAGCTTGCCCAGGTGCTGCCGATCTGGTTCTTGCAACGATTGACCTTGTTGGGACAGTTCAGCTAACCCGACGATGGTGACCTCGCGACCGTCTTCTGTAAGGTCCGGCAGCTTTACGAACACATTTCTCTTTGACAGATCCAGCAGTACTGTCTCAGGGGGAGCATCCGCAATCTTGCCATCCGCCTCTTGGCTTTCGGTACGGTCCGGCTTACCGTCAATGTCGTCCACCTCTTGCGTCGCACCTTGCACTTCGACCTTCTGAGGTTCCTGCCTTGCGGTTTCCCGATTCTGGTAGGCATTCGGAATGCCTTGCGGGCTGAACGCGTTGTTTCTGCTAGGTCTCCGGACATTCCTTGGCGCTGGCGCCACCCGGATCGGCGTCTGTCGGTCCGCCAGTCGCTGCTGCCTCTTTTCATTTTCTTGCGTCTGCTGCTTCACCAACTTCGGAATGTACTGAAACAACAGCAGATACCCGATTACGACCGAACCTATCCCCGAGAGCACTATCCCCAAGACGGGACTTGGTCTCTTTTGCTGAGGCGGCCTCCTCCGCACTCGGACTTTCTTCGGAAAGGAGGGCGCTGACACCGCTACTGGGGTGGTTGTTGCAGCAGCGCTCGGGTGCGCGACATGACCTTTCGGCACAGCCGGCTGGTGCTGTGGGGGCGGCGGGGGCACGCTCGCACTGGAAGATCTTCCCCGGAGAGCAGCATCGTAGGCGGCCTTCTGGGGGATGTCCAAGAGACATTTCCTCGCGAGCTTTACCTCGTGCAGAAGCCGCTTTGCCTCTTGAGATTGAGGTCCTTTCGCTACTAGCTTCAGCCGCTTAACACGCAAACGCGCTGCCTGGTCAATCAGCTCCGGGCTGCCCTCAAACATCCTTAAGCCCAGCAGGCAGTAGTGGTTTGGTGGCTGTTCATCGTGCGGAATATCGAACCAGCTCTGATATGGATCGAAAGACGACGTCGGAGTCGCGACGACGATCTCCTTCCCGCATCCCGGGCACGTCAACGAAGTACCTGAGGTCTGAACTCTGGTCTTGCAGAATGGACAGTTGACTTCCACGGCACGTGCCCCGATAGCTTCTCCCAAACTGCAGTGGATTATACCTAAGACGGCCTGGTTTTTCATGGGATGCTGCATTGCGTTCTGTTCACCACGATTGACTGCCCCAGTCGAGGAGAGTAGTTTTGACTTATAAAAATCATTTTGTTGATTGATCAAAACCCTTCTCAGCATAGCGGGTGAGCCTTGGGAGAGTGATATGTCAAAAGAGTGATATGTCAAAAGAGTGATATGTCAAAGACACTGGATTTCTATCTTGGTCCGTCGAGCAATCTGGACTCACGCCGCGTGATCTTGCGGCGGATCGACTTGGACCCAGCCCAGCCGGACCTTCTGACGTCCGAGACGTTGACGGGTGGCGAAGAGGAGTGGAGCCAGGCTGGCTGTCCTGACAACGCTGTGTTGCAGTTGGAGATCATCGCCGCGCTGCACTGCGGCAAAATAGCAGGCGACAAATCCATGCCGAGAGCGTCCTCAGCAATCTTATGCGGGCACCTCGGAGGGGAAAACCACATATGGGCAAGTGCGGGCCGTGTGGGCCGACGGCTTGGTGACGTTTCGGGAAACTACCCTGCCGGGCAATCTAATGTCACTAATGAGCCGCGGCGCGGCCAGTCTTTCCGAATTTCAAAACACATTCTGAGGGAGACTGGCCCGATAAATCCCCACTTGTCGATCGAAGTCTTGATCCGCCGTGTAGATCAACCGCTTGCCGTCCGGGCTGATCGTAAACCGCTCACTAACGTCCCCGTGAGCAACCAAGGGACCGTTAAGTTTCTGAAAATCTCCGCCAGAAATCGGCACGGCGTAGATTTCAATAACGCCCGCAGCGTCGTGATCAGCGCGGAAGACAACCGTATTGCCGTCGGGGGTGATCTGGTATCCAAACCAAGTCCGGCCGTTGGTCAGCTTGGTAGTGCTGCCTCCTGTAATTGAAACGCTGTACAGGTTCTCTCCGAAATACCGCTGGGGGTGTTCCGCCGTGAGGTACACGACGCGCGCACCGTCCGGGCTGATCACCGGACCAGCCTGCACGTACCCCTCATTCGGATCGTTCAACTGAATTGCCGGTCCACCCATCATCGAAACGCGGTAGAGTTGCCCACCATCCGGAAACACAACCCAATTGCCGTTGGACGCGATATGAAAACCATCGTAAGTGTCCAGCGGCCCACTCAGATTGACGGCTTCGCCGCCGGTGATCGGAACACTATAGAGGTCCACGTGGGACCGCCGCTCTTGGCTTGCTCTGTACACGACGCGCCTGCCGTCTGGCGAAACCTGGTACTCGTATATACGGCCTGTTGTGCCAAGCGGTCCGCTCACTTTGTTGAATTCGCCACCGGTGATCGGAACACGAAACAGCTCGGCCAGACCCCTCGTTTCCTGATCGGCAAAATAGACGACCGAGCTACCTTCCGGAGCAACCTGAAAGCTCCGCACACTGCCGTATCGCGTTGACAGCCCGTCGATCTTGGTAACCTGCCCACCCGTCGACGGCACACTATATAGTCGGGGGGAAGACGAATGCGTTTGCGCCGCTCTGTAAACCACTCGGCGACCGTCGGCACTAATCTCAAAGTCATGAACCTCGCCCTCGGCAAGTGGCCGGTTGAGGGTGACACGGCCACCGCCGGTCAGCCACACGCTGTAGAGATCGGTCTGATGCCGATCATCCTGCTTCGCCCGGTAGACCACTCGACTGCCATCCGCACTGATTTGGAAGTCAGGTTCGACGTTCCCTGCGAGCAGCGTGCCGTTTAACTTGATCATTCCTCCGGAAGCGTTCGAAACCGTGTACAGCTCGAAAATGCCTTCCACGTCATGATCGGCGCGGTAGACAGCGAACTGGCCATCCGGGCTCAGTTGGATGTCCGTGACGTTGCCTCCCAACGACATTTGCGGTGCACTTAGCTTAGTCGACCCGCCACCGGTTACTGGTGAGCTGAAGAGCTCCGAGACCCCGTCTAGATCTTGCTCGGCAATGTAAACCAACCGGTCGCTGCTGGGCGAAATGGAGAAATCGCCGAGTTGTGCGGCGGTCGACAGCAGTTCGCTCCGTGGTGAGGCGCTGCCACCAGAGAGCGGCACGCTAAAAACGCCGTAGACCCAACTTGCAGCGCCCTCAGCGAGGAATTCTCCATCGAACGCGACCCATTGGCTGTCCGCGCTGATTTGAAAAGTCTCGCTGACTGGATAAGCTCTGTCGACCCGAAGTCGGCCGTCTGGGACGGGATCACTCAATTCGGTTGGACTGCCGCCTGCCACCGGTACGCTGTAGAGAGAGACGTGGTCAGCCAGATAGACGACGTGCCCGCCGTCCGGAGTGAGTTGGATTTCCGGCTCAACGTCGTGCTCGGAGTCACTCAGCCGCGTCAAGTCGCCGCCTCCAATCGGAACCCGATACAGCTGATTTCGCCGGCCAGACACTTGATACCCGACGTACAGGACATGCAGGCCGTCGGGGCTAATCCGAAAGCCGGCGGCGGGCGATTCTCCGCTTAGATTAGTCAGCTCGCGGCGACCCAGCGGAGTACTTAACAGCGTGGGTACTCCGCCTCGATCTTCCACGAAGACCACGTGACGGCTGTCCGGGCTAACCTGGAAGCTCCGCAGCGCGCCGAGCGTATCGAGCTGGAGAGGCTCTCCACCGCTAACCGGAAAACTGTACAAGTCCTGGCCTTGTTGGTAAACAACGTGACTGCTATCGGGACTGAACTGCGCGTCTTCGAGGCTAACACGTTGACTACTGAGGGGTGTGACGGCTCCACCTGTCATGGGAACACCGTACAGGCGGTACGTACGCCGGTCGAGGTGATTCGAGTTATAGATGACGTAGTTGTTGTCCGGGCTGATTTCATAGTCACCGACAGCAATGCCGCCGGGCCCTGTGAACTCCTCGTTGAGCCGCGTGATCGTTCCGCCTGTCAATGGCACACGGTACAACTCAAGAACGACATCCCTATCTTGATCACCGCGATAAACGACATGCCGGCTGTCACTGCTGATCTTAAAGTCAAACACGTCGCCGCCGCTGACGAGGTCACGATTGAGTCTCGTGGCAACGCCCCCTTCAATCGGTACGCTGAATAACTCGACAACATCATCGGCCCCACGATCGGCGAGATATACAACTTGCGAACTGTCGGGAGAGATAAGAAAACTCGTCCTGTCAGTGTATATACTGCCAACATCCGCTGATGGCCCGTTCAGCCGCGTGCTTTCCCCACCCTCGACGGACACGCTAAACAACTCAACCGAACCGTTCGTTTTCGCAGTCCGGTAGACAACTCGGCGATCGTCCCGGCTGACCTGGAATTCCACAACGTTGCCCCCTTCGGCGATGCCACTCAGCTTCTGAACTTCGCCCGAGGCAAGCTCGACACTGTAGAGTTCAAACTGGTGTTCGGTCGTCGAATCCGCTAGGTACACAGCGAATTGTCCATCGGAGGTGAAAACAAACTCTGTCACGTCGCCGACAATCGCCTGAGGATTGTCGAGCCGCATGGTCGAGGTGACTGGGGGGATGTCAGGTGGGTCCGGTGGAGGAGGAGTTGGCGTGTCGTCTCGTGGATCACTCGGCGGAACGACGGTCGGGTCACGCCCAATCGAAATCAGCGTCAGCCACAGAGCATCCGAGGCGTTGATCGTCCCGTTGCCGGTAACGTCGGCCAAGACACGTGGATCGATCAAAGTATTGGCGGCGAATCCCGAATCGAGTTCCGCGGCGACGCGGGTGACCCGGCTAGCGTCGGCCGAATTGAGGCGGCCATTGAGCGTCACGTCGCCGAAGATAGCCACGACCTGCAGCGCGTGATCGGCGACTGCCGGTAGTTGATTGCCGTCGGCGTCCTCCAGAACCAGGCTCTCGAGCTGCACAATCTGGTGCAGACCGTAGTTACTGCTGCCCGCATCGGCTTCCGGAATGATGGCCTGCAGATAGGCAAGCGTCTGCGCTCCGGAGGGCAGGTCCGTGTCACTGGTGAAGGCCAACACGGCGACACCTGGTGTCGGTGTATCGATCGTCACCCCCGCGCCGGCAGGCATATCCGGACCAACTTGGGCGGCGGAAATCATCAGAAGTGCCGGGTCATACTCGATCTGCAAAGAGATGCTTCGCAGGCCGGCCGCGTCGCTAATCGTCAGCGGAATTCCCTCGATGTCGTTCCCCGACAGGTTATCAATAGCTTGTCCTGGACCACGCACAAAATCGGGAATACCAACTACTCGGCGATTGTCACTGATCGTGAACGACGCGAAGTAGTCGTCGCCCGCCAGGCCCTCTCCGTCACCGTCAAGCAGCGTTTGGTCCGCCGACTTGAAACTCTCGCTGCCGCTTCGCAAATAAACGGTGTAGGTATCGGGGGCTAGCACACCGCCGGAGACAATGAATCGAGCCCCGCGGCTGGAATCGTCCACGACAAGAGACCCGGGTACCAACCCGGTCACCGCTCCATTGAGGGTAACGTCCTCTGCGCCAAGCTGAACACTTTCAGCGTCGTAGAGGTTCACACGGCTGGCGTCTAGCTCGCTGTTGAACTGAAGTGTGAAACCACTCGAGTCGGGCACGAACGAGCTGACCAGCAAGTCCGGCTGCTCCGGGAGCGTTCGTCCGTAGAGGCCCAGTTGCCGAACGCCCTCGTCGGCCAAATACACAACATGGGTGTTGTCCGCGGTAATCGCGAAACCAAAACTCGGCGCATAGGGCTCATAGTCCGGCTCCTCGTTTGCACTCACACTTCCGCCGGGCACAAGCGGGCCGTTTAGTTTCTCAGGACGCCCGCCGGTCGCAGGGACAGCATACAACTCAAAAACGTTGTCCTGATCTTGGTCAGCACGGTAGACGACTTTCCTGCCGTCGTCACTGATCGTGTACTCTGTCACGTTGCCGCCGGCCACGAGCGTGCTGTTCAGCTTTACCGTATCGGCGGTAGCGATTGCAGCGCTGTATAGTTCGGTTTTCCCGTCAGAACTCCTGGACCGGTACACCAATCGACTACTGTCGGAGCTAAAGCCCAGATCGGGCTGCAGCAGATGGTCTTGGAGGATTACAGACTCTCCCAGTCTCACCGGACTGCCACCATCGATCGGCACGCCGAACAGGTCGGCCGGGTAGGACGTGCGCTCGCCCGATGCGAAGACGACTGAGCTACCGTCGGGAGTAACTGCGTACTCGGCCAACACCCCCTGCCCAACTTCGAGCGGCGAGTTCAGCTTCATGGGTTCTCCGCCGCCAACCGGAACGCTAAACAGCTCGGCTTGTTCGTCCGTTTCTTGGTCAGCTCGATAGACGACAAGGCGGCTGTCGGCCGACACTTGAAAGTCGAATACGTCTCCGCCGTCTGTAGGTTGAGGGGCTCCCCAATTGGGGAACAGGCCTCCATTGGTGTTCCTCAAGGTATAAGGCACAACTCCACCCTCGATCAACGGGCCGTTTAGCTTCGTCGCTTCTCCGCCTGAGATAGGAACGCTGTAAAGCTCGCTGACTTCGTCGGTGTCTTGATCAGCCTGGTAGATGACGCGGCGGCTGTCCGGAGAAATTGTGAACTCGCGGTCAACGTTACCATCATCGACGAGCGGGCCGTTTAATTTGACCGCCGCGCCACCCGCAATAGGAACGCTAAACAGCTCGAACTTGCCTGCCGTTTCCTCGTCGCCCCAGTAGACGACTCGGCTGCCGTCGGGGGCAATCTCAATGCGACGAAGGCTGGCGTCGCCGACTGACTTGCCGATCAGCTTGCTATTTTGACCGCCGCCGATCGGAACGCTGTACACGTCTGGTTCGCCGTTGGCCGAGTACAACACCCACCTGTTGTCAGGGCTTGTCCACCAAGTACTCACGTCGCTGTCGTCGCCTAAGTCATCGAGTCGCGTGGAGGACCCACCGACCAGCGGGGCACTGTAAAGCCCCTGAAACGGATACGAGTACAGCACGCGAGAGCTGTCACTTGTGAATCGGAGTTGGCTGGTCCATGCACCCGGCAAGGCGTCGGCGAGTTTGACAGAACGGCCGCCGGTGATGGGAACGCTAAAAAGTCCAGCGACACCGTACACGACGTGGCTGCTGTCAGGACTGATCTCATAGTTGAGCACGCCGCCATCTACCAATCCGTTGCTGAGTCTCGCGACCGCACCAGTCGCGATCTCGACACTGTAAAGTTCGATGCGCTCTTCTGACTCCGTGCTATTTGACGAACGGTAGAGCGCGAATTTTCCATCCGGCGTGAGGCGAGCAGTCTCGGAATGGTGATCGGAATAGAACGCGTGTCCGAGTGCGAGCATGGGACCGCTGTGCTTGACAGGATTGCCGCCCATCACCGGCGCGCTGAACAGCTCCCAGATTCCGTAGCTGTCTTGCATTGCGCGGTAGACCAGCCGGCCGCCGTCTGGGGTGAAGCGATAACCGCTGACTCTACCACCCACCACAAGCTCTCCGTTCAGCTTGATGGACTCGCCACCGGTGATGGGAACGCGGTAGACTTCCCCATCCACCCAGTAGACGGCGTGGTTGCTGTCAGGGCTGATGCGGGGGAAACGGTCATCCGATGGTAGATAGTGTTCTAGATATCCGCTGAGACTGAGAGGTACATGGCTCAGTACTGTCGACCCGCTTCCGTCGAGGGACGCGGAATGGAGTTCAAGGACACCATCCGTTCGCGCGTCGGCGAGGTACATGACCCGCTGGCTATCGGGCGTGATTTGAAAGTCAGGCTGCGGCAAGCCATCGCGGTCCGGCGCAACGTCGCCGCCCAAGACGAGCGTGTTGTTTAGCTTGGTTGAGGGGCCGCCAGTGATGGGAACCGTGTATAGCTCGATGACGTCGTCCGTATCTTGATCCGCCCGATAAACGACACGACTGCTATCGGGAGTGATCTGAGGGTCCGGCAGGACCTCACCGGATTGGACCAAGGGATCGTTGAGGCGGATAGCGGCGCCTCCACCCAGCGGAGTTCGGAACAGGTCACTGCCGCTAACGAAGATCACGTGCGCGCTGTCCGCGCTGATTTGAAACCCGGGTTTGACGTCGGTGCCCAGCGTCGTGACGCTCCCGGTCGCCAACTCAACCGTGAACAACTCCGAGCCCGACAGGTAGACGAGATGGCTGCCGTCCGGACTGATTTCGGCTAGCTCACCGTCCCCGGCAGGGAAGCTGTTGGGAAGCAGGTCATCTACCTCGATGAGATCACCGCCGGCCACTGAGGCGTTGAATAGCGACATGGCATCGTCTCTACCGGCCCGGAAGACAACACGGCTGCTGTCCGCGCTCAACTCGAAGTCCGGTTGAACGTCGTCTGCACCGGAGAGAGGGCGATTGAGTTTGGTGACCGTTCCGCCCTCGAGGGGAACGCTGAACAGTTCATGAACACCATTTGTGTCCTGATCCGCTCGGTAAACAACGCGGCCGCTATCCGGGGAGATGAAATACTCAAACGCGCCGCCGCCCGAGACCATCGGTCCGCTCAGCTTGATGGCGTCCCCGCCGTTGATAGGGACGCTGAACAGCTCGTTTAAGACGTGTCGTGACTCGGTACGTTCCCAGGTTCGATAGACAACTCGACTGCTGTCGGGGCTGATCTGAATGTTCTTCACCCGGCGCTGCAGCGACGTGTGGCTCAGTTTGCGCACTTCTCCCGTGGAGAACTCGACACTGTAGAGCTCGTAGCGGGAGTCGGTTTCGGCGTCCGCAACATATACGCCGAACCGCCCGTCCGAACTCACTTCGTACTCTTCGGTAACATCGCCAAGCGGTCGTGGAGCGTCCAGGCGCACCGCTGACAGGAGGTGGCGATCCTCGAGCGGTTCGAATCGCAGTGGTCTTGTTCGCGCCGCGGCCCGGCGCGGGCTGTCGCCTATTCCGGCATGGCGAAGACGGGACCTCCGAATGCGAGCGGCCATGGGGGTGACTCACCTATTCGGCGTAGGAAGTAAGTAACGAGAATAATACGTATGAACATGGAGAGACTCGGCTTGAAAGATGAAGATAAATACGAGTCGAGCGGTGGGAGCTCGCGCGCCGAACGCAAGTTGCCACCGAATGCTGAGCGAATCGTGTGCCGAGCCGTGGGCGCAGCCCCGATTGTGTGCCTTCACCCGTAAACTGCCTTGTTCTTTGAAGAAGCACACTGCCGCGTCTTCTAGGCCGGCGCGCCTCAATTCAAGGCGCCTCCAAAAACATGCGTCTCATTTTTGAACAGTCGTTCTTGCAGCAGCTTGAAATACCAGGGGCAGCTGGCCACGGCGTGCTTTTCCACGCACACGGCGCGAAATCGCCTTGAGGCCCGCTTAGCTCGAAATTCTTCGGGAGTGGTACTTCGCATTCGAGCTTGAACATCTCAGACACAGCTGGACGTGCTGAGCCGCCAGTTTCGCCGCATGAACCTGCTCAGTGGTACAATCACGAGACATGAGACTCGGGTTTGGCTTGCTTCTGCGCCAGACGTGGGTCAATCTCTACGTTGCGTAACTTGTGCATTCAGGTTCTTGGATGTGTTGGCGTAATGACTTTCACGTCGACGACATATGCGAACTTTGTCGCCGAGGACTCATCGGCGCGCGAGCGGCTCTTTCTGACTTATCTCGGATCTCGAGATGATTTTGATTTCATCATCATCGGGTCAGGAATGGGCGGCGGCATTCTAGCTGACGATCTCGCCGACCGAGTTGGAAAACAGAAACGCATCTTGGTTCTTGAGGCTGGCTCGTTTCTCTATCCGACGCACGTTTACAACGTCTGTCGCTTTCCAAACGCGAGCGTCGCCCGGCATTTTGCCTGCGACAATTTCTGGCAATGGAACAACACGAACCCCAATGCCGAGTACTACATCCACGAGAAACCGCAACTGAATGTAGGCGGCCGATCGATTTTCTGGTCAGGACTTATTCCGACGATCCAACCGTGGGAACTAGATTTTTTTCCGACGGACGTTCGCAACGACTTGGTGGCCAAATATCTGAAACTTGGTGGAGAGCGATTGAACGAATCGTCGACCATGGGCGAAACGGCTGAAAAGGTCGTCGATAAGCTCCGGCAGACTTCGTTGGCGACCGACTTTGAGATCCGTGAAACCCCACGGGCGCTTCACCAACCCTACCTGGCCGACGGTCATCAAGCGGCCTCGGAATTTTTTGTTGAGCCGACCGGCGTTTTCAACACCGCAGAACTGCTCATCAATCAACTTGGATTGACTCCTGGGGTTAGCCACGGCGACGGCGTCGGTTTGCACATGCAGACAAATCAATTCGTCGAAGACATCAAGCGACGCGGTGATGGTCGTTTGGAAGTTGTTTCTCGAAATACACTAAGCGGTGAAGCTCGTTACTTCCATGCTGGGACGGTCGTCATGGCATGCGGGTCCATCGAAAGTCCAAAACTGCTACAGCGCTCGAGCTTGTATCACACTCTCTCTCAGGACATTCAACCGCTTGTCGGGCAGGGGATCACGGATCACCCTACGACGGACTGGATCGGCGGACTGGCGACGGAGATCGACGGCGTTCCGATTCCACGAGATTCACACGCGAAGGTCGTGTTCTATTCGCGCGGTCTTCGCGATGGGGCAAGCCAAATAAAGTTTCCGTTCAATGTCGAGATGAATATTAATCACGAGTATTGGCACTTGAGGGACAACGACCCGAGTGCACCCGCAGTACCGATTTCGTCGACGGGAGCGTCCATTGTCGAGGTGAAGTTTAGCTTCGGCAACTGTATCGAGGAGACGAACCGCGTTCAACCTGCGCCGCCGTTTGGCTATGTACCCGAGATGACATTCAAGAACTTGAAGTGGACGACGCATCTTACAGGTTCGCGGTTTCCGAAACTCGCAGGCTGGCAAAAAAGTGACACGGAGGTCTGGAGTCTCCTCAATAATCTAGCTGACCGCATCTTTGGAGCATTTCGGAAAGACGCCGCGGTTGCGAAGCCGGACGACAAGCTGGGACAGAACAACAAAGGATTTGGAAACGGCACTGTGCACCATGCGGTGGGCACGCTATCGATGCCTTACCGCACGCATCTTGACGGAGCCTTCAATATCACGTCAGTCGTGGATGAAGATCTCCAAGTGCAGGGAACAGGGAATCTATTTGCCTGTGACATGTCCGTTCTGCCGTTTAGTTCCGCTGCAAATCCGGTGAGGACGCTTTCGGCTCTTGCGCTGCGGCTTAGCGAAAAACTGGCATAATCGACGGAGGTAAATGACCAGCCCGACCCGTCGACAATGTTCTCAGCAAGAGCCAATGCGGGTAGCTGGCTGCCGTCCCTTATACCTTTCGGGTCTCGTTGCGCGCTTCGGTCGGCGCAGCCGAGTGCGCGAAGCAGGTCTGGACGCCTTCGGTCTTTTCGACCGAGGTCGCAAAACGGTGTTGGCGAAGATGCCCCGGACCACGCAGCCTGATGCACTTTGAAGAACCGCCGAGCCTCCGCAAAACCACACTCCGCGCCATCAGAGTGACTGCGTGTGGCGACCAAGGTGAATGCCTACCAAATCAGTTTGACTCGTTGCGCAGGTCTGGAACACCTCATGCACGAACGCGGTGGATCGGAGGTGCGTTTCGACGCACGGGTCGCATTCACGTCGGATTCACCCAGGTCAATAACTGCGCCCAGCCGCAGGTGCTGGCGACGCAAGTTTTTGATCGACCCAAAGTCAGAGGTGGCGCAGACCCGCGTAGGGTGACCGCGCGCTAAGAGGGCGGTCAATTCACCCACTCGAATGAGGGGGTTAGCGAAGAAAGGAGGGGCTCACTCACGCTGCGTCGGTCAATTCCGCGCGAAGGGTAATCTGCTTCGACGCACGAACGTGCTCAAACCGAGCAGGTTCGTGCAGCGAAACTGGCCGCTCCACACTCCGACGAGCGACTGTCTTGCCGGCAACAATCTGGTGGCGGCGCGAACGCCCCCGAACGCAGCTGTTTTGCCTTAGCCGGCCGCTGGTGCTTTTCCCCGTCGTGGACCGGTTGAAGAGGGCGCTGCAAAACTGTCGCTAACTCCCCCGGCGCCACCAACGCGTCACAGCGACAGGGACGACCGTCTCGCAGCCAGGCCCGTTCTACAGGTTCTTTCCAGAGGGCTCGGTTTGCTGCTGACGCCGGGCCTCCACTCCATGCCTCCAATCCGAATTCACTCCCGGCTGCCTCCGGAAAGAACCCACGGCAATACACGAGTTGAATTCTTCCTCAGCGTGATTCATTCGCTGACAGCAGCCGTCGTGGCGTTGCTGAGGCAAGCATAGAAGCTTCGGGCCAGAAGATGCTCCGGACGGACGCAATTTGCGCGGGCGGATCTAAGATTGCGAAGACGTGGAAATGTGATACTCTGCTTTTGGCGCGAGTTGGACAAAAGGAGCAGTTGCGGAACTGTCGGGCGCAGAGAAGTCCGGCGATCACACTTTGGAGCGTTGCCGCTACGGCCATTTTTCTTGTAAGTATTTCAATATGAAGATGACAATCGTTGCAACGATTGCGTTACCAGTGATATTGACCTTTGGCATGGTTCAGCCTGCGCACGCCGAGATTCGCCTTGCAACTCCGGATGACATGCGGGCGTACGAAAAGCTTATTGCAACTGCTGACGTTGTTCATCTTGATGGTGCGGTCAAGGTCGAGCGCAAGACGTCAGGATACTCACTGCTATGGAATTCAGTAAAGCTGTTACCTGTAAAGGACAAGCCAGGCACGTACGGCATGATTAAGGTCGTTGGTGGAAAGAACACGTCGAATGAAAGGTTGAGAATTGTTGCTCTCGTCCCGTTGTATGAATATCGAGGAGTTCAATTCCCGGATCGTGAAATTAAATCCGTAACGGTAAACGGGAAACCGGTGAAATGCTTCCTCTTCAAGCCCGGTAAAGGTGTTCGCAATGCAATACAGCGTGCTCAGGCAGCTTTTGCAAATAACAGACTATTCACCTCGCAAATCGACCATCGGACTCCAACACTATTTATCAACGCCGGGACAATTCACCCCGGCAAGAAGCTACGGATCGAATACGAACTGAAGCCCATCAGCGGGATAAGAGTCAATAGAAGGCGTTGAGGGTTGGGTAAACTGAGAATGGGTGGCCTACCGGGGGCCACGAAGCTACTACGCCCAGCGACGTGACACGCGCGCCATACCTAGCCCTCGTTTTCTGAGTGGCAACAAAATCTCATCGAGCGACGTCATATCTCCGAAAACCTCATCGGCGGCGAATCGCTTTAACTCACTTGCCATCCAATCGTCGGCATTCTCCGTACAATCGTGCCCGAGGTGGTGACCAAGTTCGTGAAGAATGACGGTCAGCAAATCGTACCGATCTAAGGCTTCAGATCGCACACTGCGGTTTTCTTCGTGGCTGAACTCTTCATCCGAAAATGGCGTTTGGTCGTAGAACCAACCTAAGCCAGCACCATCAGAATCGCTGACGATCGTATTCGTATGAGATAGCCCGAGGTAATCGTCGGTCAAATCAGCAACGCGTACTTCCAAGCCTCGAAGATAATCGAGATCGGCATGGCTGATGCCGGCGCGTTGGAGGCACGCAATCGCCACAGTGACCATGTGATCCGCCTGCTCCTGCATCAGTCTGTCGACATCGATGGCAGTAGGTCTCACGGCGGCCGCAGGTTGGGGTGTCGCGGCGGTCAAAGTCATATTTGTCGCAGCAAATACCCGATCAAAGACCAAGTCTCCAGGCAGATCAAGGCCGTTGACGACAGCAAAGTCGCCAGAGCGAGAGCTGAAAGTCATGACTTCGAACTGGTCATCGACGACAGGTACAAAAGAATTGACTAATTCGATGCTAAGCGTGCCGTCAAGGGCGGCATTGCCACCGATGACAAGACTTCGGAACAAACCGCTTTCGGCCGTTCCGCCGATTTGAACTCGCATGACACCGGAACCTGTTTGAACGTAATCCCCAGTTATCGTCATGCCGGAACTGGAATTGCCGGTGACCAACTCACCAGCGTTCGAAACACTTCCATCAAGCGTGCCAGAGCCAGAGATCTGACTGCCGCTTGCGATGTCTAATGTACCGCCTGCAATCGTCCCGCCTGTTGTTGTGCTAACTGCAACGTTCTGAACTGAGGTTGTCGCAGTGTTCAAAAGCACATCCGCGCCAAAGGATGATGAAAGGGCGGACGTACCATCAATCGAACTATCGACAAAACTCTCGAGACTAGTCAGGTCAATCAAGCTTTCAAATCCACCAGCGAAAACGCCTATCGCACGGTCATTTGCTCCTGCCGCCGGAATGGTCAGTTGTGTAACATTACTTAGATCGATGACACCACGCGATGTTGCCGTGATACTCAACGTGGACGGCTGGCCCGAATCGTTGACGATTGTCGTGAGACTGGACAGATCGAGCACACTACCAAAGCCACTTGCTTGAAGATTTCGATTGCTAATCCCACCCGTGTTGGCATAGCTCGTCACATTGGGCAAGGTGAGCGCCACACCAAACACGTTTAGCCCGGAACTGTCAATGTTCGACAGGCTGCTAAAGGAGCGAGGTGTCGTGTCAATGCTAAGATTCGCGTTCGTAAAGGCGGAGATACTGTCAGTATCGAGATTGATTGATCCCTGTCCGAGAGTTAAGTCGACTCGATTCAGATCGGACGGCAAATTACCCAAGAGTACGGATCCGTTGCCGCTGACTTGAATTCCAGAGTTCTCAGTTGGGTGGTCACTGACAATGCTACTCAGTGATGACAAATCAACTTCGGCGTCAGTTCCTGAAGCAACTACTCTGACAACACCGCCTAGAAATGCGGTCGTGTTCGGAAGGTCAACGGTGCCTTCTGAAGTCGCTCGAATTGTGAGATCAGTCACGGTGTCAAATGGACTCGAAGCAGCAAGGTTGCTTCCCGTGATTGACGTTAGATTGGGTAAATCCAGAATCGTGCCGGAACCAACGGCCGAAAACACACGGTCGACTCTGCCCGCGCTGTTGGTGTATGTGGTGACGCTGGGCAAGACAAGAGTAGCACCGTTCGTTAGCTGGGCTCCGGAGCCGTCGATATTCGCCAAAGCACCAACATCAAGTGTCTGGTCGTCCAAAGTAAGCACTGCGTTTTGGAATGCTGTTAATTGTGCCGTGTTAAAGGTAATCTGGCCCCAAGATCGAAGGATAAGATCGATTCCATCCCAGGACGTCGGAAGGTTCGGAACAATCACGGTGCCTGAAAACGAGGCTTCGATTCCGGAATTCAGAAAGTCGTGATCGCTTTGAATTGTCGACAAGGCGGTAGCCGCCAGTTCAGCCCCCAAACCGCTTGCGGAAAGACGCACGGGCCCCCCAGACAGGGATGCAAGGGCAGGAAGGTCGATATAGCCACCGCTGACACTCTCGACGCGTACTGTTCCGCTTGTTGTTTGCGTGTCAGAGATTCCAGTAATGGTCGTAATGTTAGGCAGTTCAAGGCGGCTACCGCCACCGATTGCTTGAATCACACGATTCGAGTTGACGATCTGGGTATAACTAGTAACTCCGGGAAGTGTCAGATTGGTGCCATCTCGAACGATAATACTTGCACCATCGATGTTTGACAGGGCGCCGACATCTTGAAGCTCGCCATTCGAGCGAATTGTCAAGGTGGATTCGATGATGTCATCTAGGGCAGTGAAATCGGCCGGCACGAACACGTCGATGCTCGCATTTCGGATCGATACAAGTTGGCTCGTGTCCATGATTCCGCCGACGGATAGATTGACCTCATCTAATTCCACAAGATTGGGCATGCGGATCCGACCGCTGCTAAACGTAGTTAGTGACGAGGTGCTGTTTGAGTTGGTGTCGGTGAATGTGAAAACAGAAGAGACGTCGACTTCGCCGTTTGTGCCACTCGCCGTGATCCGGGTTCCGCCAGTGATAGTCGTTGCATTAGCGAGATTGACGTAACCCCCATTCACACCTTCAATCGACAGTGTACCGAATTCATTGAGTGGACTGCCACTGATGCTTGTGACGTTTGGCAGATCGATTGCACTGCCCGTGCCACTGGCCTGGAGCCAACGGTTGATTTCGCCAGTCATGGTGTAACTAGTCACGTTCGGCAATGAGAGTGTCACTCCACTTCTCACGAACAGACTCGAATCATCGATAGTCACGACGTTGTCTAATCCAGTAGCCATGCCGCCACTGTTGAGTGATAATACCAGTCGATTTAGTGAGGTCAGGCCGCCGAAATCAGCGTTTACGCCATTGACGGTGACGAATGCATCGGAAAGGTCCGTGAGCTGACCGGTTTCCATTTCGCCACCGATCGTAAGGTCTACATTTTCTAACGAAGTCAAGCCTGCCATTCGGATGCGTCCTCCAGATGACGTGTTAAGCTCCGAAGAAACGCTTGGATTACTGTCGACAAAGCTGGTAATGGACGAGATATCGACTTCCGCACCGGTTCCTGTCGCCGTGACGCGAGCCGGTCCGTTGATGGTCGTCGCACTTCCAAGATCAATCCGCCCACCGTTTATCGATCGAATCAGAAGATCCGCGTTGAAATCGTCCGGATCCAGGCTCCCCGTGATCGTTGTCAAATTGGGAAACAAAAGCTCACTGCCTAGCCCGCTCGCTTCGATAAAGTGTGTCGAAAAGTTTCCACCTCCGTGGGTATAGCTTGTGACCAGCGGGAACGACAGGGGCGCGCCTGAGTTATTACGAATGCCACCACCATCGAAGCTTGTAGCGTCTTCCAAGGTCTGAACGGATGCGCCGCTATTGATGGTCAGGTTGATGGTGCTGTAGTCTGAAAAGCCGCCAAACTCCACGTTGGGAATACTGACGGTAATTGATGCATTGCGAATTGACGTCAATTGGGTCGTGTCCATCTGGCCTCCGATCGTGAGGTTGATGCGATCGAGTTCCGTGATACCGGGCATCAAGATTTGCCCATCTGAAAACGTCGTCAGTTCCGAAAAGCCACCCGTGCTGTTCACGAAGCTGGTGACCGCCGAAATGTCGACCTGGCCACCGGTGCCACTGGAGATAATCCGAGCCGCGCCGTCGATGCTGGTGGCACCACTGAGATCTACCTGGCCACTGTTGATGCCCTCGACAAACAATGTCCCGTTCGCCGCAATGTCCGCCAGATTTGATAGGCTAAGCACCGCACCCGTACCGTTAGCTCGCAAGTTCCGGCTGAAGAAACTGTCAATCATATAGCTCGTGACCCCCGGTAGCGACAGGCTGCTACCGCTGTTGACGAAGATGCTCGCGTTGTTGATGTTCGTCACGCCAGAGAGATCCCCCGGACTACCACCACTGTTAAGTGTCAGTGTCACACCAGGCAGTTCCGTCAACGCACTCAGGTCGACTGCCACACCGTTGATCGTAAGTGAGGCGTTACTGAAGCTTGTCAGCTGAGACACGTCCATCTGGCCTTCGATCGTGAGGCTGATGCGATCGAGTTCCGTGATGCCAGGCATCAGGATTTGCCCATCTGAAAACGTCGTCAGTTCCGAAAAGCCACCCGTGCTGTTCACGAAGCTGGTGACCGCCGAAATGTCGACCTGGCCACCGGTGCCACTGGAGATAATCCGAGCCGCGCCGTCGATGCTGGTAGCACCACTGAGATCCACCTGACCACTGTTGATACCCTCTATCCGCAGCGATCCATTACTCGTAATGTCCGCCAGATTTGATAGGCTAAGCACCGCACCCGTACCGTTAGCTCGCAAGTTCCGGCTGAAGAAACTGTCAATCATATAGCTCGTGACCCCCGGTAGCGACAGGCTGCTACCGCTGTTGACGAAGATGCTCGCGTTGTTGATGTTCGTCACGCCAGAGAGATCCCCCGGACTGCCGCCACTGTTAAGTGTCAGTGTCACACCAGGCAGTTCCGTCAACGCACTCAGGTCGACCGCCACCCCGTTGATCGTAAGTGAGGCGTTACTGAAGCTTGTCAGCTGAGACACGTCCATCTGGCCTCCGATCGTGAGGTTGATGCGATCGAGTTCCGTGATACCGGGCATCAAGATTTGCCCATCTGAAAACGTCGTCAGTTCCGAAAAGCCACCCGTGCTGTTCACGAAGCTGGTGACCGCCGAAATGTCGACCTGGCCACCGGTGCCACTGGAGATAATCCGAGCCGCGCCGTCGATGCTCGTGGCACCACTGAGATCCACCTGACCACTGTTGATGCCCTCGACAAACAATGTCCCGTTCGCCGCAATGTCCGCCAGATTTGATAGGCTAAGCACCGCACCCGTACCGTTAGCTCGCAAGTTCCGGCTGAAGAAACTGTCAATGGCATAGCTCGTGACCCCCGGTAGCGACAGGCTGCTACCGCTGTTGACGAAGATGCTCGCGTTGTTGATGTTCGTCACGCCAGAGAGATCCCCCGGACTACCGCCACTGTTAAGTGTCAGTGTCACGCCGGGGAGTTCCGTCAACGCACTCAGGTCGACCGCCACCCCGTTGATCGTAAGTGAGGCGTTACTGAAGCTTGTCAGCTGAGACACGTCCATCTGACCTTCGATCGTGAGGCTGATGCGATCGAGTTCCGTGATGCCAGGCATCAGGATCTGACCATTCGAAAACGTCGTCAGTTCCGAAAAGCCACCCGTGCTGTTCACGAAGCTGGTGACCGCCGAGATGTCGACCTGGCCACCGGTGCCACTGGAGATAATCCGAGCCGCGCCGTCGATGCTGGTAGCACCACTGAGATCCACCTGACCACTGTTGATACCCTCTATCCGCAGCGATCCATTACTCGTAATGTCCGCCAGATTCGGCAGGCTAAGCACCGCACCCGTACCGTTAGCTCGCAAGTTCCGGCTGAAGAAACTGTCAATGGCATAGCTCGTGACCCCCGGTAGCGACAGGCTGCTGCCACCGTTGACGAAGATGCTCGCGTTGTTGATGTTCGTTACCCCAGAGAGATCCCCCGGACTACCACCACTGTTAAGTGTCAGTGTCACGCCGGGGAGTTCCGTCAACGCACTCAGGTCGACTGCCACCCCGTTGATCGTAAGTGAGGCGTTACTGAAGCTTGTCAGCTGAGACACGTCCATCTGGCCTTCGATCGTGAGGCTGATGCGATCGAGTTCCGTGATGCCAGGCATCAGGATCTGACCATTCGAAAACGTCGTCAGTTCCGAAAAGCCACCCGTGCTGTTCACGAAGCTGGTGACCGCCGAGATGTCGACCTGGCCACCGGTGCCACTGGAGATAATCCGAGCCGCGCCGTCGATGCTGGTAGCACCACTGAGATCCACCTGACCACTGTTGATACCCTCTATCCGCAGCGATCCATTACTCGTAATGTCCGCCAGATTCGGCAGGCTAAGCACCGCACCCGTACCGTTAGCTCGCAAGTTCCGGCTGAAGAAATTGTCAATCATATAGCTCGTGACCCCCGGTAGCGACAGGCTGCTGCCACCGTTGACGAAGATGCTCGCGTTGTTGATGTTCGTCACCCCAGAGAGATCCCCCGGACTACCGCCACTGTTAAGTGTCAGTGTCACGCCGGGGAGTTCCGTCAACGCACTCAGGTCGACTGCCACACCGTTGATCGTAAGTGAGGCGTTACTGAAGCTTGTCAGCTGAGACACGTCCATCTGGCCTTCGATCGTGAGGCTGATGCGATCGAGTTCCGTGATGCCAGGCATCAGGATCTGACCATTCGAAAACGTCGTCAGTTCCGAAAAGCCACCCGTGCTGTTCACGAAGCTGGTGACCGCCGAGATGTCGACCTGGCCACCGGTGCCACTGGAGATAATCCGAGCCGCGCCGTCGATGCTGGTAGCACCACTGAGATCCACCTGACCACTGTTGATACCCTCTATCCGCAGCGATCCATTACTCGTAATGTCCGCCAGATTCGGCAGGCTAAGCACCGCACCCGTACCGTTAGCTCGCAAGTTCCGGCTGAAGAAATTGTCAATCATATAGCTCGTGACCCCCGGTAGCGACAGGCTGCTGCCACCGTTGACGAAGATGCTCGCGTTGTTGATGTTCGTCACGCCAGAGAGATCCCCCGGACTACCGCCACTGTTAAGTGTCAGTGTCACGCCGGGGAGTTCCGTCAACGCACTCAGGTCGACTGCCACCCCGTTGATCGTAAGTGAGGCGTTACTGAAGCTTGTCAGCTGAGACACTTCCATCTGGCCTTCGATCGTGAGGCTGATGCGATCGAGTTCCGTGATGCCAGGCATCAAGATTTGCCCATCTGAAAACGTCGTCAGTTCCGAAAAGCCACCCGTGCTGTTCACGAAGCTGGTGACCGCCGAAATGTCGACCTGGCCACCGGTGCCACTGGAGATAATCCGAGCCGCGCCGTCGATGCTCGTAGCACCACTGAGATCCACCTGACCACTGTTGATACCCTCGACAAACAATGTCCCGTTCGTCGTAATATCTGCCAGATTCGGCAGGCTAAGCACCGCACCCGTACCGTTGGCTCGCAGATAATGCGTGGAAAAATCGTCAATCGCATAGCTCGTGACCCCCGGTAGCGACAAACTGCTACCGCTGTTGACGAAGATGCTCGCGTTGTTGATGTTCGTCACGCCGGAGAGATCACCCGGACTGCCGCCACTATTGAGTGTCAACGTCACGCTTGGCAGTTCGGTCAAGCCACTGAGGTCGGCCGTTACGTCATTGATAGTGATCGACGCACTATCGAAAGACGTTAGTTGAACGGTATCCATTTGGCCGCCAATCGTCAGGTTCACAGCACTCAACGCCGTTAAACCGCCCATCTGTACCGCTGCGCCATTTGATGTTGTGATTCCCGACCCAGTGTTGGGATTCGTATCCAAGAACTGAGTCAGGGCAGACAAGTCGACTTCGCCCTCAGGTCCGCTTGCACTGACTTGGGCTGCACCCGTTATCGTTTGGACCGCTCCCAATCGCACGTCGCTACCATTCAATGCCTGAATGAACAAGTCCGCACTCGAGTTCGCCGCGTTCCCGCTAATTTCCGTCAAGTTGCTCAAATCGAGTACGCTACCGACGCCGTCTGCTCTCAAAAACCTATCGCGGAAGCTTCCACCGGCGTGGCTGTAGCTCGTCACGTTGGGAAGATTGATTTGCCCTCCGGCCGTTGCGAACAGAGAACCACCATGAATCGTCGTATTCGCATTGGCAACGAACGAACCGTTTGCTCCCGAAACGAATAACTGTCCGTCTGGATTCACCGTGAAACTAGCGTCTGCCTGTGACGGACCGGTCAGCGTTAGCCGACCCGGTATTTCCATGTCCTCACTTGACCGCAAACTACGCGCAGCGGAAAAGCCGGATACCGTCACAGTAATGTCGCTTCCGACTCGATCAATAAAGACATCGTCATTTGCCGTTGGAACTTGCCCCTCACTCCAGTTGCTTGGATCATCCCAGTCGCCGCTTTCATCGGAAATCCAAACGATCGTTCCGGGCAATACGTCGAATGCCGTGAACTCCAACTCGAATGGCTCGGCGATATTGTTTCCGGCGCGGTCGGCGATGATCGACGGATCCAGCACCAATCGATATTCGCCGAATGGCAGATTCTCGACAGTTCTTACTGCCACGCGAAAGTCCGAGGGCGTCTCGACAGACAGCAGTTCGACTTCCATATCGTCGCCACCACCAGGCAGACCATCAGCGCCAAGATTGGTCAGCGTGACTCCCGCGAGGTCGACGATACCCGTATCAAGCGGCTCGTTGAAACGAACGGTCACCGACGATACTTTGAAGCCCGTGATCCCTTCGCCCGGTGTTGTGCCAATAACTTCTGGAGGCACGGTATCTTCGACGAGTTCGTAGGTCAGAGCGTTGGACAAGCTGGAGTTCAGGCCCGTGTCCGTCGCCCGAACCTGAATGTTCATCTCGCTCGTGCCATCGGCAAGACTCGGCGCCGGAGCCACGAACTCGAACGGAGCCGAAACTTCGTTGGCGACAACAACACCGTTAACTAGCAACTCCACGTTGCGGATTTGTACGTCGTCGGTGATGTCTACCCGAATCGGCACATTCGAGCCTTCGACAACCTGCACGCCGTCAGTCACCGGATCCACATCGGCAACGGGGCTACTGATCGTGGCGCTAGGCGACTGGCCTTCAATGTCAAACGGAAGATAGTTAACGACGACCAGATCGCCGTTACCATCTGCAACGTAAGCGATTCCGCTGGCGACCGCGACACTGAACGCTGGAGCCGGCAGGAAGAAGCGAGTCAGGAATTGGTAGGTCTGGCTGGGATCCTCGACATTGACCAAATGCAGCTCGTTGGTGCCACCCTGAACGGGCCCAACCAGGATCCCCCGCCCCGCGCCATTGGAAAAGACGGCGGTTCCCGGAGCAACGTTAGCGCTGGGGACGTCGGAGCCACTGATGGCAACCGGGTTGTCCGGATCCGAAACATCGGCCGTTGCGTACCCGCCTCGGAAGTTGGTATTAATAGCAGCGGCGTAGCCAATTCCGTTGTCCACAAACAGGCGACCTGCACCATGTGGAAGCGTAGCGTTGCCTCGCTCGATCATGTCGAAATTCGCAACGTCGATGACGCGCAGTGAACGGTTCGAGTCCATCGAGTAAAGAAAACCGTTCTCCTGTGCCAGTCCCGTGATCGTTCCGCCGCCGGACGGCGTGAGGCCCAAGAGCAAATCAGCGCTTAGTACGTCGAACGAACGAATCAAGTTTCCGGTGGACGCGTAGGCAATTCCGTCGATGATTTCGACCTGTCTTACGTTCAAGTCGACCGTTTCACGAAGCACGGGCAGCATGGGGTCGGATACATCGACGAACTGAAGCCCGCCTGCGCCCGTTGCAACGACGGCGATGCCAACTGCGGAATCAACAGCCACGTCTATTGCATCGCCCGGCAGATCGATCGCGCCGATGAGGATTGGGTCGTCAAATTCACTTGCATCGACGATCGCGAGACCGTGAGATCCGGTTGCAATGTAGGCCGTTTGGCCAGCCGGATCCTCGACGGATCCCTCGACAACAACATCCTTCGCCTCGCCAGGCAACTCGAGCTGAGCGATGACACCTGTGGTCAAAGCACCACCTGTTGGGTCCAGGCCTTGAATGACTGCGGCATAGTCATCAAGGCCGTCATCATCTGTGTCGGCTAGGTTGGGATTCGTTCCTACCGCGAACTCGACATCGTCAGGAAGACCGTCGAAGTCCGTGTCGACCGACGTGCTGGCACCGAACACGAGCGTACTAGTCAAGTCAATTGCGCCGCCAGATGGCGCGGTTACACCGTAGCCGTGTGCGATTAAACCGGTAATCGGATCAAAGGCGCTGAAGTGATAATCCTCGGAGGGGGGTAGAAACATATTGAAATTGCCCGCTTCGTCCGTGATTTCACGAAGTACAACTGAGTTCGCTAATTCAGGTGTTTCGAGGGCAACGAAGTCGTTACCCCAATCGGGATAGACAACTTCGTCCAGTCCCGTGCCGACCAGGCTTATCGTGCCTACGGGATTGGCCGGGTCATTTGTGACAATCTCAACTGTGGCTCGTTGCAAACCAAGTCGGCTTGGTGAGAAGCTCGCGCCGAAGCTGAAATCCTCCGCATGAGCGAGAGAGATCGGACTGGCCAGGAGGTCGTCCGGGATGCCAGTGAGAACAAATTGGTCGGCCCCCTCCGCCAGTCTGATATCAGAAATTAGTAACGGCGACGCGCCGGCGTTCGCTATGGTCGCGAGCTGGTCGGTTTGAGTCAATCCCGTGTCAACGAAGGCTCCTGCAAGGTTGCTGTTATCCACCGTGACATCGATAACACTATCGGGCGACAACCCAATGCCTTTGAAGCCAAGCGTGAATGAAGGTGTTGCGTCCGCGTTGCTGTTGATCCTAAGCTCGTCTTCGAACGCCCCCGCGATATCGGGATCGAATACGAGTTCGAGAATTGCGGACGAATACGGCGCTATAATCGTGCCATCTTCGGGAGAAGCCGCCAATGCGAAACCACTATTCCCGCTCAATAATGTGATGTCCGCTATTTCTAAAGGCGACGATCCGACGTTTTCGATTGTGTAGGTTAGAACCTGCTGTTGACCCGCTTCGCCATCCGCTACAAACGTCCCAGCATCCACTAACTCTCCACCGGAGAAGTCCAGTCCATTGCCGCGAAGCAAGATATTTGGAAAAACCAGCGACGTTTCTGCTCTCGGCAACGCTGGTGGCAGCGACGGCAGATTGTAGTTTTCTTGAAAAAGCGCTAGAGCTCCGGTTAGTGGCGTGTCACCGTTATTCTGAATGCCGAGCGCAGCCTGCAGCAGCAAACGATTGTCGTGACCAAACGTCAGGTTTGGATCAGTTGGTCCGCCGTCCATCATCAAGTCGAACGGTCGGTAACGACCTCCATTGACGTCGTACGATTCCAGCAAGCCAAATGTATGAGCGATTTCGTGACTAACTGTATTGGCGACGTATTGCGCAAATGTGGCTCCCGATGTCCAGCTTATATTAGGTGCTACCGCAAACTGACCAGAGTTGCTAACGCTTCTATTGACGAATTCGGCTAAGAAAATCTGTTGAGCTGTCGATCCAATCTTAGTGTTGGTTGGGGAAAGGATGCTTTGAACGGTTGCGTTTGCCTGATCAAGGGGTGTTGGATCCCCGTCGGCAAAGCCAAATAGATTTCCAAAAACGGGATCGACAATGAACTGTGCCCAGCTCATCGTGACGTCGCCGCTTGTTCCACCGCTAACGGAATAGCCGGCGAGCTGATTGAAGTCCTGACGGACGGCAGCAAGGAGTGCGTCCGACTCCGCTGTTAGGACAGAACTTACCGTTGTCGCTGACGGGGTGACCCATGGGTACATCGTGTGGAATGCGGACTTAAACCTATCTGAGGCGACTTCGTTTGCAGCCGGATTGCTAGGAAGGAATTGGATAACGTCGTCCGCGCCCGGCCATCCACGCTCCGTAATGTCATCGACCACGCCATTTCCGTCGTCGTCGATCCCGAGCACGCCTGGTTGGCCGTCAGCTCCATCATTCGCAGTCAGCGCATTGATTACGTTGCTCAATTGTGCCCGGTAACCAGCAAGATTGATCCCGATGCTTGTCGGAGCAATCGACTTGCCACGCGCTGTCAAGGAGCCCATGGTCCTCGCGAAAGAAGTCCCTTCAACGTCAAAGTCCCAATCCACGTCGACTGTTGTGGTTTGAACTCCCGCGGAACTAGGGTCGAACGTCCACGTTGCCGATGAACCGCTTCCACCAGGAAAACCAAAGCCAGCGCCGCTACTGGAAAACGAAGTCGTAACACTAGCCGGCAAGAAAAGGTCGACGTTCTTCTGACGGACAACACCGTCCGTGTTAGCGGGGAAGAAAACAGCTGTGCTCCCTGTGTGATTGTTGGCTTCGACGGCGTCGACCACATCGACCCAGCGCGAGACCACGTATGTCTTGTAGTCGTATGTTCTCGAACCGTCAGATGCGCCGCGAATCTCGGTGACTCGGATAATCGAACCGTAAAGTTGGTCGCGATTGAGACCGGAAATTCCACCCGCCCCAAACATCTCCGAGTAGTCTTTTGCTTCGCCTGCGAATATGACGGGCCCCTGATCACCAGGGCGAAGCGTGAAAGCGTAGCTCGACAATGGAAGGCCACCAGTTAAGCTGGATGGTTGTTTCATGAAAGTCGCTAAGGGGCCATCCACTTGAATGTTGACGTTCAGGTAAGGCTGCTGCATCTGACCCGGTGGTGGAGGTGGAGGTGGATTGCAGCCCGCAGGTGGCGGAGGCGGAAGATTCGGATTGGTCTGGGGCGGCGGATTCCACGGTGGGATTTGCAGCAGAGAACCTGACTCACCGGTAATCATATTGACGAGGACTGGAGCCTGCGGTGGGTTCACCGTATCCATCGGAGTGGGTGGTGGTGGTGGCGGCGGAGGCGGGCCACCTGACCCACCACACCCACCCGGTGGCGTCCAACCATGCCAACCTGGATGCGTCACCCCCGTCCCGGGATCCGTCGTAATCGACATCCCGTCTTCCGAGACAGTTCCGGTACCTTCGATCACGAGCAACCCGGTGTTGTGATCAAAGCTGAGAAAGTCAACCTTAGTTCCTGGTGCCGCATTGAAGACGTTGGGGGTCGTCATCGGCGCGGGCGTTGAGAAATTTGTGAAGCCTTCGGCCTGAATCGTGATGTCGAATGTGTGCTGCAGAACGCCTGGGGGCAGCATGTCGCGGACCAACTCGGGTGGTACAACGCTTACGCCAACACGGCCAGCGGCGACAGGCTGGCCACTGTCGTCGACCATGCTACCCGCCGGCACCTGGATTGTGAGCAACTGTCGTTCTTCATCCGTGAGGTTGAGTGCCGCCTCCGGCTTCAGTTCGATCGTCTTCGACTCGTCGGCAGTGACATCTTCAAGGATCGTTTCTGCCAGTCGAGGCAGATACATGACCTCCATGCCCATGACAAAAATTCTCGACACCGGGCTTGGCTTGCGAATCCATCACCATTTCCGGGAAATAGTAGCCCACCGGCGGATCATCCGCTGTGCGACCGTCCGTTGCTACCTTAATCGTTCCGCTCGGGACGGCGTCGAAGTGGAAGCGCCCCTCAGCACCGGTTTGGATGGCTTCATCTTCTAGGCCAAGAATGAAAACAGTGACGCCGGAGATCGGTAGCAAATATTCGTCGTCGTCCGTGTGTGCTTCACCGTCCGGGCCGGGAGAAAAATCGTCTTCGGTCATCGGTAGCAAGTCGGGGCCCGGATCAACAAGGCGTCCGGATAGCGTGGTCCCGAGCAACGGAGACGTGCTCACTGTGCGGAAACCAAACGTGGTCACGCCGCCAGGCTGGCCGTCACCGTCAGCATCGAGGAGGACTACCTTCCTCAGTCCGGATGCTCGAGCCATCGACGGTAATCTCGATTTGCGAGGCACTCGGCATTTCGTCATCCAAAAACAACCAAGCGAAGGTGCCATCGCTGGAAGGGGTTATATTGCCGGGCAGTTTTTCACCACTGAAACTGGCGAAGAAATTGTCTTCTGTCAGACTGGAGCCAACGATCGGGGCGGAAAAGAAAACCTTGGGGTTGACCGTGACCCCTACGTCCACATTCCCGTTGCTCGGCTCGGACCCTAAAAAAGCGGCGATTAACTCGGGTGGTTCGCCCGCAGTGCGAAACACCGATCCGTTAAACTCACTGGTATTTCCAGCAAGGTCTGTTGCGAGCATCGTGAACGAGTTTTCGCCGAGGGCGAGCGGAATATCGGAAAACGAGAATGCACCTAACGCGTCCGATGTTGTCTGGAGCTGGAGCTCAACCAACTCGACTGCGACCTCAGCATCGGTAACTCCGGCGAGAACGACTGAACTGAGTGTCGTTTGCCGATCTCCAACCGGCGCAGTATCCGACTCAGCATCCAAATCAAACTCGGGCAACTCTGGTGGGACTGTGTCAATCTGAACAGGAAAGGGCGACGAGGGATCGCTCACATTGCCTGCGATATCCTCGGCCGTGCTGGTGAAGCTGTAGTCCCCGTCAGCTAACGTCGTCCCCGTCGCATCAACCATCCAGCCTCCGTCCGAGCTGGAGTTCGTCGTGCCGAGATCTCCGAGTGTAGCCTCGTGCAAAGTTATGGTTGAGTCCGCGTCGGCCATCCCAAAGAACAGCAACGTGTTGTCGCTTGTGATCGCATCCGAAGCGCTACCACCGGTGTCGTCAGCAATCTCAACAATGGTGGGCGTGGCAACTGTCGTATCGAGCACGAAATCAACCGAAAACACAAGGGACTGGTTTCCGAACTCGTCCTCGGCGCGGAAAAAGAGAGTATGCGAACCGTCAAGCAATTCAATTCCGGCATCTAGTAATAGTGCCGTGTCTAGGGTGAACTCGCCGGTTCGCGCATCGATCGGTATTTCGACGAATGCCGTTTCTGAGGTGTCGTCGAGCGCAACTTGGAGTTTTTGAATCAGATTGCCATCAATGGCTTGCCCAGTCACGCTTGGGTCGTACGTAATTCCATCAGTGGACGAAACTCCAGTGTCGTTCGCGAGACTAGCTGTAATGGTGGGCGCGAGAAACCGATCAGCAACCTGATAAGTCCCAGTGACACTCTTCTGCACAGTGGCTGTCATCCCACTATAGAGCGCGCCCACGAAACTAGAATCACGAGCGATATTGACGTTGCCGAACGGCGCATAGACGGTGCCAAACCAGCTGCTTTCGGGTTCGAGATTCCACGAACCGTGTACTTCCGAATAAAGATTCTTGGCAAGCTCAACATCGGCATCTTGCGCCGCGTCACCATTAACAACCACGCTCAAACCTTTGCCGATGAAGGCATCCTCTTCCACGAATAGGTCGATGGCCCCTTCGGTGAATTGCAAGTCAAGTTGCGCGCCGGTTTCAACGGCGAGAGACCGAATAACGTATCGACCCGTTTGCAGCATGAGCGTGCCGGTAGGTGAAACGGTAACGTCCTCATAGGCGCCCGGTTCAAGTAGCACAGTTTCATTCGCGTTAATTACTACATCCGCATCTGAATTCGCGTCGAATGTCAACGCCGCGGGAAGTTTGACTTCCTCAAATGAATCGGGGGCAACGACCCCGGTAATGATCTCCCCCGTCACCCTTACACCGCGAGCAAGCAACAAATTGGTTTCGGGGTCGGGCAGCACTACGTTGCCAGAAACGGTCGAGTTTCGGTCGATTCTGATTGTTTCGTTCGCACGAACGTCACCTTCAACGGAAGCTCGTTGAGCAAATGTGACCCATGTTCCGGCGGTCACGGTTCCTTCGATTGACGCATTGGCTCCGAACTGGACGTTTTCGGTCGCATCGATGTTGCCAACGACTTGTGCACCCGAACCGAAAAGAACGTGCCCACCGCTGAGTACATCTCCGTCAACCGAGATGTCTCGTTCCGTTTCGATTAGTTGGCCCGCTTTTACCTCACCGGTCGACACGTCACGTCCCAGTAGAACTGCCACATTGCTCCCGACGGGCGCCAGACTGTCCAAGGAGGAGGCACGTGACAGTTGGGCGCTCTCCTGCGCAAAGACAATGTACTCCGACACTGGGTGCAGGAGATCCGTTGCGAGAAGCAGTCGATTCTCAAGTTGTTCCATGCGAGCCAGACGCTTTTGTCGCCTCTTGGAGCAACGAACTAACGGTCGTGTAGCCTTCATAGATCTCACTCCATTGTTATGAGGGTGCACAATTCGCTTTTTTTAGTGACACCAGTTGGCCCAAACAAGTAGGTCAGCAGAAAAAGCAATACACGCCACAGCGAACGCCCGACGCTACCTGGACACCATCAATCTCCGTGTATCGTCCGACGCTGTTGAGCATCGATGTGCTTATGAGTAGAGATGAAAGTCTCCGTATAGCATCACCCGTATTCCGGATTGTGATTCTGGCTGAAACGCAGCAGTCGAGGGGTGCACGGAGTTCTGCCAGGCGGATTCACAAAGCCGCGCAATAATGGATTGGAGACGATAGCCAGGGAGGCGCTACGGATTAATCACCAGCCGTGTTTCGGCTCCGCGGAGAGTACCAGCGGAGTTGAGTCCAATGCAAGGTAAGGAGATCCATCATGACCGAACCAGCTGAACACCTGGCCTGTTCATTTGCATCGACTGGGCCAACCGGAAACACGACTGCTTACGTGATCGATCGTAATGGCAAGCGATTGCACCAGGAGTTGGCACACTCGGCCGAGGTTTTTCAGGTGGCGGCAAGGACCCGACCGATGCCAAGTATTCGGCACGAATGCTCCGTGAACGAATCACGACCTTAACTGCAGCCGGGCGATGCAGACACTCGAGTGCTAGTCCTGCTAACGTATGAGAGGACGCCCCCGCGGCCGCGCGCAACCGCATCGAGGCCCGGTGCTTTTCGTCGCGCAGGTGATTTCGACCTCTGCGTCGAACGGCAGTTTCCAATCGCCCCATTCGTCTATCTGACCGACGCAGATTCGGTACTTCCCCTGCTGAAGGAAGCGTGCCACACCGCTGTTTCCTAGCGGGCCATTGAACTGCGAGCGGTGTGTTACGAATTTGGCAGTTGTCTGCAGATAGCACTCGGCAATTTCGTTTATCGTTTGCCGACACAGGACACGCCCACCTTACACAGTTGGGGCTGGCCAGGCTCCGTAGCAAGTGCGCGGAACGTATCCGCGCGTTGACTGAAAGTGCGTTACCCTTTTACCCCCGTAGTCTCCTCCACTTGAATCGGCGCCAATCGTTGGCAGAATGCCGGCCGGCGGGCCTGGAACGGGATGCAGGAACCTAGACTCCGAGTTGAAGTTGTCCGTTTGACAACTTCGTATCGCTTGGCAACAACGTGGAGGGGTGGCGGATAGGCGCCACGTGGTACGGCTGCATCAATGCCTGTTAAGATCTAGGCGGAGGTGTTTTGCACATGGCGGTCCAAGTATCGTTTTCCGAGTGTTGCTTCGTCTATACGTTTCTCTCAATTGCCGCTGAGCGGCCTGACAGACGAGAGGCAATGCACGATTGGCTTCATCGTGCGACCGAGATTGGCTGGCTCAATATCGAGCGGATGTCGCCCGGAACTACAGCACTGGCCGTGCTCGTAACTCGGCCGAACTCGCTGTTGCGAAAACGGTTGAACGCACGGATGCGAAGTCGTGATTCCGTGGAAAAGGTGGGACGGCACTTGCTCGACTTGGCTTCCACGGACTGGCAGGTGCTTTCGCGATTGTGCTTCTGGGATGTCGACGACCACGATCGAAATTCAGTGTTGTTCGCGGCATTACAGAGCCGCTTCAGAAACCTGAGCCGGTTTCTGGTTACGTGGCTTCTCGTTGATCACAATGCTGATATCAGCGGTATACTGCGCGACGATTTACCGCCAACCAATGACCCTGATACGGGTCAACCAATCATCTACACTCCTGAAACGCTGGCCACGAAAGCGATTCGGGACGTCATGGAAGAGATCTTCTTGCCCGAGCACTCGTCCGACATTGCGGTTCTGGTGACGCGTAAGATATTGAAGATGATAAGAGCCGCTCCTTCGGCCCAACTTCCTAATCCTGCGCCGTGGTGGTACGGCCGGCTCACGGCACCCGAGCAGACTTTCATCGAGCGAACACTCGGGCTGACGCTTCGGGAACGATTCATTTTGTTGGCGACGGTCTACGTGGGCATGACGGCCGGCGAGTTGTCGCTGACGTGGCGGACGTGGGACACGGACGAAATCTGGACGGAAGATCGGCTGGCTCAACTGACAATCACTGCGTGGAATTCGTTCTTCGCGTAACCCGTGCGATTTCAACGACTTGCAGCAATCCGTGCAAATCGGCGCGCGCATTCACACCATCCACCGTATTGGAAGCGTGCAAGGCCGGACCTCAAGCTTGAGAGTTTTTGGATATGGAAGATCCTGATTCCAGAGACAATGTCTCGACGCTGGCGGATGAAGCACTGTGTCACGTCATCCTAACGGACACATTGTCCGCTGCGGGCACGGTGCAGCCGGCGTTGGGTACATCTTCCAGGGAGGCGTTTGAAGTGTTGTACGCGAGGCATTATCCCGCGCTTTGCCGGACGATCTGGTTTCTGCTCGGCTTTTCGCCGAATGCGAGACAGGACGCCGAGTTTGTCGCTAACGGCGTCATGGCCCGACTTTACGCGGCCATCATCTCCGACAAATATGACCCGCAACGCCCGTTCAAACCATACTTGAACGAATCCATGCGCAACGCCGCCCGTGATTGGCAGCGAACCAGCGGTCGGTTCGAGCAGTGTGACGAAACGCCCGAAACGCCGACGGATGATTCACTGTCCCCCATCAGCCAGATACTTGCAAAGGAGCAACGTGGAATGATTCAGAAGGTTCTGACCGCCCTGCCAGCCGACTACCAAGAGATTCTCCTGCTGCGATACGTGGAAGGGCTGTCACATGGAGAGATTGAAGAGCGCCTTGGACTGACCAACGGCGCGCTTCGTGGACGGATTCAGCGAGCGAAGCATCGTTACCGGCAGGAGTTTTCCGATCTTTACGGAGAGTAGTTCCATCACGGAAGGAACTTTCAACACCCTAAACAAAAGGAGGCAGTCATGAAGACTCACAGAATCGAGAATCCTGCATGGGACGAAATCGAAGCACATGCTCTGCCGCGGTACGGCGATGGCAGCGAATGCCCCGCGTTCACGCTGGATTTGATTGACCTTGCACGAAAAACTGCGGAAGGCATTGCGTTGTCGAGTGAAGAACAACAGCGGCACGAGCACGTCACGCGATGTGCTGCCTGCCGAAGCGTGTATGACAGTGGTTTGTGGTTTCTTCAGCGTGACACCAATCATGTGACCAGCGGGCAATGTGCCGGAGCACAACTCGCCGGTCCCGATTGTCCTGACCTCGAACGACTACGAAAGGGAGTTGCAGAATCGCCATGCCAGCCCGTCTCGTTGCCAGAGTACATGATCGACGTGAGCGAGCGAGCGAAAGTGGCACCCAATGATGCTGCCACCGCTCTTGGGCTTAGCGATTGTGGCGGCCTGGATTCACTGAACAATGTGGCGGAATCCACGGTTCATGCTGTGCGGTTAGTCGGGATCGACGAACGATACGCCAGACTGGCTTTGAAGTGTCAGTGTCTTGGCCTGTTTCCAGATCCCACTCTTGCACCTCGTCACGTCACACCGGTGACGCACATGGATGAATCCGTAACTGATCTACTGGAGCGACTCATTCGCGAGTCTCGGGAATCGGGGCGTGCCGAGTGCAAACGAGTCGACGAGTGTGATGCACAGATTTCTCGACTTTTTGAACAAACACAGACTAAGTGAAGCACACGCGACATGGACACCTCGTTAACAGTTGATCAGATTCTGAACACCTTGCGCCTAGGTTTTGGCAAGTCTGACAACAAGCAAGCGGTCGAGGAATTACTTGGCTTATGGGTTGACAAGTTAGGGGCAACAACTGAGTGCGTTACGCGGGATGAGCAATGTGTCCGATTCGAAACGAGCATACCAACCCGGCTGCGCGGCCTTGGTCACTCGCCAGTCCTAATACTCGGTGAAGATTCCGACTCCTTCCGGAATGCCCTATCCCAAATCATTCGCGACACAGCGAATGGACGCGTGCGTGGAATTGTTCTATGTCTAACGGACGCAGCCTTTCGGCACTTACGAACCATGGCGGGACTTCCGACCGGATGCCTCGTTTGTCTTTCTCGTGATGATGTTCGATTCGTTTTGTCGAGCGACTCAGCACTCACGGCGCTCAGTCGGTACATACGAAACCAACTACCGTTTAAGAGACTGATTCCGTTTTCTACATCAGAGCCCGCTGTGGGAAGCATGTTCGTGGGCAGGAAAAACGAGCTTGAGATGCTGATCGAAGAAAACCAGGATTTTGCACTGTGCGGCTCTGGTGGAATGGGCAAAACGTCGTTGCTGCGACAGATGCAATGGGTAATGAAAACGGAGCGAGATCCACGTCATTCACGAGTCGTCGAAGTGAATCTTCTATCGTGCGAGTCCAGCGTGAGCGCCGCTGCGCAGGTCATTGCCAAACGAGTCTGTTCAACTAGTTTTGCGCAGGCTCTTTCAGTTGACGAACTACAGTCCTTCTTCAGACGAATGCGAACTACTGCGGAATACTTGCATGGGCCGATTGATTTGGTCATCGACGAAATAGATACCATTCTTGGCGAAGACCGCAAGCATGGATATCCGTTGATGAAAGCACTACGACAGGCTCGACAGGCGGACTTGATACGTTTAACCATATCCGGCCGCACGGAAACGGAGAAATTGCTGAAGGACGAAAACAATCCGTTCACGATTGACTCCGCGCGCGGTCGCACACACCCTAGTCGAATAAAGCTGATTGAGCTTGTTCCACTTACCAAGTCTGAGTCGGCCGATTTGCTCTTTAGCCCGCTCAGTGACCTTGGGGTACAAGTCGATTCCATGCAAGACGATTTGTCTGCGAGATTGGCCGATTGTGCCGGTGTGCCCTATGCGATTCAAAATCTCGGTCTGGATGTCGCGAATTCACTGGCTGCCGGTAGCCATTCGAAAGGACTTACACCCCATTTGAGCTAGGTGCATTATGGAAATAGCAACTGAAACGCAGACAAGCACACATCGGCATGTAAGGTTTTCATACACCGAGATTTCCCGCGACTTCGTTGAAAGCACAATCCAATTGCTCGAAGATGGAGAGTCTGTCGTATTACTCGGTGCTCGTGGAATTGGCAAGCAGTTCGTCGCTTCTGAAGTTGCGAACTCAATCGATAAACATGAGTTCAACGTCTTAGTCCGGTTGCGCTGCGAACATCACACGGATGCAACATCTGCATCGCTTTGCCTCGCGTTGGCGGAGCCGCTTGCGGAAAGGCTACCCAACGGTCAATGGTCTCAGTGCAATAGTTTTGCAAATCTCGCCGCGGAGATTGTTCGTTCTCTTGCCGATAGTCCGCATCGAGTCGTGTTTGTCATCTCGAACGTCGAATTCCTTCCCGACTCGGTAGCACGTCGCCTGCTAAAACTGCTGCGAGAGTTGACCGATCTTGGCAAGAGTATTCGTGGGAGTTTTTGTGTCCTTTTGACGGGGGCATCCGAACTTGCTCCTCTCGTCCATGGGAAGGACTCTGAGTTTGCAGTCAGATATCAATTTGTGGTAACTGGCATGGACGCCGAAACGTTCCGTGGCCGGCTATATGGTCTCATAGACGCAACTCGATTAGACATCGACTCTGATTGCAGCGACTACATCTTCAGTGAAACCGGTGGCAGCCTTTTGCTATTACAGTTGGTGGCGGATGCCATTCTAGACTCTCGGCGCGCGGAGTGCGTGTCGGGAGAAACGCCGATTGGCGCCAGCGAACTCAAGAACGTCGTCGAATACCTCAAACGCTACTCGTCGGCGTTTGCCGACGTCGTTCTAAGATCGTTTGCTCGGATCGAGGCGTCCGCCGCTTCGTTGCAGCTCGTCCAACAGCTCGTAGACAATGGAACGTGTGCTGTACCTTCTCGTCTTGATACGTCGTTTAGTTTCAAGACGGAAGATTCGCCAACAGAACCGGAACTTTGCGGAATCGCCAAACGCAACGACAACAAACTCTGCTGGGCATCACCGTTGATGGCCGCGTTAGCGAGCCGATATTTCACGCCCTGGGTACTTGGGGACGGGTTGGCCTGCAATAACGAGTGGGAATCCGCGTTTGACTGTTACTTACGTGCCAAGGAAGGCGAAACCGCCTGGGTTTGTTCGACGAGTCAGCGGCCTCGATTACGGGGCGCAATGCGCGCCTTTGAAGCGAAGCTTTTTAGTATCGCAAGTCTTCCGGCTGTCCCTGTCGATGAGTTAGGTTCGTTTTTCGCAATTGGCGCAACATTTCTCCTTGGATTCGATGAAGTCACCTTTTGGCACTACTATGATGACGGTCAACGTTGGGATTTGCATCATCCGCACTGCGAACTGGCCTCGCCACTGTTTCGCACTTCGTCCGACGATGCGTGGCAAAGATTGGCGAATCAAGCAAATCTGACAACATCAAATCCTACCGCAGAAACACTCGTGAGGTCTCTGGGTTCGCCTGAAACATTATCCGAAGGGATGAATCGCCCGGACGATCAGGAAAACCACTCGCTCATCGTTCGTTTGCCGGAATTGGAAGGGGTACGTCCAGAGGTCATCATCCTCAGTTGCTCGCAAACGGAGAACCCTCTCACCAGAGACCGACTCACGCAAACCGAATTGGTCTGTACAGCCTATTCACGAGCATTCGAGCATTTTGTTAAGAATCGCCATCACTGGCGTGAGGCGGAACTTCAGCGCCAACTGCTTCTTGCCATGCCCGAAGTATTTCAAGTGATCGGTGGTCCGCCGGAAAGGTCGCGACAAGCGCTATCGGCGGCTGGCGAGATTCTACGGCAAAACGGCTACCGGCGCGTGATGTTTTCACTCGTTGATTTCACAGTACAAAGGATCATGGGTGTTGTAGATTGTCGCGCCGAAGGTGAGTGCGACATTGCGGCAATGACCGACTATTCATTGGACGTAACGCGTCATCCAATGACGGGAAGACCACAATACCAGGACGTCCAGCAGGCGTGCGTGTTGAGTC
Source organism: Pirellulaceae bacterium (assembly GCA_965223305.1). Classification (GTDB taxonomy): domain Bacteria; phylum Planctomycetota; class Planctomycetia; order Pirellulales; family Pirellulaceae; genus CBDCWT01. The sequence continues at coordinate 96,243 of CBDCWT010000003.1, read as the reverse complement.
AATCGCAGCACTTGATTGATTCGGCGAACGATCATCCGCTTACCAACAAGGATGTTGTTAAAGATGCACATCTTCAAGCGATTAGCTTGTTCCCGCTTCGCACTAAGAACGGCAAGCGAGTTGTGGGTACGATGCATGTTGAACGAAATGACCGAAAGCCTCTCGAACCCGAACAGGTTCGCGTCCTGGAACTCTTTGCCGATTTCATCGCACGAGCGGTCATCGCAGCAGAGAACGTGGATGTTCTGGAGGGCGCACTTCACGAGCAATGTGACGCGTACATTCTCTTGGATCATACCAACAGTATTCGCTACATAAATCGCGCGGCACAAGAGCGCCTCTCATCTAACAATGATTCTGCCACGCTCGCGCCAGGATGGCAGCCAGACAACATGCTCCTAGACGCCGACGATCTTCTGCCGCAGGAAGCGGTCGATCTTGCGCGGCAGGCACGTGAGCATGAAAGAGGGCTCTCTAGATATGTGCGGCACGATGATGATCAAGAGTCGCTCTATGTCGTATCTTCACATTCGTTGAAGGATTGGCGCAAATGTACGGTTGGAACACTCCTTCAGATTCAAGATCATGATGACCAAAACGATTTGTTGTCCGCTCTGAAGCAGTTGTCGGCTTGCGGTGATGTGGAAGAGTTGAAGGCGTGTTTGACTACGTCATTGCAGACTCTAGGGCACGAGTGGGGGAGACTGTACCTCGTCGAACCCCAGAGCGGTGAGCTTGTCGGCGAAATGCAGTACGGAATGGAATCGGACGGCGATGGCGCTTTAGCATTTGAAAACCATACGGTCGTCCTTCCTTCTCGAGGTACGCCTGGTACAACCTGGTTGTGCTTTAAGCACGGCAAGGCCTCAGTCTATTCATACATCGACTCTGCGGAGCGGCGCGTGGGTGAAATCTGGTACACCGAGAACGGTCTGCCGGTCTTGAACACGAGGGAAACGTCGTGTCCGGACGTTTTAGCAAGGCGAGTTGGCGACATTTGGGTTGATGTACCGTTGTTTGTTAGGCGACCAGGAACCGAGGAAACACAGTCGCCATTGGGAAAGCTAACGCTCCACTGCCCCGACGGGCTAAGTCCTACAAAATTGGAATGGCTTCAGGTCCTTGGCGAGGCTGTGAGCACAGTGGTTGCCACATTGGCTGATCGCGAAAGATGGGCGCGCTCCACAGAATTACTGTGCCGGCAATCGATGCTTCGGGCGATTGGAGAGACTTGCCACCAGTTACAATCAGAATTTACTTCATTGGCCACGCATGCCGGTTTATACGACGGCGCATCGGCAATCCGGATTCAGCAACTCAATTCAGAGTTCAACGAACGGCTGAATGACATACAGCGTTTACTGAAAAACGTGAAATCCCGGTTGCAGCCTGTTCGGTGCAAATTACAACGAGAGGATCTGACACGGTTTGTAAGAAAGGTTCTTGGTGATCAATTGGAACACGGCGCGTGCCGAGTTGTGGGCAACGACTTGTACGCCGATTTTGATCCCGAATTGATGAAAGAGGCAATTGAGGAGTTGATTCAAAATGCACGAAAGGCGGTGGGCCCAGACAAACGGTTGTCTATGCGTGTTGAAGTGATTCAATCTTTCGACCGAGTCGATAGAAATCCTTACTGCGAGATCTGGATTCGAGACAATGGTCCAGGTATCCCTGCTGGACACGAAAAACTAATATTCGACGATTGGTATCATGAATGGCCAGAGCCAACTGAGGGTACAGGACTCGGGCTATCGCGGGTCCAACATATTGTCAATGCGCATAATGGGACGATACGAGCCGAGCCTTCTACGCCTGGTGCGACACTTGTCATTGCCTTCCCGCGGGACGCGGAGGTGGCGATAAGGGAACACAATAGCTCGGTAATTGCGGGATGAAGGAAAATGAGGAGCCCAGCAAGTGTTTCGCATTTTGGTCGTTGACGACAACAAAAAGCTGGTGGGTGACCTGGAGAAACTCATCGAGTCGAAGCTGCCGGCAACGACAGTTGAAACCGCCGAATCGGTCGAAGAAGCGTTAAGACTGATTTCCGACGACTTAACCATCGCTGTTCTCGACATTCGCCTTCCGCTCCGTGCGGGAATGCATCCAAAGGCACACATGGACGTAGCGGATCGCCTCCGAGAATGTAACGTGCCATCGATCTGCATCACTGGGTATGCGGGTACGGAGGATGTCGAGGAGTACCTGAGGAATCGTCAACTGACTGGACCTCCGGAGGAAGTCATTTCAAAAGAGCTTGGACCACAATTCCATCGAAAACTGCTCAGCAGCGTCGGTAGGTATCTCGAGGCACACACGTCAACCGACATTGTAAAGAAGCTGAAAGGGCTATTTGACGCTGATGTGTCAAGTAAAGGCGTCAACTGCGGCACGGGGCCATTGTTGAGCTTGCAAGAGGAAATCACGGAGTATTGGCCGTATCTTAACGACGAGGCCCGTAGAGAAGTTGCGAAGTGGTTTGGTGTCAGCGAAGAGGACGGGTACGTTTCAGAACTCACTTTGCGTTTTTCCGAGTGACGCAACCATGATTCCGGCATCTGGTCTGAGCGGCGAAACGAAGCGGCAAGTGATTGAACTGGATTGCGGCACCGTGTTCATCGTTCAGTATCGGCACCGTTGCAGCGCCCAATTCGGGCCAGATGCAAGGAACGGAGTTTATTCGGAAGAGCTTGTGTCAGTTTACTCGTCGGCATTGAAGCACTGCTACTGCCAAATCACAGGTACTACATTCGGATGGAAGCCGGCATCGACGAACCGCGCAGTGCGAACGGATGTCGTGATCCGCGACTTGGGCCCAATTCTATGCGGCGTCGCGAATCCGAATTGGTGCAGAGCAATGAACAGGCCACGTAACGCCAACATTGCGCTAACTTGCCGACCTCACGCCAACTCAAGTGACGCGGTTGTTCAGGAATGTTTCGCCACCGTGGCACATGAGTTAGTCCATCTGTTGCAGTTTGACACAACGACTTGGCAATTCTGGCCGAAGCAAGGACGGATTGGATATGCTCATTGGGCTCGCCGAAACGACCCAAACAACTGGCTCCACGAAGCAACAGCGTTTGCCCTTGAAGCAATTCTGTGCGAGAAAGACGTTGTTGATTGGCATCGTCTGCTTTGGGACTGGGCAACTCGGCCAGAACTGGGAATGGACTCCGATCCCTACGGACTACTCGCAGCGCCATTCATCGTTTACCTGACACGGAAATTCGACCCGCGAATTGTTGCTGACCTGTACCAGGTCACGGATGCAGAAGTTCCGTCGATGCTAGGGGCTGATCTGATCGCGCACTGCGTTGCGCGGCGTAGTCGTTCGTCGCCGGTCGAATCGCTCAATTCCATTTTTGTGAAATACTGTGTCGATGTAGCATTGCCCGATCAATCCGGCTTTGATTCCAGCATCGAGCGCCTCGTCGGGCCGCGCGCGGTCACCGAAATCTATGGGGACTATCCGGTCAAACAAAACACGACGTACGTCATTGAGTCCCTTGGCTGCCGATACTTTCACTTCGCGCGGCCGAAGAACAACGACCCGCTGAAAATCGTCGTTTCTGAGGCAAGCGGTCGTGCCGAAACGTTGCGTGCCAGGCTTATCAGTGTTTCGCCCGACGAGCCGAACACGGAGGGTGAAGCTTTTTCACATGATTCGGTGACCGGCCATTTGGAATTGAAGACGAACGCGTTATCCAAAGGCTCGTGTGAATACGGTTTTCTCGTGGTTGCCAATTGGCTGCATGAAGCAGGCGCAGCCCGCAGTCGGGCGGCCGAAATTAGTGTTAGCGTCGACGTCTCCTAACGTTCGCTGTCCATCTTTTTTCGGGTCACCGGTGCGAGAAACGCCCAAGTCAATCCAATGGCGAGGATCGGTACGTTGACCAGCATCTCCACGCACGCCAAACAACGCGCGAATCCGCAGGGCTGGATGTCTCCGTATCCTGTACCAGTGATCGTCGTCACGGACAAATACAAAGAATCGGTCCACGGCCTCGGCGAGTCATCGATTCCGACGAAGAAGTACGCCGTTGGAAAGACGAACACTGCCAAGAATGCGTATGTGGTCAAGACGATGGCCAACCGTTTTTCTAACGTCAACACCGCACGGCGCGCTGCCACTTGCGATTCGGGCTGTTTGCCGCTTGCGTCGCTAACAAATTGGTCGCAAGGAAAATTAGGACAGCCGTCATCTTCCATCCGCGCCTCATCACGCCATGTATCGCGTTCTTCGGGCTTAGTCATGGTCTTTGTGCCTCCACGCGGTCAACTTTCGATCTGTTACTGTTCTCCAGTACGGGGAAACCTTGGCGACCGCGCGGTAAGCGTCCGGGGCAAGCATTCTAGACGACGTGCGTATCCTGAAGGGTATTTGCTGTTTCACCCTGAAGGAGGATTGATCAATGGCACGAAGGTTGACCGATTCACAGCGTTCTCAGTGGTCAGAGCGGTTGAGGCGGCAAGCCGCAAGCGGCCTCTCAGTCTCCGCGTTTTGTCGAAAACACTCGATTTCCGAGGCGCGATTCTACTACTGGAAGCGACAGCTGGTGACTGGCGTGGCCGCCGATCCGACACGGCGTTCGCAAGCTCCCGAGTCACCGCGATTCGTGCAGTTGCAAAGAGCATCTGGCAGTCTCGCCTCGTGTGTTGAGATCTCCGTGGCGAGTGGCGCATTGATCCGCGTCCCTGCCGACAACGTTGCCGCAGTTGAAGCTGCTGTCGGCGCAGTGGCCAGTCTGCCGGCGCGACCGGAAGGGGAAGTCGCCGATGCTTAGCATACCTTCGTCGATTCGCATCTTCGTTTGCGCAAGTCCGACGGATATGCGAAAGCAGTTCGATGGCCTGAGTGCTCTGGTGACTCATTCGTTTGGCAAGGACGTAATGACGGGTGACTATTTCGTGTTCGTCAATCGGGCGAAGGACCGATGCAAGGTGCTTTGTTGGGACAACGACGGCTTCTCACTCTGGGCAAAGCGCCTTGAGAAAGGCCGCTTTCAGCTGCCCGCTTTTGAAGAAGATGCGGTTGTCGCCGAAGTCGACGGAACGACGCTGGCGATGATCCTTGGCGGTGTCGACCTGCAGTCAGCGAAACGCCGCAAACGGTTTCAAGTGAAGCGAACTACTGCTACAAAAAGCAAAGCGTCGAAACCAGCGTTGGTCGCCTGATCGATTGCCTTTCTGCGAACTTCTTTCTTCTCAATGCAGTTAGCGAATAAGTGGCCGTGTTCGGCTTGCGCCAGCACGGCCACTTGCTTATAATTCGCCCCGTCATGGACGAATCACAACTGCAAGCCCAGCTGCAAACTACTTTGGACGCCCTCGAAGCGAGCAACCGCGCGCTCGAGACGCGTAACCGCGAGTTCGATGCCTTGCTGGAGGCGACAAAGAAGCTGCAAGACAGCAGCGATCGGCTTGCCGACCTAGAGAAGCAACGCCGCAAAGAAAACAAAGAGCTGGAACAGCGCCTCGCCGAACTGGAAGCCGCAAATCAACAATTGACGAACATGCTTTGGGGCCGCCGATCCGAGCGACGTGTCGTCGATCCCAATCAGCAGGACCTGTTCCCGGATTTGGCCGAAGCGGATGACGACTCCGAGGTGATCACGGCCGACGATGATGCCCAAGCGGTCATCGACGAGGAACTGTTCAGGCAGTGGAAGGAACGCCAAGAAAAACGGCGCAAACGCAAGAAGAAAGCCGGACGCGGCCAATCTTTTCCCGAACATTTGGAACGTCGGGAGCGGGTTCTCGACCTCACCGAAGATGAAAAGGCCGGCTTGGAATACCTCGGAGACGCCGTGACTGAACGACTGCGTTTTGAGAGACCGCATATCTACGTCGAGCGAATCGTTCGCCGCAAGTATGTGGTAGCGGGCAAGCCGGAAGAGGGAGTCAAAGCGCAGCCCGCTCCGTTGGCAATTGTCGAAGGCAGTCGATACGGGTTTGACGTGATCGCGGCGATCATCGCCCAGAAGTACGCGTTCCATCAGCCAACTTATCGACAGCAGGATTGGTTCGCTCAGTGCGGCTGGTTTCCTAGTTCGACTGTTTTAGATTTGCCTTTTGTTTACGTTCAAGGGAGCTAATCGTTTACGTCGTTTCCAGTGGTAGAAGCGAGCTAGTTCGTTCCGCTTCAGCCACTCCTCGCTTTCCCACAGAACATGGGAGAGCGTACCGCATTCGAATCGTGTGTGAAGGATCGACGCGACTCCTTCTTGGATTTGCTGAACGGTGATTGCCGGTGTCCATTTTTTTTCCCCGCCGGGCTTCGGTTATTAAGAACCAAGTCGCGATGAGCGAGAGCGTCTGATGGTGATGCCAGCCGGTCCAGTTGCGAACCTCGTAGTCCGCCAGGCCGGCTTCACTCTTAGCTCGTTGGATACATTCTTCGATTCGATGTTCCGCTTTTGCCACACGGGCGAATTCAGACAATTCCGTTTCAACGTTCGCATTGGACAGATAGTAGTCGATCTTGACGACAGATTGATTGTCTCGGTCTCTGTAGCGGATCACGACCAATACCTCTTCGTGTCCTTCTTGTCGTCTGTCGGTACGCCCTACAACGCGACGTTTGACGGCCTCAACAATCAGGGGGCATTTCGTGCCGTCGCGTACGTCGATCTCCGTCCATTCGTCGTCGTTGAGCGACGAAGTCCACTCATCAACTCGCCGCCAAGGACGATTGGGATATCTGCCACGGCCGGAGTACGGAGGTGGGTTAACCTGCAGATCACGAATCAAAGTGTTCGACGCGACAGACAGCAGATATTGTTCTTCCATGTTGTTCAAACGGCGGCGAAACCAGTAGGGACGCCCCATCTCGTCGTCACCGGCAATCCATTGATGCGGCAGCTGATCACCATGTGCCTTCAGCATCTCCAAGCACAGCTGATGTCGCGTACGATATCGGGTTCCTTTGGGGATTCCTGCCTTCTTTCGCCGCGCCGGATCCTTCGTCCAATCCTTGGGAAGATACAATCGTGTATCAACCAATGCATGCTCTTCGCTCGACACGTATCCCATGTAAACGGCCACTTGGCAGCTGTCGACCTTCCCCAGACGACCACACCACTGACGCGCTACGCCAACCGAATCCTTGCCCGACTTTGGAAATCCGGAAGGGTCGAAAACAATCACACCGTCTTCTGTGCCCAACTGCTGACCCACTTGGTGGACCAGCTCCTTACGCAGCGGTTCATCATCCCATCCGGAGACACCAATAAACCATTGCAGCGGCATTCGCTCTTGTTCGAAACGATAGGCAATCGACTCCGTGTTCTTTGAATCCAGATCTGAAAGCAGTCCTTGGACAAACGTCTGAGCATGCTCTACCTGTTCCCTTCTCACCAAGTTATCGACGAAGGGGATCATAAACCGCTCCAACCGAGGCATCACTTGCTCAAAGATCTGGGGATCCACCGAGCATTCATCCAACAACTCTTGCTTGCGTGTCTCGTATGTTGCTTCCATGCAACTGCTCCTTCCATGCGAACTGGCGGTGGTGTAACATTCTTTCTGTAAAAGCGCAGTGGCGCGCCGAACTTAATTGATTCGGAGCGTCGCTGATAGGCGGCTTGAAAAAGCGTGGGCCGCTGTCGATCTTTCTTTTCGCAGGACACTACTCTAGCGAAAGGAGACCCACATGGCCCACGACGATCAATCTACTCGTTTCGAAGAGCTGCTCCAACTACTCGGCGAACATGGCTTTGAGGGAATGGGGCACGCGATTGAGATTCTCATGAATGAGGCGATGAAACTCGAGCGCGCGGAAGCCCTGGGCGCGATGCCGTATCAGCGGACCGAAGCGCGACGTGGATATGCCAATGGATACAAGTCCAAGACGGTCAACAGCCGACTCGGCCAACTGCGCGTTAACGTTCCTCAGACCCGAGATGTGGAGTTCTATCCGTCGACATTGGAACGGGGCGAACGCAGTGAGCGGGCGCTCAAATTAGCGGTGGCGGAGATGTACGTGCAGGGAGTATCGACCAGGAAAGTGGCGGAGATCACTCAGGAGCTGTGTGGATTGGAGGTCAGTAGTACTCAGGTCAGTCGGGCCGCCGAGCTGCTGGACGAAGAACTGCAAGCCTGGCGGGAGCGTCCACTGGAAACGGTGCCGTATGTGATTCTCGATGCTCGCTACGAGAAGGTTCGCCACGGAGGCAGCGTACGTGACTGCGCGGTACTGATCGCCACCGGCATTTTGGAGAACGGTCAACGCAGCATCCTGGGCGTCAGCGTCTCACTTTCCGAAGCAGAGGTTCACTGGAGAAGCTTCTTGAAGAGTCTGATCGACCGTGGCTTGCACGGTGTTCAGTTGATCGTTTCCGACGATCACGCGGGGCTGAAGCAGGCTCGCAAGGCATGCTTCGCAGGCGTGGCCTGGCAGCGCTGCCAGTTTCACCTCCTCCAGAACGCTCTGAACTACGTACCCAAGATAACCATGCGTCCGGAAGTCATCCAGGACTTGCGTAACGTGCTCAACGCAGCGGATCGTCACGAAGCAGATCGTCTCCTCAAGTTGATGGTCGAGAAGTACGCCGAGACGGCGCCGGATCTATCCCGTTGGCTCGAGACCAACGTTGCGGAAAGTCTGACGGTGTTCGAATTGGAACCTTCTCACCGCCGCCGTCTTCGCACGACGAACATGCTTGAGCGGCTAAACCAGGAGATCAAACGTCGCACCAGAGTGGCAACGCTGTTTCCCAACGAAGCGTCGCTCCTGCGGTTAGTCAGCGCGATCCTCAGCGAGACCAGCGACGATTGGGAAACTGGCAAAGTCTATTTGACAATGCAAACAACGCCTCCCAAAAACGGAACACAGAGAAAGGCTAGCGGGGGTCCAGGGGGGCGGCAATGAGCCCCCCGGTCTGCGTGAACGCAAAAGAAAACGGCGGCGAAGCCGCTCCATACTATTTACAAAACGCGAAAATGAGATCGACAGAATTTACAGAAGGAAGGTTGCTCGACCGAACTGGCATAGCCACAAACAACAGAAGGTGCTAATAGAAAACTACTTAAATTGCGTCAAGAGAAGTACAACAGTCGAACTAGCCGTTCCACGATCAACGATCTGCTGAACCATTCCGCTCGGGTGATTGATCCGCTATCCGAGTTGATGTGGCAGCGATTGATGGATCAATCGATTATCCACGTCGACGAAACACCGGCTTTGGTGTTACTGCGTGATTCGCTAGACGCAGAACAACAAGAGCAACTCAACAAGCGGCGCAAGAAAAAACCGCCCGACGGTGAACCTCAGGAATTGAACGAACCGGGATCGGCAACAAGTTACGCCTGGCTCTTTTCGGGGACGGATGATTTAGCACCTTACGACTACTTTCACTGGTCACTGTCGCGTTCGCATACATCGCTCGATCTATGGCTGGCTACGTTCCAAGGCACGGTTGTCGCCGATGCTTATGAGGCGTACGCGCACATCGAGAAGCGTACCGACGGACGGATTGTGCACGCCAGTTGCAATTGGCACGCACGTCGTGAGTTCGTCAAGGCGGAAACGTATGAACCCCAACTGTGTGCCGAGGCAATCGCCCTCTATGGCCAACTGTGGGATATTGAGGAGCGTGGCAAACTGAAGACCGCTCAAGAGCGTTACGAGCTTCGCCAGCGAGAGGCCGTTCCTGTTTGGACAACGCTTGAGCGGTGGCTTGACAGCGATCGTGTGCAGCGTGCGGCATTGCCACGGAGCCCGTTCGGAAAAGCCGTTGGGTACATGCGCAACCAATGGGACGTGTTGCGGCGATACCTAACCGACGGAGAACTTCCCTTCGACAACAATCAGGCCGAACGAGCGATCCGGCCCTTGGCAGTCGGACGCCGTAACTGGCTCTTCTTTGGCCATCCTCAGGCGGCGGCCAGCCGATTGCGGCTGATGAGCATTGTCAGCAGTGCTCACCGCCACAATCTGATCGTCGAGGACTATCTGACCGACATCCTCCAGCATCTAGCCGATGGCGCGCAGAACGATCCGGCAAAACTGCAGGGGGAGTTTCTCGCCGACTTGCTTCCCGATCGTTGGGCCAGCAAGCATCCGACCTCGATCCGCAAGCAGCGTGTCGCGGAGAAAGTCGACCGCCAGGATGCCAAGCGTGCACGGCGAGCTCGACAGCGGATCTTGGCCCGCCAACGCCGAAAGGCTGCGGCCCGACAATAACCGCCACCGCACGTCCGCCTGCGCGTGGCTCGCCCTCGAGCCCGCATGCCGCTGCCGGGCGCTTACACCGCGCGCGGGGCGAGGGAATGTGGGCGGAGCGTGTTGACATCTATTAGTTTCGCTCCCGCCGCCGCCATCCATCCCACAGCAATCGGGTGAGTGAGCTCGGCTGCGCTGGAGCGCTTTAGCTGCTTGGTATGTGGAGTGGTAAGTCTGCAGCTGAATCTTGTGATCCTGACCGAGATTAGGATCGGTCCTGCAGAAGGGGATGCCCAACACGAGGTCGAGGGTCCTTGCGCCCTCGGCGCGCTCAAGATTAAGCGGAGATGTCTAGATGTCTCGACCGCGGTCAGTTTATAGCACAGCGTACGAAAAGAAGAATCCTAAGCGTTCGTGGTCGCAGGAACTCTCGACAAGTGTATCGACCACTGCAGGACCTGCGGGACCGACTTGGTCCCATTTTACAGCGGTGTTTTCCACCGACAGCAGATCAAGCCTGTGAATCGCGTAGTCCGACTGATCACGTCCGGGTGCGTTTTGGTGGCCTGCGAAGAAATGCGTTCGTGCTTAATGACGAAAGTCCTTCGCCGCTCAGTTGACCGTTTGATAAGCGCAGCGGTCTTTTTCACCGCTTGGGACCGCCGGATTCGACGCCCGCAGTTTCAGCGCGTAGGCGACCCGCACTTTGACCACGTACTCAGCTGAGCGCAGACGGTAAGGCAATTCGGCACGATGGAAGTTCGCGGAGGAAAGGTGCTGACGCAATGTTGCCGAGCGAGGGAAAGGGGACGCTTTGTTCGGCGGACCGATAGTTCGTGGGAAGTCGGGCGGAGTCGCCGCATACGGCACGCATGCACCTGCAGTGCTGGCTCGACTCGGGTCCCAAGTGGGGATGGAAGCTCCCGCCATTGGGGCGCTAACCATAGGACACTGTGGCAGAGCGAGGAGTCAGGAGTGAGGCGTCACCGCGTACCGCAGACAACTTCGCAGCAGGGCCTGCAAAGGGCGAGCTGGTCCCTCCACCGTGACTGCCTGCGTCCATCGGATGCGGCCGAAGCGGCCGTCACCGGCGCTCGGCGGGCGGATCGGTGTGTACACAGATCGATAGGCGATTCTCCCTCGATGCACAACACCACCGTTGCCCGACAACGTCGTGGCCTGACGACACTCATCAGAGACCCTGGAGTGGCCAGCTGGCATGCGGTGCTCGGCCCGGCCAGTCAGACGCACTGTGTATCCAAAGCGGGGAGATGAGGCGACGAGCTTCTCCACGGCATCGCAAGGGCAACCGCTCCAGCAACAAGGGGCGTTGCGATGAAACGTAACAGAAGAGAACACGGTAGCGTCGTCCGGAAGAAAAGTCGAGCGCCGCGAGGTCGCAAGGGGGAGAAGTAAACGTAGAAGGACACGAGACAGATAGATCTGTCGGCTCGAAGAAGACGGAAGTAGACGGCGTGGAAGGAGAAATCAGGGAAGTAGACGCGCGGGTCTTCGACCCACTGCTAGCGCAGGCAACGAACGCGCCGGTCCCACCGCTCGCAGATTGGATGATTTCTTCGTGCAGGCGGTCACATCAACCTCGGTCAACCAGCTCGTTCCCAAGTCCGCATCGGTCAGAGGGCCGATGCACTTTCGACCTTTGGCTTGCTGCCTTCGGAGTGAAACGCCGAAGCGGGTTACGATCGCGGTTCTCAGGCTCCACACGGTCGAGATGGGGACGCCAGTTGCGCCGCACGAACCACATCGGCTCGGGCACATCCGTGCGACTTAGCAAAATGCCGTTCGGGCAGCGGGTGGAATCGATCCGTGCGCCCAAGCGCAGGCCGAACATCGATCAGCGTGTCGCGAGGTTGACTGCACTTCGAGTGGGCGAGCTAACCATCACCGGAAAAAGGACGCCGGGCGCAAGTTTGAACGAGGAGCCGGAGAGTCCACCACAATGGGGGCGAGACCCCCAAGCCGCGCCGCGGTGTATTTGGAAGCTGCCCGAAGCGGTAGCCTGAATCAACATGTGCACCACCATATCGTGCCCGAGGTCAAGCATCGCGATACAGCTTCCGACCTGCCCGCGGACCAACACATCGCAGAATTCTGAGATCTCGCGGTAGGTCCGTGTAAGATTTCTCTGTTGGCTGGATATAGACAAGTATTCAGAACGCTGAAAGAGAACCTTGATGTCTGACGCTCCCATCACGCGGTTAAGCCTACTGCTGCGGATGAAGGACGCAGAGGACCACGAGGCCTGGCACACATTTGTTGAGGTCTACGCACCGCTGGTCTATCGTTTTGCACGTAAACGAGGGTTGCAGGATGCGGATGCAGCGGACCTGACACAGGAAGTGCTTGCCTCGGTGGCCGACGCCATGAAACGCAACAAGTACGAACCGGGACGCGGCTCGTTTCGGGGTTGGTTACATACGATAACCCGAAACGCAGTGTACAAGCATCTTCGTCGAGGGCAAGCAGATCCAAGCAACACTCCTAACTCGTTTCACCAAGGTCGCGTCGACCAAATTCCGGCGGCAACGGATCAGGAGGAGTGGGACCACGAGTATCACAAACGATTGTTCGCTTGGGCTTGCGAGGAAGTCCGTGGTGACTTCACCGAGAAAACCTGGGAGGCATTCTGGCGCACGGCGGTCGATGGGATGAGCGTAAAGGAAGTTGCGAAGAGTCTCGGGGTGAGCGCTGGAGCGATCTATGTCGCCAAGAGCAGAATCTTGACCCGCATCAAAGAAGTGATCGCCGAAACCGACTGGTCGCCGGACAATGATCAAGCGGAGTGAGATAGAAGTTTGCAGGAGAGCCTGCCGTTTCCACTACGTTTACTTCAGTGTGGAGTCGAACAATGGTCAGTCGAGATGGGTGCCCTGGAATGCCAAGCCTGAAAGACTTGATTGATGGCAGGCTGTCAGACACTGAAGAGAAAGACGTCGTCCGGCACATCGAACATTGCACAAAGTGTCAACTGGCGGTGGAACAGCTAGCGCCTGCCCGCGAGGAACTCTGTCCGCGAGGCGCAACCGGCGCGGAATTGCTACTCGAGGCACGTGAGCAAGCCCTAAAGGAGGCAATGATCAAGCTGCATCGACGCGAATGCACTGACTCTGAATCGCTCACCCAGCAACTCAGCGACACAGAGTACCTTCGGCAGTTTGCACCAAGCAAGAGCGCCGATAGCCTGGGCTCTCTCGGGCCATACGAGATCACTGGCGTTATTGGACGTGGTGGGATGGGGACTGTGTTCAAGGCTTTGGACACCTCCCTCGACCGCATCGTCGCGGTCAAAGTCCTCTCACCGTCGCTTGCCTCGAAGGGAACTGCGCGGAAACGATTCGTGCGCGAGGCGCGTTCGGCTGCGGCGGTTGTTCATGACCACGTGATAACGATTCATGCAGTGGACGACGCAGCCGACGAGCCTTACCTCGTCATGCAATTTGTGTCCGGAATGTCGCTGCAGGAAAAAATCGACCGGAATGGGCCGCTTGAAGTGAAAGAGATTCTGCGTATCGCGCAACAGATTGCGGGCGGGCTTTCCGCCGCACATCATCAAGGACTAGTCCATCGCGATATAACACCATCGAATATTCTGTTGGAAAACGGCATCGAACGCGTCAAGATCACCGACTTTGGACTTGCCCGCGCGGTAGATGATTCGAGTGTCACACACGGCGAAGTGATCGCCGGCACCCCACAATACATGGCGCCGGAACAGGCAAGCGGTGATCCCGTGGACCACCGCGCCGACTTGTTCAGCCTTGGAAGCGTGATGTACACGATGTGCACCGGCTACCCGCCTTTTCGGGAGCACAGCACAGTGGCCACGCTAAGGTCCGTTTGCGACAAGAATCCCCGATCAATCCGCGAGTTAAACCCTGAAATCCCTCAGGCGCTAGAGGACGTCGTCGCCCTCCTTCACGAGAAAGATCCGGCGAATCGTCCGCAGTCGGCAGGCGAGGTTGAAAGTATGTTGGCGGACCAATTGTCACGTGCTCAACGGCCAACAACCGGCTTCGCCGGCGATGTTCGCGGTGCTGCGGTGAGAGACGTGAAGCAACGCCCAACCGGAATTGCCAGGTCGCAATTGGGACGAGCCATCCTACTCGGAGGGGCGATGTTGCTACTCGGAGTTGTTGCCGCAGAGTCAACAGGCGTCACAAGAGTCGCGCGGTTCCTTGCGTCGGCGCTTAAATCGTCGCCGAATGGAGTCACCGGCCAGGCATTATCGGATGCCGGACCTGACACGTTTGACATGTTCTGTGTGGACGCCCAAGGCATACCTGTAACAGGAGCTGAGGTTCACTTGTTTCAGCGGAGCGATGGCACGGACGGACGCTACATCCACTTTGGGCCGTTCATCTCTGATGAGCAAGGCAAGGTCGACTGCCGCGAAGAGTTTATCGACAGCAAATTGCGTACCTTCGATCGCTGGGTGTATGCTCGTGTTCCGGGGCGTCTCGTAGGAGTTGCACGCTCTGCGAAGTGGAAGAATAGCGAGCCCATCAACCCCAAGTTTCGTGTGCAACTTCAGGCTTCGCGATCAGTAGCAGGGCTGGTAAGTGTACCAGACGGATTTGACCCCAGCGACGTGACGGTACAGATACGAACTCTGCATGTAGTCGTGGGCCGGAGCCCAATGGAGTTTGAGTCTTTTCCACGGGAAGAGCGTTTTCCAGGTCTTGACTCAGCACTTCCCGAAGTATTCGAGCGTCGACCCGATGCGCGCGGTACGTTCAGGTTCGACGACATCCCAGTTCGCGGGCGTCTTTACCTGATTACCAAGGGTGACCGACTTGCCGAAACTCAATGGAGGAACGATAAGGATTCGTTTGCCGGGCAACCGATCAAGCTGACCATCGAAAGGGAGTGCATTCTTTCTGGGCGAGTTACTTTGCCGGACGGCAGTCCGAGTGTCGGCATGGAAGTTTCCGCCCGCCGCACATCAGGTGCTTACCTCTCAACGCTTCGGGCTGTCACCGATCAGACGGGAAAGTTCCTCATTCGTGGTCTGCCCGAGGCGCAGTTCGTCTTTTCGATCGAAGACCCCAAGAAGCTTTGGACTTTCCGGCCGATAGAGGACCTCCACACGGTTGTGGGAAATCCCCGCAATCTAACTCTTGAGATGGAAAGAGGCGTGTTGGTAAGTGGACGAGTTCTGGATCAGGATGGCCAGCCGGTAGAAGGCGCCGCCTTCTCGGCGATCTCCGACAACCGGAGTGACGCCGGTCTCTCACATGACCTGACCGATGGCAGCGGGCATTATCAATTTCGTCTCCCGACCGGAGCGGCCCGTCTTTATTTCAATGCCCTGCCGGATGGATTCGAGTATCCGGACCCACAGATCGTAAAGCATCTGGAAGTTGGCAGCGGACAGGCCGACATCGAGGATCTCAACTTTACCATCTCGCGACGATCCGATGGTCCTTCTGTAGAACAAGAGGCTGCTGGCGAGCGAACTCGTTCCACCTCGGCGAATCACGTGGCTTTCCCGGTGTCAACCAGTCTTCATCGTTCCTTTCTCCAGGCCGGCGTGACTGCCTACGCAATGGTCTTTGCGAACGGTGTTATCGAAAACGGAAAACTAAACCTGGATCTGCTAAACGAAGATGCTTTGCGGAGAGACTTGAAGAATCTCGCCAAAACAAGCAATGAGAGAATAGTCGTCTACGTTCGCTACGAGAATTGGGAGCGGTTGCCGGAGGCCGAAAAGCAACTGGAGGCAACCGTTAAGAAACTCTGTGGTGAAGCTGGTTTTGCCAATGTGACGTGGGGACAACAGTACGCCGGAGAAGGTTGGCGAGAAAAGAGGAATCTTGCATACAAACTTGGCGAAAGCGGAGTCAGTGATGATGAACCAACGATGGTGGACGGCTACGTTCGAGCTTATCCGGTTCGAACAACGTTCTCTCGGTTCTTAACGGACAACGCGGACTGTGTTGTGGATATTCGGCGACCATTTGATGGACGACGCGATGGCTTGGCGGCCTCGACTGTGCAATCCATCATTCGCGTAGTCGATCGACTGCAACCAGAAGCGAAGGAATCGATACTATTCCGCATTTCGAGCACAGCGGCTGGCACCGAGTCTGCGGACGCTTTCGCGAACCCCAGCTCGCAGTCTGGCGGCATGGTCTTGGCTAGAAGACTTGGTTTCGGTGGGGCTCGAGTTTCACACTCGCCGCAGGGTGGATCTCCCGAAACTCTGATTGGCAAGCGACCGCCTCCGTTTACACTCGACGACTTGAGCGGCGAGCCAATCAGCATTGCCGAACACATACGAAACCGTGCCGCCCTCATCACCTTCTGGGGATTGGCTTGTGGTCCGTGTCGTTTCGAAGCCCCACATCTCTCGGCAGCATTTCAGGAGTACAGCGACAGAGGATTCACTGTGATCGCTGTCAACGCCTACGACGACGCAGAAAAAGCCGTCGCCGAATATGTCCAGAAGGAGCAGCTCAGACATCCGATCGTTCTAAATGGAAGTCAAGTCGCCCGTGAGAAGTACGGAGTCGGGGCCTATCCAACTTCCTTTTGGGTTGATCGCCAAGGCAAGATTGTGGACTACGTGATTGGCTATGACCCAGGAGACGAGATCCAGATTGTCAAACGGATCGAGCAACTCCTTGATTGACACTCCTCAATTTTGCGAGTCAACCGACGTCGCCGCACCAACCCGCGCGGTTCACGCACGTTCGTGCGAGTTAACAAATCACCCTTCGCGCCCCGGGTGGAATCGTCCGGTGCGACTTCAAGGTGACAGAAACGCCAACGCTTTTCGTCAGTATCGTCCAGACGAGATGGACGCGCCGGAAAGCAATGACAATTGCCGAATGCTGTTCCAGTCGCACTTCTGGTGTTCTTCGATCACCAGGCCGGCTACAGAGTTGAGCTCTGGAAGCAAAACCTAGCGAGTCAGCGGGCTGATGAACTCGGCTGTTGCTGTCAGGATCAAGTCCGCTTCGCCCTTTTTGGACTCGTTTCCAGGTTTATCCTCCCCAGCCCCAATGATCTGGCTCATGACCAATGTCTCTCCGGCTGCGACTTCCACTGTCGACTCAGCTTCTCGAGTGCGCAGGGCTGGGTACGTTTCGTCGCCGATCTTGACGGTCTTTTTCGGATGAAGGTCGATGATCGAAGTGCGGATGTCAAGGCGGATCCGACCGCTGCTTTGCACCGTGGGCAAACATTCAATTCGAGTGCCGATCCGACGATACTCAACCGAAACTCTTCCACCCGGTTGCGGCACGACAATGGGCGTCTCGCTACCAGTTTGAAACACGGCCGATCTACCGCTGGCCGTCGCCACCGTTGGCTCAACGACAGTACGGACCAAATCGTGTGCCCGGAGCGTTTTGATGAAACCGAATGGTGGGGTTCGATGAAAATCCAACCCGATTTTCCGCATCTTGGCACGCTGCAGTTCAAGTAGTTGGAATCTCAACATGATCCATTTGTCTGGCGCGATCGTGGCCAACGACGAATGACCGGTTTCAGGCACATGTGGTCGGCGAATACGGTCGGTTGGCGTCTCGTCTCTTGACTCGGCCGAATAGTATCCTGCTGCCATCGGATCTGCATCTTGGCTGCCCTCGGACACGACCGGTACAGGCAGTGGCTTGTGTGTCGCAGTTGGCAACATAGGAGCGGAACTGGCGCCCAATGCCTTGTGCGGTGTGCCGATTACAACCCGGTCTCCTGGATTCAGCCGTGGGTTCGATGCGTCTGACCCGTTGATTGCCGCTGGATCAACGTCGATCGTAATCGAGTGCGGACCACTTTGACGATGAATGCGGATCCCGGACCTCTTGAAGTCGATTGGATAGGGATAGCTGGCCTTCCTCAGTACGGTCGCTAGTGTCGTGTCCGGTAGGCACGGATACCGCATTACCATGTCGCCTTTCTCGCTCTTGATCACGATGTAGAACGGCTTGCTGTTCTGCTGTGCGACGGTGACGGAAACGGAGTACCGTCTCGATCCAAAATCCAGTTTCTTGCGGATGATCTCCTCAATTTCCGAGGTCGTCATTCCGTCCACGACAATGGATCCGTGATTCGCGAATTGGATGGATCCGTCATGATTGACAACACATTCAGCTGTCAAACTCGGTGACTGTGGTTGTCCTACTTCGGTGACCCGCCTGGCAACAACCGTCAGCCGATCGGGCGAACCCACACGATACGCAGCGGGTTCGGCTTGCTTGGTCTCGCCTGCTTGAGGTTTCGCTGAGCCTGCAGGTAAGGCCGCTTCACGGCCAGCGTTGGGGTCTTGAGCAATGACCACCGGGGAGACTTCGGCTTCCAACTCGTCCGAGGCAACCAGCTCGACGCGAATGCACTGCCCCAGTGCAACAAGTACCAATAGGACAGGTAGTGATACCTTCAACATGGCCGTTTCCTCCTTGAAACGTGGTTGAACCAATCTCCGTACTCTCGTCGAAAGCTGACCGCCACCAGCGGACACCGCTCCCGGTACGGCTGGTAGCCTCAACTCGGCGATCTTCAAAAGTGCCGAAGAGTATGCCACAGTCCCTCGTTCCGTTTCGGTGGACATGACTTCATCGTCGCAAGCCCATTCCGCCGCCTCGTCGAAGGAACGCACCGCATTCCAGGCAAGTGGGTTGAACCATTGTGGCAACGCCAAGATTCGAACAAGAACCGCTTTCCATAGGTCACCACGCACCAAGTGTGCCAGTTCGTGCCGCAGGATGGCGCGGCGTTGCTGGCTGCCAAGCAGCCGCCACAACCCTTCAGGCACCGCGATCAAATAGAAACAGGGCACGAAACAACAGAGCGGACCGATGTCGTCGGTCACCCGAAAACAGGATTGGCCGCGGAACTGTGACTCTCGTAAAGCTGCCTCCCACTCGTCTCGCCAACATCGCTCCGCCGGCTCTCGGCCCATCGGGAGGTGACGGACCAAGGATATGTATCTGAAAATGTTCCAGCTCAACACCGCAAAGGCACCTGCCAGCCAAGGCAACATCATCCACGATGTGCCAGTACTCGATTCAACCATCGGCACTGTGGCGGCAGTCGGAGCGTCAACGGTTTCGCTAGAACTTTCGGTGAATACCGTCCACGATTGGGGCGCGGGTTCTGCCTGTGACGCAGTTTCCTCTGCCGTTTTCAATACCGGCAACTGTAGGACTAAGGGAACGAAGGCCCAACCTTGCGCGAGGACGATCAGCCACGCGACCTGATGAACGCGCGTAGAACTAATTCGCTGGCTGCGAAGCAGCAAAGATGCGATGCACCACGCGATGATCGTACTTGCGGTGGTCCGCAACAACACGGAAACAATTCCACTCATGACTTCTTCCGTGATTTCTGGATGCTGGAAATCCGTCGTTCGGCCGCTGCCACCAATCGCTTAAGCTCGGCGATTTCGTCCGCTGAAATCGAGTCGCGGCTGACCAGGTGCGCTACCAGTGGTGCGACTTGCCCGTCGCTTACTTTTTCGACCAGCAGGTCCAAATCGTGGCGGCGCACTTGGTCCGACGTCACGGCAGCGGAATACTTGGCAGGTCGCTGCTCCGATCGGGCTGCAACACCCTTTTTGACTAGCCGATTCAGCCTGGTCTGGACGGTCGTGTAGCCGATTGGCAACCCAAGCGCCCGCTGCGCCTCTTGAATCGTGACGCTGCCCTCGCGCCAGAGAACCTGCAGCAATTCCAACTCGCCGGCAGTGAGCCGGGTGTCCAGACGTTTTTTCTTCATCGCTCAACTAATGTCCATTGCGCAATTCGTCTGGCCGGAGTATTACGACAGGTGTCATAATCGACAAGGGCAGTATTTCGACTTTAGTCACCCAGTAGATTTTGGTTGGCAAGAGCAACAGTCGGTCGTGTTTACGCTAGCGCCACGAGAGCAGTGATGCCCGTAGAGCAATCTTGTCTCACGGATTCCGGCAGCTGCACTGCCGGCCGGCTTGTAGTCCTTCCTGCTTCGCTCCGGAAACCAGTCTTTCGGCGAAAGTGATTCGAGTCGAGGCCGCCAACTCGCATCGGCGTGAGACGCGTATTCCTGGCAAGTGGAGCGGATACTTTCGCCGCACGAATGTCCGCAGTTCAAGCACTTCCGTGCAAGTTAACAAATCGCCCTTCGTGCACCGGGAATCGACCGACGCGTCGAAAGTCTGCGTCGCTGCCGAGCGGCCGTGTCAAAATGAGCACACTCCATGGGTCCACCGGCCGATCGGGTGGCGGCGACGTGGCGGCGACAAAGGCGCGCCGCTTGACGCCACAGTTGCGTGGTCGGCGAGGCTTGCGAATCAGGAGGATGAAGCTGACGCAGTTCTGGAGGCTGTTCCACGGGAGGGGCAGGTCCCGAACCTGGCATGGGCAGACGCATTGCCGCCTGCACATGCCTACGGTGGGAAGGACGTGGCCATGATGAACTGCAACCCAGTGGCAGCCATCAGTTCTAGCAATCCCACCGCAAATGGTAATGCACCCAAGAGGGAACCTCTCCGCTCGCTTCGGAATCCTGCTATGGTCGCGACAATCGGGAACAGGAAGGGCCCCACACCGATGAATCGCTGATGGCTTATCAGCACAAGCGTAAATGGTGCACCGACCGCGAACAGCAATCCAATCCATGCGAGCCTACGTACAGCTTGCAATTCCGAACTGACCGGCCGCGTTGTGCGGCCGCACGCACCCGCGTTTGGGCCTACCATGGCAAACCTCCAGAAGCCGAGTGGCAAGTTCGAACACACCCCAACAGGTGCCAATCAAGCCTAGCATGTTGCTGGATGCAGGTTGCACTCGCATGATGCGAAACAACTCAGCCTGTTACGGCCCAGACCTGGCAAAGCTGTCACGAGCTGCCGGCTCCGGCCAAGCGGTAACCGTCAGTCGATGAATTCCATTCAATTCAGCAAAGTGTGAGGGAGACGCTGTCGAGTAGAATGGGGAAATGGTCGACCTTTTCCCAAAGTACCGAGTGCGCACCTTGCTGGTCGCGATGCTAGCCGCTGCAGTCGGCACTCACCAATTAGGCCCAACAGCTCGTGATTTTTTCCGTGCTCCCACGAGCTGCTTAGTGCCGGTGGACCGCAAAGGTGAAGAGTGCTGGAATCCCCTGCATTGGGCGGCGTATCATCTTGAGGGAAAACCGCGTTGCATGTTTTGGCTGGTCGAGTTTATCGAATCAGCTCCGTTTCCCGACTGGGGCGATGAGAGAATTGTTTTTCCGGAAAAGTTCCAGTGCGGCGGAGGCATTATCGGCCCCAGACCGTACGGGGGGCTTGAGCAAGAAACGGACTAGAAAACTGCGACCTGCCGTTTTCTGAACTTTGAGAGCAGGCCACCCAACCGTGTCGGCCGATGCCGAAGCAGTTTGGGAGCTTCCGTTTCCGGTTGCGGCGTGTCACGCCCGTCGCGCGATCCAGGGTCGTGTAGATGCTGCGTGAGTGGGCAGCTGAAGCCTTGGTAGAGAATGACGCCGAGGCCCCGATCCATTCATTGGGTACCGGCGTTTGAGTCGCCAATCGAGTGTGGGAAGTTGATTCCAGCATCGTCTAGAATGGTTCGCTTCCATTGGTTGGGCGTTTCCAGTCCGTTCGACTGCCAATTTCGGACTGACACAGACTCGATTTCCCAATGGATTTCAATTCTGCCAAACACTTCAAGCTCCATGTGAACACGCGCATCCCACCAGTAGAGGTTCATCAAGAGTTCCTCAAACTTGATAATCGAATCAGCAGCAAACCCGTCAAAATTCTTGACACTCCTCACTCATCCCGACAAATTGCTAGCAAACAACTTCTTAGCGCACTAACACCCTTGAAAAACCCGAGAGATCTCGCGGCAAAACTAGCCGTGCTAGCGGTTTGTCGGGTTCACCGAGGACTGTCAAATTCTTGGTCGTCCAACCGAAGTGGATTGCGCGGGTCTGCCAAGAAACGAGCTGACCTTCAGTAATCGCGAACATTGGTTTTGAGTTTGGCGGGAAGTCATCGGTTTCCGGGAGCTGGTCAATTACCGCCGAATTAGCTCGGTGGTACCTCTGTAGATCGTCGATTTCCGCCATCGCGCTTGTGACGACACCGTAGATAACTGCCAGATGACTCATGTGTGATTGAGCAGGAATGACGCTCGCCCAACCGTCGAACGAGGTGAAGGGCTTCGGTAACTCGATTCGTTCTGCCGTGAGGTTCCGTGCCGGAGTGAAGTTGAGAACTTTCCAGTAGCATATACGATCCAATCCACCACCTGAAGTAACTGCGGAGCCATCCGAGCCGCCGCCAAGCTCACGTCGGTGCAGGACAACGCCGAATACAACCCGGACGAGGTACGTTGGCTGCACGAACGCGCCCGGATCGTCCTCTTCGGCGCGAGTTAGCAAATTGCCCTTCGCGCAACGACTGGAAACGTTCCGTGCGGCGAGAGCGAGAGCTCGCCGAATCACCTTGATGGCGCAATTGGTCGTCGTCGGCAGGCTTTCGCAGTCAGGGGCAGCCGCGGCGCTCACGCATCGATGAAGTGTCCTCGTTCGTGCGATTGCGCCAGAACTTCGTTGGGTTCCGCATTTTGCCACCTAACGGGGTGGCACAGACCGTGCGCGCGAACTGGCCCGCTACTCAGCCCGCGGCAATGCGGGCTGAAGCGTCTAGACATCGTTGCCTGGGTGCTGCTCCCTAGCTCAGACCCAGTCTGACCATTTCCCGTGGAAAGGGAGGCGGGTATTATGAAGGAGTGGCGTGACGGGAGGGAAATCCATGATCTATCGCGGCAAGGTTCGTAACGGCGTTATCGTTCTTCCACCAGACGTACACTTGCCTGACGGCCTGGACGTCTCGGTGCAGCCTCTCGAATCGGCGTCAACGCAGCCAGTTCCTCCAAGTTGGCTAGATGGAATGCGCAATGGAGTGCCCGTATTCTCACCCTCCAAGGTCGAGGCAACGCCCGACCTTGACCTGGTGAACGAACTCCGCGACAAGACTCCGTGACCTATTTGCTCGACATTAATGTCCTGGTCGCGCTCTTTGACTCTGCGCACGTTCACCACGAGCCGGCTCATCGCTGGTTTGCAGCCACCGGCTCGTGGGCGACTTGTCCGATCACGGAGAACGGATTCGTACGTGTGGTGAGTAACCCCGTCTATCCAACTGTCTCGGCCAGCCCTGGCGAGGCGACTGACCGATTGCGGCTATTCTGCTCAGCGTCGGAACATGTGTTTTGGCCGGACGCTGTTTCACTCACTGACCCAACGTTATTCGACAATTCGCGGTTACATGGTCACCAACAACTGACGGACTTGTACTTGGTTGGATTGGCTCTCCGGCACGGCGGCAAGTTGGCGACTTTCGACTCAAGGATTCCCGTTGCTGCCCTAGTCGGAGCGGCGCACGATATTGTCGAAATCATCCCGATCGCGTAATTCCGGCACTGCAGACGGCATCTTTGAGCGGCCATTGAGGGTGCCCAAATCGGTCCTTCGCTGAGCGCATTTGGACGCAGAGATGAAACTGACCCGTGCGTCGAAGCAAACCGCCCTTCGCGCAACCGGTGGAATCGTCCCGTGCGACGGCGAGTCACATCAATATGATGGCGCAATCGGTCGCCGACTCGGCGTCCAAAACTATCGTCATGGCAGCCAGACTGGAACGGCCGGGATAGGTACAGGTGTGCGCGGGCGGCACTCAGACACCCTTTCCGTCGGCCCCGTAGACCTGCGGATGGAACCGGTGCCATCGTGGCGGTATTCTGGTGAGCATGTCAGAAGTCACCCGCATCCTGTGTCGAATCGAAAATGGCGATCCGACGGCTTCTGACGAACTTTTGCCGCTGGTCTATCGTGAGCTCCGCCAACTCGCTGCCGCCAAGCTGTCACAGGAGAAAGCTGGCCAAACGCTTCAGCCGACCGCTTTGGTCCACGAGGCATATCTCCGACTAGTAGACGTTGACAAGACCGATCGGTGGAACAGCCGTGGCCACTTCTTTGGAGCAGCTGCGGAGGCTATGCGGCGTATCCTGGTCGAGAAGGCACGACGAAGAAAACGAGAGAAACACGGAGGTGGTCGAGGCCCAATCTCGATTGACGGCTTTGACCCCGCGGACCCTTCCAACCCAGACCAGCTCCTCGCACTCGACTTGGCGCTAAATGAACTCGGCGCCAGGATGCCAGAAGTGGCTGGCGTGGTGAAGCTCCGGTACTTTGGCGGTCTCACCGTATTAGAAACTGCGAGGGCTATGTGCATCTCAGAGCGTTCCGTTCATCGCCATTGGGCCTACGCAAAGGCATGGCTGTATAAGCAGTTAGCGGCTCACTAAGAATTCTCTGGGATTCTGTGGCAGTTTTTGGCCCGTTGTGTCGCACTAACTTCGGTAAGCCCAACCCCGGAGCTAGGTCATGGCCGATATGCAACACGAAGCGAAAGCCACATTCGATAGAGCCCTAGAGATCAACTCCGAGGAAGAGCGAAAGGCGTTTCTCGCGGAGCGTTTTACCGAATTGCCTGACATTAGAGCGCCCGTGGAGAGCTTGCTTAAGGCATACGAGGACGCTGGCAGCTTTCTTGAGTCCCCGCCGACGGAGATTGCGGAGACTGAATACACGCCCATTTCCGAGCGAGCTGGTGAGTCGATCGGACCGTACAAACTGCTGCAGCAGATTGGTGAAGGCGGCATGGGTGTCGTCTACATGGCTGAGCAGACCAGGCCCGTCGAACGTCGAGTTGCTCTGAAGATCATCAAGCCAGGAATGGATTCGCGGCAAGTGATCGCCCGCTTTGAGGCTGAGCGCCAAGCCCTGGCACTGATGGATCACCCGAACATTGCCAAGGTTCTCGATGCCTCAACCACTCAATCAGGCCGCCCCTATTTCGTCATGGAACTTGTCAAGGGAATTCCCATCACAGAATACTGCGATGAGAAGCATCTTACGCCCAAGGAGCGGCTGGAGCTGTTCATACCAATCTGCCACGCCGTTCAGCACGCTCACCAAAAAGGAGTAATTCATCGCGATCTAAAGCCGAGTAACGTGCTTGTGGCACTCTACGACGGTGAACCTGTTCCCAAGGTGATCGACTTTGGTGTAGCAAAGGCAACGAGCCAGAAGCTGACCGAGAAGACGATGTTCACTCAGTATGGCCAGGTAATCGGGACATTAGAGTACATGAGTCCTGAACAGGCCGAGGTCAATCAGCTCGATATCGACACGAGGAGCGACATCTATTCACTCGGTGTGTTGCTCTACGAATTGTTGACGGGCGCTACACCAATTGACCGACAGCGTCTCAGGTCGGCGGCCTTTCACGAGATGATGCGCATCATCCGCGAGGAAGAGCCGCCTCGCCCGAGCGTGCGGCTTAGCACAATCGACGCACTGCCTTCAGTCGCAGCGAACCGACAGGTAGAGCCCCAGAGACTAAGAAGTCTGGTGCGCGGCGAGTTGGACTGGATCGTCATGCGAGCCATTGAAAAGGATCGGGCCCGCCGCTACGAGACGGCGAACGGATTTGCCGCGGACGTTCGGCGTTTTCTTGATGACGAGGCAGTATTAGCTTGTCCCCCCTCCCCGGGTTACAAACTGCGGAAGTTTATTCGCCGCAATCGCGGCCCTGTTTTTGCAGGGACTGCATTACTAGTGGTGCTTTGCTTGGGACTGTCCGGGACAACCATTGGTTTCAGACGGGCAAGTCAGGAAGCTGTGAACGCGCGAGCTGCCGGAGCGAGGGCCAATATCGAGCGACAGAAAGCAATTGCTGCCCGCGAGAATGCTCAGGCAAGTGAGTTGTCTGCGCGCCGGAACGCATATGCCGCCGACATGAATCTGGCATTCACCGCGCTACAGTCGGCGGATCGCGTACAGATTCTTGATGCGTTAGACCGTCATCGGCCCGCCCCTGACGAAGTCGATCTGCGGGGATGGGAATGGCGATACCTCTGGCAACACTGCCAGAGTGATGCCAAGTTTGCGCTTGTGCAGCACGACAACCCGATTTTTCGCCTCGCCTTCTCACACGACGGGCGTTATGTGGCTGTGGGCCTGTTTGATGGACGACTCGAGGTCTGGGATTTGTCCAATCGGACGCGAGTCAGCACATTTGAACATCGTGCGCAAATCATCGCAGTTGCATTCTCCCCTGAAACGAATCTACTGGCCTCGGCTTCGAAGAAGGGGGACTTGAGACTTTTTCAGGGTCCGCACTTCGATCGACCGATTGCTGCCGACGAGGCCGGCGCACCTCTTCGCAGCCTAAGCTTCTCGGCAGACGGTCAGGTGTTGGGAGCGTTTGCCACAGATAGTACCGTTCGCACGTGGAAGGTTGATTCGATGGAGGAAACAAGGTTCCGCGCCGAACCAGAAAGAAATGCAACGGCGGGAGCGTTTAGTGGAGTCGTCTGCTTTGCCAGGGAATCTGGTGCGCTCGCCGTGGGAGACACCTTCGGGAACATTCAGCTGATGCGCGCAGAGCACGCTGATGGAGGACAGCCGGAGGCACTGACGGACCGATGGATCGCACACGAGGGTGGAGTGGCGGACATGCAGTTTTCGACCGACGGAAGAGTACTCGCCTCGATTGGTCGCACGAGTATCAGGTTTTGGCATCCCGAGTCAGGAATACCAGTGGCGCCTTTTGAGTTCAGCGAAGGTGGCATCGACATCGCATTCTCACCAGATGGTACCCGACTAGCGTCTGCTGGAACGGATGGAACCGTCCGTGTCTGGGATGTTCCGAACGGAAAGCTGCTCACAACGCTGCGCGGGCACTTGAGCGAAGTGTTTTCCTTGGACTTCTCTCAAGACGGACAAACCATCGTGAGCGGAAGTAAGGACGGCGCCGTGCTCGTCTGGAATGCGCGGCCTGTCCCGCGTGAACCGGCTCGTCGCCAGCTGTCTGGCAAGAGAAGATACCCTGTGTTCTCCCCCGATGGGGGATTGCTGGCAGTTCAGGACGAGGAGGGGTATCTGACGTTAGTGTCGGTGGCCGACTGGACGGAACGTCGCCTCACTGAGCTGGGCCCAGTCAAACTTCCGCCTTGGGAAATACGACGCTTCCCAATGTTGTTCTCGCCAAATGCGGATTTATTGGCGGCAACTGGCGATGCCGGTGAGCTGAAGATTTGGGATTTGGAGTCGCAAATGTTGGTGAAAACGATTCCCGCGGAGTTCAATGGCATCTCCGCATCGAATTTCTTACCGAAGAGTAACAGTCTCGTCACTGCTCATCGACTAACGGAATCGAACGTGGAACATGGGGTGCGCAGCTACGACATCTCTTCTTGGAACGAGAACAATCTCATCCCGCGCATTTCGTTGCCAATTGTGTCCATGGACGTCTCACGGGATGAGCAGTTGGTGGCAACGACTCACGAAGACTTTCGTGTCTTGTTATGGAATCGCCACGTCGATGGTAAACCACTTGTCCTGGGACGCAAGTATCGAGGTCGTCCGGCCCACTTTTCACCAGACGGCCAGATGCTAGCCGTGGGTGGAGAGGATGGCGCTACCAAGATTTGGCGCGTAAAGGACCACAGCGAGAGGACGATACGCGGAGCGGGTTACGTTTCATCGCTGTCATTCTCCTTCGACAACCGGCGCTTGGCTGTCGGGGGTGCCACTCTGACTCTATTTGACCTGACCACGTTTCGTAGCCTTGGAACTCTGAAAACCGAATCGCAAGGAGTGATTGCTGCATTCTCGCCGGACGGCAACCTTCTGGCAGCAAGTGATTCTGAAGGTAGTCTCTCGATATGGCGGGCGCCTACTTGGGAGGAAATCCGCCAAGCGGAGTCCAACCCTCGGTAACGACCGAGATGCGCGTGAGGCCTTTGCATCACGTTTGCCGCCGACAGAGAACGCGTCCGCAGCCTGCACGAATCCGCTTCGGTGAGAAAGACGAATGTCGCTAGTTTAAGCCCAAACACTTTGACGACACTGCCTTAACGATGCTGGCATGCAGTGCAGTCTTTCGTGCTATCACAACGATAGGCAGCCAGCTGGATAAGATGCGGCGGCTTGGCTTGCCTGACAGCACTGCCGCGATAGCGTGACTAAACGTCATTCATCAATTGGGTTACACCTTAAGCTAGATGCCATTCGTCTACCTGACCGACGCGATTTTGGCAGCGAGCGTCTTGAGTGAGGGATGTGACTTTTGCGACTTTAAAAACCACAGTTCTTGCAGCGGTGTTTGTCCAATGCCGGGACCCTGCCGAAGTTTAACTGGGCCGTCTTTGTAGTGACAATCATCTATTCGCGTTCTTCACTGCTCTCCTTAGTTGGTGCGACGCGTTCCAGTTCTGTGAAGAAGTTCCTCACGACGTGAATCACCGTAGGATCGTCAGAGGTTTGCTCAGCACCGTCCTGCGGCACAATCTCGGTGCGAAGGAATCCAGACCCGTCAGGCATGATTGTCGCATGATGTGAGTCGTTCAATGTGCCGAAGCCAAACAGTTCTTTTACTTCGCCGATTTTAAATCGGGGCAACTCGCCATCTCCCGTCGTTTCGGCGTTTGTGAGCACAGTTGCAGCCATCAGCTTTGACTGACGTACACCCTCGACGTAATACAGCGTTTTTTCATCGGGAGACCACATTGGCCAACTTCCGCCGTTATTTGAAACCTGATATTCAAGGTCGCTTTCTTCGGAGGAATCGAAGGGGCGGACGTAAACTTCAGCTTTACCTGTATGCCAAGACATGTAGGCAACGAATTGCCCATCAGGTGAGATACTCGGCCGAGCTTGCGGCCAAGGGCCACCAGCCCAAATCGTCCTAGTCGCGTTTTCGCCGTTTTCATCCAGAGCGATCAAACCGATGTCCCAATGTGTTCCCGGCGATACATTTGAGTCGGGCGCATCAGCACCGAGCAGATACATGCCGTCAGAAGAAATCGAGTTGAGGTAGAATGGGCGTGGTCCTTCCTCGACGGGTTCCGCACCGTCGATTCTGCGATCTCCGCGTTTCCGACGGTAAATACCTTTCCACTCGTCGTTTTCGTCGTACGCGGAATAATACACCCAAACACCGTTTGGAGAAAACATTGGTATCATTTGTCCGCCTGCTTCGGTCGTCAACTGTTGCAGCACATTGCGTCCCAGATCGAGAACCCAAATGCTATTTCCTTCTGGTTCGTACGTTTCGCCCGTTTCGCCGATTTCTATTGCGATGAACTTGGCATCCGAGGAGATCGAGAATCTAGCGAAGTCTCCTGTCCTCGGTGACATCAACTCTGGCTCCCCTCCACTCTCTATCGCGTATCGATAGATGCCGCGCATCGTATTCGTCCTTGGGTCAGCCTCACGATAGTAAAGCGTGCCATTGCTTGTGATATCGATGAGTGCCGAGCCGGAAGCTCCAGAACGCACCTCTCCCATTCGTGGAACGGGAACGGCTTTACCAGTTTTCTCCAACGCCTTTGCATCAAATGGCACGGCCATCAGCGTCGAATCTAGTAAGTACAGTAAGTGGCCGCTCTGAGCATAAAGTGGATACGTCCCAACTGGGGCCAGCTCTTTTGCCTGGCCCGTTTCGAGTGAATAGACCCCAATCGAACTGTGGCCCCTGGCATATTGGTCCTGGAAGGCCGCGTAAAGAATCGCCTGTCCACCCGGCAAAGCATGAACGAACCGAATCCATCTTTTCTCTGACCCTGTAATCTTCAGTTCCGTAATTTCGCCACCGTCTTCGTCGATGCGCAGTAGAGCGTTTGGTTTGCTGGAATCTGTGAAGGTAATAAACCCGTCTTCAGACCATGTAATACCTACGATGACACCGGTATTCTGGCATAGAAGGGTGGGTGGGCCGCCGAGAACGTGTTGTTTAAGAAGTCTTCCTTCGCAGCCGTATGCGAGCGACTTGCCGTCGGGAGACAGAGTTGGCAGCCGAATATCACTGCTTTCATCATTTGTGTCGATATGAACTGGCCTGGCTTGATCTCGCGATCGCAGGAAAACGGGTGGTGTAACATTCTTTCTGTAAAAGCGCAGTGGCGCGCCGAACTTAATTGATTCGGAGCGTCGCTGATAGGCGGCTTGAAAAAGCGTGGGCCGCTGTCGATCTTTCTTTTCGCAGGACACTACTCTAGCGAAAGGAGACCCACATGGCCCACGACGATCAATCTACTCGTTTCGAAGAGCTGCTCCAACTACTCGGCGAACATGGCTTTGAGGGAATGGGGCACGCGATTGAGATTCTCATGAATGAGGCGATGAAACTCGAGCGCGCGGAAGCCCTGGGCGCGATGCCGTATCAGCGGACCGAAGCGCGACGTGGATATGCCAATGGATACAAGTCCAAGACGGTCAACAGCCGACTCGGCCAACTGCGCGTTAACGTTCCTCAGACCCGAGATGTGGAGTTCTATCCGTCGACATTGGAACGGGGCGAACGCAGTGAGCGGGCGCTCAAATTAGCGGTGGCGGAGATGTACGTGCAGGGAGTATCGACCAGGAAAGTGGCGGAGATCACTCAGGAGCTGTGTGGATTGGAGGTCAGTAGTACTCAGGTCAGTCGGGCCGCCGAGCTGCTGGACGAAGAACTGCAAGCCTGGCGGGAGCGTCCACTGGAAACGGTGCCGTATGTGATTCTCGATGCTCGCTACGAGAAGGTTCGCCACGGAGGCAGCGTACGTGACTGCGCGGTACTGATCGCCACCGGCATTTTGGAGAACGGTCAACGCAGCATCCTGGGCGTCAGCGTCTCACTTTCCGAAGCAGAGGTTCACTGGAGAAGCTTCTTGAAGAGTCTGATCGACCGTGGCTTGCACGGTGTTCAGTTGATCGTTTCCGACGATCACGCGGGGCTGAAGCAGGCTCGCAAGGCATGCTTCGCAGGCGTGGCCTGGCAGCGCTGCCAGTTTCACCTCCTCCAGAACGCTCTGAACTACGTACCCAAGATAACCATGCGTCCGGAAGTCATCCAGGACTTGCGTAACGTGCTCAACGCAGCGGATCGTCACGAAGCAGATCGTCTCCTCAAGTTGATGGTCGAGAAGTACGCCGAGACGGCGCCGGATCTATCCCGTTGGCTCGAGACCAACGTTGCGGAAAGTCTGACGGTGTTCGAATTGGAACCTTCTCACCGCCGCCGTCTTCGCACGACGAACATGCTTGAGCGGCTAAACCAGGAGATCAAACGTCGCACCAGAGTGGCAACGCTGTTTCCCAACGAAGCGTCGCTCCTGCGGTTAGTCAGCGCGATCCTCAGCGAGACCAGCGACGATTGGGAAACTGGCAAAGTCTATTTGACAATGCAAACAACGCCTCCCAAAAACGGAACACAGAGAAAGGCTAGCGGGGGTCCAGGGGGGCGGCAATGAGCCCCCCGGTCTGCGTGAACGCAAAAGAAAACGGCGGCGAAGCCACTCCATACTATTTACAAAACGCGAAAATGAGATCGACAGAATTTACAGAAGGAAGGTTGCTCGACCGGAAAACGTCAACTCCTCTGGGCTGTTTACTCGCCCTGTAAGTCAGCAGCTTCCCGTCGTCAGTCACGTCGAAGGTATCATAACGCACGAAACTGGTTGTACTCTCGCGCTGTGGGAGTGTGATCATGAAGCGTTCTACTGGAGCGGGTGGGAGAGCTTCGACTGGAGGCGGCACGGGTGAACGCGTCGGCCAAACAGACCAGGTGGCGCCGATCGTCACCAACACCGCAACTAATGCGACACAAATGACAGTTGTAATGCCTCGACCACTCCAAAGCAGCGTACTTCCATTGGTGGCCAATGCTGCACTGGCTAGTCCAAGAGCGGACGAAGTCGGATCGGCGATGGCCGCTTCCAGTTCGATCTTCACGTCGCCGATATCGCGCAGACGGCGTTTACGGTCTTTGGCAAGGCAGCGTCTGAGAAGTAATTGTACCGTGGGCGGGGTTTCCGCGGGCAGTAGGCTCCAATCGGGCTGCTTATGAAGGATGGCGCCGATCGAATCAGTGACCGTCTCGCCTCGGAACATGGAGTCTCCGGTCAGGCATTCGTAGAGCACACACCCGAAAGACCAAATGTCGGATCGTTTGTCGACCGGCCTGCCTCGGGCTTGTTCGGGACTCATGTAAGCCGCTGTGCCAAGTATCACACCCGGAGCTGTAAAATCTTTGGTGATCGTGGGAGACGATGTGGGATCAAGACTCGTTTCTTCTTCTGCCAAGGCCTTGGCCAATCCAAAGTCCAAGACTTTGACCTGACCCTCAGCCGTCACCTTTACATTCGCTGGTTTCAAGTCTCGATGAATAATGCCTTTATCGTGCGCGACTTCCAATGCCTCTGAGATTTGGCGAGCGATATCTAGACACTCTTCAACGGGGAGTAGCCCGTTCTCCAAGCGGTCTGCCAATGTTGGGCCCTCTACCAGTTCCAGTACTAGGAACCGTTTCCCATTTGCTTCATCAAAACCATGGATGGCCGCAATCATGGGATGATTGAGTCGAGCCAGCACTTTGGCTTCGCGCTCAAATCGAGCCACGCGCTCGGGGTCATGGGCCATGGAATCCGGCAGCACCTTGATCGCCACCTCGCGATCGAGCTTGGTATCGGTTGCCCGATAAACCTCGCCCATACCGCCCGCACCGAGTGGTTCAACGATTCTGAAGGTGCCAAGTTGACTGCCGTCTTCTATGCTCATGTTCAGCCGGGGGGGGGGGCGGCTCGGGTAATGATTGGACCGTATTTCTGCAGAGCACCAGTCTACCAACAATCATTCACCGGTGGCATGACGACCGCGTTCGTAAGCTGGCCACCACGGTGAAGCTGCCCCAGTGCGGTGAAAAAGACCTCTGAACCTAGCCACGTGTGCTGGCGCGCGGAAGTGTGACACACTTTGGGGATTTACGGGACTCCCGAATCCGCATCGGTCAGATAGGCGTCAGATAGGCCGATGCAGTTTGCGGCTTTGGCCTGCGGCCCTTGGCGTGAAACGATGCGTGTTCGGGTACCTGCGGAGCGGCCAATTTCGGCGCACGAACGGGCGCAGTCCGGGCACATCCGTGCGAGTTAGGAAACCATCCTTCGCGCAACGGGTGGAATCGTCCCGTGCGTCGAACCTCAGCGGGGGCAGTGTCAAAGTGAGGACAAATTCGACGGTCCACTGCCTGCGGGGTGGCTGATTTGGCAGACTTCGAGACTGGACTGGCGATTCTATGCAAAAGCTTCGGTCAGGGTCTGACGCACGAATTCGGACGTGAGCGCGATGCTAAGAGGCACTCGGACCTTTATGCGGGGGAAAAGGCCAGGCTCATTTGGCAATCGGATTTCGTAGTTGACGACGTCACAGTCACATTTGTGAAATGAGAATGTCGCAACCTTTCCCGTTCGTGACCGGTAGACGGCGTTCGCTGTCATCCCAGTCTTGTCAAAAATGCCTCGAGGGCCAACTACGTCCGCCACGGCGGAGAACGGAACGCCACGCATGCGGTGTCCGTTTGCCATTTCGACAGTACAGCTGCGCTCGTTGCCGTCAACGCCGATCACGACACCATGACAACCGAGAAGACCGCCCTCGCCGCAGGATTTCCGATCCTCGAGCACCATCACCGGTTGGTTTAGAAAGACAGTGGTCACGGTTTGAGTTCGCAGCCGGTTCTTCGGGCGACAATATGACGGCACGTCGCCTACTTGACGACGCAGAATCTGAGGCCGATCTCTTGCATTTTACCGCTTTGTCAAAGCCATCGGCAAATCGAGCTTTTCCAGGTTCGCTGGCAAGATTGTGCGATCGAGGCAGTTCTGCTACCCGAAACGAGAATCCGGTTGATCTTTTTTGGGGCACGTCACATTGGAACTTGCCCCCGACGGTAGCTAGTTGGAGGTGCCGGCGCGGCGAATTTCGCTGCACGAACCGACGCAGTGTGAGCTCTTCCGCGCGAGTTAGGAAATCGCACTTCCTGCACGCGGTGGAGTCGACACGTCGCAAAACAAACGCCAGGTTGTTGACCTCGCCGAGTGCTGTCAACTGGATCAATCTCCGGCGCGCTAATAGACACCTACACGATCGGTGTAGGGCGTAGAACGGAAGTCCATACAATGACACGGTATGGAGGTGAAAAAACGACCCGGGAAGAGGCCGTGGATTGCGGCTGGACTGCTCGCCATCGGAGCAGTCTATGTTTTTGGCTTCCGAGGTCCAACCAAGCTCGAAAACTATCCACCACCAGACACGTCACCGTATAAGCTGCCGTTCGAATCTGGCACGTCTCGATGGTGCGTCCAGGGGAATCGCAGCACTTTCAGTCATCGCGCAAACCACAAATACAGTTACGACTTCTATATGCCAGTCGGCACGCCAGTTGCCGCAGCACGTGCGGGAACCGTAGTTGAGGTCAGCGTCAGTCGAAACAGCATCGGCAATTTTCCAGGCAATAGAATTGTGATTGAACATTCCGATGGATCTCGCGGTTTCTACGTCCACCTGGAACAACGCGGTAGTCTTGTGGCGGTCAGCGATACAGTGATGCAAGGACAAATAATTGCCAAGAGTGGAACCACAGGTCGCAGTCTATATCCGCACATCCACTTCCATGTCGAAAGGGACGGCGAAGGCATTCCATTTACATTCGCCGATTTGGGGAGGCATGGAGGCATTCCACGCACAGGCTTCAGATACGAGGCTGCACGATGACAATGGACCAAGACCAATCGACAGCTAATAAGTTCAGCATCCATCCCACCTCGTGCAATCCGACTAAAGTCGCTGGTGCGACGTCGGCACCGAGAGTTTTCGGCGCACTTCGACGCAGAGATGAAACCCACCCGTGCGAGTTTCGCGAGATCGCTTCGCTGCGTCGGTAGAATCGTTCCGTGCGTCGAAACTTCCAGATTCCATCCGAAGCTGTGTCAAAGTGATGTCACATTCGTGGGGTCGACCGCCCGTTGAGAGGCGGCACCGAGCAATGCTACTGGCGGGGCCTCACGAAATTGCACAGACATACTTGGGTATGGTGTCAGTAAAGAAAGAGCGATAGACTCTGCTGTACGCATCGGGCAAAGTCGCCCTGAGCCATCTTCGTACCTGACGGGCCCACGATTCAAACGACATCTCCGTTCGACTGCAAAACTGCTCCTTCCTGCTGGTGGCTGCAGCTCGTAACCAGCTGGCCAGCATCTGTCGTCTATGCAGCTCGGTGAATCGAATCGAACAACTTGTCACATTGCAGAGTCTCCCAAGAGACCACTTCACTCAAGCTCAGTGAGATCCGGCGCATCCGGAGGGCTTGTGCTAGGCGGCCAATCCCACCAACTTGCTCACCTAGGCATCCCGTCCAACTCGTTCTTCGCCATTGCGACCGTTTTGCCGATTGACTCCGCATGTATTAGATGAAGAGGCTTGGCCGTATCGAATATCTCGACATTTACGGACGGCGGGATGCCGACACCTTCGTGGCAAACGCCTTGGTGGTCAACATATATCTCATTGGACATTCCGAATTCCCAACCATTCGGTAGTGTCTTGTCGAGGACGTCAGACAAGGCTCCCGCTGTCCGTTGGCCGACTGTCTTTACTTGTGGAAATGCACGCATGCACATCGTGAAAACCTCGGCAGCGCTTACGGTGAGGTCGCTGGTCACCAAATACACCGGCTTGTCGTACATGACGCCATCGGGATTCTTGGAGGCGTATGGGATGACGTAGCGGTCGTTCCGGTATTCGCTTGCAGTTGCCGGCCATTTAGTGAATCCGAGGCGTCGCCCGTCTGCAAAGCGAGATGCAACTTCCAGGGCTAACATGTCCATTCCACCAGGATTCATCGATACGTCGATTACGAGCGCATCGGTATCCGCTAGGTCAGTCAGCACCTTGTCAAGCCCTTCATGAAGTGCTTTGAGCTGGCCATCCAAGTCGCCGTCCGAATAGTCCGCCATTCGCTGAATGGCCATGTACCCAATTCGTTGGTCGGGCCGTCCCCAGATGATCTGTTTGTTGCATGCATATGACGGGTTGCCATCGAGAACCTTGTCTTCGATGTCGCGGTTCACGCTTTTCACCCATTCCATCCAGAACTCATGCTCATCTCGGACTCTGGACTGAGATTCAAATGCAGCACGAACGCCTGCAACGGTGTTCTTCGCGCCGCCACCAGCCCGTCCTCCGTCATCCGCAGCAAGGCGAGTGTGGCCGTCATTCAAACCAGATAGCATTGCAGCCATGACGTCAAATAGTTCGTGTTCCGTTATCTCATCGCTTACCTTCGGACGGTGCTCTTCGACGCGCGACTGCCAATCGATGCCACGAACTTCAAAGAATGGATAGAGTTCGGCCATAGTCGCCGCAAAGACATCGAAGACTTCGGTTGGCTTCCAGCCCTTGAGCCGCGCTGGTCGTCGGGGAGATTCCTGAATCCTCGTTAGCCGGTAGCCAGGTATCAGCGGGTGCAGGGTGATTGTGCATTCGTCGGCAGATTCGCCGGGGCGGTATAGAACGCCCGAGATTCCCTCCAAAGAATGTTCCCACACACCCGCCTGGCAAACACTGAACATTCGCACACCCGCTTGTGAGACGTCGAACTCGTAGCCGTAGCCTCTGGCTTCCCAGGTCCCATGCATCGCTTCGAGCGGGACACCGTTCCGGAATACGGGTTGCCAAATCACTTCCGTCATCGAGTGGTCAGCGGAGTCCTCCGCCAGCGACACGGACGAAGAAAATGCGATCAGTGAAACTAGGATCAACGGCTCGAATCGCATAGAAGGAAGGTGCTCCATTTGGATGGCCGATTAGAACGTCCTCTTCTACGAAAGCCTATCAAGCGACTCGCCCTAAGTCTTGGACAGAATTGCTGCACTCGCCATCACTAGCTCTTCACGAATTGGCCAGGACTGAAACCAGTGACCCTCTTAAAGCAACGAGTCAGGTGACTTTGGTCACAAAACCCCACTCTGTGTGCGACCTCTACAATCGGCATCCCAGCCAGCAGAAGCCGCTTCGCCAGGATGACACGTTGGCTGATCAAGAACTGTCGCGGAGTAATACCCGTCGCATTACGAAAGGTGCGGATCAAATGAAACTGGCTCGCACCTGTCACCTCTGCTAATTCCGCGATCTGTACGTCACGACGACAGTGCTCTATGAGGTGATCTCGACATGCGATAGCCAAACCACGATTCCATCGCGGATTTGCTGCCGACAAGGCGTCAACTCCCAGATTGTCGATGCGGCGCACGATCCGCCTCAGGATGTCGACCAGTCCATTGCCATGAACATGGACACTTCCCTTATCCAGCGTCTCAAACAAGCTAGTCATGTCGGTTTGAAGTTCTTCAGATCGCAAAACGTAAGAACCACGGCCGATGGCGTTTCTACCGCTGCGGCCGAGCAGTTCGTTGACGACGGCGTCAGAGGGATAGATGGCTCTGTAGTTCAATTGGGCACCATCCATTGGGCCGCCGGTGTGCGCGACATTTGGCGCATGAACGAAAACGGAATTCTCGGTCGCCGTCAAACCAGAAATCTCACAAGAATCGGCTCCCGAGTCGACAAGTTGGATGACGAAAGTGTCGTGCAGATGTCGCGGAAACTGCCTTGACGTCTGTGTGACAACAACTTCCATCGAATCCAGACTGGGCACTGTTCGGACCGTTGATTTGGGAACTACCATGCAACCCTCGCGGAAAACGCTACGCATACACGGGATCATTCTATGGGGAGCCACTGACCGACCGGTGAGTCGAGATTGGCCACTCGTGCCGTTGTGTTGCCGATGCATCACCTGCGCGTTAGTGCCGCACGAGGTGATCACCCGACGGCCATTGTCGCTGCACAGAACGCTGCCAATCAAGCGGATTGGCGCGAGTTAGCAAATCGCCCTTCGCGCAACCGGTGGAATCGACCCGTTGCAAAAGCGCGAAGTCGTTCGGGGACGCGGGAAACGCCGTCTGCTATTCGCAAGTGTATAGTTTGTCTGGATCGGCAAGTTCGGCTTCCTGAAAGGACTCGGGATTACGCAAGAACTCGTCGATCGGTGGACGCGATAAATGATGGTCGGTTGCCTGCTGGAATGCATGGGCGACGTAGACCAACGTGCTTTCATCGTAGGGGCGACCAGTAAAGAACAACCCCCTGGGCAGCGGCCTTTTCATTCTCTTGCCCTGCCAGAAACCACATGGAACAGTGATCTTCGGCTGGCCAGCCATGTTCGTGGCGATGTGCATTGATGGGCCAACGACGACATCCACTTTGCGGAACAGATCTCTCATGCTCTCCATCACACGGCGGCGAACTCGGTTCGCCCGAAGATAGTCGTTCGCCGTGATGAATTGCCCCATCACAAACGTCTTCGGCCAAAACTTGACACCTTGCGGTTCCTGTTTGTCGGTCAGAGCATCAAAAGCCGAGCCGGATTCCGCAGTTAGAATCACCGGCAAGACGTCTCTAAAAGGAGGCTCTTCAATTAGAACAGGCACCATTGTAAAGCCTAAGTCCCTCAGTACCGCCATCTCCTCGACAAACTCGGAATCGTCCTCAACGAAACCAACTCGGATTGCTTGGTTATCTATTTCAATCGGCCAGCGAAAGTTTCGATCGATGCTCGATGGGTCACGATGGTCCCTTCCGTGAATCGCCCCCATCACGACCGCGCAGTCCTCGACGGACCGAGAGATCGGCCCAATCTTGTCCATCGTCCACGAAAGCGCCATGCAACCGTATCGGCTAACGCGTCCAAAGGTTGGTCTCAACCCAGTGGCGCCGCAATGTTTGGCGGGCGAAATGATGCTGCCCATCGTATCCGTGCCGATACTAAAGCCAACCAAACCGGCCGCTGTCGCAGAGGCAGGTCCGGCCGACGATCCGCCCGACCCTTGCGAGGGATCCCATGGGTTCCGTGTCTTTCCACCAAACCATTCGTCACTGCCTGCGAAGTAGCCTGTGGTTAACTTCGCCACGAGAACGGCGCCGGAGTCTTCGAGCTTTTGAATGACGGCTGCTTTCTTATCAAGAAACCGGTTTCGATAAAGAGGCGCACCCCACGTTGTTCGATACCCTGGCTGCGAGAGCAGATCTTTGGCTCCCCAAGGGATGCCGTGCAATGGACCCCGATAGTGTCCAGCTTGAATCTCACGGTCGGCCCTAGCCGCTTGTTTGAGTGCCAGCGCCTCGGTAAGTGTCACCACACATTTCAACAGCGGGTCGAACTGCTTCAAACGAGCGAGATATAGCTTGGTCAACTCTGTCGACGAAATCTCCCGTTTTCGTACAAACGCTGACAATTCGCTGACCGGCAGAAAGGCGAGGTCTTCTGAAGACTTCGGGCGTGCAGCCGTCCCTGTTTCACGGAATCGCACTTCCGTACGTTGAAAGACTGAGTTTGGCCGCTGTTCGTCCTCCAGAGGCCGGAATACAAACGCCGGCGCTAGTCCATTCTCCAACTCCTCCCTTCGGAATTCCTGGAATCCCTTTTGCGCCGTCGTGAGCGCATCGGCCGCCATTCGCCGCTGCTCGTCCGATAGCTCAACACCTGCCACCCATTCTGCGTCGGCGATCATTTCGGGCGTGACCACTATTTGCTTTTCGGCATCCTTTGCCAATGCCCGACGAAATGCCGATGACCCGATTCCCAGCGAAGAGAGAACGGCGATCGCGGTGCGACGATCAAGTTTCCGCGACGATGACATGGCGAAACCTCAATGAAAAAGCTGAATGATTGCGTGGGCTGGCCACGCCTTGACTCTCGTTGAAGCACTGCCCGGTGCCGCAACACGAGTCTCTCGTGCTTAATAACTGTCGCGCAAAGCAGCTCAACGGTAGAAGAATTTGTTCTTCCTCCCGTCGATCACGATATCAGATCCGCCCTGGAT
Organism: Pirellulaceae bacterium; assembly: GCA_965223305.1. Classification (GTDB taxonomy): domain Bacteria; phylum Planctomycetota; class Planctomycetia; order Pirellulales; family Pirellulaceae; genus CBDCWT01. Next base: position 56,319 of record CBDCWT010000003.1, on the reverse strand, counting down.
GAGAACTTTGTAGAGATGCGACAATTCGTCGCATCGACCTGCTAGGTGAGTCCGTCAGTTAAAAGCGATTCTCAGTGCAGTCAGACTACCCGGGCTTCTCTCGCGCCTGGCAAATTCGCCCTTTTTCCCTTCGCGTCTTTGCTCGCGTTGACCTACTCGGGTGAAAAGACCCGTGCGTCGAAGCAAACTGGCTTTCGTGCAGCCGGTGGAATCGTTCCGTGCGTCGAAATTTCAGAGATTCCGGCAGCGACTGTGTCAAAGTGATGGCACATCCGCGGGATCAGCTGCAGGTTGACACGCGGCCACGAGTAGGCTGCTGGCGGAGCCTGACGAAACTGCATCGGTCTATCTAGAAGTCTAAATCACCTCGCCTGGTAACCTCGCGCATTTCGCGCACGAGGTGGCCGTCGGCGCTGCAAATTGGGAAGAGCGCAAACGTAACCCAGTCGAAAAAACCGCGCGGACAGAATAGACCCATGAATTTCATGGCCAGTCTTTCGGTGCGGCGTGGCGTGCAAGATTGGCTGGCGCTCCATGCCCTAGGCGGATAAGTGCGCGAAACCCGCGACGACACGTTGTGGGTGCGGGACAATCTGACCTCGTGCATTACTCTAGCCTCGAGCCGCGATAACTCGCTTTGGCTCAAGTGTTTAGTGGAACACTGCCCCGTGGATTCATAAGCTGAGTGCCAAGAAGGAGATAGCGCCGACTGGTGAAACCTGTTGCCATCAACGGGTCAGCTCCGAATGTCTCGTCGTTCCGTTTGGGGCCTCGCGATTCGTGCCTTTAAAGCCGTGCGTGCGGATTCTCCTGTAAGAAGCAGCCGCGTGCGTCGTGTAATACGATGCAAGGATCAAGGTTATCTGGGGCCAGACACCACGGCTCACCAAATGCTTGCATTCCGGCGAACCTAATGACCGACTTTCCAGACACGAGAATGAGCCTGCTGCTCCGCATCCGCGACTCGGGCGATCACGACGCGTGGCGTGAATTCGAGACCATTTACAGACCGGTGATTTACCGCATTGCGCGGAAACGCGGTTACCAAGACGCTGATGCGCAGGACGTCGCGCAGAAGGTGATGGTGAAAATCGCACGGCGGGTTCAGCACTTTCACCGGGACAATGGTTCCGCGAGGTTTAGCACTTGGCTAACGACAGTCTGTCGCAACTGCTTGATCGATGAGTTCCGCAGCGCATCCCACGACGCGGTGGGCGGCACAACAAACCTCGAGCGACTAAGCCAGCTCGGCAGCGATGACGTTTCCGTCGACGACATCGAACGAGAGCACCGCCGCCAAGTTTTTAGACACGCGGCGCGAGAAGTGGCACATCAAGTCGAAGCAGACACGTGGCGAGCGTTCTGGGAAACGGCAGTCGAGGGGCGAGCCGCTAGTCAGGTGGCTGTCGATCTTGAGATGACCGTTGGAAGCGTTTACACCGCGCGGTGCCGTGTCATCCAACGGCTGAGAGCGAAGGTGACTGAATATGAATAACCCCAGTCGTTGCAGCGACCGAAGCCTGGAAAACTTCTTGCATGGTGAACTGGCGGCTGATGACTTGCAACAGCTCGAGAGTCACCTCGAAGGATGTGAGTCGTGTCGAAACACACTTGAAGAGTCCGCTGCGGATGCCGCTGTCTGGAACAGCGTCCGCGACTTGTTGCCCGACGACGAGTTGGACACCGCGCAGTTGGGTGCTGCCGGAACGAGCGACCCATCCAACGAGCGGGCGGCCAGCGATGCGATCAATTCCGTCCCAGCCCACGCCAATCGCATAGAACGCTTGCTCGACCTGCTTAAACCGACGGACGACCCAGAGATGCTGGGGCGGATTGGGCCCTACGAGGTCGTGGGCATCATCGGGGAGGGCGGAATGGCGACTGTGTTGAAATGTCGTGATCGGTCACTGGATCGATTCGTTGCAGTCAAAGTCCTGGCGCCTCACCTTGCTCATAGTGCCGCCGCTCGGACGCGTTTCACCAGAGAGGCTCAGTCAGCTGCGGCAGTGATACACGACAACGTCATCGCCATCTACGGTGTGGCGGGCGACGGCGACCTGCCGTATCTCGTCATGCCATACGAAAGTGGTAGCTCTTTGCAGAAACGAGTTGAGTCGGAAGGGCCATTCGACGTGATAGAAATCGTGCGAATCGGACTCCAAGCAGCGAAGGGACTTGCTGCCGCACACGCTCAGGGCCTTGTGCATCGTGACGTTAAACCCGCAAACATTTTGCTCGCCAATGGTGTCGAACGCATCAAGATAACAGACTTCGGGTTAGCGAGAGCTGTTGATGACGCGAGCCTGACGAGGTCTGGAATCATTGCGGGGACGCCTCAATATATGTCGCCCGAACAGGCACGAGGAGAGCCGGTCGATTGCCAGAGTGACTTGTTTAGCCTGGGTAGCGTTCTTTACACGCTATGCGTCGGGCACGCTCCTTTTCGTGCTGAGTCGAGCTACGGGGTACTCCGCAGGATCACAGATGACGAGCCAACGCCAATCCTTAACCTCAATCCATCAATCCCGCATTGGCTCTGCAGATTGATCGAGCGTCTTCATTCCAAAGCGCCAGTCGCACGCTACCCGAGCGCCGAGCTCGTTGCCGGCGACCTGGAACAATGTCTGGCTCATTTGCAACAACCGCAAACGGAAGCCATCCCTTCGTCCCTATTGCAACCAGTGAGCCGGCGCGAAAGCGGCGGGAGCACGCCGAGTTCCGACCGCTCCGTCAACCGTCTCGCACTCGTGCGGATTCTCGGCGCGACGTCCATTCTATTGGTCGCGTTGCTTCTTTGGACTGCTTTTCAAAGAAATAGAAATAGCGTTGGAGGACCGCACGAGAACGACGGAACGACCGTCAAGGAACCAACATCTGCACCAGATCGATCCCCGACACTCGACAGATCACTCGATAGCTCTGGAAGTGAGATTGACAGCCTACTGCAACGTTATGACCGCGAGCTGTTAGAAATGGAAGCGCACCTCGGGTTGGAAAGCAACTACTAGTGGTGCGATCGAAGTCCAAATCAACGGCAAGAATAACCTCTTCACGTGGAGTCAACACCGTCGAATTAACAAAACCAACACTCAGACAGGACAGTGAAATGATCAAACTCACTCGACTTCGACAGCTGATTGCGTTGTTGCTCATTTCGAATTCGGTCACCGCGCTGTGCGCGCAGGAGAATCCCTTCAGTCACCGTCACCACGTCCGGACGAAGCTAGCCGATGACGCGCAGTTCGTATCTGTGATGCTGAAGTACGCCAACGCATCATCCGCCGCGACGCATGTCGAGACGATGTTCCCGGAGCTTCGACTCTCAATCATTCGTCCAGCCAACGGGATCATCCTAGCAGGGGACAAGGATCGCGTTGCCAAGGCCCAGGAACTGCTCAGGCTGGTCGATGTCAAGGAAAACCACACGAGCGAGACGTACACGTACCGAGACGACCAATTCGGGACGAGTTCACCTTTGACACGATCCCGATCTCCAAAAGAACGACAACTGGCCGCTCAGCTTGCGCAAACTGAGAAAGAGATCCAACGTGTCACGGCAACGAGGCGGGAACATTTGACAACCCTCAGCAACGATCATCCGGAAGTGAAACGACTCCGACGAGAGCTGTCTACTGTCGTGGCACGTGCCTTCGTAGTTGAGCTAGAACTCCAAAGACTCCAGCTAAAACAGATGAACGAACGTGCCAAGCGAATCGAACAACGGCTGCAGAGGCGCGAAGCTGCCCAGGCCGAGCACGTCGAAGAGCGTGTCGAGCAACTTTTGTCTGGGCCCAGTTTTTCGGAGATTCCTCGAAAGGAGGACTAGGCCTGTTCCAATCAGCAAAATTGTCGCGCAGCGACTCCGGATGTCCTCTTTCCCTCGGCGGACAGAGCCAGAGGGAGGGGGCTTTTGAAACAAGGCCCCGTACATCCCAAGAATTCTTTCATTGTGAACCACGCCCCAATGAGGAGACCCAAACGATCGTCAGCGATTCTCGGTTTAGTATTTGCCTGGTGTCGATTGTGATCCTCGCATTCGCCTCACCAACGAAGGCCGCAGCACCTGACCGCGCTATCGCGTCACGACCAGAGGTTAGCAACTTCGGAGAAGGATGGAGGGCACGAGTTACCTATCCGGTTGTCCCGACGGCGACCGACGACGCGGAATGCGAACTGTGGGTCGAGAGTGGCTGGCTCCACGTACGACGCCGTGAATCGACGGGTATCATCTGGCAGGTCGTACTGGCGAAGGTGCAAAAACAACTCGTCCCGGAAGTCACTTACGTCGAGGGATCGCCATGGATCCAAGTTTCATATGCTGATGGTCGTTACTTCATTCGCGACAACAGTCTTGTGCTTCGAGCGCTCAGACAACAGGGCGACACCAAGCGTCCCACGTTTAAGGTTAGTGACGTCGTCGCGGGGGAGAAGAATATGGAGCGGTTTCGTGGCTATACGGGTGCATTTGGGCGTTTCATCGAGGGGGCCGTGTACGGGGATTGGTTCTGCGCGATGACCGGACCTGCTCGCGGCGATTGGGATCTTCTTGTTCGTTTGAATCAGCAGGAATTGTTCGATGTTCCCAATAACGTCATGGGTGGTGGAACTCAGGGGTGCACCCAGATGTCAGATGGATTGCTCGGCATTTACTACGGTGAGAAGGTCGTTTCGGATGATGGGGAGATAGTGGTCGCCCACTACAACGCGCCGGGTTTCGCTCAAACTCAGCTCAACCAAAAGCGAATACGTGATAACCTCACGGAGGTGAGACCTCCCGACATCACTGGCTCGAAATGGTTCAACACAGAACCGCTGAATTGGCATAACTTGCGCGGCAAGGTTGTCCTGATCGATTTCTGGGCTACCTGGTGTACGCCGTGCGTGAAGAAGCTACCGCAAGTTCAGCAGTTGGCTGACGAGTTTGCGGCTGACGGGCTTGTTGTCGTCGGCGTTCACTCCCGACTAGCGGGCGACACCTGCGAGGCATTTACAAGAGAGCAAAAAATCTAAAACAGTCGAATTAGTTAGCCGGTCTGGAAGGGTCGTCGAAGGTTATCTAAAGAACCCGCCTGACGCGGCGACAATTCAACGCTACCTCCGTGAATCTTGGGATGGATCGGATCGAGGCAGGGTCGTCCGTCAATCTCACAGAATGAGCAGCTCCAAGGATGGTTCAGAAGACAATTCCTCCAATCGCCTGCGGATTTCAGCAATAGGTGCCAAGCCTGGCATCTTGACCACCGCGACTGTACAAGTCGGAGCGTTAAATGACCCACTTTAAGACCGTAGTCTTTTTTGCCTTCCCTTTGGCGGCGATGTGCTTAGTGAAAATCGGTAGCCCGGAAGAGAATGGTCAGCCCCAAGACGTCGAGGCTGTTCGCCGTCTTTATCGTTCCGAGATGGAACTGCAGATTCGTATGGTCAAAGTGGATTCCATCAAAGAAAAAACGCGACTGAAGGCGCAACTCGATAGGAAGCGCAAGCAGTTGCCACTGGAGCTGATGGCGGTAGCCGAAAAGTATCCCAATACGACCGGCGGGCTTGCCGCACTATATTGGGCTGCCTTTCTCTCATCACAGCCGGCGACTTCAGAATCGGCATCGGAGTTGTTCCAAGAGCACGCCCTGGCTGCTGACCTCGACCAACTGGCCTCGGCAGTCTCGCTCGGTCGACGTGCTACTCACGAAGCTGGCGGTGACCTTGGGATTGCCCGCGTTTTGCTCAAACGAGTGTCCGAGAGCGCAAGCCACGCGAAGGCCGCCGAGCTTCTGACGTGCGTCTGCCGATTGGCGAAGGATGGTAATCGTTCAACTGCGAACGGAGGTGTTTGTCAAAGCTGCTGAAATGATAGTGTCGCATCATGCCACGAGTCCAGACATCGCGAATTTCTGTGAGATTCTCGGCAACGGATTCGGCAGTCCAGCTTGGGCGCGGCCCTTCGAACGACACTTGAGGGTTATCCTCAAAGCGAACCGCCATCGTCACGTGAGGTGCACCAGCACGTTGGCACTAGCCTCCGTGGTGGAGTTGCACCAAGACCGTCGTCACGAAGAGTCCGCCCAACTCTATCGACAGTTTCTGGACGATTTTGACGGCGAGCACGAGTATCACTTCCAAGCGATTGAACGGACGTTTCGTCAGTACGCATTGAGAGAGCTTGCTGACCGAGAAGTCGTCGGAGTGGGAAGACGTGCGATAGAAACTGTTGGAGTCGATCTTGACGGAAAGAGCATGAGTCTTTCGGACTACAAGGGAAAGGTCGTGCTACTCTCCTTTTGGGCCAGCTGGTGCTCACCCTGCATTGAGTTCATCCCACATGAGGAGGAAATCGCGCGGCGCTTTAAAGGGAAGCCCTTTGCGATCGTGGGTGTGAATGGCGACACCGACGTGGACTCCGCGCGTCTAGCGGCAGCCACGTACGGCATGTCGTGGCGGTCGTTTCGCGTTAAGGACTCTAACGATCGCAAAATCTCGGAGACTTGGAGATTGTCTGGATGGCCAACTAAGTTCTTGATAGACGCTGAAGGCACGATTCGTAGACGTTGGAGGAATGTGTCGCACGAGGAAATCGGCGAAGCAATCGCCCAGCTAGTCAAGAAGACGCCTGGATTCGAAGAATAGATCGATCTATCGCCGGCAGGACTGCTTGCACCAGACCATTCGGATCCAGCCCATTGCACTGGAGCCAATGGACTGGGAGCTTAGTCACCGCCAGCCGGTGACGCCAGAGCTGGCCAACTGCACGAAGTGCAGGTGCCGGGCCGCTAGTTTTGCTGCATGAACCGGCTCGGTCCGAGCACATCCGCGCGAGTTGAACTAAGCCTTGCTCTGCGGATTGCTTGGGTGGTCGAGTGGTGACGTTTCTTTCGAATTTTCCGATTTGCGCTCGCGCTGTTTATGAAGCACAGTTGGTTGAGTGGCAAGCTCCGCGATTGGAGTTCTTGCCGAATGCCAGGAGCCAGCTTCATGAGTGTACAGCAGTTGATCGACGAGATGCAGCGCCGCAACTATGCGGCCAAGACAACCAAGGAGTATGCCGCCAGTATTCGTCGTCTGGGAACGCACTTCAGCTGCTGCCCGTCGAATCTTTCGCTGGAGCAGATTCGCGCTTATCAACTACATCTGATTCAGGAGAAGCATGTCTCCTGGAGCTACTACAACAGCACGATGGCCGCCATCCGGTTCTTGTACTTGAAGGTGCTCCAGTATGATTGGCCGATTGAGCAGCTTCCTTACGGCAAGCGCGGACGACAGCTGCCAGTGGTTCTCAGTCGCCAAGAAGTCTTTCAGCTTTGGGGCCCTTTGCGTCAGCTCAAGCGACGAATGCTACTGATGACCGCGTACTCCGCTGCGCTGCGGATTTCGGAGTTAGTGCACCTGCGCGTGGAAGACTTGGATGGAGAGCGGATGTTGATCCGCATCCCACGGAAAGGTTGCCGCCAAGAACGGTTCGTCCCCTATTCCCCCACGTTGAAACAGCGTTTGGGGCCCTACCTGGCCGACCATCGTTCGCCATGGTTGTTTTCTGGCAGCTCCAGCGAACGTCCCCTCCCCACGTGGGCAGCCAGCAACATCTGTCGCCATGCGGCACAGATTTCCCAATTCGAAAAGCCGGTCACGCTGTATACGCTACGACACTCCGCAGCGGTCCATTTCGTGGAGATGGGAGTCAACCCACGCACGCTGCAGAAGGTTCTGGGGCATGATCGACTTAGCAGCACCATGCGTTATATCCAGGTCACGTACCAACCTCACACGGCGCTGGTGCATCCCCTGGACCTGTTACCGAAGGAGGCACCAGACGATGACACCTCTCCGCACGCGGATGCTTGAAGATCTCAAACGGCACAATCTCGCAGAGCGTACGCAGCAATCGTATCTCAGCTTCATCGCACGACTCGCCCGTCACTTTGACGTTTCGCCGGATCATTTGACGCGCGAGCAACTGGACGAGTTTCAGCACGAGCTGATCCGCCAAGGCGTCGGCCGATCCACCTTGAAAGGAGCCGTTGCCGCGATGCGGTTCTTCTACAACAAGACCCTGCAGCGGAACTGGCAGATCGAGCCTGTACTTGTACCCAAACAGCCCAAGCAGCTACCTGAGGTGTTGACCGTAGAGGAAGTGGCTCGGCTGTTGGCAGCGGTGCATCCTGCCAAGTTGAGAATGCTGCTGACGACGATGTATGGCTGCGGATTGCGCGTTTCGGAAGCAACCCGATTGACGATCCAAGACATTGATAGCCAGCGGAAGGTCATCCGGATTCGAAAGGGCAAGGGGCACAAGGATCGCTATGTTCCCTTGGGGGATTCGTTGCTGGGGGAACTCCGCGATTACTGGAGACAGGAGCGTCCCACGGCACTCCTGTTTCCCGGAAGTCGACCGGACGCACAGCTGGCCCTCGGCACCGTGCGGCATGCGTTTCGCCGTGCCAGTGAGATCGCGGGCATCGAACCGCCCTGCTCAACCCACATTCTGAGACATTCCTACGCTACCCACTGCTTGCAGGCCGGCATGGATCTACGCACGATCCAACAGGTTTTGGGGCATACGAGCCTGCAGACCACGTCCATCTATATGCACGTTACCGACGGTACAACGCGCGCGGGTGACACCTTTCCAGATCTCCTGGCCGAAGACACGTAAGCGGCCGATAGCAGGCAGGTCATGCCACGACCTGCCCTCGAAATCGCCGACATCTTTCGACGCTACGGCCCTGCCTTCCAGGATCAGTATGCCCGGATGCTAACGCCTTTACATCTGCTGGTACTCAAGGCGCTCGCACTCTGCCGTACCGCGCAGCTGGGCGGCCACCTATTCGAATGCGATCATTGTGGCCACACCAAGCAAGCGTATAACTCTTGCAACAATCGCCATTGTCCGAAGTGCCAAGCAGGACTACGGGCCGAATGGTTTGACAAACGCGAGCAAGAGCTATTGCCCGTTGACTATTTCCATGTGGTCTTTACCTTGCCTGCTGAGCTAGGACCGCTGACGCTGCAGAACAAGGCCTTGATCTACAACCTGTTGTTTCGAGCAACCGCCGAAACGCTGCTCGAGATAGCAGCCGGTTGGAAAGGCCTACAGGCCAAGATCGGTTTCTTTGCGATCTTGCATTCGTGGGGCCAGAAACTCGACCTGCACCCTCATCTGCACTGTGTCGTTCCCGGCGGTGGTCTTTCCCTCGACGAGACACGCTGGGTTAGTTGTCAGCCCGGATTCTTTCTGCCGGTCAAAATGCTCAGTCGATTCTTTCGCGGCAAGTTTCTGGCGCTGCTTAAGGACGCTCATCGTCGTGGAGAATTAACGCTCAAGGGACGCTTGAAATCCATTGCGTCGCCGCAGGATTTCAGTATTTGGCTAACTCCCATCTACCAGAAAGAGTGGGTCGTGTACGCCAAGCCACCTTGGAACGAACCGCAACAAGTGCTCAAGTATCTGGCACGTTACACCCATCGAGTCGCCATCGCCAACTCGCGTCTGGTGTCGATGGACAACGGCCAAGTGACCTTCCAGTACAAGGACTATCGCAATCAGAACCAACAGCGGACCCTCACGCTCCAGGCGACTGAGTTCATTCGTCGCTTCATGATGCACGTCGTGCCGCGCGGGTTCATGCGCATCCGTTACTACGGATTCCTGGCCAACACCCATCGCGAAAAGCAACTCGACAAGATTCGCAAGTTGCTTAGCGTGGACCAACCGGCGACAAGCTCGCAGCAAGAGGACAGCGAGCTGGAGGATCCACGCAGTCAGCGTTGCCCGAATTGCAACTGTGGCACCATGTGGCCGATCGATATTGGCCCCCGACCAAGGTTGTCCGAAATCCTTGAGGCCCCACTCCTAGTGCCGACATGACGACCAATCGCACTCCCTACCTATCTTCAACAGCTCCAGCGGCTCAAATGGGTACGGCGCATACCGTCTGTCCACTTGCCAACGAACGGCCCTCCTATCTGCTTATGGCGCGATCAAAGTCGCTCTATCCGGATCGCTTTCGCCAGTCTCATCAGACGTTCCCGGCACTTCAGCCTGATCGGAAACCCGAGCCACACTCGCGGACACCCAAGCAATCCGCATAGCAAGGCCCGTTCAACCTCTTCTTTCCGGAGGGCCCCGGTTCACTGGACACCGGCGGCGCACTCCATGCTCCGGCTCGAAATCTGTCGCGGTTGCCTCCGGAAAGAATCCTTTACGTTAGGAAATCGCCGTTCGTGCGTGAGGTGGAATCGACCCGCGCAAGTTCACTCAGACGCAGAGCACCGCTGTGTTGTCAGTTTGACAACAGGAAATGGGCGCCGCTTCCCTGCTAGTCTGGCAACAGCCCGGCGCATAGGACGAGCCGACCTTGGTCCTTATCGCCTGCCCCTTCGACGCTTCGGTGGGCGCAACCGAAGCTGTTTGCGGGTGTAGTTGCGCGCACAGGACGAACCGACCTTGCGCAGAAGCTTTCAAGTCCCTGGCACGTTCTTATGCGCGGTGATTGAGGCAATCCGAATGCGTAGGCGTAGGTAGCGGTTGGTATGGACCGCATACGCTCACGGTACTGCTTGCTTTGCAACCCGCCCGATCAACGCGATGGTTTTCTCAACGCGAGGGCTCCATGGAACTGCGGCATTGAGGCGGAGGCACTTGCGGTAGTGGCATCCCGCAGAAAACATCGACCCGGGTAGGAGATTGATCTTATCGGCGGTTAGGTCGGCGTGCAGTACCTCGGTATCGACCGATTCGGGCAATTCGACCCACAACAGATGACCGCCTTTGGGGTTGGTTGCCCGTGTACCGTCTGGAAAGTGCCTTCGAACCGCATCCGACAGGAGTCGGAGCTGGTCGCGATAGACTCTTCGCAGTCGCCTCAAACTTGCGTCGAAGCCACCGGTTTCCAAGTAGGACGCAATGGCCATTTGAGGTGGGGTTGCCGTGCCGAGTGACCAAGTGCACTTCAAATCGTTGACCCGGCTATGCCAGCGGCCGGCGGCAATCCACCCGATTCGATATCCCGGGGCGAGTGTCTTGCTGAAGCTGCTGCAGAGGATGATGTCGCCTGACTTTTCGAAGGCTTTGATGCAGAGGGGCCGCGGCGATTCGAATGCCAGCTCGCCATAAGTATCATCTTCGATGATCGGAATTCTCTTCTTCCTCATCAGTCCTGCAATCTGCCGTTTCTTCTCATTCGGCATAACGCTTCCCAACGGATTGTGAACATTCGGATTCAGCAACAGCGCCTTCACCTCGACCTTCTTATGGTTGAGCAGTTTCTCAAGATGATCGACCGAGATCCCGTCCCGAGGATCAGTGCTTACTTCGACGACTTTCAACGTAAGCATGTTAATCAAACTGAGAAAGCCGAAATAACATGGAGACTCGACGGCGACGGCGTCCCCCGGCTCGGTCACGGCGCGCAACGCCAACGCCAACGCTTCGGTTGTGCCATTTGTAATTACGACATCGTCGGGACCGAAACTGCAACCGCAGTCCATGGCACGCTGGGCGATTCGCAATCGCAGTTCTTTGAGGCCGGGCGCTAATTCGTATTGACTGGCCACCTCAGGGTCGTACCGGACGGCACGAGCAAGATGTTTGCTGATCGCTTCGGTTGGTAGGAACTCAGGTGACGGCAGTGACATTCCGAGGGGGATGGAAGTATGTCTTCCGACCGCTTGCGTTCGAAACAACACCGCCTCCTCACGCCTTGCTGTGCCGGCCTTCAGTGGCAGCCGTAACATCTCGGGTTCCATCGGCGATAAAGCATCCGCAAGGCGACGCGAATGCTTCGGCCTGACGAAGAAGCCGGACTGCGGTCGAGCTTCGATCAGGCCCCGGTCTTCAAGAAGCCGGTACGCGTGCAGAACCGTTGAGATTGCAACCGACATTTGATTGCTCATCCGACGGATCGAAGGGATTCGCTCGCCGTGTTTCAAACTCCCCTTGCGGATCATCTCTTCGACACGATGCGCAACCTGTTCGTACAAACGTTCTTCTTGCTCACTTCCGTCTTCCATCAGCTGCTCCTCCACAACTGAGTGTAACTCCAGACAACACAGATTCTACTACTCACATCTGTACTCATTGCAATTGTGATGAACTGTATCTGTATGGACGGCCGGCTGTCGGTGTAGGATCTAGCCGTGAGCGATGGTCCCCAGCCGGAAAACTGCATGCGCGAACATGATTCACGGAGAGCTTGTCTGGTCCGATGCCACCGCGCGAAGAAATGCAGCAATCCCACCAGGAAACTCCGCACACTTGCGTCACGCACCGACGAATGAATTTGGAACTCTGCCATGACAACGTTAGCGTACTTCGATGGCGATATCGTCCCCATTGCCGAGGCGTCTGTCAGCATCACCTGCAGCACGATGCACTACGGGACAGGTTGCTTCGGTGGATTGCGCGCATATTGGAATGAAGATCACCAGCAGCTGTACGGATTTCGATGGATCGATCACTATCGTCGTTTTTTGGATAGTGCCAAACTGCTCAAGTGTAAACTCGACCTGACACCTAAGCAGCTCTGCGACATTACGATCCAATTGTTGAGTCGCGAGGGCTGGCGCGAGAACGTCTACATTCGCCCGCTGGCATTCAAAGATGACGACATCTTCAAGGTTTGGCTTCACGACGCCAGCGACAAAGTCGCCATTTTCAGCCAATCCGTGGGCAAGTACATTGATGCCAAGCGCTGGAGCCAAAGTCTGCGTAAGTTCGTGGCGGCGAGTTGACGACACCGCAATACCAGCCAGAGGCAAGATAAATGGGGCGTATGTCAACAGTGCGCTTGCCAAGTCCGAAGCAATGTTGAGCGGTTTTGACGATGCGATCCTGCTGAATCAAGACGGGCACGTTTCGGAGGGAAGCGCGGCCAATCTGATGATCGTCCGACAAGGTGTCGTAATCACACCGTCGGTCACCGCGAACCTTCTCGAAGGGATTACACGCCACTCATTGATCACACTAATTCGCGAAGAGCTGAGGGCGGACGTCGTTGAGCGCGACATAGATCGCTCTGAACTCTACTTAGCCGATGAAGCGTTTTTGTGCGGTACCGGAGTCCAAATAGTCCCGATCGGGTCAATTGACCATCACACGATTGGACACGGCGGTACCGGACCAATTACGGAACATTTGGGCAAGCTTTATAGCCGTGTCCTTCGAGGCGATGAGACAAGATACATGAGCTGGCTTTCATCGGTCTATACGCCGGAGACGGCCTAAATCAGTGCAGAACGACGAGCTGTGTTCGAGGGTTCGTACCATCCTGTGCGGTGCTCGAGGACCGCCGATTCGTGGATAACGGCAAGTCATCACGTCGGCTGGTATCGCAGCTGGAATCGATTTGAGCCTGCACGTCGTCGAGTGACTAGTTGGAAGTGACGTCGCTAAGGAGACAGCACGCCACATGGAATACCCATGGGAGCCACGGTGCCCCACTTCCGAAATCATACGGATGTGAAAAAAGTGCGTTGATAGCCGGGGGACGCCCTGGGGGTGGGGGTGCTGGAATGACCCACGAAGTCCATTCCTGGCTAGAATTGATTCGTCGTCCACCTTCCGGCCTTAGAGGTTCGTTGTGCGAACTCGAGTTTGTCTGCATTGCAAAGCGGAAGTTGTCGCCGAAGAGGGCAGCGCATGTGCAAACTGCGGCAATCCCATGGATACGGGACCACAGGTTTCGAAATGGGACGAAAACAATCCGTATCTCTCAGTGGACCTACCATCTGACGGCGGTTCTGCCGACGACATCACTAGCAATCCAGCGGATGCACACTGCACGCCACGGCTCAGTCTAGTACACGTCTTGCTCTGGGGACTGTGTAGCTTGGTGCACTTGGGAACCGCACGTACGATCTCAAACTGGCAGGGGTTGCCGTATATGCCCATTGGAGCATTCGACCTGCTCAGTGCTGCCAACGGCGGAGCCGTGTTCATGGGAGCGATTGTGCTGGCTGAGCGTCGCTACCGAGCCAACTGCTTGCTTGTGCGGCATCCCGGGCATCTGTTGCTTGTCGTGTCGGTGGCACTCTCCGTGATTCTAATGGCAACATGGTTCTTGAGGTCAGCACTCGGGGAGTCACCACCGTTTCGGGCTGGTGCAATTCCAGTTCTTGCAATGGTGATCTATGCCTATAACGCGATGCAATGCAGAACTAACGCTTGGAGAACGGCCTTGTTCGTGATCGCGTTTGCGTTCATCATCAGAATCATTTCGAACCACGCTTGGCAGTTTGGAGTCCCGTTGGTCGTTCTTGCGGTGGCAGGGTTAGACCTCACCCGCGTTCGTCGCGACTGGCTGCATTGGCTCGGAATCGCCACTTACCTCTTCAATCACGCAATCAATGTCTGGGTGTTAGGTAGCCTGTAACTCGTTCGCCGCGCTGAATTGACATTCTGCCACTGGTCAACCACAACTTTGTGCATGTGCCGTCCGCAACTGCGCGGGCATCCATTGCCACCGGGAACTGCCCCTCTCGGTGGCTCGCCTTTTTTGAGTTTGGCTTTACGGACGTGACCTATTGACTGGGCGACTGGTTACTGCGTCAGTACGATTGGGTACGACGAAGAGAAGATCCGAAAGTACGTACGCGAGCAAGATGCTCGCGATAAGGATTTGGACCAACGTCAGCTTGATTTTGAGTAACGACATAGATCCCAGGGCCTTCCTAAAGCCACGCCCTACGGGCGTGGATCCTTACTTGGCAGGCGATTCGGTCTTTCCGCGAGACTGATAAACACTTCGGTTTGTCGCCCGCAGCCGAGGTCTCTGGCGTCGTGGTCGACGAGCAAGGCAATCTTTTGGACCGAGCCAATGTTGAGGTGGTTGGCATGACGAAAGCGAACAACAACATTGACGCCTTTGGAAGTGGAGCCCCAGTCAAACGCAGAGGTTCGCGATTGGCGGTATCAGGTGCCCTATTACCACACGGTCGAAGTAGAACCTGGTGCGACGATCGAACTACCTGATGCAGAGCTGAAGAGCAACGGCCAAAGCCTGGCAGGCGTCGTCATTGATCCTGACGGAAACCCGGTCGAGGGGATCACGGTCGTTGCCCGTTTGGCGTCCGGCATGAACCTATCAAGGCCGCGTGATGGGCCGCCGCCGTGGACCGATACCGATCGACACGGGCGTTTTAAACTGACACATCTGCCTGACGAACCGATCTCGCTCATGGCGTACAAGGCGAATCCCGCAGGAGGACGGATTCGCTACCCAAGCCACGCCAGCCCAGAGATGAACGCGCAGGACATTCGAATTGTCTTCGACCCGGAGCTCCAAGCGGAGGCTGAAGACCTGGACTCCGACCAGTGACGCGACTATTTAGTAGAGTGCCCAACCCGCCTTCGCGAAAGTCGTCCGTCCAACGTGGGAACTTGCACGAACTGCGACGGGAATCGACCGGCTTTGCTGAACGAGATCTGCACTCCATCTCTGCGACTACCAGCCTTCCGCTCTCCCCCTAACGGCGTGTTAATCCACTGGCGGGTAATCCTCGTTGCTGATCTCGGTGTCGCCGTAGTCAAGCAGGGCCAGGAGTTTAACTTCGGAACACCACTGGAGCGTAAGGCGTTGGTCAATCGTTAAGTCGATACCAGTAGTTAAGGTCAGCGGTTGTCACGCGACATTGGATCATTCAGCGACTCGTTTTCAAATGGTCAGTTGCCTTCACTTGAAAACGGACCTCGCCGTTTTCTACCGACCCGTCCTGCGCGAAGTGAAACACGACCGTGTCCCAGCCGTACTCACGTAGACTGGGGCGCTGCAGTTGATGCCCCCGACGAAGCACTTGTCACTCAAGGAAGTTGACTCCCAATTCCTCGATCACATGTTGTCGAGTTCGCCGTTTGCCTCGCACTACCTTAGCACCTCTCGCCTCAGCCGCCTCCGTGCGCTGCGCGAAGAACATCATTCAGTGATGCCGTGCTGGCTCAGACGGTCGCGAACGGCGCGCTTGGTTTCGGCACATCGACGCCACCTGAGCCGCCAGAACTAGGTAGCACGGAACCGTGGGCTAACGCCGAGCCCTTTCAAGCTAGCGACTTCTTCTCTCGGATGACAGGCGTAGAATCACTTTGGTGTACGTTTTCGTAATCTGGCAGGAGGATGCAAATATGCGAGTCGCCGAAGTGTTTAAACGCTTTGAGAAGGAGAGTCCGATTTCGGTTATGGCCCGCACCACGCTTGAGCATGTTCTTGATAGCGATCGGCTCGATCGGCTCTTTGAGGAATATGCAGTCCAGCAGAAATGTGGAGATCTAGCGTTTTCGGACGGTTGCCGACCTGATGGGACTGGTAGCAATCAAAGCAAAGCCGTCAGTCAATGCTGCGTACAAGCACCGAACAAGAGAACAAGTCGGTGTGTCAATCGCCTCGATTTACAACAAACTGCAGGGTATCGAGCCTGCAGTCGGGCGGGCGATGGTTGCAGAGACTGCGCGGGATCTACAGACGGTACTCGGATCGCTCAAGAAAGGCTTGCCTGCTTCATTTGTGAGCGGTTACAAGACTCGGATCATCGATGGCAATCACTTCGCAGGCACGCAACATCGGATCGAAGAACTTCGCACCTTGGGGGCCGCGGCGCTGCCTGGTCAATGCATCCCCATTCTCGACCCCGACCATCGTTTGATACACGATGTAATTCCCTTGCGAAGACGGTCATGCTTCGGAATGCACCATGTTTCCCGAGATCCTTGAGTTGGTCGAGCCCAGTGAACTATGGATTGGAGACCGAAAGTTTGGCACCAAGACCATGATGATGGCGATGGCCTTGGAGAAGGAATCGCATTTCATCTTCCGTCACAGCTTGGGAAACGTGCCGGGATGGAAATCATGTGGCTCGAGAGTCAAGATCGGCAAGATAGGGGGCGACACGCTCTACGAACAATCGATTGAGATCGAGTTCCGCGGGCAGACGCTTAAGCTACGCCGCATCACGGTCAAGTTGTCCACACCGACGCGAAAGGGTGATAAGGAGATTCATCTTTTGACCAACTTGCCCAAGCGGGTTAAGGCTCGGCAAGTTACTTGTGCGTATCGCAAGCGATGGACGATCGAAACAGCATTTCAACAACTTGCCGAAGTGCTTCACTGTGAGATCGAAACGTTGGGCTATCCCAAAGCAGCGTTATTCAGCTTCTCCATGGGACTGATGATGTTCAATGTTCTGAGTGTGATTAAAACCGCAATCGCAGTTGGTCACGACAATCCGAAGATCGCGGAGGAAGTATCGACCTACTACATTGCACTTGAAATATCGGAAACGTGGTCAGGTTTTCGAATCGCATTGACCGACGAAGAATTCGCCAAGCTTGAGGGTAATCGAACGGCAGCACAACTTGCAGCCCGTTTACGATTCCTCGGCAAACAGGTGAACCTGAAGCGGTTTCTCAAGAGTAAACGTGGACCCAAGAAACCTCCGCCCAAAAGAAAATCCGGCAATCGCGGAAATCACGTCGCAACAGCCCGCGTCCTCGCCAAAAGTCGAGGGAAGTACTAGCTTGAAAGGGCTCGGCTAACGCCCAGCGGCTGATTTGGAGCGTAGCCGAACTCGCCAGAGTTCGGTGGAATACGGGGGCGTTTCGGTCATGTGTGCCCGGTTGAGACGACAATCGAGCGGTCTTTTGAGAATCCAGCGCCGAAAGTTTTTGGATTCTGCGCCCATGTTCCGGATCAATCGTGCCTTAAAGAAAGGAGGCCGCCTCCCGGAGTCTCCGACCGTTTTTGGGTGAAAGCGACGTTTTGGTCATGGTTTTTTCGTATCGCTCCGAAGCAAGTCATCAGCTACCCGCGGTCGAAAATCGTGCGCCGCAAACACGATGGGTAGATGTCAACGTTGAAGACGTTTCCGAGTCTTGAAGATTACTTGAACTTCAGAGCAGCTGCGCCGCGATGCGCAACAGGACACCATCAGGAGGTGAGCATGTGTCGACCACTCATTCTAGTCTTACGGGCCGCACTTACCGTTCTATTGTTTCTCGAGCTCAGTCTCGTCCGCGCCCGAGGAAACGCCGGGCGACAGGTTGTTGGTTAGCTTCGGCGAAACCAGCGAGGCGTGCCCGCAATGACAAGACGCTGCAGCATTACGCTTTGTTGAGAAAGAAGGAAGGGTATTCACTCCAAGGTCAGCTTCGACTCGCGCGATGGTGCACGCGAAGTGGACTCGGTGAACAGGGCTCGCGCACATTGGTATCGGGTCTTGCGGCTGCAACCCCGCAATAGACTAGCGCTTGAAGCATTAAACCTTCAGTGGTACCGAGGCCTGCTGCTGACCACCGAACAGGCAGATTGGCGCCGACAGCAGGCTGACGACCTAGAGCGCCAGCAAAAGGAGTTGCGACCAAAGATCAAACACTGGCGGCGTATCGCAGAGGACGGGGACACGGAGCAGCTTGCGCAAATGTTGAACGAGCTGCGAGAACTAGAGGAGGATTTGGCGTTTCGTTGTGGTCACCGACGTGCTCGTACGGCCAACGGATGATGAAGCGCGGACTGCCAGGCTACAGGTTGAGGCAGTTCGAATGCTGGGCGAGCGGGATAACCGGCCAGCGGGCTGGACTCTGGCCTGGTTAGCAACAATGTCACCGCATGGGGACGTGCGAGAGGAGGCTCGAGCGCAGTTGCGGTCTAGACAGCTCTACGAATACGTACCCGCTTTGCTGTCAAACATGGCCATGCCTTTGGAGGTCGGCGTGGCCAGTAACGTTGTGGGGCGGACCGTTGCCAGCCATTACACACTAGAGCGTCAAGGCCCAAACGGCCGAATCGACCAGAGAACGTTTGCACGCTATCGCCAAATTCAAGGTCCTAGGAACAGAAGGGTCGCCACGGGTAGTTTGGTTGCGCAGTCAAGCCGATTCGTGCCGGAACTAAGGCGAACGATCCCCGGCCGGGTGGTCCAGCTGCGGTGGAGGATGGATCCCTGAGCGGGTACAGGTGACCCCAGCTCACTATGAGTTTCCAACGGATGTCGATATTTTGCATGGATTCCTTGCAGAATCCCGACTATCAAGTTCGTCAGCAGGCGGCGCGCCTGCGCGCTCAAGCCGATTCCCAGGCGGTTCGTGTCCCAAGTTGAGCGTCAAAACGCCGCCTCGCAACACAGGAATCGACTGATCGCAGATACTCTGAATACGATGACGGAAGCCGATCTGCCAGCCGATCCTCGCGACTGGTGGGACTGGTGGCAACAGTATGTTGACGAGCACCCTGGTGAGCGACAAGCTGCTATGGCTTCCGGACTGGGGTTCGATGAACTCTTCGTCCACACGCCGCCCAGTTCCCTGGTTGAGGGAACGCTGGTTTGGACACAGTTGGGACGCCGACCAATCGAGCAAATCCAAGTGGGCGATATGATTCTCACCGCGCATCCGGTTAATCAGCAACCGGTCTATAAGCCTGTCCTAGCAACCGTGCAACGGGAAACACCAACCGTGCGGCTTGGGTTATGGGGCGAGAGCATTCAATGTGGGCTGGGCCAGTTCGTTTGGCATGTCGACAAAGGTTGGTGGCTAGCGCGCGACTTGAAAACGGAGTCACAGCTGGATGCGCTATTCGAGCCAATTTCTGTCACTGAAGACGTGGCGCACGGCTCGGGGGCGCTAACTATTCAGTTGGTCGTCGCGGGACGCGAATAGCTTCTTTGTCGGGGAGAAAGGGGGTGTTAGTTCATGACGCGACTACACCTGGACTTTCATCAAGCGCGATGCATTGAGTTGCAGAACAATTCCTGTTCTTCGTTTGCCTTTCGGGTGAGCAGTCGATGCAGCACGTGTCACGTCCGACGAGTAACGCCCTCCGCCGGCAGGGCATGCGCGCGACGACGACGCGAGCGTCGAACGAGCTGGACGAAGATGGTGGTCTCTGTGGCTGCCGTTGGAGATTGTGTCAACACGCGATCGATTGGGGCTGTCGAATGACGATGACGCGCCTGCGAAACCGCACCTGCCAGATCAGCGCCCTTTTAAGATTTTGTCCGGTATGCGGAATCCCCGGATGTCGCGCTTCGGCAAATGCTTGCCCCGTGTGAAGGACTCGATGAAGACCAACTTGCGATCCTTGAGTCCAGGGCCGCACGGTTGCAGGCGCATGTGAGCCCGTGTTTGGCTTTGATACCGATGTTTGCCTCCGCCCTCGCCCGTATCAGTTGCAGCAGGATCGCCGATACGAGTCGGAGCGGGAACTTCCTTCTCGCTGCTCGTCGCCAAACTCCAACCGGCCAGCTGTTGCTTCTGCTGGTCAAGTTGCTTCAACGCCTTGCGCCGCTTCTTGCCGCGGCCCCGTTCAACAACCGGCGCCGCCAGTTCCGGTGTCAACAGCTCATGCTCGTCGGAGATGAAAAGGATCGCCGAGATACCCACTGCTAACAACTCTCTGAAGTTCGCGCTGGAGCCCTCATCCTCCATCAGCGAGAGCTTCTCTTCCACCGTTTTTCCGTACTCAAACAACTGTAGCTGGGCACTCGTTCCTTCTTGAGACGAGCAGAAAGCTGAGATGCAAAGAGACTCGCGCACTGCGTCTTCGGCAATCGTGCCGGACGTCTCACTGGTCAATGGACCGTTTTCGCGGCTCACGGTGTCTTCGAGCCAGTCACCAGGAAGTAAGTCAATCACGACCGAGTTCAGTTCGAACTCGGCAAAGGGCTCGTGTGGTGAACCACACCAGCGGTACTCGTCGGGGATCAGGATCTCAACCGGCGGAACATCTCGTGGGAGGCTTTCCGTGGGAATGTCTAGCCGGACAGTCCTGAGACAGTTAAGCATCTCTGGCCAGATCTTAATGTACGGGACCTTGGAATTGCTGAGCAGTTTCCCGATCCGCTCGGTGGTGAGGAAGGATCGATTTATATTCTCCGTTCCTACGAGATCCCCTCGCTTATCAGCCTCTTTGAACAGTTGGAGGAACTTGCTCTCAAGCGCGTGGAACTGTTTGAGTTGAGCACGTGGTCGAAATCTCACGTCATTCTCCCTTCAAAACCGATGAGGTAATGGTGGCACTCGACGGTCCTTCAGCGGGAATTGCGTCTCGAGTCAGACATTGCCCGCTAGCGTTCACGATCATTCTGCTCATGTTAATTACTATCGTCACCGTTTGGTCGGTGGCGAGAGATGTGCAGATTGTGAGGACGGTGGCAAGTTCCCCAGCTAGGTCGCCGAATTTCGGCTCTGTCGGCCCCTACCTCAGCGAGGTGACATGCCACTTGATCGATTGCCTCAAGATAGTGAGAATCTGTGCTGGGTGAAACCTTTTGGAATCTAGTCGGAATGGATCCCCAATGAGAACCAGGGGTTTGGTCGGCCTCCCGACCGCGAGCCGTGTACATCGGTCGATCGCACCGAAGTTACTATCGACGGCCTTTGGCCTGTTCCTCCAGGCCACTGTGATCTGCCCGCTGAACGCTCAGACGCTTTTTCGCCTTGGTGACCTGCCCGGCGGCAGGCACTCGAGCCTGGCCCTGCACGCTTCCGCGGATGGCTCCGTTGTGGTGGGCAGAAGCAGCTCCTCGTATGGGCACTATGCAGAAGCATACCGCTGGACCGCCAAGACGGGGATCGTCGGGTTGGGTGACGTGCCAGGGGGGGAATTTCGTAGTCAAGCACTGCAAGTTTCCGCGGATGGCTCGGTGATCGTCGGACAGGGCGCCACCCAGGGCGGGTACGTCGCGTTCCGTTGGACGGCCGATGAGGGGCTCGTCAACCTGGGAGATTTGCCAGGCCGAAAGACCTCCGCCGCAGCGTTTGCCGTATCCCAGGACGGCACGCAAGTTGTCGGACGAGGCTACTCGACCAAAGGATGGGAGGGATTTCGCTGGTCCGAGACGGCTGACGCACTGCTTGGGCTGGGCGATCTGGAGGGGGGACGTACCCACAGCTGGGCCTTCGGCACCTCCGCCGACGGGGCGGTGATCATCGGCAATGGGCACTCCGCCGACGGAGTCGAGGCATTCCGCTGGACCGCGGGCGGGGGTTTGCTGGGGCTCGGTGACCTGCCTGGTGGTCTCGCCAAGTCACAGGCACACGCCGTATCCGCCGACGGCTCGGTGATTGTCGGCAGAGGTTACTCGGCGTCCGGCGCCGAAGCATTCCGCTGGACCAAAGCCGAAGGGATGGTTGGCTTGGGCGATCTGCCGGGCGGCCCGGAGTGGAGCCAGGCGATCGCCGTTTCAGCGGACGGGTCGGTAATTGTGGGCGACAGCCGCTCGGCAGCGGGCAAAGAGGCGTTTCGCTGGACGGCCGCCGAGGGCATGGTGGGGCTCGGTGACTTACCGGGTGGGCAAACACAAAGTGAGGTCATGGCTGTGTCCGCGGATGGCCGCGTCGTTGTCGGTCGGAGCTGGTCGGACCGCGGTAGCGAGCCATTTGTTTGGGATCCGGAAAACGGCATGCGAAGCCTTGTCCAGATGCTCGAGTCGGTTGGGGCGAGCGTCGACGGGTGGACGCTATTACCGCCCCAATCCGTGGCGCGGCTCTGCGCTCACGGAAATGCAGTTTATGGCACGGGCAAGAATCCCGACGGCGAGGAAGAGGCGTGGCTCATCGATTTGTTGGCGACGCCCCTGAGCACCGAACGGGCAGTCGCTGAGCTGGCCTCGCTCGGCGCGAAAATTGACCAAGAGCAGCAGCGTGTCGAGCTGACAGGCTCGGGCGTTACGGACAGCGATTTGCGGTACCTAACGGCGCTCGGCACGCTGCGTCGAGTCGACCTCACTCAGGTCGGCGTCGATGGAAGCGGCTTCACTCATCTTCAAGAGTTACCCGACTTGCAAGGGTTGTTTGTGCGCAGCACGCCGATCGGCGATCGAGCGCTGACCCACCTCAAGGAAATGTCAAGTTTGCAGTCGTTATACATCTCCGATGCGCCAATTGATGACGACGGTCTCGCGCATCTCAGAGGGTTGAACAACCTGCGGCAATTGGTGCTGAACAAGACCAAGGTCACCGACGTGGGGCTCCGACACGTTGCCCAGATCAAGTCGCTGGTACGACTTTACGTGGGAGGCTCAGCCGTCCGAGACGATGGACTGGACGCGCTGGCGGACCTCCGTCAACTCGACTCGCTCTACCTGCCCAACACGCAAGTCACCGATCGCGGCTTGACGCAGATCGGCCGTCTCGCACAGCTGCGAAGACTGGATCTGCGATCGACAGGTGTGACGGATGTTGGTCTGAGGCGGCTGACGGGCCTGACCGAACTGGTCGAGTTGGACGTTCGCGGGACCCGCGTCACCGAAGACGGCTTACGACGATTTCAACAGATTCTGCCGAAGGCGCGCATGAAGCGCTGATTGGCTGAGCGGCGCTCGCAGTCGCCTTCCCGATTTGGAGCTCTTGGAAACACGACTTGTGGGATTACTGTTTGCTCAATCTGGTTTTCTGCCCACTCGCGGTGGGTTCATGTTGGACTTTCTCTGTGTAGCTCTCGTCGCCGTGCTGCCTTGCTTGGCGGTTAGCATCTATTCAGTTCGATTCTGGAAGAAGTACCAATGGCACAAGCGGGCACAGATCGCATTGGGCGTGGTGCTGCTAGTTGTTGTCGTCGCTTTTGAAGTTGACATACGATTCCTTACCGACTGGAGGCAGCTGGCCGCTCCTTCTCCTTACTTTGAGCCGGACACGTGGAATCCCGTCTGGTACAGCTTGATCATCCACCTGTTGTTTGCCGTACCGACGCTGTTTCTGTGGGGCTATGTGCTGGTTCAGGCGATCCGCAAGTTCCCCAATCCCGCGGCACCATCAAGCCATAGCCGACAGCACATCCTGTGGGCCCGGCTGGCTGCAGCGGGTATGGCCATGACGTCGGTGACCGGATGGGTGTTCTACTGGATGGCCTTCGTCGCATGAGCTAGCCCGAATTATTCAAGAGCGATCTGCTGCGAGGTCGTAAGTCCATCCGTGGCTTCGTCATGCTTCACAATTCTCCCTCGACGTATTGCTTCAATACGCCTGCGGAAGAATTGCTCGCCTTCCTTGCCACGAACGTACTTACAACCTCTCGCGACGATCTTCATGAATAATCCGGGCTAAGCCGGCGTAACCCAGAAACGGCGCGTGGTCACGCTCGGTGACGACTACGTTCGCTGATCGCAACCGAGCAAGCGCCGCGTCTCACGAGCTGCTGGTCATCAGCACCGTCATGCTACTGGTTCCAGGCGCCGGACGTTTCTCCTCGGATCATAGGTCGCAACGGGTCAGGATGCTGCCGGCGTGGAGACGGTTAAGGCAATCCGGTTGATCGCGTCCAGAATTGCCATCACCGTGGCCTCAACGGTATCGGTCGAGACGCCACGTCCCCGAAAGCTCTTACCACCGTACTCGACCTCCAACGTCACTTCTCCCAGCGCATCGCGCCCAAGCGTCGCACTGCGGACCTGGTAGTCCTTGCAGCGCACCTTGAGTCCGGTGATCTTTTCCGTCGCCAAGAAGGCGGCATCGATCGGGCCATCGCCATCGGACAGCTCCTCGGTGTACTCCACACCGCCCCGACCCAGGGTCAACTTGACCTGCGGTTGTTGGTCCGTGCCGGATGTAACGAGAAAGGAGACAAGGCTCCACTCTTCGTCTGGGAGATCGCGAAGTTGCTTTTCAACGAGAGCTCGAATGTCGCCGTCGTAGATTTCCTTCTTTTTATCAGCCAGCCTTTTGAATTCTTCGAACACGACCTGCACCTGCTCGGCAGTCAAGCTGTAGCCGAGCTTTTCAGCTCGGTCAACCAGTGCCGCACGGCCGCTGTGTTTGCCCAGTACCAGGTCAGTTTTTGTGAAGCCTACGTCCTCAGGTCGCATGATTTCGTAGGTGGTTCGCTCCTTCAGCATCCCATCTTGATGGATGCCCTGCTTCATGAGCAAAAGCGTTGCGCCCGACAATCGCCTTGTTCCGTTGCACCTGAATCCCGGTGATTGAGGATACTAAGCGGCTGGTGGGAACGAGTTTGCTGGTGTCGATACCGGTCCCGCTCTGGTAGTAGTCGGTGCGGGTCTTCAACGCCATTACGACTTCCTCCAGGGAACAGTTGCCAGCCCGTTCGCCAATCCCGTTGATGGTGCACTCAATCTGGCCGGCCCCCTGCTCCACGGCCGCCAGGCTGTTCGCGACGGCCAGTCCGAGATCGTTATGGCAGTGGACGCTGATCACGGCTTTATCGATGTTAGAAACACGCTCGCGCAGTATCGCGATCGTATTTCCCATCTGTGCCGGTGTTGCGTATCCAACCGTATCGGGAATGTTGACGGTCGTGGCACCGGCAGCAATCGCCGCCTCGACGACCTCGCAGAGGAAGTCTCGCTCGGTGCGCGCCGCATCCTCCGGCGAAAACTCAACGTCGTCGCAATATGAAGCTGCCCGCTGCACGCCGGCCACCGCCCGGGCAATAATCTCCTCGCGTGTCATCCGCAGCTTGAACTCGCGATGGATCGCACTCGTCGCGAGAAATACGTGGATACGAGCTGCGTCGGCATCTTCGAGTGCCTCCCACGCCCGATCGATGTCGGCCTCGTTGCAACGTGCCAGTCCGCAAATCGTCGACCCGCTCATGCTGCGTGCAATTTCGCGAACCGCTTCAAAGTCGCCTGGTGAAGCAATCGGAAACCCGGCTTCGATCACATCGACTCCCAGATCCACCAGAGCCTGGGCAACCTCCAGCTTCTCCGGCAGGTTCATACTTCCTCCAGGGGACTGCTCGCCGTCCCGGAGTGTCGTGTCAAAAATGGTGATTTGTCGCGTGTCAGCCATTGTGTGTTTCCTTCTGAAGGGCCTATCTGAGTTGTACGATTTGCGATCACTTCCCGAAATGCCGGTCCACTGACCGGCTCGGAAGTAACAACTCGGCCCTCGAAGGACTCGTCCAACGTGGGTTGCTGTAACCAATGGCCATTTGATCGATGTTTCGCGTAAGGCTACAAAAAAACCCCAAGGTGACTGACCTCGGGGTTGAGTTTGGTTTCTGGGATGATGAGCAAACCCCCTAAGGCCGAGCGCCTCGACTTCCTAGCAATAGTGCCAATAGGTATTGCATGTCAGTCACGTTAAAGGGCTCTGCCTCGGAGTCTGGGCTTTTGTTTCGACTGGGATTCGCGTTTCTTGACCTAGAACGACGCGAGATTTACTTTCTGACTAGACTCTATCCCACACCCGTGTTCCGGTCAAGGTTCAGACAAGGGAGAGCCGAGTAGGTTCGCGCAACTCGCCTTCCATTTGACGCCGATTTGCGACTATTCTCCCGAAACGGCGCCGCCTACCGCGGCGAGCGGCTCCCTGGATCCAGCCCTTCCTGCCCACGCGCGGATCGCGAATGACTGGTGAAAACCTCGACATCTCCAGTGGCCAGGACGGTCTCAGCGGCCCCAATTCTGCAGAGAACCGGAAGTTCGTCGGCATCCATTTCGCTTGCTGCGGCGTTTATACAAGGGTCTATGTCAATCGAGCTGGAACAGCCTATAGCGGTTGTTGCCCGCGCTGCACCAAGCCGGTCGAGCTGCGGATTGGTCCCGGGGGGACCGATAGCCGCTTTTTCACTGCGTATTGAGTCGACAGCTCCTTTCGCGTAGTATTCCGCCGCCACTCAACTGCATCTTGTCTGCTAGCACTTCGCGATCAGCATGCTTGACTTTGACATTCAACGTTGCACGCGCCGCTGCGCGGCGACCGACCGAGAACTACGGCCTGGGGAAGTTATCTACTCCGTGCTGGTTCCCGAGGGATCTCAAGTTGTGCGGCTGGACTATTCGGAAGAGGGCTGGCAAGGACCTCCCGAAAACACCATCGGCTTCTGGAAGTTTCAGCTGCCAGATCCAGACGCGAACAAAGTGAATTGGGCCCCTAATGAGGTCATGCTCGACTATTTCCTGCGGCTTGAGAACGACGAGGCCAAGCGAGATGTACGGTTTGTGCTCGCGCTGCTGTTGATGCGCCGACGCGTTCTCCGGCTGGACGATGCAGCCGACCGAACGGCCCAGCAGGAGGTGATGATCCTGCATTGCCCGCGGAACGACAACGAGTACCGGGTACCGGTGGCCTCGCCGAGTGGCGAGCGGGTGAAGGAGATCCAAGACGAGCTAGCCCAACTGTTGTTCGGAAGCTGAACCCGACGGAAAATCATGATCTTGCCGAGCGGTGGACGGATTCTCTTGGCGCTGACGGTGGTGATCGCGCTCACCGGCGCCACCTGTGTTCCTCGGCCGCCGGCTGAATCGCTGCCCCCGCCGCTGTTTCAATCTGCCCCGACCCTGGAAGAGCTGGCGAGCGTGCTGAACAGCAGCGCCAGCCGAGTGCGGCAGCTTCACACCGAGGGTGCCACGATCACGACGGCCCGGATGCCCGGTTTTTTGCGGGCAGAAATCACGCTGGAGCGCCCGCGGCGATTTCGGCTGAGAGGGCGGTTGATGGGTCCGGCGCTCGACATCGGAAGTAACGATGAGCTGCTGTGGTTCTGGGCGAGCAATGACCCGGAAAACAACGTCTATTTCGCACGCCATGACCAGGTCTCGGCAGGTGTGAATAGCCCGATTCCCCTCGAGCCCGAGTGGCTGGTCGACGCGTTTGGCCTGGTGGAGCTCGCCCCCCAAGACTTCCACGAAGGCCCATTTCCGCGCGGAAGTCAGCAAGTCGAGGTGATCTCGCGGCTTTGGCGGCCCCGTGGCGAACTCGTTCGTCGCCTTGTCATTCACCCCTCCTATGGCTGGATCTTGGAGCAGCAGGTTTACAGCAGCTCTGGTCAGCTGCTGGCATCCGTCCGTGGTTCGAATCACGTGTATCACGAGGAAGTGGGGGTCTCACTGCCACACCGGATCGATATCGAATTGCCACCGTCTCGCTTGAATTTTACGGTCGAGGTGGATCAATACGCGATCAATCAGCTGTTTGATGCGCCGGCGACGATTTGGGCGATGCCTTTGTTCGAGGGGCAACCCCGTATCGACTTGACTGCTGGGTCGGTCCCATTTCCCGGCCACGCGCCGCAGCCGCTTGGACCGTATGAGAGTCGCGATCGCACCTCGTTTCGTCCCCGCTATCGCGGAGATTCGGCGAGCGAGCGGTTCGATCACGTGCGGTTCTAGCAGCCCGTTGATTTTCTCAACGCGCCTGCCGCATCACAGGGATGTGATGCCAAATCAGCGACGTAAGTCGTTGATTTGCGAGCCGCGATGAACTCTGTTCTGAGCTTGGCGAGGTTGAAAAACGCCAGGACGGCGTTTTTCAACAGGCAGCTAGCGCCGGCCACCGCACTGCCGACGGCAGGCGGCTTTTGCAGGGAAGTTCGCAGAGTTACGAACTGAGCTGCCGCAGCTTGGCCCGTGCTCGGCTCAGCGTTGGGCCGACACTGTTCTCGGGCATTCCCATCGACGAGCTGATTTCCTGGTAGGTTTTTCCTTCCAGGTGATACATCCGAATCACATCCGCTTCGGGTCCGTGGAGTCGCAGTAGCAGACGTTCCACCTCGTCCCGGTCGTTGATCCGCTGCTCGTGTTTTCCATCTTGGGCTGTGGGAGGTGTCCTGTCGCCCGCTTCCTTGAGGCTGGACATGGTTTTGCGTTTTAGCAGTTCGCGGACGACAACCCGCCGCGCCACGACCGTCAAATACGTGGCCAGGCTACTGTGCCCGCGAAAGCGGCGCAGGAGCGCGAAATCGTCGTTAACGACGGCCAGGAACACTTCGGCGACCAGGTCTTCGGTGTCCTGTAGCGCCAGGCGGACCGACCTGGACTGGGCTGTGTGATTGACGACGTGCACGGCCAGTCCGAGAAAACGGTCGACAAAATCCTCCCAGGCCCGCGGTTTGCGTTCCAAGCACCGCCGCAGCAAGCTCCGATCAATCTCGGAAAGAGCCACGCGTCGTACCTCCAGGTGTTTGGCGTCAGCGTTGTAGGGATCACGAAGATCCGGGAACAGGAGATCAGCCGCGGGAAGAGCAACAAAGTTTTGCTATTACAGATTTTAGATGCGGCGGGTGGGCGTGGCAAGTCTGATCGAAGCGGCGGCTATGGCAAGTTTAGCGACCACCGCTTGACAGTCTGCTGGCACGTCACTAGGATTCGCTGAGGTGCTGTCAGGGATACTGCTAAAGTCGTTCCATTGCAAGTACTTGGCTCAAGTCGGCGCTCACTCAATCGGAGCTCCGGGGTGCTTTCTCGGGAACAAGAAGTGAGTGGCTGGGTGCGGGCCTAGAGTCCGTTTGGACACTTGCCGATGTGCGGCTCGCAGGAGGCGGGCAACGGTGCGGCTGCTTCGTCGCGCCGAAACCGGTATTTTTGCGGAAATCGGAGCCTCCAAATGGCGAGGCTGATATTGCTTAGCCGAAGATTGCTCTGGGATCAGCTTGGTTTTGTAAGTTCATGAGGCTCGTCGGAATCGTAGTTTTGTCGGACGGTTGCGACAAAGGAGAGGATTGATGACCCACGTCGTTGCCCAACCTTGCTTTGCGTGCAAGTACACAGATTGCGTTGTGGTTTGCCCCGTTGAGTGTTTCTACGAGGGCGAGCAGATGTTGTACATTCATCCCGAAGAGTGCATCGACTGTGAGGCCTGCGTGCCAGAGTGTCCGGTGGAAGCTATCTTCCACGAGGACAATGTGCCCGAGGAGTGGGCCGCCTTCACTGAGCTGAATGCAGAGCTCGCGCCCCAGTGTCCGGTGCTCACCGAGAAGAAGGATCCCTTGGGTGAATAAGTCAGCTTGACTCTAGCTGACATCAACCAGCCAGCTTCCTTTGGGCAGGAAGGGCTTCCAGCTCTCGTACTTGGGGTTGCCCAACTTGAGTGCGAGCATGGGATTGTGTGCTGGTTTGCCGGGCTTGTTGATAAGTCGCATGCGGGCTTCCTGCGGTGTCCGGCTGCCTTTTTTTGTGTTGCAGCGGACACAAGAAGCGACGACGTTTTCCCACGTTGTCAGCCCTCCGCGGCTGCGGGGCATGACGTGGTCGAGACTAAGTTGGCTCGCTGGGAGATTCTTCCCACAGTACTGGCAGCGGTGGCCGTCGCGAGCCAGCAGGTTACGGCGATTCATCCTGAGTGACGTGATGTGCTGCCGATCGAAGCGAACCAGCCGGATGACTCGTGGAACCTGGATCTCGAACGAGACCGCCCGCACCCAGTCGTCTCGATAATCTCGCTCTGCGCCTCGGAGCTGGCTTAGCTCGCACCAGCTTTCGAAATCATAGTTGCTGAACTGCCCTTCTTCGATGTCAATGACTTCGGCTGTATCACGGAAGAGAAGCACAAATGCGCGTCGAGCTGTGACGACTCGCACAGCGGCGAAATGGCGGTTGAGTACGAGCACGCTGGAGTTCAGCACCCGTCCTCGTTCCGCTTGACCCATCGCGAGTCTCCGGGAGTTGGCGCGTCGCGTGGCCGTCCACGCCACCGCGCAGCACTGCAAGCGTCCGCGTCGATCAGGGCGGCCGCCGATTCCGTCGCGATCCGGGCGACGTTTGGTGGGGGCAACTGCCAAGATCGCGAAGAGGGCCGATTTCTGGCGAGCGCACCGCTTAGCATCTCATTCTAACCACGGGGCGGGGCGTGGGCCAGTCAGTTTCGAAGGCTGCCGGCCCCGCATTTTTTCAGCGAGAATCACCTTGCTCAGGCCAAACACTTAGCATTAGGATGAAGCCAGTGGCACGCGACCGGCCACCCGATCCGGGTTCGATCGGATTCCAGCAATCCGGATCTACCGCGTTATTCACGGCGCCCGCGAGGGCTCGCCAACCACCGGAAAGGCGACAGGATGATCCATTACGCGTGCGACCGCTGCAAGCGAGTGATCGATCCCGAGGATGACGTTCGTTACGTCGTCCGTTTGGAAGTGCAAGCGATCATGGGTTCGCTCGAGATGGACGACGACCCCGACGATCACGATCACTTGCTTGAGGTTCACGAGATTCTCGAACGCATCGAGGACGAAGAAAGCGATCTCGTCGGCGACGACATCTATCAGCATCGTAGATACGACCTGTGCCCCGCCTGCTATCGCAAGTTCATGCAGAACCCTGTTGGACGCGAAGCGGCAATTCAGCTCGGCTTCAGCCAGAACTGACCGGACGCCGCGCGCTTGGTTCTGCGACGCGGGCTTCAGCTGACGCGATGACTCGGCAGCTCTTTGGTGAGTCGTCGGTGCGGGCTGACTAACGCTACACTCACCTGCCTCATGTGAGGGACCCCGAGACGTGCCCCAGAACAGCAAGCTGCGTATCGCCGTGATCGGCGGCGATGGAACCGGACCAGAAGTGACCGCCGAAGCGCTCAAGGTGTTGGATGCGGTAGCGGCCAAGCACGGCATTCAGTACGAAACGAATCATCTCGACTTCGGCGGCGAGAGGTATCTCAAGACAGGCGTAATCCTTCCCGAAGGCGCCGTGCAGGAGCTGAGAGGAGATTACGATGCCATCTATTTGGGAGCCGTGGGCCACCCCGATGTCGCACCGGGGGTTTTAGAGAAGGGGCTGCTGTTGGAACTCCGATTCCAGTTGGATCAGTACATCAACCTCCGCCCGGTGAAACTCTATCCCGGTGTCGAAACGCCATTGGCCGGAAAGGGCCCGGACGACATTGACTTTGTAGTGGTGCGGGAGAACACCGAGGATCTCTATTGCGGCGTGGGTGGTTTTCTAAAAAAGGGAACCGCCGACGAAGTCGCCACACAAGCCGCGGTCTATACCCGCAAAGGATGCGAACGCTGCATCCGCTGGGCGTTCGAATACACGCGCAAGCGAAACAACCCTAGCGGCAGGCGGCTGACGCTGGTCGCCAAGACGAACGTGCTGACCTACGGCCACGATCTTTGGTGGCGCACGTTCCAAGAGGTCGCCACGGAATTTCCCGACGTCGAAGCTGATTACAATCACGTCGACGCTTGTTGTATGTGGATGGTGAAGAACCCGGAGTACTACGATGTCATTGTGACCACCAACATGTTCGGTGATATCATCACCGATTTGGGAGCCATGATTCAGGGTGGTATGGGCGTCGCCGCGGGTGGCAATTTAAATCCCGATCCCGGTGGTACGAGCATGTATGAGCCGATGGGCGGGAGTGCACCAAAATACACTGGGCAAAACGTGATTAACCCCATCGCCGCGATCAGTGCCATGTCGATGCTGCTTGAGCACGCGGGCCATGAGGCGGCAGGCGCGGATGTTTTGCAGGCTGTGCAGCAGGTGACCGGCACCAAGATGAAGAGCCAAGCGGCAGGCAAGATGGGACATAGCACGACAGAGGTTGGCGACCTGGTCTGCAAGATGCTGGCCTAAGGCGCTTATGAACCAATAGGCTGCCGAATTCCGTTCCCTTCCCTGCCTCGCGCGGCGAGTATAGCGCAGGATGAGGGGACGATTGTCGCGGCATGACGGCCTGTCTCTTGATGGGTCGTTCCTCACGCCACGCCCTCTGGGCACGGTCGATTAATCCGGAGGTTTGTTATGCCTGGATTGTTTTATGAGCCACTGAGTCGCAAAGAGTTCTTGGCGACGATGGCGGGTGCCGTCATAGGAACGCTGCCAGGTCTTTCTCGAGGTAACACTTCGCCGGCCGACGTCGTCGATGTGGGCTTGCTTTCGGACACTCATATCCCGGCTGACGCTGCCAACGAGTATCGGGGGTTCCGGCCGGTCGACAATCTGAAGCAGATCATTCCAGATGTTGCATCGGCGGGGCTGGACAGCGTGATCATCAATGGTGACGCCGCGCGGCTGACTGGAGAAAAAGAGGACTACGCTGCACTGCGAGACTTGCTTTCCCCGGTCGCCCAGCAGACACCAGTCTACGTCGGTCTAGGAAACCACGACAACCGTGCAAACTTCTTCAGCGTGTTCGCCGACGAGTCCGCAGAGACTCCGGTCGACGGCAAGTATGTAGCGGTCATCGAGCGTCCCTGTGTTCGCATCTTGGTGCTCGACTCGTTGCTGTATGTCAACCGAGTGGCTGGCCTGCTGGGCAAAAACCAACGAACTTGGTTGTCCAAGTTTTTGGCCGACTCTGACGAAAGGCCGCACGTCTTGTTCTTACATCACACGCTGGGCGACGGTGACGGCGACCTACTGGACGTCGACCGCCTGTTCCAGATCATTGCACCCCATCACAAGGTGAAGGCGATCTTCTATGGGCACTCGCATCGTTACTCCTTCGACAAGCGGAAGCACGTTCACCTGGTCAATCTACCGGCGGTCGGGTACAACTTCGCCGACGACCAGCCGGTGGGGTGGGTTCAGGCACGATTCACGCGAGCTGGTTTCTCGCTGACGTTGCGTGCAATTGCCGGCCGGCGCGATGAGGATGGGGTGACCACGTCGATCGGGTATTAGCTGCCTGTTGAAAAACACCGTCCTGGCGTTTTTCAACCTCACCAAGCTCAGAACAGAGTTCTTGGCGGCTCGCAAGTCAACGACTTACGTCGCTGATTTGGCATCACATCCCTGTGATGCGGCAGGCGCGTCGAGAAAACCAACAGGCTGCTAGAACCCCGTCTGCCGCGGCAACGAGCCGGAGGAGGCGAGCTGGGATTCGATCTCTGGCCTCCCGTCTACCTTTGGCCCCCGTGGGTCGCTAAAATCCGGGCTCAAGCTGCGTCTGGACGCAGCTCGGAGTCTCCCCGCGAGCCGGCAACCTACGCGACCCGGCCACGTACCTTCGACTTTGGCCAGGGAAGCGGCGAGTCTTACAGCACGGCTCAGAATCCTGTATTCACGAAGTCCTGAAATCGTAAGCCCAAAATACACGAGTTCTCGTTAACCTCTTACGCGACAATTTGGAAGGAAGTCTTGTATGGCAGCGAAGATCCCGGCCGGCATCATCGGGACCGGCTTCATTGGTCCGGCTCATGTCGAAGCAGCTCGGCGGTTGGGCAATGTCGAGTTTGTGGCAGTTGCCGAGGCCAACGACGAGTTAGCGCAAGCCAAGGCCGCAGCGTTGTCGATTCCTAAGGGGTACGGTGACTACCAACAGATGTTGGCCGACTCGGAGATTCAGGTCATCCACAACTGCACTCCGAACCACGTTCACTTCCAAGTGAACAAGGACATTCTTGCTGCCGGCAAGCACGTGATCAGCGAAAAGCCGCTGGCGATGACAACCGCTGAGAGTCGCGAGTTGGTCAAGCTGGCCAGAGATTCCGGAAAGATCCATGCAGTAGACTTCAACTACCGGTTCTACCCGCTGGTGCAGCACGCTCGAGAGATGGTCAAGGCGGGTGAAGTCGGCGAGATCTTCGCCCTGCATGGCTCGTATCTGCAGGATTGGCTATTTCTGGAGACTGACTGGAATTGGCGGCTCGTTCCCGAGTTGTCCGGAGATAGTCGGGCGATTGCCGACATCGGCAGCCACTGGTGCGACTTGCTTCAGTTCATCACAGGGCTGACCATCACCAAAGTTTTTGCGGATTTGCGGACTGTCCACAAAACCCGGATGAAGCCCAAGCGGGAGTTGGAGACCTACGCTGGAAAAGTACTTTCGCCGGAGGACTACGAGCCACAGCCGATCGACACCGAGGACTACGCATCGGTGTTGTTTGAGCTTTCCAATGGAGCTCACGGTGTGTTCACAGTCAGTCAGGTGTCAGCCGGGCGCAAGAATCGGCTGTATTTTGAAATCGACGGGTCGAATCGGGCGCTTTCCTGGGATCAGGAGAAGCCGAACGAGATGTGGGTAGGTTATCGTGAGAAGGCGAACGAGATCTTGGTCAAAGATCCATCTTTATTGCACGAGGCGGCGCGTGAATACGCGCACTATCCCGGTGGTCATCCCGAAGCCTATCCGGACGGTCCCAAGAACCTGTTCCGCAATGTCTACCGTGCGGTTGCCAAAGGCAGCATGCCGGACGATCCGGACTGGAGTACGTTTGAGGATGGACACAAGGAGGTTGCCATCTGCGAGGCGGTACTCGAGAGTCACCGGCAGCAATTGTGGGTAGACGTGACCTACTAGTTGGCCCCGTTCTCGATTTCATAAGCCTGGCTGTCGAAGAGGGTTCAGTTGAGGGGAGTGAGCAAACAACATGTCCCGTGAAAAGATCAACGTCGCGCTGGTCGGAACGAAGTTCATGGGCCGCGCACATTCCAACGCCTACTTGAAAGTTGAAAAGTTCTTTGACCTTCCAGTCGAAGTCGGGATGCACACGGTTGCTGCCCGCGACCAGGCAGAGACCAAGGCTTTTGCCGAGCGATGGGGCTGGCAGCACGCGAGCACCGATTGGCGCTCCGCCGTGTGCGATTCGGAAGTGGCGTTGGTGGATGTGGTGACACCCAACAACGTGCACGCCGAGCACACGTTGGCGGCGCTCGAGGCAGGCAAAGATGTGGCTTGCGAGAAGCCGTTGGCCAACACTCTGGCCAATGCGCGGCTGATGGTCGAGGCGGCGGAGAAGGCGACCGGCAAGACCTTTGTTTGGTACAACTATCGGCGCTGCCCCGCCGTGGCACTGGCCCATCAGCTATGTCGTGCCGGCAAGCTCGGCCGCATCTACCAGATTCGCGGCTGCTATTTGCAGGACTGGGCTGGGCCAGAGACACCGCTGATGTGGCGTTTCGACGGCGAGGTGGCGGGCAGCGGCGCGTTAGGCGATCTCTGCGCCCACACGATCGATACGGCTCGCTTCATCACTGGCGACGAGGTTGGTGAGGTGCTGGGTGCGACACTTGAGACAGTCGTGAAGGAACGCGTGATTCTCGAGTCGGGTGGAGGAGAGATTTCGGGTCGAGGGGCGGCGACCAGCCAGCGGAAAGGAGCCAGCACGGTTGACGACATCGTGCTGTTCGTGGCCCGGATGGCGAGTGGCGCAGTGGCCACGTTCGAGGCGACACGACTGTCGACCGGCTACAAGAACGCCAACCGGTTGGAGATCCACGGAGATCGGGGAGCGATTCGTTTCAACTTCGAGCGAATGAACGAGTTGGACTGGTTCGACGCGACGCTGCCTGAGGAGGTGCAAGGGTGGTCGACGATCAACGTGACCAACGGCAACGCGGGACATCCGTACGCTGCAGCTTGGTGGCCGGTGGCCCACATCCTCGGCTACGAGCACAGTTTTATCAATCAGGCGGCTGACATCTTCCACGTACTTGGCGGAAACGAACCGATTGTGCCGCTGGCAGATTTCTCTGATGCCTATCAGGTTCAACGTGTCCTCGCCGCCGTTGTCGAGTCGGACAAGAACCGCAGCCCGATTAAACTTGGAGAGATCAAATGACAAGCGGCCCGGCGAGGAAGTGGGTGATCTGCTTCGTGATAGCCGCTGCGAGTGCCCTGTCTGGTTGCCGCCGACAGGCGAACCCGCCCGTAACCACCGCCGCTGCGCCGTTCGAGAGTCTTGGGGGCACGGCGCAGGTGCATCGAGATGGACGAGTTATTTCTGTCGACTTGCGCGACACCGAGGTCAGCGACGACGAGCTGAAGATACTAGCCGAGCACAAGAGCCTGACCACTGTCACTTTGGACAACACACCGCTTAGCGACGCCGGCACGGAGAACCTAAGCGGGCTTGAGAACCTCGGTTGGTTGCAGCTCGGTGGGACTCAGATCACGGATGCAGGCCTCAAGAATCTACAGGGGCTTTCCAACCTACAGTGGTTGGTGCTCAGCAATACGCAGATTGACGGAACGGGGTTCGAGCATTTCTCCGGACTGGAAAAGCTCTGTTGGCTACACCTCGACGGGACACACGTCTCGGACGATGGGTTGGAGAAACTCAGTCAGCTGAAGAGCATTCAACAGCTGAATCTCTCCACTACTCCGATTACCGACAGCGGCCTGCAACATCTGCAGGGAATGGAGCTATTGGCCGAATTGTCGCTCGCAGGGACGCAGGTTACGGGCGAAGGCATCAAGTACCTTGCCGAGCTCCCTGCCCTTACCTCATTGACTCTGGATGCAACCAAGATTGCGGATGCTGCGTTGCAGCACATTGGCGGCATCAGCGGGCTTGTCACACTCAACATGCGGGACACGGAGCTCACAGGCGCGGCCTTGGAATACCTGAAGGATCTGACCCAACTAGAACAGCTCAGCTTGGCCAACTCGACGATCGGCGACGCCGGATTGGAGCACTTGGCCGGCTGTCCGAGTCTCACGACGCTTGATTTGCAGGGTACACAACTAACGGACGCTGGATTGTCGTCACTAGCCGCGGTGACAACTTTGAGCGTCCTGGATGTCGCGGACACAGAGGTCAGCGAAGCGGGGCTGACGAAACTGCGCGAGTCGCGGCCGAACATCCAGGTAAACAAATAACAGGATTCCTGTAGCCGAACTCGCCAGAGTTTGGCAGTTTGGCACGCCACCAAACTCTGGCGAGTTTCGGCTACACAGTGGCGAGTTCGGCAAGCCCACACTCTGGCGAGTTTCGGCTACACACAATCAACAAGGTTTACATCCCTTTGGCCCCTGCCTTCCCTTCCACCGCGGATTCGTGTGGAAAACAGGCCTAGATTCGACAATCGGCCACTAACTGACAAGAGCGCACACACGAGGGTCTCGTCACGCGGAGCGTGACGGCTACGTAGCCATCACGCTCCGCGTGATGAGACCTCTACGATAACTACCGAATTCGGCAAGGGCTAGAGCGGATGCAGAGACAAGAACCCCAAGGACTGGCGCCGTGAGCGAGAATTTCGAGGTTAGCTACCCCGGTCCCTCTCCCGCGGGTGCTGCCTTCGCCGGAATCAGCTCCAGCAGTTCGTCGCGGTGGGCGAAGAGTGCGGGGGTTCCACCAGTGTGGACGAACACGACTGCTTGGTCTGGGCCGTAGAGTCCATTTCGGACGTGGTCGATCAGTCCGGCCATGGCCTTGCCGGTGTAGCTCGGATCCAGCAGGATGCCTTCGGTGCGTGCCAGTAGGGAGATTGCCTCGCCGCAGGCTGGTGTGGCGATGCCGTAGCCGGTGCCGACATAGGCCGGCTCGACCTTGAAGTCCGCTGGCTCGAGTCGGCAGGTCCATCCTAAGAGTGCGGCGGCTTGGTTAGCGAGCTCGGCCATGTCTTGCTGTTCATCCCACGGCCAGTGGATGGGTAGAACATGGTGGATGGGAACGTCCAGTCCGAGGGCGTGTTTGCCCAGCACAAGCCCGGCGCCGGTCGAGCCAGCCGAGCAAATGTAGATCGCCGCCGGTTGAACCTGTAGTTCGGCCAGTTGCTCGGCGATCTCCAGCATACACAACACATAACCCAGCGCCGCTCTGGGTCGCACGCGGTCGCGGTCCCAGTTGTAGACCTTGCGACCCTGTTTGCGAAAACGATCCGCCACCGCGCTGATCCGCGCGTCGAGCTCCGGGCCGACGGACTCGTCAACGAACTCATAGCTTGCCCCCAGCAGATAGTCGAGCAACAAGTTGCCCTGAACTTCTTCCCCGTGGTGACCGCGGCTGAGCAGCAGATGGCAGTCGAGCCCCAGCTTGGCGCACGACGCGACTGTTTGGCGGCAGTTGTTGGATTGCACTCCGGCTCCCCAGACCAACAGATCGGCGCCATCGTCGACGGCATCGGCGAGTAGGAACTCGTTGTGCCGCGTTTTGTTGCCACCGAAGGCCAATCCGGTACAATCGTCGCGCTTGATGAAGACCGAGGGCCCACCGAGTTGCCGGGAGAAGCGGGGCAATTCCTCCAGTGGAGTCGGCAGATGCGCCAGCCGCACGCGCGGAACGGCTGCAACTGCCTGGCGAATGTCGGCCGCTGTGTTCACGGGACTTGAGCTCGAACTGGTCACGGGGCAATTTGCTCCGAGGATTTTCGTGAGTATCTGATACGAGATGGCTTGCCTGACGTGTCGCCCGACAACAAGTTGCCCTGGCTCGCTGCTATTCTTGCTGTGCGAAGCGGGGGAGCAGAATTCGACAACTCATTGTCTGCACCGCCTAACCTCGCAACCATTGCGTCACCCGTTGTACGAGTCCGATCGACACTCGCTGGCTGGGCGTCGGCTTCTCGGGAAAGGTGCATTTTTGAAACAGCTCTTGCAAAGCTCGTTGGTAGGCGATGTCGTTGTGCAACTGCACCAGCTGGTCGAACTCACTCTTGCTCATCGCACCGTCAAATCGCAGCTGCTGTTGCCGCGCGTCATAGGAGATACGCTCCTCGAGCTGGGCGGGAAACTGCACCTCTTTTGGCAACCTATTGAGAGCAACACTTCGAGTCATCACGACACCTCACTCAAAGCAATGACCACGGTGTGGACAATCGACTGAAAAATGAAGCATGATAATGATCTTCGTCTACGATTTTAGCTCTCCCTGCCTGAAACGCAATCTCCGCCAGGATTTACAGGATCAACGGATGGCCCGGGATCATGCAAAATCAGCCGCTGGGCGTTAGCCCACGGTTTGCAACCAGATGCTAACGCATTCCGGCCGATCGTGGCCGGGGGGGTACACGGTTGGTGATGGACGAGCATTCCGCCGCGGAGCTGTCCCCTCCCGATTCTGTTTGATCATGTTGATCCTGTCTTCTGTTTTTTGACAGGATTTGCAGGATCAACAGGATGGCCCGGGATCATGACAAAATCAGCCGCTGGGCGTTAGCCCACGGTTTGCAAACCGGATGCTAACGCATTCCGGCTGATCGTGGCCGGGGGGGTACACGGTTGGTGATGGACGAGCATTCCGCCGCGGAGCTGTCCCCTCACGATCCTGTTTGATCGTGTTGATCCTGTCTTCTGTTTTTTGACAGGATTTGCAGGATCAACGGGATGACCAGGGATCATGACAAAATCAGCCGCTGGGCGTTAGCCGGCGTTAGCCCACGGTTTGCACTAAAACCGGATGCTAACGCATTCCGGCTGATCGTGGCCGGGGGGGTACACGGTTGGTGATGGACGAGCATTCCGCCGCGGAGCTGTCCCCTCACGATCCTGTTTGATCGTGTTGATCCTGTCTTCTTTTTTTGACAGGATTTGCAGGATCAACGGGGATGACCCGGGATCATGACAAAATCAGCCGCTGGGCGTTAGCCCACGGTTTGCAACCGGATGCTAACGCATTCCGGCTGATCGTGGCCGAGGGGGTACACGGTTGGTGATGGACGAGCATTCCGCCGCGGAGCTATCCCCTCACGATCCTGTTTGATCATGTTGATCCTGTCTTCTTTTTTTTGACAGGATTTACAGGATCAACAGGATGACCGGCGATGACAAATCAGCCGCTGGGCGTTAGCCCACGGTTTGCAACCGGATGCTAACGCATTCCGGCTGATCGTGGCCGAGGGGGTATACGGTTGGTGATGGACGAGCATTCCGCCGCGGAGCTGTCCCCTCACGATCCTGTTTGATCGTGTTGATCCTGTCTTCTTTTTTTGACAGGATTTACAGGATCAACAGGATGACCATCTGCTCGTACCAGAAACTTCTTGTAGCCGAATTCGCCAGAATTTGGACGAATCCGCAGCCGCCAAACTCGGGCGAGTTCGGCTACAACGCAAAATCAGCCGCTGGGTTAGTTTCCACGGTTACCCACACTCTGATGTATCTCTCGGCTCGGCAGGAGCCTCGCCCTCCCGAGCGCCGTGCACCACTGGTGCGCATGCTGCAGTTGGAGCCGTCCAATCGATCCTGTCTATTTGGCTTTGTTTGACAGGATTTGCAGGATC
Source organism: Pirellulaceae bacterium (assembly GCA_965223305.1). Classification (GTDB taxonomy): domain Bacteria; phylum Planctomycetota; class Planctomycetia; order Pirellulales; family Pirellulaceae; genus CBDCWT01. The sequence continues at coordinate 15,780 of CBDCWT010000003.1, read as the reverse complement.
GACAGGATTGAGAGTGGCTCCCCGGCGGGATGACCATCACTGGACCCCGTCGGGTTTGGTTGAAACGTCACTTCCCTGCTGGCTTGACGGTGACCCGGTTGGCCCTCTAGGCTTTGTCTCAAAAGAGACTGAGTGGTTCAGCGTTGCGGCACGTCGTCTCGCACTTTGTAAGGTGACTGGTTACGGCACACGGAGTGTGCCTACTACTTTGTTTCGAGACAACGCTTAGCACCACGTGTTCGAACCGATTTCACGGGAGCCTCTTCGATGCATCGTTCAGTAGTTGTTTCGTGGGCGGGCCTGTCGCTGGCCTGTTATGTGTTGCTTGCCGGGTGTACGCCGAACGGTGCTCCATCTGCCGCCACTTATCCGAGTCGCAACGTTAGCGTGATCTGTCCGTGGAAGCCTGGCGGCGGCACGGACCGGGTTGCCCGGTTTTGGGCTGCGGCACTGGAGCGCGAGTTTGAGAGCCCCTTTGTGGTCGTCAACAAGACAGGTGGCAGCGGCGCGATCGGCCATTCGGCGGGTGCTAGTGCTCGTCCCGATGGTCACACATTGACAGTTGTCACCTTTGAGTTGTGCACCATGCACCGGATGGGAATGCCGGCACCAACCTTTGAGGACTACGAGTGCCTCTTACAGTTCAACGCGGACCCGGCCGCCATCATCGTCCAGCAACAGGCGCCGTGGAAGACGTTGGAGGAGTTCATTGGTGACATCCAATCACGCGGTGACAACAAGTTGAAATTGTCGGGCACCGCGCCGGGGGCGGCCTGGGATTTAGCCCGTGCTGGGTTGTGGCGCACTGCTGGGTTACCGGTCGACGCCACCATTTGGGTTCCCACGGAAGGGTCTGCACCGTCGCTGGTCGAGCTGTTGGGCGGCCATATCGATGCGGTTTGCTGCAGCGTGCCTGAAGCGGCCAGTCAGCTCGAAGCAGGTGACTTGCGGGTGCTCGCGGTGATGTCCGAAGAACGACTGCCGGAGTACCCTGACATCCCGACTGCCCGCGAGTCCGGCTTTGACTGGGTGGCAGTCGGTTGGCGTGGTTTGGCGTTGCCGAAGGAGACACCCCCTGCGATTGTCGAACTGCTCAAGGAGAAGTGTTCGGCCATTGCCAACTCGGAAGAGTATCAAGAGTTCATGGCCAAAAATGGCTTTGGCATCGAGATTCGCACAACCGGCGACTTTGAGAACTTCTTGCGCGAACAAGAAGAGCAATGGAAAGAGCTGATCGAAGCTGCTGGGTACGCAAAGTCTTGAGGAAGAGCTCTATGGATAGCGACCGAACGCAGCCCGCGGCCAGCTTTTGGTTTGGTTTGGGCCTGATTTTGGTGGCGCTTTTCTTTCTCGGTTTTGCCGGTCAGATTGAGCGGCTCGATGTTACCGACGAAAACGACCCGGGGCCGCGTGCCTTCCCACTGGCGCTCGGGTTCACTCTGCTGGTTGGCGGCGTGGTCCAAGCAATTCTCGGCTGGCGCCAGCGCGCCGCGGCCTCGCTCGCCCAGAACGAGCACGACCCCGGTGGCAGTCGCTGGGATGCTCTCCTGCTGGCCGTCGCATTGATTGTCTATCTCGTTGCCGTTCCGCAACTTGGTTTTTATTTCCCGACCGCTGTCTTTGCGGCGTTGATGACTTGGCGCCTGGGAGCTCGCTGGTGGGCGGCCGGAATGGCAGCCGGGTTGTTGCTCTTGGTCGTTCGCGTTTTATTTGTCGGTGCGTTTCGCGTACAGCTGCCGTAGGAGTTGTGAGTACTGTGACTGATTGGCTACCGCTGGACTTTCTGTCGCGGATCCCTCAGTTGCTCCCGGACCTTTTCCAACTTCAAGTGGTGTTGCCTTGGTTGTTGGGAATGGTGTTCGGTGTCTTTGTCGGTGCCACCCCGGGTCTCACCGCAACGATGGCGGTTGCGCTGATCGTTCCTATCAGCTTCAATTTGGACCCACCCATCGCGGGATTGGCGATGATCATCGGGGTCAGCTTTACCGCGATTTTTGCCGGGGACATTCCCGCGACCTATTTACGCATTCCCGGCACACCTGCCTCGGCGGCGGCGACACTGGATGGCCACGAGATGGCTCGCCAAGGCAAAGGCGATGTAGCCATGATGCTCGATCTGTTCTGTTCCTGCATCGGTGGCATGATAGGTGTGGTGTTGCTAATTGCGGTGGCGGCCCCGCTCGCCCAGTTTGCCTTGCGGTTTAGCGACTTCGAGTATTTTTGGCTAGGAGTACTCGGGCTAAGCCTGAGCGCATTAGTCAGCCGCGGGAGCACGATGAAGGGGTTGCTCGCTGCGGTGCTCGGAATTCTGCTGTCGACGATGGGAATGGACATTGTGAGCAGCGTTCCCAGGTATACTTTCAACCGAGTCGAGATGCTGAGCGGGCTGCACTTTATCCCGGTGATGATTGGTCTGTTTGGCTTGGCGGAAGTGTTACGAAACGTCCACCGCCGGGTGTCAATGTCAGCTCCGAGCGTGGAGGGGGTGGGTGTCTCGCCATGGCGGGCGCTACGCGAAATCGTGCGGCGTCCGCGAGTTGTCGCGCAATCGGCTGTCAGCGGTGCCGTGATCGGTGCCCTGCCCGGCGCCGGCGCCGACATCGCCGCTTGGGGAGCCTACGGAATTGCGCAGAAGACGTCTGCTGAACCGGATCGCTTCGGCCACGGTTCGGTCGAAGGCGTCATCGCGCCCACCAGCGCGAACAATGCGGCCGTTGCCGGCGCCTGGATGCCGGCATTGGTGTTCGGCGTTCCAGGGGACGCCGTCACGGCGATCGTGTTGGGCGCCATGATGATGTACGACATCACGCCCGGCCCCCAGCTGTTCCAAGATGCAGCGAGCCCTGTGTGGGGCATTTTCCTAATCGCACTGATTACCCAGTTCCTGTTACTGCCCGCCGGATTGGCTGGAGTGCTTGCCTTTAGCTGGATGCTTCGCACTCCCCGCCGGTACGTGCTGGCCGCTGTAACAGTTTTCTCGATTGTCGGCGCCTACGCTCTGCAGAACAGCTGGTTTGATGTCGCAGTGATGGTTGTCTTCGGAGTCGTCGGTTTCTTTCTCGAGACACAGCGCGTGCCTTTGGCGCCTCTCATCTTGGGGTTGATCCTCGGAGACCTGGTCGAAAAGAAACTGCGCGCTGGGCTGATCAGCTCGAGCGGGGACCTCACTCCCTTGTTCGCCCGTCCGATTTGCACCGTGCTGGTCATTCTGTTGCTGGTGGCATTGCTGAGCGGTCCGCTGGCGCGCCTGTGGGCGCGCTTGCGTAGGTGACGCGCTGATTTTGAAGTTGCGCCTTTGGCTCAATCGAAACCCGAAGCGTCAGCGAGGGAGTCACTTGCGTCGGTACACCAACTCCCCCTCGCTGACGCTTCGGATTACGAAAAAACCGGCGATTCGAGATCCGACGCCCACCAGGCAAGCGGCTGGCGCATTCCAGGGCAGCGAGGCTACAGATCACCCAAGCTTGCCAGCAGATCGCCCATTTCCCCCGCTGCGTGTTGTTCGCCTTGCCGCCGTGCTTCTTCGATCCCCGTGCGCAGGACCTCCCGCGCCTCCTGAATCAGATCACGGCCGGCCAAATGCTGGCCGGCCATCAAGAACGAAGGGATGTGCGGCGGCGTACCCGTCATCAAACCGCGCAACAGTTCCAGACTGCGTTCGTGGTCTCCCGCTTTTTCGAGTTCTAGCGCCAGCGCATAGCGCAGGAAGGGGTCATCCGGCTCGTCGACAAGCATCGCCTCGATCTTCTCGCGGCGGGTCTTCATTCTTTGCGCTCCCAATGAGTTGCCTAGATTGCCGACGCTTCCCATTTGAACAAACAAGAAAAGTCGGCTAAACCTGCTCTCCTTGCCGGCCGATAGAGCATGACGAGAAACAGGGGGGTCCTCTTTGCACCAGGACGAGGCCATGACACGCAAGATCGTTGCAGCACTAGCCATTGTAATGATAGGCGGCATTGTCGTCGCGGTGGTTCGGGCACAAGAGTCGACCGGAGACAGCGTCTACTCGAGTGGAACCGCGCCGCAGCGTTCGGTGCTGAAGCGACCCGCAAACGAGGGGACGTCCGCGAGCACACGCGTCGGGACTGCGCTGTCGGACCGAGATTCCCAGGGGCCTCAACTCGTCGATCGATTGAAGCAGATTCGCGGGTCTGTGGTTGGGGACGGACGAGCAACGGCACCTTCGACACTTTCACCGCCCCGCCGCATTTCACGAGCCCCAGCGTCTGCGGTCATCGGTGACTCGACGAGCACGAGTGCAGAACCGAGGTTGCTCGGCGGTCACTCGGCTGCTCCCGGCCAGGTGCAACCACCGGGTGCGACCATCGTCCCCAGAACCGTTGTCGGTGACAGCGGCTCCGCCCGGCGTCCTCGTTCCCTGAGAACTCCGACGGCGCAGGCGGACGAGGCTCTTGCGCCAAGTGTTGTGCCGCGCAGACCGATCGTCTCGGAGCGGTTAGCCCGAGAACCCCTGGATCGCCCGTTTGGATCAGCCAGGATCAACGAAGCTCGGACCCAGGGCACATTGCTCACCAGCGCCGGGCCGGCGCTGCTCGTCGATACTCGCGGGCCGGATGCGGTTGTCGTCGGTCGTGAGGCGGAGTTTAAGGTCACGTTAACGAATCAGGGTACGCTGGCGGCCCACGATGTTTTTGTGCGGGTTGCCCTGCCAACTTGGGTCGAGGTGGTGTTGGCCGAAGAGACGGCGGGCGACGTCCAGGTGCAAGCTGGCAGCGGAGTCGCCCAAGAGCTGATCTGGCGGGTTTCGCAATTCGCCGCCGGTTCCCAAGAGGTGCTCTCGATGTCAGTCATTCCCCGTGAGAATCAATCTTTCAATTTGTCTGTTGACTGGACCCTACGTCCAGCTTCAGCGACCACCCAGATTCGAGTCCAGCAGCCAGAGTTGAAGGTGGACCTGGTCGGCCCGCGCGACATTCGTTTTGGTGAATCAGCCGATTACACCATTCGGATTTCGAATCCGGGTACCGGCGAAGCGCAAGACGTGAAGCTCGATTTTGAGTACGGCCCCGAACGGCTACCCACGAAGCTCATCGGCAACTTGGCGGCTGGCGAAGAGACCGAGATTCCGGTTGTACTCAACGCTCGCCAAAGCGGAGCGGTCCGCGTCGAGGCAGTGGCGAGGGCGGATGGCGGCTTGAGTGCGGAGGCTGTGCAGCTTGTCACTGTGCGACGTGCCAAGCTAGAGGTTCAAGTTGTGGGGCACCCGGTGCGGTTTGCCGGGAGCGTTGCATCGTATGAATTCCGCGTGCAGAATTTGGGCGACGCCGCGGCAGACAACGTGGTTGCTGAGGTGGTGTTGCCGCCGGGAGCCAAGATCTCAGGTCGACAATCTGTGAGTGGACGCACGATCGTCAGGGAGCTGGGCTCCATCTCTCAGGGTTCGGAGCGCACCTTCAGTGTCGACTGCCAGTTGACCAATCCCGGAGAGAACGTCGTCGAAGTCCGTGCCAAAGCAGCCGGCAACATGGTTGCGGCGAAGTCCTTCGTCACTCAGGTTCGCACTCTCGCGGACTTGAAGCTGACTGTGAACGATCCTCCGGGACCGATTGGACTGAACCAGGACACGGTTTATGACTTGACAATCGTCAATCGCGGTACGCGGGCAGCCAGAGACGTGCAGATCATCGCCCAGTTTTCCGAGGGTGTCGAGCCGGTCGATTCGAGCGGCACGAATTCGAAACTGGTGCCTGGCCAGGTGCTGTTCGAGCCGATTCCGCGGATCGATCCAGGCGAGGAGGTGCGGTTGCGGATCACGGCCAAGGCCAGCTTGGCGGGCAATCATCGCTTCCGGGCCGAAGTGCGTTGTGCCGAGCCGGAGACCTATCTGGTCGAGGAAGAGACGACCTACTTCTTCGGCGAAACGTCGACAGCGCAGAGGGAATCGAGCGGTTCCGGCCGGTAGGGGCTCAGGGTTTGTGGTAGTCGAAGCCTTTGACACCGAGTTTCAGACGAAACACGGCTTCCTTGGCGGCCACGGCCGTGTACAAATACGGGCCGTGAAAATGGCAGCTTGTCACCCCATCGCCGCCTGCTGCGTAGTGCCGGATCAGTTCGCCCGAGGTTACGTCCACAACGTTGATGACGCCGGTGGTTGACATGGCGACGTAGAGCCGCGCATTCTCGTCGAACACAAGTCCCTCGGGCCGATGCCCCTCGCGTCGAACGCCGCCCTCGTCCTCGGAGGGAAAGTCGATCAGCACTCGACGGTTTTCCAATTCGCCGTCGGGCGAGAGGTCGTAGATCAGGATTCGATGGTGCTCGCTCTCGGCCACGCACAGCTGTTTTTGATTCGGTGTGATGCCAATTCCATTCGGGAACGCGAGGTCGCTGGCTAGCTGGGTCAGCCGATTGGACGTGTCGAATCGGTAGACGCTGCCCGCCGGCTCTGCGGAACTTGCATCCCCTGAGTCGGTGAAATAGATGTTGAGAGCCTTGTCGAGCGCGACGTCCTTGATCGAAGTGAAGCGACTTCCTGCGAAACGGTCGGCGAGGACCTCGGCACTACCGCCGTCCGGCGAGATTCGCAGCAGCCGTCCGCCGCCCGCGTCGGCCACAATCAGCCGGCCAAAACGCCCCAGCCTCACGCCGTTGGCTTGTGGCCGCCGGCCTTCGATGGGCGCGACTTCGTCGAGGGTGCACCAGATCGAGGCGGTTCCGTCCGAAGTGATCCGGCCGATACTTCCCGCCTGGCGGTAGTTCGCGGCGAACAGATTGCCGCGCTCGTCTAACGCCAACCCATCGGCTAGCACAAAGCCGGTGGCGTAGAGCTCTGGATCGATACTGCGAGACGGCGGCAGCTCTGCATGATCCTCCGCCGTAGCGGGGCGGATGCAGGCTATGCCAACGAGCAGGACCCACGAGTACGGCAAGATTACCAATGGACGGTGCTTCATCTTCCGTTGCTCGACTGCTGTCTAGCCCGAATTATTCATGAGCGATCTGCTGCGAGGTCGTAAGTCCATCCGTGGCTTCGTCATGCTTCACAATTCTCCCTCGACGTATTGCTTCAATACGCCTGCGGAAGAATTGCTCGCCTTCCTTGCCACGAACGTACTTACAACCTCTCGCCACGATCTTCATGAATTATCCGGGCTAGTGACCCAGTACTCCGTTACTTGTGGCTAGACTCCTTATTCCGGTAGTTCGACAATACTCAGGGGCTGGTCATCCAGCGGCTGGCTGACTCGCAGCGCCAGACGCCCTTCGAGGACGTCCTCGATGACTCGCCCGACGACCTCGGCACGCCACCCCCGCGCGAGGGCTGGTGCTTGGCGCGCACGGCTAACGTCGGGATCTAGATGATAGGCGATCAGATCGCGGACGTCTTGGGTGGTGCCTACGAGCGTGGGTGCCAAGTCGGCTGAGCGGCAAATGCAGCCGAGGACGGTGTTCACAAACTGCCCCAACAATGTGAACTGTGGAGAACTTTGCCGGCCGCGACCCGGCAAACGAGGGCATTGCGAATCGGGGATTCGCAGCCCACGATCAATCGCTGCCGAGATGCTTGGCAGGTGCCGCTTGAAATGACCCCGCTCCATGCCCCGGATGGCCTGGATACGTTTGGGATCCGCGGTTTTGCGCTTGGCGAGCTCCGTAATCAAGTCGTCTCGCAGGACGTGCTTGGCAGGTCGGTTACGCTGGGCTGCCTCGGCGTCGCGCCACCGCCACAGCTCGCGGACGATTGCCAAGGAGCGGCGCGACAGCCCCGCGATCCCCGATACCCTTTCCCATTGTTCCTGCTCGTCGTAGGCTTCCAGTTGGTCCTGCCAACGTGTCGATTCCTCTTCGAGCCATTGCCGTCGCTCCAACTTCTCGATCCGGCCTATTAGCTTGACCGCGATCTTCTCGAGGTACATGACGTCTTGGAGTGCGTAGTCGATTTGGCGCCGCGAGAGAGGGCGTCGACGCCAATCGGTCCGTGTCTCACCCTTGGGGAGCGTCTTGTCGATCAAGCGGGCCACCAGCGTGTTGTAGGCTGCCGGAAACTCCATGCCGACAAAGGCCGCTGCGAGTTGCGTATCGAACCAGCCGGTGGGGCGTTGCTTGACCGCCTGTCTGCAAAAGCGAAACTCCTCACGACCCGCATGCACGATAGTCGTGTGTCCGGATTCGGTGAGCAGCTCCCAGAATCGGTCGACTTGCCCGATCGCAATCGGGTCGATGACTGCCAACTTCTTGGCGGCCGCAACCTGGATCAGGCACAGTTCAGGTCGATAGGAGTCCTCCGAGACAAACTCGGTGTCAAACGCAATTCTCTCGGCCGTCGATATCTCGTCGCAGAAGCGGGCGAGCTGATCGGCGTTCAAGATATGTTCGTAGTTCGGGCCGGACACAACCGATCAGTCTCGATATTGGGCGGCAGCTTGCCGGGCGTTGGTTTCTTGAAGGGGGCAGATAACCACCGCCCTAGCCTACTGTAGCTGCGTTGTCTCGGGTAGGTGGATAAACTGTTGATCGGTTTCAACACGGTTGCGCGCAGTCAGCGGCCGGCCATTGGTTTGATTGTGGTGGAAGCGAATCGGATGGTTTGGAGACGTCGAAAACTGGAACGCGAGGTCTGGCTCCGGCCAAATCGCCGGGCATTGTGGCTCAGTACACTTCCTGCCGCATTGCTGGCTGGGATCGGTTTCTACACCATCAGTCGACCTCACTCGCTCGAGAAACTGATCGGGTGTCTTGCCTTACTCCTGGCAGCTGTGCTGTTGGTTGCGATCTCGAGCTCGGTGGGCCAGCCGCGGCTGGCCTACAGCAACGACCAGCTGCTTGTCTTCCTGCGGGCGGGTCGGCCTATTCGGCTTCCAATTCAGTTGGTCGAATGCTTCTTTCTTGGCCAGGGTCCCGCCATGTTGGCCGGGGGCCGCGAGAGTTCCGGTTTCCGTCGCCAGGCGACGAGAAATATCATCGCTCGACTTGCCGAATCGGCGGTTCAGTGGAGGGAAGTCGAGGTCCAACCCCGCTTGGGCCAATGGCGAGAAGGCTACATCACGATCCGCGGGACATGGTGCGAGCCGATCAGCCCCGACTTAGTCGGGGCGCTGAACGAGAAGTTAGCGGCAGCCCACCGGCGACTCCGCACCGTTCAGGAGCAACCAGACGAATGACCGGCTTGCTCGTTAGCGTGCGCGACCTGGCCGAGGCAAAACTGGCACTTGCCGGGGGTGCCGACTTGATCGACCTGAAAGAGCCCAAACGAGGGTCGCTCGGACGTTGCCGGGTCGATGTCTGGCAGCAGGTCTGTCAGTACGTTGGTGACCGCTGCCTGGTGAGCGCAGCGCTTGGCGAGTTGGCGTACGATCCCGTCACGGAGGCCGCTTCCGAGACCATCCCATTTGATTTCCTCAAGATAGGCCTCGCTGGATGTAGGTCGGTCGGCGATTGGGAAAGCCGCTGGGCACACGCTTTGCAAACGCTGCCCCGCGAGTCGCGCAAGGTGGCCGTCCTGTACGCAGACAGCGCTCATGCGAACTCACCGGCGGTCTGCGAGATTCTCTCGGCGGCGCCGCGAGTTGGCTGCCGGGCGATTTTGTTTGACACTTACGGCAAACAAGGCGGTACGCTGTTTGACTACCTGCCGCTCGCTACTTTGGGGCAACTTCTGCAGCAAGCCCATGCCCGCCGGCTTGTCACAGTCTTGGGCGGTTCGCTCGACTTGTCCACGCTGGACGCCGCCGTATCGCTTGGGCCTAGCTATGTCGCAGTGCGAGGCGGTGTCTGCAGGGGGAACCGCGAGAGCAAGCTGGATGGAGCATTGGTGCAGGCTCTTGCCGACCGCTTGTCCGACCTGGCGCGCTCCGGTTGCCGCATCGCGGACCGCCGGTGAACTCACTTTTGGTTGGGTCAGTCCGCTTCAAACAAGACGAGTTTGGGAGTGGGTGGTGCAAGAGAGAGTTCCGACGAAGAACACGCTTTGCAGCGGGGCGCAATTTGCTTGACTTTTGGTATTCACGGCTCAATACTAGTCCTTCTTTTGGGGGCGTTTGTGGCAACCACGCCGCAAACGGAACAGCCATGATGACGAATTCATCTCAAGCTGCTTTTCTACTTGAGGAGGTCAGTCGTGCGAAACTCTGTGCTGGATGCGATTCGCGAGGGAATTTGGGATTTCGAGCCGGAGACAGCGGATCACGAGGAGTACCCGTCGACCACCGCGCTGCCGGGCTCCGATGAGAAGCTGCTCGTGCTGGCCGAGAGAATCAAAGAGGGGCTTCCTTTGTGGCATCCAGAAGATCGGCGGACGTATGACGACGTCGACGTCGACTAGGTCAGCTCAAGTCACTTCCTCGCACGTCGACGCCGGGGTTCTCTGTGTGGCGCTTCCGCAAGGACGTTCGCCGGCCCGGCGAAAATCAAACGTAAGGATACAAAGATGCCGGAATTCAGCACCGAAATCGCTCATCAGCTCGGAAAAGAACAAGCCACAGAAAAGCTGAAGACGTTCTTGGACAAGGTCAGCGAACGCTATCAGGACCAGGTCAGCGAGCTGAAAGGTGATTGGGTCGACAACGTATTGACATTTGCCCTCACCACATTCGGTTTCACGATTGACGGTGTGCTGACCGTTGAAGAGGACGTCGCTCGGCTCGAGGGGAAGTTGCCGTTTGCGGCGGCGATGTTCAAGGGAAAAATCGAGAACTCGATAGCCTCGGAGCTGGAAAAAGCTCTTTCCTGACGGCTACCAATCACTCGGCAGCTTGTTGACGTCGGATGACGAGCGTTTGGCCGTCGAGCTCGAAGCCGAGGCCCGCGGGTGTGAGCGTGGCGGTCAGTAGCCGATTAAGGGTCGCTTGCTCAAGCTCGAGCGACACACGCTCCTGGAGGCGTTGCTTGGCCTGTGGTGTCGGAGTGATTGCAAAACCCTCTTGTTGAGCGACCATCTTGAGGATGGCGTTGACAGGCTGATTGCGGACTTTGATCGTGTACCGCTTTTCCTCTGTGGCTTGTCGCCGGCTGGGAGTCGGTTGGCTTGTACGGCTCAAATACTGTTGGATCGCATGGTGCAGTTCGTAGCACCCCTGGACGTCCAAGATGCCCCGCTGGTGTTTGACGACTGCAGATGGGAATCGCTGGTGGATGCGCTCAATTAGGCGTTGCGGACTGCGCGTCATGGAGTAGCGCCGCGCGAGCGCGATCTGGTCGGGCAGCGGCACGAGTTTGGCCGAACCGTCCTTGGCAACTTCGACGGTGAGGCTGAAGCCCGCCAGTACGAGCGACAGACGATCGATCAGCGAGAGCGAGGGCAGGTCCCGCGCCGGCCAAAGGTCGTGCGGCAGCTGTTCCAGTCCGACCAGTTGCAAATTGCCTTCGGCCGTCAGCTGAGCGAGTAACTCCCGTGGGGTGGCCAAATCATCCCACCTCCAGGGTTGTTTCTTCAGCAGCTTTCGCCGCAATCCGGTCGGGAGCGACTCGGCCTGCTGCCGTTTAACAGCGGCCAGCGTGTCCAGACGCGACGCTACCCCTGGCGGACCGATATAGACGACGGGGTCGACGTAGCAAACATCGGCGCCAACTTCTTGCGCGATTTTCCGCAAGGCGCTACCCAGCGGGGTGTCGACAATCGAGAGCCCTATTTGCTGGCTCGGGTCGATTCGCCGGTCAACGAACACGGCCACGCGGTGTAACCTGGCCAGGTGGTCGATCACTTCTCGACAAGGTTGTGCCGGTGCGCTAAGCCCTATTTCCCTGCGCAGTTGCTGCCGGAAGTCGGCTCCCGTACGCCACGCGATTCGGTACTCGTCGTCGGCCGCGGACGGTGAGCAAGAGAGAGCGTACACGAAGACGCTGACCCACCGGAGGCGCATGCCTGACATCGAACCAGCCACCTACTCACGCCTGCTTGCTGAAGTTCCCGGGCGGGTGCGCACCTGCGGAGCACAGGGGCTGCAGTCCTGGCCTTTGCCGGCAATTCGTACCTGCGCGCGGCTTGGGTTAGCACCTATTGATATTCTGATCAGCGAGCAGCGCTTAGGGAAGAGGTGGATATTGTTGGCAACTGATTTTCCGATTGTTCTGCCAAATTCGGTTAGCGAGACTCGAGCGTTGTCGAACTGTTGGACCGCAATTAGACTGGGATGCTGACCACCGATTTTGTGCCGCGTTGGCCGTTGATCGCACTGGACGAAGGAGCCACTGGCTTGAAAGACCATCTCGATCGTGAAGCGTCGCTCCTCCCCTTGTACCGGCAGTTTTGCGAGGACGGCGACACTTCCACGTTCATCTTCGGAGTCAGTCGCAGGTACACTACTGCCACGTTGGAGCGGCTGGCGGAATTTGGTGCTCGTAAAACACGTCGCGCGGCCACACATGCTCTCGGGCTAGTCGGCGACTTTTCGGTCAACGATCAACTAGGGCGACGGATGGTGGATGCGGACCGCGGAGTGCGGCTGCTTGCTGAGCGATTGATTCGCGACGTTTGGTTCCGGGATGGGTCTATTGAGCAACGGCATCAGTTGTTGCATATCCAACGGCTCAACAGCGAGGGGCGGGCCCATGAAGCGGTGTCGCAAGCCAGTCGTTTGATTGAACGGGCTCCCTGGTTCGCCGAGGCTTGGAATCAACGGGCAGTGGCTCGGGCGATTCAAGAAGATCATCGTCGGTCTCAGCACGACTATCATCAGGCCCTGGAGCTGAATCCCTATCACTTTAGCGCAGCGGTCAACATGGGACACTGCCACTTGGAGCTCAAGGACCGGCACGCCGCACTGCAGTGCTTTCAGCGTGCGTTGAAGCTGAATCCCAATCTAGAGGCTGTGCGCGCGCGAATCGCGTTGCTCCAGCGGGCACTCGAGGACTCGTAGAGTCTGAGGCAAGCGTGGTGACGGATAACCAGCAACCCATTCTCGTTCTCGGCGCAGGGATCAACGGAGCGGCATTGGCGCGGGAACTGTTGTTGAATCGTCAGCCGGTGTGCCTGGTTGATACAGCAGACCTTGCCAGTGGCACAACCGCCTACTCTTCTCGGCTCATCCACGGTGGGCTGCGCTATCTCGAATACGGCGAGTTTTCCTTGGTTCGCGAGTCGCTGGCTGAGCGCGAGCGGCTGCTTCGCCTTGCTCCTCAGTTTGTCAGTCCTCGGCGATTCCACATTCCCATCCGCCATCGGCTGGGCGGATGGAAGCAGGCCATTGGGCGTTTCTTTGGTTGGACGCCCGCCGAGTCCTCAGTGCCGCGCGGGTTGTGGCTCGTCCGGACAGGTCTTGCTTTCTACGACTGGTTAGCGCGCTACGATCATCTTCCGGGCGCCAAGTCAGGTCGTGTCGAAACGGCGTTTCCAGCAGCTGATCGGTCGCAGTTTCGTTGGCTGTGTTCCTATAGCGACACCCAAATCTTGTATCCGGAGCGGTTTGTGGTCGCTTTGCTGGAGGATGCCCGCGAACTTGCGCGGCAGCATGGCGTCGCGTTTGATTTCTTCAACTACTGCAACGCCCAGCTCGCAGGCCGCGAGGTGAGTATTCGACGGGGCAGCCAGGAGGTGCACACGCTAGTCCCTTCCGCCATCGTCAATGCGACAGGAGCCTGGGTAGATCTCACGCTGGAGAAGCTGCAGCTCGACTCGCCTCGTTTGATCGGCGGAACCAAGGGGAGTCACCTGTTGGTGAACAACCGCTGGTTTGCCGAACAGCTGGATGGTGACGCGGTCTATTTGGAAGCAAGGGACGGCCGGCCTGTCTTTCTGTTGCCCTTTCACGACCTAACTTTGATCGGTACGACCGACCTGCCATTCGATGAATGTCCTGCGAACGCCACGGTGAGCGATGGCGAGGTCGACTACTTGTTGGAGGCTGCCAACGAGCTTCTCGTCGGGGCCGAACTGACGCGGCAGGATGTGGTCTTGCACTACGCGGGTGTTCGCCCATTGGCGAACCTCTCAACTTCATCACCGGCCGGCGCGATCACGCGGCGACACTTCCTAAAACACCATCACGGAACCCAGCCAGTGGTTTTCTCGGTGGTAGGAGGTAAGCTGACGACCTGCCGAGCCCTTGCTGAGCAGACGGCGCGGGAAGTCATGCAGAGTTTGGGGTCGTCCTGGGAACGGGATTCGCGCGAACGGATATTGCCGGGCGCGGCGGGCTATCCCCGCTCGGAGTCCGAGCGGATTGCCGAGCTGTCGACGAATCAGTTCAGCGACAGGTTTCTCGAAACGGCAGGTGGAGGCGGTCTGGAGGTTATGTGGGACCCAAGCCGGGTTAGCGCTGAGCAACGGGCAGCACGGCGGCGACTCGATATTGGGAACGGAACTGCCTGTGGACTATGTTCGGCGCGTCATCGACTCCGAGTGGGTGGAACGACTAGGTGATTTGGTCGAACGGCGGTTGATGTTGCTGTTCGACCCTGGTTTTTCAATGGGGACTTTGAACCAGTTGGCGAGCTTGCTGGCCGAAGCTGGCAAGCTGAATCGAGCGGACCTCGACGTCCAGGTTGCGTCGTACCGCGAGTACCTCGTCACTCGGTTCGGCAAGCAGCTGACATCGGTCGGAAGTTAAGTCGGCGGTCGGGCCTGGTGAGCGAGTACTGTTGAACGCCTGCAAGGTGGATCGTGTTGCTGGGAACCAGCAGGCGACCGCGCTATTGAAAGGAGAAGGGTTGATGAGCCGCTACGTCTTGGCACTCGATCAGGGAACGACATCGAGTCGCGCGATTGTATTCTCACGGTTGGGAGAAGTTGTTTCGGTCGCGCAGCAGGAATTCCGCCAGATCCTTCCCGCTCCGGGGCACGTGGAGCATGATATCGAGGAGATCTGGAGTTCACAGCTGGAAGTGGCGCAACGCGCCCTCTCGGATGCCTCTCTATCTGCGACCGACATCGCGGCGATCGGTGTCACAAATCAGAGGGAAACGACCGTTCTGTGGGAGCGGGATACGGGTCGCGCGCTGGATCATGCGATGGTCTGGCAAAGCCGCGCAAGCGCGGCGATCAGCGATCGATTGAAGCAGGACGGGCACGAGCCAACGATCCGAGAGAAGACCGGGTTATTGATCGACCCCTACTTCTCAGGCACGAAGATTCGGTACTTGTTGGATAAACACTCGGGTGCGCAGGGTCGCGCGGAGCGCGGCGAGATCTTGTTCGGCACCATTGATTCGTACTTGATCTGGAGGCTGACGGAAGGCCGGTTGCACATTACGGACTACAGCAATGCGAGCCGCACCATGATCTTCAATATTCATACGCTCGCTTGGGACGACGAACTCTTGAAGCTCCTGAACATCCCTCGGGCGATGCTGCCGGAGGTCGAACCGTCGAGCAAGGTGTATGGCGAGACGGACGCGTTGGGCGGCACCGTGCCACTGGCCGGCATCGCCGGAGACCAGCAAGCGGCGACGTTTGGGCAGGCGTGCTTTGAGGTAGGTGACGTTAAGAACACGTACGGCACGGGCTGTTTCATGCTGCTCAATACGGGCGAGCGGGCGGTGGCGTCGCAACACAATCTCCTCACCACCATCGGCTGGGGGTTGGACGGCCGTGTGACTTACTGTCTCGAAGGGTCGATCTTCATCGCCGGGGCGGTCGTACAGTGGTTACGCGATGGATTGGGAATTATCGAGAGTTCGTCAGACGTCGAACAGCTTGCGGGAAGTGTGGAAGATGCGGCGGGCGTTGTCGTGGTTCCCGCCTTTGTGGGGCTGGGGGC
The DNA here is from genome assembly GCA_965223305.1 of Pirellulaceae bacterium. Taxonomy (GTDB): domain Bacteria; phylum Planctomycetota; class Planctomycetia; order Pirellulales; family Pirellulaceae; genus CBDCWT01. Next base: position 127 of record CBDCWT010000003.1, on the reverse strand, counting down.
GCCCCACTGGGATCCGTACGCGCGCGGAGCGATCTTGGGGATTACCCGTGGCACGACGGCTGCTCACATTGCGCGGGCGGCGGTCGAGTCGATGGCGTTGCAGACACGCGATGTACTGGAGGCGATG
>CBDCWT010000002.1:0-32745 GCA_965223305.1 Pirellulaceae bacterium | reverse complement strand
GGGTGCGGGCCTGCTCGGCGTGAGTGGGTGTGGGGATGTCCGGTGTCGGTGTCGCGGTCGCGCCGTGTTGCTGGCCGGTGGTTGGGGGCATGATGGACCTCGAAATCTCAATGGCTTCAATAGCCGGGAGGCGGAACGAACCCGCCGAATTCGACGGCAAGGAGTTTGGCGAAATCAATGCACAGATAATCATTGAACTCCGCGCCAACAGCCTGCAGACCGATTGGAAGACCGGCTTGTGAGAGCCCAGTCGGAAAAACAGTACTGGGGAGATAAGCCACCGTAGCGATTCCAGACCAAAAGATCTGTTGGAAATAGGGCTGCACCTGGTTGTCAACGATGATGGCACGTTCTTTGCTGAAGGTTAGGGCACTCGAACTGTGGTCGTGCTCGAAGGCCGGCGTAGCCATCTGTGGACAAATCAGAATGTCCCATTGCTCGAAGAACTCGCGCCACGCCATGCGCAAAAGCTCACGCGCGTTGTTGCTAAGGAGCCAGTCTCGATGCGTTTGAACTCCCGCTCGCATCCAAACCGAATCTACGCTGTCATCACCCTGCGCGATCTGGCCGGCCTGCTGCTGAAGCGCCTGGTACGCCTCATCGGGCAAGCCGGACGCCATCACCGCATTCAGTAGCTCAAGATAAGTTCGAAAGCTGCTCTCGAAATCGATGTTGGGGCGTGCGGTGTCGGACACCGTAGCGCCGAGAGCCGCTAAACGATCTCCCACGCTTTGCAACACGGTCAGCGATCTCGGCGCTGACCGGAGCAAGGTTGTCTGTTGGCCAGAGCGCGACTCGGTACTCCGACAGCTTGCGATCCATCGGCCGCGGTAGATCGAGCTTCCAGCCAGGAGCGTTGAGGGGAGCCGCACCAGCCACCACGTCCATCGCGAGTGCAAGATCTTGGGCGCTGCGTGCCAGCGGTCCGACAACGGCTAGGTCGGGCGGAGCCACCCTTCCTGGCAGGGAATGCCCGTGTGGCGGGACAATATTCCAGGTCGGCTTGTGCCCATAGACCCCGCAGTAGTGGGCACGGATTACGAATGGACCCGCCAATGTCCGAACCGCTTTCGAGCGCGGTGAGACCGGCTGCGAGTGCAGCGGCAGCGCCTCCCGACGATCCTCCCGGTGTCCGCGCTGTATCCCAGGGATTGTTGGTCGTGCCATAGATGCCGTTGTAACTCTGAATGTCGGCGAGCTTTAGCGGCACGTTGGTCTTGCCAAGAAAGTGCGCGCCCGCCGTCTTGAACCGTTTGACCACCTCCGCATCGCTCGTAGCGATGTTGTCCTTGAGCGGAGGAATTCCCCATGTCGTCGGGAGCCCGGCTATGTTGTAGGACTCCTTGATCGTCATGGGCAGCCCATGCAGGGGACCAAGATCCCTGCCGCTCGCGATCGCCTCATCAGCGGCATCGGCCGCTGCCAGGGCACGGTCAAAGTCTCGGACGACAACGGCGTTGATCCTTTCGTCGTGCTCCTCAATCCGACTGATGAAGTGCTCAGTGAGTTCCCGGGAACCGATTTCCCGCCTCTTGAGCATGCCGCAAAGCGCGGAAGCGGTCTGGAACTCCAAGGGCAACGCTTCGCCCAAGCTAGCGGTCTTCGATGGGGCGGAACTCTGCTCCGAGTCGCACCCAGCGAACTGATAGCCGACGGCGGCGGCCACCAACCCACGAACGAACTCACGCCTCTCGATTTGCATAGGCTCAAGATTACACGAATCCAGTCCACCGTAGCCGGGGAGTCGGCAGTATCCGCCAAAGACGGCACGAAGAACTCGGTGACCGCGAACAGGATTACGTCACCAGACACTAAGGGGCTAACGCTCGCAAGAAGGGCTCCGCGAGAAGGGCTCTGCCACTGAGTTTCTTGTCACCTACTTTCTCCCAACTTTCTGCGGGCTATGGTTGTTTGGGAGGCCCCTGTCACGGTTGTGATGTCCTGTCGGCCAGCGTAACCTAGTCTGGCTGGGCCAACCAGGACCGGCACACAGGAGGACCAATGCCTATCCTCGATCGAACGACCCGAGGCCGACCGGCCCTCACAGTGGCTGTGTTGGCGGCCCTATTCGGATTTGGCCCATCGCTCTGGGCCCAGAAGCCCGCCGAGTCGCACATCCCGATCACGCGCCCGGACGAGCTGATCGCCACCGTCGACGGACGCGGCAGCGCCGCGAGCTATGTCGAGTTGCCCAACGGCAACATCCTCATGGCACACGAGGTCTACGGTCAGCCCGGTCCGCACTTCTCGACCTCACGCGACGGGGGCGAGACGTGGTCCGAGCCCGTCACTGCCAACGACGTCTCCGGCGAGCCGCTCAAGGGCATGGGCGAGTTCAACCTGATCCGGCTCGAGGGCGACGGCATCGGCTACCTCGGCCGCACGCGCGACGCCGCCGGCGAGCCCAGCTACTCTGATGTTCTGGCGCAGCAACGACGCGGGCAAGACGTGGCAGGAGCCGACGCGCGTTCATCCGCCAATGCCGTTCACCGTCGCGACCGTCAACAACATCCTGTTGCGCACCTCGTCGGGGCGCATCATCCTTCCGGCCTACTCATGCATGGACCAGGCCGAAGGTGGCGTCAGTCGTTCGTTCGAAGAGCCGCTGATCCCGACCACCCTCGGCGGGCTGCTGCGCGGCCAATGGATCGGCACCGGCGCGCACCATCTCGATCCCGGTTTCTGCTGGTCGTTTGTCTACTACTCCGACGACGACGCCCGCACCTGGAAGCCGAGCCGCGGCGGCCAGATTTACATCTGGGACAGCAAGACGATGAGCTGGAGCATGACCGCCGAGCCGTCTGTCGCGGAGGTGGAACCCGGCGCGTTGCTCATGTACCTGCGGACCGACTGGGGACGGCTATTCAAGTCGTGGTCGTTTGACAACGGTGAGACGTGGTCCGCGCCGACCGCGACGCCGCTCTCGGCGTCGGGCGCGCCGGGACAGCTCAAGACCATCCCCGGGACGGGCGACCTGCTCGTGGTGTGGTCGCAGGAGAGTCCCGAGGAGATGCGCAAGGGGCTCATTCGCAACCGCCTCAGCTCGGCGGTCAGCCGCACGAACGGAGCGATCTGGGAGCACTTTCAGAACGTCGATTCGACGCTCGAAGGAGCGCAGGTCGAACCGGGTCCGGTTGGGTTCTATCGGCCCGAGGGGATGGTCGCCGGTCCCACCGAGCCGGCGCCCGCCCGCGACGGTCAGTACATCGTCCCGCTGCCGGACAACTATTGCCGCTGTTCCTATCCGTCGGTGTTCTTCTGGCGCGACCGCGTGCTGATCGGCCACACCTACGCGCATTACACCGAGGACAACGAGTATGTGATGCCGGGGCGTCTGCGGGTGCTGCCGATCAAGTGGCTCTACGGCGGCAACGAAAAGAACATGCGCCCGAACGAAGACCTGAAGCGGCGGTTCCCCATAAAACGGTCAGAGCCGCGACAGTAATGGAGCGGGCCCGCGGGCAAACCCGGCGGTATTAAGTCCAGTAGCCCTCACAACAGGGAAAGAGGCGCGGGTGTCAACCCGCGCGTGCGTGGGCGCCGCCCGCGCAACTCGGCCAAGGCCGATCACACCCCAGCAATCGAGCACGTCTGTTGTCCCACCCGCGATCACCAGGGGCCGTGACAAACTGGGGACTGTACCAAGCACCACCCACGCAAGTGCGTTGCTTTCATCAGTCACGGGCTCTCTCCCTTATTGGCCGAGATTCGGCTTCAACTGCCCGGGTGTCAAGCTGCGCGCCCCCGCGGGCGCAGCCGGCGGAAACGAAACCACGCCCCACCTTACGCACACGCTCCGAACCGCCGTGAGGACAACCACTCGTTCAGATGCATTCAGCCGGACAGCCGGTGCGCGCAACAGGGACCGCTCATTGTCGCGAAGAGCGCGGCTCTCCCCGACAAAGCGCCCACGCCAAGCATTGTGGTTCCGGTCGACCGAGCCCTGCGGTCGCCCATGCAATCGAGTTCCGTAACAGGAGAACGTAATCAGATAAGCCCAAGGGGCGTTCAACAGGCCGCTCGGACAAGACATCTGCGCACAAGCACCGAGACCATGCCAAACCAAAGCACAAAGTCCAGTCCCCTTTCACCACCCGACTCGCAATACGTGGGCCCCGAGCAGGTCCGCGCCCGCCAACCCAACGCGCAGCGCCTCTGGTCTTTCCCGAACCCGAAGAAGACCGAGTCACTCGATATTCACCGCGTGAAATAGAACCAAATCGACGTGTTTGTTCTGGTAGCCTTGTGGGAATGATGTTCTGGCCACGCTGCATTGCTGTCGTGGCTTTCCTGCTGGCATTGGCTTGCGGAGAGTCGACCGTGGTGGGCGAGGCCGACTTTCATCCCAGAGGACGCACAGCGCTTACCGCCACGGACGTGGATCCGGCCCGACTGCCGGTGAGCGGCCAGTTCTACATCCCCATCTACTCCGATATCTACTGGGGCCAGTCGTCAACGCACACCGATCTCTCCGCCACGCTAAGTATCCGCAACACGGATTCCACCGATCCCTTGATCCTGTTGAAGGCCGACTACTACAACTCGATCGGCGAAAAGATCCGCGGCTACATCGACGCACCGGCCGAACTGGCGCCGATGGCCACGGTCGATTTCGTCATTGAGCGCGAGGACCGCACGGGCGGTTCTGGAGCGAACTTTCCGTAGAATGGGGCGCGCGCGGACCGATCTCGGAGCCGGTCATGGAGTCCGTCATGCTGGGTCAGGTTGGCGGCAGAGGCATTTCATTCTTGAGCCCCGGTCGACCCGTAAAGCGGATCGGCAAAACGGAATAAGACCCGTAGCGCGGACCCCGGTTTTTGAGGTCCGCGGGGTTTCCTACAATTCGAGCGAGATATCGCGACTTCGCTGACGGGGCTGAATTGGGGCTTGTCCCCGATTTGCCCCTCCCCGATTTGCCTGGATTTGCCTGAACGACTAACTCCGAACCTAGGGCGAGTCTTTGCGGTTTCTCGCGCCCGAATGTGGCGTGGCCGAATAAGGGAACACCTGGTGGAAGACCTGGTCGTTCGCATTGACATTGTCACCGATCACGGGCGTGCCGCCCGCCAGGGCAGTCAGCGCGATGTCAATGACGTCATCGCCGAATCGTCGCCCATTGGGAAATCCACTGGGTATCCCACCCGTTGTGTCACCGCCGAAAACGCTGAGGCGATTGAAGGCGGACTGTCCCGCCAGAGGCACCGGCCCGGTCGAGGTGTTTACGCGAAGCACGTCGGGAATGAAAATAGAAACCAGGTCAGAGCGGCCGGTTTCAGGGATCGACGTGCCAAACACAGTGTTAATCAGCACGGCCAACTCCGGATTCTCCGCGTAAGTCGAAAACTTCGTTGCATCCTCGGTCGGCGACGTGCGGTTGTAGTTATCCTTGTCTTTCAGGGCGACGAAGGCTTCGTTGAAGACCGGATTGCCCATGCGGTTGACCTGAATAAAGGGACCGTTAGCCTTGGGGTCGGCGTTCCGACTGCGGAGCGTGATCTTCCGACGGCTGACCGAGGCATAGACGCCGACCGTCGGGAAGCCCGGGACGTCCGTCAGCGAATTGACAGGAATCTGTATTGCATAAGCCAGCACGTTAAAGCCCTTGAAGCCGTCCACACCTCCGCCATCCTGACCAAGACCATCGCCGGGGTCGCCGTCGTTGTCCAAAATCCGACCGTCCAGAAGGTCAAAAATGCCCGGAATGTCGGCGTAGAAACCATCTTCACGGGGGCCTGCAAAGACTTTGCCGCCGCTCGGAAGGTCACCGATTGCCTGTTGGGTGTAGACATCCAGCTCGGTAAAGTTCGTCGCTCCCGAGATAGCGAAGCCGAAGCTGGTGCTTGATGAGTTTTGATCATTGTATTCCGGCGTTGTTCGTACACCTACGTTAGGCGGTGCGGTTGTAAAATCGCCAAAAGTACCGACACCGACCTTCTCCACCGTGTACGTCTGGGTGTAGTTCCGTGTCGGGTCGTCAATGTTCAGAATGGGGCCAATGGAAGACCCTCTTCCGTAGGACAGAAGGGTAAACGGGTTCAAAAGCCCCGGGGTCTTGACAGGATTAACGTCCGAAAACTCGAAGTTGTACCGTATGAGGGTTTCACCGCTGGTCGGGTCGGTGATGTGGATGCTGTAAAGGGCATCATCGGCGAACCGATCGTAGTGAGGCCCGTCGCCGGGCTCAGAGAAGGGACGCACATGGACAACAACATTGAGCCCGTCTGGGCTCACAAAAGCGTAGACATCGGTGATGTTCGCTTGCGGATCCTGCTTGATGAGCGGGGCATCGCTGTGGCTAGCCCCCCAAGAAGGGACGCTGTGGTACCCGAGCGCGCCGCACAGGGTGCACATAGCAATGAATCTCAGCGCTCTTGAACAGAGCGTATACAGTGTCATCAGTTTTTCTCCCTGAGCGGTTGCTTGAGGCCCTGGTCTCCTTTGTGAGATCGCGTTTAGGACGAACGTCTTTCTCATGGTGCTTGTCTCAGGACGCCTGTGAAAGAGTCGTTTGTAAGTTGGAGTCATGAAAGAACACAACCGAATCGGCCCACCTTCTTTCGCATCCTGACTCCTGACTACGGTATGGCATACGGGGATGACTGTCAAACTTGATTCGGTTCATTTCTTAGGTAGTACCTTTCGGCTCCGTGAAGGTCGTACATGCCAAAGGCTAGCGGCGCTATAGTCGGGCTTATGAAGACCCACATCCGATTGCTCACAGGTCGCCAAATCCCCACTGACGTTAGGACCTTATCTGGAGGAACCCGGCGCGAGGGAGACGCGAGTAGGGCTGCGGCAGTGCGGGCTCCGCGCGCACGCCGTCCTTGATCCCACCATCAAGCCGTCGGCGAGGTGACAACGATCAAGTTGCCGAACGGATCGAGTACCCTGAAATCCGTCCAGTCCCAAGGATGATCCTGCAGATCTCGTTCGAACGAGACCCCCTTCTGCTTGAGGACAGCATGCCAGGTCTTGACATCGTCGACTGATAGAGTCATACCACGGCCTTTTCCTGGCTGACCACTACCCTCATGCTCAGAAAGGTGGACGTACAGTGTCCCGCGCCGGATACCCATGTAAACCGGGAAGCCGGGTTCGTGCCGCCACTCAAAGTCAATCTCGAAACCCAAAACATCCACATAGAAGGAGACCGCCCGGTCGTAGTCGAGAATTCTGAGATGTGGGATCGCGATTTCCATGGCGTACGGTCTTCCTTTCTGGCACCCCGCAGGCGATCAGATTAAACAACCAATGGATTGCGCCGCAACATTCTTCCGACTGGCTTCGCGTTCGCCCCGTAGAGTGTTAGATCCTCATCAACGCGAAGGGTTGACCTAGCCCGCCCAGGTGGATGCACGTCGGCAAAGCGGTCATGTGGCTCAGGCAGTCCCGGTTTTCCTGATATGATCGACAGCGCCGCGGAGCCGATCGAACCCGCGGCGGATCGCTCTGTCGCCGGCAACCCATGAAGCTGCACTACATCTCGCCCTTCCTGTCGTTTGCGGCGGTTCTTGCGGCTGCTTTGGGCCCGACTCGCATCGAGGGCGGGTCGGGGCTGGGCGCGCTCACGCCGTTCGGTTGGACGGTTGCGGGGATCGCGGTCCTGTCGTTAGCGGCCACCCTCCTCAAGGCAAGGCGTCAAGACCAGGAAACGGAGCGCGAACGCAGCAAAGGCCTTGGAGGCGGAAGCCAAGGTTGCAAAATTGGTGGCCGCCACCAATAGCCTGCTCAAGCCGGCCCTCAACCGAATCTACCGGGTGCTCGATCTCGCGTTCTTGCTGCCGCACCTGGGCGTGCCCGAGAATCCGCGGCACATTCGGGAGGACCGGGAACCGCAGGAGGGCCTCTCACTGGGTGGCATGAAGCTCGGTCAGCCCGATGACGGGAAGTACCAAGGACCCATACAGGAGGCGCTAAAGCCCGAACGCCGCCGCGCGCTGAGCCTCGATGCGGACGAGTGGATATCCAGTCTTCAGGCCTTCAACTACCTGCCCCGGCGCTCGTTCGCCTTCGACATCCAAACACAGTTGCTGAAGGGCCGTCCCGACGTTCTCCACCCGGACGACCCCCACCAAACGTCCGTTCCCTACGCCCTCGATCGACGCTCGTTCCCGGACATCGTCTCCCAGGAAACGAAACTCGCCATCGAAGAACTCGAGTCGGCTCTCGATCGAGGCGGCTATATCGCATTCGATGCCGATACGCTTGCACTCGTCAAACGTATTGTCGAACATCAGTTCATTCAGACGCTTGTCGGCTTCTCCTCAGGGATTGACCGTTTCCTCAAGAACGAGGACCTGGAAGACGGCGATGGAGCCTACGAAGACGGTAAGGACGAGTTCCTGGATCGAGAGTTTTGGGACGGCTTCAAAGTCTCCCTCATCGCGGACGGCGGTATCCAAATCGGAGCGTCTGTTTCGGTCTATAGGGATTTTGTCGGCGTGTTCGATCAGCTTAAGGCGAAGGTTGTGAAGTCGAGTTAGTCTGGATCGGGACGAACTCGCCTGAAGGACTGCACAAGGGGCAGATCGGGGACAAGGGTAGATCGGGGACAAAGACCCAGTTCAGTCCCTTCTGAAAAGACTGACGTCGGGTGCCTCCAGCTCAAACCACTATCAGTCTACTCTCCCGACCCCGGGATGACTTCGGTCACGGCGCCTTGCCGCGTGAACATTGTCTTGCGGTTCACCCACACGACGACGACGGCAACCAGGACGAAGAACCAGGTGTCATAGGGCTGGGCATCCGGCCAAAGCGGGTTGATCAGTTGGTAGTGAAACAGCGCCGGCAACAGGATGCTGCCGCGCGAGATATTGAACAGCGGTGTCACGATCACGGCCAGGGTGACGTTGCCGATAAAGAAGGGCAGAAAACTCCAATCCGTGTACACCGTCCCGGACAAATAGAAGGCCGGGACATGCCAAAGGCCCCACGTCGCGCCAATCAGCATTCCGGCCCAAATCGGAGCCACGTGCCGTTGCAGAAGGGGCTGGGCCACCCCACGCCAGCCGAACTCTTCCACCGGGCCTAGAAACAGCATGAAGCCCATCACGACGAAGACCGAACCGAGGTCGTCGAACGGCAATGGGTCGGTCAGCGTGCCTTTCACCAAGCCCCCGCCGCGAAGGTTAACGGCACGCCGATCAGCAGAAACACGACCCACCCGATGGAACATCGCCAAAGAGCGAGCCGTGTGAGATAGGCCTTGAGTCCGGCACCGCCGCCAAAGAAAGCCACCACGGCGAACGCCGCAAAGGCGGGGGCCCAGGTGGCCATGACATAGAGCGGGTGTGTGCCGGCGATCTCGCCAAACCAGGCGACGGCCTGCTCCGGGCGAAAGATATAGAGCCCGGCAATACTCCAAGTGATCGCAAATGTAATCAGGACATAGGGAACGAGCGCCGCTGAGGGCACCCGCCGCTGAGGACGGATGGTAGCGACGTCAGTCATGAGCAATTGCTTTCATGCGTGGTATCGCCGGCAGGAACAATGATAGGCGATCAAGCTTCGTAATAGAGACAAGCAGTCGCCGGAGCTCGCCTTGAGTCAGCGATACCCTCGCGCCTCGAAGAAGGGCTAAGCCCTACGAAACAAGGACACAAGAGCCCGGTGGAAGATTGGTGTCGGTACGGGCTCCCGAGCCATGCCGCAGATGTCGCACACCACTGTCAAGCCACGCTCGCCTGGATTGATGAACAAGACGCTATTGATCGAAGAAGTCCGGCAGCTAGAATGCGGCACAGTGCCGGCTAAGAAGAACGGAGGTCTCAACATGCGCGTCGTTGAAGTCGTCCTGAAGAAGATGGCGACAAATAGCAGACGCGCGCGTTTCGATGCCAAGCTACTCTTAGCTTGCCTATCCGTGGCCCTGCCGTTTATCGCAGTGTTGTCCGCTGCGGACAAGTGTCCCTACGACGAATACGAGATTATTGGTTCGGTCCCACTGCTGTCCGAATTAGCTGAAGCTGGGCATCCTCGGTGTTGAAAACACGGGACATAGCTCCCCGTAACAGCCTTCTGAAAAACCAGGTTGGCCGTCTGTGAAGCCCGCCCGGAGTGCGGTCAGAATGCTGATGCTGTCCGAATTGCCCTCGCGGGTAGCCCTCCCTGATTCGTTTTGCTTTCTGAGGTCTGTTGTTGCTGTCCGAATTACCGCCGCGCCGTCAGCGGCAGCGCCAACTGCTCGATCGCCGTCTGGGGCAACCCCGGCGGCGGTTGGAACGGTTCATCGAGCCATTGCCATAGATCACGGTGCACGAACAACTGCTGACGCAGCAGCGCCGCCAGGTTCGACAACGACCAAGCGAACTTCGCCCGCAACTGCAAGTAGCGCAGCAGCAGCATCGCAATCAGCGCTGTCCAGACCTGGGTGCGCACGGCGTTGGCGCTGGTGCCCACGAAGGTCTTGATCCGCAGGTTCTGCTTGAGCGCTTTGAAGAACAGTTCGACCTGCCAGCGGTCTTTGTAGATCGCCGCGACCGTTGTGGCTCCCAGCTTGTGATGGTTGGTCAGAAACACCAGCCGCCCCTGCTCGGGATCGTCGATCTCCACCCGTCGGAAGAAGGATTCCTTGCGGGTCTCGGCTTGGCTGGGAAAGAAGATCACTTCGTCGGCGACCACGTGACTGCTTTGAGGGTACGCAGCGCGCCGCTCCACTACTTCGTACACCGCGTTCTGCTTCAGACGCGTCACAAAGTACACTTTGCGCCGACTCAGTTCCACAAACCAGCGGTAGTCGGTGTAGCCGCGGTCGAGCACGAGCACGGTGCCGGGTTCGAATTCCAGTTGGCGTGCCACGGTCAGATCCGCTGTCTTGCCCGTCGTCACGACAGCGAAGGAGGGCAGGTAGCCGGCGTGGTCGAGCAGCAAGTGCAGCTTGATGGCGCCTTTGGTGCGTTGAAACTGGGCCCAGTCGAACAGCGACACGCACAGGTCGATGACACTGGCGTCCAGGCTGAGCAGGCGGTTTTTGAAACGAAACTTGTGGCCGCCGGTGGCCAGCCCGAGTTGCCCGCGACACTTGCCGAGCAGTTGCTCAAAGACCGTTTCGAACAACTGCCAAGGCCGCTGCCCGTTGGCGTAGGACAGCGTGGAGCGCTTCGGCGCCGCCGACAGACCGAGGTGCTTGAGTTTGCCTTCGGTCGCGGCCAGCCCGCCGCAGATCTCACGCAGTGAGTGGGCTTGGCCGAGCTGACAAAACAGCATCGCCACGAACTGGCCCCAGCACGGGAACCCGCGCAGAAGTTCGTCACAGAGGTAGCGACAGATGAGTTAAGTTCTTTGGAATGAGTTCAGGCTACGGCAAAGTCTGCACTACATTCGGTATCAAAAGTGAGCCTTTGCGGGAGTTGGAGGCCGAGTTGGTCCAGCAGAGATTGCTGCTCGGCGGTGGGCGTGGTGATCCGTCGCAGACGGATCTCACGGCCCTCGGTGGTCGGCAGAATGATGTCGGCACTATGCAGCCGCGATAGCAGCTCCAAAGCCCGTGCCGGAGAGAGATTCGACCCCTGGCGCAACAGCAGATGTTTCAGCGTCACCCACATCGCGTAGCCCAGAAAGGCCACTAGGATGTGCGCCTTCACCCGCCTCTCGAGTTGGTGGAAGATCGGCCGGATGGAGAGTTCGCTCTTCAGCACGCGAAACGTTGCTTCGGCTTCCGTCAATTGGATATAGCTCTTCCAGAGTTGTTCCGGATCCGTGTCGGGCAAGTTCGTCCGCAACAGATAGGCCCCTTCTCGGGCTTGCTGCCAGCTTTGACGCTGTGCGATCGGTTGCCACTCCAGCCGCAGCCCGTCCTGCTGCTCGACAACCTCCATCTGGTAGAGGTCCGCCACTTGCGGATGCCGCGCCTGGATGCTCCCCAGGCGTCGCTCGATCTTGTGCCGGTCTTTTAGCTTCCCGTCGTCAACTCGCTTTGCCAAAGCGCCCAGGGCCTTCTCCATCCGCGCCGAGAACCGAGACCGCATCGCTTGCTCCTTCTGTTTGCGCGCCGTGGACCGGCACAGGATGTATGTCTCTTCCCCCTGTGGCGTCGCCACCAGTTTCACTTCCACCTCGGGACGCACCTGACGCCAACCGTCCTCCAGCAGCTCCCGCTCGAACTTCTTTAGCCTCGCTCGCGGTGTTCCTACCAGATACCGCCCCTGGCGACGCCGCAACGCTTCCAGGTTTTCCTCGCTCACAATCCCACGGTCGAACACCCACACCCGCCGCGCCTGGCCGTACTTGCGCTCCACCATCCGCAACACCGCCTCCAGTGTCGTCACATCCGCCCGGTTGCCGTCGAAGGTTTCGTAGCTCAACGGGAAGCCTTCGGCGTTCACAATCAGTGCAATCACCACTTGCGGGCAGTCCGGCCGATGGTCGCGCGAGTAGCCACGCTGCATCATCGGATTCTTTGCTGCCGCCCCTTCGACGTAGCTACTGGTCAGATCGTAGAGCAGCACGTCGAACGTGGCCACGAACAACTCCCCGTAGCGCTGCTTGAGATGGCGCTCCAGCTTCGTCTTGTGCGGCAGCAGCCGGTCCAGACAGCGGTACAGTCGGGTGTCGTTGATCTTGCTGTCGGCAATCCCCAGCAGATCGTCCAGCGCTGTGGCCGGATACCAACGTTGCTCGATCGCCAACTCGCTGCCTGGCGCGCACAAGCGGTTGATCGCCAGCACCGCCGCCACCTGCGACCACGGCACATCCGCCCCATCCTCCTCGCGATCCAACAACTCCTGGAAGAACCGATCCAGCCCCAGACGTTGCCACAACGCCAGCCCCAAGAAACAGTCACCGAAACATCGCGTCCGCTCCAGACGCACGCGGTCTACCAGCACCCGCGCTACACCGGTCTCCTCACTCGGCGGTTCGACATCGGCCGGGAACAGCTTCAGCTGTCGGCTCTCGCCCTGCTCGTTGAAGACCTCGATGGTCTTTCGCCAACGGGCGTGCGCCGAGTCATTGAGTTCGCCCAGATAACAGAGTCGTCGCTGTCGCGGTCCCTTCGCCGTTCGTACCGTCTCGACCAACGACCAATAGCTGTGATCCTTGCCGTCCTTGCGTCTCCGGTGCGGCCGCAAAAACATCTTGCGGCGATATTGTCACGATCGCCCCGCACTTTCAAGAGGGTAGGTCTGCACTACATCGGCGCCGCAAAAACCTCGCTCCAAGAATCAACCACTTACCCCGCCTCGATACCCCAAAATCGTCAAAATCACCGTCGCCGTGACGAAGTTGGGCTATCTGCCGAACAGTCCTGATTCGGCGCACACCCACAGGCTCCTACGTCCTGGGGGAGGTTGCCAGATGCGATCAAGCCCTCGATGTGTTTAGTTGATTTTCTACCTCATGAAGGTGTAGAGTTTCTACCAGACTCTCATGGCGCGCACATCGACTGATCCCAACCAACACTGACCTACAGGGAACGCTCGACCTCCTGATCCTGCGCACTCTGCTATTCGGTCCCGTCCACGGCCAAGGGATAGCTACTTCCATCGAGAAAACCTCAGACGATGTCCTTCAGGTGGACCACGGTTCCCTGTACCCGGCGCTGCAACGGCTTCAAGCACGCGGCTGGATCAAGGCGAAGTGGGGCGTATCGGAGAACAATCGTCGCGCGAAGTACTACCGGTTAACGGCTGCCGGAAAGAAGCAATTGGCCGTCGAGACGTCAAAGTGGGAGCGCCTGGCCGAGGCCGTGACTCGTATCCTTCGGCCAGTGAAAGAGGAAACCTAGCCGGCCGAACGCCTTCTGCCGAAGCGGAGACCCAGATGACCTGGCTACAAGACTTCGCCTATCGAGTAAGCCACCTCTTCCGTCGAGACTCGGCGGAGCAGGAATTGGCTGAAGAGATCGAGTCCCATCTCCAAATTCAGACTCAGGAATTTGTTGACCAGGGTTTGAGTCCCGAAGAGGCACAACAGGCTGCTCGTTTCAAGTTCGGGAGTAGCACCTTGACGAGGGAGGACAGTCGCGCAATCTGGAGTTTCGGCTGGTTAGAGACCCTCTGGCAGGACGTCCGCTACGGAGTCCGCGTTCTGATGAAATCTCGTGGCTTCACGGTCACGGCACTTCTTTCCCTTGCTCTCGGGATCGGCGCGACCACGGCCGTTTTCAGTGTCGTGAAGGGAGTGTTGCTCACCCCACCACCCTATGCTGACCCTGAACGCCTCGTGGTGGTTTGGGAGTTCAACCAAAAAGCTAACCGAATGGACTACCCCGAACAGTTCGCCTTTCTGGAATGGCAAAGACAGAACCAAGTCTTTGAGCAGATGGCTGAAGCGGAGGGAGTCGCTAGCAGGATGTACTGGCTTGGCGAAACAGGCTCGGGTGCCGGGGCAGAGTTTACCGTCCAGCATGTCAATCCGAACACGTTCAGCTTATTGGGGGTCGAACCCCTGATCGGGCGTGATTTCATCCCCGACGACGCCGGGCCCCGACCCGACCAAGCGAACACGGTCATCATCAGTCACAGATTTTGGAAAGAGCACTTCAACGGGGATCGCGAGATGTAGTAGGCCAAGCGCTCCCGCCGTGGAAAAAGGGCGGTGGCGAAATCATTGTCGGAATCATGCCGCCTGGATTCTGGATTTTTCCGTGGGCAAGCGAAGTGGACGTCTTCGTCCCGACGAACGCTGCCACGAACCCTAGCCCTTGGCTCCTAAAACTCGCGCGCCTCAAACCGGAAGTGAGCGTAGAACAAGCCCAGCAGGAGATTGATGCCATTCGACGGCGCACCATCCCACCTCCACCGCAGGCCAATACAGGAAATAAGGGCGCCAAGGTCCAGCCGCTACTCGACATGATTCGTTGGGGTGCAACCCGGTGGCAGCCGAGCTACGGCCGCCCCTTACTATTGCTCTTCGGCGTTGTCAGTTTCGTGCTGCTGATTGTCTGTGCCAACGTTGCCAACCTTCTTCTTGCTCGCTCGATGAACCGCCGCAAGGAAATCGCGGCGCGGGGGGCGCTCGGGGCTAGCCGGGGCCGCCTCGTCAGGCAGTTGGTAACAGAAAGTCTTCTGCTGTCTCTGGCTGGAGGTTTCGCGGGAGTTTTGGTGGCCAACTTTGGTGTTCAGATGATCGCCGTGCTCGCTCCAGACTGGCGACTACCTGAGGACGAGATTGCCATCGATTTCGTGGCCTTGCTGTTCACTCTGGCAATCTCCATTCTGACAGTGATCTTGTTTGGATTGGCACCCGCTCTCCAAATCTCCAATCCGAATCTCAACGTGATTCTCAGGTCGGGACAGCATCGCATGACCTCGTCGCCCAGCATGCGGCTTCGAGGTTCGCTTGTCGTTTTGCAACTCGCGTTGGGCATGGTTCTGTTGACGGGCGCCGGACTGATGATCAACAGCTTCATGAGGTTGCTTAGGGTCGATTTGGGCTACCGGTCGGACGGGTTGCTCTCAACCTCGGTGCATTTCGAGTCGGAGCGTTACGCAACTCGGAAAGACGGCGCAGTGCATGTCACGCAGCAGACGAACGCCGTTCTCGATCAAGTACTCGAACGGGTGCAAAGATTGCCCGGAGTCGTTTCCGTAGCGGTTGCGACGCAGCTTCCACCGATCACCGCCTATTGGCCTATGCCACTGCGCATCCACGGACGGACTGCGGGGTCTCCTGGAGAAGAGCCGTGGGGGATCGTCAACGAGATCAGCCCGGACTATTTCCGGCTGATGGACATTTCACTCCTTCAGGGTCGTCCATTTACGGGACATGACACCGAGGACTCCGAGTGGGTGGCGATTGTCAACGAGGCGCTTGTTCGCGAGTATTTCCCTCAAAGGAACGCAGTGGGGCAGTTCGTTCACATCAGCCGCATGAGATCTGCGAAAAGCCTCCGGTTCGGTCCGGAAGACGACAAACCACGTCGCGTCGTGGGCGTCGTAGGAGACGTACGTCAGGTCCTGCGGCGCGACCCAATGCCCGAAGTCTATGTGCCCTACCAACAGCACCTCAAAGTCTACCCAGGAGGAACCCACAACTCTCACAAATGGAAGAGCCTGATCGTGCGAACAACCGGTTCCAGGCCCGGACTTGCCGAAACACTTCGGAGAACTGTAGCGGACATCGATCCACAATTGGCGAATCGGGTGACGACAGTCGAAGAGGAGCTTGAGCGATTGAGGAAACCAGAGGACTTTTGGTTCTCGCTTTTGGGTCTGTTTGCAATCGTCGCGGTCTCGCTGGCGGCGGTGGGGCTTTATGGCGTTGTCGCCTACTCGGTTGTCCAGAGGAGCCACGAGTTTGGGATTCGTATGGCGCTTGGCGCCGAGCGATCCAACGTTCTCAAGGTTGTACTGGCCGATGGATTGCGTCTGAGTCTGATTGGGGTTGCCATCGGACTCGTCGCAGCCCTTGGCCTCACTCAGCTCATTGAGAGCCAGCTTTACGGCGTGACTCCAACCGACCCTGTGACCTTTTCGGCCGTAGCCATCGTTCTCGTGGCGGTAGCATTGTTAGCCTCCTATCTTCCGGCACGACGAGCTGCCGGAGTCGATCCAATGGTGGCACTCCGCCACGAGTAGTGATCAGCCCTAAATAGTTCCCAGGAAAGGACATACTCCTTGGTCGGTGGTTACTGGCGCGAAATCCGCCTTCGCACTAGAGAGCGAGGCGAGCGAATCGAACTGCGTGGGTTCGGTGTGTTCAGCATCCGCCCGCGCAAGACCGGTATTGGCCGGAATCCTAGAACCGGTGAAGAAGTGAGGATTCCCCAGGCAAGGCGGTCCGGTTCAAGCCGGGTAAGGATCTGAAGTCGATCTGACGGCTACGCGAAAGCCCGGAGTTGGTCTTCGACGGAACAGGATTGATCCTGGCGCACGCATCGGCCTGGTACAGGGGCCTGCCAAAAACATCCGTGGCGAACTAGCCCTTCAGCCCTGAAAACCCACGACTTCGCCCCTCCCTCACGCCCTTGCCAAAACCAGGTGGTTTTGGCAGGAGTACGGAGCACTTCTCCGACTAGGGCGTTCTTCTTGAGCCAAGCCGAGGACTACGATTGACGGATTGTTGGTGGGAAGACGGATTTCGCGACAGTTAACGCGGGAGCACCTCCAGGCTGTTTGTTTCTAGGTACTTACGTCTGTTCCTGGCCACACTGCGGATTCCGCTGATGATGATCACTGATTCCGGGCTGATGGTGATCAGGTCGGAGCGGAGCGACGCTGGAGTGTTTATCATTCCCGAAGTGATCGGCATGGGTCAAGGGTAAAGGGCATCATCATCTCGTTTCTCCTTGTTTTGAGGCCGTTAGGCCGGGGTTTGCTGGCGCAAAGTTTGCGTGACCAACTCGCGCGGCGGCGGATTCGTCGCCAGCGTTGTTCGAATTGGTCGACTCTGGCGGGCCAGGTGCCGCCAGTAACGGTCGGAGACCGACAGCTCGGCGACTTCGGCAAGCAGACGCGTGAAGTAGCGCAAGCTGGAGATCAACGGCGTTGCGGGCTGGTTGAGCAAGAGCGACGTACTTGCGGGCGCAGCCGAGCAGATAGGCGCGCTCGATCCGCTCAAACGGCACGCGGCGCTGATGCCATTCGGCGGCGAGTCGCTCATCCGCCGGGGAGAACGTCGCTTGTACGCAGGAGCGGCTCAGGAACAACTTGCGGACTTGCTCGATGTAGTCGGCTTGGCCGTTGGAGGTCGTTGCGGCATCTGCTTGTGATAGGGCCAGAAGCGGTCGGCGATCTCGATCGCAGCCCATGCGGTGCTGGTTTGGCGCGGCTTGCACTTGGCAGACTCTCTTGAGTTGAAGCTCGCGCAAGTAGCTCGTGATCGAGCGCGGACTCTTGCCCAGGCGACGCGCCAGCTCGCCATGCCGGAAAGGCAGCCGAGCACTGCGGCGATCCGCGTGGAGGCAGACCCAGACGAAGAACTTAAAGGCGCCGTCGGAGAGCAAGGTCAGAGCTTGTTCGACCTCGCGGCCGGCGGCGAAGAACCCGGTAGAGCGCTTGAGAGTGAGAGGAGTCATGCCTGCGTCTCCTCGTCGGGGACGATGGTACGGGCGCGCTTCTTGCGCAGCGATTCACCTTCGAGTTCGATGCGGTGGGCGTTGTGCACCAGCCGGTCGAGGATGCTGTCGGCCAGGGTGGGATCGCCGATCTGGGCATGCCACTTGGCCACGGGCAGTTGGCTGGTCAAGATGGTCGAGCGGCGTTGATAACGGTCGTCGCAGACCTCCAGAAAGTCGCGGCGTTCGACCTCGTTCATCGGCGCCATGGCCCAGTCGTCGACGATCAAGACGTCGAGACGGGACAACCGCAGCAGCCGTCGCGGCAGGCTGCCGTCGGCGCGGGCGATCGCCAGGTCGCGGAACAGTTGCGAGGCACGAGTATAAAGCGCCGTGTAGCCGTCGCGGCAGGCTTTGTGAGCCAAGGCGCAGGCCAGATAACTTTTCCCGATCCCGGACGAATGGGTCACATAATGCCCACGATTTTCAATCCGTAACGGTTTACTACCGCTGGCATCCTCTGTTTGGCCAAACGTTGCGTGTTCGTAAACGTATGCGGGACCGCCGGGGCGAACAGCTGTTTTGCGAGCTGCCCGACGGAACGATCTGTTCTCTGCCGACCTGGATGTTCCAGTCAGACTGTGAACGTTTTTCGCTTGGCGCTCCGCTGGTCGCCGTGGACGCTTTGTGCGCCCTGCGCGACCTGTTGTCGAGTTTGCAGATCGCTCAAGAGTGCGATAAGCCTTCGCTGAAACGACCTTCCAAGGAGGAAGTCCGTGAAGCGAACACGACTGCAACTCAACCTGCCGCTGCTCCACGCTCGGGCGGCGGCACTCCCCGGCGACAAACAAAAGGAACTCAGCAGCGCTCTGATGGAGCTGCTAATCAGCGCCACTCGCCGGATTCCGACGCGTCAGGCAGAAGGAGGGGAAGATGAACCCGAAGCTGACCAGTGAACGTCTGCGGCGGCGCGCCGTCGTCTACGTACGGCAGTCCTCGATCGGACAGCTGACCCACAACCGCGAGAGCCAGCGCCGTCAGTACGGGTTGAAGGATCGCGCCCGCGAGCTGGGCTTCCGATCTGTCGTCGTGATTGACGATGATCTCGGACGCTCGGGGTCCGGCTTGATCGAACGTCCCGGGTTTCAGCGCCTGGTCGCGGAAGTGTGCGCGGGCGACGTGGGCGGTGTCTTTTGCATCGAGGCCTCACGTTTGGCGCGTAACGGCCGCGACTGGCATCACCTGATTGAACTCTGCGGCATGGTGGGAGCCGTCGTCGTGGATCCCGATGGCGTTTACGATCCGGGCATCATCAACGACCGGCTACTGTTGGGGCTGAAAGGCACGATGAGCGAGTTTGAGTTGAGCTTGCTGCGGCAGCGCTCGGTGGCAGCGATTCGACAAAAGGCCGGCCGTGGAGAGCTGCAGTTTCTTCTTCCGGTGGGTTTGTGCTGGACGGCTGGCGGCAAGATGGACAAAGACCCGGATCGTCGCGTCCAGCAAGCCCTGGAACTCGTCTTCACCAAGATGACCGAGTTGGGAAGTGCGCGGCAGGTGTTGCTGTGGTTGCGAGACGAGAAGGTAAAACTGCCGGCGCTGCCCCGCGACCGCGGCGAACCGCAGCTGGTCTGGAAGCTTCCGATCTACAACACGGTGCTGAAGATTTTGAGAAACCCTGCTTATGCGGGCGCCTACGCCTTTGGCAAGACGGAGGCGCGGACCAAGGTCGTCGACGGCCGCGCGCGCAAGACGGCTGGACACTACAAACCACGCTCGGAGTGGACGGTGTTGCTTCGCGACCACCATCCCGGATACATTTCGTGGGAGCAGTACGAGCGCAACCAAGCGCTATTGGCCGCGAATGCGCACATGAAGTCCCGCATGGAACCCAAAGCAGGCCGCGGCGGGCGAGCGTTGCTGAGCGGCATGCTGCGTTGCCGCCGCTGCGGCCGCATGTTGCACGTCTCCTATGGCGGCGTCGGGGCCAACGTGTTGCGCTACCACTGCCGGGGCGCTCACGTTAACCACGGCGCCGACTGGTGTATCTCTTTCGGCGGGTTGCGAGTCGATCAAGCGCTGGCGAACGAAGTGCTGCAAGCGATCAGCGGCAACGCCGTGGAGGCGGCGCTGGAAGCTGCCGAGCAGATGCGTGAACAGCAACACGAACAACGCCAAGCGCTGGAGCTCGAAGCCGAGCAAGCACGCTACGAGGCTCGTCTAGCTGCGCGGCGATACGAAGCCGTCGACCCTGATAACCGTCTGGTGGCTGCGGAGCTGGAGGAGCGTTGGAACGCCGCCTTGCGCAAAGTGGAGGAACTCGATACGAAGCTCGAACAGTTCGATCGCGGCGTCGAGTCAAAGCCGCTGCCCGACAAGGCCGTCTTGCTGAGTCTCGCCCAAGATCTGCCGGCGATCTGGAACTCACCCGCCACCGAGATGCGTTTGAAGCAACGCATTGTGCGCATCCTGGTTCACGAGATCGTCGCCGACGTGGACCAGAAAAGCAGCGAGATCGTGCTGTTGATTCACTGGGCCGGCGGACGTCATTCCGAACTCCGCGTCAAGAAGAACGCCCTCGGCAAACACCGCCGTTGCACGAGCGCGAAAGCGATCGAAGTGCTCGGGCAGTTGGCTGGCAAGTTCGCCGACGACCAAGTCGCCGCGATAATGAATCGCTTGGGCTTACGAACAGGAGCCGGCAACACCTGGAATCAGAATCGTGTGGCCGCAGCCCGCAACTACCATCGGTTTCCCGCCTACGATCCGAAACGACAGCGCGATGATGTGGTGACCTTAGAACAAGCCGCCCAACTGCTCGGCGTCAGCCCGACGAGCGTACGGCGGATGATCGAACGCAAGATGCTGCCCGCCAGCCAGGTTGTGGCTTACGCGCCATGGCAGATTCCGGCAGCGGCCCTGGACTCAGAGGCGGTATGGAAGGCGGTGAATAACGTCAAGAATCGACTTAGCGCCCCGCGAACTCAATCGAGTGAGCAGCAACATGCATTGTTTTCATAGGGATAGCGAGGTACAGCAGAATGTCGCAGGCTCCGAGTTGCCCAGCGCCAACACGTTTTCTCTCCGATCCAGATACTCCGAGCGGGCCAGTTCCAGCACCAGGCTCTTGTTCAGCGATGGCATGGCCCGGAACTGGAAGGTCTCCAGACTCTTGAGCACCGGGAACTTGGCGGCCTTGATACGCCTTTCGATGGCGCGCTGTTCGCGATCGACCAACTCCAGCTCACTCAGCCGCAGCAGATAGCGCGGGTGATCGACGCCTTCCTGAGCACACTGCCGTGCCAGCTTGTCGTACTCGCGCAGGAACGTCGGCAACCGTAGTGCTTTGAGATGCTCTTGGAGCAGAACTTGTGGTTTCCCCATCACTCGGCTCCCGTTCCGAGCAGCGCCAGGTAGTCCGACGCCGCTGTGGTCGAGACACGAGCCGTCGGTAGATGAGGATAGTTGTCGAGTTCCAGCCGTGGGGGACGTTGTTCGATACGACACAGCACCAGATGCTTCACCGCATCGAAGGAGACGGCGCCGAGTTGGAGCGCTTCTCGGACAGAAGCAGCGACTTCCTCAAGAGGGAAGTCTTCTAGCAGCCGCAACACCTGGATATACTCGCGGGAACCGGTCTTGCCCAGTCGGATCTGAAGCAGCCGTCGCAGTCGGGCAAACTCCTCGGGCAACGGCCAGCCATCGAGCGGCGCGGCTTGCTCCAGGGCCCCTGTCTTGCGCTCCAGCAGCGCCAGATAATGCAGCGGGTCGAAGATCAGCTCCTCACGCCCATAGCTGCGCCGATGCCGTGCGATCTCTTCGCTGCCCACTGAAATCACCACCTCGTTGACGTAGCCTTTAATGAGCACCTGACGGTGTCCGTACTCGGTCGGCACCGAGTAGTCGTTGGTCCGGTAGCGCACCAGGGACAACGACGTCACTCTCCCCGGACGCTTCTCGCAGGCTTCATAGGCGGCTGCCGGCAGAGGCAACAGCGCCGGCCGCTCCTGCTCGAAACGTTCTCCGATCGTTTCCGATTGCCCGCGTTGCCGCCGCTCTCGTCTTTTGCGGCACTGTTGCTCTAGCCAGGCGTTCAACTCTTCCCAACTGGCGAAACGCGGTCGCGGGACGAACAAGCTCCGTCGTGCAACCTTCACCAGGTTCTCGACTTTGCCTTTGTCCAGAGCCATCAACTACACATGATTCAGCCGAATCACCACAGGTTCGGATCACGCATCCGTTCCATCCATTCCGAGATCAGTCGTTTCCGTTCATAGTGTCGAAGCAGCTCTGGGGGGAGGACCCGCGCGACGATTCAACTTCCCGACGGCACGCCGTTATCGGTACCGATCAGTTGGACCGACTTGTGTGCAGACGATCCGTATCTCAGTGTGGCGGGTGGCCGGGCGCAGTTCCGCCTGGAGGATCTACAAGCCTTGACGCGGCTGATTGCGTCGAGAAAGGAGCTCCGATGAGTTGGTGGAAGTGTCATGTAAATTTCGTCCGGTATGTCAACATCATTACGTCCACGGCGGTCGAGGTTTCCGGAACGAATCAGGGTGTCTTCCATGGAAATTATGCCTACAGGTACAAGTCAGGACGGTCTTTCAGTGGGCATCACTTACTTGACAAATGCTTCATTGTGTACATAATAATATTGACACAATGAAGCGATCTAAACCAGACCGAAATCGTGATCCGAAGACTGAGGCGTTGCGTGAGCAAGGCGCGCTCCATCCGAATCCAGAGGGTGTGGGGGACGAGACCTTTCGGCAAGACGAGTTCTTCGATGCCCGGGACCGCGTCCAGGTGCGCTATGAGATGCTGCGGCGTCACCGTGTGGATAAGGAGGCGGTCACCGCTGTCGCGGCAGCGTTCGGAGTGAGCCGGCAGGCCTTCTACACGACCGAGGCAGCCTTTGAAGAGCGGGGCGTGGCCGGCTTGCTTCCCAGGCGGCGCGGGCCGAAGCGCGCGCATAAGTGCACGGACGAGATCCTGGACTTTGTCGAGCAATGGCGGGAGCAATCACCCGGGGTGGGTAAAAAGGATGTGGCTCGGGTCGTCCAGGAGCGGTTTGGAGTGTCCATGCATCCGCGATCCATCGACCGCGCACTCGCCCGGCGCCGGAAAAAAAAACGGTGACAGCACGTCGGAGGCGTTGATGTTCGAACGTTTGAGCACGATCGATTGGGAGCAGGCATACGAGAATCTGCGCCGGGAAGCGCTCGCTTCCGGTCCGCGGGGTCACGGCCTGGGGCTGTTTTTATCGCGAGGGATGATGGCATGGCTGAGAGCTCTGACAGTGTTGGAGCCTCGACCTGTCCCGGCGATAGGGTTGCAGCGCGAGACGGCAGAACAGCCGGCATCGGTGAACGCGGACTGGACCCTGTTGTTGGCCGGCATGGTGCTGTCTTGTCTGGATCGGGAGAGAGTGTGAACGCATCCAGCAAAGTGACCGCAGAACACCGGGCGCGGCGCGCCTACTTGTACGTCCGTCAGTCCTCGCTGCGTCAGGTCCACGAGAATCGCGAAAGCACGGCGCGCCAATACGATCTGAAGCGACGGGCTCAGGCGTTGGGATGGACAAGCGATCAGATCGTCGTCATCGATGAAGATCTGGGGCAGTCTGGCGCAAGCGCGGCCGGACGCAATGGCTTTCAACGCCTGGTGGCCGAAGTGGGATTGGGACGGGTGGGCGTGGTCATGGGTCTGGAGGTGTCCCGTCTCGCCCGCAGCTCCACCGACTGGCATCGGTTGCTGGAAATCTGCGCTCTGGCCGAGACGCTGATCCTCGACGAAGACGGTATCTACGATCCCAGTCACTTCAACGACCGCCTGTTGCTCGGGCTGAAAGGCACGATGAGCGAAGCCGAGCTGCACGTCCTGCGAGCCCGGTTGATCGGGGGACAACTGAACAAAGCGCGGCGAGGAGAGCTCTGGATGCGGCCGCCGCTCGGTTTCGCTTATGACCCCCAAGGGCAGATGATCCTGGATCCGGACCAACAGATCCGGGGCGCCGTACGTGCGTTGTTCGAGACCTTTCGACGCACGGGATCCGCCATGCGGGTCGTACGCCACTTCTCGACGGAAGGCATTCGTTGGCCGCGGCGCATCACCACGGGCCCACGGGCTGGTGAGATCGTCTGGGGGCCGCTGGATCACAGTCGCGTTCTCGGCATCTTGCACAATCCACGTTATACCGGCGCCTTCGTCTACGGCCGGACCCGGCAGCGCAAGACCGTCATCGGCGATCAAGTGCGCTACAGGCGTCTCAAACAGGAGCAGTGGACCGTCTTCTTGCCCAACGTTCATGAGGGCTACATCACGTGGGAGGAGTTCGAGTCCAATCAGGCCAAGCTAATCGAGAACGCCCATGGTTATGGGGCGGATCGCCGGAAGAGCCCGGCTCGCGACGGCGCTGCCCTGCTGCAGGGTCTCGTCCTCTGCGGTGTGTGCGGCCTGCGGATGACGGTTCGGTATCACACCACACACGGTCGCCCGATTCCAGATTATGTCTGCCAGCGGCGCGGCATTCAGACGGCGCAGCCACTCTGTCAGAGGCTTCCTGGCGATCGAATCGACGACGCAGTGGCCGCCGTCGTTCTCCAGGCCGTCAACCCCGCGTCACTGGATGTTGCGCTGGAAGTCTTCGAGGAACTGCGAAGACGGCAGGCCGAAGTGGATCGCTTGAGGCGTGCTCAGGTCGATCGCGCACGTGAGGAAGCCGAGTTGGCGCAGCGCCAATACATGCTAGCTCGACCGGAAAACCGGCTCGTCGTCGACACTCTCGAACGGCAGTGGAACGAAAAACTCTCCAATTTACGTCAGGTCGAAGACGAGTATGCTCGCTGGAGCAAGAACCACCAAAGTCCAGTGACCGAGCAGGATCAGCAACGTGTCCGTGAACTGGCTTCCGATCTGCCGCGTGTGTGGAACGATCCGCGAACTCCCGTTCGCGACCGGAAGCGGATGCTGCGTCTGCTGATTGAGGACGTCACACTGGTTCGCAGCGAGACGATTCAGATTCATATCCGGTGGAAAGGTGGAGCAACAACGTCGATCCAGCAGCCCTTGCCGGTTCTCCTTCCCGACCAAGTACGAACGCCCGTGGCGATTGTCGAACAGGTGCGCGCACTGGCTACCGAACAAACCGACGCGCAGATCGCGCGGACACTCAACGCGCGATGGCTCCGATCGGGCAGAAATCATTCCTTTACTCGTGTTATTGTTCGTCACATCCGAACCACCTACGGTATCCGCAGCTACAGGGACCACCTGCGCAGCCAGAAGTGGCTCACGGCCCCGGAGATCGCCGCACAAATGGGTGTCCATTTCACGACGGCCAAACGATTCGCAGCCGAAGGCGTTCTGCACGCCGTCCGTGCGGACGACAGAGGTCAGATCTTGTTCGAACCACCCGGCGGGCCATTGCCTCAAGCACATCCGGGCAAGCGCTTCCGAGACCGCCGTCGCTATCCGCAACTTACGTCGAAAGTGACGAACGAGGTGCAGTATGAAGCCTGATCCTTATCGCGGGGTTTGCGCGGACGCGCCGGCACGACCGCCACCCCGTAATGGGCCGCCATCTCCTGGTAGCTGCGGTTCAGATCCGGCTCGTAGCGGCAAGCCTGCGTCACGCCCGCGCGCAGGTTGTCGGGGACGACGATCTCCGGCACACCAGAGAAGAACTCGAACGCCCGCACGTGCGAGTCGAGCCAATCGGGCACCTGCTGGCTCCAGCTGGCTTCGGCGTAGCTGTAGGAGCTGGCTCCCAGAACCGCCACGAAGATCTGCGCTTGGCGCACTTCGCCTGTCGTAGGGTTCTCGACCGGGATCGTCGCTCCGGCGTAATCGACGAACATCTTCTCGCCGGCGCGGTGTTGTTGCCGCAGCACCACGTCGAGCCGGCGCCGCCAGCGCCGATACAGCTCGCAGAAGCGGCTGTAGCGATAACCGCCCGGATGCTGCTCGATGTACTCCTCCCACAGCAGTTGCAGCGTGACGTACTTGTGGGAGGTGAGCTGCTCGTGAACGACCGCGAAGTCCGGCTCGATCTTCTCGTAGCGAGCCGTCACCCGCCGCCGGCCGAACAGCAGCTCCTCGAGCTGAGCGTCGTCACAATCGGCCGGTAGAGGCCACTCGACCCCGGCCGCCTCGGCCCGTTTCAGGTAGTTGTGAACGCTGCTCTGGCCGATCGAGCAACAGCGCGCGATCTCGCGCTGTCCCAGACCCAGCTGATGTAATCGAAGAACTTCCTTGATCTTGCGCATGAACAATCTTTCTTGCGGCAAAACACTTCCTCCACTTCCCAGTGGAGGCGGTCTCGCCGCTCGATTGTCCAGCGCCGCCCGCTCCCTTGTTCCGGGCTCTTGATCACCATTCCGACTATCCCCGATCCCTGATCGGCTTCAGCACGGAATGCTGATCACCATCAGCCCGTAATCCTGATCATCTTCACCCCGGAATCGTGATCACCTTGCCCCGGAATCCGCAACCAAATCGTGCCGCCCGGCCCCCAGTACTGGCTCTGTTCGGCGTGGTCGGAGATAAGCGCGACGATGTCTGGAGTCGGGGCACCTTCCAGAAACATGTGAGTCACCTCCGCGGCTAAGCGTGGAATCGCCCGAAAGAACTTCTCTGCGCTCCTGACCCCGGAAATGCACCAGCAATTCGCGTCGTCAAGGCTAAGAGTTGATGTCACGTCTTGCATTCCTCCGTGTCTCGTTCCGAACTCCAACGACGACTGAGATCGGGGGGCGAGCCAGGCACGGCACCCCGCTCTGGGAACCTTACAACTAGACTGAGCACCGGCCCGGAGTCAAGGCACATCACCTCGCTCCGTTGCATCACAACTTCACTCCCTTAGTGTGAGGAGGATACACACCCTTGTCACGAGCAAGGCTGGAACAAATCCTCACTGACGGCGAAGTGCTGATCTAGCTGCCAAAGCATGAACCGCGCGGACCCCACAGGCCACGGAACGGCCGAGGGTCCACGTCGGTTCGCCGCGCCTTGTCGGGCGAGATAAACACCGCTTCGATCACCTCAGATTGCTTGTGAACAACGCAACTAGAAGGAGGAAGACTGAGAGGAACATAAGGTCATCTCCGGACTTGCTCGTTTTCCTCTCGATACGCCTCTTGCGCCAATGAGTGAAGGTGTCCAGAACGAACCACAGCACGAAGATCCGAAAAGCTAGAACGGGCCAGCCGGACCGCAAATCCGAGGCCTCAACTGGCGAGTTCAGGTGTAGGGTGTTCGGAATATCGAGAGCGGGCACTAGATCAGCCAACGTGTAGAAGTAAAGGCGGGTGAAGTTTTCAATCGAAGGTTCCCCCCGGAGTGAGTAAGGACTCAAGCCTGTGGTATGTAGGGTCAGCGAAGCCCAGCCAGCGACTACTATAGCCCCGAAGAGGCCGACCGCCAACAAGCCAACGCAGGCCGATCGCGTCAAGGAAAGCAACTCATCTCGCCTCAGTAGCCGGATCGACCAAAAGATCGAAGCGACGACAAGTACGGAGAATGCTACGCCGAGTAGTACGTGTATTCTGCCCAGAAAGCCCAGGCCCTCTTGCAGAGCGAAGGCTACGAACGCGCTTCCGGCAAGGACACCAAAGGTAGTTCGAGGGCTATCGAGGTCATCAAAGACCTTCTTCCTTTCGCGCTCAAGCTTGAGCGCTAGCTCCTCGGTGGTCTCGGACTCATCCGCAGTCATGACAGTCCTGTGGGCATCTTACTCGCCCAACTCTTGTTCAGGCTGACGTGGACAAAACCGGCCCTGGTCGCCCTAAGACGAAGAATCGCCGACACCGACCGCTGCCTGAGAGTTCCTGGACGCCGACCTACCGATGCCCGTCGTTACGCGCAGATTATGCCACACATCCGCCCTGACGGCGAAGGGTTAAGCCAGCCCGTCGCGTGCACGTATCGTCGGCTAGCCACACAAGTGGTTGGCTCGGCTACGCGCTCTATCACTGCGTAGATATTCGAATGTCTCATCGTTGGCTGCCAAGATTCGTTTCTCAACATGTTCACGAAGCTCGTCTCGCTGGGTGCAGCGTGCGTGCTCCATGAGACGGCGACAGAGTGCGCGTTGTCTCACCCCTCACATCGATGAATCGCAAGTCGAGACGCAGTTGAAGTATGCGTGGCGTCTACAGATTGCATCCGCAACGCGCACACGGGCTTAAAGCGGTGGTGTCGACACCGTCAACATCACGAGTGTTGGGTCCAGGGAAGGGCGGGAGTGACCTGCGGCGCGGATGCATCGTGCATACGCGGCGTAAGCGTTTTGGGCGCCACGGCGGCCGAAAACGCGGGGTCGCTCCCGCCCTTCCCTGGACCGCCTGGCCCGCCCAAAGCGGCCAGGCTGGACCTCCGATGTCGTTGGGATTCCGACACTTCCATGTTTGGCGTGGTGAAACCCTAAGTAACCTCAAGACGGATGGCTTGAAGGATCGGAGTGCTACGCCGTTTGGCGGGTTGCGGCCACGTTGACGACGACGTTACGTGCCGTTTTTCGAGTCCAGAAACCGATAGTTCTCGGCGACCAGATGGCCGATGAAGTCGCCCTTGGGCCACAGGTGATGCGGCTCGGGGGACACCAAATCGTACACCGCTTGGTCGGACGTGAGCGTCCAGGTGGCAAGTAGGGAGTCGTATCGGCTGGGTGAAAGCTCGGCTTTCACACGGTCAATCACGGCGAAGTGCGACCGTGTTGGGTAGGAGATCGCGCCGGTTCGGATCCTGTGGTCGATGCGAAAGGCGCGCAGAATCCGCTTGTGAATCGATTCCTGTCGGGCCTTCGCCCTGGGCCAGTGACGCTCGCAGAAGGCCTTGAAGGCCCGCTCGGCCTTGCCCGGATTCCATCGTCGATCGCTGATGTAGATGAGTTGGAACTCTCGAAGCCCGATCCACAGACGACGGTGGCGTTCCAGGAATGAGCCGAATCGACGGGCGGAAAACACGTCTGGATCGACATAGCAGAACGAGACCACACACGGCGGCACGGTCGGCCGTGCCGGAAGATGCAGCGGGAAGCGATCGACAAAACGACCGTTCTTCGTCGACAGTACCTCCGGCGGAAGCCCGCGCTCCCGGGTCAGGTACATCATCTTTTCCGAATCACTGAGGAGGTAGTGAAGGTCTCGATGAGGAAGGATGTAGTCGAGCGTCAGCAGCCTTGTCTTGATCGAAGACAACGACCTTCGTCTTCGATGGCGGCTCTGTGGCTGGCCGATCAGTCGGTAGAAGCGACGAGGGGAGAGATGGTAGAGCTCGATGTCGCCGGCTCCGACATAGACCTTGGCATGGCCTTTTTCTCGAACCTTCTCTGCCAGCACAGCCTCCGGACGGCCTCTTTTCTGGTCGAGGAAGCGATTGTAGTGACGCCGCAGAAAGTAGCCTCCGACATCTCCGACGAGGCAGAGAAACTGGGCTTCCCGCTCTGTATAGCCGTGCCGGCGAAGTGGGACCAAACGCTCCGAGTCGATCAAAGAGAGAGGATGTCGGCGGTGATCTCGTGCTCGTCTCGCACACTTGAGCCACCAGAGGAGGAGTTTCCACCCAGTGAGTAGAGCCGGAATCCCGCGGCGGCCTTGGCGGCGAGCTGGCCTTTGCTGTAGTGCTCCGTGGTGAGTTCGAGACTCACTCGATCGAGTTTGCCTTGCTCGTCGGAGTACTGGATTCGTAAATCAGGGATCTGGATGTGGCCCCGAACGACCCGTAGGCGGTGCCGCTCGGCAACCCGTTGTTGCAGTTCACGATACTCGTCCTCGGGGAGCCTGCCTGCTTTGCCGAGCTCGGTATAGACCTTGCGTTTAGTCTCAAAGTCCAGTTCGACGTGCCAGACCGTGCCGCCTTCCGCGTGGATCCGGGCCGCTTCGGCTTGGTACATGCGATAGAGAGCGGCATCATGTTCGGCTTCGTTGGGTTTGACGAAGCCGCTGTAGTACCGCTTCGAGTGGTTGGAATCGGAGAACTCCTCGGCGACCTGCTTGCCGCGATCGGTCAGACTGACGAGCTTGAGCCTGATGCCGTTGCCGGTTCGGAGACTGTGTCGCTCGATCAGTCCTTGCTCTCGGAGGGAGCGGAGATCCTCGCGCATGCGTGTTGAGTCGTCGGCGTAGTGGAAGCGTTGAAGGTCTTGCTCGTCGACAACGCGGAAGCGTCCGACCTCTTGGAGGGTTTCGATCTCCGTCTGACGGAGTCGATAGATCTCGTCCTGCACCCGAACTCGATCACGAGCATCGTATTCGGGAAGTTCGCGATCCACCGGAATGCGATCGCGGTCGAGACGGCGAATGTGAATCCGTTCGGGTTCGCGGTCACGACTATCCCTTTCTTCTCCCCTGTGGTCCCATGAGGACGGTCGATCCCGGAGGTCGTCGATGTCCCGATCCAGCCCGCGGCTCATGACGGATTCCGATGAAGAAGGTTGATTCCCCGGCCTTCTGCGGCCGAGTATCTCCATTCGTAAGAGGCTTGGACGGGCCAGAAGCGCAATCACTTCGAAAAGAGTCGTAAGTTTCCCTCAGACCCTCTTACCGCCAAAGGACCGTCGTACTGGAGACAAAGTGGCCCTGTGCCGGCGTCGACAGGCCCCCCTTGTGGAACAGGAGCCTTCGGAGCCGAAAACCTTGTACGGGGATCTGATGAGGAAAGGTCCTGCGTCCGCGTGCATCCTGAGAAAATACTCCGCCGTGGTCTCTAGTAATGCGGAGCCTTGAGCCTATGAAACATTCGCAGAACGTTCCTGGCGTACACAGCCCGTGGGAGGCGGAGACATGAGCGAAGGACACACCAACAGAGGTGAACGGCTTCTCACCGTTTCCGAAGTGGCTGAGTGGTTGTGTGTCTCGCCTGGCTGGGGTGCGCGACCACGCGAATGCGAGACGCAGACCTGTTTTGCCAAGCGTCAAGCTCGGACATGGCAGGCGAGCCGCCCGTCGCTTTAGGAGAGGGGACGTTGAAAAGTTCATTCTGCTGTGTCGGCAA
The DNA here is from genome assembly GCA_965223305.1 of Pirellulaceae bacterium. Taxonomy (GTDB): domain Bacteria; phylum Planctomycetota; class Planctomycetia; order Pirellulales; family Pirellulaceae; genus CBDCWT01. The sequence continues at coordinate 1,817 of CBDCWT010000002.1, read as the reverse complement.
GCCTGATCTGAGCATTGCGTTAGAATGCTGTCCGATCCCCAATTTCACAGAGATTGGGAGGCATATGCCTAGAACCAAGTACCAACGCGGGTCAGTCGAGTTGACTGGCACGCGAGTCAAGAAGTGGCGCGGTCAATTCCGCGTCTATCTGCAGCACCCTGACGGTAGGTTAAAGACGAGGCGCCGCAAGGTCATTCTGGGACTCAAGTCCGAGATGACCAAAGGCCAGGCTCGTCAGAAGCTTGCCGACATCATTCAACGAGAGAGCGGGACGGAACAGCCGAAGCCGGACGGCTCGGTTACTTTCGAGTGGTTTTGGAGCAATCGCTTCTGGCCGTTGCATCAGAAGCGCTGGCGACCCAAGACGGCTCGTGAACTCAATTACTTCTTTCAAAGGGCGTTTAGAGCCACTGATCGGAGCAACAGCGCTTGGCGACATCACGCGTTTCGAGCTTCAGCAGCAACTCAACCGTCTGGTGGAGGAGGGGGCATCGAGTTCACTCGTTCACAAGTTCCGGACCTGAGGACGAAGGCGGTGTTAGATGAAGCAGTAGAACAGCAGTTTCTAGAGCGTAATCCGGCACGCAAACTGACGCTTCCGGAAACCCGGCCGTCCTGCAAACGCTTCCTCACGGTCGAGGAAGTTTGCCGGCTGTTGGGATCTCTGCTTCACCAACGCGATCGACTCATCGTGCGACTGTTCATACTATGTGCTCTCCGCAGAGGAGAGTTGTTTTGCCCTTCGCTGGGATGACTGGCAAGGCGATCTGCTGCGAATAGATGAATCGATAGTTGAAGGTGAAACTCGGCCCGCCCAAAACGCGCGGCAGTGCAGCGCACGTGACGGTACCGAAGTCCCTGCAGCTGGAGCTGGAGTGCTGGCGAACCGCCTGTGGTGACATCACGCCACGTGAATTCATGTTCGCCTCCAGCCGGGGAACACCTCTCGATGGCCACAACTACTTGCAGCGGTTTCTCCAGCCGGTGGCCGAGAAGATTGGTGTTCCGGGCTTGACTTTCCAAGCGCTTCGCAGAACCTTCGCCACTCTGGTTGCAAGGGAAAGGAAGCGTCAAGGATGCACAGGCACAGCTTCGACATGCTCATGCAGCAACCACCCTCGGAATCTACACGCAGGCTATCCCGGATTCCGTGGCGGCGGCTATTGAAGCTCTCGACAAGGAGCTAGTCGAGGTGGGGTAAGGAGGCGGTCCAGTGAGGTGCTACACTTTCCTTGTTGGCCCCAAATGGCCCCAAGTTGCTTCGCGTCGAGAGCAGTCTTCATTCACAAGTTGTTTAGAATCAATAAGTAACAAGAACGGGCGGTTAGCTCAGTTGGTTAGAGCGCCTGCCTTACAAGCAGGAGGTCCCCAGTTCGAGCCTGGGACCGCCCACCATTTGTTTTCAATGAGTTACCCCTGACGATGAGTCACCTGGGGTTCCATCAAGGGTTCCGCAGTCGCACCGTGGAAGCTCGGTCTCGGCTGATAGGCAGGCGATTCGGGTTCCTCCTGCGGCTAGGGACGGCCCATGCGGGGCTCGGTCGGCATCGTCCCTTCCATCGGGCAAGATTGAAAACGCTTGGGCGTTTTTGAGAGCATCGTTGCTGAAATGCATTCTGTTGCCCCTGTTCGGCGTTGCGCTGCGCAACGCGAAATTCGCAGTCCGCCCGTTTCGGATGCGCAGCGCCTATGTGTTCGCGATAGTCCGTTCTTGCCATTGGCATTGGGATGACGACGGCGTTGTCTTCTCCCTCGTTCAAGCGGTGCTATTGCAGCCGCTACCGTTCCCTGAGCAGGATAGGCTTCGCGTCATCTGG
>CBDCWT010000001.1:0-86636 GCA_965223305.1 Pirellulaceae bacterium | reverse complement strand
TAGCATCCGGTTTTGGGATGAACCTCCGGCCCTTCGGGCCGACTCTCCCCCAGGGGAGAGTGAGGAAAGACAAAATCACGCACCGCCCGGGCCGGCCCCGGTCAGTAGATCCCGGTTACGTCTCTCCCGTTGCGTGTTCCCAGCGCGTGATAGACTTCCGGATCCACCGTTTCGCTGATTGCTCGTACGGAGCCATCGCACAGTGCGAACTGCCCGACGCCTCGATGGGGCGCCGAAAATACCCTTATCGTCGGTCTCCGGATGATTCGGGCGGAATTGTGTCTCGAAGAGCACCATATGGCCGTGGTCGTCAGGCAGCACGTCGACATCCCGCACCGCTGCGGACCAGGCTGTTTCAAACATGGCGTGCCCGCCACTGGTTGGGTCCGCCGAGGGAATCGGTCCGTTCGTTCGCTCGCCGACGGCCAGCGTGTTCGAGAGACCGTCCTTGATGTCTGCGAAACGGATATCGCTATTGCGGTAGAAGACGCCTCGGCTGAGCAGTGGCGTGTCGTCCAGATTGACCTCTGCATCTGACGGGCCCCAATTCGCGGCGTAGCTAGCTGCCGCATACCGTTCGACCGGGGCCACGTTCGCATCCCGCACGACGAACTCTCGGAACGAATAGGAATCGGTGGGACAGAGGAAGACGTTGAGCTGCTTTTCGCGTGCCGGCAGGTTCATCACATCATACACCGGTACATTGAAGTTGAACTCTGTGTAGAGCGCCGCCTGCTCCAGCTGTGGAAGAAGCATGGTGCCCCATGAAAAGCCCATCTGATTAGCCTGGTTTGTACCGAATTGATGGAGGTAGCCGGGCGGCATCAAACGGTAGGTCGATTCGTAGTTGTGCATGGCTAGCGCTAGTTGCTTCAGGTTGTTCTTGCACGAGAAGCGGCGCGCCGCTTCCCTCGCTTGCTGGATCGCGGGCATCAAGAGTCCGACCAGAATCCCGATGATAGCGATGACGACGAGCAGTTCGACCAAAGTAAAAGCGCAGCGCCGGCATGAGGATGGCATTCGATTCATTGTCTCGAGTCCTAGCTTGCCGCCGTTTCGATCACGGCAGCAGCGATTCGTGAGCGGTTTGCGCGAAAACGCAAACCGGTACCTAAGACCAAGAAGTGACGCCAACTCCCTGCAGATGCAAACGAGGCTGAAACAGCCTCGCGCAGCTCACAACCGAGGTGGCGGCACACGACCACCGGAGAGGGGTCAAACAGTCTTGGGGGGAGGAACCGGTGGCGCATCCCGATTCTGCGACGCGAGAAGCTGGCCGGGTGGCACCGCATCCGATGGCGGTGGGCTGGAGTGAAGCTTGGTGAGCCCAGCATGTTGGCCTGGAACTTCTAAGACAAGCCGCAAGTGGAAGGCCAGCTCGGGGGCGTTCGCCCATACTGTGGCCAGCAGGTCGCTAGATGGTGCGGGCTCGCGCTGATGCTGAGCTGCCTTCGCCGATGGGCGACGGCGTGGACTGTGCCGGTCTGTGCGCCGGTCTGTCAGTGACCATTCAAAACCCAAAATCGATAGATGAATGTGACGCTGCGGGGCGCCGAGACTCGGTTGAGCATGTTCGTGGACGCTGCTGGACCGGGCCCCGACCGACTGGTGGGCAAGCAAAGATCGCTCGGTATGGGAATGGAATCGCTGATGCCCGTGCAAGCCGTGGGAGTGCGGAGCATCGTGCGAGTGTTCGTGCTGAATCGCCGTGATCATCGAGAGGACAACCAGATTCAAGGCCAGCAATACGACGATCATCGTATTGCGGACCGAACGGCGACGCATCGAGCAAACCGTGATCGAGTTGCGGCGGAGGCGCATGACGTCGATTATTTTAGCTTCGCCGTTTGGTGGTTGCCAGTGAAAACCTGCTTGCGCCGAACGAAACGGAGGTGGAGTACAAACGTGCGAAATCCGTGAATCGCAACCCGCTTTCGATTAGGATAGAGGGCTTTGCCCGGTTCCGTAAGGCGACGTCTCTTCATTACACGATTCTTCACGAGCACCTAAGAGCTATTTTCGATGAGTATCCGTGGAGCGGCAGGCGGGTTACTGGTCCTCGTGTCGATAACCCTCGTCGCTGACGTCTCGACCGTTCTGGCACACGCATCGGGCGAAAACTATGTCTGGATCAATGTCGCCGAGACGCATCTCGAAGGTCACTTCGAGATCAACTTCGTCGACCTGAAGAAGAAGCTGTTGATTGAGGTCGATCTGGAGGATCCGGAACAGTCCGTTCGGAGCACAGCTTCGGCAGTTCAGGAGTACATCCAGCAGCACTTTCGCATCCTGGCGGCGGGTGTGGAATTGCCTTACGAGTTCACAGGAACGGGCGTTTTCGGTGAGCCCCCCAGCTACGCTCGTTACTACTACCGGACGCCGGAGACCACTGTTCCCGACACACTCACGATTCAGAACGACTTGCTGTTTGAGGAGGACCCGTTGCATCGCAGCCTGATTGCAATGGAGTACAACAGTAAAACCGGCGAAGAATATGGCGAAGAGTTCGCGACGCTGATCTTTACTCCTGCCAACACGGAACGGGAACTTGATCTGCTGAGCATCACGGGGCTGCTCGACTGGCGAGCATTCGTTTGGCAAGGAGTGATCCACATTTGGAAGGGCATCGATCACATACTGTTCTTGATCGCGCTGCTCCTGCCGGCCGTACTGGTTCGGGAAGATAAGAAGTGGCGCCCCGTTGCAAGCTTCGGCGCGGCGTTTTGGAACATTCTCAAGATTGTGACCATCTTCACAATTGCCCACTCGATCACCCTTGGCCTAGCAGCCCTGAACTTGGTTCAGGTCCATTCCAGACTTGTAGAGAGCGCCATCGCGTTTTCGATCATCTTGGTGGGTCTGAACACGATCTTTCCGATCTCCGGCAAGAGCTCGTGGATGATTATCTTCTTTTTTGGGTTGTTTCACGGCTTGGGATTTGCTTCGGTGATGAGTGAGCTTCCGTTTCGGATTGTCAACTTGATCTCCGTCTTGCTGTCGTTCAATGTCGGCGTCGAGTTAGGTCAGCTGGCGATTGTCGCCTGTGTCTTTCCGTTGATTTTTCTCCTGCGAGAGCAGCGTTTCTATGTACCGGTCATCTTGCGGTGCGGAGCGCTGGCGATCGTGCTAGTCGCCTCCTACTGGTTTGTGGAACGCGCTTTTGGTCCGTAGTTAGCTCTGCACTCCGGTAACTTGATCGCGATGGAAACACTGATTCTCTCCAACTCCGAGCTGCATTCACTGGTTCGCCACGTCGGTGTTGACCGGCTCATGAGTGAGTTGATCGATCGGTTGGCTACAGCCTTCTCGGCTTACGACTCGGCGGAAATAGAAATTCCCAGTCGTACTGGTTTCTACTACGACGACCCCACCACCGGATTGATCGAGTGGATGCCTCTGTTTCAGCGGTCTGGTCGGGTGTTGATGAAAATGGTGGGTTATCACCCTGCCAACCCGAATTCTCGCAACTTGCCGACGATCCTTTCCACCTTTAGCACCTTCGATACGGAAACAGGTCATTTGACCTCCCTGGTGGACGGGACATTTCTGACAGCGCTGCGAACAGGAGCGGCATCGGCTGTGGCGTCTCAGCTGCTAGCCAGCCCGGACAGCCGCGTGTTGGGATTGATCGGCTGTGGTGCTCAGGCGATCACTCAGCTTCACGCACTCTCGCGGGTGTTTGAGCTTCGGCAGATTCTGATCTACGACATCGACCGAGCAGTCGAAAGCAGCTTTGCCAACCGTGCAGCAGGAGTTCTACCTCATGGTGCTTCGTTGCGCGCGGCAAGCGTTGACCAGCTGTTGGCAGAAGCCGATCTGCTCTGCGTTGCCACCGCCGTGGATGTCGGCAAGGGGCCGGTATTTGATGCGACTGAGACGAAGCCGTGGTTGCATGTGAATGCTGTCGGATCCGACTTACCCGGGAAGACCGAGCTTCCTTTAGCGTTGCTCAACAGTTGCTTTATCTGCGCCGATAATCCGGAACAAGCGCGACTGGAAGGCGAGTGCCAGCAGCTAGCTGCCGACGGTGTCGCGGTGGCGCTTTCGGAAATCGCCCGGCATCCTGAGCTGTTTACCGAAGTGCCGACTCGGCGCAGCATCTTCGATTCCACCGGTTGGGCGCTGGAGGACCAGGTCGTGATGGACCTGGTGCTCGAGTGGGCTGAAGAGCTGGCGATCGGAACACGAACTCAGGTGGAGAGCATCCCTTCCGATCCTTGGAATCCCTATGATTTTCTGCAAGAGAGTCTGCGTCTGCGGTCGTGCACTTAGCAGCCTGTTGATTGTCTCAACGCGCCTGCAGCATCACAGGATGTGATGCCAAATCAGCGACGTAAGTCGTTGATTTGCGGGCCGCGATGAACTCTGTTCTGAGCTTGGCGAGGTTGAAAAACGCCAGGACGGTGTTTTTCAACAGGCAGTTCGGAGTCGCCCAGCCATCGGATAACCCTGCTACTCTTGCGCAGATCGGCTCGCGCGGTCGGGCACTTCGACGTGGAGCAAGGGTCTCGATCGAATTTCCGAGTAGCGGCCGCCGCAGTAGCACGACAGGACTTGTTCCACCGTCACGGCTTGGATGGACGCATATTCGTCGAGGGCGTTTTCCGCAGGAAAAGTCCACAACTGTGGGGGAGCTCGTAGCAAACGAAACCAACTGTGTTCTGCTCCTCTTTGGTTGAAGTGCATGACGAACCGTTCGAGAAACTGCTTGAACTTGGCGGTTTTCTCGGCATCGAACCGGACCTGCCCCAACTCGCGCTCGACGGCCAGCACCGCGTCTGGGCTGTTTGCCTCAGCGAGCCGAATCGCAGTCTCGGTGTCAGGAGTAACTCCCCAGACAATGCTAAGGGATGGAGATTCCGCCAGAAACAGGAAGGAGCTCAGTGTGAACTGGTTATCGTAGGGAGCAAACCAGCGCGGGGGGAGGCTGAATGTTTTTCCGTCCTGACCTGTAGCTGTCAGTCGATGGGTGTAGGTTGCGTTGACATCCAACCAACACAGTGCGACTGGTTGTAGCCACACACCGGCGCTCAGGATCAGCAGCACCGAGGCGGCGAAGTGCCAAGGTGTGAAGATATCTGCGGAAGCAAAGTTGCGGTTACAAGCCAATACAACAAGCAACACGCATTCGACTGCTACCCATAACCAGAAGCAGATCCCGCTGGTAAAGAAAATGCCGGTGTGAAGAGCGATACAACCCAGCAAGAACGCCGCAAAGACAGAGCGTTTGTAGATAGCGAGCAGCGAGCCGCATTCGACCAGAATTGCAAAGAATTTCATCGGCGCGTTCAATCGCAACAGCCAAGCCGTGAGTGACTCGATCTCGGACAGCTCCAGAAAACGCAGCCAGCCGTTGGCGTAGGTTGCAGGCAGCATCAAGCCGACTTGATCGTGCAGCAACCACTGCGGAGTCACCTTTCCGAGACCGGAGGGCCAATAGTGAGCGGCCACGACACACAGCATCGCGAACACAAAATGTGCTGTCTTGGCCGAGCGGGTTAGCTGGTTGAGCAGCAACATCGCCAGAAACAGTATCAAAATCTTCGCCGGCAGCAGGGGCATGGTAAGAAACGAGCCGGAGAGCGGCACGTTGCACTGTCCCAATAAGGGAAGCGACACGATCAGAAACGGCAACACGAAGAACGGGCGCCAAACGAGCATCGCAAAGAAACCGACGAGTAGGACTCGGTCGATAGGATAGGCTTGATTAAAATAAGAGTTGTACCCAAGCGTCGAGCTCATCCAGCCAAGAAAAAAAGCAACGGCTGCCATGCTCCAGCGTAGGGCGCGGCCTTGGTCAAGATGGTGCCAGCCAGTGCCTGGAAGCCGGACACAAAACACCGCCAGCACGATCAACGGCAATGCGATCAGCTTGCCTTTGCCATCCATTTGCGGGAGGAACTTAAGAAACTCGAAGAGGAGAATCGAATGGTGGTAACTCTCTTCGGGTAGTACGACACACCGCATTAGTACTCGATTGAGGAGCGTGAAGATCCCAACCAATGCGAACACCGGTATCAGCTGGGCGGCACCCGGAGTCTCACCTCGCAGGGCCGCCAGCAGAGATTGCCAGAAGGACCGGTGCTGGTTGGAGTCGCCCATCGTCTACGGAACCTCTACGATGCAGGAATCAGCGAGTTCTATCGTACCACGCCCACGTACACAGTATCTTCAAAGTAGATCAAAGTAGCAGGCTCACTCCGTGAGCCGTCCGCAAAAAAAATAGCATACTTACCATGCGAGCCGTCCGCAGAATAGTAGCAGACTCGCCAGGCGAGCCGTCCGCCGAAAAGTAGCAGGCTCACTCCGTGAGCCGTCCGCAAAAAGTATCGGCTCTCTCCGTGAGTCGCACGTAGCGTAGCGCGGGTTACGGCACACGGAGTGTGCCTACTACCTTTCAATTCGAAAACACTGTCGACCTGCCGAGATACGAGTGATGGACTTCTCTTGGACACCAGAACAACTCGAAGTGCGAGAGCGTGCGGCAAGTTTTGCGGACCGCGAACTCAACGCGGATGTTGCAGACCGGGAGCGAGCTGGCCGATTCCCGACTGACGAGTGGAGGAAGTGTGCCGAGTTCGGTTTTCTCGGCTTGGGTGTGCCGCGTTGCTACGGAGGTGGAGAGTGGTCAGATATATTGACCGCCATGTTGATGCTCGAAGGGCTGGGCTACGGTTGCCGCGACAATGGCTTGGCCTTTGCAATCAACGTCCAGTTCTTGATGAAGATGGCGGTATTGCATCTGGGTTCTGAGGAGCAAAAGCAAACCTACCTGCCGGCGATGTGCCGCGGGGAGTTGCTGGGGACGTTCGCGTTTACCGAGCCGGCGCACGGATCGGATCTGGCTGGCATCCAGACGCGTGCTCGGAAGTGTTCCGGTGGCTATCGGCTGACGGGCAGCAAACGGTTCATTACGTTGGCGCCGGTAGCCGACTTTGCCGTCGTGTTGGCGACAACGAACCCGGAGCTGGGCCAATGGGGGTTGACGGCATTTCTTGTCCGAACTGATGCACCGGGGCTAATCGCTAGCCCTCCTAGCGAGAAGATGGGACTCCGCTCGGTACCCCAAGGTGATCTTACACTGCAAGGGTGCTTCGTTTCGGACGATGTACTGCTGGGCAAAGAGGGCAGTGGAATGAGTATTGTGAACTCGTCGCTCGAGTGGGAAAGGTGTTGTTTATTGGCCAGTCAATTGGGCGCCATGCAGCGGCAGTTGGACGACTGCATCAGCTACGCGCGGCAAAGAACACAGTTTGGCCAGCCAATTGGGAAGTTTCAGTCGGTTTCGAATCGCATTGTGGATATGAAGGTTCGTCTCGAAGCAGCTCGCCTGTTGCTCTATCGAACGGGTTGGCTCAAGAGCACTGGCCAGAGCGCGGCAATGGAAGCTGCGATGGCCAAGCTCTATCTGAGCGAGTCTTTTGTGCAATCGAGCCTGGACGCAATCCAGTTGCACGGCGGCAGCGGATATTTGGCCGAGACAGGTGTGGAACGCGACCTGCGAGATGCAATCGGAGCGACCATCTACGGCGGAACGTCAGATATCCAGCGCAACACGATTGCCGGCTTGCTCGGACTCTAGGCTACATGGAAGTCACCGCCGGCACTTGCCCGAGCGGACAGAGTCCATACTGCACGTTTAACCGCGACGCAGAGGAGTCATGCCGCGGTACGGCCATCCAGTGAGCAGAGCGTTCCCGGCATGGCTCCGACGCCGAGCGTGCACACCGCGGCAGTTGGTCCGCAGCGTAGCAGTTGCTGTCGGCAGAAGAGATGTCGCTGACGGGGCGGCAACCCACGGTGGGACCCGCGCGAATACTTGTCGCTCGCCGCGCGGCGAAAGTAGAATAGACTAACCATCGACATACTCCTTGGTGTTGCTTCACGCCCCCTCGACTGGCAGGGCGCGCAGCTTTGGCGAGCGACATCCTCTTGTGGACAGAGCTACCAGAGTGTGCGGACGACGCAGCTGGACAACCATAGGGCAGCAAGGCATGATCCATCTGCTACCGCACACTGTTGACGAAGCGGCGCAACAACTCCCCGACCACGAGGCCTTCCGCTGCCGTGGCAAGTGCCTGACCTATGCCGAGTTGGTCGCCCGCACCAATCGCTTGGCCCACCTGCTAGTCGAACTCGGCGTGCAGCCGGGCGACCGGGTAGGAATCCGGCTGCCACGCTGTCTCGAATCGGTGGTTGCGGTCCACGGCATCATGAAGGCTGGTGCGGTCTTCGTACCCATCGACCCGTTTCTTCCCGAGACGGGTCTGGCTCATCTCATACACGACTGTGGCTTGCGGTGTTTGATTGCCGATACGGCGACTGCTGCAATGCAGTCGCTGGATTACTTGATCGGCATCGACTCTGAAACGCCGCCTGCCGGATTCGGCGCCTGTTTGCCGTGGAGCTCACTCCAGCAATATCCATTCGATCGCGCTCCGCGCCTACGAGTGACGGAACACGACCTGGCCTACATCATGTACACCTCTGGGTCGACCGGTCGGCCCAAGGGCATCATGCACACGCACCGCAGCGGGCTCAGCTACGCTCAGCTCGCTGTGGCGACGTACGGCGTTACTGCCGAAGACCGCGTAGGGAACCACTCGCCGCTGCACTTTGATATGTCGACGTTCGGCTACTTCGCCGCTCCACTCGCTGCTGCGACGACGGTCTTAATCCCGCAGGAGTACACCAAGCTGCCGGCCAGTTTGTCTCAACTCATGCAGCAAGAGAGGCTGACCATTTGGTACTCGGTTCCTTCCTCGCTAATTCAGCTGAACGCTCGGGGTGTCTTGGACCGCCGTGACTTGAGTTGCTTGCGGTGGGTCAAGTTTGGCGGGGAGACATTTCCTGCGAAGCACCTCTATGAGCTCATGGCTCGCTGGCCTCACGCTCGATTCAGCAATGTTTACGGGCCGGCCGAGGTCAATCAGTGCACTTGGTACCACGTGCCGCCGCGGACCACACAAGTGGCCGAACCACCGATCGATGTCATTCCGATCGGCCGTGTATGGGAGAACTCAGAGGGAGTTGTTCTAGGTGACGACGACGTGCCAGTCGACGACGGCGACGTTGGCGAACTCGCCGTCCGTTCGGCGACGATGATGCGCGGCTACTGGAATCAACCGGAGCTCACCAACGGTTCTTTTTATCGCCGCTGCCAGGACAGCGGCATCGAACAGGTTTTCTATCGCACTGGTGATCTGGTGCGTCTGTTGGATGACGGAAACTACCTCTTCTTGGGGCGCCGGGACCGGCAAATCAAGACGCGTGGTCACCGCGTCGAGCTGGATGACGTCGAGGCCGCGTTGTCACGCTGCGACGGAGTGGTTGAATCGGCTACCTATTCAGTTGATGATGGAGAGGGTAGCCGTGTGATCGAAGCCGCGGTAGTCATTTCGGAACAGTCGGGTCTCTCAGTGGCTGAACTAACGGCCGGGGCGAAAAAACAGTTGCCGTCGTACGCAGTGCCCGTCCGAATTCACGTTGTTGATGAGTTTCCTCGTACTCCGACGGGGAAGATCGATCGACGGCGGCTGCAAAGTCAAGCAGAACAGGGCCACACGCCCCTAGCATGCACCGGGCCACAGTCGAGGAGGAACTAGCAGCCGTGACAGAAGTTCGTGAATCTCTGACGCGATTTGTCACAGCCGAGCTGATCGGTGCAGGAGACGATGTCGAGTTGAGCGCCGACGAGAACTTGTTGCTATCGGGAAAGGTGGATTCCTTCGGCATGATGCGGTTGGTCGCCTTCATCGACGAGCAGTTCGGATTTGCCGTTCCTCCGGAAGACGTGACGATCGAGAACTTCATGAGCATCAACACGATCGCTAACTACGTTGAACCGAAATGCGGCTCGTAGTTTCTGTACCACGGCCGATCAACGCAGCCCCATCGTGCCATGTCACAACGCCTCACACTGACCAGGAACCAACAGCTGATCTGGTATGCGCAACGGCTGTTGCCGGGCGTGCCGCTGTATGACTCAGCGTTTGAGTTCACGATTGACGGGCCGCTTGATGTGCCCGTCTTCATGCGAGCCTTCGAGCGCCTCGTTGGCGAGACAGATGTAATGCGTTTGGTTGTCGACGACCGTGACGGCGAATCATCCGCCCGCATCTTGGAGTCTCCGCGTGCCGGCATCGAGTATTGTGATTTGACGTCGCTGGACGACCCGCAACAGGCGGCCGCGCGACAGATCGATCGGCAACTCGGCCAGACGCTCGATCCTGCTCACCGTCTTTATGAGTCAATCCTGCTGAAGCTCGCCGCCGATCGTTTTTGCTGGTGTTTGCGCGTGAATCACCTAATTGTCGACGGCTGGAGTATCGGCGTGCTGTTTCGGCGGCAGCAAGCGTTCTACCTCAGCGAGTTAAACGGCGAGGTGACCGAACCGGTTCCTCGGTGGCAAGACTACGTCGAGTACGAAGAAACCTGCCGCGGCTCAGCGGACGGACTGAAATGTGCCGAACACTGGTCGGACCGAACGCAGACCGCGACTCGGCCAACGCGTTTCTATGCGGGGCGTGTCTCGCAGCCTCAACCGCGTCACACTCGGGTCTGCGAATCGTTAGGCCACGAGCGTACGCAGTCAGTCAGGTCGCTGGCCGAGACGGAGGGATTTCGGGCCATGACACCCGATCTGTCGACGTTTAATGTTCTGACCACTGCGCTGTTGGTTTGGCTCTGGCGGTTGGAGCGGGCCACGCCGCTCACTATTGGCGTGACTAGCCACGGGCGCGTCGGCAAACGGTTTCACGAGACAGTGGGTCTGTTCATGCAGATTCTTCCCTACCAGGTGGCCATCTCCGAAGCAGACTCGTTTCGCTCGTTGGCGCGCAAGGTGTCCGCCGAGTCGCTGATGTTTCTGCGACATGCGGCGCCCGGTGTAGCAACGCCGGAGAGCGGCCGTTCTTTCGACGTGGCTTTGAATTTCATCCCTGTTCAGTTCGGGCAATTCTGTGGGTTTCCGACCAGCGTCCAATGGCGCCAAAACGGATTCGACGATCCCCACCGCCGGCTGGGCATCACAGTCCACGATTTCAACGGATCGGGTAGTCTCGATCTGATTGTCGACTTCAATGACGCAGCCTTTACCGAGGCCGGTCGCCGCTCGGCGCTCTGCCACTTCGAGACCACGCTGGATTGCATGTTGCGCGATCCGGACTTGCCACTAAGCTCACTCGACCTGATCACCGAACGCGACCGTCTGAGGTTCGAAAAGGAGCTCAGCGGTGCCGAATCCACGGTTCCAGTGCCGGCCGATTTGTGGGCCGCCTTCAGCGAGGTGTGCCGCAAAAGCCCCTCGTCGCTGGCAGTGCAATCCTGGGACGGACAGCTGACCTGGGCCGAACTACATCACCGCGCCGAGTCACTTGGCGGTCAACTGAGGTCGGATGGTGTGGGGCCGGGCACTGTCGTGCCGTTGGTCGCCCAACGCGGGCGGACGTTCGTCGAAGGTGCTTTGGGAATTCTCGCAGCCGGTGCTGCCTTCCTGCCGGTCGATCCCGAGCTGCCGGACGAACGCATCGCTTGGATGATTGCCGACGCGGGTGCCCCCCTCATCGTTCGCGACGTAGCGGGACAGGCGCAAGCCGAGCCAGTTAGGGTGTCCGGCGAGCGAAGGGTTACAAGCGACGAGACCGCTCAACTCGCGTACGTGATCTACACGTCCGGTTCGACTGGCGATCCCAACGGTGTCATGGTCGGCCACGAATCGGTCTTCAACCTGTTGGCTGACATGGAAACGCTGGCACCTCTGCCTGATAGAGCACGCTGTAGCTGGTGGACGAACGTCGGATTTGATGTCGCGATCTACGAGCTATTTTCGGCTCTCTTATACGGCAGGACACTGGTTATTCCTGCTGACGAAATTCGCGTCTCGCCGGACGATCTGTTCGTCTGGCTGCGCGACGAGCGGATCGACAGCGCCTATTTGCCGCCCTTCGTGCTGGCGGCATTGCACCAATGGCTGGCCGACGGCGGACAGCTTCACCTGTCCCGTTTGCTTGTTGGTGTTGAGCCGATTCCGCAGCATCTGTTGGCAGCTCTCGCGCGGCGATTAGCACCGGGCCGTGTGATCAACGGATACGGGCCGACCGAAGCGACGGTGTGTGCAACCTTGCAGCTGGTCAATCCGGACGACCGCTCGGACGGGCCTACTCCGATTGGCCGGCCGGTGAGCAACAGCCGCTGTCTGATCTTAGACGGAGATTTCACTCCGGTGCCAGCTGGCGTTGCCGGCGAACTCTATATTGCCGGCAAAGGTCTGGCCGAGGGGTACTTCGGCCGTCCCGAACTCACCAGCCGGCGGTTTGTACCGGACCCGACCCGTGCCACTCGTGAGACGTTCTATCGGACCGGCGACGTGGTGCGCCTCCGCGACGACGGCGCGCTTGAGTTCCACGGCCGCACGGACCGGCAGCTGAAACTGCACGGACACCGCATCGAGCCGGGAGAGGTCGTCAGCTGCTTGACCCAGCATCCTGACGTCACTGACTGTGCGGTTGTGTCGGCTACGGTGGAGAAGAAACCCGGTCTCGCTGCATACTACACATCGTCCGTACAAGTGGACCGTGATCAGCTGCGTACATTTGTCGCCCGCCGGTTGCCGGCATACATGGTCCCGGCCGCGCTGGTTCAGCTTGATTCGATTCCCAGAACAAACAACAGCAAGGTCGACTACGAGGCGTTGCCGCCAATCGCGGGCGCGGATTCCGAGCAGGTCCGTGACTTCGTCGAACCCCAGACCGCTGTTGAGCGGACGCTGGCGAAGATCTGGAGTGACGTTCTGCGTACTCCCCGGATCGGGGCAAAGGACAACTTCTTCGATCTCGGCGGCGACTCGATCATGGCAATCCAGATCGCTGCGAAGGCGCGGCGCGCCGGATTGAATCTGAAGGTCAGCCAGCTCTTTGAGCATCCGTGTATCGATGAACTGTCTGTTGTTGCCGGCACGCAGCTAGGCGCAACCGCCGAGCAGGGGATTGTGTCTGGCGATACGCCTCTGGCCCCGATTCAGCATTGGTTCTTTGCACAGGAGCTGGAAGGCGCGGAGCATTGGAATCACTCGGTCTTGGTTTCCCTTCCTGAGGATGTCGATCCAGAGCTGCTTGAACAGGCGATTCACAGAGTCGTTCTACATCATGACGCTCTGCGTTTGTCGTTCGTCAAGACCGGCGGTTCGTGGCACTCAGCTAACCTTGCCGGCGTGTCCAGGTCGCCGCTAGCGGTCTATGACCTGCGAGAGGTGGTCGCGGCGGACCTGCAGCCACTCGACGTGGTCGAGGCAACGCTGCACGAGAGCCTAGATCTCGCCGCAGGCAACCTGTTTTGCGCCGCTGTGATCCGCGACGAAGGAGTGCCGCCTCGCCTGTTGATGGTCGCCCACCACCTTGTGATTGACGCGATTTCGTGGTCGTTCGTGCTCGAAGACATGATTGGGGCCTACACATCGCTTCGCCGCGGCGAGCCGATCCTACTGCCTCCCAAGACGACGTCGTTTCGCCAATGGACCACGCGGCTGGCCGAACTAGCGGGTGAAGAGACGATGCAAGACGGTCGTGATACATGGCTCGAGACCGCACGAGTTGCACCTCTCGTAATTCCTTTGGACCGTGCATCTCACGGCGTAAACGATGTTGGATCCTCAGAGCTGATTTCCATGGAGCTTGATGATGCGTCAACGTCACGTTTGCTGCAGGTGTCGGGCCAGCGGAGATACAGCGTCCACGAGGTGTTGACTGCCGCGCTGGTCACGACTTTGGCGGACTGGACTGGCCAACATCGATTTCGCATCGATACGGAGGGCCACGGACGAGATTCGGTTGCGGACGACTTGGATGTCTCTCGCACGGTCGGCTGGTTTACCAGTCTCTACCCCTTGGCATTCGATCTGGCCGGCCTATCGTCCCCCGCTACGACTCTACGGTGTGTCCAAGAGACTCTACGGCGCATCCCGTTCGGAGGCGTCCGGTACGGTGTGCTGGCGTACCTCGGCAGCGAGCAGAAGCTGGCCGAGCAGTTGACGACAAGTCCGGCGTCACCCCTCTTGTTTAACGACCTTGGTCGTGTCGACCAACTGGAGCAAACGAGCTCGGGCTTCGCATTGTGCCGGCCGTTGTCCCTATCGCGGAGCCGGCGCGGCCGGCGTAAATACGCGCTCGAGGTTTCGACCGTCATCTTTACTGGCCGGTTGAGCGTACAGTGGGTCTTCTCACGTGAACTGCACGACGCATCAACCATCAAAGCGCAAGCAGAGTTGTTTCTCGCCAACCTGATGGCGCTGGTTGACCACTGCTGTCCCGCTGGGCGCGAGCGTACGGCGGAGGACTTCCCGCTGGCGCGCTTGAACGCCGACAAATTGAGTCGCCTCGAGGCCGCCCTTCGTAAGAGTGACCGCGCTCGAGGAGTGCCGAGATGAGTCTCGAGAACGTCGAGGACGTTTTGGCGCTGACCCCGATGCAGGAAGGGATGCTGTTTCACGCGCTGGCCGCACCTCGTTCGGGTGTTTTCGTGCAGCAGATTAGCTGTGTCCTTGAAGGTGGCATCGACCTGGGCAGGATGTCGTCCAGTTGGGAGGCGATCGTCCAGCGACACGCAGTGCTCCGTTCAGCGTTTCTGTGGGAAGGTCTCGATGAGCCGCTGCAACTGATCCGGCGTCAAGTCGAGGTGCCGTGGGAATACCACGATTGGCGAACGAGCAGCGTTGCAGGCTGCCGCTCGCAAGTTGCCGCGTTGCTCGAGGGGGAGCGGCGGCGCGGATTCGACATGGCCCACGCGCCGCTCATGCGGATGCACCTGATTGAAGAAGCCGCCGGGCGCTGGCGCTGGATTTGGGTCTTTCATCATATCCTCTGCGACGGCTGGTCCGTCCAGGTCCTCCTGCGCGAATGGCAGGCGAGCTACGGCGATCCGGGCAACCCACCTTCCGGTCATTCTGCGTTTGAGTGGAAGGACTACGTTGCCTGGCTTCAGCGACGAGCACCGCAGGAAGCCGAGGCGTTCTGGCGGGAACGGTTGCAGGGTTTTCAGCGTCCGACCGAGTTGAACGTGGTCAACTTTCAGGAGACGCCTGCTGAAGAGGTCCACGAAACAGCCTACACGCAACTGCGGACACGGTTGCCGGAAACCACTACCCGGCTGTTAGGCGATTTTGCTAAGCAACATCGCCTGACTCTAAATACCCTAGTACACGGCGCCTGGGCGCAGCTGCTGAGCCGCTACGCCGGCGAGGACGAGGTGGTCTACGGAGCGACCGTATCCGGCCGACCACCCGAGTTGGAGGGCATCGAGCATGCCGTGGGGCTCTTTATCAACACGCTACCTGTGCGTGTCCGTTGCGACCCCGATACGCCGCTGATTGATTGGCTGCGTGAGCTGCAGCAGCAGCAAATCGAATTGCATGACTACGAATTCAGTTCGCTAGGCCTGGTCCAGGCATGGAGCGAAATCCCCCGTGGCCGACCATTGTTTGACAGCATCGTGGTCTTCGAGAACTACCCGTCAGGTGAAGACTCTGCAGCGACCAACGAGTTGCAGCTTGTCGACGTAGAGTACCTCGAGCAAAGTAACTATTCGCTTGCGCTGCTGGCCGTGCCCCGCGACGAGCTGGAGTTGATACTGGTCCACGACACCTCGGCCTATGACAGCTCCACGGTATCGCAGATGCTATCCCAGCTCGCCCGGCTGCTCGCTGGATTCATCGGCCAGGATACAAACAGCTTGGCCGATCTGCGTTTATTGTCGGACGAGGAACTGGCACAGCAACTCGTGTCGTGGAATGCGACAGAGAAGGAGGTGGCAGCGGACGTCACGGTCCTCGATCTCTTCGAACGCCAGGCGGCCCGGGTTCGGCAAGCGGACGCTGTCGTCTTTTCGGGGCAGCGGTTGAGCTACGGAGAACTTGACGATCGCGCAACTGCTTTGGCGAGCGCACTGGTCGCGCGGGGCATTGGTCCCGAGGTACCGGTGGGCATTTGCGCGGAACGGTCGGTCGAGATGTTGGTCGGTTTGATCGGAATCCTCAAGGCGGGATGTGCCTATCTCCCGCTTGACCCACGCAATCCGCCAGAGAGGTTGAAAGCGATCGTCGCCGATTCCCGCGCACCACTGGTACTCACCCAGCGACGTCTCGCCCCGGTGCTGCAAGACCTCACCGCGCCGCTCTGTTGCCTAGATGAACCGGCGTCAGCGGAAGCAGCTTCAGGCCCCGAGTTGCCGCGTCCAACGCCCACCTCGCCCGTCTACCTCATCTACACTTCGGGTTCGACGGGAACGCCAAAGGGAGTCGTCGTCTCGCATCGCAATTTAGTTTGTTCGACATCTGCGCGCTTCGACTACTACGGTGGCCCACCCGCGCGTTTTCTCCTGCTTTCTTCGCTGGCCTTCGACAGCTCTGTGGCGGGGATCTTCTGGACGCTCTGCGGTGGAGGTGCGCTCGTGCTGCCCACCGAGCGGCTGGAGCTGGACATTGCCGCTTTGACAAAGTTGATTGTCGAGCAACAGGTGACCCACACGCTTTGCTTGCCCTCTTTGTACGAGTTGATGTTGGAGTACGCGGCGGCGGAGGAACTGAAGACACTACAAACGGTGATTGTCGCAGGCGAGGCTTGTTCGCCGTCGCTCGTTCGCCGCCACCAGGATTTGCCGGGCGAGGCGCAGTTATACAACGAGTACGGCCCGACGGAGGCTACTGTCTGGTGCACGGTCCATCAAGTCCGGCCCGGCGACGTTGGTCGTGTGCCGATTGGGCGGCCGATCGGCAACATGAAAGTCTATGTTCTGGACCGGCACCTGCGGGTCGTTCCGCCGGGCGTGGTGGGCGAGCTGTGTGTCGCCGGTGCAGGGGTAACGGCCGGATACCTAAACCGACCTCGGCTCACTGCCGCACGTTTTGTAGCCAATCCCTATGCTGACGGGGAGGCGGCGCGGTTGTATCGCACCGGTGACCTGGCTTGCTACCGGCCCGATGGCAGCCTGCTGTTTCTCGGCCGTCAAGATGCGCAGGTGAAGATACGTGGACACCGTGTCGAGACTGAAGAGGTTTCGGCCGCGTTGAAACAACACTCTCGCGTCTCGGACGCCTTCACCGTGGCGACCGTTGACTCTGGTCGCCGAGCAGAAGAGTCCACCAACGTCTTGAGCTTGACCGATCGATTGTCCGGACTCGATCCTGGCACGGTACATAGGTTGCTTGATGAAGTCGAGCAGCTGTCGCGGCCTCAAGCTGCGGAACAGCCGACAGTATCTTCCAGCGAGCGATAAGCGACGATGATCAAGAGATTGCTGTGCCACATCGAGCGATTGCCTCTACCGCTGACGGCGCGTTTCCACTTTCCGACGGAGGGATATGAGTTTCCGGATTTTGAGGGGTTGGGTTCACCGGCCCTGTGGGACCAGCTGCGGCGGGACCACCCCTATTTTTCACTGCCCGGAAACCGCGGCAGCTGGATCGAGATGTGCGAAAGTGCAGCAGACAAGGACGGCATCGACGGCCGGCTGGGAGACCGCGCCGCTGATATCATCGAGCAGTTGCAGCTACAGGGGATCGACAGTCTCTTTTCAGCAGGCTCGGGAAACGCCGCTTTGGAATATCACATCAAGAAGCAGTGTCCCGCCCTACAGGTCGTTTGCTCCGATCACGCACCGCAAACTGTCGCCACGCTAAGAACGGTATTCACCGAGTGCGACGATGTTGTTGAGTTTGACCTGCTCGCTAGGGACTGGGAACGAGCGCACGGCGAGCATCGAGTCGTGATGATCAACAGAGTCGATCCACTCTTTACAAACCGGCAGTGGAAGGCGATTTTTCGCAATGCACATCAGGCTGAGGTTACGAAGATCCTGTTCATCCCAGCTTGGATTCTCACGCTGAGCACGCTGTGGGCGCTCAAGCGGCGACGGCTGATGTGGAGGCTGCGCCGCGTACCGGTGATCTTTACCGGCTGGATTCGCACGATGACGACTGTCGAGAGGTTTTGGCGGCCGCTGTATGACCAGCAGCTGTTTCGTGTAAATAACTCGCCGGCGTTCTTGCTAACGCGCCGCCCGGCCGGTCCGGCTTCGTTGCCGGAAGAATCGGTTTGTAGCAGAACATGGTGAAAAGAGCTTTGTCGAAAATGAGCCCATTCCGGAATCGAATTGCCGGCCTCAGTAGCGAACAACGTTCGTTGCTCGCCTCGAAACTCGACGAGATCGAAACAGATCGTCACCGGCACACTCTTGCTGCCGGGACCGACGCAACTCGTCAGCGGCTGGTTGCCTACGTAGTGGGCGACGCACGCCCGGCCGAGCTGCGTGAATTCCTAGCGGATAGACTGCCCGACTATATGCTGCCGGACTCGATTGTGTCCCTTGCCGAACTGCCGAGATTGCCGAACGGCAAGGTGGACAGGCGGTCTCTACCCGACGCCGAGGTCGGTCGCCACGCTTCTGCGCCGCCCATGGCTCTACCGAGAAACGCCGTCGAAAAGACGCTCGTCAAAATCTGGTCGGACCTGCTTCGCGCGGATGTCGGTATCCACGACAACTTCTTTGAACTGGGTGGCGATTCGATTGTCACGATCCAACTCGTCTCGCGGGCACGAGAGGCTGGCATCCAACTCGATGTTGGGCAGATTGCCGAGAACCCCACGATCGCTGGACTCGCGGCGACCGCCGCTCGCGTCACGGAGCAGGTTGAGTCGATCGTGCAGCGCGAAGCACCCCTCACGCCGATTCAACATTGGTTCTTCGAACTACAGCTGAAGGTGCCCGAACATTGGAATCAATCTCGGCTGCTGAGGTTGACGCAGCACCTCAGCCCCGAGCTGCTACGGGGCGTCTTGCGCCATTGTCTCGATCATCACGAGATGCTTCGTACCCGGTTCGAGCGAACATCGGATGGCTGGCGACAGCAGATCGACGACGCCGATAAGGTAGCAATCCCTTTGGAAGTGGTCGAGGTTACAGAGGCCGACGAGCCTCGGCAGATGCAGGCGGTTCAGTCCCATTTGGCGGCCGCCAACAGCGGGTTTTCGTTGAGTTCCGCGCCACTATTTCGAGCAATCTTGTTTCAAACACCGGCAAGTAGCTCGCAGCTGTTGTGGATCTCGTTGCATCATCTAGTTGTGGATGTTGTTTCCTGGGAGTTCCTGATCGGAGATCTGGAGAACTGTTGCCAGCAGCTGCAAGCAGGGAACGCCGTAAAGCTCCCTGCCAAGACGGCCTCATATCAACAGTGGGCGGTGGGTCTCGCCGAACTTGCCCGCACCGGCCGGATGGCCAGCGAACTTGATTATTGGATTGAAGCAGCGGACCCAGAGCTCGCGCTGCCGGTCGACTTTTCGGCCTCCAACAACGGTTCGGAGGGTTCCGCAGACAGCGTCTCCGTTTCGCTTGACCCGGACCGTAGTGCGGCCCTGCTGTCCGCGGCCAACGACGCGTATCGAACTCGCCCCCAAGATCTGATCCTCACCGCGCTGGCTGAGAGCTTCGCTGCTTGGTCTGGCAGCCGCATGTTGCGGCTGAGTCTCGAAGGGCACGGCCGCCAGCCGCTGCCGGAAGGGGGCGACGTCTCCCGCACAGTGGGCTGGTTCACCGCCTGTTATCCCGTCACCTTGGAGCTGACCAATCCCGGCGACTACGGTAACTCGATTAAGGGCATCAAAGAGCAGCTCCGTGCGATACCTCAGCATGGCATCGGATACGGAGTTCTACGCTATCTGGCCGAGCAGGATTCGATTCGAAACCGGTTGGCCGCCCGTCCGCACCCGAAGGTGTTATTCAATTACCTCGGTTCGACGGAACTCGGCGCAGGACCAACACTCTTTTCAGAGGTGAAGGCATCTGTTGGTGTCGAGCGGGACGAGCGCAACGAGCGCAGCCACGCGCTTGAAATCAACGCGGCGTTCACGAACGGCAGGCTGAGCGTCGACTGGCTCTACAGCGACCGCGTCCACCGCCGAGACACGATTCGGCGAGTGGCCGAGACGTTCGTCGAACAGCTGGCTACTATCATCGATCACTGTTTGAGATCGGAGACTGGTCACTTCACGCCTTCCGACTTCCCGGAGGCAGACCTCAGCCAAGAAGAGCTTGACCGTTTTCTGGATGACATAGCAGACGAATGAACAAGAGGAACATCGAAGCGATCTACCGCTTGAGTCCGGCGCAGCAGGCGCTGTTGGTACACCGAGTCGCTCGGGGTGTGGATGACACCGGGCTGCTGCAGGTGCGCTTCGATCTCCGCGGACCGCTCGATCTGGATGCCTGGAGGCAAGCCTGGTTGCAGCTAGTCGCCCGGCACGCGGCTCTCCGGATGACGCTGCAGGTTGCTGATCAGCAACAGCCGTTGCTGGTACAGTGGAAGAAAGCCGAGTTACCTTGCACTGTTCGAGACTGGGCATCTGCCAACGGATCGGAGCGCGATGTTCGCTTGGAGAAGCACTGCCGGCAAGACCGAGAGCGGGGACTCGATCTCGCCCAGCTGCCTGCATCCCGGCTCGAGTTGATCCACTTCGACGACGATGACCATCACGTTGTTTGGACTTGTCACCATCTGCTGTTGGATGGCTGGTCTTCTGCGATCGCTTTGCGTGACCTGTTGGAGCTGTATCACAGCGTTCGCCAGCGGCGGGAACCGGTCCTGCCCAAAACCGCTCCGCTGAGGTCCTACTACCAGTGGTTAAAGACGTTGGATTCCGCACAGACGGAGCAATACTGGCGTGCGCAGCTCCGAGGTTTTCAGGAGCCCACACCGCTTGGCTCACCGCAGGGGCATCAGCTGCCGGCGACGCCGACAGCACTGACCACTTGCAGAATCGAGCTTCCGCCTGCTCTCACGGAGGGGGATCTCCGAGCTCGCCCGCGATCGTCAAATCACCACCAACGCGGTTGTCCAGGCCACCTGGGCGATGCTGCTGTCGGAGCTGAGCGGCAGGTCGGACATTTTGTTCGGAGTTGCTACCTCGGGTCGATCGTTCGCCGTGGGCGGCAGCGAGTCGATGGTGGGGATGTTCGCCAGCGTCGTCCCGTTTCGCACAAGTATCCCACTCGATCTCCCAATCGTCGACTTTCTACATCGCGTCCGTGACGAGCAGTTTCGAATGCAGGCCCACGAACAGGCCCCCTTGGCGGAGATCGAAGCGTGGAGCGAAGTCCCCGGTACACAGCCGTTGTTCGAGAGCCTACTTGTCTTGCAGAACCTGCCGCTAGACGGTCTCCAAAGGCAAGGGAATGGCCGCCTCGAACTGCGTAACTACCAAACTGGCATCACGGCCAGCTCCCCGCTTACTATTGTGGTCACACCAGCGGAGCGCTGGTCGCTAAGCGTGATCTATGATGCTGCGCGATTCTCGGAAACGGCAATCCGCCAGCTCGCTGCTGCGTTCGAGAGTCTGTTGCAGGCAGTTGTGCTGAGATCAGATGGGCTGCTTGCGGCTTGGAAAAAGCATGCGGCGGCGCCGTTGTCCGAGTGGCACCAAGGCAAACAGTCGCCATCTCTATCGCTCGGCCGCGCCGCAAGCAGTAACGGCGCGCAGCAGACCTATCTGCCGGCTAGGAATCGCTATGAATCCAAGCTGGTGACCATCTGGGAAGATATTCTTGGCGTTCATCCCGTCGGCGTCCGAGATGATTTTTTTGAAATAGGTGGCCGGTCATTAGCGGCCGTTCGTCTGTTTGCTGCGGTCGAGGCGGCATTCGGCAAACAGCTGCCCCTGGCGGCCCTCTGGGAGAATCGCACGATCGAGACGCTGGCGCAGGCGTTCGCAGATCACCAGGATGTAACCCCCTGGACCTCTTTGGTACCTGTCCAGCCGCGGGGCACGAAGCCTCCGTTGTTCTTTGTGCATACTGGTGGAAGCCACGCCCTTTTTTATGGGAACGTGGTCCGTCATCTGCATGCAGACCAACCGATCTACGCGCTCCATCCTCCCGGGTTGGACGGTACCTGTCCGCCGCTCGTTCAATTGGCAGAGATCGCCCGGCACTTTATCAGCGAGATGCGCAGCATCCAGCCGGAGGGTCCGTATTACCTAGCCGGTCATTGTCTTGGAGCCTACACGGCCTTCGAGATGGCTCAGCAGTTGACGGCCGGTGGCGAACAGGTGGCGTTGCTGGCTATCTTGGATGCGTGGCCGCCACAGTCAGCCCAGCAGATAGGCCGGCTAGACGATCGTCTCGGTAAGGCCTTTCACCACGCGGCACGGCTGGACCATCGTCGCATCGCTGCCAGTGTGTGGGCGGTCGTTCGCCGTCAACGGCTCCGTCTCTCGCGCTGGGCGTGGGGTCGCTGGGCGGCCTTCCGTAGTCCCTGGATTCGACGGTTGGGCAGCTTGCACCGCCGCCGCCTGCTCTATCTACAAGAGGTGCAGGAAGCTTGTCTGCGAGCAGGTTCGGCCTACGTACCGCAACCGTATCCCGGCCGGCTGACGGTGGTGCATACGCAGGACACCAAGAATTTCTACCCGTTCTGGCGGCGACTGGCCGCCGAATCGACTTGCCACGAGATGCCGGGTGGGCATCGCGTGATCTTCGACGAGCCGTATGCCGCTCACCTGGCGAAGATACTGGAGGGGGCGCTGCAAACGAGCTACGAAGTCGCGCGGACCATATCGCGGAACCGCGGTTCTGAATCTACCAGCTCGTCGTAAGTACCCTCAGCGGCGATGCGGCCTTGATCGACGAAGTAGATCCGATCGCACGATTTCACCGTTGACAGCCGATGCGTCACAATGATTACGGTCAACCGCTGGATGCTGTTGACAGCTTGGATTACCGTTTCTTCGGTGATGCCGTCCAGCGCGTTGGTCGCTTCGTCCAACAGCAGCAAGCTCGGGGCGCGGTAGATGGCCCGCGCCAATCCGATGCGCTGACGCTGGCCTCCACTCAATCGTAAACCACGGTCGCCGATCGTTGTGGTATAGCCGTCTACTAGTTCGTTGCTGATGAAATCGTCAATCTTGGCGATCCGCCCCGCTTCGCGGACCCGCTGCCAATCGATCGAGTCGTCGGGGACACCGAAGGCGATGTTGCGGAGAATCGTATCGTCGAACAGGAACACTTCCTGAGAAACGTAACCGATACAGCGCTGCCAGCGGTCGACGCTGCTCGGCACGATCGGAATGCCGTCGACCAGCAGCCGCCCCTCATGTGGCGGCAAGAGCCCGACGAGCACGTCGATCAGCGTGGTCTTGCCGGATCCGGTCGAACCCACGACCCCCACCATAGCACCTGCGGGGATTGTCAGCGTGACATTGGAAATCGAAGGCTCTGCGGCAGTGGCGTACTGGAAGGAGACGTTTTGCAGGGCGATTTCCTGCCGCAGCTCGATCTTGCCACCGTCCGCCGTTGGTTCGCTGTCCAGCGAACGACTGCCAATGTCCAGATGGATGGCGTCGATCATAGGGAGGTTGTGGCGGAGCGTTGCGGCGGAGGTGAAGGCCTTGTAGAGCGAGGGAAGCAGCCGGTAGGCCGCGATGGCGAACATGCTGAGTACGGGGAATACCTCGGTTAGGTTGCCTTTGGTCAGCAGAAGGTACAACACCGTAAGTAATATTCCGCCCAATGCCAGGGTCTCGACGATGTATCGCGGAATCATCGCCACGGTGTTGAAGCGCGTTTCGGTCACCGAGTACTTATGCGATGCCGACGAGAACCTTTCCAAAAAGAAGTCTGCCGCGCCGTTATACTTCACCGCTTTAATGCCGGAAATGACATCCACGAAGGTCTTGTAGAGACGATGATTGGCTTCCAAGCGATGTTCACCCAGCTGGCGGGCGTAGGTATGGCTGAGGAGGTAGATGAGCGCGTAGGCAGCTGCCAGCACGGAGAAACTGACAACTGCCAGCCACGGATCGACAGCGACCAGCAACAGGACGAGCACGAGTGACATGACCGATTGGGCAATCAGCTCGCTGCCAGCCAACAGCACACCTGAAACAAGGCTGGCGACGTCGGCGCAGACCTTTCTAATGAGATCGGCCGAGTTATGGGTGAGGAAGAACTCGTACGGGAGCTGAGTGTAGGTCTTCACCAGGCGGACTGACACGCTGTGTGCCAGCATCCAAGCACATCGCTGTTGCCACCAGATCGTGATTGCTGAGAGCACATTAGCCAGCGTGAACAGCAATAGCACGACCACTCCGGCCGCGACTAGCATCGCGGTCGGTGACGAGAAGCCACCTGTCTGATAGAGCCAACGCAGCCAGTCATTCGAGTCGATCGCGCTGGGTCGAGCCAGCAGCGTCATGAACGGCAGAATCGACGCGATACCGACGACCTGGAGCATCGCCATCAGCAGAATCGCGCCACAGCAAACCTACCAGGCGCTGCGCGTCGCGTCTGCTAAGCAACTGGCGGAGCTTCGCAAGAGAATGGCCCACTCTGCTAGTTTAGTCTAGGCTCTGTCGAAGAACAGCAAAGACAAGTTCCCCTAGCGACACTGGCCGTCATCCACCCTCCCGCGTTCGCGGGAGGGTGCAGCGCTTCATGCAGTCCGCCAAACTCTGGCGAGTTCGGCTACGCTCCACATCAGCCGCTGGGCGTTAGCCCACGGTTCCCCAGCGAAACCGACGCGCTGGCGTCCGGGGAGGGCTGCGCGGGAGTGATCGCCCCGAGGTGTGCCCCCCTCTCCGGCCCTTCGGGCCGACTCTCCCCCCAGGGGAGAGTAACGAAAGACGAGGTCCGCCAAACTCTGGTGAGTTCGGCTACGCTCCAAATCAGCCGCTGGGCGTTAGCCCACGGTTCATCCCAAAACCGGATGCTAACGCATTCCGGCTGATGGCCGTCCTCCCTGGAGTTGCGATTGGCTGTTCGCGAGAAAGTAGGCCGGAACAAGCGGCGGGAGAGCTCTGACTTCACACTCCGTGAGCGCCGCGCTGTTCCGGCGACGCAACAAACCGGTGTTGCCGGAACAGCGCGGCGTGGGGAAATCGTAGGCACAGGGATGGCTGCTGGCGCCACTTGTTCCGGCCTACCGCTCTCTGGCGAGTTCGGCTACGCTCCACATCAGCCGCTGGGCGTTAGCCCACGGTTCCCCAGCGAAACCGACGCGCTGCGTCCGGGGAGGGCTGCCCGGGAGTGATTGCCCCGAGGTGCGCCCCCCCTCTCCGGCCCTTCGGGCCGACTCTCCCCCAGGGGAGAGTGACGAGTGGAGCTGAGCGGTGTCGCAACGCCCCGGCCGCTCAGCGAGCCGGTCGCACGGCCGGCCGGCCGGCGCGGCGGGCGGCGTCGACTTTTGGCGCCGATTCGGGCTGTTTGCCGGTCTTCCAGAGCTCTTTCAGCAGCTGCTGGCGCTGTTGAAACCCGGTTGTTTGGTTGAGCTCTGTAGGAGTGATTTTTCGGTCATCGTCTCAAGCTGTCCTTTTCCTCGTGTCAGCGCCTTTAGGTCCATGCTTTCATCGGCAAGCAGTCGAATCAGACTCAAGTTCGCTTTGCACTCGCCACAACATTTGTGTGAGGATCTGCACGCCCATTCGGCACAGCTGATATCTACTCGTCTTGTGCCGAATCGGCGTCACGAAGCTGCGGGCTTCACGGCCAGTACAGAGCACTCGACACGATTCAGAATTCTCTCGGCCGTGTTGCCCATCAGAATGCCAGACAGCCCGGTTCGCCCGATCGTTCCCATGACCAGCAGGTCGGTTCCATGCCCGCTCACAAACTGAGGAATTACCTCAGCGGCCTCTCCGTGCATCAGATGGACCTTTGCCTCGCTGAGTTCCTCGCCGCACTTGTTCACCAGACAATCCGAGCCTGCGGACGCTAGCCGCCTTCGCCTCCTTCAACAATAGCTCAAATTCTTCCGGTTGCATGTGGCCCTTGAGGGCGCCTTCCCCGTAGAGATTCCACGCGCTGACGACGTGCAGCCGCTGTCCACGATCACACAGTGGCTCGGCTGCGGCGACGATCTGCGAGTTCAGTTCCGCGTGCGTCGCATCATCGGTTGTTACATCGACGGCCGCCACCACGTTTTGCGGCGGCCAGGGTAGATCCGGCTTGAGTACCAGCACCGGGCAGGGGCATTTGCGGAGCAAGCGGGTAGCGGTGGTGCCGAAAAAGCCTGGGCGCCGGCTGCGCCGGCCCTTGGCCTCGCTCACCACCAAGTCGTGACCCTCCCGGAGCACCTCGCGGACCATTGCTACCGAGGTCGGTGCCTCCAGCACGCGGCTGGAGACGGCCACTCCACGCTCCGACAACTGGTCTGCCAGGGCCTTCAAACGGCCCGACTTGCCCTGGGTCAGTTGTTCGATGGCTCGTTCCACTCCGCCGGTCACCAGGCGAGCAAGCCAGGTGCTGTCCGGAATAACATCGAGGACCGTGAGTGTCGCCTGATTTGACTTCGCCAGCTCGACAGCGACCGTCATCACCGCGTCGGACGGCTGCTCGGCGTCGACGCGAGCCAAGATGCTCTTTGGGGCAAAGGGAGTCATGACAAAGCTCCTGGGCTAGTTGTTTTCGTGCCAACAGCTTTCGCAGCTCAACAGACCAGAAGACGATGGTACTGAGGACCAACGCAACCGCGAAGTCTCGCGCGCTGAGTGGGACGGTCTTGAACAGACCCTGCAGCGGCGGGGCGTACACAACCGCCACTTGCAACGCGAACGTGACTATGATCGCTGCCAACATCGGCTTGTTGGAGAGAATTCCAATGCGGAACAGCGAATCTCGTGAACTGCGCACCGCCATTGCCAGGAAGATCTGCGAAAGCGTGAGCGTTGTGAACAACATCGTTTGCCACGTGGGCAAGTCGTAGTACCAGTAGAAAAAGCCAACCCCCAGCGAGACGAAGCCCATTAGCAATCCGATCCAGATGATGTCGACACCGATCCCACGTGCGAAGATGCTCTCGCCGGGAGAGTACGGCCGACGTTTCATCACGTGCTTTTCGGCCGGCTCGACACCCAGAGCGAGGGCAGGTAGACCGTCAGTCACCAGGTTCATCCAGAGAATCTGCAGCGGCCACAACGGCATGGGCATGCCCAGAAAAGGCCCCACCAGCATCACCCAGATTTCACCAACGTTCGCGCTGAGCAGATAACGAATGAATTTGCGGATGTTGTCAAAGATGATCCGGCCCTGCTCGACCGCGGTGACAATCGTGGCGAAATTGTCGTCCAGCAGAATCATGTCTGCTGCTTCCTTGGACACGTCGGTCCCGGTGATGCCCATTGCCACACCGATATCCGCCTTCTTCAGCGCCGGGGCGTCGTTGACACCGTCCCCCGTCATGGCGACGACGTGGCCGCGGCGCTGCAGTGCCTCGACCAGTTTCAGCTTGTGCTCTGGAGTGACCCGCGCGTAAACGGCCGCGTCTTCAACCACGTCCTCGATGGCTTCGCCAGACAGCTCGTCCAGGTCCCGACCTGTCAACACGCCAGACTTGTGATCGATACCAAGTTGGCCGGCAATATAGCGGCCGGTCAACGGATGGTCTCCGGTGATCATGACTGGCCGGATGCCCGCGGATTTGCACGTCTCGACTGCTCTTTGTGCCTCGGGACGCGGCGGGTCCACGATTCCCACCAGACCGACGAATGTGAGGTCGTCCTCCACGCGATCGCTCTTTGCAGCGTCCAGGGTGCGGAATCCGACACCCAACACGCGCATTCCATTCTCGGCCAAGTGATCGTGGGCAGATTGGATTCGGTCCCGCCATCGGTGGTCCAGCGGCTCCTGGTGGTCGCCTGTCCAGACGTTCGACGTAACCTCGAACAGGCTGTCAACGGCGCCCTTGGTGAATGCTAGATGACACGTTTTCCGGTCCGGCAGAATCGGCGCCAGCGCGGCGGATAAGCTCACGGGGAGGTCAAGACGACCGCCATCGCAGCTGTGCACTGTGGTCATCCGTTTTCGCTCGGAGTCAAACGGGACTTCGTCCACACGCGGTAGCACCTGCTCTAGCGAGCTCTTGCTCAGACCATACTGAGTTGCAGCGCTAACCAGAGCGGTTTCGGTCGGATCTCCGACTGCCTTTGTATGGGCCACATCGCCGGTTGTCGCTTCGGACTCGATCACCGCATCGTTGCACAACTCGCCGGCAGTCAGCAGCAGAGCCACAGCAGCCTGCTCTGCGTCCGCCTCCTGCCGGACAGCCGGCTGTTCACTGTCCGTGCTTATGTCGATGCGGCGGTTAGCGACATCGATCACGGCCACCGTCATTTCGTTCTTAGTCAGCGTGCCGGTCTTGTCCGAGCAGATCGTGGTGACCGAGCCCAGCGTCTCGACAGCGGGCAACTTACGGATCAACGCGTTACGCTTGAGCATCCGCTGCGCGCCCAACGCCAAAGCGATCGTTACAACAGCGGGCAGCCCTTCCGGTACAGCTGCCACAGCCAGGCTGACCGCAGTCAAGAACATCAGCTTCAACTCTTCACCACGGATCAGACCGAGTGCAAAAAATCACGGCCACAATGCCCAACGCGACGAGAGCCAGTGTCTTGCCCAGATGGTCCAGCCTCCGCTGCAGCGGCGTGGGTTCGCGCTGGACCGTTTGGATCATCGACGCGATGTTACCCAGCTCGGTTTGCATCCCCGTGGCGGTAATCAGCGCCGTCCCGCGACCGTAAGTGACGCTGGTGCCCATGTAGACCATGTTCCGCCGCTCGGCCAGCGGTTGGTCCTCATCAAACACCAACATTGCGTCCTTTCTCTACGGGCTCCGACTCACCGGTGAGCGCCGCCTCCTGTGCCCTCAGGTTGGCGGACGCGACAAGTCTCCCGTCCGCCGGAACTGTACTGCCCGCCTCCAACAAGACGATGTCGCCCGGAACAAGCGCATGGCTTGAGACCTCGGCGACGTGGCCGTCGCGTCGCACACGGACGAAGGGCACCGCCATCTTCTTTAGGGCGGCCATGGCCTGCTCCGCGCGGTACTCCTGGCGAAAACCAAGCAGCGCGTTCAACACCACGATCGTCAGGATGGCGATCGCGTCCTTCCAATCTCCCAGCCAGGCGGAAACCACCGCAGCGACGATCAACACGACAACGAGCGTGGCGGTCAACTGCTCCCACAGAATCCACCACGGGCTCTTTGCAGCGCGCTCCGCGAGCTCGTTGGGACCATACTCGCGTTGCCGGCGTGACACCTCGTCGGCGGAGAGCCCGCCGTCAACGTCGCTGGCCAGCTCGTCTAGCGCCGTTTGTGCGCTGCTTCGATACCAGGCTGTGCTGCTGCGAGAGAGTTTGTCCATTCGCTGCGCCCCTAGTTCCTTCCCGCCACGCCACTGCGGCGGCCTACTTGCCATCTTCGGCAAACGGCATACCAGAACCGTTCCTCCGCAAAAGAGGGTTGGCCAACCGACTGCTGCCCCGTTTTCCAGGCCGTGGTGTGCGATCTTGTCACGGTCCTGTGCAATATCGGGCGCATAGGAACCTCTCGCGCCCAGTGGTTCGCACGCCTCTTGGTGGCATCGAGCAAGCGGCGCGTGATGTAGCGATGTTGAATATCGAATGTTCGGCGGGAATCGGCAAGCCTCAAACTCGTCTGCCATGACGGGTCACGCGCTCGGCGACGGGGCTTACCGGCCGCAACTGCTCGAATGGCTTAGCCCCCTCGCGGCCAAGCCCCTCTGCGTCGCGGTTAAAGTTAAACGAGCGTATCGGCGTGTGGTTGACTGACTAGCCGGAGCCAGTCAATGCAAGCCTTTCCGTAGTTTAACCGCGACCCAGAGGAGTTCGCTGGGAGACGAGCTTCCGTCCAGCCGGGCGAAGCTCAGCGAACTCCGGCGGCGAGCGCGTCTGATGAGTTGTTGTGCATTCGCCATGACAGGTCACGCGCTCGGCGACGGGGCTTGCCGGCCGCAACTGCTCGAATGGCTTAGCCCCCTCGCGGCCAAGCCCTCTGCGTCGCGGTTAAACGGACCATCTCTCGGGCTGCTATCGCAAGGCGTAGAGTAGCAACAGAGAGGCGATCACCAGCACGATCACTAGGGCTAACCTGGAAAGTTGGCGGCGGACTCCGGCGGCATGCGAAGTGCACACTTCCGCTGGCAAGTTCTTATAGACAACCGACCCACCCCATTGCAACACTTCACTCGAGACAGGAGCCGCCGTTGAGCGACTCATACGATCTGATTTTGGCAAGCGTTGCAGCTGGGGTCTTGGCCAGCCTCGCTTGTGGGTTGGGGGTGCTACCGCTGCTGGTGCGGGGAGTCGATATCGAGAGCCGAATTGGAATCGGCTACGCGTTCGCTGGCGGACTGATGTTTGCCGCTTCAGTCTACAACCTCCTGCTGCCGGCCTTCACGCTGGGTTCCGAAGAGGCCCTGCAGCTGGGCGCGGTGCTCCGCACACTTGGCGGGATGTTCTTGGGCTGCCTGCTGTTGTGGTCGGTTCATCGTTTTCCTCACACCTGCACGGCTCCAATCCCGCTGGCTGAAGCCCCTGGGAGGTCGCGTCGAGGCGCTTGTCTTTATCGCGATGGCGTTTCATTCGATTCCCGAAGGTGTCGCCGTCGGTGTCGGCTTTGGCTCGGAGGGGCATCACGAACAGCTGGAAGGCCTGGGCCTCTACATCGCGTTGGCCATCTCCATTCATAACATGCCCGAGGGGTTGGCGGTGGCGCTACCCATGCGTTCTCGCGGCGCGTCCATTGGGAAGTGTTTTCTGCTCGCTTTCCTGACCAGCTTACCCCAACCCATCGCGGCCGTTCCTGCCAGCCTCGCCGTGTGGATCTTCGAACCACTCATGCTTCCCTTCCTCGGTTTTGCCGCTGGCGCGATGATGTACCTGGTGATCGTCGAGCTAATCCCCGACGCGCTCGCGACCCACACGCCCAGCCAAATCGCTTGGTCGTTCATGGGCGGGTTCGGCTTGATGGTCTTGGTTCAAGTTGCCTTGTGAGTCCTGTTGGCTCGGACCACGCAACGTTGGGGGAGCATGGAGCGGGACGATCGCCACGGTTTCCTTACAGCCAGAGCACCCACTTGCGCAGTCGTGTGCTTTGCGCCTCAGCGTGTGTCTCAGCGCGCGGGCCACCAGATAGCAAGCGGCGACGAAGACAAAAACGAGTGCGACCGCATCCTCTCCATTCATCTCCCCATCTCCTGCTCCTCACAGCCTCTGATTACCCCGGCTCGGCAGGAGCCTCGCCCTCCCGAGCGTTGACGCCCCTCCTGCTTCTGCTCCTATCTCCTGCTCCTCTGGTCACCCCGCGGCTCGGCAGGAGCCTCGCCCTCCCGAGCGTTGGCCTCGCCCTCCCGAGCGTTGACGCTCCTCCTGCTCCTGCTCCTATCTCCTGCTCCTGCTCCTCTGGTCACCCCGCGGCTCGGCAGGAGCCTCGCCCTCCCGAATGTTGGCCTCGTCCTCCCGAATGTTGGCCTCGCCCTCCCGGGCGTTGGCCTTGCCGTCCCGACCTCTTGAAGGCCTGCCGGATCTTTACGAGGCGACCATCTTGCCAACTTGATACGTCACCAAAGCGGCGAGATAAGCCAGCCCGGTCATGTAGACAAATGTGAAGGCCGGCCATCCCCAGCTGTTTGTCTCACGCTTGATCACCGCCAGTGTCGAAGCACACTGTGCGCACAGCGCGAAGAACACCATGATGGAGAGTGCTACCGGCGTGTTAAAGACCGGTTCTCCTGTCGATTTCCACTTGGCGCCGCGCAGCGAGTCGGCCAGCGTGTGCGTTTCGGCGTCGTCGCCCAGCCCGTAAATAACACCGAGCGTAGCAATAATCACCTCACGGGCCGGAAAGGAAGCGATCACCGCGCAGCCAATCTTCCAGTCCCAACCCAATGGACGAACCAAGGGCTCTACGCCACGACCCAGCCGTCCCAGCAGGCTCTGCTCCAAATACTGTGCTTGGATCTGGTTGTCGACTTCTGTCAAGCGACGTTCCAAGCCAGCATATTCATCTCCCCGCGCACCTCCGTCTCGCGTTTCCTCGAGTTCAGTGATTTGCTCGCGAAGCGTATCCTGTTCGGCAAGCAAGCTCGATTCGATACGAGCTGGGTTTCTGGGGTAGTACGCAGCTGCCCAGACCACAATCGTGACCGCGAAAATCAACGTTCCCGCGCGCCGTACGAAGGCCCCATCCGCGGTCGACCATCCGGTGTAACACCGTAGCCAGAGCAGGAATTTTGTACGCCGGAAGCTCCATGACAAATGGCGGAGCCGGTCCCCTGAGGATCGTCTTCTTGAGAATCAAGGCGACTACGATTGCGGTCAAGATTCCCACCGAATACATGGCGAACATCGTCAGCCCTTGCAGGCCGATCAGCCCACCGGCGTAGCGAGACGGTGGGATGAAAGCCGCAATCAGCAGTGTGTACACCGGTAGACGCGCGCTGCAACTCATTAGCGGTGCAATTAGGATCGTTGCCAGCCGGTCTCGCCGGTTCTCGATGACTCGCGCTGCCATGATGCCCGGGATCGCACAGGCGAAAGAAGAAAGCAGCGGAATGAAGGATTTGCCGTTAAGCCCGACCCGGCACATCAATCTGTCCATCAAGTAGGCCGCCCGCGTCATGTAGCCGCAGTCTTCGAGAACCGCAATAAACAAAAACAGGGCGAAGATTTGCGGAAGGAAGATCAATACACTGCCCACTCCGGCAATCACGCCGTTGATAAGCAGCGAGCGGAGAGCTCCTTCTGACAGGTGACTTTCCACGAAACTGGCCAGCAAACCGTTGATCCAGTCCAGAAAAGCCGACGCCGGTTCGGCAATGTAGAACACAGACTGAAACAGCGCCACCATCACAACCAGAAAGATGAGGCTGCCCCAAAACCGGTGGGTCAGCACACCGTCTAGCCTGTCGCTAAACGTCGCTCGCCGTTTGCCGGGGCGGATAACAACTCCCTCGAGCACATCGGCCACCCAGCGGTAACGCGCGATCGACTCGACCGCTGGGACCGGGCAACCGGCTTGTGCCAAACGTCCTCTAGCGGCCGAAAGAGCGTCAGAGAGATGACCGTTGGGAAGTGATAGCCCCGCCTGCTGCAGATATCCACTCGTGTCCAGCAGTAGCCGCTCAGCCAAGTAGCGGGGAACGGATTCCTGGCTGTCCGGCGACTCCAGCCCATCTGGTGTCTGGCTGTCTAGTTGCTGCTGAAGCGCCGTGACCTCGCGTTGGAATACTTCTGGCAATGGAGCGGGAGATGCGGGGGCCGGCGCACTCGCCGTCGCAAGCAAAGTCTTCTTCAGCTGCTCCAGCCCCACGCGCTTGTTGGCCTGCGTCGACACGGCCGGCACCTTGATTTGCGATCGAAGTCGTTCAAGGTCCAGCTTGATACCCTTGTCAGCGGCCATGTCGACCATGTTGACCGCCACCACCGTCGGCAGCTCGAGCTCCAGAAGTTGGCTTAGCAGATAGAGGTTCCGCTCCAAGTTGCTGGCGTCGACAATGCATAGAACGACGTCCGGGGCGGCGACGTCGTCACGCCTGCCCAACAACACGTCGACCGCGATCATCTCATCCGGGGATCTGGGAGCTAGGCTGTAGGTTCCCGGCAGGTCAACGAACACCAGCTCCTGCCCCGCGACCTGAGTCCGCCCCAGCTTCTTTTCGACCGTCACCCCAGGATAGTTGCCGACCCGTTGTCGTACACCGCAAAGCGCATTAAAGAGTGTCGACTTTCCTGTGTTGGGATTGCCGATCAAAGCCACTGTCAATGTGTGTGGGGCGGGCGGGGTCATCCAGGCCAACAATCGACGCGGAGGTCGGTAGGTAGCGACACCACCATCGCGAACCGCTACTCGCTCCGCCGAATTTCTACGTGTGCAGCTTCCTGCCGCCTGACACTCAGCCGGTAGCCACGCACTTCCAACTCCAGCGGGTCGCCCAACGGCGCCGTTCCGATCAACCGCACGTCGACGCCCGGAGTCAATCCCATCTCCATCAGCCGGACACTTATCTCGCCGTCGCCGCGGACGGTAACGACCGTGCCGCACTCGCCGGTGGATAGGTCCGACAACATCATGACGAGGGGCCTGCAGAGCGGACCAGGACGCTAAACAAATCCGCCTCCCGGAAGCAGAATTTGCAGTCCCCCAGTCGCACGATGCAGGGGCTGCCGTGCCGCACCATCTCGACAACGACGCCCTGCCGCAAACCGAGCTCCTGGAGACGATGTACCTGGTCCGGTCGGCCGACCAACTGATCGATCATCGCCGTGCGACCGGTTTCTAGCTGCTGCAGGGGGATCAGCTGCCAAGGGCTGGAATCGTTTAGGCGCAACATCGCGGGTCTGTATTGATATTGATACACAGTCTCATCAACTAATGATGGTAATTCGCCTGGGGCCGGTCGGCAAGGGGAGATCGCCGTGGAGAAAGCAAATTCCTGACCCGAAGGGCTAGTTACGAAGTTGGAACCCGGAGCGTTAGTTTTGATGTTGTGCATTTCGCCTCCATCGGAACCCGAAGCGTGAGCGAGGGAATAACTTGCGTCGACACCCCTCGCTAACGCTTCGGGTTCCGAAAATCCAGGCAAATTCGTTACCCTCAGCGCAACTTCAAGAAAGCGAGGGGGGAGAAGTACCGTCGGAGATCACTCCCTCAGCCCTTGATCACGTGGCCGTCGAGGCAAGCAGTTTCAAAGCAACGTAGGGAGCCAAGTTCAGTGCCAACGCTATGATCTTGTAGTGCGCCAGGTACTGGAAGTAGATGGGTTTCAAGGCGGCTTCTTCCAGAGCGAACATTTTCGCGTGAATCTTCGCGACTGAATCGCGGC
Source organism: Pirellulaceae bacterium (assembly GCA_965223305.1). Taxonomy (GTDB): domain Bacteria; phylum Planctomycetota; class Planctomycetia; order Pirellulales; family Pirellulaceae; genus CBDCWT01. Next base: position 51,981 of record CBDCWT010000001.1, on the reverse strand, counting down.
CCACAGCAAGGGCGATCGTGGAAAGCAACAACACACCAAAGTTGACTACGGTACACCAGCCGAAGAACGCTGTTAGTGTTTCGAGTGACATCGAACATGCTCCTGCTTAGCGAAGAAAAAACACAGAGGACAAAGAGTCCGCCAAGACTTCTGCAGCATCAGCCGCTGGGCGTTAGCCCACGGTTTCCACGTTACCACACTCCTGATGTATCTCGGCTCGGCAGGAGCCCCGCCCTCCCGAAAATGTAGCAGGCACACTCCGTGTGCCGTCCGCCGGAAGCAAAGTACACAAAACCGACAGGCGGAAAACGGCTCGGCGGGAGCCTCGCCCTCCCGAACGTCTTGCACGACTGTTGCAAGGATGAGGTGACCCACGACCAAAACCGGATGCTAACGCATTCCGGCTGATTTGGATTCTCCCCGCGTTCGGCCTTCGGCCACCTTCTCCCCGGTGAGGTTGTGTAGCTTTTAAGTTAGTGCGTGATTTCGTGTTTCTTCACTCTCCCCTCGGGGAGAGTCGACCCGAAGGGCCGGAGAGGGGGGCACGCCTCGGGGCGATTACTCCCAGACCGCCCTCCCCGGACGCTACGCGTCCGACCCTCCCGCGCGGGAGGGTGAGGTGGATGTTCGCAGGTTTGTGAAGCGCAGCCACGGTCACGGCTCTGGAGCCACCGCGACACGGATCATGGCGAAGCCGTCGTACCCTTTGATACCGACGGTCTGGATAGCTGTCGCGTCGACTCGTTGGTCGGCAGCGAGCATCTCGTAAAAACGGCGCACACCCACAACTCTCGGATCGGCGCTCGTCTCGTCGAGGATATCTCCGTTACGAACGACGTTGTCGGCAATGATCAGACTGCCGCGCCGCGAGAACTTCATCGCCCACTCGAAGTATTCCGCAAGAAGCTCCTTGTCGGCGTCGATGAATGTCATGTCGAAGCGGGTTTCCGATGGCAGCTGGGCGAGGGTGTCGAGCGCGGCGCCAACACGGACATCGACGATTCCTGCAAATCCAGCCCGCGCGATATTCGCCCGAGCAACTTCTGCGTGCCGGGCGTCGAGCTCCAAACTGATCAGACACCCGTCCGGCGGAAGCGATCGAGCAAGCCAAATCGTGCTGTAACCACCTAATGTGCCAATTTCCAGAATGGAACGAGCTCCCTGTGCCGCTGCCAGAATCGAGAGCAGCTTTCCTTGACTGGGAGAAACGCTGATGGGCGGCAGCCCTGCGGCGGCGCAGGCGCTGCTTACCTCATCCAAAACGGAGTCACTGGAGCCAAGTCGTTGTGCGATGTAGTCGTCGACCGCGGTCCACAGTTTCTGAGTCATGGGGTTGAATCGGGCGCTCTTAGTTCCGCAGCACCAAGACCGGGCAATGCGCCAAGCGGATGATCCGTTCAGCCACCGATCCAATCAGCATCCGTGACAGTCCGCGCCGGCCATGCGACGGCACCACGATCAAGTCGCACTCCGAGTTCTCCGCGAAGTTGGCCACACGGTGCCCTGGATCGCCCGTCTCGACGTGGATGTCAAGCAGCGCGTAGCGATCGGCTGCCAAACGCTCGCGTAACGCTTGCGCGGCGTGATGACTGCGGACCTCTTCGTCGACCGTCTGCCAGACAAACCCGGGGTCCGCCGCATTGAGCTCTGGCAATACATGCACCACGTGCACCTTACTTGCGTCGCCGGTGATCTCAAGCGCGGTGTCGACGGCAGCTATTGACTCGTCGGAAAAGTCGACAGGAACCACTACGTTGTTGGCTGTCAATCCACTCATGGTACTGCCTTTCTAGAACTTCAGACCGCTCTCGTCAGGCCCGTCGAGGGGCCCGACTTGGCCAACCTGGACTTGCCGTACGTACTTGTGACAGTTGACACACTTCATGGTCAGTTCAACATAGCCCAACGTTGCCCCGTCGAGATTCCCGGATTTAGCCTCCTTGGTGATCCTGTCTGCCGCCTTGCGAAAGTCCCGACTGTGCTCGGCATACTTTGGAGTTTGCAAGACCTGCCAATTGGATGCCAAGCTCAGCAAGCTCATCTCCTGGGAGTGTTTGGCGATCTTGTCATAGTCCTCAACAACGAGACCCTCCAGTACATCTTGAGCGTGCCTCAGCTTCGCCCGCATGAACGTTTTGACGTTGTCAGTGCGAACTTGCTCCGGGTCTTGCGTCTGCCCCTGCAACGTCCACATCCCCAACAGCACTGCTGTACAAAGGAGGGCGACTAGAAGACGTTTCATCGATTCTTCCTTTCTCTAACGCCAAGTTCCAATTGACAACGTAGAGCAGCTCCCGTGCCGAACCGCAGTGGCGGCATTATCGACGCGCGGAGCCCCACGGCGTGTGGATCCGCACATTGAACTGATCGAATTCGCACAGGCACCGCGCCGTGGACCGGGAGCTCGCAACCGTTGACGCCACACAACGCGGGGACGATAACAGTAGAAACCAATACACTGTGAGGACCTATGCTATGCGACGACGACGATTCCTGGTATCCGGTTTGGCCGCCGCCGGCGGCCTGTTTGCCACAAGATTTACCCGGTCAGGCGCCGCAGCCGAGACGCCGAAGCACCGCTTTCAACTGCACTACGCGCCCCATTTCGGCATGTTCAAGGCGTCTGCAGGAAACCGCGAAGTCGACCAACTTAAGTTCGCTGCCGACCAGGGATTTACCGCCTGGGAAGACAATGGCATGAAGAGGAAGCCGGTCGAGCTGCAGGAAAAGATCGCCAAGACCATGGACTCCCTCGGAATGCAGATGGGGGTGTTTGTCGCGCATGGCTCGATTGGTCGGTTGACCTTCGCCAGGAAGGATCCGGCGGTGTGGGATGCGGTCCTTAAAGAGATTCGCGAATCGGTGGACGTTGCCCGCCGCGTGAATGCGAAGTGGATGACAGTTGTTCCTGGAGACGTGGATCAGAACGGGAGAGACCGTTTGGCGATGGGCTATCAAACCGCCAACGTCATCGAACTGCTGCGTCGGTGTGCGGACATCCTGGAACCCCACGAGCTGGTCATGGTCCTCGAACCTCTGAACTGGTTTGCCAATCACGGCGGTGTCTTTCTGCAGGGATCTCCACAGGCCTATGCCCTCTGCAAAGCCGTTGACAGTCCTTCTTGCAAGATTCTGTTTGACATCTATCATCAACAAATCACCGAAGGCAATCTCATTCCGAACATCGACCGTTGCTGGGACGAAATCGGCTATTTCCAATGCGGAGATAACCCGGGCCGCAAAGAACCCGGCACCGGTGAGATCAACTACAGCAAGGTCTTTCAGCACATTCACTCCAAGGGATTTGACGGGGTCTTAGGGATGGAACACGGTAACTCGCGGCCCGGGATCGAAGGGGAACGAGCGGTGATCGATGCGTACGTGCAGGCCGATCCCGCTGCGCAGCACTGAACGTTTAACAACAACAGACGTCCGCCAGCCGGTATCGATTATTCAACACAGTCGTCACCGACTGTGCCTTCCACGGATTCCGCTTTTGGAGACTCGACCCAAGGAGGCCGGCCATGACATGTGTTCATCTGCGGCAGCTCTACAAGCACTGCCATCAGCACAACGTGAAGCTGGGCAGCTCGGATTTGATCCGCATCGTCTGCGAGCAATGCGGTGAACAGGAGGTCTGCCCCTCGACACTGATGGACGAATATGAGTCGAAAGAAACTCAGCAGCCGACCGACTCGCAGGAGGAGGGGTCGCAGGATCCCGCGCGCTGAATCACTCTGTTGTGGGCGCGTCTCTCGGAGACCTGCAGCACGCGCTCGGCGTCGGGGCCCTGCCGGTCCGGAGTCATCGGATTGAAACTCTCTCTCGGCAGGTCCCCTCTGCGTCGCGGTTAAACTTCCTGGCTACTCTCGCTGCGCGATGCGGCGGAGAGACATCTGAGGTTGTTCGTCAAGCGGCCGGGAGGGCGAGGCTCCTGCCGAGCCGGGGGGGCCGCCGGGAGAGGGAACAGGATTCGGCAACTTTTGTTTTGCAGCGCCCTACAGCTTTCCCCCGCAGTACTTGCAGTGCACGGCATCCGCGTCGTGCCCTTCTGACATGCATTCGGGGCAGACTTGGGTCGTGAGCGACCTGCCGCTGGCGTGGGCCAATTCGGCCGAGACGATGCCTGTCGGCACAATGATCATGCAATAACCCAAAATCATCATGCAGGCAGCTAGCGCTTTACCAAGCGGTGTTGCGGGCGACACATCGCCGTAGCCGACTGTGGTCATCGTGACCACCGCCCAATACATGCTGCCTGGAATTGAGTCAAAGTCGGTCGCATTCTTCCTGCCGCCTTCGATCAAGTGCATCGCCGACCCCACAATGACAATCGCGATCAACACAACCGACAGGAAGACCGCGATCTTCGCTCGGGCCGCCCAAATTGCCTCCCGCAGAGCCGCCGCCTCGGAGAGCATGTGAGCCAGTTTGAAGATCCGAAAAGCGCGCAATAGCCGCAGCGCTCGAATGACCGCTAGCCGTTGGCCTTCCGGTCCATCGAGCAGATGTGACTGAAAGATGTATGACGGCAGAATGGCCAGCAGATCCACCATGCCGTAGAAGCTGAAAATGTAACGCAGCGGACGGCGGGCGCACGCAATCCGCGCCACGTATTCGATCGTAAACAGCACGGTAAAGCACCACTCGGCGTACCACAGTATTTCCGAAGTCTGCTCGCCAAGTCCCTCGACGCTTTCCAGCATCACCACCGCAACGCTAACCAGAATCGCGATCAACAGCACCACATCGAATAGCTTGCCTGCCGGTGTGTCGGCCTCGAAGATGACCTCGTACCATCGATCGCGCCAGGTAGGTGCTCGTTGCGGTTGACTCTGGGGTGAGCGTTTGGCCATCTAACACACCGTTTGTGCCTTGCTTCTGCAGATTCACAGGATGCGCATCGTACTGCGCTGCGGGCAGTTGTGCCAAGGCGATTACACGACTGGCAAACGCTCTATCGGTGCTGGCAGACTTCGCAGGGCGGGGCAGTCAGTCGTGCTGGCGACGTGGGCCGCGGACAGCGACACCACCGGTTTCAGCCACTCGCCGTCGACTGCCGTAACTGCTCATAGACAGATTCGAGCATCTCGGCGACGCTGCCTGTTGTCTCGAGTGAAAGAGCGGCGGTCGCCGGCGTATCGGCCTCCTCTTGTTCCAACTGTCGATGCACGAACTCCGGCTGCGCTTCGGAGGGAGAATGCTCGCCTGCCATCCTGTTGGTGATCCGTTGGGCCGCGATTTCGGGCGGGCAATCGCAGCGGATAAAGACGGGGATCGCGCCATGGTGGCGTGCCAGCAGTAACGCCATGGTCCGCAGCTTGTGCGTCAGAAAAGTGCCGTCTAGAACGACGGTCTGTCCCTCTGCCAGCAGTGTGCCGGCTTGGTTGAACATCTCGTCGTAGATTTGCATCCGCCTCTCAAGGCTGTAGCTGCCCTGATCGAAGTCAGCCCGTTCCTCGCTTGCTCCCATGAAGTCTCGTCGAATGCGGTCGGTTTGCAAATGCTCGATACCCAGAGACTCGCTGAGGGCTGTTGCCAAGGCAGACTTGCCGGCTCCGCTCGGCCCCCGAATCACGATCAGCAGCGGCGGTCCCAGCTCGGCGGCAAAGCGGTCCGCCAGGGCCAGATAGGCTTCGGCCGTAGCGAGCGTCGCGTCGCGTTCTCCATCCGGTAGCTGGGCTCCGCGCAAGAGGCTGACCTTGGCCCTTACACTGGCACGATAGCACATGTAAAACGACAGTAACGCAGCCGGAGGCCGATCACCGGACGATTGGCAGTACTGGTCGAGAATGCGCCCACCCACGTCGTCCGCGCCCAACTTGGCACACTCGATAGCCAAAAAGCTCAACTCGTCCAGTACATCCAGCCGTCGAAACTCCTGATTGAACTCGACGCAATCGATGATGACCGGTTGCGGCGTCAGGTAGATGTGCTCCGGCCGCAGGTCACCGTGTCCCTCGACAATCCGGCCGTCGCGCACCCGATTGTCAAATACTTCCGGCCTCAGCTGCAGGTAGCGCACCTGCGCCGCCTGCACCCGTTTGACACGAGCCACATTCAAGGAATAGCACGGTCTGGACAACTCGTCCCCGTTGGACTGCACATGCTCTGCGATACGTTGTCGATAGAGCTCCGTATGCAGCGAGAGTGGTGGAAGTGCCCCATAGAAATCGGCGAGTGTGCTGGCAATCTGACCCACCTCGGCGTCGGTGAGTGTCTTCTGCAGGATCAACCTGTCGAGCGAACGGTCGGCAGGTAAGCGGCGCATACAAACCAACCAGTCGACGGGTGTCCTTGTGCCGCCGACCCGATAGCTACCCGTGTAACTCGCCGTCACAGGAGCGACCCCCAAGTAGATGTCGGGAGCGAGCCGCCGGTTCAGCTCGACTTCCTCCAGACAGGCTGCGTGACGCCGCTCGACCGTGCTGAAGTCGAGGAACTCGAACTTGATCGGCTTTTTCAGCTTGTAGGCGTAGCGGTGGGTGAGAAACACCCAGGAGATGTGAGTCTCGATCAGCCTGACTTTCCGCGGTCGTCCCGGATAGGCTCGGGGCTGACTCAACTGGTCCACAAGCGATCGACTCTCCTCCATCGTCGTCGCGGTCGTAGCCTCACTGATGGTTTTCGGGGACATCACTAGGTCCCTCCTAGTCACCGATGGAGCTGCACACAAGTGGTTCCCGGCTATCCCACGGCTCGGCAGGAGCCTCGCCCTCCCGGCCTGGTGAGGGATGACCTCAAATGAGCGCCAAACTCTGGCGAGTTCGGCTACACTCGAAATCAGCCGCTGGGCGTTAGCCCACGGTTCCTGGAGCTTCCGGCTCGGCAGGAGCCTCGCCCTCCCGGCCGATTCGGTTCCCCGAGAACGTAGCACGTCTTTAGCCTTCAACAAGCTGCTTTGTATCAGAGGTGAGGAAACCCGTCGAAGGCGACTCGGTAAGGCGACGCTCCTGCGGAGCCGTTTTCACTGCAAGCGGGTCTCCATCTCCTCGATCGCGTTCAGTAGTGCCGCCACGATGTCCATGGTACTGATCACTCCGATCGGTTGAGCCAGTTCATTCAGCACAACCAGTCGATGGACGTGCTGAGCATCCATAACTCGAGCGGCCGATAGCAGCGGCGCATGCTCGGCTACCGATTGAACTGCCGGCGACATATGTGTCTTTACCGAATCGTCAGCGGTTCCTCCGTTCTGAGGCGGCTCGCCACTGCCTGCTGTTCGCGCCGACTCCCGCCGAAGAAAGTCGGTCGCGCTCAGAACGCCAACGCACTCGCCCGCCCCGTTTACCACCGGGGCCGCGGATACGTCCTGCTGCCGAAACAGCATGGCGACGTCGGGCATGGTTTGATCGTCGACCACCTGCACCACGCTGCGGCTCATTACGTCTACAACACGCAACGACTTCAAACGTTCGATGGCATCGTTCATGAGTCTGCCTCCGTAGATTCGTCCCAATCACAAGTCGGGGATTCAGGCAGGTCGTCGCGAGAGGTTGTTCATGGCCAGCTGAAGCCTGCTCACGAAGTCTGACACCCAGGTCGATCCCGCATGAATGACCGGGCCATTCTGATAGGGTATCCGAGAAATCTCAACCCAGATTGTCGACGGAGCAGGTCTCAGCTAGATCACTCGTTCATATTAGGGATCAGGTCTTCACCTCCGAATCCTCCGGCTGCTTGATCGTCAGTACAGGAGATTTTGCCCCACGCACAACAGCCTCGGCCACACTTCCCATCACTAGACGACTCAGTCCAGTGCGCCCGTGAGTTCCCATGACGATCAAGTCCACGCCGGCCTGCTCGGCAAATCGGATGATCTCATCTGCCGGGTTGCCTGAAAGCAGATGATGCACGCACCGGACACTCGTATCCGAGGGCTCGATTTCGTGCAGCACGCCTCGAAGTTCAGCCTCATCTTGCGGCACGGGATAGCCAGCAAAGCCGGTATCCGCATAGGTCTCTGCTGGTTCTCTCACGTGAGCAATCATCAGAGTTGCGCCGTTTTCACGCGCCAAGGATGTCGCGTGACGCAGTGCGGCCTCGCTACGTTCGGAAAAGTCGGTCGGGAACAGGATTTTCTTGGCCTTCATGTCACACCTCCTTTCTCCGGTTGTTTCGGTCTGACCGTCTCTTGGTCACGACCTTGACTCGACGAGAGAATCAAATGCAACTCGGATGCCAATCGAAGCCCTTACGCGCTAAGGCATCGTCAGCCGGGCTCGCGGCATCCGTTTGCCACCCCTGTGAGGGCTCTGTGATGAACCTAACCAGGCGTTTAAACTGGTGGTATGTGCGAATACGCGCAATGGACCGTGAAAGACAATCCCACGGATCGGATGGGGGGCTGACCGGGCAGAATAGCGCGCGACAGCTGTGCGTGACGTAGCAAGTACGATCAAGAAAGGGGGCGGAATGTGGCCGAGGCGAACGAAGTCGATCTGTTGGTAGTCGATGATGACGACGAGTTCCGCGATACGATGGCACGGCGGTTCTCCCGCGTCGGCTTCCGCGTCGAGGACGCTGCCAATGCCGAAGCGGCTTTAGAAGCGTCGCAGCGGCGTCACTTCGACGTGGCCATCTTCGACGTCGTCCTGCCTGGCCAGTCTGGCTTAGAGCTGCTGGAGAATTTCAAGCAGACGCACCCGGATTGCGAGGTCATTTTGCTGACCGGTCAGGGGACGATCGAAACCGCGGTCCAGGCAATGAAGCTCGGTGCGTACGACTTCCTTACCAAGCCGTTTCCACTGAAGGAGCTCGAATCGCTCATCGAGAAGGCCCACGAGCGCCACCTGCTACGCAAGGAGAACCGTAATCTCAAGTTGCTGCTGGAGCGTGCCCAGCCGCAATCGGACATGGTCGGCCAATCCGCCGCAATGCAGGAGGTCTTTCGCTTGATCGAACGAGCCGGCCCCAGCGACAAGGCGATCCTGATCCAGGGCGAGAGCGGTACCGGCAAGGAACTGGTCGCCAGGGCGCTACATAAATGTAGCCACCGAGCCGAGAAGCCGATGGTGACCATTAACTGTGCCGCACTGCCTGAGACGTTGTTGGAGAGCGAGCTGTTCGGACACGAAAAGGGTGCCTTTACTGGAGCGGTCAGCGCCAAGCAGGGGTTGTTCGAAGTAGCAGACGGAGGCACATTGTTCATCGACGAAATCGGCGAGCTACCCGGTCCGCTACAGGCAAAGATGTTGCGTGTCCTGGAAGACGGCTCGCTGCGCCGTGTAGGGTCGATCAAGGAGTTGCGAGTCAACGTACGTTTGCTCGCAGCGACCAACCGGGACATGGCCGAAGAAGTCAGCGAAGGCCGTTTCCGAGAAGATCTCTACTATCGAATCAACGTCATGTCCTTAGAGCTGCCGCCGCTCCGCGACCGCCATGGTGACATCCCTCTGCTGGTAGCGCATCTGCTGGGCAACGACTGGGAGATCGAGGACGAAGCGATGGCGCTGCTCGAAGAATACGATTGGCCGGGCAACATCCGCCAACTGAGCAACGCGCTGGAACGAGCCAAGATTCTCGCCGACGATTGGACCATTCGAGCTCGTGACCTACCTCGCGATCTGTCGCCGTCCAGTTCCTCGGCCCAGCGAGTGATTTCCAATACCGACGACCTGTCCTCCATCGAACGTACGAAGATCATCGAGGTGTTACGTCGTGAAGGTGGTAACAAGTCGCGAGCTGCTCGTGCGCTGGGGATCGACCGGCGAAAACTATATCGGCTCGTCGAGAAGTACGGGATCGAGGTGTGAATTCACAAGTTGTACTCGTTGCGGAACCGGTGGATATCGTTCTCCTGCCCCATCAGCATGACGACGTCCTCGGATTGAAATGTGTAGGCCGCGTCCGGGTTGAAGATCATCTCTCCAGCGGCACTCTTGATCGCCACGACCAGCAAACGGTGCCGCCGATGGGCTTCCGTCTCGCCCACAGTGACGCCCACCAGCCGAGCTCCCTCGCTAATCGAAATCTCGTCAAGTTCTAGGTCGGTGAAGCTGCTTTCCGCAACCAACTCCATCAGATCTGCGGTGGAGGGGCGCGTGATCATGCGGACCATTTGTCGGGCGCCGATGATGGCCGGCATGACCACTCGGTTGGCACCAGCTTGGCGAAGTTTCTTTTCGGTGCTTTGATGTTCGGCACGAGCAATGATCTGGATCGACGGACAGAGGTTGCGGGCGGTCAACGTGATGAAGACGTTTGCAGCGTCGGTTGGTAGAGCGGTCACGAGCGTCTGCGCTCGCTCGAGCTGGACAGATCGGAGCAACTCCTCCTCGGTGGCGTCACCTTGCATGCAAAGCAGCTCCTGAACCACTGCTTCTTCGATCTTCTGCGGGTCGTTGTCAACGATCACCAGCCGCCGACCCTGGCGTCGCAGATCGTTGGCGAGGTTCTGGCCGATACGCCCGTAACCGCAGATGACGACGTGTCCGCGAAGCTGGTCGATTTCCTGGGCCATGCGACGCCTCCCGATCAGCCGGTCCAACTCACCTTCCAACGCCAATTGAAAGAAGCCGCCGAAGGTGTAGGCGGCCGCCGACATTCCAAAAAAAATGACGGCTACGGTGAACATTTGCAAGCCAGGACTGAACTGACTGGTCTCACCATAGCCAACCGTGGAGATCGTGATCACGACCATCCATATGGCATCGACCCAATCGAACCCGCCCAGGAACCGGTAGCCCACGACCGCGATAACAAAAATGACGACCGTGACTATGGCACCCCGACGAATTCGCTGGAGCGGTGTCCTCATGAGCATCACCATACGTCAGGCGGGCGCTGCCCATCAAGGCGCCGAGCGAATCAGCCGGCATGCGTTAGCATCCGGTTTGGTGGAAACCGTGGGCTAATGCCCAGCGGCTGATACTGCAGAGTCGCACCGGGCGTTTTGAAACAGTAGAGGCACAGTCACCCTCCCGCTCGCGGGAGGGTCGGACGCGCAGCGTCCGGGGAGGGCTGCCCGGAGTGATCGCCCCGGCGAGTGTCCCCCTCTCCGGCCCTTCGGGCCGACTCTCCCCGAGGGGAGAGTGACGAAAGACGATAATCACGCGCCAAGTCAAAAGCTGCACGACCTCCCGCAACAACCGTGTACGCCCTCCGCCGCAAATCAGCCGGCACGCGTTAGCATCCGGTTTGGTGGAAACCGTGGGCTAACGCCCAGCGGCTGATGCTGAAGAGTCACTCTTTCTCCTGCTCGAACCACTCATGTTCGGTTCGCGACAGAATCTCGTCAATCACACCACGTACCGCCTCCGCGGCCTGGGATTTTCCGTCCTCCTCGGCATGTTCGGCAAGTTCCCGCGCTTGGGGAATTAGCTCCTGGTAGAAACGCTCGGCGACTTCATACATACCATGCCAGTGCGCGTAGTCGGGCGCCATCATGCTGGCACCGTGCCGCGCTCGTCTGCCTTCGTGATGCCACAGGTAGAACCAAGTCCATTCAATCTCTTCATCAAATTGAGTTGCAGTGATGAGTTCGTTTTCGCGCAGCGAAGCCATGATCGCCTGGCCGGGCTTGGCAAACTTCTCGTTATAGTTGATCACAAAGTCATCGTACTGTTTGTAGAAGGACGAAATGTAGCTGGGCGTGTGACAGGTCGAACAGACCTGCGTCATCCGGGAACGTTTGTTTTGCCACGAGTCCGCAACCAGCGTTTGACGGACCGCTTCATCGGTCTCTTTGATCACCTTTCCCTCCGCATCGGTATCCATCAGCAAGCTGACCGGTGGTCGATTCGTCCACGAAATGCGTTCCCCGGGATCATGCGTGACCTTACGGTTCTGGATGTTTGCGGACATGTGACACGTGGCACAAGTGGGGGCCTGAGTGTAGTCGTCTCCCAGCACCCAGTCTTTGGCATCAAGATTCATGTGATCTTTGAGGTCACGGTAGGCAACGCCGTGTTTCGACTCCTCGAAGATCTCCTTCTGCGGATGGTCTGGTCCCAGATGGCACTTGGCACAATTCTCCGGCTGGCGGGCACGGCGGGGCGAAAAGTCATGCCGTGAGTGGCACGCAGAACACGAACCCAACGAACCGTCGAGGTTGATGCGACCGATCCCCGTGTTGGGCCAACTGCTGGCGTGCAGTATCGGCCGCCCGTCATTGCCGCGTTCGATTCTAGCCAATTGGTCGCGGTCTGTAGGCTTGCCGTTCTCGTCCGGCTTCAGATCATCCACCGTAATCAGGCTGCCGTCGGTCGCTTGTAGCGCCACCTTGCTGCCGTGGCATTGTTTGCAACCTACGTTGACGCTAGCCATGCCGTCCACCTGCTGGACGTCCATCCCCGGTGTCGGCGAGTGCGGGTTGAAGGGCGTGCGGGATCCCTCGACTGTTTCTGCAAGGAAGTTATCCAGCGAGGCCAAGATATTGCCACCTTTGGCGTGGTGGCTGCGCTCGAACTCTTCTGTCTCGGTCTTGTGGCAGCGCGAACAATCCCGGGGAGTCACCACCGTAGCAATCGTGAACCCCCAATGCTCAAACGCGTCGGCGTCACGCTGTTCTGCCTGATGACATTCAACGCAGCCGACGCCCTTGTGAGCGTGTGTGCTGCCGCGCCAGTGGTCGATGATGCCGGGCGACGACTGTTGATGGCACTCGACACAGCGTTTCGAGGTATCCGGGATGGACACGCGTCGAACGGTCAGCCCGGCTTCCTCCTGCTTGCGGGTCACTTCCATCCACTGCACAAAGACAAGCGAAACGAGAAACAGTCCGCTTAGCAGGGCAATAATCAGTTGTTTCATTCGCAGACTCATGAACTAACTTCCTATGGTCAAATGATCTATATGCGAAGTAGTGGGCACACTCCGTGTGCCGTAACCCTCAGGATCACATCAAGTCAAATAGCGGACGGCACGGCGGAACCTAGTCGCGCGTCAAGCTTAATTGTGGCAGTAGCCGAAGTCGCCAGACTTTGGCATTTTTCTGCGGCGTCCAAACTCTGGCGAGTTCGGCTACCCACAATTTGGACTTTGACACTCCACTAGTGCGCCACGGCCGCTTCCCAAATCGTTAAACCGATCAACAGCAGCGAAGCCACAATCCCAATCCACACACTGATATCCTCTTTTCCTGTCAACTTCCGCAAGCCCGCATCGATCCACGGCCACAGGAACATGGCGGCCAGAATCAGTCCCGTGCTCAGCACCGCAAAGGTCAACGTGAAGAGCTTCAACCAGCGAAACGAGACGTAGAAAAACCACTCCGGTTTGATTTCTTCTGGCGTCGTCAGAGGATCCGCTTTGGGCCCCAGAGTCGCAGGCAGCACGGTCGACAACACGCTGAGCAGGACCATCAGTACCAGCCCGATCGTTAGCTCGGTGAGTATGTGATCCGGAAAGAAGTTGAAGTGGTCGTTTTCGCTGGGCTGTTCGTCGTCAAACCGTAGCTCGGTTACACCGTGCATGCGAATGAAGGCGATGTGTACGATGACAAGCAGCGTGATTGTGGTCGGCAGCACCGCTGCATGCAGAATGTAAAACCGGGACAGCGTCCGTTCGTTGTAGGAATCTCCGGCCAGCAGCATCTGTTTCATCACGCCTCCGACCACTGGAACGGCATCGGAGATATTCGCCGCCACGGTCGCGCCCCAGTAGCTGAGCTGCTCGAAGACAAGACTGTAGCCCGTGAATCCGGTCAGCAACGTACACATCAGCAAGCACATGCCGATGACCCAGTTCAGCTCCCGCGGACGCCGATAAGCTGCGGTGAAATAGACACGCATTTGATGCAGGATCACTGCCGCGATCATCAGCGTCGCCGCCCACTTGTGCATGCTCCGCAGGTACCAACCAAACGTGGCCTCCTCAGTGATATAGCGCACCGACTCGTAGGCGCTCGCTGGGGCCGGCTGGTAGTAGAACGCCAATAAAATACCTGTGACGATCTGCACCACGAACAGATATGCGGGTGTACCGCCGAGGCAGAACCACCACCGCTTGAGGTGATTCGGGACGGGTTCGTTGGTGAGCTCACGCAGCTGGTCGCCGCTGATCGGGACGCGCTCTTGCAGCCACTCGCCAATCCGCGTCATGTGATTCCCTTCGTGCTGGAGTCCAACCGCTCGTTGCCAATTTGGGCAGTCCGCGGCCCTCGCGTTTCCGCCCGCTGGGCAACGGCGCTACTCCCATGGATCGTCCCCATCGGCACCTGGATGAACAGTTGGCCATTCTCGACCTTAAGCGGAAAGCGGATCAGCTCTTGCCGCGCTTTGGCAGGCGGCCCTTCGGTCGCTTGACCATTAGGACCAAATGCGCCGTTATGGCAAGGGCAAAAAAATCTCTGTTCGTGGGATTCCCAGTGAACCTGGCAGCCCAGATGCGGGCAGACACTCGACAGCGCGATGAAGTTCGCAGCCTCCGAACCCGCGGACTGCCTCGCCACAACCACCCGCGCGCCCGAAGGTGCTGTGTACTCGAGTGATTCGCCTGAGCCAAGTTGCTCCACCGTGGCCACATACTGCCACTCCCCGCCGCCGTCCCCGGCAGGATAGAGGAATCGCCCGGCCATCACGCCCAACGTTCCGTAGCCGGCGATTAGCCCGCCGCCCATCACCAAGCTCGAACCAGCTCCGAGGAAACTCCGCCGACTGTTTGTAGACGCGTCATCCTTTGACATCGTTTTTCCTCCTCTGAACCGCCACAGAGCTGCTGCGGTCGTGGGTTCGGTTAATGGGTAGGCCAGGCAGTCTGGCGTGGCCCGGTGTGTTGAGGTGCACCGACGTAGCGAACTCGCTATGAATCGAGGTTGATGTTGAAGCCTCGCTCGATGATACGATTTTCGCTGGCCTCGTGGCTCAACAGCTGCTTCGCAAACACCGGGAAGCTGGTCTGCATCGATTGCGGTGCCTCCGCCGCCTCCTCGATAATTCCATCCAATTGCCGCAGCAGGTCGAGATGTTGCTCAGCAACTTGGCGGGCCTCTGCCGCCAACGACGGTCGCCGGGAGACGGCCTCTTCGATACAGCCGCCAGCGTCCTCTTCAGAGAAATGGCGAGCGAGCTCCTTGCGCAGATTCTGCAGCCGGCGCCGCATGCGGTGTAGCAAATCCGCGTCCAGGCTGCCAGCGGGTGACTCCAACGCCATCTGAATCTCTCGGACAAGCTCATGTAGCTGGCGATGCTCTTCGCGCAAGTGCACGAGATAAGCTTGACACTCAACTAGGTCCTGCATCTCGGTACGACTCCTCTCACTCGTCGCGTACCTTGTAACATACGCGCCTAATCCTGTGAACCGATGTCCTCGGTAAACGCTTCCTGAAGGAGGTCGTTCTCCTTGACCTCGTGCTTCATCAATTCTTTACTGAATTCGCGAAACAACTGCTCCAAACGCTGCCACCAGTCGGGGAGGTCTGCCTGGCCGGCCGCCTCACTCAACGCGCGCACACGGCCGCCAGCAGCTGCGTATGCTCGCTCCGCAACGCTTCCGTATGCGAAGACAGACGCGGCGCGTGCTCCACAATCTCATCGAAAAAGCCAGCGACCTCTTCCTCCTTGAAGTGCGCTTCGATGTGGCTGGACAGAGAGGCGAGCATCTCGGAGACGCGGGCTACCGACTCCAACCGCTCGGAAAGCACGCGATGGATGTTGCCCAGTAGCTCGCGCAGCTCCGCGTGCTCCTGCTGAAGCTGCTGGTACCGGTCAACCTCACCTGATCGCTCGTTCATCCGTCCACCCCCTTTCTCGTAGCCGAATTCGCCAGAATTTGGCAGTCACCAAACTCTAGTGAGTTCAGCCAAACCTGGCGTCTTCCGCCAAACTCTGGCGAGTTCGGCTACAGCCCGCAGTCCCACCAAAGGCACCTCGCGTTAGTACTGCACTAATACTGCACTTGGCGTGCCAAACGAACTGGAGCCCCAGCAACATGTTCATCTCACAGTCAGACGATTTACGACCTGTTGTACCTCAGGCAGCTGTGCCACCACCGTCTGGGCGACCTGCTTCAGGTGATATGAGGGCACACAGCCGCGCAGAATGAGCACGCCTTCGTGATAGTGGCACGAAACCGTCGTTAGCGCAGGATAGCCGGTCTCCCTGAGCTGCCGCGCCGCCCACTGCGACACGCGGCTGGACTCGCTCGCCGCGGAGGCAGGATCGCAGGAACCAGTGTTGCCGAGTTGGGTTAACATGATCGACTCCTAGCGAACACAATACGATCAAACTAAAAAAAGCCCAGGGGGAACTGTCATGCTCCGCCTGGGCTGTCATAGCCACGGCCGACCGCCCAATCATGAGCCGGTCGACTCCCCTTGCACTCTCTTGCTTTCACGATGACCGAACCGGCGGCAGACGTCAAGGTCAGCACCCGCAGGCGATCGCCCATCAACAGTCGTAGGCCTGATCGGTGGCCAACAAGGCACGAGCGATCTCGACCAGCTTCAGGTTCTTGTTGCTGGCCAGCTTCTGCAGCGCTCGAAAGGCATCCGGCTCGGCTAACCCGGACCGCTTCATCATGACACCCTTGGCGCGTTCTATGAGCTTTCGATCAGCGAGCGCTTGCCGCAGATCGCTCGCCTCGTTCTGAACCGCCTGAAACTGCTCGAAGCGATGCATCGCAATACCGATAGCCGGACCCAGCTGAGCTTGTTTGATGGGCTTGACCAAATAGGCAAAGACGTGGTCGTTCTCCGCCCGCTCAACCAGTTGCTCGTCGTGGTAGGCCGACACGAGGATGACCGGCACGCGCAGCTGCTGGTACAGTGCCTCGGCAGCTTGGATGCCGTCCATCTCCGGCATTTTGATGTCTGTAATTACCAAGTCAGGCCGTTCTGCCAAGCAGAGCTCGACCAGCTCTCGGCCGTTCGCTGCAACTGCCACCACCTTGTGGCCCATCCGCGGCAAGATCTTCTCAAAATACCGCTGCATGTCGGGTTCATCATCAGCAACGGCAATGCGAAGCGACTGGTTCATATGGCGTTGGCCCCCACCAACCACTGGATAGCTCGCAATTCTGGGGGATTCAGCTTGCGGCATCCAAACATCGTCAATCATAGGCTCGGCCCTTCCGGGAGGGGCCGTTTTTCCGCCCCGCTAACTACCTCTTACCCGGCCGCCGACGCTATCAGCAGTTTAGCTTGCGATCAGTCCCGGGGATCGTCGAGGAATGGTGAGCTGTAGTTCGGCGCCTGGCGATCGGTCGCTGACCGCGATCAAACCGCCGTGGGCTTCCACAATCCTTCTTGCAATCGCCATGCCGAGCCCCGTGCCTTTGGTTTTCGTCGTATAGAACGGCTCGAAGATGTTTCGCTTGACCTCCGCGTCGAACCCCGGACCGTTGTCTCGCACCACCACGCGCACCGCTTCTTGCCGCTCCAGAGTTGTTGCTGTGCAACGGATTACGATTTCTCCCGGGTCAGGGCAGGCAGCGATCGCGTTTTCCAGAATGTTGCGGAAGACCTGCTCCAGGGCGTTCACGTCGACCTCGCACATCACATCGACTCCCTCCACTTCTTCGCGAAACGCTACTTTTTTTTCGCTCCTGGCAACCTCGAGGTGCGCCCAGGTGTCGCGCCAGACCTGTGCGAGATCGCAACAACTCCCGCTTCAGCCGCAGCGGTGCTGCATAGTCGCGGACTTCTTCGTAGAGGTGGTGCAGATGGTCGTGCGCCCGCTGAATCCGGCGTACAAGATGCAACGCTTCCGGCTGCTCTTCCAGTTCGAGCTCCAACATCTCCAGGCAGGCTTGGCTCCGCTGGAAGGCGTTGCGGCTCTCGTGGGCGAGCCCTGTGATCATCTGCCCAATCGCGGCCAGCCGTTCAGATTGCAGCACGCGTTCCTCCGCCTGCCGCCGTTCGCTGATGTCGCGCACAATCCCCGTAAACCGCCGCGGCCGACCGCCGTTGACCTCACTTACGGCGATGTCGATGGGAAAACTGGTACCGTCCTTGCGTCTCCCCTCGGCCTCGCGACCGATCCCGATGACCTTTCTCTCGCCCGTCCGGTAGTAAGCAGCCAGGTAGTCATCGTGCTGCTCGCGGTACGGAGACGGCATGAGCATCGACACATTGTTTCCCAACATCTCGCCCCGCCGCATAACCGAAGATCCGCTCAGCCGCCGCGTTGACCGACTGAATAGCCCCGTGCTCATCAATGGTGATGATCCCGTCCACAGCCGTGTCCAAGAGTGCTTGCAGATGCGCCTCGCGGTCCAGCAAAGCCTCATGCGCGTGCCGTGACTCCGTCACGTCGTGTCCGATCGCGAGCAGCGCGGGATATCCGTCGAATTCTCCTAGCCGCTGAGCCTTCCAGAGCAGCCAGCGTCGCTCGCCGTTGCGGCACAAGATGGCGCGCTCGTAGCTCTCCCGCGGCGCCCCTCCAGCCAGCACGCGCCGAATCTCGGCCGCCACCCCTTCGTGTTCATCTTCCGGCAAGAACAGCCGTAGGCCGTCTTGTTCAACGACGTCGGAGCCAGAATAACCCGTTAGCCGCGCGGCGTAAGGGCTAAAGTAAGCGATCTTGTGGTCGGCGCGCAAGATCACAATAACGCAGGAAGCCGACTCGACCACCTTACGAAAGACACCATCGCGGTCAGTTGGACCAGAGGGCATGGTCAATATGCGGTCAGGATCTGAGCCAGAAGTCGTCTTGCCCGTCAGCCTCCATCCGCGAACACCTCCAAGATATCCATGGTCGAGATAATTCCCATCAGCCGATCGTGACTGTCCGTCACCGGCAGTCGATGCACTCGATTGCGGAGCATCTCCCGCACGGCATCGGCCAAAGGCGAGTCGGCGCCGACAGATGCCACCCGATCCGTCATATGCTCGCACACCTTGTCATCCCCGATTCCCCGCCGCAGCCTGTCCAGCAGCCATTGGTGCGAGGCCGAGTCCGGAGTTTCCAGGCTGGTGAGGTCATCGTCCAATTCACGCATCACGTCGATCAAATCGCTAGACGATAAGATACCCACGCAGCGATCGCGGCCGTTGACAACGGGCAGTGCAGCGACGCGATTCTCGACCATCAGCTCCAGCGCTTCGTGCAGCGAGTCGTCCGGCGAGACGGCAACCACATCGCGGCTCATCACATCTTTGGCACGCAGGGTGTACGGGTTCGTAGCCATGAATGGTCCCCCCGGCAGAGTCACAGAAGGAATCGTAATGTAAGCTTGCTATTGATGTGCCATTCCTGCTGCATTGGCAAGGGCCAGCCGCGAATTGCCGATTGATCCCCATGTCTTCGAGGCCAGCATGAATGGACCCCAGCATGAATGAACAGACAGTCAATCAGGCAAAAAGCATGCCGGCCATCCACCATCTCTCCGGTCACGCCGTAGACCGCTCGTGAAGAATCCGGGATCATGACCGTCCTCCAAGTTTATCAGTTCTTGTGGCCATCCGCGCGCCACAGCGCGCGGATACGCCCGACACCAAAGCCGCATTTTTCCTGCCCTGTACCCGTCAGAATCGCAGTCGGCACGACGGGGCGTGCCTGCTACCTTTGAACCACCCAATCGTGCTCGGGACCTCCTAGCGACAGGACAGACAGGCCAGGGAACTCCGAGTTGCTGAGATCTCAAGACGAATGCGTAAGCCCACCAACAGCACGCCCCAAACTGTCGCGGACGTTGACGAACTTCTGGTTGGACTGCTTTATGCTCGTCCTCTTCGCGCTGCTGGTTTGGATCAGCGCGGTCATCCGTTTTGTGTTTCCTCCCGGTCCCAACGCAGCTGGCTGGCTGCTCTGGGGATGGACCTACAGCCAGTGGTCAGACCTTCAATTCGCCCTCCTGTGCCTCGTCGCCTTTGCCGTGCTCGTTCACCTGATGCTGCACTGGAGCTGGGTATGCGGTGTGATCGCGAGCCATTTCTTGAGCCGCCGTGATGGCAAGAAACGAGCCATCGACGATGGCACACGTACCATCTGGGGTGTCGCGGTCCTGATTCTGCTGCTCAACGTGTTAGGCTTGGGCCTGGCCGCCGCCGTGTTGACCGTTCAATCGCCCAGCTAGCTCAGAACAGAGTTCTTCGCGGCTCGCAAATCAACGACTTACGTCGCTGATTTGGCATCACATCCCTGTGATGCCGCAGCCCGGCTGAGAAAATCAACAGGCTGCTTGACCTCAGAAGCAATAGGGGCAACCCACTGCCTCGACCAAACCAGGAATCTGAACAAAGCCGGCGCCGCGGACGATCGAGACGACTCCGGCCAGTACCACGCACCAGGCGGCGACTCGCAGCAAGCGCTGTCGAGCTCCCCAGGTCAGCAGCGTTCCACTCAACCCAGCCACGATCATCAAGGGAACGGTGCCCAGACCAAAGACCGCCATGGTCGCGGCGCCGCGCGACATGCTCGCACTGCTGGCCGCCAACGCCAGAAAGCCGTAGACCAAACCGCATGGCAGCATGCCCGTGAACATCCCCGCCAAGAACAACCGCATCCTGCCGGGGTGATGCAAGAACGCGGAGAAGAAACTGCCGGTGATGCACGGGCCCGAGCCGGCCTGTCCCGTCCGGCCCCCCACAACGCCAGCCGACTGCAGTCCCTGATAGATCAAGAACAGCCCGGCGACGACGGCCATCACCGCCGGCAGATTGACCATCGTTGGTACGGCCTGCGACAGTCTCAACCCACCGAAACCCGCCGCTGCACCAAAGGTCGTGTATGTAAAGATGCGGCCCAGGCTAAAGGTCGCTTGGCGTCGCAGGTTGCCCCACCAAGTGGCCGCTCCGCTACCGATGCTCAGCGCGAAAGGACCGCACATTCCCAGACAATGGGACGATCCCAACGCTCCGGCCAGCAACACCAAAGGAAGTTCAAGCACCGAATTCTCCCAGCCTGCCGGGCATAGCTGGCTGCGGACGAACAGCATTCTCGACCGAAGTGCCCGTGTCAAACGAGGCCAGGCGTAGCGAGTTCGTGATCACGAACAGGCTGCTGCCGATCATCGCCACCGCGGCGATCACCGGGTTGAGCATCCCTGTGGCTGCCAAGCCCATCCCGCACAAGTTGTACCCGAAAGCCCACAGCAGATTCTGGCGGATCGTCCGCTTCGTGCGCCTGGCAAGCTCAATTGCCCAGGGGATACGTTCCAAATCGCTGCCCAACAAACAGACATCCGCGGCCTCGCGCGAGATGTCCGCGCCACACCCCATCGCGATGCCAACGTCCGCGGCTGCCAAGGCCGGGGCGTCGTTGATGCCGTCCCCCACCATCGCCACACTGCCATGCCGGCGCCGAGCAAGTTCGATCGCCGATTGCTTGTCGTGCGGAAGCAAACGGCCGGTCACCTCGATGCCAAGATCGCGGTGCACGCCGGTGGCTCGCGCGTGATGGTCGCCGGTCAGCACCGTGAGGCGGAGCCCAAGCCGCCGCAGTGCATCCACGGCCGGTTTCGCCGCCGCCCGCAGCTGCTCGGAAAAAACAAACACTCCTCGCACTCGACCGTCCCAGCCAACACAGGTGACCGGTTCCGCCCGCTCGCGGGCTCGGGCCAAGGCAACCTCGAGCGGCGGAGTCACAACGAGCCCCGACTCCTCCATCAAGCGCACGCTTCCTAGGCAAATGTTGCCCGGTGTGCCGGTCACCGCTCCCTGGATGCCTCGGCCGGGAAGCGTCTTCAGCTCACGAATCTCTGCAACGCTGGCCGCTTCGCCAGGTGCCGTGCCAGCCATCCGGCACAATGCTCGAGAAAAGCTGTGCGTTGAACAGCGGGCCAGTGCTGCGGTATTGCGAACCGCCAGCTCTCGTCCCGTTTCCCCGTCCGAAATGAACCGCTCAACACGAGGCTCGCCCAACGTCAGGGTGCCTGTCTTGTCGAAGCACATGGAACGGACCCCTGCCAGCCGACTCAGCGCATCGCCGTCCCGGAACAAGACCTGCCCGCGAGCTGCCCTGCCGAGGCCGGCCCACAACGCCAACGGTGTGGCAATTCCCAGCGCGCAAGGACAAGCGATCAACACAACCGCCAACCCGCTCATCAATGCCGTGGCGTACCCGGTTGACCACCCCTGCGCCGCAAACGTGACCACTGCCGCCGCCACGACGAATGGTGTAAACCAAGACGCGAGCCGATCGGCAAGCCGCTGGTCCCGTCCCGGCACGGCGGCCGCCTCCGTCACGGCATCGACCAGCCGTTGAATCGTCCCTTCCCCGGCAGCCGCTGTGGCGCGAATCAACAGCACCCCGTCTAGGTTCAGTGTGCCGGCAACCACCGGCTGGCCAGGCTCCTTGTCTACTGGCTGTGCCTCGCCGGTAACCAACTGCTCATCGATCGCCGCGCGGCCCTCTTCGATGCGGCCATCTGCCGGAATCCGTTCGCCAGCCAGCACGCGAAACGCCTGCCCCCGCTGCAGCTCTGCGAGCTCGATGAACCGCTCTGTGTCGCCTGTCTGCAGCCGCACTTGATCGGGCAGTAGCTTGTGGAGCGACTGCAGTGCATCCGCCGCCTTCGACTTGCAGGTGGCTTCCAGCCAGCGACCCAGCGTCACCGCCACGAGCACCATGCAGACGACTTCAAAGTAGACGTGGCCGGCGCCCCGGATAACCGACGTCAGCGAGTAGACGAAGGCAGCCGCGACGCCCACAACCAGCAGGACGTTGGTCGTCAAGGCTCCTCGCCGCAGATCCGCGAAAGCGTCCTCGGCCAGCGGGGCGCCCAGCAACAGGAGAACCGGAAGCGAGAGCAGCAAGCACAAGTAGCGAAACAACTCGTAGAGGACCAAAGCCGTCCGCGCGTCGAGCGCCGCATCGCCGCGGTAGATGTCTTGGGTCCAAAGCGCCATCGTAAAGACCATGACGTTCATGGCGAAGAAGATGCTGACGCCCAACTTCAACAGCGTCCGTTGGCCGGCATCCCCTCGATCCCGCTGGATCGCGGCAGCAAAGCGGCAGCCCCAGCAGCAGTACGGGGAGCCTGTGCGCGGTGAGTTGGCGCGCAGAGCAATCAGTGGCAGGCCGATCGGTAGGCCGCAGTGGGCACAGCGACTGTCGTTTAGCGCTACCTCGCCCATCGATTAGTTCTGAAACAACTCAAGTTGAATTGCCGGAAACAAGAAACGAATGGTGTAGGCGATGGCGAAAATCCAAAAGCCGAGCCACATGGCTCGTACGTACCACGGTATCTGATTGCCCGTGTAATGATGAAAACGATCGTCGACTTCGATCGGCGTTTTGTCCGCTTCAGGCATCGGTTCCTCTTATCGGCGAATGTGCGTGAATGTGTCTTATTCCTCGAGCACTATTGTCCGGATGGCGACGCCGACTAACTGGGAGCGACGCCGATTAATTGGGAGGGCGAGGCTCCTGCCGAGCCGTTTTTTTACGCCTTGCCTCCTCGCCCTCCCGAGCGTTGTTTACACGATGTCGCACAAAATCAGCCGCTGGGCGTTAGCCCACGGCTTCCACCGTCACTAGCGCTCCGGTGTGCTTTGGCTCGGCAGGAGCCTCGCCCTCCCGGGAGCCTCGCCCTCCCGAGCGCCTCGCCATCCCGATTGCTCTGCCCTCTCGGTCGCCTTGCCCTCCGCTTCATTCCAGTCTGCCCCGATCCAAACCGTGCTCGCGGTCCAACATCGTGTGTTTGGGCCGTTCGATGTCCTGGAACATGCCGTTGACGCTCGCCCAAATCAACAGGCAGAGAAAACCCACCGTCGCCAGCAGGTAATTGACCATCGGCGTGATCGCAAACGCGCCGTCCGCTTCACTGCGAAATGTCTGGAAGAACTCGACGAACTTCGCGACGAATCCCAACATGCTTGGAATCAGAATCGCCAGCGCGAAAACCGCCACCACCAGCTGGCGGCGGCGCGAGTTGTCATCGGGGGGCGTCGTTGCGGTCATTGCTACTCTCGGTCAGTATTCTTGGGTGAGACGCTCGAGTTCTTCGTAGTACGGATAACTGTCCAGCCACGAACCAAGCCACTGGACGTAGGTGATCAGTGCCAACCCGCGCTGGTTGGGACGGCTCGGCGCTCCGTCGAACAGCCACGGGTACTCGGGCATCGGTGAGTCAGGCACGATGGTCTTGGGACGGAAAAAGTGCACGGCGTGCCAGTCGTTGCCGTGCCGGCCACCCTGCCGGCTGAGGTCCGGACCGACTCGGCGTGTGCCGAACATGACGGGCCGCTGCAACTCGTTTTGATACTCCCAGGTCTGGGAGACCTCTCCGTAACGTTGAGATTCGTTCGAAACCGGACGCACGAACTGGCTGTGGCAGTGCCAGCACCCCTCGCCAACGTACACCTGCCGACCGAGTCTCAGTGCCGCAGCACAGTTTTCTTCGGTCGCTTCCCCAAACGCCTCACGAAATGACTCTGGGTACCGCCGACTTAGCTCGACGAACTGGTACATCACGCGATCGTTGACAACCTCTTCGGCGGTTTGCTCCGGCAGGTCCTTATACATCAACACCGGCACAACCACGTTCGACAAGAACGCTAGCGCAAAGAACCCGATGCCAGCCACGAACAGCACGCCTGCTTTACTTTCGAACATCGATGTCTCCGTATTCGCCGCTACTTAGGCTGGAGCGGCGGCCATTGTTTCCTGCGGTGCCTCATCACGCCGGCACGTCATCCAGAGGTTGTAGATAAAGCACAAAAACCCAGCAAACATCGCCAGCCCCGCCACGACCCGCGTCAGCCAGAACGGCTGCGAGCCGTTAACCGAAACTTCCCACGGTTGCAGCGATGCCCAGTAGTATCCCTGGAAGATGCCGGCCAGCGTCAGATCGAGAAACATCACGAACACACCTACAGCCGACAGCCAGAAATGCCACTCACAAAGCCGCCGGCTGTACCACTGGCGGCCGAACAGACGTGGAAACAGGTAAGTCATGAAACCGAAGATCCACATGCTAAAGACGCCGAACATCACCAGATGCGCGTGTCCGACGACCCAGTCGGTAAAGTGAATCAGCTTTTGAAAGGTCAGCGTGACCTGCAAGGCACACTGAAAACAGGTGATAAAGTAGTAGATCATCCCGGTGTAGAACCAGCGGATGGGAATGTTGGTGACGACCATCCTGCCTTCGCCCCAGATCGTACCGATAAAGTTGATCACCACCGTCGCCACCACGAACTCGACGGCGATCGTCGAAATGATGGCCCCGTACTGGAGGAACATCGGAATCGGCGTGTAGAGAAAATGATGGATCCCCTGCAGGGGATAAAAGAAGGCCAGCCCCCAAAAGCCGACGAGCGACAGGCCGTGGCTCCAGATGGGCTTCTTGAGAATGATCGGCACGATGTAATACATCATGCCCCAACCCATCGGGGTGACGAACAGGCCGACCAGGTCGTGGATAAACAGCCCGCTGACCGCGCCCGCACTTGTACCAGAAACTGCGTACTCTGGAACAAAGTTCCCCATGGCGTAGGTGAGGAACGTCCACACGAACGCGGCCATGAAGTACCACAAGGTGACGTAGAGCGGGCCCTTTGCCCGCGAGATGGGCACCAGCCAATTGAAGGCCAACAACGCCAGCCCCAGCAGGGCCACCGGATCGATCCAGAACGGCGTCTCGCCCCACTCCAACCCCTGAGCCCCCAGCGATGCCGAAATGTGTGCCGTTCTGGCCAGCTCGGCGACCCACGGCTGAGCTTGCAGGGTGGGCCCGACAATGATTCCCACCGCTGTACTCAACACGATCAAC
The DNA here is from genome assembly GCA_965223305.1 of Pirellulaceae bacterium. Taxonomy (GTDB): domain Bacteria; phylum Planctomycetota; class Planctomycetia; order Pirellulales; family Pirellulaceae; genus CBDCWT01. Next base: position 26,385 of record CBDCWT010000001.1, on the reverse strand, counting down.
TGCCAAGCAGCAAAGATGAAGTACGACAACTTACTGCTGGCCGCCGGGTGAAGGGTCAACCGCGGCACCGCCCAGTGCAACATCCCCAGGAATGCGTTGGCCAGGAAACCATACGCCACGGCATTGGTGTGGATCATCCGCCAGCGGCCGGGAGATAAGAGCTCGATACCCTGGTGGTTCCAATGCACCAGCTGCAGCGCCATCATCAACCCCCCTAGCATCGATATGCCCAGGAAGGTGAGCGCTGCATAGAAATACCACCGTACCAGCCACTCGTCGACCAGGTCCTCGTGACGCGGTGTTGCTCCGCGGTCCGCTTCGATCGTCATGCTAACTCCGTCTGTCGTCTGTACGGTTTGTACTCACCCCACGGATAGACCAACGCCATGGTCCAGGCAAACACGAGATGAGTCAGCGCAGCGACCCACATCGGGATTTGGTCGAGAATCCAGTTGTCGCCGAACAGCAACGGCTGTAGCCAAGACAGGATCCCGTAGAAATTGATCACCCACAGCAACAAGCCCAGCAGCGTGGCCAACACCAACCGCTGTACGAGCGTCCCGTGGGGCAGAAACCGAGCCAAAACCAGCTGGAACGGAATCCCCAGCAACATGCCCGTTCCCAAATAGAGACAACAGCCGACCGCCAAGGCAATGCCCGAGTCGAAGTCGTCCGCCAAGGCGCGCGCGCCGAGCGGGAAAGTCAAATAGACTTGGATCAACTTCAACGGATGCTGACCAACCAGCAGCGAGCCCACGATGTTGAACAACAGGCTGCTGGCGGCACCGAACATGCCGAGGATGAAGCCGGTCGTAGCGTGGTAGGCGGCATAGAACTTTGTCGCCTCCCAATGCTCGGGGGCCGGTTCCAGCTCGCGCTCTAGCTCGGCCGCCCGCGCACGTAGCCGGTCGAGCTCCTCTTGTTTTGCTTGGCGATCGTCGTTATCCATCGTTCAAAGCTCCGCGCTTTCCGCAGGGACCAGCGCTGGCTGGTCTGCCTCATCCGGTTGGTCTGGTTGGCTTGACTCGGCTGGCGGATCGGTTGGCTGCGTCGGATCCACTTCGTCAGCCAGCTCCGCCGCACCGCCTTCGACGATGCTCAGCACATAGTGAACCAGGTGCCAAATCTTGTCCGGATCCTCTGCGAACGTCGCCGAGAAAGCCGGCATGGGAGTCCCGTTGATCCCCGTGTGAATACGGCGATAGATGTCGATCGGCCGGCGACCGCCATGCAACATGCGTGCAGTGATGTCGGCAGCCGGGGCAACCTCTCCCCAAGCGTCCCGGTTGATCTCGATGCGTTGGTCGGCTGGTAACGCCTCTTGCTCGCTGATGAACTCGTGGCTCAACCAGTCCGTCTGCCCCTTCCCGTCCTTGCCATGGCATTTCCAACAGTTGTCGGTCAAGAAAGCACGGCGGCCCGCCGCGATCGAAGCTGCGTCGTAGGGCGGCCGCGCCGTTGACGGTTGAACCACCTGTTGGTCTGCCATCTCCCACGAACTGCGGACGTTGTCGAGCGCGTCGGTAAACTCACCCGGAGCAATCTGCTCATCTTCGGCATAGTCGAATTCGGCAATCTGCGCGACCTGCTCTTCTACCTCGCCGCGCTGACTCAAGGCAATCACATAGTCGACCACCGCGTCGAGATCCTCGTTCGTCATCCAAGGAAACGCGGGCATCGAAGTGCCCTTGGCGCCGTACCGCACCGTGCGCACGAGGTCGAACCGCGTTGGCTTGACACCGAACGGCGTCGACGTGAACTTGAACACGCCGCGCCGGTAGTCGCGCGGTTTGGGCTGTAGATACTCAGCCGCCGCCCCCTGACCGTCGCCGGTCACCCCATGGCAGCCGGCACAGCGGGCGTTGTACGCCTCCGCCCCCCGCCGCAGGTGCTTCTCGTCCACGGCGCTGACCAACTCCACGTCCTCCGATTCGAGGTCGGCGCCCTCAGCAGGGATCATCTGCCGCGGATTCTCGGGAGTGCCGAAGAAGCGGGCCAGCGATGCCATGACCTCCGCCTGATGACTGGCAGGCAGGCCCTGCACTCTCTCACTCGCCGTGAAAGAGAGCGGCTGTCGTCGCGAGCAGCCGGAAACCAAAACGACGATCCCCACACCTGTCAGCCCCAGCACGTTCAGCCAACGGCGTCTGCACATGAAGTCCAAGGATGTCTCCTTCGAGAAAGTAGTCTTCCTGCCTCCACTGCCGAGACAAGTTCCGTCACGCTCTGCACACGCGGTGCCAATCGCTGTCTAGATTTCTCTGCTGCGATGTCCGGGAGTATGGGAGTATGGATATATCGCCGGACAGATTATCGATCAAGTGGCCTGCAATCTTTTATCCTGACCGGGGGGCAGGGCGCGCTGCCAAACAACAGTTGCCGAGTTCTGTTCCCCTTCTGTAACCGAACTCTCCTGTAGCCGAACTCGCCGTAGCCGAACTCGCCAGAGTTTGGCAGCCGAACCCTCCGTAGTTTGGTTGGTAGCCGAACCCTCCGTAGCCGAACTCGCCAGAGTCGTAGCCGAACTCGCCAGAGTTTGGCGAACAGTCGATTCGCCCAAATCCCGGCGAATTCGGCTACAAGAAATCCCCACCGGCCGAAGGTGTTTTTCGGGAAGACGACTGCCCTTCATCGACACCGCCGTTTCTCCTCCATCGGGTCGTTCACGATCCGAACAGGGCCCGCGAGCGCGCGGCCCAGCACGGGCTAGTGTGCGACTTGTGTGCGATATAGCGCATTCGATCCCACTCAGGTCTTCGCTCAGCCGAACGGTTTCCCGGCACGTTCTCGTGCTCGACGCGCGGTCCGCGGTTTGCAACGTGTTCTCTCAACCTCGATGTAAAAGCCGCATTGAACTGCAACAGGAAAGGGGGTGAGCCATGGTCGAGCTGGCATGCCAAGAAAGACGGGGATCTAGCCAAGAGCCGCTCGGCTGGCAGGCAACACCTGCCACGAATGCCCGGCTTGCTCCCATCGACGAAGCCATATCGTTCCAAGTCCCTGGCCGCGCCCTCCAAGTAGAGCTGCCCGAGCCGTTGCGCCCGGCGTGCGGAAGTCATCGTGGACAGCTCGAAAGACACGCACTGCAGGAAAAGCTGCCCGAGCCGTTGCGTCTCCGAGCCGGTTCTCGCTGTGTGCGCGGTGGATACCGCGCCAACAACGAAGATAAGTGTTACGCCGATGTGACGCAGGGAATTTTCCTGGTCGCTGACGGGATGGGCGGCCGTCAAGGTGGCGCAGAAGCCAGCCGCTACGTGGTGAAGGCCGTTCCTCGTGTCTTGCAGGCCGCGACAAGGCGGGGCAAGCTGGACGACCGCAGTGCTAAATCGGTCGTCGAACGTGCTCTGCAGGCGGCACGGCGAGGGATGAATCGGCTGGCGAGACGCTGCCCCGACTGCCGTCAGATGGGCGCCACCATGGCCTCGATCATCATCAATGGTGACACCGCTCATGTGGCAAACGTTGGCGACTGTCGCGCCTACTTGATTCGCGGCTCGAGGATTCGGCGGCTGACCCGGGATCAGACATTTGTTCAGACGTTAGTCGACGCGGGTGTGCTCACCGCTCGGGAAGCGCAGCAGAGTAGTTACCGTCATGTTGTGCTGAATGCGGTATCGACGAAGGATCTCGAGCCCCCATTCATGCAGACCGTAGAGCTCCAGGCAGGCGATCGGTTGTTACTTGCGACGGATGGACTGACCGGCGTGCTGGACGATGAGCTGATTGCGCAGCGGGTCGCCGATGGCAGCCCCCAGGAAGCCGCCGACGCGCTGGTACTCGAAGCGCTCCGGCGAGATTCACACGACAACGTTTCCTGTGTGGTGATCAAAGTGCTACCCGACCGCGTCCACCCCAGCTGAGCGAACATCGCCTTCCAAACGACAGTCGATGCTCTCTGTTGCGCAAAGCGCCCGGGAGGGCGAGGCTCCCGCCGAGCCGCTGGCCAGCGCCGGTTTTTGTGTTTGTGAGTGCTTCTGCTTTTGGCGGACGGCACACGGAGTGTACCTGCTACATTGATGGGGCTTACGCCCGGGTTCGGGCCGGTACTACAATCAGCCGCTGGGCGTTAGCCCACGGTTCACAACCGGATGCTAACCCGAATTATTCATGAGCGATCTGCTGCGAGGTCGTAAGTCCATCCGTGGCTTCGTCATGCTTCACAATTCTCCCTCGACGTATTGCTTTAATACGCCTGCGGAAGAATTGCTCGCCTTCCTTGCCACGAACGTACTTACAACCTCTCGCAACGATCTTCATGAATAATCCGGGCTAACGCATTCCGGCTGATTGCAGGCCGAGCATGCCACTTTCGGTCCGGTTGTTTACGGGCCAACGAGCCTTCCATCCCCCCCCGTGCTTTCTCTAGACAGCCCTTCTGCGGGGCCAGTAGAATGGGGGCTTGCGACAGCGCCCCGGCTGCGTTTGCCTTCAGCCTCGCCTTCCTCGGTTCAGCATGCGCCTCTCCGCCAACACATCCGCCGCGCTCGCGGCACTTCTGATCAGCATTGCCGGCTGGCCCGCCTCGGCAGCAGACCCAACGGAATCTGCTCAGGCAGGCTCTCACTATTACGAGACTCACATTCGCCCACTGCTAGTGCAACATTGCTATGCATGCCATTCGCAAGACGCGGATGAAGCGGAGGCTGGACTTCGGTTGGACAGCCGAGCCCAGTGGAGCCGGGGCGGGGATAGCGGACCGGCTATCGTACCTGGCGACGTCGAGGCCAGCCTACTAGTTCGCGCCGTTCGTTACGTTGACGACGACTTGCAGATGCCACCCAGCGGCCCGCTCTCTGCGCAGGGCGGTCGCGCGGCTGGAGCGGTGGGTCCAGTTGGGGGCACCGGGGTCCGCGGGAGGGTGGGCCGGCCGTTGCCAAAACCCCTTCCGATCCAGTTGCTGGCAAGAACCACTGGGCCTTTCAGCCACTCGTCCAACCGTCCCCTCCCGAGGTCCAGGACCGTGTATGGCCGCGCGGTACGATCGATCGATTTGTGCTCGCGCAGCTGGAACGTGCTGGGCTGACGCCCGGATCTGACGCCGACGCTCGCGAACTTGTGCGCCGCCTCTATTTCCAGCTGCTTGGCCTGCCTCCGACCTCTGAACAAGTCGACTCGTTTCTCGCTGATAGCGCCCCTGCGGCGCTCGAGCGGTTAGTGGACCGGCTGCTCAGCTCGCCCCAGTTCGGTGAACGTTGGGGACGGCACTGGCTCGACCTGGCCCGCTACGCTGACTCGAACGGTCTGGACGAGAATTTCCTGTTTCGCGAGGCGTGGCGATATCGCAATTGGGTCATTGCCGCCGTGAACGCAGATCTCCCCCACGACCGATTTGTGCTGGAGCAAATCTGCGGGGATCTGCTTCCTTTCGATTCTGTCGAACAACGTGACCGGCAGCGGGTCGCAGCCGGTTTTCTGGTGGTTGGTCCCAAGGTGTTGCTGGGGACCGATGAACAGAAACAGCGCATGGAGATTGCGGACGAACAGATCGACACGGTCGGGCGCGCGCTGCTCGGGCAAACTTTGGGTTGCGCCCGCTGCCACGACCACAAGTTCGACCCGTTTCCTACGGCCGACTACTACGCCTTGGCCGGGATCTTCACCTCGACGCAGGTGATGGAGCAGCGCTACATGCTCAACCAGCAACGTGTGATGGAACGGCTGGTCGGGCTCGGTGAAGATGGCGAGCAGGCGGACTCGGCGTACGAGAGATACTGGCGCGAACTGTCACAGCTTAAGAAGAGGAGCCAGCAGGCCAAGTCCGTCCTAAAACGACTTCGTAGTGGTGACCCGCAGTCGTTGGCCTCGCTGGACGACGAACCGGCGGACGCGATCGCCGCCGCGGCCAAAGACGACGCGCAGCCAATTTCCGCGCGGATCGCCGCTCAAGAAACGCTGTGTAATGAGCTGTCTGCGGCGTTGTCCGCCCCTCCAGCAATTCCAGCTCGGGCGATGATCCCCACGGATAGCGACCAGCCTTCGGATGAGCGCATCCGGCTCTCCGGGCAGTTTGACCGGCCGGGCGAGCGAGTTCCGCGGGGTTTTCTCCGTGTCCTCTGTGATCACGCGCCGCCTGAGATTGACAGCGGCCAGAGTGGGCGCGTCGCCCTCGCCCGTTGGCTGACCGATGGCAACGGCCGCGCCGGCCAACTTGCGGCTCGCGTCTATACCAACCGAATCTGGCATCACCTGATCGGCCGCGGCATTGTGCCCACAGTTGACAGTTTCGGACGCACCGGGGCTGCGCCGAGTCATCCGGAGCTACTCGATTACCTCGCTGCTGAACTCATCGGCTCGGGCTGGTCCCTTAAGGCGGTGGTGAAGCAGATCGTCTTGAGTCGCGTGTTCGCGCTCAGCAGCCGGCACCTGCCCGCGCATCACGCCCGCGATCCAGACAACCGCCTCCTCTGGCGCGGTCATCGCCGCCGGCTGGACCCGGAGTCGTTGCGGGACGCGATGTTGCTCGCTGCCGGGCAGCTTGATTTAACGCCGCGCGAGTCGACGGTTTGGTACCTAGAGGATCAGGCCACCGCCGTCGGGGACAACAAGGTTCGCCGCCGTACCGACTTCCCTTGTCGGAGTGTTTACCTGCCCGTGATTCGCAACGACTTACCCGAGCTGTTTCAGGTCTTCGACTTTGCCGACCCGCATGTCACTACGGGAGCCCGTCCGCGCACGACAGTGCCGACTCAAAGCCTGTTCATGCTGAACGACGAGATGGTGATGGAGGCCGCCCGAGCGGCGGCGGCCCGAATTCTGGAGACCTCGTCGACCCACTGGGAGGCAAGGATCGTGACGATGTTTGGTCAGCTGCTAGGGTGCTCGCCCACTCCCGCACAGCGGCAGGCATTGTTGGATTTCTTGGCGGGAACCGCAGCACGCCTGGAGCGACAGGGTGACCAACGAGCGGAGCTCAACGCCTTGGCGATGGCTTGCCACGCCGTGTTTGCGTCGAGTCAGTTTCAGTATTTGGAGTGATTGGATCCATGGCTTGTAATCAGTTTGCACCCCGGTCTACGCGGCGAGCAATGTTGCGCAACAGCGCCTGTGGATTCGGCAGCTTGGCTTTGGCGGCGCTGGTCGGACGTGCAGGACAATCAGCATCGGAGGCGGCGCCGAGCCCACTAGCTCCCAAGCTGCCGCATCTTCCGCAACGTGCCAAGCGAGTTATCTTCTTGTTCATGTGGGGTGGGCCCAGTCATGTGGACACCTTCGACTTCAAACCGCGCCTCGCTGCGCAAGACGGTCAACCCCTCTCGCCGCAGGCGGTCGGGAGTGACAAAGCGGAACTGGGTAAGGTCTTGGGATCACCTTTCCGGTTCGCGCAGTACGGCGACAGCGGTATCTGGATGAGCGAGTTGTTCCCTCATCTATCTCAGCAGGCGGACCGTCTGTGCGTTGTGAGATCGATGCACACCGAAGGCACGGCCCATGGCGAAGCGCTCTTGCGACTGCACACGGGCCAGGCCAACTTAGTGCGGCCGAGCGTCGGGGCTTGGGTCAGTTACGGACTGGGATGCGAAAGCGACAGCCTTCCCGCGTTCATCACCATCTCGCCGCCGCGCGGCCACGGTGGAGTGCAAAACTACGGCAACGCCTTCTTGCCGGCAGTGCACCAAGGAACGGCGATCGGATCGGCAGAGATCCCGATTGCCGATGCCCAGATCTCGAACATCGTCAACCGCCGCATCGATCCTGATGCGCAGCGTGCTCAGTTGGATTTGATTCAGGTACTCAATCGAGAGCACCTGAGTGTGGCGACTGTCGATCCGGGTATCGAAGGGTTGATTGCCAGCTACGAATTGGCATTTCGCATGCAATCGACAGTGCCGCAAATCATGAGCTTGGATGATGAACCGCAAGCAACCCTAGATCTGTATGGCGTGGGCGCCTCACCGACCGACAACTTTGCTCGCCAGTGTTTGTTGGCGCGGAAGTTCGCCGAGGCTGGCGTGCGGTACATCCAGGTATCAACCAACTATACTTGGGACCACCATAAGAAGGTCCAACCGGGGCTGATTCGGGAGTCGGCGAAAGTCGATCAGCCCATCGCGGGCCTGCTGACCGATCTGGCCCGCCGGGGTTTGCTCGAAGATACTCTGGTCTTGTGGGGTGCTGAATTCGGGCGTACTCCGACAGTAGAAGGTGCTGATGGCCGAAATCATCATCCCCAAGGTTTTACGATGTGGATGGCTGGCGGCGGCGTCCGTGCCGGTTTGACATACGGCGAGACGGACGAATTCGGTTTTCGTCCCGTCGAAGATCCAGTGCACATGCACGATTTGCATGCAACCTTGCTATTTGCTTTGGGTTTAGATCACCGGCGTCTGACATATCAGCACGCTGGTCGCGACTTTCGGTTGACCGATGTTTATGGCGACGTCAAACACGAGTTGTTCGCCTAGCCCGGATTATTCATGAAGATCGTCGCGAGAGGTTGTAAGTACGTTCGTGGCAAGGAAGGCGAGCAATTCTCCTGCAGGCGTATTGAAAGCAATACGTCGAGGGAGAATTGTGAAGCATGACGAAGCCACGGATGGACTTACGACCTCGCAGCAGATCGCTCATCAATAATTCGGGCTAGCGGACTTGTCTGAACTCCATGAAGGACGCAGTCATCTTCGGTGTCATTTCGCTGATCGTCGGCGCTGCGCTATCAGGAGTGAATGAGGCGTATCCTCGAATGCCCTACGTTGGCCTTTGTGGGGCGCTCTTTGCCGGTATTGGCTTATTCACCATCGCCCTCGCCCGCTGGCTAAGGCCGAAGCGTTAGTTAGCAGCCTGTTGATTTCGTCTTTCTTCACTCTCCCCAAGGGGCCCCAAGGGGAGAGTCGGCCCGAAGGGCCGGAGAGGGGGGAGCCCTCCCCGACGCTACGCGTCGGGTTTCGCTGAGGAACCGTGGGCTAACGCCCAGCGGCTGATTTGGAGCGTAGCCGAACTCGCCAGAGTTTGGCGGACTGCAAAAGCTGCACAGCCTCTCTGGGGAGAAGGTCAGGACGAAGCACCCTAGTGCGAATCGGTGAGGTTAAAAAATGCCAAAACGGTGCTTTTTCAACAGGCAGTTAGTGCAGTCAGCCTGAAGTTAGCTCTACGCGCACAGCTTGGAGAACCCGTTGCACCGTTCTCACACCAATACCTAACAACACGGCAATCTCGTCGGCATCGAGACCGCCTATCCGTAGCATGATAATCTGCCGATCCCGGTGGTTGCGGCGGTACATCATCATCCGAAACTCGTCTTCTAGCACGGCCAACTCTACCGGCCCTGGATCGCGCGAAGCCGGTTCGTTCACCGCGCCTGTCGACGCATCCAACCAAGGCTCCTTCAGGCGCTTTTGTGCTGCGACTCTCCGGCGCTCCTCCATGATCTGGTTTTGAGCTACGACCGTTAAGTAACGGATCAACTCTTCCGGATACCTAAATCCCAGTAGAACTTCAGGTTGGCAGAATAGGTTCGTCCATACTTCCTGGGCGACGTCGTGTGAATCACATTGCCAGCGGAACTTGACAGACAGCCGCCTACGCACCACGAACAGCACAGTAGGACCGTAAACTGAGACCAGCTCCTCGGCCGCCGACCGGGAGCCTGCGCAGACGCGCCTCATTAGATCACGAAATTCGTCCGTCCCTCGCGTCACTCAAAACGTCCTTAATTCTGTGGCGAGGAGTGACCCGATCATGTTACCGAGACATTCGTTCCCACTCACTCAAGGGTTGACACAGACCTTTTGGAATAAGGTCACGAGTTTCTGTGACCTCTTGGAAGAAAGGGGCTAGGCAAAGGTCAAGCCTCGTTGAGTGCATGACCGACGGCGGCGTTTTTCATGTGGAATCTGGAGTAAGAAAACAAAAGCGAACTTCTGGAAAACGACCTTTGCATCGCGCTCGGCATGGTCTTTTGAGTGTTAGCCCCTTGATCATCGTGTTTGCCCGGAGCGCGGATGATGCAATGAAAGACTGAGTGAGCTGTTAGAAGAGCATTGTAGCTTTCGGGCGAGTATTGTACGCCGCAGCCACATCGAGAAAACCCATCCCCAGCGGGGTATGGGAAGTTATTCTTTCGCCACCCCTACGCTATACGACCTGCCACAACGATTGGTTCTTGTTGGATGTGCCCAGATGTATTCGTGACTTTCATCTCAAAGGAGTCGTAACTGGTTTTGTGCCAAGGAAGAGTTACGCGTCAATCGAAACCCGAAGCGTCAGCGAGGCGATCGGGACGAAATACTAGATTCGCCGCGGAATCTGGGCCAAAACTGCGCACCGTGGGTCCATCCTGTTGATCCTGTAAATCCTGTCAAAAGCGGAAGCAGACAGGATTAACAAGATGAACAGGATAGAGGAGCACCGCGCCCGGGAGGGCGAGGCTCCTGCCGAGCCGAGATACATCGGAGTGCTTGATTCGAAACCGTGGGGCTAACGCCCAGCGGCTGATTTGGATCACGGTCCCCGGCCATCCTGTCAAAAGCAGAAGACAGACAGGATGAACATGATGAACAGGATAGAGGCGGAGCAAGACGCTCGGGAGGGCGAGGCTCCTGCCGAGCCGAAATACATCGGAGTTGCTTGATTCGAAACCGTGGGCTAACGCCCAGCGGCTGATTTTGGATCACGATCCCCGGCCATCCTGTCGATCCTGTAAATCCTGTCAAAAAAAGCAGAAGCAAAGGATCAACAACATGAACCGGATAGAGACGGAGGTGTCCATCAGACCCACGGCACCAACAATTGCTCATCTGGAATATAGAATCGCACAAAGCGCGTGTGTGATCTTTGTGTCCACAACTTGATATTCGCCAACAAATTGATGGTGCGCGTCGAAATCGCGTCAAAATTTTTTTACCACCATGTCGTGTCTTGAAGTGGTTTGTGTGATTGGTGTTACACGTCCACCGGCGCGCGGCGCGGAAAGAAAGATGAAATTTTTTTAACTTTCCGTGACGTTTTTGTCTCCGTTTTGCATTAGTACATATAGGGCCCGAGTGTAAACACAGTTCGGAGCGGCCGGTGTTCGGTCTCCAGACAACTCGTTTCAGACGCGACCTGGTATGCGGTGCTGTTCCGCATGACTTCGCGGTGCCGCTGCCGTCTCTTGGTAGCACCCCTGCCTGCCCGCGCCCCAAGCGGCATATTGCCCCTCCCTCGACGCAGGGCTTCAAAGTCCCCCTTGCGCGCACTGGGATTCAATACACGGGATGAGAGGATACTCCCATGAATCGACTGCCCCAGTTATCAAGTCTCGTTCGCCGCAGCCTCAAGAAACGTCAGCAGCGTCTGCGCCGACAAAAACTGTACCGCAAACTCCTTTCCGAGTCGCTTGAAGATCGCCGCCTGCTGGCCGGCCAGCCGCTGGAGAAGGGGCCTGGTGAAACGGAAGCCAAAGGTCCTCCCCAACTCCCGCCGCCCGCCGCGGAACCGATCGACGCCTTCCCGGGCGAGAAGCCACCCGCAGTCGAGGTGGCCGACCTGACCCGGGACAGCTCCTCCGCCTGGCAAAAAGCGACCCTCTCGGTCTTCGGCACGCACAGCGACGCCAAAGATGGCCAATTGCGTAAAGTGGGAACTCAGCTGGCCTTTCTGGTGCCTGAATTCGAGCAGCACAAAGCCAAGGAGGAGATTGTCCGCCAACATCCCGGCCCGCTGCAGGAGTTCACGCCCGAAGACCGGCTGCTCAAAGTCCACAACGAAATGGGCGAAGAAAAAGTGGTCGTGGACGTTGTGGCCTACGGGGATCCGGACGAGCTGGAGAAGCAACTCACGGAGCTGGGCATGGATGTCACCGGTGCGCATCGCCAAGTCATTTCAGGCTTAGTTCCCATCGACAAACTGGAAGATCTAGCGGACCTCAACCGCGTCCGCTCGGTGCGTCCTTTTATCTCCGAAACCGCGTCCATCTCGACCCAGGGCGATACCGCACAGCTTTCGGACGACCTGCGCACGAACCTCAATGTGGACGGTTTCGGGGTCACAATCGGCGTCTTGTCCGACAGCTACGACACCCTTGGCGACGCGGCGTCGGACGTCACGGCGGGCGAGTTGCCCGGCAACGGCAACCCCAACGGCTATACCACCGCCGTGAATGTGCTCAGCGACATGACTTCCGGCGGCCTGGATGAAGGCCGCGCCATGCTGCAGACGATCCACGACATCGCACCCGGCGCCGAGCTGGCCTTTGCCACCGCGACGCTGGGCCAAGCCGCTTTTGCGCAGAGCATCACCGACCTACATGAAGCGGCCGGCGCCAACCTGATCGTCGACGACGTGATGTACTACGCCGAGCCCTTCTTCCAGGACGGCATCATCGCCCAAGCGATCGACAACGCCTACGCCGAGGGTGTGGGCTACTTTGTAGCCGCGGGCAACAACGCGAACCATTCCTACGAGAGCACCTACCGGCAAGGGACGACCTATGCGGCCAGTGCTCTTGCTTCAGTCAACGGTGCACCTCCCTTTGCCGGTGGTACCTCGCATGACTTCGATCCCGGTACGGCCGTCGATGACAAACAGGGCTTTACGTTGGATGACGGGCAGCAGGTCACGCTTTCCTTTCAGTGGAACCAGCCGTTTGCTTCGGTCACCGGCAGTGCCGGCGCTTCGACCGACATGGATATCTACATCCTCAACAACCAGAACCAGGTGGTGGCGGCCAGCCTCGACAGCAACCTCGGTGCCGATGCCGTGGAGGTGCTGCAGTATCAACACCTCGGGGCAGCGGCCGATTACAGCTTGATGATCGTCAACTACGATGGCGATGCGCCCGATTTGATCAAGTACGTCGAGTTCAGCAACGCGACGTCTGGGATGACGAACCTCGAGTTTGCCACCAACAGCAGCACCATCTACGGGCATGCCAACGCCTTCGGTGCGGCCACCGTGGGGGCAACTTTCTGGGACGACACCCCGGAGTTTGGCACCACACCGCCCGACGTGCAGCCTTACTCTTCGGTTGGCGGCACTCCGATCTACTTCGACACCGCGGGCAACTCGTATACCAGTCCGGTCACGCGAGCCAAGCCCGACTTTACTGCTCCAGATGGTGGGAACACGACCTTCTTCGGTGTCGACGTACCTGAGGATACCGATTCCGATCCCAACTTCCTGGGTACTTCGGCGTCAGCGGCCCATGCCGTGGGTCTAGCAGCGCTATTGCTCGAGGCCGTCAACGGCGCCTCTCCCGACGAGCTCTATCAATCGCTGCGGGACACGGCCGAGGCGATTCCACTTAGCAGCATGGTTGCTGGGGCAGGCCTAGTCGACGGCGATGCCGCAGAATCGGATTTGCAAACGGCCTCCGATGGGGCCACGGCCAGTCTCGATGCCACCACCTTTGGCGGTGCCGAAACGGTTTCCACCACGGCCAAGACCACCTACATCGGAGACGATTTCATCCCGGTCGACACCAGCGAGACCTATCGGCTCAGCGGCTGGGCTCATTCCGGTGACGGGGCGGGAGGGCTCTACGTCACCGGCAACGCGCAGTACTTGGGATGGGATTCTTACGATATCGACTTCAACCGCATCGAAAGTAAGCATGTCCAGCTGGTCTCTGGCTCGGCCCAGACCACGTTGGCCCAGGATCTCGACCCCGGCGATACGGTCATCTACCTCAACGACGCCACAGGCTGGCACGATGGTTCGACCGGGTACAAACGTAACTTCATCTGGTACGGCTACCAAGACTCGACCGGTCACACCTACCCGGACTATACCTACTCGCGCAACGTTCACGACGACTACTCGGGAGTTTGGGACCAGAGCGGGATCAACTTTACCAACGACACGATCACGCTAAAAAACCCCTGGCCTTCGTCACTAGGTACGGTCACCGCAGGCACGGCGGTCGGCAATTCCCGCTATGGAGCCACCTATAACTACCATCCTCTCGGCTATGACCCCGTTCCTGACGGCGATTGGCAGGAGTATTCGGGGACGATCACTGGCGAAAGCGCCTCGTCGGCTACTAAGTTCCGCACCGGTACGGCCTACATCAAGCCGATCCTGATGACCAACTATCACGGAGCGGGTACGAACCAGATCAACTGGAGGAACGTCGAGTTCACCCACGAGAGCTTGGATCGTTTTCAAGCGGGGGATACCGTCGACTTGCATGTCAACGCGATTGACCACCCTCCAGGCAACTTGACGTACGAGTGGAATCAGATCTCTGGGGCCCAGGTCATCACTTCAGGAGAGGACAGTTCGACCGTCAGCATCGTGACTCCCGATTCGTTCATCGACTACTCACTGGGCTTTGAGGTCGAGATCTCTGACGGCACCGACACCTGGACGGAGTTCGTCTCGGTCAATGTGGATGCAGGAAGTGCCCTGGTCGGAGCGGTCGACACGGCCCTCGATGCGACCACGTTCGGTGGTTCTGAAACGGTCTCGACAACGGCCAAGACAACCTACATCGGGGACGATTTCATTCCGGTCGACACCAGCGAGACCTACCGGCTCAGCGGTTGGGCTCAATCCGGTGACGGGGCGGGAGGGCTCTACGTGGCCGCTAACAAGCAATACCTGGGTTTCGATTCCTACGATATCGACTTCAACCGCATCGAAGCCAGGCATATACGATTGGTTTCTGGCTCGGCCCAAACTACGTTGGCCCAGGATCTCGACCCCGGCGATACCGTCATCTACCTCAACGACGCCAGTGGCTGGCACGACGGCTCGACCGGATACAAGCGGAACTTCATCTGGTACGGCTACCAAGACTCGACCGGTCACACCTACCCGGACTATACCTACTCGCGCCTCATCCACCACTCCTCCTCCGGAATTTGGGATCAAGGTGGGATCGACCCTATCAACGACACGATTACGCTCAAAAGCCCTTGGCCCTCGTCACTGGGCACGGTCACCTCGGGGACCGCGGTGGGCAATGCCCGCTACGGAGCCAGCTATAACTACTATCCGCTCGGCTATCAACCGGTCCCGGATACCGACTGGCAAGAGTACACGGGCACGATCACGGGCGAAAGCCCCTCGGCGGCCTCCAAGTTCCGCACCGGCACGGCCTATATCAAGCCGATCTTGATGACCAACTATCACGGAGCGGGTACGAACCAGATCAACTGGAAGGATGTCACCGTCACTCACGAGAGTCTGTCGACCTATCGTGTGGGCGATCCGGTCGAGTTGATGATCGACCCCGTCTCATTCCCTGGTGGCACGGTGACCTATCTCTGGACACAGACCAGCGGCCCGCCGGTGCCGATCGTGGGTGCCGACAGTCCTACAGCGCACGTGGCTGAGTTGCCCAATCAGCTGGTCGACTACACCATGACGTTCCAGGTCGACGTTTCCGACGGCGTCTCGACGGTGACCAAGCTCGTGTCAATCGACGTCGATGTACTAGACGACTATGACACGGCGCTGGGCGGCGCGACCGCCACACCTGCTGGTACGTTCGACATCAACGACACGGTGACGCTGCAGATCAACAACATCACCTTCGACAACGGTACGCTCAGTTACCAGTGGGAGCAGGTAGTCGGTCCGGACGTCACCTTGCAAAACGCCGACTCTCCGACGGCCACCTTCACGGTTCCCGACATTGCGGCCGACGAGCTGATGTTCGAGGTCACGGTTAGCGACGGGCATTCGGAGATTGTCAAGGACGTGCTGGTCAACGTGAACGCTTCGGCAGCCGATGTCGAGTTCACGCTGAAGATTACCGACAAGCTGGGCAACCCGCTGACCACCACGACCGCCGGCCAGGAGTTCATTCTGGAGGTCTATGCCGAGGACAAGCGGGCCGTACCCAAAGGCGTGTTCAGTGCCTACTTGGATGTGTTGTTCGACCAGGAGTTGGTCTCGGTGGTCGAGGCTCCGGAGTTCAGTACCGACTTTCCCTGGGCCGGCGACTACGACCTGGCCACACCTGGGGAACTCGGTGAGGCGGGCGCGGCAACCGGCGAGGTGGCCACCACCGGCGGCGGCCAAAAGCTGCTTTACAGCGCCACGATGCGGGCCGAGAGCGCCGGCACGGTCACCTTCCGCGGTGATCCAGCCGACGATTTGCCGACGCATGTGGTGACGGTCTATGGCCAAGACACACCGGTCGATGAATCCGAGATCCACTACGACACGGCGTCGCTGCAGATTGTGGGTACATCGGTGCCGTATTCGACCGCGGCGGTTTGCGGCAATCTGACGGTATTGGCGAACAACGCAGCGAACGCAACGATCTATGAGGACTCGGGTGCCGGCACAACAACCGCGCAAATCACGATCACCTCGCTTGCCAAGTGCACCGTGGACGTTTTCATCCAAGAAGTCACTACGGGCTCGGGTGATGCCTACTCCGTCGTTGGGAACCCGGACCTGGATAATCTCTGGATCGAGAACGGAGTGCCTAAGAGCTTCGATCTCGTCTCGACACAGGACTTGGATCACTCTGATGAGATTATCCCCATCTTTGTAACAGCTCGCGGGCCAGATCACTTCATTTCTCAGACGACCACGACCAGCGAGTCAGACAACACTTCTGTAATTATCGTCGATGACGACGTTAGCTCCGTTTGTAATCCGGAGATTCGCAAGAGCAGTAACAGTCAGAGCACTCACAGGGAAGGTGGATTCACCGGCATTTCGTTTGGTACTACCGGCACGTGTTCAGGTAGTATGCAACTCACCTGGCAGACCAACGGTGCAGGTACCCTCGACTATGGCGTCAATGGCGACTGGGTCTTGAAGGACAGCGGGGGCCCCATCACACAACCGTACACGTTAGCGTCGTCACTACCTACACTATCGTTCGAAAGTTACGCAGACACTGATACAGAGCCCGCCAGTACCGTCACTCTAACGGCAACGATCGACGGTGCGACAGCCACGCATGTTGTGAATGTCTACGACCATTGCCAGTACTCCCTCTCCAGCAGCGCCAGCGCCATCAACGAAGGCAATGCCAATCCGTACCTGGACACCGATATCACAGTCACCGCCACAGGAGATTCGTCTGTTTGCGACAGCGTCGTGGATATCAGCTGGACCGATGACGGTGGTAACGGCGCAGAAGTCGATGACTTTGATGTGCTCAGTTCCGGCGCTCCGCTCATCTCCGGCCGAGGAATCCGCCTGAACGAAACCGGTCCGACCGAGCGAGCGGGTACCGTCACGCTGCGGCTTTATCCTGATTCCCAAGTAGAAACTTCCAGCACACTCACGTTTAGCGCTCCGGACGCCGCAGATCTGCCGATCACGATCAACGACGATGACGGCACGTCCGGCCACCTTGAGCTGGTCGCTGGCAGTCAGGATGCGCACGAGCCGGATAGTTTCTATTACTGCGGAGGCGCTGTCAGCAACACTATCACCATTCAACCCATCTCGACATCCTCCTGGCCGAACGTCAGCAGCGACATCCTCACACTAAAGATCACCGGAACAGCGATTGAGGATCTCGATTACTACGTATCGTCGTCGTCCCATACGCTTGTCACCAATCCACCCGCAGGTTTTATCCAAGTCGACATCGGCACGGGCAACACAACCGATGTCGTGTTGTCTGTAGTTCCCAAGGAGGATGCGGACGAAAGCGAGGGCACTGAAACGGTCCAATTCGAGCTGATTACGGAGGCTGCCAATACGACACCCGCCACGGTCAACATCATCGACGACGCTGAGGGAGTTGTTTTGGAAGTCGATACGGCCGATGCCACCGAGCTTAATTCAGTCGCGGGAAGGTTTGGCATCAGACCCGCCGACGGCACCAGCCAGCTCTGCACGAATCTACGGTTGATCGTTGACAGCAATCGGGCGAACAGCGCCTCGCCACCCCATCCGACGGTGGCCGACTACGAACTGAAGTCTGGCGGCACCACCCTGCAGACGAATCCCGTCGCGAATGAACCTGGTTTCTATCAGGTCGCCGATGGCCCGGACTACTTCTCCCTCAACGGCCACGCCGAAGTGCTCATCGATGTGATCCCCCAGGATGACGGAGACTTGGAAAGCAACGAGTTTGTCTTTGCTCAAGTCGAGGTGTACCAAACCGAGGCTCAGAGCTGGGTGCGGTTGCCTGTCGGTACTGTCGAGACAATCACCATCCACGACAACACGCTGGCCTCGATCTCCAGGGCTGAAATCGAAATCGACGCCGAACCGGACAACGAGTGTCTGGTCTGCACAACTGGCGGGATCGACGTCGACTTGCAAAGTGGCGCTCCGGTTGTACCGATCGTGCCCGGTTTCTTGGACTTCTTGGGCCAGGGAACCCATGGCACGCAGCCGGTGGTCCGCGGCCAATTCGAAAAGCCAACCGGCGACTGGCCCGACACGATTGACGTTAAGGTGGAGGTGGATGATTGGGACAACACGGACCCAGTGCATGACGACTTGCCGACACCGCTGACCTTCACACTCGACACATCGAACTACGCCGAGGATGCCATCGCCTTTGCCGTGCCCTTGGACGTCAAGGGGCTCGACACGGGTTCCTACCGGGTGAAGTTGATTGGCGAGGAAGTTGGGGGCCCCGAGCTGTGGGAAGTGCAAACATCGCACTTTGTGATCAATCGTTGGAAGAACAACGATGTAGCGCCTGGTCTGGCTTTCCCCTTCTTGAAACAGATCATCGACGCCTCCGTGTTGGTCAAGACTAGCGGCGCCCCGGCCCAGGAGGACGGCGTCGCGGTCATCCGCGGTGACAACTCGGTTTCGTTTTACAAAGAGACCGCTGGGACCTATTCGACTCCTGCCGAGTCGGTTACGACCTTGGAAACGGAGACCAATTTCTACGTCCTCAAGGATCGCTATGGCAACGAAGACCGTTTTGCGATCAACAGCTACAGCGAAAGCACCGATACCTGGCCCGCTGGCAGCCACTACAGCACGACTGACCGCAACGGTAACGAGACCAAGTTCTATTACGATGGCCAGGGTCAGCTTACGAAGATCAAGAATCCGCAGGACCGTGAAACGCTACTGGCCTACAGCACTTCGGGCAGCGTCGAGACGCTGACTATCACCGATTTTGGGGGCCGGGTCACGAAGGTCGACTACGATACGAACACGCGCAAGATCGACGTGCTCTACCCGGATCCGGACCCCGGTTTCGATGTGGGGCCGCAGCCCCAAGACACGTTCGACTTCGATAGCCAGGACCGGCTCACCAAGATCACCCGCCATGCGAACAGTCCGGGCAGCGCCGACCAGGTTACTGACTTCAACTATAAAACGCTCGATTTTGGCTATGGGCGGGATTGGCGAAGGCTCGATTTCATCACCTGGCCGGATCAATCAAAGTTTGAGCTTATCGAGTTCCGACAGGGTGAGGCCTTGCCGGACGTGTCCAAAACGTGGTCCACCACACGGCCGCTGTTCATGGACTTCGATAACAAGACGGAGGTCAAGGACGGCCGCGGCCATTCCAGCGAAACCGTGCTGGACCATCGGGGGCGCGTGTGGGAATACACTGACCAGCACGGTCAGACGTTTACCTATCTCCTTAAACTGGTGCACGACACTGCGGGCAACTACTTCTCCGACAACGGCGAGATCCTTAGCATCACCACGGCGGACCCGGACGACTTTAGCAACCGCCCCGACGTCGTCGGTTCCCCGCTGCAGACGTTTAACGGTACCCTTCTGCCGCAGGTGACCAGCTACACCTACGATGGTCTGCGGAATGTGACCGGCCAGACCTTGCCCGACTTGGGCACCTCGCAGAGCTTCACCCGCAACTGGTCCGGCCATACGCTGACGCGTCCCACGTCATACACCAACGAACTGAACCAAAGCAGCACCTACACGGTGCAGGCCAACGGTGATCTGACGCACAGCGAGGACACTTCGCCCGATGCTCCACCCAATCGCAATCCGGGCACGATCGCGGGTGGCTTTAAAAACTCACTCCGAAAACTGGATGTCGATGGGGACGGCAACGAGGACACGGACGATTTTCAGAACATCATCGATGAAGTGGACGTTGATGGAATTGGGTCCGTGGACCCGAACAAAGACCCTGAAAGCGGTTACGTCGACACGACGGGGGATGGCGTGATCGGTGCGGAGGATGCGGTGCTTGTAGCCAACTTTCTGAACCAGGAACCGACCAGCGGGGGCAGCGATTCCGATCCGTCCTATGTTCCGCCTCCCGATCAGGTCATCAATTACACGTATACCACCGCGGCGGACAATGTTCCGGCTGGCATGGTCAAAACCATGGCTGTCAAGACGGGCCGCGGCACCGCTTTGGGAACGTTTCTAACGACCGAGTACGAGTACTATCCCACCGGTACCGTACCCGCCGGAGCGGTCGGGTTACTGAAGTCGATCACCTACTCCGAAGGCGAGCTCAACCACCAAGTGTTCTACGAATACGACGCCAACGGGAACCTCAGCAAGTACATCGACGAGATCGGCCGGGAAACGCTCTATGTCTACGACAATCTAGACCGCCTGGCGAAAATCACTACCCCCGATCCGGACGGGACAGGTACGGGGCAGGATCAGCTGCCCTTGGTGACCGAGTACAAATACGATGCCTTCGGCAACGTCGCCAGCATGGAGCTTATCAACCACGACTCCCGCGGCTCCGGAACCACCACCAACCACACCACCTGCTACTATTACGACGACCGGGACCGCCTCGTTTGGCAGGTGGATCCCGATCATAGCCAAAACACGACCGATACCAGCTGCAACCTGACCTCGCTCCCGGTCAATTGGGCCGCGGCCAAAGACTTCTGGTCAGGCCGGCCGGTTACCCACTACAGCAGCTACGATGGCAACAACAACCTCACGTCGGTGACCGATCCGGAGGGACGCACGACGGACTTCGAGTACGATCGGCTGGACCGGCTGACCAAGATCACCGAGCCGCAGTTGTTTACCACAGACACCAGCGCCTCCCTGAAGTCGGTTCCCGGCGAAGTGCTGGTGGAAGTGGCCGGCACTCCCGTCAGCTACCGGCCGGTCACCACCTTTGTCTACGACAACCTGGGCAACCTCTGGTCCACCACCGATTCGTTGGGCCATACGACCGATTTCCGCTACGACAGCTGGAACCGGCCCACCATGACGCTTGAGCCGGATCCTGAGGGAGGCACGAACCGACCGCTGACGCGCTACTTCTACACCGACATGAAGTTCGGCTGGGTTCAGCGGGTGACGGATGCCGAACAGCGCACGACCGAGACCCAGACGGACTTCTTAGGCCGCACGTACTACGTTGCCGAGCCCGCGGATGTCCACGGCATCCGGCCGCTTTCCTTCTTTGAGTACTTCGACGACGGCCAACTGCGGGTCACCACGGACGCCCTCAGAAATACCACAAACTACGAGTACGACCAAAAGGCGCGACTGGAGAAAGTCAAGCAGCCGCTCAATATCACCACGATTTACCAATACGATGACGCCAACCAGCTCGAGCAGGTGATCGATCCACTCAGCCGCGATACAACCTACCAGTACGACAAAATGGGCCGAGTGACCAAGGTCACTCCACACGACCCCGACGACACGCCCGGTGGCGAAGAGTCGCCGACCATCGACTACTTGTACGACTCGGTGGGCAACATGCTGGAGAGTACCGATGCGCTGGACAACACGATGGGCTACGAGTACGACCATCTCTTTCGCAAGACCAAGAGCATCGATGAAGAGCTGGACGAGACGGCCTACGCCTACGACCTGGTCAACAATCTGACGTCCCTCACGGATGCCGTAGGCCACGTGACGACATGGGATTACGACGAACTCGACCGCCCCTTTGTGGAGACCGATCATCGGGACCCCGATCCGGACCATCATCGCAACTACCTGTACGATGCGGTGGGTAATCTCCGCGAATCCAACGACAACAACGGCCGCGTGATCACCTACAACTACGACGATCTTTACCGGGTGACCGGGGAGCAATGGGACGATGGCCGCACATTTGCGTTCACTTACGATTTAGTCGACAACCTGCTTACGGCTACCGACTCAGCCGAAGCGGCCAACTACACGATGCAGTACGACAACCTGGACCGGGTCATTTTGGAGACCCAGCAGCATGACCGCCTGTTGGAGCCGCTTGTCTTTACCCGTGACTATGACTCGATCGGCAACCGCTTGGTGTTTTCGGCTAATCTGGGAAGCGGTGTCAGCGAAGTTAGCGAAGACGACTTTGTCACGACCTACGTGTATGATGACATATACCGGCTCACGAGCCTAACGCAGCAGGGACATCAAGTCGCTGCCAAGCACGTCACTTTCCAGTACGATGCGGCAAGCCAGATGACTCATATCACACGCTATGCCGACGCGTTACCGACCAGTGGTCAACTGGTCGCGGAGAGCATCTTTGGCTATGACAAGGCGGGGCGCGTGACCGACATCACGCACTCGCGTGCTGCGAACGCCACGACGTGGGACGGTACGTTCTCGGACAACGCGGCCTCGGACCCGACCCGTATCGCAGCCTACTTGCTAGACTACGACGAGGGTAATCGGCTGGAGTCAATGGGTTCCTGGCGGGACGAGTTTGAGGTGACCTACAGCTACGATCAACGCGATCAGCTCCAAACCGCTGATTACAATCATGGCAGCGGTGTCACAGCACCTTTCTTGCCGTTCAGTGGTACGGGTGAAGACTACCTCTACGACGGCAATGGCAACCGCACATCGGGCAACGGGCAGACGTACACGACTGCCAGCGACAACCAGCTGGAGTCCGACGGGGTATACACTTATGAGTATGACGCCGAGGGCAACCGTACCAAAAGGACGGCAGGCAGTGCGTCCACCGAGTACGATTGGGACCATCGCAATCGGCTTGTTTCGGTGCGCGACTACAACGGTACCACGCTCTTGCAGCGGGTCGACTACACGTACGACGTTTTCAATCGACGGATCGGCAAACGGCTGGATATCGATGGGGACCAGGTTTTCGATGAGGCGACAACTTGGGTCTACGACGGACCGCACATCACCGTGGAGTTCACGGACACCGACGGCGACGGTTCGTTGCCCCATACGCTATCGCACCGCTACCTGCACGGTCCGATGATCGACATGATCCTGGCGGACGAGCAAGTCACGATGCCTTCGGAGGAAGGCGACGTTTACTGGCCGCTGTCTGACCATTTGGGCAGTGTCCGCGACGTCGTGGACAGCTCCCGTGTGGTTCAGAATCACGTCATCTACGACGCCTTTGGCGATCAGGTTGACGGAAGTTCGACCCACGAGAACGTCGATTTTCTGTTCGCCTACACAGGCCGCGACTGGGACGAGGACGTCGAGCTGCAGTACAACCGCGCCCGATGGTACGATCCGGAGGTGGGGCGCTGGTTGAGTGAGGATCCGATCGGGTTTGAAGCGGGTGATGCGAATCTGTATCGGTATGCGGGGAATGGAGTGACTACTGCCGTTGACCCCAGCGGAAATCAGCAGAACATCCCGGGCTTGCCGGAGATGTGGGACGGCATAGCCAGTATCAAAGTGATTCTCACCGGCGGGACATACCCTCAGGTGGACAACAGAGGTGGTTGGCCTAACGGCTTTGGTGGCACGGGAGGAGGAGTGGTCCGACTTAGCTCTGGCGGTCTTCTCAACATGATAACCGAACCACGCGAGAGCCGACATCCGCTATCGCAGGGGGCCATGGAGGGCGTCGAGGAGTTTATCCGGCAGACGCCCTTGGCTCCGATCTCTTCAACATATCAACTCGCGCACGGCGCGACTGTCGGGGATGAACCCGCCAGTAGAGGCGCTGCGGCGCAGGAGCTAGCCTACGAGGCTGCGTTCGGCGTGCTTTTCGTACGGACAAGCTGGGGCGCACGGAATCCAGCGCGCGGCAGCAAGACATCGTTCTTGGATTCATTGTTCGACTCGAGAGGGGCGCGAGATCCCGCTGGCCGATTCGGCGTTGGTTCAGTCGGTGCTGCTCAACAGCCAAAGTATGTGCCAGGATACGGCTGGAAGGATCCACATTGGTATAAAATAGTAAAACAGATACAGAACGGCGAGGAGGTGACTGTCAGCAGTATTCGTCAGGCCGCAGAGCTCCGTAAGGACGCGTTTCCAGACCTCCACAGAAGCAAGTATCGTGGTCCCCTAGGAGACATGCCTAACATCAACGGTACTTATGACTGGCACGTTCACGGCCCACCGCACGATACACCTCACATTCAGATTAAAACGGACGATGGAAAATGGATACGGATCATGGTGTCGGAGTAGGTCGGCGACGTCTCTATCAGAGGTGGGACTGGGAACGAGATATAGGGGTGGAGGAACTCGCCAGTCAACCTGGTGAAGATGCAACGTACGCCACCGTTCTTCTCGATGATCGTGAGCTTCCTTACCGCGTCATTGTTCGGAATCCCGATTCTCCGATTCGACCAACGGTACGCAAGGCGAACGAGATCTACGTTTACGATTACTTCTACGCAGACAACGGGACTTTGCTGGAGAAGCGAGCCTTGGACGACTCTGGTAGTGTGTTCTTGATTGTGCGCCGCCGTGTCGGTGACGATGGATCATTCACTGAATACGGATGGCATCCCGGCGCGCATGCTCAGGAAGAGTAGGCTGAGAACCATTCCCTGGAAGTGCACGCCTCTTCCGGCGTCAAACAATTGTGCGCGATACGGGAGTGTTCGCCGCTGCAGTGGCTCGTGACCGTTTTCCGTAGCCTGTCACTGCTGGCCAACCGCGTCGGTTTTTGTCACCGCATCTCGGCCCGTTGTAGTCAATGTGTGTGGAGGTTCACGGCGCGGAGGCATGGCGAGTGAGGCAGTTGCGTGTATAAACGTCTTGTCTGTATACCGCGAGCGTTGCGAGCTGGAAGCTATTAGTGAGCTGCAAGTGAGTCTCTGTCTCTCTTTGGAGGAACGTTATGAGGCAGCGCCAGACCGCGGGCCGACGGGTGTAGGTTCAAATCGCCGCGTATTGGCCCGCGGAACTCGTGTCGTGTGTTGGTTCAATGCGCTGGGTACACGGTGACCAGTGACCCTCACGGCGGTCATGGACGACCGCCGCGAAAGATGGCCGCGGTGCCTGGACGGCATCCGCGTAGTGAGCCAGGATGGCGAGCGTAGCGGATCCACCGGAGGCTTGCCGTAGGTGGACCCAGCGGCCCGCGGCCGCCGCACAGCGAAGGGCCGGGAAGCGGAACCGAAGGTTGATCGCCTGGTGTTGACAAGTTGTTTTACAAAGTGGCTCGATGTGAATAGCAAGCAATGCAGCGGTGGCCCGTAGCGTCGAGCGAGCGGAACACTGTGAATGGTTGTCTATCCTGGATGATGTTGCATGTTCATCAGCGTTACTGCGTAGACGACCAGCGAGTGAATGCGACCGGCCGCCAGGGCATGGATGCCCGCGGAGGGAATGTACGAGGGCAGGATGCCCGAGTATCCGCTTTTTTTGAGGCCGCGAGCGACCGCGCGGCGAGCTTGCGAGCCAAGCCGGGAGCGGGACAACAAGAGCCCGGGTAGGGGCAGCGGCGCAGCGCAGGGAGCGTTGAAACGCACTTCGGCGTCATCGGCCCAGCAGTTCTTCCGCGCCAGCCACGCTTCCGCGCAAGTCAACGAGCGATCAAGCGTAGTCCGATGCGCTTCCCATGCTGCACCACGCGGGCATCAATGCGTGTTCGCAACCGATGACGTCTCTGTGTTTGCCGAGAGCGCGTCTATCTGTGCGTTTAACAGGCGAGTGCCCGAGTGTCGCCTTCGCTGGAGCCGGTCGTCGGTCGCTCACCTGTCTGAGCGAAGCGAGTTCTGGCGAGCGACGAACGGCGCAAGCGGAGGTGACACGTCGCCTTTGCGGGTGAGGTCCGAGGGAGCGACAACGCAAGGGGCAGAATCAAATCGGCGTTGTGCATTCAAGCCGAGCGGCGGCGCGCTTCCTTGGCACAAGGAACGCGTCCGACGCGATCATGAATTCGTTGGCCGAAAAAGTGCGAACAGGGGTTGACAGCGGAGGCGATTTGTCGCGTCCTTAAGGGAGGTGATTGTGTTTCACGTTTTGCAGCAGTATTTGACGCTGCTCGTGAACCCGGTTTGCACTGCAAACCTGAAGGACACGCAAATGGCCGAAGCCAAGTTTTGCTCGACACAACGGAAGCTCACTATGCTACGCAGCTTTTCAAAGCAGGCTTCTTTTAACAGCAAGTTCGAGCATGCGTTAGGACAGTTCGAGCATAGAACTGGAAAGTTCTAGCCCCCCATTGAGCCCCCATTGAGCCCCCAACGAGCCCCCATTGAGCCCCGTGTGCGCGGGCGAAAAAACGCCGCAAGCTGAAGGGGGCACGTGAGTAGCGTCAAAAGGCGTGAAGTTTGGCGCCAGAAGGTGTAATGCCCCCCCTAAAAAAACGCCCACTCTGACGGGCCAACTTGGCCCGTGTTTCTGCCTCAGTATCGCCACGTCGGCGGTACTTTTTTTCAAACGCTCGGT